>OY970181.1:0-1188223 GCA_963708045.1 uncultured bacterium | reverse complement strand
GGGGCGGCACGGCGACAGTAACGGGAAGCGGTTCGACGTGGAGCAACGGCAGCAACCTCTATATCGGCGGCAGTGACTTTCAGGGCGCCTACGGCGGCAGCGGGACGCTGAACCTCGCGGGCGGCGGCAGCGTCTCAGTCGGTGTCGGGACCTACGTTGCGTGGACCACGGGTTCCGCCGGGTTGATTGCCTTCGGCGCCGGGGGCGGGACGCTGACGACCAAGTCGTTGTACGCGCGGGCAAGCGACCTGACGGGCACCGGCGTCCTAAACACCCGCGGGATGGTGAGCGACGGGAGTTTGACATTCGACGGCACGGGAATGACCACGGTTGCGTTCGGCGCGGCGGGCACCATGACAGTGGACTTGCGGGCCACAAGCGGCAATGGCAGCCTTGGCGCAGGCTACAACGGCAATGGCTCGTTGACGATTCAGAACGGGGCCACGGTGTACTCGCAGTACGGCGACATCGGCCGCAGCTATGGGGTGCAGCGGCACGGCGACGGTGACGGGAAGCGGTTCGACGTGGAACAACAGCAGCACCTTCTATGTCGGCTCCTACGGCACCGGGACGCTGAATGTCACCAACGGCGGCAACCTCCACAACAGCGCCGACCTCGATATCGGCTACGGTTATGCCACCTCCGGTGGCAGCAGCGGGCGCTGAACATCAGCAATGGCGGCAGCGTCACGAGCAACTCCGGCTACATCGGCTGCAATGCTAGAGCGAGCGGCACAGCGACGGTGACGGGAAGCGGATCAACGTGGAGCAACAGCAGCTACCTCGTTGTCGGCTCCAGCGGCAGCGGGGTGCTGACCATCACTAGCGGCGGCAGCGTCAGCAACAGCGTTGGCTACCTCGGCTACGTTTCCGGGGGCAGCGGCACGGCGACGGTGACGGAAGCGGTTCAACATGGAGCAACAGCGGCGATCTCTCTGTCGGCAACGGTGGCCGCGGGACACTGAACATCATTAGCGGCGGCACCGTCCTCGCACGAGCAGTCGTATGTCCAGTTCCGGCGCTAGCGTCACTATCGACTGCGGTACCCTCAAGGCCCTCGCGACCAATAACGCGTGGATAACGAGCAACGAAAGCGGCAACGTCCAAATCAAGGAGGGCGGCGCCCGCCTCGACACGAACGGTTGCAATGCGGGCATCGGCGTGGTTCTGGCGCATGGCGGCAGCAATCGCGACGGCGGAGTGACCAAGCTCGGCCTCGGCACGCTCATCCTCAGTGGCGCCAACTCCTACACGGGGCTGACGACGGTCAACGGCGGTGTCTTGGAGTTGGGCGTCGGTGCGGGGGCCGGTGCTCACGCTGGGCGGGGGCGCCGACGTCGTCAGTGGCAAGCTGGTCTTCGACTACAGCGGCAACTCGATCTTGCCGACGGTTCAGGCGGCGGCAGCAAGCGAGGCATGGAGTCTGCATCCTTCAACACCAACACTTACAAGCGAATGGTGGAGCTTGCCAAGGAGGATGAGAAACTTGCCCAAAGGATGAGATTGTTACAACATCGCGTCATTGAAGAGTTTTACGATATCCAGAATGACCCTAATTGCCTTGTCAATTTAATCGCTGATCCTTCATATAAAAAGGAAATTAAGGACCTTCAATCTGCACTGGAAGGCGAGATGCAAAGAACTCATGACCCTGTACTAAATGTCTTTGTCAACCGCGCGAACCAGAATGTAGTAGATGAGTATATGCGTGAACAGAAGCTCACCGAACGTAAACGCCGCGAATGGGTTCAAGCTATAAAAGACGCTATGACCAAGGACAAGAATAACTGCCGGAACACGCAAGTGGGTACTGAAAAATAGCTGCCAGAGTGTGCGTCGTCAGCCCTGTTGGAACCGGATGATCAGAGGTTGATTATTACAACTGGTACTGGAACTCGCTCTGCATCAGGCCAGATCCTGCTCCACCATCGCCGCCACATTGAAGCCCGAATCCACCGCCTGGTGCGTGCCGGCGCCGCGCCCACCGGCGTCGCAACCGACGATGTACAGGCCGGGCAGCGGTGTGCGCGCATCCGGTTTGCTGCTGCCGCACTGCCCCACCACCTGCGCGATGCCCACGGCCTCGCCGCCGCAGCCCGGTACCGCCACGTCGCGGCTCATGCTGGAAATCTGTTTCGCGCCGTAGGGCTCCTTGCGCACGATGTGGTTCTTCAGCTCTGGCCACAGCTCGTCGATCACCGCCTCGCAGCGCGCGATCGCCTCATCCACCAGCGCCGACTCGGTGTCCGCCGGCATGAACACCTGGCAGTTCGCCAGTTGGTGGCCGGGAATATCCGACAGGCCCGGATCGAACTCCGACGGCACATCGATGGCGATCAGCGGCACGTTGGGCCACTTGCCGCTGCAGCATGTCCTGGTAGCGCTGCTCGTTCAGCCAGCTTTCGTCGGAAAACACCGGAATCAGGGCGGCATCGAAAATGCGCTTGTCCAGCACATAGCGGAAACCGCAGATCGCCCAGCTCGGCTCCAGCGCGGTGACGCGCGCGACATACTCTGCGGGAAAATGTTCGGCGCCCGCCAGTTGCAGCACCGTCGGCTGGATGCCGGCATTGGAAATCACGGCGCGCGCGCGAATGTCGCGCCCGTCGACCCGCACGCCGACGGCGCGACCGTCCTCCACCAGGATTTTCTGCACGCGGGTCTTGGTCAGGTACAGGCCGCCGTGTTCCACCACATAGTCCGCGCACACTTCGGCCACGCGGCCGTAGCCGCCGATATGGTAACGGCCGGCGCCGCCGAGCACCTGGTCGCGCAGCGCGAAAATCATTTCCGACGCCGGCAGCCGGTCCACCGCGACCACGAACAGCGTGTTCAGGTTCATGCAGATCTGGCTCACCAGCGGCGTGGCCAGGTTGAAGCGCGCCATCCAGGCGTAGGCGCCGGTGTCATCCAGCGCGTTGATGTCCGCGTCGCCCAAACTGAGAATCTCGCCGTAAAACGCGCCCAAGCGCTTCCAGCTCCGCATCGGTCACCCCGAAGGTCTCCTTCATGGTCGTCATTTCCTGCTCCGAGCCGGTCGCCATCAGCGGGTTGTAACTGACCTTCCACTGGCCGTCCCTGTTCAGGTAGCGCATCGACGCGGCGTTACCCTCGGGCACGACAAACGGCGTGCGCTCGGCGATGCCCAGCGTGTCCACCAGTTCGTGAAAGCGGGAATTGTAGGCGGGAATGCCCACGGCGCCGAACATCTCGAAGCGATAGCCCTTGCGCTCCGTGGTCTGGGTTTTACCGCCGGCGCGCGCGGTTTTCTCCAGCAGCGCGACTTTCTTGCCGCTTTTCGCCAGCAGCGCCGCCACAGAGGCGCCGCCAAATCCGGCGCCGATTACGCAGACGTCATACTCTTCCATTACTCAACTCCAATGTTTCGTTAGTTCTGTATTCCAGTGTCAATCCAGCGCCCGATCACCCCGCACTCTGCAGGAGTCGCCCCCGATGGATGTGCAGCGCCGAAATCAATATCGTTGTTGTATTGCGCGTCGGTGCGCCCGTCCCGGCGTGAGCCCATGCACTTCCAGTACAGCAGGGAATCCCTGGCAAACTTGGCGACCCACTTGCTGCTGTAAGGCCGTGACAGAAAAACCGATCCGTCATGGCCACAAGATTGGCGCCAGAGCCTCTAGCGGATTTCACCGTAACCGGCGTCAATGGCGCATAACCATCACCGCCGGCGATCAGGCGAATGGCGAGTATTCCGCCTGCGGGACCCACGGCGGCCACTTTACCCGCCGCACCGCCCGGTTTGAATTGCAAAATATCGCCTGCGGCATAGCCCTTGCCGCGGCCCCGGATTCGAACGTTCACTACCGAGGCGTGCTCACCCTGTCCCAGGTTATTGTTTCTTGGCCATTCTTGCTGTATCGGCCAACCGTTCCCTTGCGGACTTTTCCGGCGGCACCGTTTAAAAAGCCTTCGGTGTATGGCTCGCGCACTTCGTCGCGATTAAAGAGCGGCTTGTTTTTCCAAGCGCAGATTATAGATTCGTGGCTTCGTTGCCAAAAATTTAACGACGCAACGTTTTTATTTGTGTAGTGCCAAATAAGCCAGCGCTTGTTAATAGGAATTTCAACAGAAAGGTGCGCCAGAATTTCACTAAAGCCGTAAATAAACATCGTGCCAGTCGGTTTTAAAATTCGGATTGCTTCGTTAATCCAGCTTTTGGACCAACGAACATATTCATCCAACTCTCGTTTATCAAGATTGTTACCAAAATCTTTGCCAATGTTGTAAGGCGGATCAATAATAATGACGTCACAACTTTCGCTAGGGAGTTTGCGCAGTTCGGCGACAGCGTCGTTTAAAATAATTTGGTTTAAAGGCAAATCGCGACTTCGCTTAACATCTTTTGGCTTTAATATCTCGTCAAGAATTTTGCTATTAGAAATGACATTCGTTTCTTTTTCTTGGATTACCCCAATGGGCCACCCGGCAGCGACTGTTCCCATAAGCGGTATTTTGACGAGTTTGTCTTTGGTGTTTATTTGAATGCCGCGGGCGGAATTATTTTTTTTGATAAATCCTTTAGCAACAAGAATAGAGATGTGTTCGTGAATCGTCCCCACCGCGCGCCTAAAATGCCGCCCCATTTCTTCTATAGTAGGGGAGATGCCGTGTTTATCTTGGTAGGAGCTGATAAAGTCAAAAACCTTTTTTTGTTTTTTGGTGAGCGTTGGTGTCATTGTTGACTGGATTTGCCGAAGGATTATACTTTATACATATTATAGCATATACCCGAAAATTTCCCGAAAATGAATTAAATTATCCACATAATAAAAACACGACACATATAATATGTTCGCATTTTCTATTAAAAATATTAAGAAGGCGATGTTTCCTATTTTTAGGGTAGATCAGATAGAGCAAAATCAAATTAGAATAAATGTTGTCGGAACTGGTTTTTTTATAAGTTCTAATGGAAATTTTATATCTGTCGCTCATGTTTTTGATAATAAAATAGATAAAACAAAATTTTATTATTTTGGCAAACTTCCAGAAAACATCGAGCAACCACATATTGAAATTGAAGAGATGGCGAGAGATGATGATAATGACATTTTCATTGGGAAAATTAAAAAGAATACACCCGATTTTGTGAGCCTTTCAAAAACAATCCCTGATATCGGACGAACTGTGTGTATCGGTGGATACCCCCTCGCTCAAATTACTAAAAATTCACAAGGCGGAATTGTGTTGAATGGAGTAAGAAGATATTTTCAACCTTCATTTGTTTTAGATTATACGAAATCGCTATCAGATAATGGTCAAGGTAAAAACAGAACTCATGATGGTTTTCTAGTTAGGGATATTGGTCTTTTTGGTATGAGCGGCGGCCCCGTTTTTAATACAGGAGGAATGGTGTTAGGGATTCAGGGGTCTGTTACCTCTCCTCGAGTAAGCGAAGGGGTGGGTGGAAGAAAAATAATTGTAGAAAATGCGGTTGTAATAAAAAGTTCTTTAGTTCTAGATTTCTTAAAAGAACACAGAATCAGAATAAATTAATATTATAAACGGGGTCAGGTCTAATATTTGAAAATTTTTTTGATGTACCAAATTAATAAATTTAAGATTTTGGTTTTTTCTGTTTTCAAATTTTTAAAATCCCTCCCCAAGGGGAAGGTGGTGAGTTATGGAATGATCGTGAAAAAGTTTGGAATAGCTAATCCAAGGAATGTCGGATGGATATTGCGGCAGAATGAGAGGTCGGATGAAATTCCGTGCTACAAAGTCGTGCGGGCGGATGGGAGATTGGCGAAGGGATATAAGTTTGGCGGGGCGAAGGGGCAGAAGAAGAGGTTGGTGGCGGATGGGGTTAAGTTTAAAGGGGGTAGAATTGTCACGAAGTTTAACTTTTAGGGATGCTTTTTACACCGTTGGATGTCCATTTTAATCCAAATAAAATAAAGATACGCTACGATTAGAAAGTCGGTATCCGATCCGTGTGCCGATTTTTCTTTAGCTCTTATCAAATCAAGAAAAATTTAGTAAAATACAATTCAAATCATGCCAATTTTCAATGATTTAAATTTAGATGAATGGAAAGAATCAGAAGTTTTGACTGATAGTCTTTGGCTTATAAACGAAAGGGATAAATCTGGAAAACATAGCGGTTTTTACCATGGAAATTTTGTTCCGCAAGTGCCGAGGCAGTTAATTTTAAGATATACAAAAAAGGATGATATTGTTTTTGACCCGTTTGTTGGAAGCGGAACTACGGCGTTTGAAGCAGAAAACTTAGGGCGTAATTTTATCGGTGTTGATATTCAACCCGAGCTTATAAAATACATAAAAGACAAAGTTGATAATAAAAATTATTTTTCTGGTCTTTTGGTTGCCGACAGCGCTCATACTGGGACAGTAGATAGGATAAAGGATTTTTTAAAGACAAAGGAAAAAACGAATGTTCAACTAGCTATACTTCACCCACCTTATGCTGATATAATTAAATTTAGCGATAAAAAAGAAGATTTATCTAACGCGGGGTCTTTAAAGGAATTCTTAGAAAAATTTTCTCTAGTTCTGCGTAATACAATAGAAATTCTTGAAAAAGATCAATATCTAGCGATAGTAATAGGAGACAAATACACTCAAGGGAAATGGATTCCTTTGGGGTTTTATTGTTTAAATGAAGCCCAAAAGCTAGGTTTGACTTTAAAGAGTATAATAGTTAAGAATATGGAAGGTAACCGTGCTAAACAAAACAAAGAGGGAATTTGGCGTTATCGGGCGCTTTCAAGCGATTATTACATTTTTAAACACGAATATATCTTAATTTTCAAAAATAAATTTTAATATGTCAAAAAAGGAATTAAAGGAATTGTTTTTGGAACTAGCGACACCCAACAAACAAGGCATAAGTCGTTGGGTTTCGGTATCAGAATTCGTTAATAAATACAAAAAACTTAAACTTGGAAACGGTGGAAGTTGGTGTCGAGCAAATTCTGGCCTAGCAAAAGAATATATCATTCAATTTGATAAAAGTATAACAAACGGAAATTCTATGAACAGGGTTCGGTTGTTTGGATTCAATAACAAAAAAATTTTAAATCAGAACATTAGAAAAGACATAAAAGATTTTTATAAGATACAAAATTGCGTAATGCTTGGTGTTAGTGGTAAGTCCGAAAATACAAAGATAGAAATTGATCACAAAGATGGCAGAAAGAATGACCATAGGCTTTCAAATTTAACCGAACAAAATTTAACTGATTTTCAACCCCTTTCAAAAGCGGCAAATGACATTAAAAGGCAAATTTGTAAAAATTGTAAGGAAACCAACAAGCGATGGAAGGCAAAAAATATTAAAGGTAACCCATATGATTTTTACATAGGTGATGAAAATTATTCCGAGGAACTGGGATGTAAGGGGTGTTATCAATACGATCCTGTTGAGTATAGAAAAGTTATTGTAAGGAAGATAAGTGAATTATCGGCAAATGAGGCTGTAGATCAAGTTTTTAAAAAATTATATCCAGAAGAAAAAGAATAAAAAATGAATTATATTGGTAGTAAATTATCACTGTTAGACTTTTTGGATGATTCAATTACCACAGTAGTTGGTAAAAATTTTGTTACTTTTTGTGATCTTTTTGCTGGAACGGGAATGGTCGGAAGTTATTTTAAAAGAAAGGGAAAAAAAATAATTGCTAACGATATTCAATATTATAGCTATGTTTTGAACAGGCACTATATTGGAAATCATAAACCTTTAAAATTTTTAAAACTTCTAAAAGAAATCCCTGACTTAAAAGGGGTTAAGGTTGACGACCGAAAAAGTTTTGTTTGTGATCTTTTGTCAAATTTAAAAGGGAAAAACGGATTTATTTATAAAAATTATTGTTTTGGTGGAACAAAAAATAAAAAAGAAACGCGTCAATATTTTTCTGATAAAAATGGAATGCGTTGTGACACGATTCGCCAAAAAATTGAATATTGGAAAAAAGAAAAGTTATTAACCGATAACGAATATTACTTTTTGTTGGCCAGTTTGATTGGATCAATAGATAAATATGCTAATACGGCATCCGTCTATGGCGCATTTTTAAAAAAATTAAAAACAAGTGCTCAAAAAGATCTTGTTTTAAAACCGGCTGAGTTGATAATTAATGATCAGGATCACGATGTTTATAACGAAGATATAAATAAATTGGCGGAAAAAATTTCTGGCGATGTTATTTATTTGGATCCGCCATATAATCACCGTCAATACGCAACGAATTATCATTTATTGGAAACCATTGCAAAATACGACAACCCAAAAATTCACGGAAAGACAGGCTTACGCGAATATCAAAATATTAAATCATCCTATTGTTCTAAAACGAACGTAAAGAATTCGTTTAAAGATTTAATTTTAAAATTAAAAGCAAAATATATTTTTTTAAGTTACAATAACGAAGGACTGATGTCTTTAAATGACATTAAAGAAATAATGAGCTTGCGTGGTAGGTATGGATTTTTTAAGAAAGAATATAGTAGGTTTAAAGCGGATAAATCAGAAAATAGAAATTTTAAAAATAATAAGACGTTTGAATACTTGCATTACGTAGTTTGTGATTAAATATAAGTTTAGTTTAAGCCATAAAACATGAGATATACAAAAAAGATAATCTGGATAAATAGACTAAAAATATTTATTCCTTTTATTATTGTTCTGTTTTTTATCGGAATTTATATTGGTTATATTAGCAATGAATCGCCTTATAAATTAGGGCTTGGTTTGAGTGGGTCAATTTTGTTTATCCTCGGATTTTTTTATTACCCGTTAAATAATAAAATTGTTAATAAATTAGATCGGATTGATGACAAGTTTTTTAATAATATTAAAAATGCTGAGCTTGGAATTAAAGGAGAAGAATTAATGTTTTTTGAACTAGAGAAGATTTTACCAATTGGCTATACGCTATATAAAAATTTTATAATTCCGGGAAGGAAATTTGATATCAACGCGCTTATTGTTGGACCCAAAGGTGTAATCATTCTTGAGGTAAAAAATTTATTAAATAATCTTGAAATTTTTGATAATCGAATCTTTTACAGCATTGACGGCCAGCGTTTCCCAATGCCTATAAACATAGACCCTAGGTTTGAAGCTGATGAACATTGTGAAAAATTAAAACAATTTTTTAATAAAAATAATATTAATAATTTAATCATAAACAAGGCGGTTGTTTTTACACGAAACGGTTTAATTCATATTAATAGTAAAAAAACCTGGATTTATTTGATAAATGGTGTTGAAAATATAAATAAATATTTTACCAGCCTTACCGTTGATCAACAATTTACGACGGAGTTTTGTGCGAAGATAAATAGTGTATTGGCTAGATGATGTTTCCCGTTTTTGGGAGAGGGGAGATTGCCAAAAAGATCATAACCCACCCTACCCTCCCTTACCTTAAGGGAGGGAAAAATAAAACACCCGCTGTCTAAACAGCGGGTGTTTTGAAAAAATTATTCAGTAATTGGTTTTTCGGGAGCTTCTTTTTTAAAATCACATTCTTTGTTGGAGCAGGCAATCATTGAGTCTTTGGCAAAGACTAGGAGTGATTGGCATTTGGGGCATTTTTCGCCGGTTGGTTTTGACCAGAGGGCAAAGTCGCATTCGGGGTAGCGGTTGCAGGAATAGAAAGTTCGTTTGGTTTTGGTGCGGCGTTCAACGAGTTCGCCTTTTTCGCACTTGGGGCAGGCGGCGCCGGTTTTCTTTTCTATTTTTTTAATTGTTTTGCACTCGGGATATTTTGAACACGAGAGGAATGGGCCAAAGCGGCCGCGTTTGACCATCATTGGCGCGCCGCAGGTTGGGCACACCTCGTCGGTTTTTTGGTCTTCAACCGAACCCGGAACTGGTTTGGTGTTTTTGCATTCGGGGTAGCCTGAGCAGGCAAGGAAGCGGCCAAAGCGTCCCATTTTTTCAATCATTGGTTTGCCGCACTTGTCGCAAACTTGGTCGGTTGGTTTGTCGGTAATTTTTCCGGCGATCTCAATTTGTTTTTTGTCCAAGTTGGCTTTAAACGGTTTCCAAAAGCCGGAAAGAATTGGCACCATTTCTTGTTTGCCTTCGGCGATTTCGTCCAGCTCGTTTTCCATTTTCGCGGTAAAGTTGTAGTCAACAATTTCGGGGAAGTGTGCGACTAAAAGGTCGTTTACGGCAAAGGCAATCTCGGTCGGTTTAAGACGGCGGTTTTCAATTCGTTCCACGTAGTTGCGGTCAATAATCGTCGCGATCGTCGGCGCGTAAGTGGATGGGCGGCCGATGCCAAATTCTTCTAGCGCTTTAACAAGCGTTGCGTCGGAGTAGCGCGCGGCTGGTTCGGTAAAGTGTTGAACGCCATTAACTTCGGCCACGGCGGTTTTTTCGCCTTCGCTCAGTTCTGGCAAAATCGTTTCTTTGGTGTCGGTTGGATAAACTTTATAAAAACCGGCGAAAGCCACGGTCATGCCGTTCGCGCGCAAATTATATTCTGCGTTTTTTCCTTTAACCAAAGAGTCTACCGAAACTTGTTCTAGTTCGGCTTCGCTCATTTGCGAAGCAAGGGCGCGGCGCCAAATAAGATCGTAAAGACGAATGCGGTCGGGTTCAATTTTTCCTGCCAGCGATTCCGGCGTCTGGTTGGCTTCGGTCGGACGCACAGCTTCGTGTGCTTCTTGCGCGCCCTTTTGTTTGCCTTTAAATTTGCGCGGTTCGGCGGAAGCAAATTCTTTGCCAAACGTTTCTTTAACGTAGACGGCGGCTTCGGTCAAAAACTTTTCTGCGAGGTTGACCGAGTCGGTGCGCATATAGGTAATAAAGCCTTCTTCGTAAAGATTTTGCGCGAGCATCATCGTTTGCTTGGCTGAAAAGCCCAAACGGCGGTTGGCTTCTTGTTGCAAAGTGGAAGTAGTAAACGGCGCATTTGGCGTTCGTTTAACGCGGCGGCGGTCAATTTTTGTAACCGTCGCAGCATTGTCTTTAAGTTCGGACACGATCACGTCGGCGTCGGCTTTTGATTTTAGGGAAAATTTTTCTAAAGCTTTGCCGGCGATTGCTGTAAGTTTTGCCGAAAATTTTTCGCCGCTTGTTTTGGCAAGTTCGGCTTCAACCGTCCAATATTCTTCTGGTTTAAAAGCGCTTATTTCGCGCTCGCGTTCAACAATCAGGCGAACGGCAACCGACTGGACGCGTCCGGCCGAAAGTCCGCGGGCAATTTTTTTCCAAAGAAAAGGGGAAAGTTCGTAGCCGACCAAGCGATCCAAAATGCGGCGCGCTTGCTGGGCGTCAACCATTTTCAGGTCAAGACGGCGCGGGTTTTTTATGGCGTGCAAAATCGCTTGTTCGGTAATTTCGTGAAAAGTAATGCGTTTTAGCTTGACTGGGTCTTCGCCCAAAACTTCGGCTAAGTGCCAAGAAATAGCTTCTCCTTCGCGGTCTTCGTCAGTCGCGAAATAGATTTCATCGGCTTTGGCCGCGGTCTTTTTTAAATCCGTGACCGTCTTTTTTGCTTTGGTCGGAATAACGTAGGTTGGGGCAAAATCGTGTTCAATGTCCACGCCAAGCTTTCCCTTTGGTAAATCGCGGATGTGGCCGAAGGAAGATTTGACGATAAAATCTTTGCCCAAAAAGCGGCCAATGGTTTTGGCTTTAGTGGGGGACTCAACAATGACGAGTTTAGAGGCAGGCATTAATATGACTTACTATATTATATATGAGAGATTGTCAAGGGGTTTGCATGAAACATAAAGCATGAAGCATGAAGCATGAAACACGCAACATGAAACATGAAACAACTGGCGCCCTCGGGGCGCGATAATGCTTCGTGTTGTGTGTTTCATGTTTCATGCCGCAGGGCGTAGTGTCCGCCTCCCCTTGCAACGATAACGCCGCGGAGTTCCATGGCGGTGAGCGTGGACAAGATGGTTGCGGTCGGAAGGTTGGTCTTAAGGGTGAGCTCGTCGGTGTGGCAACTGCTGGTTTTTAATAGGCCAATGATCAACGCTTCATTCTGATTATGAGGGGCAAATTGAATGGCGTCAATTTTTAACTGCACGCCGACGAACTTTTTTATGATTTCGTTGGGCGAAAGCAAGGGCGGTG
Organism: uncultured bacterium; assembly: GCA_963708045.1. Classification (GTDB taxonomy): domain Bacteria; phylum Patescibacteriota; class Patescibacteriia; order CAIQCM01; family CAIQCM01; genus CAIQCM01. Next base: position 1,176,135 of record OY970181.1, on the reverse strand, counting down.
CGCCGTCCGCAATTAAGCGATTTGAACCAAGCGCCGACTCGCGCAAAGCATCGGCGGGCACGGCATAAACATCGCGGCCAAGCTCAAGGGCGTATTTGGCGGTAATAATCGCGCCGCTCCGTTCTGGCGCCTCAACAATTACCGTGGCGTCGGCAAGGGCGGCGATCAAACGATTGCGTTTGGGAAAATCCCATTCGCGCGGTTTGGTGCCAGGCGGATTTTCGGAAATAATTGTCCCATTGTTATTTAAAATTCGCCGCGCCAGTTCAAAATTGCCGCGCGGATAAATAGCGTCGTCGTCAATTCCCGAACCCAAAACAGCAATGGTTTTTCCACGCGCGGCCAGGGCGCCTTCGTGAGCAGCGGCATCAATACCAAAAGCTAGGCCTGAAACAATCGTAAGTCCGGCGCGCGCAAAGCTTTCGGAAAAATCGCGCGCCACAACGAGCCCATGTTCCGATGTGCGGCGCGTGCCGACCACGGCAACGGAGATTTGAGAAAGAAGACTTGCTTCGCCGCGGCAATAAAAAGATTTGGGCGGGTCGTGAAGCTCTAAAAAAGCCGGCGGATAGTCCGTTTCGTTTTTAAAGATTTGTCTGACCGGAAAGTTCGGCATTATTATTTTTGCCTTTGGCAAAATAAATAAGAACAGCTTCGGCGGCACGGGTAATTATTTCGGGGAGTTTGGTTTCTTCTTCGGCCGTAAAGCGAGCCAGCACAAATTTGTCGGCTGGAATATTTGCCGGTCGTGGACCAACGCCAAGGCGCAAGCGGGCAAAATCTTTTCCGCCAAAGGATTCTATGAGCGACTTAACGCCGTTATGTCCCGCGGCGCCAGAACCAACCGAGAGTCGTGTTTCGCCAAAGGGGAGATCAAGTTCATCGTGAATAACAATAATATTTTTCATCGGAATCTTTTTTGTTTTGGCAAACGGAACAACGGCCGTGCCTGAAAGATTCATAAACGTCTCGGGTTTTAAAATAAAAATATCATCGTCGTTGTTTTTGCCGCGGCTGGCCGAAGCAAGTAATTTTGTTTTTACTTTAACCGCACCAAGCTTTTCCGAAAGCAGGTCGGCCGCAGCAAAGCCGACATTGTGTCGTGTCCTGTCGTATTCTCTGCCAGGGTTTCCTAGACCCACAACTAAGTAGTTCATAGTTAGTTTTTATGAAACATGAACCATGAAACATGAACCATCCGTTTGATGCATGGCGCAACCGTGTTTTATGTTGCGTGTTTCATGCTTCATGCTTACACTTTCTTCGTTAACATTCTGACCGGCGTGCCGTTAAAGCCAAAACGTTCACGCAGGCGTTTTTCCAAAAAGTTTGTATAGGCATCGGGAATAGACAGTTTGCCTTTGGCAACCAAAAGGAAGGCTGGGGGATTGGTGCCGGTTTGGTCAAAGCGGTAAGTTTTTGGGTGAGCAACGCCCATTCCTTTGGTGCGCGAAGTTTGAACAAGGCGCAAGAATTGATCCAGTTTTTCTTGGGGAATCGTTTTGGCACGTTCGGTCGCGATCATCATTGTTCTGGAAAAAATATCATTGACCTTTTCGGTGGTTTTAGCGGAAACAAAAACAATCGGCACCCAGTCCATAAATGGGAAATAGGCGCGAATCATATCGCGGTACTCGTTCATGGTTTTGGTGGTTTTGTCGGGTACGAGATCCCACTTGTTAATGATGATCATTGCGCCCTTGCCAGCGCCGACAAGTTCGCCAGCCAAGCTGCGGTCTTGAGTTGTTGGTGGGCGCGTGGCGTCCAAAACCAAAGCAACAACGTCGGCGAGGTGCGCCGCTTCAAGCGAGCGTTTGACGCCAGTTGCTTCTAGTGAAGCTTTGGCTTTTCGCCGAATGCCGACAGTGTCAATAATCAGGAATGGTTGTTTGTCAAAAAGAACAAAGGTGTCAATCGGCTCGCGGGTGGTGCCGGGAAAATCCGAAACCACGACCCGCTCTTCGCCTAAGAGCGCGTTTACAATTGATGATTTGCCAACGTTGGGTTGGCCGATAAAGGCCAACTTGGTCGCCGGTTTTTCTTCGGCAAGCGGCATCTTGCGTTTTAATTTGTTAAAATTTTTCATCGCGACGTCCAGCATGTCGCCGATGCCAGTGCCGTTGATCGCGGAAAATGAACAAATACTTTCTATACCTAGCTGTTTCCAAACGCCGCTTTCCGCCTCGGTGCGCCGGTTTGGTCCGTCGCATTTGTTAATGCCGAGGATAATCGGTTTGTTGCTATTGCGAATTAGTTTGATGAGTTCGCGATCTTCCACGGTCGGGGAACTGGAGGTCACGTCCACGACCATCAGGATTTGGTCGGCGTCACGCATGGCAATTAAGACTTGTTTCCGGACTTTGTCGCGCAATTCAATTTCCGGCACGTCAATGCCAGCCGTGTCCACGGCGATAAACATTTTTCCGCGCCAAATGACCGATCCAAAAGCGCGGTCGCGGGTTGTTCCGGGAACGGTTGAAACGAGCGCCTTGCGTTCTTCGGCAAGGCGATTAAAGAGGGTTGATTTCCCAACGTTCACGCGGCCGACGATGGCGATGGAAGGCAGGTTTGTTTTTATTTTCATAATTTTATCTGTGGCGATATTTTTGCTGTTTATTTCTTTATGAATACCTAATATCTAATTTCTAATTCCTAATCCGAGGTGCGCCCCGATGGATATCGGGGCGCACCTCGATATCCATCGGGGCGATTCCGGATTAGATATTAGGTATTAGGCATTAGGTATTATTACGATGCGGCATTTTTGCCGAGAATAATGAGGAAGTCGGTTTTTTCGGAAGGGGTAATGGCGGCGGGAACGGAAGGCGAAAGATTGGCGTCAACGATCGTCCGTAATTTTGCAATGGCTTCGGAATTTTTTCCCGAAAGATCATAGATCACCGTTTTTTGATAATCTTTTTGTCCAGCGTTTGCAATTTTAGAAACGGTAAAGCCGGCGGCTTCAAGCAGGGAAGCGGTTTTTTGCGCCAGTCCGGTAATGTTTGTTCCATTTAATATTTCAATGCTGACTTTTGGCGGCAAGGCAGCGGCAATAGTTTCGGGCGAAGCGGTGTCGGTAAAAGCATCAGCGACGAATTTTTTAACAATTTGCCAGTCATTGTTTTTTGGAACGAGGACAAAAGCGCCAGCGCTCGTGATCATTGGAACCAAAACATTGCTGTCGCTCATTACCATATTTTTTATGTCCGAAGTTTTGATGCCTGAAAAAGTGTCGGTCATGCGTAAGACCTCCCACGCGGCAAGATTAGTCGCGACCGATCCGCGGAAGGTGGAGAATAGTGATTCAACGGTGATTGGATTAAGCAGAGTGCCGGCGGAAAGAAGTTTGTCGCGAAGGGCGACGATGATTTTTTCTTGTCGCTTGGAGCGGGCAAAATCGGAGCCTTCACCATTTGAACCGTGTCGCGAGCGGGCGAACTCTAACGCTGTTTCGCCATTCATATGCTTCATCCCAGCGGCAAAGCTAATGGTTTTGACGGTGTCGCTACCGTCACCAGTTGGAAAGTTTTGATCAACGAACGAACGGTCAATGGTAACATCAATGCCACCCACTGTGTTGATCGCTTTTTCAAAACCGCTAAAATCAATGCGCACCCAATAATTGATCGGCTGGTTTAAAACGCTTGCCACGGCCTTAGCGGTTTCTTCGGCACCTGATCCTTTTTTGCGCTCCTCGGCATAGGCGTTAATGGCGTTGATTTTAACTTCGCCGTAACCAGGGACATTAACCGAGAGGTCGCGGGGGATTGAAACAAGGGCAACTTTTTTTGTTGACGGCTGATAAGAAACAAGGATCATGGTGTCGGTAAGATTTGGTCCGTCGTGGCCAGCGCCGCCGATGCCAAGGACGAGCGCGTTCACGCGGTCAATTTCTTCGCCGTTCAGTTTCCGGCCAGCGCTTCTTACGAAAGTCCGAAGTTCACCAAGGAAAGTATTATTGCTAATTTTGATGACCGGATTTTCCGAAAAGATTATATTTGAAGAAAAAGCGACGCCGCCGATCGTAATGAAGGCGACGAAGAAAAAGATAGCCAAACGGGAGATTTTTTTTCGCTTGATTTCGTGGTCGGTCGGTACCGCCAAGTCTATTTTAGGGATGCGCATTGTGTTTTTTTACGTTTAAAGGATGTCTTTCGCGAAAGCGAAGCTTATCATTTATATACAAGTATATCAAGGCTTTGGCTTTGCGACAAAAAATTGATGAAAAACCTTGAGTGACGCCTTGCAATGTGCACAAAAACGTGATATAGTCCGAAAATAAGCCAAAAATGTGAGATTAGAGATTTGAGATTAGAATGAAGAAGTTGGTCGTTCATCTTCTAACATCTAATCTCTAATATCAAATCTCTAAATACGGACGATTAGCTCAGCTGGTTAGAGCGTCCGCCTCACACGCGGAAGGTCGCTGGTTCGATCCCAGCATCGTCCACCAGGAAATAATCAACAAAAAAATCTATGTCATTTTTTTCTAAAGATAAAATTACTTACACCGAAGAGAACGCGCCGCTTTGGAAACGGTCGCTTGTTTTTGTCGGCGAACTTATTAAGGTGGCACTCGTTGTTACGGTTATCGTCGTGCCGATCCGTTATTTTCTCATTCAACCTTTTTATGTGAAGGGCGCTTCAATGGAACCGAATTTTTACGATAATCAATATTTAATAATTGACGAGATCAGTTATCGTTTTCGCGCTCCGGAGCGCGGGGAGATTGTTGTCTTTCGCTATCCCAAAGATGAGTCGCAGTTTTTTATCAAGCGCGTGATTGGTTTGCCAGGCGAGACCGTGACCATAACCGGCGGCAAGGTTTATGTGGAAACCGTGGGCGCGCCTTCGGCAGTAGTGCTTGATGAGAGTTCGTATCTTCCAGTTGATCTGCAAACGTCTGGCGAAGACAGGGTTACACTTGGCGCTCAAGAGTATTTCGTACTTGGCGACAATCGCGCGGCTTCGTTTGACTCGCGTTATTTTGGCATTGTTCCCAAAAAAGATGTCGTTGGGCGAGTGGCGCTTCGCGGTTGGCCGGTTAATGACGTAAAAACGTTTTCCGCACCAGTCTATAAATTGTAGGGTCAAGCGTATAGGGGATAGAGTATAGAAAAATCTAACTCGATCCCTTCACTATACTCTATACCCTAAACCCTAATTATTATGTCTAAGAAAATGATAAAAAAAACCCCGATGAAAGTAGCGAAAGTAAAAGTTGAAAAAGTTAAAGTTGAAAAACTTGCCGAACCTCCGACGCCAAAAAAGGGGATGAGCGAAATCCAGACGCTTCGCGGTTTTCGCGATATCCTACCGGCTGAATATCGGATTGTTCAACATATTGAAGATTTGGCGCGCTCGTTTGCTGGCGCACACGGATTTTTCCGCATTGGCACGCCGGTTCTAGAACCGACTTCGCTTTTTGTCCGCACGGTTGGAAAACAAACGGACATTGTAGAAAAAGAAATGTATTCGTTTATTGACAAGGGTGAAGAAAACGTAACCCTGCGCCCAGAAATGACGGCTTCCGTTGCCCGTGCCTATGTTAATCACGGAATGCTTAACCAGCCGCAGCCGGTAAAAATGTGGTATGTCGGGCCGAACTATCGCTATGAGCGCCCGCAAGCCGGACGTTTTCGCGAATTTCATCAGATTGGTTTTGAAGTTTTGGGCGAAGCGCATCCAATCGTGGACGCCGAACTTATTTCCATGGGTTATAGTCTGCTTACCTCGCTTGGACTGGAAACGTCGGTTCAGATTAACTCCATTGGTACGGCCGCAAGTCGCGCCGCCTATGTGAACGAACTCGTTGCACACTATCGTGCCAACCGCTCCAAAATTTGTGAGGATTGCAAGCGCCGTCTTACCAAAAATCCGCTTCGCGTTTTGGATTGCAAAACGCCCGAGTGTCAACCAGTTAAAGAAAGCGCGCCGCAGATTCTTGATTATTTGGACGAGGAAAGCAAGAATCATTTTATGCGCGTCTTGGAATATTTGGACGAAGCTGGTGTTAAATACAATTTAAATCCGCGGCTCGTGCGCGGCCTTGATTATTATTCAAAAACCGTTTTTGAATTTTACGCGGCAGGCGATAGCGAAGCGTCGCAGTCAACTTTGGGCGGCGGCGGACGCTATGACGGTCTTGTGGAAATGATTGGCGGTCGTCCAACCCCAGCCGCCGGCTTGGCACTTGGCGTTGAACGCATTGTGACCAAACTTCGCGCCAAGGGACTAGACAAAGACATTGATGGACGTCCAGATATTTTTGTCGCCCAGCTTGGCGAAGCGGCGCGCAAAAAATCACTCGTCCTTGTTGACGAACTTCGCAAATCCGGAATTTCCGCCTCGTCCAATTTGGCCAAAGACGGACTAAAGCAACAACTAGAAGCGGCTAACCGCGAGGGCGCGCGTTTTACGATCATCCTTGGGCAGAAAGAAATTTTGGACGGGACGATCATTATCCGCGATATGGATTCTGGCATTCAGGAAATTGTTGACTTTAAAAAAGTTGCAAACGAACTAAAGCGCAAACTCGCGACGCCAAGCGTGCCCCGACCAACCGCCCCGCCGCCCGGTAATCGCGAAGATATTTCTTTGCCAGCCGAAGAAGAAGAGGATCTAGGCATTAAGTTTGACGAAGAAGAACCGCCGGTTTTGGAAAAAGCCAAAGACGAAGAATAAAACAATCTTAAACATCACAAAAACCATCGTTTCAGCGGTGGTTTTTGTATTAATATAAGTGTTTGCCAAAGTAAAAAATAAATCGTAAGATAACATTAAGAACGTATGACTACTGACAGAAATAAATACGAACAAACGATTCTGTATCTCTGCTCTAAATTGGGCGGGGAGGTGAAGGGCAAAAAGAAGCTGGCGAAACTTTTGTACTTCGCTGATTTTGATTTTTTTGAAAAAAATAATCAATCAATAACCGGTGATACATATAAGGCTTTGCCAATGGGTCCGTTTCCGACGGCGCTTGAAAGTGTGGCCAAAGATATGGAGAAAAACGGAATGCTGAGCGTAAAAATGGTTGAAGAATTTAACGGTTATAACCCGACAGAGATATATAGCGCAAAAATTGAACCAGATACTTCTGTATTCACCACTGATGAAAAGAAAATGCTAGATAGAGTTGCTGAACGATATGGAAAACTTAACGGGAAACAGTTAGAGGATTTAACCCATGCGGAAGCACCATATATTGGAACCGAACCAAGTCAGGTGATTGCGTATGAATTATCGTCATATCGCGGCACGGATTTTAGTGACTTATGATTGTGTTTTCGCGTCACGACTGTTTTGAAAAAGAAATCGCCGCCCTTGAGCGGCGATTTAAAACCATCCACCAAGGTTTAAAATCATTTGAGTTGTTGTGTGAAAAACAATTTCATCCAAATAACCCACAGCGCGTTATTGCACCGGCAAAATTACATCGTGTGTCACAGAACGATATTTGGTCTTTGTGGAAGATTGAATTAGCGCTTCCATGTTCCGGTCTAAGGCCAAATCAATTTCCAAGAATGTGGTTCGCGGTCAAGGGTTCAATATTGGTCATGCTTTGTATCGCGACGCATATTGATAATCACGATGATAATGAGATGGAACGCCTCGCCCACGAACGAGCCGGGGAGTATTTTTGAGCGGTATTTTGTAATCATGCTTTTCCTATCGGCACCTCTCCCGATTTATTTTTTGTAGCAAAAAGAGCAACAATCGCGCTAATAATACTATATATTAAAAAGTTTAATAAAAACGACGACCACGTTATTTTGGTTGGATTTTCCCAAGGTGATGCGATATAAGCGATAAAGGGATATGTTTTTTCAACTGCGGAAAGGTCTTGCTTAACAAAAACAACTGGAAAACCAAACCGCACATCGGTTATATAGTGTGCGTTATTGATTTTTTTTGGAACAGCCAATGAGATGGTTGTAAAAAATAAACCAATAAATATTATCAATAATAATATTTTAATTATTTTCATTGCTTGTCTTTTTTAATTAGTAAGGTTTGATTCATATTACCGTATCTAAACCGATTTTAGAAAAACCGACCCGATCTTTTTTGAAACGGCTAATTAAATTACATTGTTGTAAATTTTGGAATTTTTTTGTTTGGTTTTTTGTGATAAAATACAGTTTGTTATGACGAAGTGTAATTTTCACACACGCACCCGAAACCGTGCAGCGTTCACGTTGGTTGAGCTTTTGGTTGTGATTGCGATCATTGGCTTGCTTACAACAATCGCGGTGGTCGCTTTTAGTTCGGTGAGAAAACAGGCGCGAAACGCCAAACGGATCGCTGATGTTAAACAACTTATAACAGCTTTTAGCTTGGGACTTGACGCCAACGGCTCGTATCCTGCGGGTGCTGAAGGAATTGGTTGTATAAGCACAGCATGCACGGGCACCTGGTCATGGGTACCAATTGACAACACAATCAATGGGTTCTTTACGCCTTTTACAAAAAAACCCACCGATTCCAATGATAGCAATTCTCGTAGCCAAGGTGGTTACATATATATAAAAAACTGGGTAGATGGCGGTGTTAATTTTCCTGCCGGAGAGTATATACATTATGAGTTGGAGGCTCCGGCTGCTTGCGGTCCGGGAGCTCTTTTCAACCAGAATGCCTCCGACGTTTCGTGTGCGGTTAAATTATATTAAGCAAGTGTCATTGATATTTGTTGTAAACTCTTAACTAATTGCACTATTTTTATATAAATAGGGCGACTTTTGACACATTTTTTAAATTAGGTTATACTCCGTGCGAGGTGAATATTACCTATGGTAGAAGTCAAACGCAAAAAAGGTGAAAGTTTTGAATCTCTGCTCCGTCGCTTTACGCGCCGCGTGCAGATGTCGGGCAGTCTCTTGCAAGCGAAAAAAATTCGTTTTCACAAGAACAAGCCGAATAAGAATAAAACTCACGCCACCGCGCTCCGCCGCATCAAAATTTCGGCCGAACGCGAACACATGATCCGCACGGGTCAGGTGACCGAAGAAGAATTGCGCGCCCAGCACAAAGGCGGACGCCGCTAGTGGTAAATGGCACGTGGCACGTGGCATTTGGCTTGTTGTAAATATTAAGAAAAAAATCGGCTCTGGCCGATTTTTTTTATTCCTGTTAACCTAACTAGTATAGCGGTTAATAATCTAACAAACCAGACACTATGTTAAAAGAACGCATTGAAAAAGAGTATTTAGAAGCGATGAAGGCAAAGTCGGCACAGAAAGTTTCCACTTTGCGCATTTTGCGCGCGGCGATTAAGAACACTGAGATTGATAAGATGAAAAAGTTTGAAACCGACGCCGAGGTGGAGGCGGTTATAAAAACCGAAGTTAAAAAAATGCGCGAGGCTTTGGAAGTGGCGACTAGCGCCGGTCGCCCTGAAATGGCGGTGCAAGCTGAAGAAGAATTAAAGATTCTGGCGTCGTATCTTCCGGAACAAATGGACGAAGCCGCCGTGCGCGCCATTGTCGCGGAAAAGATCAATGAGCTTGGGGAGGTTACGGAAAAAGATTTTGGCCGCGTGATGGGCGAAGTTTTGAAGGTTATGAAAGGAAAAGCCGACGGTTCGCTCGTTTCAAAAATCGTAAAAGAAATATTATCCGCTAAATAAAACAAACGGCCGCCCCGATCATTATCGGAGCGGTCGTTTGATATGTCCCCAGTGTTATTTTTTTTCATCGTGATATAATAGTAGTCCAAATCTCTAGGAGCAAAAAAATGAAAAAACGCATCAATATTTCAGCGTTAATTTTGGGCGCAGTACTGTGCGCGGTTTTTGCGTTTGTGGCCGTGCCAGCCCTAGCGCAAACTTTAACAACCGATCTTACGCAAGTTGCGCAAGGAACCGGTCTTGGTAACAGTGACATTCGCGTAATCATTGGCCGAATTATTCAGGCGGCGCTCGGGCTCGTCGGCGTCGTGCTTCTTGGTTACATTATTTACGCCGGTTATTTGTGGATGACGGGTGGTGGCAATGAAGAAAAAATTGAAGAAGCAAAAAAAATTATTCGCAATGCCGTTATTGGTCTGGTCATCATCCTTAGTGCTTTCGCGATTGCGCAATTTATTATTTCTAAACTTATCGGCGCGACCTCTGGCGGAAACACAAACGGCGGCGCCAACCTTGGTGGGTACGCGAATTTTGACACTGGTTCTCTGGGCGAGGGGATAATCCAAGCGCATTATCCGCCGCCGGGAGGAACGGATATTCCGCGCAACACAAAAATTATCGTTACTTTTAAAATCGCCATGCTGCGCGATTCAATAATCGGCGCCGACGGCAAGATCAACGCCGCCAACATAAAAATAATCAAGACGGCGGATATTGCCGCGGGTGGAATTGCACAAACCGACGCGAATAAATTTATAACTGACGCAAACGGCTATACGAACGATAATAAAACTTTTGTTTTCATGCCGAGCCAGTTCCTTGGGAGTCCGACGGAAAAAGTTTCATACACCGTCTTCCTTAAAGGTGGTGGCGAAGGAATTAAGCGCGCCAATGGCACGGCTGGCTTTGACGGGTCGTGGAGCGTTGGTTATCACTGGGAATTTGAAACGTCAACAACAATAGACATAACGCCGCCGCAGGTTGTTTCCTATTATCCGGGAAATGGCGCTGCCGGCGTTCCGCGAAATTCGCTCATCCAAATTAATTTTAACGAAGCCATTGATCCGGTTGGCTCGGCTGGCGATATTCCGCCGTTTTCCAACGTAAAAGTCGTTGATTCTGCAAACAAATTAGTGCCAGGAAACTGGCAAATCGGCAATGTTTATAAAACAATAGAATTCCGTTCTAATGTTTTGGGTGGTCAAAACTCCTGTGGCAACAACGTTTATATTTTGCCAGCCAATGAAACGTTGTCTATTAAAGCTATGGCTGCGAGCGCGAATAACAGCCCGCCGCAGGCTGATTTGCCATATCCTTTTGATGGCGTAACCGACGTTGCGGGTAATTCGTTAGACGGTAATGCGAACGGCAAAGCCGAAGGTCCGACCACCGATAGTGTTGCTTGGGGTTTTAAAACTTCCGATCAAATTGACTTAATGCCGCCAAAAATTACCTCAACCGCTCCAATGGCTGACGGGAGCGGAGTTAATCCCACCGCCCCAATTCAGCTTAATTTTTCAAAACCAATGGCAATGACGACTTTGGACAATCGTTATTTGCTTTTTTCCGGATGGGCTAACACCAACCCGCGCGAACAGTTGCCGTTTTGGTATTTTGGCGCTGGTGAAAATATTGGTACCGACGGTAAGCCGGTCGTTTCTTTGCTTGATCCAATCGCTTATACACGCGGCTTGATAATTCACCAAGCGCTCGCGCCGACCGTTGGCGTTTGCGAAAGCGGCACGTTGCTTGGGAAAAATTGTTCCGTGGATTCTGACTGCGGAACCGGTACTTGTTCGCTCACGCGCTTTGATTATTATCCAAATGCTACCTCGGGAATTACTGATATGAACCAGAATTGTTTCTTCCCGGCTTGCGGCGCTGACACCAACCGTCCATATTGTTGTCCAAATGCTGGTGGCGAAATTGCGTGTGCGTCGGCTTGTGCGACTAATTCATCCGGCGGCTTATATTGCAAAGAATAAACGACATGTTTAGAAAGTACGCAAAAAAAATCTTTCTTATTTCCGCGCTGGCGTTTGTTTTTGCGTTAATTTCTTTTTCGGCGGTTCATGCCCAGCTCGGTGCCGACGTTGTGGGAAGTCAAACTGGACTTGGAAATGGCGATATTCGCGCGATTATCGGCCGGATTATTCAAGTTGCCTTGGGTTTGCTTGGCGTTGTCGCGCTCGGTCTTGTGCTCTACTCAGGTTTTACTTGGATGACGGCGGGCGGGGATGAAGAAAAAGTTGCGACCGCCAAACGAATTCTTTCACAAGCGATTATTGGTTTGGTGATTATTCTCTCAGCCTTTTCCATCACAACATATGTTGTGAATAATCTTCTTGCGGCGACGGGCGCCGATGGCACTGGCACTAACCCGCCTGGTGGCGATATTATTCCACCAATCACAACGAGCGACTTTATGGTTTCGGCGATTAATCCGCCGGATGGCCGGCCAGCCGGCACTAAATTTCCAAAAAATGTTCAAGTGGCAATCGTCTTTAAAAACGGTTCGCCTGACCCAACCACCACCACCGCCGGAACAATCTCAATTACGACCGGCGGGGCAAGCATTGTTGGCACCGTTACGGTTAACGGCAACACCGCGATATGGAAACCAACGACAGCGTGCGAAGAAAATTCCGACTATTTCTGTCTACCAGCTGATTCCGTTTTTCATGTTTCCATCTCTTCATCGGTTAAATCACTGACTGGCCGCCCGCTTATTTGCGGACTTTGTAGCGCTAATTTTGAAACGGGAAATTATATTGATACAGCGCCGCCAACGGTTGCCATTACTTCGCCCGTAAATAACCAATCAGTGCCGGTTAATTCGCTAGTTTCAATTTTTTCTAACGCCACCGACGATTCGGCGGTGGCGACAGTTGGTTACTCAGCCAATTCAGCAGTTCTGGGATCGGTTGGGTTTGCGCCTTGGAAATATGATTGGAATACAACCGGAATTGCGCCAGGGACAAATGTTGCTCTAAAAGCGCTCGCGACCGACCTCGCTGGAAACACGGCGTCGTCGGCAGATGTCAACGTGATCCTGCGGCCGATCCACTGTTTTAACGGAGTAAAAGATTCTGACGAAACGGGGTTGGACTGCGGCGGCTCTTGCGGCGCTTGTCCGGGCGACAGCTGTAATATTGATGCCGATTGTTTTTCTGGAATTTGTTTTAATAATATTTGCGTGGACAAGCCGCGTATTGATAGTGTTGATCCGCTCTCGGGTGGTCCTGGAACCTACGTGACAATTAACGGTGCGGGTTTTGGTTCAGTGCCGGGGCGGGTAATTTTTACCGGAACTGATGCGATTGGCGACGAAAAAGTGACGACAGCTTGCGCGCCTTCGGCTTGGACAAACAACGAAGTCATTGTCGCCGTTCCTGACGGTGCGGTTTCCGGCGCTTTGGAATTAGTAACAAATTCCAATGGTTCTGATCGGACCGATGACACTTTTGGCGCTTTGGTTTCTAATTTTACCATTACTAACATTGTGCTTCCGGGTATTTGCACCTTAAGCCCTGACACTGGTGGCCCAGGAACATCAATTGCCATAAACGGTATTGGTTTTGGCGATAATCAAGGCACAAACGAAGCTGATTTTGCCGATCGTAGTGCTAATGTTTCGGCTTGGACAGGCGCGAAAATCACTGCGCTTGTGCCCAATCTGCTTTCTGGTATTTGGCCGGTTAGAGTCAAAGTTGGCGAAACGTTATCAAATGGCGTTTCCTTTAGTGTTCCTTTGGCCGCCGGCGTTCCGCATATTATTGAGATGAATCCGATCTCGGGTCCAGTTGGTGAATACATCACCATTACTGGTGTTAATTTTGGTGACACGCAGGGCAGAGTAAATTTTGTTCAAGGCACAGACACGTATCTTGGCAAAACTGATTTTCCCGAAGCTTGTTCAAAGATTTTTTGGCACAATAATTCAATTACTGTTAAAGCGCCGGCCGGCGGCACAATTGGAAATTATACCGTTCGCGTGGTTACGGTCTCTGGTGTGCCGTCGGATAATACCAAAGATTTTTCGCTCGGCGGGGGAACGCCTAAACCAGGACTTTGCCGCATTGATCCTTCGGCTGGACCCGTGGGATCAAAATTCACCTTGTATGGCGAGCGGCTAGGTTCGTCGTCGGGTACGGTTACCTTTACGAAAAATAAAAACGTTAATACTTTCTCTGCTTGGAACGATGGTCAGATTAGCGGCGCGGTAAGCGGCGCGGCCACGACCGGTTCCGTGACAGCGACCGAAGTCAATGGACAAACATCAAATAGCGTTCTGTTCGCCGTTGGTAATTGTAAGACGGCGAATATCTGCGAAGGTGGCACGGTTTGTTGTGACAACGGCACCTGTCGCGGCCCCAAAGCCGATGGTTCTTCTGCTTGTGCCCCGACTCGTTATGAAGGTGCTTATGCTTATCGTTTTTCAACCGGCACGATTCCGCTTGTGCCGCATGTAATTGATGATTTTGTTTGCGATAAATATACCCAGTCGCCATCGCCTTATCTTGGTACCAAGGACGCTTGTATCAATGCGCTTGTCTCGGTGCGGTTTGATATTGGAATGAATGACGCGACTTTGGTGCCGGCAAATTTTAATATTTATTCTTGCGGCACTGATGAACAATTTGATAGTGCAAAATGCAGCACCACGTCTGTTAAAGGCTTGGTTCAGCCGTTTGGCGCGAGTCAGCCGATTGAGTCGGGAATGAATTTTATTGCCGACGCAAATTTTGCAAAAAATACTTGGTTTAAAGCGGTAGTTTCAAAAAATGTCGCTTCGGTGGCAGCGGTTAATATGGACGAAGATTATGTTTGGACTTTCCGGACGCGCGATTCGCTAGAACCTTGCGCACTTGCTGGCGTTAATGTGAGTCCGGCCGAAAATCTTCTAACCGACATTTGGAAAGTAGGGGATGGAATCGCGCAAAAAAATATTACCTATTCCGATTATTTGGCGTCGCCCCATGCCGCTAATTGCAACGCGGTTAAATGCGATGCTTATGGTTGGAATTGGACAAACGAACAAATAAACAGTGTTTGGGTCGTGGGGAATACAAACGCGAGCGGAGTTAAATTGTGCACGGCCGTCGCGCGGGCGCTTCAGGAAACAGCGGTGAGTCCGGACAAGATAATTGCTTCGGCGACCGACATTAATAATGCGAGTAAGGTGCTCGGGTCGGGGAATGGTTTGCTCACGGTGAAGTTTACCGATCCGGTTGTTAAATCGTTCTGGCCGAATTGCGACAAGGCGTGCTTGGAAGCCGAAGTTGGCGCCGAGTTTAATACGGCCATGAATGCCGGAACGATGACAAAAAATAACGTTAAACTTTTTTCTTGCACCGATGAAACTTGCCAAACAACCACCGACCTTGGCGCTGCGGTAAATTATTCCGACACCAGTATACACGTGGTTACTTTCCCGGGTGTTTCCTTGGCAACTAATAAATACTATTTAGTGCGGATTACTAATAATGTGAAGTCTTCGGCCGGCGTCAGTCTTACGGGAACCAATTCAATGTGGAATGGGTTCGCGGTTTTTGCTTGGAGTTTCCGTGTCGGAACCGACCATTGCAAAGTTGCGGCGGTTGGAATTAATCCGCCACTTATTACAACCAACATTATCGGCGAATACGATTCGCTCACAGCAATGCCGATAACCTCGCCCGACAGCTGTTCGGCGAGTGGTCAAAAAATTGATCCTTTTAAAATTTCCGATTGGACCTGGAAGATTGAACCAAAGATACCGCCCGCAACCTCGGCTGGTTCGGAACTGTACAAAAACGGCGCGTTAAATGTTCGTCCGGTAAATTCTCTTTACGTTACTTCAAACTGTCTTAAAACTGGTAGTGAAGCGCCGCGACCGGTTTGTGGTAATGGTGTGGTTGAAGACGGGGCTGGAAAAGCCAAAAGCTGGGGCGCAATTAAGGGCGGTGGCGGTGGTGGCGAAGAATGCGATCTTGGAAACGGTAATGATGCCGCAGGCACGCCAACCGACGGCTCGTCGGGGTCTGGTTGCAGTGCAAACTGTCTTTTTACCGGCGCCCGAACGCTGGCTTGTTCCGGATCAAATTCCAATTGTTGTGGTGACAGTGTTACTCAGGGTGTTTGTCAGCCTGGTGTCATTGGTTTTGTGCCAAGCGCTAATCCAGTTGCCTGCTCCGCCGACAAACCTTGTGCCAATGGTTTCTGCCGTTATGACGTGCCAGGGGCGGAACAGTGCGACGTGGGAACAAATAATGGCAAAGCCGGTTCAGGTTGTTCAACAAGATGTTTGTCGCTAGGATCAAATTCCGTTACGCCGAAAACGACCTGTGGCAATAATGATCTGGCTTTTAACGAACAGTGTGATAACGGTTTTGGCGCCGGTTGCAGTTCTGAGTGTCTTGATGAAGGATCAATGCCAGGAATTTCTGTTTGTGGAAACTCCAGAGTTGAGGATGGTGAAGATTGCGACGCGGGAGCAAATAACGGCAAAGCGGGTTCGGGTTGTTCAGCGGTTTGTTTGCATACTGGCACGCCTGTTTGTTCCGGACTAAGTGGCAGTGTTTGTTGTGGAAATACAGATCCTGATCCAGGCGAAGACGTTGGTTGCGATCAAGGATTGGATCTAGTCACAAAACAACCAATCGTTGCCCAAGGTTGTGATTTGTCTTGCCGTAAAATTGGTTCGTCGTTTTATTATTCCACGCCATCGGTTTGCGCTGACAGTCAGCTTGGCTTAGGCGAAACAGCTGATCCTGGTTCAAAGGATTTATTTCCCGATCCGACACAATATTCACACACGATTGGTATTGGTAATCCTGATCCCGCGAGTAAAGCCTTTACCTCAACCGTTACCGCTGCAACGGGCGGAGTGAGTGGAACGGGAACGATAAAGTTACAGTGCGGCTACACGCAAGACAATCAATGTTCGCGAGATGGTTTGGGAAACCAAACTTATGTCGGCTACAACACCTGTTGCTATGGCGCGCCGAAAATCGTTTCCGTTATTCCGGTTGACACCAGCGCTTTCCCGCCAGCGACGACGCCGCGTGTTTGTCGTAACCCATACATTTTGATTTCTTTTGATCGTTTGCTTGATGAAAAAACAGTTCCCGGGAAAGTGACGGTTGGAATGACGCAAAATTGCAAAATTGCCCAAGTACCCGCTTCGTCACAAGGATTGATGGGATTTGTTCAAAAGATTTCTGTCTTTTTGAACAAGGTTTGGCGTTTGGTCGCGGGGGATTTGGTTAAAGCTCAGGTGCCAAATTGTAAAACATCCGGATCAATTAAAATTTTGACCGAATACAAAACCGACAACACGCCATACACCGCGCTGCAATTTATGCCCGACCAAGCGCTCGCGCCAATGGCTGACTATTACATCACCGTTTACGGCTTAGACGGCGAAGGCGTTGCCGGTATCCGTGGAGTGGACGGGGTGGCGATGCAAACAAGTTTAAGGTCAAAGTTTTCCACCGGTACCGATATTTGCACACTTGATGAAGTTTTGATCAATACCGATCCGGTTGCCACAAAGAACATGGATACATATCTCTTTTCGGACATTACCAAATTGAGCGAAACATTTAACGCGATTCCGATTCATCGTGAAGGGTCAACCGTGCAGGCGATTGCGCCGATCGCGAACGTTTATAGCTGGTCATGGAAATGGAATGCGGCAACCACGATGCCCGCGCCGCCGCCGGACATTAATCTTGTTACGGCAAATGGTACCCTGAATTCGCAAGTGGTAACGGTTAACGACGCGACCAAGACCGGCGAAGCCGCGGTTACAGCCGTGGCCACGATTGACGTTGATACGTTAACCAAGCCAAAGCCAAGCACACCCACAAAAATTGCCGGCCAAACAACGGTTACGGTGATGATGTGCCAGGCGCCGTGGCCGGCCGGAAGTGGTGCAACTTGGGCGCCGTGGCCAATGAGTAATGCTGATGGCACCAAAACCAGTTTGCCGAATAATAAATTTAATTTCTCTTTCTTTTATTGCCGCGACAACGGCACTGGCGCAAAGTTGCCGGAGCTGGGGAATCCGGTTATGTCCGATAATCCGACCCCAGACTTTTTAAGACAGTATTTGCTTACCTATGTTGGCGATACGACGCATAAAACTGAAGGCATTGGTTTGCGTATTGCGGCCAACACGAAATGGTTGAGCCCAACTGCCTACTTCGCCTCGCGTGGCTTCACCGGCTCGCCGCAATCGCTTAAGATTGCTGGCTATAACGCTGTCCAAGACGGTCGCACGGTTTACGCGAACGCGCCAAATTTTAGCACAACATATAAATTTTTCCCGAATATCTATATTCTTTCGTATTCTGACGGCGCCGGCACGGACACACAAAATATTTTCTCGCAGCTTAAAAATAATTTGCGCTTTAACACAAATATTTCCGGGCTAAATTTTAAATATTGCGCCAAGTCGGGAGGGTCTTGTACGACTGATGAGGATTGCAAGAAAATTATCCCATCAAATCCGGCTGATTTTTGCACAACGTCTGGCGATGAACTAAGGCGTGACACCAAGCGCTTTGAGGATATGTCCACTTTGGCGCAGGCCGTTACTAACGTCAAAAACAAGACCAACGCTTATCCGCAACTGGCTGCGGGTACTTATATGACCGGATACTCGTTTTCAAAATGGCCATCGTGGTCGGCCGAATTTGCGACCGAAATCGGCGCCAGTCCGCCCGCGGATCCATTAAATTACACTGGTACTTGCAATGAAGCCGGGTATGACAAAGCAACTTGTTGGAATGAGGCGTTAAAGCAATTTTTCTGTCCGCAAGACGCCAATATGTACGGATACAGCACAGATGCCGCGGCAGGATTTAACCTGATTGCCAATTTTGAAACAGAAAGAACGGGTTCTGTTTATGAAATTTGTCCATACACAACAAATGCCGCTTGTTTCGCTGATCCGCTTTGTTATGTTGTCGGAACTAATTGCGTTCCGCGCTTAAATAGCGACACACAATGCAATGGTTCAACAATCGGCACGGGAAATAATGTTTGCGGCGATGGAGTAGTTGGGTCTAATGAAGAATGTGAAAAGAATCAAACGCAATCAGTGACCTGTGGAACAAATGCTTTTGCTATCCAAACTTGCGACGCAACTTGTCGCTGGCAGAGCGGCGCTTGTCAAGCAGTGCGTTGCGGCAACGGCGCGCGCGAGGGTTTTTGTGCGAACCTTAGTTTGTGTACAAAAAATTCCGACTGTGCCGACAACGTCTGCAATTTTGCCGAGGCTTGTGATGAAGGAAAGTTAAACGGAACATATAATCATTGCAATGCTTCTTGTACTGGTTATAGCACGCGCTGTGGCGATGGTGTTTTGGATACTGGGGAAAAATGTGATCTCGGTGCGGCAAACGGCCAATATGACTCCGGCTGTTCGCTTGATTGCCAAGGCAAAGCGCCTTATTGTGGCGATCTTTATATAAACGGTTCGGAAACTTGCGATGGCGGATCGGAACAACGAACAACTGGTTGTACAAAGAACGCTGATGGAATTCAGTTGGTTTCAACACGGACTTGTAATTTGCCAGGCGCGGCCGCAGCTTGTAGTTGGGGGAGCTGGGGTGCTTGCGGCGTGCCGGTTGGTGTTGGTTGTGGTAATGGAAAAACAGAAGGGAATGAACAGTGCGACGACGGCGGAAATAATGGTATTCATAATCGCTGTCTGCCAACGTGCAAGCTCGCGGTTTGCGGCGATGGTTTTCTAAAGACAGGAACAGAAGAATGTGATAGTGCCGGAGAAAACGTTCGCCCGACCGACACAGTTAAAATCGCCGAGCTTAGTAGTAACTGTAAAGCCGCCACTTGTACATATTGTACTAACGCTTGCACAATCGGTGTCGTGACCGGTGGCTTCTGTGGCGACGGAGTTATTCAGAGTGGAGAGCAATGTGATAACGATGGTGGAAATGTCGGTGGTGATGAAATTTTATACTGTGATGACCAAACTGGAGCGACTTGTGAAAAATGTTCATTGCAATGCAAAAAAGTCTTTGCGCCATATTGCGGCGACGGAATCGTGAATGGTGGCGAAGGTTGCGATGCTGGAGCGGGTAATGATATTCCTGGGAGTGGCTGTAGTAATACCTGTGAGTGCTCACTTGATATTATTGCTAGCAATAAAGCGCCCAAATTTACCGTTACTAACGATCCAAATTATACAACTGGCGCTGTCCCGGTTACTGTATATCCCTGCAATCCTGGCTGGTCAAAAATTGAAGGTGCAGCGTGTGTTTGGGGAGAAATCGTTGATGCTGGAAGTACTGTAAAACACTATTATTTTAAATACGAATTTACCCTAGCCAAACCGTCAAGATCCGCGACAATTCAAATTTCCGCCGATAATGCTTATATGCTGTATGTTGATGGTAGTTTCTTGGATAAGCACGGTTATGCGATGGAGGGCAACAGTTTTTTGGATCTTTATACTTGGGATCTTGATTTGTCTGGCGGTCTTACGCATACGATAAAAATTGATGCATATAATGTTTACAACGGCCAAGGATCAGCGGGAAATCCAGCGGGTTTGTGGTTCAGGGTTATCTCTACACCAGATTGTTCAAAAAACGTCGCCGCTCGTTGCGGCGACGGCGTTGTAAATGGCCAAGAAGAGTGCGATGGTAATGATTTTGGCGGTAAAATAAGTTGTAAAGACTGGGGGGATTTTGATGACGGAAGTATTTCTTGCAGTAATAGCTGTTCGGTTGTGTCCTCTGGATGTCGGAATTGTGTTATTACTTTGACTGGAAAAATTATTGACGGCCAATCGTCAAAAGGTGTTCCTAATCAGCCGATCTTGGCGTATTGCGGCGAAACAAAGCTTGCTGAAAGTACTTCAAATACAAACGGGAGGTATTCAATTAATATTAGGAACAACGCGGAATTAGATAAATGTTCACGGATTGTTAAATTGGTTAGCACTAATGCCCAGGGGTATTGTTTTGATCCCACGTCGCAATCAATTTCTGTTGATTTGAATCCAAATGATAGCTGCTCAAAGACTGTCGCAGTCAATGATATTTTGGTCATAACTCAAGAACCGCTTCCGGGAAAATATACTTTTGTTCTTACTTGGGGGGCAACGCCGACCAACTTGGACATCCATCTTAAAGAAACTAACACGGGTGTGTATCCGGGGCAGGCGGCATGTTCGTATAGCGAGGCTAAAGCACCTGAGGGGCGACATGTTATTGCTCCTTGTACTTATGGTAACCAAGCGCGGCGTTGCGTGGTAAACGGTGTTCTTGATCAGAATAAAGTCTGTACCAATAATGACGATTGTAGTAATGGTTCGCCCTGCGCTTGTTTAGTGGTTGACAATGGAAATCTAGTTTTGGATACAGATGGACAAAGTGGTTTTGGGCCAGAAGCAATTACAGTAACGGCGCACGATGATATTCGTGGATTTGTTTATGTTAATTCGCCGACAGCTCAATTTACTGGTTCAAAAGCTCAAGTTAAAACTTGGGGAAATGGTTGTACTGTTAATACTTATAGTGTTGAAAGCGCCGACAATTACGGAACGTCTGGACGTTGGTGGGAGGTATTCAATTTTAGATTGACTAATGGGCAGATGAATTTTTCAAGTCGGGGTAACGGTTCGGGTGGGTTAGTAAGTACAAGCTCAGGTGCTCCACAGTGGGACGACCCGGCAATTATTTGTCCTTAAAATAAATATGGATTATCTTGGCGAAGAACCAAAAAAGTCTTTTAAGCCTTTGATCATTGGCGCCTTGGTTGTTTTTGGTGTCGTGGTCATTATAATTTTATTTTTTGTTTTTTTGCGACCAAAAAATGATTTAATAATAACGTCGGGAAAAAATCTTCCAAAACAGGAAAATACCAATTCAAACATTCCTAAAGAAAAACTTCAGCCGGGAATAGATCGCGCGTTGTCCACGGAAGAAAAGATTAAATACGGTTTTGTTTCAGGCGAAAATATTTGGATGAAAACAACTAGCCCGACAAATGGCACCAATCCGCAAGCTTATTTTTATACTAAAAATCCGGAAATTAAATTTCCACTTGATACGGATCACGATGGTTTGTCCGATGTTGATGAAATAAATATTTATCACACTGACCCGTTTAAAGCTGATACCGACGCCGACGACGCCACCGACCGCGATGAGGTCAAGGCATTTAAAACTGATCCGTTAAATAAGGATAGCGACCGCGATGGCGTGAATGATGGAAATGAGATTGAATCCGGGACAAATCCTCTGGATCCGTCTAGTAAATGACAAAACACAAAGAAAGGGAGTATAATATTTTACTGAACGTATCAAAAAATAAGAAGTATGGCTTTATTTGATCAACCCAATCAATCAACGGTTCAACCGCCCAACCCGTCGGTTGGCGGCAAGCCGCCGTCCCTTCCTCCAATCCTTGCGCCAACGACGGCAGCTCCGCTTCAATCGCCTCAGGATATGTTTGCGTCGCCCGCTCCGCCGCCTTCGTCTTTCCCGCCCCCGCCTCCCGTTCCGGGAGTAAAACCATTTTTAGTAAAGACGGCAACCCGCGAACCGGAAGATATTTTTTCAAAAACCGCGCCCTTGGGACGCGACAACGGAACAATTCCAAGAACGCCTAATCCGATGGCATCGATCGCCGAGTCGCCAGCTTTGGGAATCGGCCGAAAATTAACGCGCCTAGTTTTTTTTGCGATTGGTGCCATAATTATTATTGGTGGCGCGTATGCGCTTTATATTTACGTTATTGCTCCTTCGCTCGTAAATAAAACCCCAGTTAACACCAATAATAATGTTCCTGCGGTTAATGAAAATGACAATGTAAATATTCCGATAAATGAGAACAATAACGCGCCGGTGAACCAAAACGAAAACACTAATCAGCCGGCAATTATAAATACTAACGAAAATATTAATGCCAATACGCCCGCTCCGTTTTTGCCCGCCGTAGATACTGATGGCGATGGCTTAACTGATGATGCAGAAACAAATGTCTACCTGACTGATCCTAATAAAGCCGACACTGACGGCGATGGTCTTTCTGACCGTGATGAAATTGTTACCTGGAAGACTGACCCGCTTAAGGCAGATACTGACGGTGATGGATATGCAGACGGTGTTGAAGTTAAAGGCGGATATAATCCGCTTGGACCTGGAAAATTATTACCCCCAGTAATTAAATAAAATGTTTGAACAAGAAGAAAAAAAATTAAACCCTTCCGCCGCCCCAACATCGCTTCCATTGACGCCCCCGCCACCGCCCGCCGCGCAATCAAAAGCGCCGCAAACGGCCGGTCAAGCGGTTAAGCCGATTTTTGGCGTTAAAGCGACGACTGCTCAAATGCCAGAAATTCATACAATGCCCGAAAAATTGATTGGTGCGCCAGCTGGTAAAGCGCCAATAATTCGCGAGGTTGTTATAACGACGGAACAAAAAGCGCCATTGCCGATTCCGCCAAAACCTAAAAAGAAGAAGGGGAATTTGATTCTGGTGATAACTCTCATTGTTGTCCTTCTTGGCGTTGCCACGTCGCTCGTTATTTTATATGTCCCGTTTGGAAAAAAAGTTCCCGTGGCCAATTTGAATGTTAATACTCCACCCCCACCGCCACCGGTTAATGAAAACATTAACACTAACGTGAACGAGAATGTTAATGCTAATGTTCCGCCGCCACCCCCACCGCCACCGCGGAGTGGTCCTGATACCGACTCCGACGGGCTTACCGACGTTGAAGAAGTAACTATTTATAAGAGCGATCCGCGAAATCCCGACGCCGACGGTGATTCGTTTAATGATGGTAACGAAGTTGTCCACCTTTTTGATCCAATCGTAAAAGCACCGGCCATGCTTAAGGATTCGCCAAATATTCGCGTTGTTAATAATGAGGCGGAAAAATATTCCGCGCTAACGCCAGCTTCGTGGGTTGAACGCGGCGCGGGCACGGATCAATATTTTGTTGATGCTCCTTCGGGAGAGTTTATTGAGATTTTGTCGGTTGATAAGTCGCCAGGCCAGTCAATTTTGGATTGGTATCTTGCGACTTCGCCCGAAGCAAAAAGCGGTGACGTTGAGCGTTTTAGAACTTATAAAACTGGCTTAGATGCTCTTCGTTCGTCTGATCGCCTAACCGCCTATCTGGATTTGGGTAGCGAAGTTTTGACGATTACGTATAACCCTAACGGAATGACGGACTATAATTTCATCAGCACGCTTGAAATGATCATCGCTTCAATAGACCACATCAAATCTTAATGTCAGTCAGTGTCTTTGGCGAAAAGAAAGCAAAAGTATCCGCCGCTTTGGTAAAAAAAGCGGCGCGAGCGGCGCTTTCTTTTTTGTCTAAAGAAACGGCGAGTTTTTCCGTGGTTTTTGTTTCTGACGAAGAGATTGAAAAACTTAATAGCGTCTATAGAAATAAAAAAAGACCGACCGATATTCTTTCTTTTGAATCTGGTGATGAGCTTGACTTGGGCGACATTTTTATTTCAACACAAAGTGCTCTTCGTAAAGCAAAAGAAAGGGGAATGGCTGAAAAGGATTATCTTAAGTTGTTGATTGTCCACGGAATATTGCATCTTTGCGGCTATGACCACCATACAAAAAAAGAGGAGCAAGTAATGGTAAAGATGGAAAGAAAAATATTAAAAAGCGTCTAGGGTATAGTAGCTTCACTAACCCCTAAACCCTAATACAAAATGATTAGTTTAATTAAATTCAAAAAAAGCTTAGAACACGCTCTCCGTGGACTTTACGAAGAATTTCGTACGGGGCATAGTTTTCGTGTGCAAATGCTTGTTTTTGTTGTTCTTATCGCGTTTATTGTCTTTTTGAAAATTCGCGCAACAGATGCCGTCTTGCTTTTTCTTGTTGCCGTCGGTGTCATTGTGTTAGAATTGATAAATAGCGTATTTGAGCGACTTTTGGATATAATTTCACCGGGGATCGGGTCGCATGCGCGGGATATAAAGGATATAATGGCAGGAGCGGTTCTTCTCTCGTCGCTCGCAAGTCTGATTATTGGCGCGATTATCATAATTCCGTATTTTTTAATCTAAATGGCTGAAAGAATTATCACCGGATTGGATATTGGTACGCAAGCGGTGCGTATTGTTGCAGGACACCTATTGCCACCCGAAGCAGCTGATCGGGTTCATATTATTGCCGCGGTAGAAGTTAAGTCGGCGGGCGTTTCGCGTGGCAATATTATTTCTATTGAAGAAGCGGTTACCGCTGTTTCCACGGCGCTTGAGCAAGCTGAGCGGATTGTTGGCGAGTCGTTAGACTCCGCTGTTCTTGCTGTTTCCGGCACTGGCGTCTTGTCGCAGTCGTCGCACGGTGTAATTGGTGTTTCCCGAGCCGATGGTGAGATTCGCGAAGAAGACGTTGAGCGGGCGGTAGAAGCGGCCAGAATGGTGCCGACACCAGCGAACTACGAGATCATTCATGTTCTTCCAAAAAGTTTTGTCGTTGATGGAACGTCTGGCGTCCGCGATCCCGTTGGCATGACGGGAATCAGGCTAGACGTTGAAGCGCAGATTGTTCAGGGACTGTCTTCGCATATTAAAAATCTTACAAAATGCGTCCACCGCACCGGTATTGAAATAGATAATTTGGTTTTGGGAGCGCTCGCCGCCGCCGAAGCAACCACGCCGGCCAGAAGTCGCGACCTTGGGGTGGTGTCGGTGAATATCGGGTCGGCATCTACTTCGGTCGTGGTTTACGAAGGCGGGGACGTAATGCATATCGCCGTCATTCCGGTCGGAAGCGAACACATAACGAACGATATCGCAATTGGTTTGCGCACCTCGCTTGATGTTGCCGAAGAAGCCAAGCTTGAATTTGGTTCGGCAGCGCCAAAAGATATTGCCAAAAAGAACGAAATTGACTTAATGGATTTGGGCGCGGCCGAAAGCGAAAAGATTTCTAAAAAATATCTTTGTGAAATAATTGAAGCGCGTGTTGAGGAAATTTTTGAAAAGATTGATCGCGAACTTCGTAAAATTGACAGGAGCGGAATGCTCCCCGCTGGTGCGGTTTTGACCGGCGGCGGCGCTAAGCTTGCGGGCATTACCGAGGTTGGCAAACGTGTTCTTAGGTTGCCTTGTACCATCGGTTATCCGATCGGTATTTCAACGATTGCTGACAAAGCCTCGGACACGTCGTTTGCGACCGCCGTCGGTCTTTTGCTTTGGAGCGCGCAAACAGCTACAGCCAAAGATAATGGCGGATCAGGTTTTTCTTTAAAAATGCCGAACTTGGGCGGCGTTCAAAAGAACGTTAAGAAATTTTTTAAGTCGTTCATGCCGTAGCATGAAGCATGTACTACACACCACACACCATGTACCATGCACCATGAACCATATTGACTCCCGCAGAGCGGGAGTTTTTGATAATGGTTCATGTTTCATGGTACATGGTCCATGATTTCATTGACCTAACTGCTTTTTCGCGATACAATGATTGACCAAACAAAAATCATCCACACGAGCGAACACGTTTAGTGTTCATACACCATGTTTCATGGTACGTGGTACATGGTTCATAAAAACATATGCCAGAAATAAAACCAGACATTGAAACTTTTGCAAAAATTCAAGTGATCGGCGTTGGTGGTTCGGGCGGAAGCGCGGTCAATAGAATGATCCAGTCAAAAATAAAGGGCGTGGAATTTGTGGCAATGAATACCGACGTTCAGGCGCTTCACCATTCGCTCGCGCCGGTTCGTTTGCATATTGGGAGGGGGATTACGCGCGGTCTTGGAGCGGGGATGGATCCCGATACTGGCCGCCGTTCGGCCGAAGAAAACCAAAACGAGATTCGCGATATCGTCAAAAACGCTGACATGGTCTTCATCACCTGCGGACTTGGCGGGGGAACGGGAACCGGCGCCGCGCCGATTGTTGCCGAGCTGGCCAAAGAAGCTGGCGCGCTTACGGTTGCCGTTGTTACCAAGCCGTTTACTTTTGAAGGCCCGCAACGCCGCGATATTTCTGAACGCGGCTATGAAGCGCTTGTTGGCAACGTGGACACGATTATCACTATTCCGAACGATCGCATTTTGCAAATTATTGATAAAAAAACTTCTTTGCTTGAAGCTTTTAATATTGTTGATGATGTTTTGCGTCAGGGTGTGCAGGGAATTTCCGAAATCATTACCGTGCCTGGACTAATCAATGTAGACTTTGCTGACGTTAAGGCGATTATGGCTAATCAGGGTTCGTCGCTTATGGGCATTGGTCGCGCCTCCGGAGAAAATCGCGCCGTGGAAGCAGCTAAGGCGGCCATCGCGTCGCCGCTTTTGGAAGTTTCCATAGAAGGCGCGCGCGGAATTTTGTTTACAGTCACTGGCGGAACCAATATGAGTATGCACGAGGTCTCCGAAGCGGCAAAAATAATTACTGCCTCGGCTGACCCCAATGCCAAAGTTATTTTTGGCGCGACCATCAACGATTCAATGAAAGACGAAATAAAGATTACCGTTGTCGCGACTGGTTTTGAAGACAGATCGGAAAAAATTCCTACCGTTTCGGCTTTGGCTTCGGGTTCATATACTCCCTCGTCGCTCTTAAAGAAAAAAGAAGACCAGTTGCGTCCAAAGGAAAGAAAAGATGTCCGCGAAATGCCGCGCGAAATAAATATTGAAGAACCAAAAATTCCACCAATCGCGACGGTTGCTAAAAAAGACAAGGACGAAGAAGATCTAGAAATCCCAGCATTTATTAGAAAGAAGATGCTGCCCTAAGGATTAACTTTTAACTTTTAACTGTTAACTTTTAGTCATAAATCAACAACAGATTATAAACAAATCACCCTGCCTCAAAGCGGGGTGGTCTTGAAAATATGCGCTGTACGTCTTGCAACAACGAGGACACAAAAGTAATTGACTCTCGTATAACCAATGACGGGATGGGTATTCGCCGTCGCCGCGAGTGCGAAAAATGCGGTCATCGTTTTTCCACAGTTGAGCGCGTTGAGCTTTTGGATTTAACAATTGTGAAGCGCGACGGCCGGCGCGAATCGTACCGTCGCGAAAAAATCGCTTCCGGCCTGCGCCGCGCTTTGGAAAAGCGGCCGTATACTGAGGAACAATTTCAAAAATTGCTGGGCGAAATTGAACGCGATCTTTCGCGCGTTAAAAAAGAAGAAATTACGAGCAAAGAAGTGGGCGAAGTCGCGATGAATCGCCTTAAACGTTTTGACAAAGTTGCCTATATCCGTTTTGCCTCGGTTTACCGTTCGTTTGAAGATCTGGATCGTTTTGCCGACGAGGTCAAATCGCTCATTGCGCCCAAAAAAAAGAAATAAATATAACTTTTAGGTCTTTTCTAAAAGTTAAAAGTTAATAGTTAAAAGTTAGAAAAAATATGTTTCAACATAAATTTTCTCATTTAAAATTAGTCATCATTGCTGCCGTTGCTGGTTCAATAATTCTTGGCGGCGCGACGGGTGGCGTGGTTGGATTTTTTGCCGCGGCAACCGCGTTTAAACAAGGCTCTTCGTCGTTTGCGGCGAACCTAAAAAAAGAAAATACTTCGGAGCAAGTTAAAAATTTGTCTCCGGAAAAAGTCACGCCAGTGGTGCCGTCGGAAGATATGGCGCAAATGGTGAAAAAAGTTTCACCATCAGTTGTTTCCATTGTTATCACTAAAGATGTTTCGGCAAACCAGTTAGGCAATATGTTTAATATCGGGCCGTTCTCTTTTGATATGGGTAACGGAATGAATGGCGGCGGCAATGGTAACGCGCCAACGCAAAAACAAACGGTGGGCGGGGGGAGTGGCTTCTTTGTTTCGGCAGATGGTCTCATCGTCACAAACCGCCACGTGGTTGAAGATACCGCAGCAACGTATACAGTCGTGACGTCGGACGGGAAAAAGCATGATGCCAAAGTTTTGGCGCGCGATACGGTAATTGATTTGGCGCTGATAAAAATTGACGGCACGGGTTTTCCGGCGGTGACGCTTGGTGACTCGGGCACGCTTGAAATTGGCGACTCCGTTGTCGCGATCGGCAACGCGCTTGGTGAATTTTCCAATACTGTGACGCGCGGCATTGTCTCGGGTCTTAATCGGCGGCTCGTTGCCGGCGGAACGATGGCGGGAAGCGAAGTAATTGACGGCGCCATTCAAACCGATGCGGCGATTAATCCAGGAAACTCCGGCGGTCCACTGCTCACGCTGGACGGAAAAGTGGTCGGCGTAAACACGGCAGTTTCGCAAGCTGGTCAATCGGTCGGCTTTGCGATTCCGATTAATATGGCCAAGCGCTCTATTGATTCGGTAAAACAAAATGGCCGCATTGTGAGGCCGTACCTTGGCGTTCGTTACTCACTCATCACGCCGGACGCAGCGGAAAAAAATAGTTTGCCGTTTTCTTACGGCGCGCTCGTCCTTCGCGGAACCAATCCGACCGACCTTGCGGTTATTCCTGGTTCGCCGGCTGATAAGGCGGGGATTACCGAAAATGATATTATCTTGGAAGCCGATGGAACAAAAATTGATGCTGACCATTCGCTCGGAACCATTGTTATGGGGAAAAACGTTGGCGATAAAATAACGCTCAAGGTTTATCATAAAGGTGAGACCAAAACGGTAACGGTAACGCTTGCCGAGCCGGCGGTTATCGGCAAATAGTTAATTGCAAATAGTATATAAAATTGCTCCAAAAATACTGGAGCAATTTTATTTTTTTACCATTAGCTATATGCAACGTGCTATTTGCCAGTAAGGGGGGTTTTCTGTTTCACGAAACTCTGATAAGATACTTTTGTTACAATTAAACTTAAAGAAATTAACGTGATTTGGTTTCGCGTTTTGGCATAATATGAAAAGAACTAAAATAATTTGTACCATTGGTCCAGCCTGCAACGCGCCCGCCACCCTGGCTAAGCTGATTAAAGAAGGAATGAACGTCGCGCGAATGAATATGTCGCATGGCGACCACGCGACGCACGCGAACAATATTAAAAACGTTCGTGCGGCGGCTAAGGCGGCAAAGACCACAGTTGGTATTTTGGTTGACCTTCAGGGGCCAAAAATTCGCGTCGGAAAAATGCCGGACGAAGGGGTTGAACTTGTTTCGGGAAGCACGGTTGTTTTTTCAACCGATCCTAATGATAAGTTGCCAAAATATATTCCCGTTGGCTACAAAAAATTGCACGAAGACATTAAGGCCGGCGAGCGGATGCTTTTTGACGACGGACTTATGGACGCGATGGTGGTTTCGGTGTCTGGCCATCGTGTAACGGCAAAGATTGGCACGGCGGGAATTCTTAAATCAAACAAAGGAATGAATTTGCCGGACACGGATTTACAACAGTCGTCAATTACGGAAAAAGATCGGATTGACGCTAAGTTTGCGCTGAGTGTTAAGGCAAGTTGGGTGGCACTTTCGTTTGTGCGCGACGCGTCTGACGTCCTTGAACTTCGTCGGATGTTGGGCAAAGAAAAAACGGCGCCAAAGATTATTGTTAAACTTGAAAAGCCGCAAGCGATTACCAACTTTGATGAAATTTTGGAAGCGACCGACGCGGTTATGGTCGCGCGCGGCGACCTTGGCGTAGAAATTCCCGCCGAGCAGGTACCGGTCGCGCAAAAGATGATGATTGCGAAGTGTCTTAAGGCGGGTAAGCCGGTTGTCGTCGCAACACAAATGCTTGACTCAATGATTAGAAATCCGCGCCCAACCCGCGCTGAGGTTTCGGATATTGCGAACGCGATTATTGATCACGCCGATGCGATAATGCTTTCGGGCGAAACCGCGAGCGGCAAATATCCGGTTGAAGCGGTTCAGACAATGGCAGCAGTTGCTCGCGAAACTGAAAAATCGCATTACGACGATTTGCCTTCGGAAATTTCGGTTACACAAGAAAGCGTCCGTCGCGGAATTGCGACAACAGCCGCAGTGCTTGCCGAAAAAATTTCCGCCAAAGCAATTATTGCGGCAACGACTTCGGGTGCGAGCGCGCGTTACATTGCCCGAATGCGTCCAGAGATTCCGATTTATGCCGCCGTGCCCGACGAAATCGCAGCCGGCGCGGTTGTTCTCTCGTGGGGTGTTACCCCGATCATTGTTCCGAAGATAAAAAATTTACAAACGCTGATTGCGACAATGCGCAAAAAAGTAATAGCAACAAAATTGTTTAAAAAAGGCGACAAGTTTGTTGTCGTCGCTGGCAAATGGCGCGAAAAGGGTGAATATATAATTGAAACGGTGGAAGTTAGATAAATTGAAGATTGATTAAACTGCCTCGGTTTTTGCCGAGGTAGTTTTTTATTTTAGCCCCCTCCCCGATGGCCATCGGGGAGGGGGTAGGGGGAGTTCGTTTTGTCATAAATAACTTTAACGTAATAAAACAGAACTCTCCCTACCCTCCCTTTTACCAAAGGGAGGACTAAGATTTTTCGTGCCTTTGTCACTCTCTTTGCAAAAAAGATTTAATTTGAGAATTTTGTATTTGCCCCTTCTTTGCATAATAGCAGGGTTTTATCTGTAGCCAGTCTTAGCCCACTCTTTGCAAAAGAGGGGGTAGGGGGAGTTCGTTTCGCCGTAAATAACTTTAACGTAATAAAACAGAACTCTCCCCACCCTCCCTTTTACCAAAGGGAGGACTAGTCAGTTTTTTCTAGACGCAAACAATCGTTCAGCGCTAAGGAAGGGTATTTTTTAAATCTAATTTTTGCTAAACTTATTTAATATGCATATAACTTTCTACGGGGCGGCGGAGAATGTGACGGGGTCAAAGCATCTTATTGAAGCTGGTGGTTTTAAATTGCTGCTGGACTGCGGTTTGTATCAAGGTCGGCGAAGGGAGGCGGAACAAATGAATCGGGTTTTACCGTTTCCGGCCGCGTCAATTAACGCGGTAATTCTTTCGCACGCGCACGCCGACCACTCGGGCGCTCTGCCAATGCTGGTTAAGGGTGGCTTTGCTGGGAAAATATATGGAACAAGCGCGACGCTTGATATTGCTCGGCTCATAATGTTGGACTCGGCCAAGATTCAAGCCGAAGACGCCGAATATTTTAATCGTCACGCCGGACTTGGCGCAAAAGAAATTGCGCCGCTTTATAACGTGGACGATGTTAACCGAACGGTTGAACAATTTCAGCCGGTTGAATATTGTCGTAAGACCAAGGACTGGTTTAAGCTCACAGACGCGATTCGTTTTAAACTTTATGACGCCGGTCATATTCTTGGCTCGGCCATTCCAGTTATTGAAATTACCGAAGACAGCGAAACAAAGACCATCGCTTTTACGGGCGACCTTGGCAACATAAATGTTCCACTGATGCGCGCGCCTGAACCGGTTGTGGAACCAATTAAAGCGCTGCTTATGGAATGCACCTACGGCGATCGCAATCATCGGCCGTTTTCCGACGCAAGCGGTGAACTGGCGACGGTTATTAAAACGGCCGTGCAAAATAAAAGTAAAATTATTGTTCCGGCTTTTTCGCTTGGCCGAACGCAAGAACTTATTTACGCCCTGCATAAATTATTTGACGAAAAGAAAGCTCCGCTCATTCCGATTTACGTTGACAGCCCGCTCTCGGTAAATATTCTTGAAGTTTTTAATCGCCATACCGATGATTTTGACAAAGAAACGTGGAATGATTTTGGCATAAGGGGTGAGAAGCCGTTTATTTTTGATAATCTTATTTACGTGCGATCGGTTGAAGAATCAAAAGCCTTAAACGTTAAAGCCGGGCCGTTTATGGTTATCTCGGCCTCGGGAATGGCCGAAGGCGGACGCATTCGTCACCACCTTAAAGAAGGAATTAGCGACCCAAATAATTTTGTGCTGATTACGGGTTATCAAGCCGCGCACACTTTGGGTCGGAAAATTCAGGACGGCGTTAGTCCGGTAAATATTTTGGGCGAGGCGCGTGAGGTTAAAGCCAAGGTCATAACGCTCCACGAATTTTCCGCGCACGCCGACCAAACTGGTTTACTGGATTATCTTTCCAAATTTAACGGGCTTAAACATTTATATTTAGTTCACACTGAGTCGCCGCAAGATCAAATTTTTGAAAATCTGGCGCGCAAAAAATATCCCGGCTTGGACGTAGAAATTCCCTACGCGGGGATGACGGTTGAGATTTAATCGTCATTGCGAGGAGTGAAGCGACGCGGCAATCTCCTCGCAGTATCACCAAAGTTGCTGACTTAGTGGAGATTGCCGCGTCATTCGCTTCGGCTCATTCCTCGCAATGACGATAGGGTGGCGGGGTTTCTTTTTTGCGGTAAATTGCTACACTAACGCCATGAGTATTGCCCTAAACAAAAAAATCCGGCACGATTATGAAGTTTTGGAAAAAATGGACGCTGGAATTGTGCTAACCGGAGCCGAGGCAAAATCGGCCAAGTCCGGTGGTTTAAATTTGCGAGGGAGCCACGTGATTATAAAAAATAGCGAAGCGTTTTTGCTTGGCGCGCAAATTTCCGCTTATCGTTCTGGTCACCAGGGTGAAGAATATGACCCATCGGCGACGCGTAAACTTCTTTTAAAACGTGCCGAAATTGCCCGTCTTATTGGGAAAAAGGAGGAGGAACGGTTGACAATTGTCCCGCTTTCTGCCTATATTACCAAGTCCGGCCGCGTAAAAATTACCATCGCCGTCGCGCGCGGCAAACGCGAATACGAAAAACGCGCAACCATTAAAAAGCGTGAAACCGACAGAGAAATGCGCTCAGCAATGCGCGTTAAGAAGCAATAGTTGAAAGTAAACAAGAAAAACTTTTAGCTTTTAGCTTTTAACTTTTAGGACAGTCGTAAAAGTTAACAGTTAACAGTTAAAAGTTAACACCTAACACGGGAGTGAAAATGGACTAGATCATTTGAAAAACACAGATCTGCAAGCCGAGCAAGCTCTTCGCCTCGTAAATCCGTTTGAGCAAAATCCTAATTGTCAATTTATTGACACGCGTGAAGACTGCGTTCGCCTCGGCGTTCGCTCCTTCATTCGCTTCGGTTGTCGCCTAAAAGCAATAACCCATCCGCCGCGCGAGTCCACATAGCGCGATTACGGGTGTTATATATGCGGAACAAAGATGCCGTCTTTTCCGAACTGGCGTCTGTGCGACTTGATTCGGGAACGGAGCTGCGTATGACTTTGGCCGCTTAAACAGCTTCGTCAACCTTCGGCCAAATAAGCTTGTAGACGATCTGCGTAACTTCTTGTGAGACCGGGGTTCAATTCCCCGCACTTCCACCAAAAAACTCGCACAACAGTGCGAGTTTTTTGCTACCTCCAGAAAAGCGTTGCCACTGGTTGCCCAAAATTCTTGGTTTACGACATGCGTGACCGGGTGTTTTCCTAAGAAATCAAGGCGGGGGAGTGTGTCTGGTTCGAGGCTGAAACCCCGCACTTCAAAACACAAAACCTACTGAGGTGATACCTGCCATCGGCCGGATTTTGGTGTCGCCTTTTCCGACCAACCACCATTGCTCTCTGGGAATAGGTGGTTGCCTGGCTGGGTGGGCGGTCGGTCGGTAAACCCTACAGCCGTTGAAACCTCGGCCGCAATTACAGGCACGAAGGTCTCCTACTATACGGAAGGCAATAAGAGGCAGAAATTTCATGAAAAGAAAAATGCCGGCGTCTCTTCGAGAGCCGGCAAAATCGAGGATCTCGCCTGGTTGTGACAAGCTGTACGCTGTGATTGACCCAGTCTTTGGTTTGATCCGGATGGGTTTGGGCGCAGCGCGCGATTGACGGATACCCACTGCACCGATAGAACTACTAGGCAAACCCCGACTAGCTGGAGGCAACCTGGTCAGGGTTGCGCCAACAGTTGTTGAGCGTTCGTCGGAGAAAGGACGCCGACAATGTCCAACAACAGCCGTTCCAGCTAGCCAGGAGACCATCTTATCCTACATATAGGCGCTGTCAATACATACACCGAGCCTGTCGCATAAACCGGGATGATAGTCTGCCCCTTTTCTTCTTATCCTTGTTTTTCAGAAATGGTGCTACGTTTTTTGAAGCTGTGATTGGTCATCGCAGCCTAGGAAGGAAGTGTCGCATGGCCACGGTTGAGCAGAATCGGTCTCTATCGCCCATGGATCTGGTTGGACTCTTGTCTGTCGCCATCGGTTCGGCGGCACTCCTGGTGACAGTGTGGGCCATATTGCGATCCGATGGCTCAACACTGAGGACAGAATTTAGTGCTCAACTAAGCGAATTGCGCGCAAAGGTCGAGCGCATTCTGGAGCACCCCGATACACCCTCAATGCCACAAACTAACATCGCAATAAATATCGAAAACCAACTGTCTCCAGTCAACAGTCGTGTGCTTCCGGCAACTGCCGCGCGTTTTGTGAGGAACACGGTGTCCCGCGCACCAATGAAGTTGGAGGTTGCCAACTCGGAAGGGAGAGGCTCTTTTCAATCCGTTCCCAAGTCGGTCACCATCGTTCGCCTCCCTGGGTATGAGAATACACCGCTTACACTACGTCGCAATCCTGCGAGCTCTGACGAAAGAGGTGTGCCACTGCGTAATAGTGTCGGGAATGTGCCTGACGGAACACGGAATATCCCTGTGGCCGGGGTTGGACATTCGCCGGTTGGCGCCGCCTGGTTCAGAGTGAAGTGCGGCGGCGAGGTAGTCTGCTATCAAGGAGTCAGAGAAGGTTTTATCTCCTCTTGCAATACGGATTTCCCTGACCCACTCTGCTCCAAACCCTAATGAAGCCGCCGGTGCCTTCGGTGCCGCGACCTCAAACCGATTGCCACGGGGCGTTGCGCCGTGCCCACTTAAGGATTTATGCGGGTTGCCCATCGCTGATTAGGCGACTAGTTTAGCTTGCGCCGCCTCCTGCTATTCATAGCAAGGCGCAGACGGTAGTCTCATCACTGCCTCCCGCAGCGCTCGGTCATCGGTATGCGCATACCGCATCGTTGTCTCGACGGATGCATGCCCGAGGAGTTGTTGAATCGCCGTGACCTGGGCGCCGCCCATGGCCAATGTGGAGGCGAAGGTGTGTCGCAAGGCATGCCAGCCGATCTTGCGTATGCCGACCCGCCGGCACAGCCGTTCCAGTCGGCCGCGAGCCGAGTAGTAGGTGATCGGCCGCTTTTTCTCATCGACAAACACGAAGCCCGAACGAAGTTCCTTGCTCATGAGCATCGCACGAACGCTATCGATGAGCGGGATCCGGCGTTCGCGGTAGTTCTTGGTCGGGCCGACAACCTCACGCGTCTTCGAGTGACGGATCACGATGTCGCCACGCTTCAGGTCTACATCGTCCCAGGCAAGCGCAAGCAATTCGCCGACCCGCATGCCGGTGTGAACCGCCATGAAAACCATCTCGGCGACCGGACGGTCGGAGCGGTCGGTGAGCAGGAGGGCGGTCTCTTCAGATGAGAGTACATTGAATTTGGATGGAACAGGCCGAAGCCGCCGGATTCGTGACGGTTCCCGCACATGGCCTTCTTGTTTGGAAGCTTCAAGACATAGCCGCAGAATGCAAAGATGGCCGTTCACCGTGTTCGGCGAAAGACCCTTGCGGAGCTGCTGGCCTTTGAAGCGCTCGATAGTTTCGACGGTGATCGCATTGACCGGCATTCTGCCGAAGTAGGGATTGAGAGCACCGCGCACAACATAGCGGACGCTGACCTGCCTCGAAGGCCGATAGTTCGCGGCAGAGATTTCGAGCCAGCGCTCAGCGACCTCGGCGAAGGTCGGTTTGGCCGGCGGCGGTTCGCCATGAAGGGGAAAACCGTACGCAAGTCGTCCACGAAGGACGGCTTCGTACGCCTGCGCATCGGCGCGCGTGTTGGATGGGGACTTCACGCGGTAACGGGTGTGGTCGAATCGGAAGTCTACCCACCATTTGTCGCGCATGAGACGGACGCTCATAGATGTTTGCGGTCCATCGGCGGGTAGCAATGGGCCTCAATGTACTTATCAACGTCGGACTTCTTGAAGCGAAGGCGGCTGCCGATTCGGTAGACGGCGATTTGCCGGCCATCGACCAGGCGATAGACGCCGGTCATAGAAATTTTCATGTATTCGGAGAGTTCCCGCGGGGTCAGGAACTCGTATGGATTTGTGTGTTCCATAGATCGGTTGGGGTTTATGAATTATTGTTCACCAGACGCGCCGAGCGGCCGCCTCAACGAGCAGGCACCGGCGACTCCCTCCACTCATCATCATAGAACCGGACGCGGTTGCGGTAAGGGGTGGGGATTTGTGCGGGAAAGGTGGGTTGTCCACAACCCGAAATCGTTCTCCTTCACCGCAGAATACTTTTGCAGGCTAATAGCCACAAGTGGACACGGCATGGACAGTTTAAGTGAAACCTGGCTATAGTGATGTCGCGTTCCTTTATGGTGTCATGAAGCCGTCCCAATTCCGCGCGCGATTGAGAGTCGCGCGGAAGAAGGGACAACATCATGAGACCTGCGAATTACATCCAGTCAGCTTGGAATGGATTGACAGCTTGGTACGACCACCTCAGCTGGGGGTGGATCTCAATCATCTTTGCCTCCACCGTTACCATCCTGCCGATCCTCTTTTTGGTACTCGTTAATCGTCGGCACGTCAGAAGGAGTTTGCGGAAGTAGTCCTACTTCGGCCTTCCGTTGGTATCGCTCAAAACGAAGATTTAGAAGAATTGTAGCGAGAACGGTTACAATAGCCCACTCCACGAAGCCAACAAGACCGGGCTTCTCTACGGGAAGGCCGAGGAATACCCATGCAACGGCGATGAAAATGAATAAACATCTGTACACGTAGCGAGACTTCAGACAACCGGGATTCTTGGTTCGTCGGTATTGGCCAAAGCCAAGCCGCCTCTCTATGTCCAGCAAGACATACATATAGGCTCGACGGTAATAAGTTGCCCGTTCCTCAAGCGCAAAAAACGCGACGACCACCGCTAGCCCAAGACCGAAAATCCACAACCTAATCACATCTTGCTCTGAAGCGGTCCTGGTAAAGAGAGCAGCTCCGAGTCCGGCCATCGCCGTGAGGAAGACCGTTAGTTGCTTGAAGCGGATCTCGCCGTAATTGCGGACGTTAATGCCGGCTTCCTTGTACTCATCAAGCAGTCGCCCATACCTTCTACAATCCAGCTCATCTGCATCGTTCGTTTTGTCCATAACGACCACATCATACTCCTTCGCCTCGCACAGCCAACACGCTTTGCGAGGCGCATTTTTTAACGCATCCTTCCCGGTCTTCGGCCCTTCCCAAAGTGTTGCCCTCGGGTTGCCCAAAGGGCTGAAGATCGTTCTGTGAGCGATGTACAACGGTGTGTCTGCTACGCCAGTTTTCTGTGCATGATCCTATTTGCCGTCATTTCGATTCCCCGCACTTCCATAAAAATAACCCCGCCCAAACGCAGGGTTATTTTTATGTCCCGAACTTGCCGAGGAACCGGTTGTCTTGTTTGGTAATTAGGATTAATGTGTTTATATCTTGAATAAGTCAATAATAAGCGGTCCCGTCCCGGTTATTCGTTCAATTTCGGAGAGGTTTCGAGCCAAACATTCCTCGTCCGTTCAAATTGGTCGATTTTCTGGCGTAGAGGAAATAGTCGGTCATAGGAATATTTATTCCTATCGTTTTAAAAAAGTGCTATAATCTACCTAAGGAGATGTAGCCGTACCCTTATTATACTACTACCATATAGCATATCAAATAATTGCTATACCAAATGTCTAAAAAAACAGCTATTTCCGAGAATATAAAGAAATATTGAGCCAAGCTCGGTATTTCTCAAGATAAGCTATCAAAAATTGCCGATGTTACTTATACCACGATCGTTAAGGTTGAATCGGGGTCTACTTCTAATCCCCGCGTTGAAACATTGAAAAAAATTGCTGATGCACTAAAGGTCGGGATCGATGATTTGATGAGATAAAAATTATGGCACTTATGCCTAATAGAAAATTTCTTGAAAAATTAGATTTTGTTCCGAAGGAAAATTCGGTCGGTGTTTTTTATAAAAAATATTCCAACGCAGGCGGATATATTATTGAGGTTGATTTTGAAAATAAAAAAATTGATTTTGGAAAAAAAATTCAATCCGGTAGTAGTACGACACAGAATTTTTCACAAGAAGAAAATTGGGTAGTTTTAGAGTGTGTTGATCGTCTTATTGAAAAAGGATACAAGCCGGATGATATAACCCTAGAAAAAATTTATCCTACCGGGCACGGAACAAGCGGAAGGCTTGATATTCTTGTGAGAAAGAATAAAAAAGCATACCTAATGATTGAGTGTAAAACATGGGGCGTGGAGTTGGAGAAATCTTTTAAAAAGCTAGAAAAAGATGGCGGACAACTTTTTACTTATTTTCAACAAGATAGGGATTCGCAATACTTAATGTTATATGCGTCAAATTTTGACGGGAAAGAAGTAACCTACAAGAATGAAATAATAAAAATAGAAGAACACTATAAGGAGGCCGGCAACGTTAAAGATTTTTATGATCGTTGGAATAAAATTTCAAAGTCAAATGGAATTTTTGATGATTGGGTTAATGCGTATGAATTTCAAAACAAAGCACTAACATTAAGCGACCTTAAGATTATCAAGCAAGAAGATAGCAGTTTTATTTTTAACCGTTTTTTGGAAATCCTAAGACAAAACGTTGTATCTGATAAACCTAATGCGTTTAATAAAATCTTCACACTTTTTTTGTGTAAGATAGTTGATGAAGACAGAGCAAAAAATGAACAGCTCCATTTTCAATATTTGGAAGGAGAAGATGATAATATTTCTTTTCAAAAGAGGTTAACTGATCTCTATAAAAGGGGCATGAGTGAACTCTTAGAAAAAGAAGTAGTTGATATGGGTGATGATGAATTTAAAAAGAAATTTGGCGCAGTAGATGAAAAATATAAGTCAGAATTCTTAAAAATACTCACAGAAATAAGACTTAAGAAAAATAATGAATTCGCCTTCAAGGAGGTCTTTGATGATCTGTCTTTTGATGAAAATGCAAAAGTAGTAAAAGAGGTTGTGGAACTCCTACAAGGATACCAACTTCGTTATAACAAAAAACATCAATATTTGGGTGATTTTTTTGAGCTTCTTCTTACCACGGGATTAAAGCAAGAATCAGGACAATTTTTTACTCCTGTTCCTGTTGCTAAATATATCATTAAAAGTCTGCCTGTAAAAGAAATCATTAACGATAAAATATCAAAAGGAAATCCAAACGATCTTATTCCGTCTACCATAGATTATGCTGCTGGAAGTGGGCACTTCCTTATCGAATCAATGGAGAACGTTCAGAAAATAATAGATTCAATTGATGAAAATACCCTCAATCCACAATCAGCGAGAAAAATTAGCGGGTGGAAAAAAAATCAATTTGAGTGGGCGTTTGATTATGTTTACGGCATAGAAAAAGATTATCGTCTTGTCAAAACAGCAAAAGTTGGCTGCTATCTTCACGGCGACGGTCTTGCAAAAGTAATTCACGGCGACGGTCTTGGCACTTTTGATAAAACGCCTGAATATCGTGGAAAATTAAAAGAGGTTGATCGTGATTTTCCTCAAGACAATAAACAGTTTGATTTAGTTATATCAAACCCCCCTTATTCGGTTTCCGCATTCAAGGGAAACCTAGATGAAGAAAATGCTAAGAAATCTTTTGATCTTTTTGGTCGTTTGACTGACCAAAGTTCTGAAATCGAGTGTCTTTTCATTGAGAGAACTAAACAACTTCTTAAAGACGGAGGGCTAGCGGGAATTATTTTACCGTCTAGTATTTTAAGTAATACAGGGATTTATACCAAGACGCGGGAAATCATTTTCAAATATTTTGAGATTGTTAGTATTACCGAACTCGGCTCTGGTACGTTTATGGCGACAGGAACAAACACGATAGTTTTCTTTTTAAGGAAAAGAAATAATTATGAATGGCAAAATATTCAATTTTCCGTAGAAAAGTTTTTCCAAAATCATAATGATGTAACTGTGAACGGAGTGGAAAACGTGTTTTCAAAATATGTAAAACATGTTTGGACAGGGATAAAATTAGCAGATTACATTAACTTTTGTGAAAGTGGAGTAAATAAGAATATTGAAAACCACGAACTGTATAAAGAATATAAAAAGAAAACAAAAGATAGCGTTAACCTACATAAAAAAATTATTGAGATAGAAAAAGAAAAGCTTTTGTACTTTATTATCGCTTTTCCTCAAAAAATAATTTTGACAAAATCAGGACAAAAAAATGAGGAAAAAGATTTTCTCGGATATGAATTTAGTAACCGACGAGGTTATGAAGGAATTCATCCAACACAAAGAGGAAAATCTATTGATGAGTGTACGAAAATGTATGGTTTTGAAAACCAAGGCGATGAAACAAAAGCAAATTCTTATGTGTATAAGGCGTTTCTAGGGAATAAAGATCAAAAAATACACGATTCTCTTAAAAGAAATATTTTTGTAATGAATCTTATTGAAATGATAAACTTCGATAGATTTGATTTTGAGAAAAATATTTCATTAGTTTTAAAAAAAAAGATAAAAGTTGAAGATATCTGGAATACAAAAAATATTGTTCTTCTTGGTGAAATCGCAAATATTAAAAAGGGCACTTCCATAACTCAAAATAATGTCGTGGAAGGGAATATTCCGGTAATTGCCGGTGGTCAGACCCCAGCGTATTTCCACGATATTTCAAATAGAAATGGAAATATTATAACCATAAGTGCTTCGGGTGCTTATGCTGGTTTTGTGAATTACTTTTTTAATCCTATTTTTGCGTCTGACTGCAATACAATTCAATCAAAAGATGAAAGCAATATTCCGACAAAATTGATTTTTGAGATTTTAAAAAGTATTCAAGAAGAAATATATTCCCTACAGAGGGGGCAAGCTCAACCACATGTCTATGGTGAGGATTTAGAAAATATAAAAATTCCTCTTCCCCCTAAAAAAATCCAAGAAATAATTTTAGAGGATATAAATGAACTAGAGCAAAAACAAAAAATAAATAAACTAGAAATTCAGAAACTTAGAAAAAGCATAAGTGGCTTAATACCCAAAAAAGGTAGTTTGCAAAAAGTAGAGACTATTGCCTTTTTGTTGAGAAGAGGAAAGTCTCCGCAGTATGGGAATTCAAAAGTTCAAATTATCAAGTCTGGACAGGCGAGAGGATATAAAGAATTTGATTTTTCTGATAAACACTTTGTAAGTGAGGGTTTTGTTTTAGATGAAAGAAAACTTGAAAAAGGGGATATTTTGATTAACTCAACTGGTGTTGGCACAGCGGGCAGGGTTACAATGTTTGACTTGGATGGCGATTATGTTGTTGATAGTCATATTACAATTTTAAGATTAAATCGAACAAAAGCATTGCCTGATTATATTTTAAATTATTTTTGTGATTTTGGCTTCAAAAATATTGAGGCGATGGCACTCGGACAAAGTGGGCAAATCGAGCTTTTCTTTAGAAACCATTAAAAATATAAGAATTCCCTTACCGTCAATTTCAGAACAACAAAAAATAGTTACAGAGATAAGAAAAATTGAAAAACAAATTAAAATTTCAGAGTTAAAACTGGAGGAATCATCAAAACAAAAATTAGAAATCTTAAAAAAGTACTTATAGTTTTTAAAAAATAGGGAGCTTCGCCGCGCTTATAAGATTAACGAAAAATAAGCGCCCATAACATACGCACAGGTGGTGGGGCGAGTATAATGGGGTCAGGTCCGATTTATAGACATCATGTGAATTACCCATAACAATAACCAAATAATTGGACTTGACCCAATTTATATTATAAAAAACCCGCGCCAGGCGACCCTGGCGGGGTTTTTCAAATGTGGCGGGCGCGGCACACTAGAAAGTGTCCGTACGATGATGTTGCTTCAGAAGCGCTGGA
This sequence comes from uncultured bacterium, assembly GCA_963708045.1. Taxonomy (GTDB): domain Bacteria; phylum Patescibacteriota; class Patescibacteriia; order CAIQCM01; family CAIQCM01; genus CAIQCM01. The sequence continues at coordinate 1,133,649 of OY970181.1, read as the reverse complement.
TACGCCAGAACAACCTTTCTTCAACATCGTATTTTCTCATGAGACGCACGGCGATCGCTCCAAGAAGCTGACCCGTGATGATAACCACGGTCCAAGTGGCGTAGACTTGGCCATAGTGGGTCAGTCCATAGTGCACGACATACGCCGTGACCGCCAGCGCCCAAAAGATTACAACGATTAGGTTACCAACGCCGTTCGTGTCGTAATCATCGGGATCCTTCATGGGTGTCGCGATGAAACAGATGAGCCAGCCAAAGAATGAGGTTAGTGCGATGCACGAGATTAACCCGATATACCGTTCTGGACTTGTCATTTTCTGCTCTCCTTTCAAATTTCCAACTCACGGCAATTCTTGCATATATTATACTGATTGTCAATCATTTTGTTGTTCCGGAAGTGTTGCTCACCGGATGCCAAAAAATGGATAATACGAATCTAAATTTTTTTGACAGAACGCGTTGGGCGAGTAAGATAAAGGCAGTGAAATTGTGCCTTGATAATTTTGAGAAAGGTGACTGTATGGCAAAGACACAGGTTAAGGTTGACGAGTCTCAGTATCATTTTTCCGTGATCATGGAGAACCTTGGTATCAAACCGGCTTTTGTTCGTTCATATGAAAATGATATTGCCAAAATTTTTGGCGGCGCTTTGTTGGTTGTTTGGGAAGATAAAAAATCAAATCCAAACGACGATCATACCGCGGCTCTTGCGCAAGCAAGAAACAGGTGTCTTCATGTTGCTTCTAGTATCGTTCAGGTGGGGGGCGACCAAACCATGGTGAAAAAAGAGGTTACGCGATTATGGTCGTTTGCCAAAAAATTTGACGGAGGTCGCAATACTTATCAAACCGCCACGACCCTGATCACGGTAGCGGTTCTCGCCGATCTTTTAAAGAGTGTTGACAATTGGGCGCGGTTTTTAGACAGAGAGCTTTTGAACAGACTGAAGAAAGCGCGTCCGCAAGGCGTTCCCAAAGGTTTTGCACTTACTCCCGAACTTTGTTCGTTATTTGAAGAGTGTGATTGGATGGTTGGCTCCGTGGCTGCATGCGAACTTGGTTTGGCGCGTCAAAAAGTATTGTGACAGCTCACAAGAAAGGAGATTGCCGATGCGTGCATCAGCTTATAAACGCAAAAAGCGTCGTGTCCGCAAAGTAAAGACAAAACCACGCCATCCTTTGCCGTGTCCTGGCCGCGGGCGCACAAAAGACAAGAAAAGGGATTGGCTTTTTCGCAGTATGGTGATTGGGAAGTCTCACGATCCTCGCGATCAATACAAGGGGTTTGATACTACAATGGCCGAGGATGAGGCGGCTGTGCGAGCAGGGTGGGGTCCGGGCCGTGTCGGGCCTTGAACCGATTGTATTTAAAGAGGGTTCCGTCGGGAGCCCTCTTTTTGTCAATGTTAAAATTAAATGGGTGTTGTTAAAAACGAATAATTGGACTTGACCCAGTTTATTCTAAGCGAATTTCGTGCTAAAATTTATATATATGAATAAAAAAACAGTCTTAGTAATCGCGCTTGTAGTTGTTTTGTTGGCGGCTGGGTTTGTTGTTATTTATAAATTACCGACCACGCAACCAAACTCGCCGTTGGTTGCTACGCCAACGGCCGATCCTAGGAATGGGACGTATTTAATTGATGGCCAAGCGGTTGAGTTAAAGAATGGGAGTAACGATGCGCTAATTACGGATTCGGCAAGTACAATTTTAACGCGCTATTTTGGTAACGATGTTCGCGCTGATTTAAACGGCGACGGCGTCGCCGATGCGGCTTTTATTTTAACGCAACAAACCGGCGGCACGGGAACGTTTTATTATGTTGCGGCGTTACTTAGCGCGAGTGGTGGTTTTGTTGGCACGAACGCCATTCTTCTTGGCGACCGGATCGCGCCGCAGACGACCGAATATTTAAACGGCCAGCTTGTTGTTAATTTTGCCGATCGCAAACCTGGCGAACCAATGACAGCAATGCCTTCGGTTGGGGTGAGTAAGTATTTTAAGGTTGAAGGCAATAAGCTAACTGAATTTTCCGCGGCACTACTTACCGAAACCGAAGCGCGACTTGTTGCCGAAAAGTCTTGCATTAAAGGTGGCGAAGCCTTGAATGCTGGAACATACAATGAAAATTCAAAAAGCTGGTGGTTTGATGCTAACTTAAACGCGACGCGCCCGGGTTGCAGTCCAGCCTGCGTGGTTGACGCGGTGTCAAAAACCGTTGAAATTAATTGGCGTTGCACGGGGTTGCTTCCGCCACCGACATATAATCTAGACAAGACATTTGTTGATAAAAAATTGGGGATTACTTATCAGTATATTGATACACTCCCGACCACGTATTATAAACTTCAAGATTGGAAACAGACGGCGGGCATTTCTCTAACAGCTGGCGAACTCGTTTGCGACCGTGGCAGAAAGGCTGAAAAAATTTCTTTATACGGCAAGGACTATTGTGTTATGAGTGAGTCGGGGGCAGCGGCGGGAACTATTTACACGACTTATACTTATGCCACAGCGTTCGCCGACAAAGTTGCCTCGTTAAAGTTTGTTATTAGCCATCCGACCAGTTGTCTTGTCTATGAGGATTCAAATAATCAAACGCTCTGCGCAAACGAATCTTTTGCTTCTAATAATTTTGCCGTGCAGATTCTTTCAACAGTTAAGCTTGGTGGGTAAAATCATTACCCCATTTGCTCAAAAGTTTGATATTTGGTAAGGTGTCGTTACCTTGAATACTGATGAGCAAAAAAGCGATTGGTCTTTCGCAAGAAAGCGCTTTGGAGCGGGGACTCAGTATTAATTAAAACCGGTGTTAAGCCGGTTTTTTTATTATGCGTATGACTAATTAATCATTCATAATTCCCGTGAAATATAATTAATAAAATATTACTAATATACTAAAAATATATGGACAACGTAATTGATCTAGAAAAAATTGAGAATATTAAGAAAGTTAAAAAAAGCGTAATGTTTTCGTTGCTATTTGTTTTTCTGTTGATTATTGTTTTTGGCGCGTTTGGGACTATTGGAGCTGGCGAGCGCGGTATCCTTATTCAATTTGGCGCGGTAAAAGACAAGGTATTTGATGAAGGTCTATACTTTAAAATTCCATTTATTCAGACAGTTGTAAAAATGGATGTAAAAATGCAAAAAGACGAAGTTCCAGCGAGTGCTTCGTCAAAAGATTTGCAAGTCGTAACCTCTAAAGTCGCTATAAACTACCACCTTTCCCCGGGCAGTGTTAATAAAATATGGCAAGAAGTTGGGAAAGATTATAATTCGCGAATCATTGCACCTTCAATTCAGGAAGCGGTTAAAGCAGTAACCGCAAAGTTTACCGCCGAAGAATTAATTATTAAGCGGGAAGATGTAAAAGAGCAGATTAAATCTAATCTGGCCGAGCGATTAGTGAAAAACGATATTGTGATTGATGAAATAAATATTATTGCCTTTGATTTTTCCGACGCCTTTAATGATGCCATTGAAGCCAAAGTGACAGCCGAACAGCTTAAACTAAAAGCGGAAAGGGATTTAGAAAGAATACGCATTGAAGCTGAGCAAAAAGTTGTGGAAGCGGCCGGAAAAGCAAAAGCCATTAAAACCGAAGCTGAGGCTTTAAATTCTAATCCTAAGGTTGTTGAATTGCGCTGGATAGAAAAGTGGGACGGAAAAGTTCCGACCTATTGGGGCGGGGCAAGTCCTTTTGTTGGTCTAAAGTAGTAACAAAAAATGGGGGGCATTGCTTTTGCTCCCCATTTTTTTGCTTGCCAAGGGATTACGATGATGTGATAATTGGCATATATGCTGAAGAATAAGAAAATATTAATTGTTGCCGTAATTGTTTTGCTGGTTGGCGTTGGTGTGGCGTTTTTGTTTAAAGCGAAAAAAAATAATGTTTCGGTGTCGCCCGAAGAAGTTGCCGAAGGGGAACGGTATGCAAGCGAGCCAACGGGAATAGATTTAATAGAAAAAGCGCTGGCTGAAAATAAGTTTGATTATCAAACCTCGCTCGTTTACAAGGTTAAGTTTTTGTTTAACGACCCAACTTTGCCGCAGGAGTATCATACAAAAAATGCGCCCTTTGAAGACGCTGGGGTTTTTACGGACATTAAAGCGAATTGGGACACACTATCCGCGGCAACAAAAAAAGAACTGGCGCCGTATTTTAAACGTCCGAATGATCCGGAAAGCTATATCAGTATGTTGTTGAACGGCGAAATAGAAGCGCCCAAGGTGGGCATATTTAAGTTTGTTAATACTGCTTATGCGCGCGAACGGCCATTTTCCTACAAATCCGAAGACGCTCTGGTAACGGCCGATGGTAAAATTAGGGTTTGGTATTTGGAGAAAACGGAAACAGTCGGGGATGTTGAAACACTGACAAAAATATATTACGACACAGCGAAACAGGTTGTGGCCAATTTAAATACCGATGGCGCTTATGCGCAATTTGTCGGACTCCTTGGAAAAGTGCCGCCGTCCGATGGTGTTTTTGGTGGGGACAATAAAACCGATGTCTATATTGTTCCGGTTGGCTACGCCGCCCTGCTAGACAACGACGGGACTTCTTCGCAGGGAGTAAATTCACCCGACGAAGGCAATGGCTATAGTAGTTTTATTTTACTGCGCGAAAACTTAACGCCAAATTTGCTAAAGACAACAACCGTGCATGAGTTATTTCACGGCTTTCAGCGCGCTTTCCCTTGGGCATGGCAAAAGAAAAGCGATCTGTGGTGGATAGAAGGTACGGCCACGTGGTCCGAGGATATGATTTATCCAAAAATAAATTCAGAGCAAGGCTACGTTATTAGTTATCTTCCCAAACCGGAAATAAGTTTGGATAGCGAGGGTGATAACTTTGAATACGGGACATATCTTTTCCCGTTTTATTTGTCCAACACTTATGACCGCGGGATAATTACTAAAGTTTTTGAGGCTTGCAGTAGTGCAAGTAATCCTAAAAAAAGTGTTGATACGGTAATTGACGGTGGGTTTAAGAAAAACTGGAAAGAGTTTACTTTGTGGAATTATAACCAAAAGCCGATTGAAAATTATAAAGCAAAAGACCAAAGCAAAAAATTTCCAACCCATTCCTCGGGCGCTGGTGGAAACAGTGAAACCGATTTTGTTGTCGGTGTCCCCGAGATGTCTTATGCGGTTAAAGAATTAAAACCGTTAACGGTTCAGGTACATACATTTTCTATTGATTACGATCAAGCGGCAAGCGTGAAAAAAGTCGTCTTTGATGATCTTAAAAATTTTACCAGCAAAACGGCAAAAGCGTGGATCAAGGCGGTGGTGTATCCAAAAACCGGCGAACCGTATGTTGAAGATTGGGGCGAAAAAGACAAACGCAGTTTCTGTTTTGATAAAAGCAATGAAAAATTGGACAAGGTCAGTATAATTTTTAGTAACGCGGAAATGACGGATAAGATTAAGGAAAGCAATATAAAAGTTAAAACCTTTGATTCGTGTTTCGCGATTAATCAAAGTGAGTCCATGGCATCAAAACCGATTTTCGCGATTGATCCAAATTATTTGGGTACGGTTAAATATTTAGCGCAGGGTGAATTAATTAAAAATTCCGTTCCAGCCGGCGCTAAATATTCTTACCTCGGCAAGTGGCAGGTAAAAGTTAATTATTTGGAAAACTGGCCAGCGCAAACTATAATGGGAATTTCACAAAGTCCGATGAATTTTGGCTACGACCATACAATAGAATTTGATTTGAGCGCCGCGTCGGTTTTAACAGACGGCAAGATTTTGGCGACAACTAAAGAAGGGAAATTTGAAACGCCGGGTTGGGTTATCCAAAATCAAATTTCTGGACAAAGCACGACAATCCCGCAAAACACCACCGCTTGGGACGTGCCGCAAAAAGGAGTAGTTACCGAAATTACGGAAACAGGTTGTAAAATAAGTTTCCCTGATTTTGTGCTTTATAATTCCGGTCCTTATCGTAACCTGCCTCATCCGATTGTTTTTGAAATTAAAACGGAGTAATGGTAATAAGGCTAAACACTAATCTTCTTTAGGTTATAAATAGATTAACTGTTTGTTGCGTAACTAGTCGGGGGTTGACGCGGAATGGTTTTTCTGCTAAGTTTATAAGCTTTGGTAGAAATTTGGAAACTTGAAAAAGAGGAGAAACGCCATGTTGAACACGGAAAGACTGTATACCGGCTTGCCGCTTCCGTTTGTCGTTCCCGCAACAAGGTAAGATCTGCAGGCGAGCGTGAGGCTTCTTCGTGATGAAATCCCCAAGCTCCGTTGCGAGTTAGACAGACTTGAACAGAGATTTCAAAATGATTCTGCCTTGAGCGAGGACGGCTACATGACCCAGCGCGAGGCGATCCTCGTTTTCTTGGTCAAGAAGGTGGCGCAACTGGATATACTGGTTGCTGTTTTAAACTCGCCCAACCTTGCCTTCCGGCCGGTTCCAGCAAGGCAGCCCGTTCGTTTCGCGCCAGTTCGGCGTGCCTTAGCCGCAGTTGGCTAACGCGTTTCATCGCCCCGAACGTCCCAGGTACCTTTACGGTGCCTGGGCGTTTTTAATTTATGATCAATGTGCCAGTATTGATTTTTTAAAATATTGTGGTAACGTCTTTGCAGTGTTAGATCATTTTACGAAACGAAGAAACAAAGGAGGACTCTAATGTCGGAGTTAATAAATGGATTGCTAAGAGCACAAGTTGGAACACTCACGCCAGAGCAAATTCGTGTCTGTTTTGAGACAATCGGAGTGCTTAAGAGGGGGCACTTTGTCTATAGTTCTCGCTTGCATGGCGAGGTGTATTGGGGGAAAGACATCCTTTATCTTCACGCTTTGCTCACAAGGCGTCTGTGTCGAGAAATAGCTTTCCAGATGCGCGACGATGATATTCGGGCGGTTCTTGCGCCAGCACACGGCGGGACTATCCTTTCTGGTTTGGTCGCACGAGATTTTCCCGATCAGACTGAAAGCATACAGAGCTTTTTTGCTAGAAAGTTGGTCGTTCCCGGAGCGCTTGAATTCAAGCGTGGCTACGGCACGTGGGTAGGTTCGGGCAGAAAAGTACTGGCGCTTGTTGCTGACATCGGCGACGGCAACGCCACTCGCGAACTCGTGAACGCGATCCGTGCACAAAACGGCAACGTTGTTGGTTTGGCGGCTTTGTCCAACAGAAAAGGTCTAAGCACAGAAGAGCTGTATGTGCCGACAGTTTTTGTGCCCTATTGCGAGTACATAGAGCGCCACGGACTCACTCAGGCTCTGCCATATCCAATGTTGCTTGATGGTATGTGTTGAGATATTGCACGTCGTTTTGCCCATGAGGGTGTTCAGACAGTTGCTGGCTTGGCGCCCGAAGGAACGATTCTTACTCAGTTTGTTTCTGAATATCTCACGCTGGATGCTTTCGTGGATGGGAAGACTGAAGAAGTTGTTGGTGTCTATGCTGAGCGTCCGACAGAGGACAAATTTGTTCTGGATCCTCATGTGCGACAAGCGATCAATGGACAAAGAATCGTGATTCTTGAAGATGTCGTGACGACCGGCAAGGCGGTTAAGGGGGTCGTCGCACTGGCCAAAGGAGCTGGCGCTGAAATAGTCAGAGTTGGGGCGCTTGTGAATCGCAGTTCTCGCGAGGCCAAGGTCACGGCGGCAACGCTTGACGTTCCTGTGTTCTCGTTTCTCCTAGAAACTAACGACGAGGCTTGGGAGGCACCGTGCAAACTTTGTTTGGATGGTGTGCTAGTCAATACCGAATTTGGCAAAGGTGCTCAGTATTTGGCAGAACGTGCCGCCGCTCCCAAGTAACAAACAATCCTAAAGGAGGTTTACGAAGGGCGCTGACCAAATGGTTGGCGTCCGCTTTATTTTAAGGGGGATATTGCTAATTTTGCGGATTTTTGAGAAGATGAATATCTAAAAGACAAAACCTAATATCAAAAATTAATAATGAGAATTTCCCGTTATCGTAAATTTCAGAAACCAGCCGAACCGCAGTACCGCGCGAACGAACATATTCGCGTACCCGAAGTTAGGGTAATTGATGAAAACGCTAAGAATGTTGGGGTTATTCCGACAAGCGAAGCACTCGCGATGGCACGCGAACGAGGTTATGACTTGGTAGAAGTAATGCCCAACGCCGAGCCGCCGATTGCTAAATTTCTTGATTGGGGGCAGTTTAAGTACGAAAAAGAAAAAGAAGCGCGCAAGCAAAAAGCCCACGCCCATAAGGTGGAAGTTAAGGGAATTCGTCTTTCTCTTAGAATTGGCGCCCACGATCGCGATGTACGTTTAGACAAAGCCAAAGAGTTTTTGGATGGCGGCGATCGCGTTCAGGTTGAGGTTATTTTGCGCGGTCGGGAGCGGCAATTTATGGATTTGGCTCGCCAAGTGATGGATGGCTTTATAAAAGGGCTAGATGAAGCCGTTGGCGTTAAAATTGACCAGCCGTTCTCGCGCCAAGGCGGACGCTTGACAGTAGTGGTCGCAAAGAAGTAATATAATCAAAGCTTTAACTGTTAACTATTAACTGTTAACTTTTAAGAAATGAGGCGAAAGCCTATTTTTTAATCAGCAATTGTTGTATCTAACAGTTAAAAGTTAAAAGCTAAAAGTTTAAATATGGCCAAACTAAAAACCCACAAAGCAACCGCGAAACGGTTTAATAAGACCAAGACCGGCAAGTTTATGAAAAAGGTTGCCGGACAGGATCACTTTAATTCTCGCGAAACCGGAAAGGTGACTCGCGCTAAACGCTTACAAAGACAAATGACCAGCACGGTGCGCCGGTCGCTTATTGATTTAATGCCAAACTAATATGTCCAGAGTCAAACGTGGCATCATGCATGCCAAACGCCGCCGCTACCTGCTCGCCCGAACCAAGAGCTACAAGTGGGGACGCAAATCAAAAATCAAACTTGCGCGAACCGCCGTTCTTAAAGCTGGCGTTAACGCATTTTCTGGTCGCAAGCAAAAGAAGCGCGACTTCCGTTCGCTTTGGACGATCCGCCTTAATGCTGCCGCCCGCGAACAGGGGATGAGCTATTCCAAATTTATTGACGCTCTTAAAAAAGCGAATGTTGAATTGGATCGCAAAATTCTCGCGAATATCGCTTTGGAACATCCAGCTGTTTTTGCCAAAATCTTTGCTGAAGTAAAAAAGTAAATCAAAATTTAAAAATCGCCCCGAGCAATTGGGGTGATTTTTAGTTTCTCCTTGCCGTCATTCCGAGTCCGTCTAGTCGTTTTGTCTAGGACGAGGAATCGCTGAGATTATTTAGAGACTTTGAGTTCCCTCATCGCTTTGGCTCTTCGGGATGACGCCAGCGGATTTCTGCTCACCTCACCCTCTTTACTTAAATCGTAAGTTCGTGTATTTTAAAGAGGCGTTAGAAAAAATTCGCGGGGGTGCGTAGCGTAGCCCGGCTCAACGCGTCTCCCTGTCACGGAGAAGATCGTGGGTTCAAATCCCATCGCACCCGCCATAAAAACTCCTGTCAAAAAGACTGGAGTTTTTATGTATTTTGAAGTAGTATCAATATACCCGTATGAAAGCATTAGATTGGGCAAAATCCAAAGAGGGAGTTCGTCCTGCGTCGGAATTTTATTGCGAGGCGCGTGATGTGGCGCAGGCGCGGGTTGAAAAGATGCGGCCTGAATTTATTGCTCATAATTGGTCGGATGATGAGTCAGGGTTGCTTGCGGCGATGGCCGGCGAATTGACGGGAAATTGTTTTGACCACAATTTTGGAAATTGGCCCGATGTCCCTGGTTGCTGGTTTGAATATGAAATTAAAGGAAATGTTTTTCGAATGAAGATCGCCGATCGGGGTCGCGGGGTTTTAACGACCCTTAGGCAGGTGCGACCCGGTCTTAAAGATGACAGCGAGGCGATCAAAGTCGCCTTTACCGAAACCATCACCGGCCGCGCGCCGGAACAGCGCGGTAACGGATTAAAATTCGTGGTTCGCTCGCTTGATCTTCTTCGTGGAATGGAATCGTTCATATTTATATCAGGCAATGCAGAACTAAAACTGACTGGCCATATATGGACAATATAGACATGTTTAGGTATATTGCGGAATCGGAAACATCGGTCAATGGAACCTATATAGAATTATCGGTTAAGAAAAATATATGAGAATCGACATTAGCAAATTTGGTACAACTCTTATTTCCCGCCCCGCCGGACGCGAAGCGTATTTAAGTGCGCGCGCTTATAATATTCCCAAAGACGGCGACGAGCCGATTGAATTGGATTTTTCCAAAGTTAATGTCCTTACTCCGTCATGGGCCGATGAATTCGTTACCGGTCTAAAAAACGATTTTGGCGCATCAAAGATAAAGATCATCGAAGGCGATAACCTTAGCGTAAAAACGACTTTTCAAACGATTAATGCATCGGCCACTGTATAGAGTTTTTTACAAATAATTCTAACCGCCTCCCAGATGCCCCGCTTAAAAAGTCAGCCTCACGGCTGGCTTTTTGATTTCTAAATTTGTTTATGGTGCATTGGTTGTGGAACGCGGGGGTGTCCTGGCAGTCTTGACATTTTCATAGATTCATGCTATGATTCTTTGTCAGGATGCAATCGCGTCTTGATCGTCGCAGGGGATCCTGGACGAACAACCGTTAGTTGCGCGATAAGATGATAGGCAGTAGCTTATCGTGCAGTGGCAAAAGCCACAATTGAAGCCGACTCTTTGGTACCTATCCCAAAGCGTGCGGCAAAACGAGCCGATCAGACAGTGATATCTGAATCCAGCTCAGCCATCAGGCAAAGAGATTTGGTACAAAGGTACCGAACTCACAAACGACGTTGGTAAGTCACTTTGCCAACCGCCGAGACCCAAAGCTATCGAGCCGCGGGTCTTTTTTTATCTTTGGAATTAATTTGTTGCAATGGTGGCAGAGATGTCCTGCTATTCGCGTTTCTTTTTTGATAGAAGGGTTATATAATGGATCAATTATGAAAACTAAAATTATCCCATTAATTATCGTTATCGCCGTTGTTGTTGTGGGGGCGGTGGTGTTGTTCAGCCTGCCGCGCACAACAGTTGAACCTGTTTTTAATTTCGTTTCAGAAACCACCTGCAAAGCTCGCCACGGAACAACGATTGAAGCCGGCTGCGGTATCGGCGGCTGTTCATATAAATGCGTCGTGCCGTATCGAGACGGGGGAAAGAGTTGCGTTAGAACTTCTGACTGCAGCGGGCATTGTCTCGTCGCTTCTCCGGCTATGCCCAATACTCCTGACATCATCCTTGGCAACTACGGGATCCTTAATCAATGCGTCAAACTGGACAAGGGCTTTGATTGCGCCGCGCTTAAGCCGATCGGGCAATGTCAAAAAATGGAAATGGCAAATTGCGAATCTGGTTGGGAGTTGAATGATGGAAAGGTGATGGGTCTGTCCGCTAAGTGCATGCTGTAAACACACCATCTGGCATCTTTGCAATAATATAATCATATTATTAACGTATCGGTTTTATATGCGAAAAGCGATTTTTTTAATAATGTTATGTGCCATGATCGCGACGCCCGCCCTGTCCTCGGCCGCGGCGCCGACCAATACGATCGGCCGTATTTTGCTGCAGGTTCAATCTGCCGGCGAGGCTTGGTACGTCAGTCCGGTCACGCAGGAACGGGTATATCTTAAAAATGGCGATGCCGCTTTTTCCTTATTAAGGTCGGATGGTCTTGGAATAACCGGTCGCGACCTCTCCTTAATACCGATCGGAATTGAAGACCGTTTTGTTGACACTGATACCGATGGCGATGGTTTGTCCGACTCGTTTGAGCGCGCAATCGGAATCAACCCGAACAATGCTGATAGCGACAATGACGGATTCCCCGACGGCGTTGAGGTACGGGGCGGCTACGACCCGATGTCTTCCAAAAAGACCAAGATTGCGACAGACAGCGCCCAGACGCGCCGCCTTTCCGGACGGATTCTGCTGGATGTGGAAAGGAGCGGCCAGGCCTGGTATGTGAACCCAGTTACCCTCCGTCGTTATTACCTGAAAGATGGCGCTGCGGCTTACACGATTATGCGTTATCAGGGACTCGGTATTACCAACACGGATTTAGCCAGAATACCCAGAGTGAATGCGTCTTCAAATGACGGATCTTCGGGCAATGTATCTTCGGGTAGTGGATCTCCATTTGCGGTTAATCTGGTGTATACCGAAGGTGTCGCCATAACCATTAAAGGCTCCAATTTATTGAGTATTACGAGCAAAAATATTGAGAATAGTAAGTGCAAGACTTATAATCCCGAGGAAGGATTCGGCACTAGCTTAAGCCAGAAAGAAATAATCTTATATGGTTACGCCAAGTGCTTGCCTGACGCAAAAACAAATTACATCACCCTCGCGTGGAATAAGAGTGATGGCGGCCGAGGGGAACAGAAGTTTTTGATAAGGGATATTAGGATTGATCCGTTGCCCGAACCGCAGACCGGTACGGCAACTGTAAAATTAATAAATAAAAAGACCGGCTTGGTGATTCCCGGGCACAATATCCGATGTGGTGGCTGCTCCAACGGCGATGTGCTAGAGAGTAGTATAAACGGTGAGATAACTTTGGAAATCGCGGACGGCGAAACAGCTACGTTCAGCGCGCAAAGGATTGATTGGCTAAATTACGATCCGGTAATGAACATTAAGCCGGGCGATAATATTATCGTCCAAGTAGATCCACAGCCGGTTAACTCCGAGCAAAAATTGTATTTCCCGGCAGTTACTTATGCAAAAAATTCCGCCAACAAGACGCAATCAGCCGTTACATATAAAGATGCGTCTGGGTTACCAAAGGCCGACACGGTGATCTACGCCACAGGGCCGATCGTAACAAATACAAACCGAGAAACGGCATTTGCCGCGACAGATAGCGCTGGCCAAGTGACTATCGTTCTGCCGGTCAATGGATCGTATTGAATTTCGCTCGGTCAGGACCTTTTCCAATTCGAAGCCCCGAGCGGATATACGGCCAGCCTAACGATAGATTATAGCACCCTAGACGAATCGACCGCGGTCGCAGGTAAAACCTTTCAAGAACGCGGTATGAATCTAGTTTGCGTGAGGGATAAAATCACAAAAAAACCGGTCTTCGTGACAATTGAAGAGCTCGACAGCGGGCGCATTATACCCTACACGGTTAATTATAATGGAGATATCTGCACGGAAGTTGCGAAAGGTTTCCATAATGTTGGCGTCATGCCGCCCGACGGCTACTTCCCGATTCGGTCCGCGTCTATGGGCGGTATTGATGGTAACGGCATCTTGTATTTGTATCTTGAGCCAAAATAATGACCCTAATAAATTCAAATCGTTTGTAATCAAGTCATTCTAAAAAATGGGCTGTCATTGCTCTGTGTGTTTTTTGGTTTGGTAAAAAGTTTGATAAATTAAAACACTCCTCTATGAATTCATCACAAAGGAGTGTTGCCTGCACCGTGTGCAGGGTTGCGAGATTGTTATTGTGTTGTTCTAACTGTGCGCTCTCTTCGCCCTCTCCGCGGGTGGCGTGTACTCTAAAACCTGGAAGAGAATTTTGACCTGACCGATCTTGATCATGCCTCGTGCGTTGTCGCCGAGCGGAATCTGGTAGAAACCGTTCTTGCGGTCAGCTGTCTTGGAAAGGTCAGTGATTTGTCGGGGCGTTTCGGAGTCACTGGCAAGTGAACCGGTCATTTCTTCTGTGGTCTGCAGAAAATATCCTTCGCTCGTGTGCCTGAAAAGTACGTGTTGTGCCGCGAGCGGTGTGTCTTGACCGACAGGGATTACGTAGTCGGCTTTTGCCGAACACCCAATGGTGATGTCGCGATGTTCGGGCACGACTTTTTCACCATACAGTTGTCCGCTGGTCGCTAGTCCGGCGCGCAGATATCTGTTTTCCATTTCCGTTCTCCTGTTCGGCGAAGAATCATGCCGCCTCTGTCGCCCGTTAAGCCGGGTGATAACAAATTTGGCGATGACCTTCTGAATTAAGAGAGGGTTCTCTCGTAATTCAGCAGGGCACCGATAACCGAGTAGGATACTATAAAATTAGCTTTTTGTCAATATTGGCCACTGCGTATTCCGCAAAAGGGTGATTTTTTGTCTCTACTCGTTCATCGGTACGAGACATGGTTTGTAAATTTGGTATAATACGAACATGTCAAATTTGACCTTACGCACTTCCAACAAGCCTCTGTACGGCTACAAACCAGTCAGATTGTTTGTAAGAATAGGTTTTGGAATATTAGGTATCATAAGCATTGTTGGGGGTGGATATTGGGCTAGCCAACTTTATTTATTTGATGCGAATGGCGCGACGGCGCAGGGGACGATCATTGGTATAGAGAAGCGCGCTTCTACCAAGGGAAGCGATATCCTCATGGGTATCAGTTTTGTTGCGGCTGACGGGAAACAATACTACATCCAAAGTTCTCCGTTCCCATTAACTAGACCGGTTGTCGGAGATACAAAGAAGGTTGTCTATGATAAAAAAAATCCGGAAAACGCTCGCACCGATACTGTCGCAACCATCTGCTTGGTCATAATTTTAACGATTTTGGTCGGATTAGCTTTTGTGAGAGTCGTATTTTATGCTAAATATCAATTGGTAAGCAGAGCTTGGGTTCCGTTTACGGCCAATTGGGGTCTGAAGAAAAAATAAATCACACGCGAGTCTTTAAGAGGTTATTATTTTATTACTCAACATGATAGAAACTAATCAGCAAGCTATTCTTTCAACGATCGCGAATATAAAAGTTTCCGGAATTGTAACCATGGCCTATTGGTCGATTCTGGAAACAGGCGACAGTATTTATTTTGTCCAAACTGGATCGGCGGTGGGGGTGGGCGTAGGCAGTGGTCTTTTGGTAGTGGCGAGCGTGGTTAGCGACATTGTCGCGTCGCATGATTCAAAACAGGCGGTGAAACAAAACCTTGATGCTGTCTTGAATGGTTCAATGCAGCATTTTGTTTTTTCAAAAAACACGCTTGCACAAATACAAATAAAGAAAGGGATCATTGGAGGCACGATCGTTTTTCCCAACGGTAAAGAAAAGTCATGGTCGGAAGCGGGGATTGTCAGGCTGAAATTATCCGGCAAAAATTTTAAATTGTTCAACGAAATGGTTCAAAGAAAATTGTTAATCCAATAATACGCACTTACTTACTGAATCTCTAAAAAAAGTCGCACGGTTATTTATTTTGATAACAGCCATGGGATTATCGCTTGTTCCCATAACCGGCGTGAGTGCTTATGATTCCGTTTTGGCGGCACGTTTACGTGGCCGTATCCTCCTGCAGGTGCAACAACATGGCGAAGCCTGGTATGTTAATCCGGTGGATTCGCGGCGTTATTACCTCAAGGATGGTTCAGTCGCATTTGAGCTGATGCGTTCATCCGGGCTCGGCATCACCGACGCCGACCTTTCAAAGATCTCTGTTGTTGCCGACGCGGCGGCCATGAACGCCTCGTCTTCGGCCTGCGCGGCTAATCCGTTCGCCAACCGGCAGAAGGGTCGCATTCTCCTGCAGGTGCAACAGCATGGCGAAGCCTGGTATGTCGATCCGACCAAATGCCGCGCGATGTATCTTAAGGATGGAGTGGTGGCTTACCATGCAATGCGACTCTTGGGTTTGGGCATAAACGCGAGCGACCTCAACAAAATTGAAGAAGGGAGATTGGCCGACCTTGGCGTCTTAGATGTCATACCACGTCCTAACACCCCAACCTCCGCTCCTGCCATTCAGCCTGCGAAACCTCCTTGTGGATCCGCGGACGTGGTCTGTGCCCAGAACGATCACGCTCTGGATGCCCTCGTGGTCATCGATACTTCAACCTATCTGCAGGACAACCATCGGTGGGGTGGTTTTGGTTACCTTTCCGACGATGATGTACTTAAAGTCATGAGCGGTGTGCAGCTTTCGTTGTCTCAGAGGGCGAGCGTGAAATTGAAACTGCAGAAAATAATCCGCGTTTCGTTCGGAACGGAGATCACCGCCGACGAAGGATATTTAAATATGGTGAATTGGGCATCCGCATACTTGCGCACGTCTGATCCTCCGGAGGCGTTCATTGTCTTTTCTAAGATGGGCTCCGGCTGGAGCATGGGCGGAGGTTCGCAATGGGTGCCGGCGCCGGCCGATACTGCGTATTGCAATGAATTTGGGTTTTGGATGCCCAACTCCGAAGCTCAGCGTCATGCGACCATTGCTCTCGTTGACTGGGATCATCTGGTCGGTGCCTGCGGCTACAATTTTATGGTTTTTCCGGGAAACGAAAGAGTAAGTGATAAGCCTACGAAGGGCGAATGCCGGAATAATCCAGCGGATGTTTGTGAGTTCTCGCCGGAACGGCAAATCTACGCCTGTCACAGTATTAACGCATCCAATATGTCAAAAACTGATCCCAGCGTGTGGCGTGAGAACACCATTATTCATGAATTGCTGCATGCGGTTGATATCGAAGGTCTTGGAAATAAAGCGCATATAGGCGGTTCTTTCACATCTTACGACATAAACCCGAAATACTTGGAAGAATTCGCGTCGCGCCTTAAGGGTTGCCCGGCAAGATATTAATATATAAATATGAAAGAAATTACACTTCACGATCAGTGGCTTGTTAAAGCGCCTATTGAAGATGTGTTTAAGATGATGACAGGCTTTGAGAAATTTCCTAAGTATTTCCCAAAGGTTGCCGAATCGGTACAGGTGAAGAAACGAGAAGGAAATTATTTAGAAATGGAAGCAATGGTCAGATCGTTCGGCAAAAAATTTCCAGTACAAATGAAAACAAACATTCTTCCCGGGGAAGGATTTATTTCGGACAACGACAGTTTAAAATTTGGAACTTCCGGACACGAAGAGGTGCGACTTTCCAAAGCTCTCGAAGGAACTTTAATTGATTACACCTATCGCGTTTCAATTCATAAGGCATGGCTACGCATAGTCGCAACGCCGCTTATCCGCTGGTATTCAATGAAGTACTGGGAAAAAGCAGTCATCGGTGAATTAAAAAAGGCGCTCGAGAAGTAATATTCTAATATTAATAACCGCTACAAAAACACTAGTCCTTTTGGACTGGTGTTTTTGTAATTAAGTCACTCCAAAAATGGTTGGCGTCGTGACTTGACATAGGTGTTGTTTTTTGTTAATTTTTACGGCTTGGTGTGAAAAGAAAAAGCATCAAGAGTTTAGAAAAGGAGGCAGAGAGATGCAACTAAACGAGAGAGACAGGGAGTATCTGTTTGAGAGGTTTAGGGCCTTTCAAAACCAGGAGTACCGTTCGATGGTTCCAGTGTGGGGTTGGCAGCGGCTCGTGGATAGATTCAAAAAGGAGAACAAGTTCACTGACTTCGCGGTTTTGGTTCTCACTTCCGAGCTTGGCATGGAGTTTGTTTTCACTCACCCCATGATCAACTTCAACGACCTTTTTGAAGCGTTCTCCAAGGTTGCCACGACCGTTCAGGCGATCACCTTGGTGCGGCTCTTTGATGAGTTCTCACCAGGCGAGGGCACCGACGAAGACTTCCGCGACTACCTGACTTGGTTGTGGGCCGAAGAATTACCCAAGCCCAAGGAGGTCGTGCACAGCGATGATGTCATTGTCATCTTTCGCAATCTATACTCCACGAGCGGCGACTGGCTTGACGAGATGGACAAAATCAGAGCAGGATTAGTCCGCCAGCTGGAGCATGGTGAGACCGACGCAATCCCAGCGCTCGCACTTGACGATGACACACTTGTCAATGTTGGTGCCATTGACCATGCTGCGAGTTTTTGTCCAGACTTGGAGGGTCTCAAGATCGTTCAGCGCTATCGCGAGCTCGTTCGTGTACCTGGATAAAGAAGAACCCTAAATCGGGGTTATCGATTCTACCAAGGTCGGGTCTGCGCCTTATAGCGCTTACCCGACCTTTTTTAAATATTATAAAATAGCACCGTTGTTACAACTTGAACCTTGGGTGTTTTGTACAAAATACTGCTGATCAAAGTAGGATTTTTTATATTAGCCAATCTTGACATTTTACTTAAAAGGTTGTATTTTTTAACCGTTCTAATTTTTTCTGTTTGCGCCTGTTTCTGTTTTTTCAGAGATAGCGGCAAGCGTAAAAAACTTGGGGATAGCTTAGCTGTCTCGGCTTGTTGACAATTGGAGGATACCAAGATGCGAAACTGGGTATGTTTGATTATTGCCGTTATGTTGACCATAGGTTGCAGTTTGACTAAGACGCCGAACGACGATCCTGGATATGGCGGTGGTGGAGTAGGTGTTGGCGACGGCGAATTCTGCAGCAGTGGTTCCTATGACAGTGGCAATGGGGAATGCATCCCCACTGGATGGGCCAAGTTGGGTACTTCGTTTAATGGCGCGATTTGGAAACTCGCGACTGATGCTGCTGGCAATGTCTATGCCGCAGGATCCTTCACCAATGCCGGCGGATACCAGTATGTAGCCAAATGGAACGGCACTTCATGGAGTGAGCTCGGCAGCCTTAATGCAAATGGCACCATCTTCTCCATTGCTACCGATGTTGCTGGCAATGTCTATGCCGTCGGAGATTTTTATGATTTTGATGGATACAAATTTATGGCAAAGTGGGATGGCACGGCCTGGAGCGAAATCAGGGGCGGCGACAGCACCTTGTATATTATCGCCGATGCCGTCGGCAATGTTTATAACGGCAACAAAAAATGGAACGGGACCGCATGGAGCACCATCT
Organism: uncultured bacterium; assembly: GCA_963708045.1. GTDB lineage: Bacteria > Patescibacteriota > Patescibacteriia > CAIQCM01 > CAIQCM01 > CAIQCM01. Next base: position 1,114,942 of record OY970181.1, on the reverse strand, counting down.
TTACCGGATTCGCGCCGAACAGCCGTATCAAAACTTACGTAACCAATGCGTCGGGCAGTATCCAATATGCCGCAGGAGAATTTTCCAATGGCGCCACTGATGAGGGTGGATACAAGTATGTGGCTCGGTGGGATGGCAACGCTGTCAGTGCACTTGGCAACCTTAATGCAAATAACGACATCGATGTCCTCGCTATTGATGCCGGTGGCAATATATATGCTGGTGGTAGCTTCACTAATGGGGTCAATTCGTGGAGTGGATCAAGATACTTGGCAAAATGGGATGGCATGGCCTGGAGCGAAGTTGGCATCATGAATGCGAATAGTGGAATTGAGAGTATTGCCATTGATCCTATGAGCGGCAACATCTATGTCATGGGAGAATCTACCGACGCTGACAGACATTTCTTTGTGGCCGAATGGAACGGCTCCACCTGGAGCGAAATCGGCCGCCCTGGTATGGATTACGCCTCCCTCGTTATTGATGCTTCCGGCAAGCTGTATAGTGTTGTAGCTGTTATGGTCGGCGATAGGGTGGTCTTTTGCGTGGTGAAACGTAACTAGGGATCAATTCAACGCCGCCCCGGCCTCTCGGGGTGGCGCTTTTTTAATGTCATAGGTTTAACTTACGACATACACCGCCATCCCTCTGCTTCATTCAATCTTGACATTTTGCAAGAAAGGTTGTATTTTTTAACCGTTCTAATTTTCTTTGTTTGCGCCTGTTTCTGATTTTTCAGAGATAGCGGCAAGTGAATAAACTTGGGGATAGCTTTGCTGTCTCGGCTTGTCGTCAATTGGAGGTTCTCTAATGCGAAAAGGGTTCTTGTACGTTTTAGCGACGCTCGTTATTGGTTGCGGTTCAGGGAACAGCAACCCAGCACCCGGCAATACGACAGAGCAACAATGTTTGCCTTCGGCGGCGTGCGTTGCCTGTGTTGCAGGGTCGTGCAATAGTCAGGCAGTGGCGGCTTTTGGTTCGGGCTACGCAACCGGCAACTACAATGGGGGACAATGCCCAAATCTGATGACCTGCTCGTGCGCCACGGGCAGCACTAACGGCGGCATGAGTACCTGTGCTGGGCAAGACGGCGCGAACTGCGCGACCGCGTTTGATGCGCTCAACAGTTGTATGAATGCGGCATCATGCGGCGTGGCGTGCAAGACTGGAAACTCCGGTGGCGGAAATACTGGTACCGGCACAGGAACGACGACTACGACCGGTTTGGCTTGCCCGCTTGGAACATGGATTGCGGATCTGGGGCCTTCGGGTTGTCCGAGTGGTGCACGAACCGCTGCGAAAATGGTGGTTACGGAGTCTCTTCCAGGACAATATGTCGTTACATCGGTGATGGGTCCATACCTTAAGAATGATCCGCTTACGGGACAGACGTGTAACACGATGAGTCAGGCGAGTGCGTCAACGACGTACGCGAACGGGCTGTTTGTGATCACCCTTCCCGCCGACACGACGACCTGTTCTCACAAGCTGATTACGACAACAATGGTGATCAATCCGGATTGCACGCAGGCCGAAACGACCACCGTCTTTGACGGTTGTCTGAAGTGCGACAATGGAAATTGTTCCGGCTGCGGAACGATTAATTCCTGTGGCGCACCAAGCATCATATCGGTACGCTCGGCACCATAGAACGCCAACGACCACACTTCCTAACGCCATCCTGAGAATTTCTCGGGGTGGCGTCATTTTTTTATAAACAATATTCTTATCTTGTTCGTTGTTTGTGTAAATTAAAAACGTCCACGCTCCCAAGGGAGTGTGGACGCTAATTTGCAGAAGAGCGGGACTTTTATGCCGCGGCGTGCAACGTTGTTCTGGGTGTTGCGCGACGGATATTTCTCTCAAGGTTCATAGCGATCGCTTTTGGACTGCTAAGGCAGCAAATCTTGCCGGGAACGTCCGAGCGGCGCGTCCCAAAGGCAACGACCGCGACTTGCGGGTTTTGCGCGTGGAACTGCGTGATCAGAAATCCTGGCGAACCAACAAAGACGGCGCCGATTGGTTTCGTCCTCATAACCATCGCGGGCGTGCTGATCGTGCTGTCGCCGTAGGTGGCGTCAAAACCCGCTTGGTTGATTTCGTGAAGTAGTGTATCAACCGCGGCTTGGTCGGCATGAGGCGCGCAGACGACTATGACCATTTCGTTCATCGGGCGAAACTGAAACTGTGGGTGCATTCGAATCTCCTAGGAAATGGATCTACCAGCTTTCGGCTGATTGCGAAGGGGGTGGAATGTGCTTGGATTAAGCAACAACCCCCTTTTGTCGCTTGATCCATCTGAACGAAACATCATACAGTAACGAAAAGATTTGTCAACTATGTGCGCCGCGCTAGTGAAAGGCGCGGGTTTTATGTTAAACTTTAATAAACATTTTGCAATAATATTAAAATACTAATCAGCAATCTATGTTTCAAGATGATGGACTACCAGAAGAAGAAATTGATATTCAGCTAGAAGTCGGGTATGATCGCGAAGCGTGGGAAACGCTTAAAAGTGAAAACGTACCGATCATCACGATTCAAAAAGCGCGCCTTATTGGCATTCCTGAAATAATCATTCAGCGTTTTGGTTTAAAAGAGGTGGAAAGAATGGAAGAAAAAGGGGATCACGAAGCGGTGCTTCGTTTTATGGATGAGATGAAGATTGGAACGCCAGAAGATCGGCAAGTTGTTCAAGACAGGTTAAATGCTTTTTTGATGAAAGCGTCTTCCGCGGTTATTGACAAAAACCGCGAAAACGTGTAGCTTTTTTATAGCTGATGTTTTTGGTTACAAACAAAGAAAGCGAGGGGAGCCATGAACAAGATCTTTTTTATTATGTTTTTACTCGTTCTGGCTCCGGCCTGCGAGTACGAAAACAACGTTTTTGAAACAAGCCCCGTCGGCAATCTGCGGGTGGTCAATCAAACCACTTGCGGCATCACCGATGTTGCGACCGGAATGTCGGAATATCCCAAGTGCGAGGAAGTCATTGCACCAGGTGAAAGCGCTCCGTATTTCGGTCTGCTCGCCTCAAGCGAGCCGCGTCGCATTAGCGTGACGCTTCAAACCGATCTTGGTGCGGAGGTTCGCAAGGACTTTCAAGTCGTCGTTACTGAAGACGCCTTTACGGTTCTTACCGTGAGCGGCGTCCCTGGATGCGACGACATCGCACCGCCTGTCGGAATCGTGTCCAACACCAATTAGGTTTGGTAACGGACGCGAGCACATTGACGAGCTTCTCCTTTTTGGGGGAGGCTCGTTTTTAATTTAAAAAATTATAAAGAATCAAAAATTATTTTTTCCAGCTCGGCATTTAAGTCAGCAGGGTCACGTTTATTTTGCGCGAGCGCGGCGACTTTGGGTTTCATTTTTTCTAACGTTGTACTATCTAAGTTCGTTTCCAAAGTTTTGGCCATTGTCGCGAGTGTTGCCATAAAATCTTTAAAACGGCTTGGCCAATCTTCACGGCTGTTTTGAAGTTTGGCCATTTCCGCGGCGGCGCGTTCGGCATTACGCATAATGCCAGTGATGCGATCGCGCGCTTGCTCGGCGTTATCGGTAACACCAAGATCTTGTTCGGCAATATTTAAACTGCGTCGTATTTCAATGGCGCGCGCGCGGACTTTTGATATTTTGTCGGCATTTTTCATTTTAGGATCAGGCTCGGGAATGGCACGAACGGCGTTTAAAAAGAAATTAGCATTAGCAATGTCATTTTCCAGGGTCGCACGAAGTTCTGTGGTTATTTTTTCTTTTTCTTTTGGTTTGGCTTCGGTCACAGGCGTGGCTGGTTTTTCTGCTTTTGTTGATGGTGTTTTTTGTTTGCTAAAGTGGCGGTCTAAAATAGAACCAAACCCGCTTGTTGCGCCGGGGTCAGAGTAAAACGATCTGGTTTTGGTTTTGGTTTCGGTTTCGGTTTCGTATCCATAATCTTCGCTGGTTGTTGTCGCGGGAGCAATAATTTTTTTTGCTACGGTTTCATTGGCTTGAGCCAGAGTGATTTCTTGTTCTTTAAGTTCTAAAGCGTGATTGTTGCTTTCATCAGCTTCGTCTTTGGTGCGGAAATATTTAATCTCATAAAAGTAGGTGTACTCTCCTCGGTCGTAATTATAAGTTTTATTAGCATCATAAGCTGGATAGGCAAAAACGTCATCGCCTTTAAAGTTTTTTGCATAAGCGATCGGAAACACGCCCAAGCTTTCAAGTGGGGGGAGCGGTTCCTTGGGAAGCGGTTTTTCGGTTGAAATTTTTGGCGCTTCAAATCGATACCAAACACTTTTAAGACGCTCGTTGTCGGCAAAGGCTTGAAGGTCGTCCAAATTTTCTTTTATAAACGCGTTTTCGTTAAGACCGTATAATCGTCTAAAGCCTTCGGCGCGACAAAGAACTTGTGGTCGCCCGCTCGCGCCGATTTTTGGAATATCGCTGGTTTTAATTCTAAAAAGAAGGTCGGGTGGGATTGTAATTGTCGCGTTAAATTCTTCACGATTTTCTGATGCCCATTCGTCGGCATTGGCCGGACGGAAACTATATTCCACGGACAAAGCGCGTCCTTGTACTTGAATAGTTTCGGGATAAAGCTGGTCAATTTCCCTTCTTGTTTCTGGTGAACAATATTCGTCGGAGTTTAAGCGCAAGCGTTCGTCAATCGCCATTGCGTCTTTTCTGCTTGCCGCGCCCGCGGCCTGTTTTTTGTACCAAGTAAAAAGATTTGGCACTTGAACACGCCCGCCAGAGCGAAGGCGTAGTGTTTGAAGGTCGCGAGTAATAGCATTGTTGCGTTCGGTGGCTGGAGTGAGGATGAATCCGTCAGCCAAGGCGTGAGCAAAGACCTCCTCGGCGCGAGCGCGGTCGGTAATGGGTAGTGTTTTTTCAAACAAAGTCTTCTTACTGCCTTTAAGAGAGTAGGCAATTCTTTGGTTGTAACATCTTCAAATTGGTCATAGCTCGCGGTTTCACGGTAAACATCCAAAAGTTGCGGCGCAATTTCGGGAAGCCACTCCGGTGGCACTGGCTGACATTGGCGCGCAAATGTTTTTGTCGTGGCAACGATTTTGGCGCCGATCATTATTTCGGTTGCTCGGTGAAAAGCGGCCGAGGAAGGATGAATATAAATATTATCAACTTTGGTCGTGCCGGCATTTGTCGCGACACGCTTGTATGAATGGTCGCCCGAGGCAATCATTAAAGATTGAATCATACCGGAGGCAACGCATTTTTGGATCGCTTCGGGATCGTTGCCGTTTACGTCATCAGCGGCAATGCCTTGATTTTTTAGGTCGCGCATCAGTTGGGCTCTTACCTCGCGGACTTCAAAAAGTTGGCGAACGTTTAAAAAATTTTCGCGCGCCCAGCTTTCGGAAAAGCCGGAAGTCAACCATTGGTTGCCGACTTCCAAAAGTCTTAAAAAGTCCGAGCCGCCTTGGGTAAATTTGGCGTGAGCGGCGTCGGCTTCAGCCTCTTTTCCTTTTGGCCGAACAAAAACCGATTTTTCGCCCATCATTGCGGCAATGGTGCAAATTTTTCCAACGCAATGATATTTTTCCGCTTCAATTACCATGCGGCTGATTTCTGGACGCAGTGGCAGTTCGGCCATTATTTTTCCTATTTCCGTAAGATTTTCTTTGTCATCAAGCGCGCCCAATATTTTTAAAGTTTCAATGGCCTGGACAACAGCTTGTTCTTTTGGTCGGTCAATAAATTCAAAATTACGGACATCATCAATGCCGATTTTTTTCATTAGCAAAATAACATGGTCAAGATTTGTCCGTGAAATTTCTGGCGTTTGATAGTCGGCGCGGTTGGCATATTCGTCTTCGGTGTACAAGCGATAACAAGTGCCCGGCGCGGTGCGTCCGGCGCGGCCTTTTCTTTGTTCACAACCGCTTTTGGCATGTTCTTGCGTTCCAAGCGCTTCAATGCCGGTCGCGGGATTAAATTCTTTTTTCTTAATAAGGCCGGTGTCAACAACAAAACGAACGCCGTCAATCGTTACCGATGTTTCGGCGATATTGGTGGAAATGATTACTTTACGTTTTGGCGATTTTTCAAAAATACGATCTTGGTCTTCGGGGGCCATCGCGCCATAGAGGGGGAGGACTTCTATTCCCGACAAACCCATTTCTTCTATTTCAGAAATTGTGCGGCGAATGTCTTCTTCGCCGGGCATAAAAATAAGCACGTCGCCTGGTTCGTTCGCCATTACAATTTGTTGGACTTTGGTGGCTGCGGCTTTTGGATAGTCGTCCACGCTCCGCTCGGCGTATTCCACGTTTACCGGATGCATTCGTCCTGGCACTTCAACGGTTGGCGCATCGCCAAAAAAATTGGCGAATTTTTCTTTTTCTATTGTCGCTGAGGTGACAATAACCTTAAGTTCGTTTAGGCCTTTTTGTTTTCGTCCAGCTTGGGCACGTTTTAAAAGTCCGAGAACAAAGTCTATATTTAAACTGCGTTCGTGGGCTTCGTCAACCATAATAATATCGTATTCCCGAAGCAGGGGGTCGTATTGCAACTTGCGGAGCAAGATGCCATCGGTCATAAAATTAGCGCGCGTTCCCTCGGTTGTTTTGTCTTCAAAGCGCACTTGATAGCCGACCTCATCGCCAATTTCGCCGCCGCGGCGTTTGGCGACAAAATTGGAAACCGAACGCGCGGCAACGCGGCGCGGTTGGGTAATGGCAATTTTTGCCTCGGGAAAGGCATCAAGTAAAAAATCAGGAATGCGCGTTGTTTTTCCCGAACCGGTTTCGCCAATGATGACCGCGTCTTCGTGGCTCCGAATACATTCCACAACTTCGCCGCGGTATTCGTCCATTGGCACGGTCGGATAATCCGGCTTAAGGTCGGCGCGATTTTGTTCATCTCGTGGCGACAGTTCTTCATTTGGTGCAGGGATTGGTTCGCCGTGTCTTCTTCCGTCCATAAAAAATGTTTAAGAAAATAGCGTGACGCTTCTTAGATCGGCGTCGGTGTAGATAATATTTTGGCCGTATGGTCGGGTAACGTAGATTGCGGCCATGAGGGGCAGACAAGGGATCGTGCCGCGGAGGCGGAGCGTTGCACAAGGTTGGAGATGGTCGGCAAGAGATTTGATAAAATAATTAACGCAACTTATTAAATCGTTTTCTTCCGCGGCGCGTTGCCAGATTTTTTGGAGATCAATAGTACTTTCGCGGTTAGCATCGTTCGTGCTGATATCTTTTTCTTTTTCTAATAAAATTTGCGTCCAAATTTTTTCGTTGACATTTTTTGGGCGCAGAGGTTTTACGGCTTGATGGTCAAAGAGTAATACCATTGCCTTGTTGCTTTGGCAAAGGACGACCTCGGTTGCAACATTATAGACCGCGGCAAACATAAGCGCGGCAACAATCGCCGGCGTGTCGTCGGAAAGCATAACCGGATCGCCTTGCGCTTGAAGAATAACGTCGCGTTTAAAATCGGCGATTTCTTTTTCGGTTAACGATCCCAAAAGTTCGGTTTTGGGATGAATTGCGATGTATTCAATTACGGCTGGAATAGTTGAAGGCGTTGTTTCGGTCATAAAGATTGCGATTGAAACTTGTTAAATTATAGCAAGTTTAGTTCAATTTGAACAAACCAAGTGGTATAGTATATTTATAAATTATATGTCAAAAAGAAAACTGCTTATCGCTACGCGCAACAAAGGGAAAATCGCCGAGATTAGTTTGGAATTGAATGATCTTTCTTTTGAAACGATCGGCTTGGACGAAGCTGATGTTTCAAAAGATTTTGAAGTTGAAGAACCGGCAATGACAATGGAAGGCAACGCCCTTATTAAAGCCTTCGCGTACGGGCGAAAAACCGGACTTCTCACGCTTGCGGAAGACGCGGGGTTGGAAGTTGACGCACTTTTCGGTCGTCCGGGCGTGTTTTCGGCGCGTTATGCCGCAGGAACCGATGAAGATCGTTATAAAAAATTGCTTAATGAACTTAAAAATTTTTCCGAGGAAAAACGTGGCGCGCAATTTCGCGCGGTGGTCGCGCTTTATGATCCGGCGACCGAAAAAGTGCGGACGTGCGAAGGCATATATCGCGGCGTGATCGCCAAAGAACCAAAAGGAGTAAATGGTTTTGGTTATGATCCGATTTTTTATAATCTTGAGTTAAACAAAACCAACGCCGAAATGACCAAAGAAGAAAAAAATTTAATTAGCCATCGCGGCATCGCGCTTAGAAAAGCAAAAATAATTATTAAAGAAGAATTTAACAATTAATTTTTACTAATATGTCGGCAAATAAAAAAATCGCGATCGTGACCGGCGCGGCAAAGGGGATTGGCAAGGGAATTGCTGTGGCCTTGGCTAAAGACGGTTTTAATATCGTTGTCGCCGATTTAAAACAAACGGAATGCGACGCGACGGCAAAAGATTTGCAAGCGTTAGGGGTTGAAGCGATTGGTGTTCAATGCGACGTTTCTAATGCCGCCGCTGTCTCGGCACTTTTTAAACAGACAATGGATAAGTTTGGTCGGTTGGATGCGCTTATTAATAACGCCGGCATCTATCCGTTTGTTCCGTTTGAAAAAATGACCGAAGCGGATTGGGAAAAAGTTATGGATGTAAATTTGAAAAGCGTTTTTCTGTGTTCCAAAGAAGCAGCAAAAATATTGCCGCCAGGCGGTCGGATTGTGACTATTTCCTCAGTCGCGTCAATCATTGGTTTTGAAGGGCTTACCCATTATTGCGCGTCAAAGGGCGGCATTAACGGATTTACGCGCGCCCTCGCGCTAGAGCTCGCGCATAAAAAAATTACCGTAAACGCGGTTGCGCCAGGCGCGATTAAGACGCCAGGCGCGTCGTCGGGAATGAACGAAGAATCGCAAAAACAAACTTTGGCGCTGATTCCGCTCGCCAGAATGGGCGAACCCGAGGACATTGCAAACGCCGTCGCCTTTTTGGCTTCGGAAAAATCTAGCTACATTACTGGGCAGGTCATTGTCGTTGATGGTGGTTGGATATTGCGGTAAAAAATATTTTTAAAATTAGCGTTAATTAATCATCCTGGCCGCTTTCCATTTTTGGGAGAGAGACCGGGATTGATTTTTATTTTAACGTATGTAAAGATGGGCAAGTTCTGAGAGTGGAATGATTGTTCGTTTTACATTGGAGGGATCGCAAATGGAAAAAGAACGTTGGTTTCTGACTGTTTCAAGTGGGGCGCATCGTGCACTTGCATTGATTGAGCGTCTGCTTCTAAAAATGGAGTGGCCGAGCTACACGGTCGTCTTTCAAGCCGGCGCGATTTCTTTGGAATCGGCTTGTTTTAGTTTGCGGCTTGAACCCGTAGACAATCATCGTTTGCCGACGAGGACGACCGACGGAATACTCAGACTGCTTACGAGCGCGGTTTTGGATTTGAGAGTCCGCTTTGAAGATGGATCTTTGATCCATCTTCAAATGACCGAATCGCAGAGAATTGTACAGACAACAATGGAAACCTTTGACGATGTAGACGCTTTTGCGGAAAGGGTCAGAGCGTCAATGCACCAAATTTTGTCCAACGCGGACACATAAGGAGTGGTAATGTCCAACACGCATACGTCCTTGGAAGAAGGAAATGTCCTGGCGATAGACTTTGGGAAGTTGCGGGCAATCTTTGAGACGATCGGCACAACGAACGTCATCCCGGTCGCAGTTCAGGACGCGGTCACACAAAAAGTGTTGATCGTGGCATATATGAACGAAGCTGCGCTTCTTCAAACGTTGCGAACACACGTCGCGACGTTTTGGTCAACATCAAAGAACAAACTTTGGGTCAAGGGTGCTACCTCGGGCGACACGCTCGCCGTTGTAGCGGTATATGTTAACTGCGAGCAGAATTCGTTGCTCATACTCGTGACCCCGCAGGGCAACGGTGCTTGCCACACCCCGGGTGCTGACGGTAAGTCCCGGCCATCGTGCTACTATCGCGAGCTTGTGTTAGAAGGTGACGTGATGACGTTACGTCCCGCGAGCTAGCGCACAACAATAAGACGCGAATTGGCGTCTTCAGTCGCCCCGACGGTCATCGGGGCGATTTTATTTTAATAAAAATTTAAAAAACAACACCCCTCCCATCTTTCCGCGATCGCGGAAAGATGGGAGGTTTTAAAAAATGCGAAAACATTGTTGGTGAATATTTGTTATACTGAATAAATATGAAAAAATGGTTCGTCTATATTGTAAAATGTCGCGACGGTAGTTTATATACGGGAATTACAACCGATGTTGCGACAAGAATTAAAATTCATAATTTGGGAAAGGGTGCTAAATACACGCGTTCGCGTCGGCCGGTAAAATTGGTTTGGAAAAAATCAGCCGTGTCCGAGTCCGTTGCTCGCAAACGCGAAGCGCAGATAAAAAAACTTTCTCGGCCGCAAAAAGAATTTTTAGTCAAGTGCGGTAATTACACATCTTGATGATAAATGGTATAAATCATTTATGAAACGCCGTGCTTTTACCTTGATAGAAGTTCTTGTGACAATCGCTATCATTGGCCTCCTCTCAACCATTGCTGTTGTCGCAACTTCTGGCTTGCGTGAAAAAGCCGCCGTTGCTTCTGGTCTGCAGTTTGAAGCAAGCGTCCAGCATCTTGCTGGATCTGAAGCGGTTGCTGTTTTTGATTTTGAAGATGGTAGCGGAACTTCGGCCATGGACGCAAGTGGTAATGGAAACGTCGCAACCTTGTACGGCGGCACAACTTGGATTTGTGCGACGACTAATAAAAACTATACGCCATCGGGACAAGGCTGCGCTCTTAACCTTAATGGTACGGGGTATGTAACAACCGCCATTTCCGGCGTTGGCGATGGTACGGTTTCTTTTTGGTTCAATAAATTGAGCGGCGCCTCTAACACACTAATTGGCAAACGCTCGCCCGGCTGTTATAGCAGTGCAGTTTATCTGAATACACCAGGGAATCATTTGCGCGTTTATAACGCCGGTCCGGAAGATGCGATCGGCGATATTCAATATGGCAAATGGAATCATTTGGCTATTGCAAGGAGCGGTTCAGGAACTAAGGCTAGCTATTATCTTAACGGACATTTGACGCTTACCAACAGTTTCAATTTAAATTTAAACGATTTAGTTTCAAACATTGGATCATCTTGTGCAGGGGACGGAATTCCGCTCATTGGTTATATTGATAATCTCCGAGTTTATGGGACGGCTATCAGCGCCTCGCGCATTGAAAAAATATACGCCGAAGAGAAAAATAAATATTTGTCTTTAAACGACTAATCTGTTATTTCTGTCGAGGCGAAACCTCGACAAAAAATTGGTTTGACGGCAAAAGATTAGTGATATAATCTTGAGCGCAAGGAGGGGAAGATGAAACCACGTCATAGAAAGATTGTTCAAGCGTTGCTTGATCTTGGTGGTACCGCCACGACTCGCGAAATTGCTAAGCAGGCCGGTCTTAATACGAACGGCGTGTCGCAAAGTATGGGATGGATAGAGGGGGTAAAAGAGGTTGGAATGTACGAAGGTGCTGACACACGTTGGCACTATGACCAACCAACGGTGTTGCCGGAACAAAACGCACAACTTACTTTGGGAGGAATTAAGTAATGCGAAAAATCAAAGGATACTTGATTGTTTGCGAAGTTGATGGGCTGATTTTGCTCTTTGGACTTTCAGTAAACGATCCAAATAGTGACTCTGAGAGTTTTGAAACAAATGACCACACGCCGTTTGAAACTCTTACCGAGGCTCGTTTGGTTGCCTCGCGCATCAAAGACGGTCGGAACGATCTTGCAAAGGCGACAGTGAATGTTGGGCGAGTTTGTTTGGAGATTGCTGAGAGCAAAGAGGATCTCAAGCTCTTGCAAAAGAAACGCGAGCCGTCGTTCATTGTTATCTATGCTTATAAAAAGGAAGTAACCCAACTGCTTGGCGAGTTCAAGCGAGGCACGACGCCAAACAACCAATTTGATTCAGGTGCTCTTATAACACAAAGAGCAGCGCCGTTCACCGATTTCAAAGAGGCTTGGACTCTTCGTGGGGAAGCTGAGCGGCAAGGGCAAAGTTTGTCGGCAATTGCATATTTTTGTCTACGAGTAATGGTTCATACTCATAGGTTGCACGGAAAAAATCGTCGTTGAGGGAGATAAAATGAAAAAAACGCCGCATTGTCTGCCGTTTCGTCTGATCTGGACTCGTCTCGGGCCGCTTGCGGAAGAGTATCCTCTGCTCCTTGCAGTGCCTGCGATTCTCGCAATTTTCGCGGCAAGATTTGTGCCAACCACGGTTGCTCATAAAATTTTGTTCAGCGAGTTAAATCCTGAAACGTGGGAGTATGCCGTTGGTTTGGGCGGTTGGCATCTGCCCTGCAAAACAGCGGGTGCGTCCGAAAAGAGCGAAGCCAAGTAGAAGGAGGAAAAATTCTCGGCGCCGTGTCCATTCGTGGGCACGGCTGTTTGTTTTGAGATCGTGCTAATGATGGATTGACAAGCAAAAAAACGTGTGCCAATCTGGTGGCAGTTGCAGTAAATGTTTGGTTTTAACAAAGGAGGACATCGTGAAGAAAACAGGACGAAGGACGCCCAAAAACGGACAGAGTTTGTTTGTTGTCGTGGCGCACCACAGAAGCAAAGTTGCTGGTCAAATTTTGTCTGAAGTCGTCTTTGTGAACAGAGGGCTGCTTCAAGCTCTTTCTGCGATGCATGAGGTGTTAAGTTCGGGCTATAACATTCGGGACGTGGTCTGCGGAATCTCTTTGATGCTCTTGAAGACAGGCACCTTGTATCGGGCGAACCACCAAACGACCCCAAGCGGCGAGTTGCCGCCGAACACGATTGTTCACGTGGGTTGGTGTAACGGATTTCGGATGGAATTTGCGCGCGTGATCGCTGGACGTCTCGGACTCGATCTCAGTAAATTGTCCGAGGAGCAAACCTTTTGGGCGTCGCAGAAGTAGCGCCCTTAAAGGAAAGAAAGGTAGCTCATTTGCGGAATACTCGTCGTTTGAATTTTGCCGACGGGAATCGTGGAGAGAATCCTGCTCGACGCCGTGTCCATTCGTGGGCACGGCTGTTTGTTTTGTAAAAAATATTACCCCTCCCATCTTTCCGCGATCGTGGAAAGATGGGAGGTTGACTTTTTTGAGGAGGGGTGGTAGTTTTTGATGTTCGCCATAACAACGGAAAGGAAGTACGTAATGGAAAAACATTGGTGGATTCAACAGTTTGGGAAGAGCGTTGGCTCTTTTTTGTTCGCGCGAAATTCACAAAAAGTTCTGTTTTCGCGCAATGCCTGTCCGGATTCATGTTCTCGTCCGTGCTGTACTGGCAAGTTCCCACAAATCACCGTCAACTTGTTTGAGATTCTGGCTTTGGCGGCGCTTGCCGACGAAACGACGACAGAGTTTTTCGGCCAGAGCGTTAGTCTTGGCGTGGATGCAGTTTGGCGAGACGGTATGTTTCCCGTGCCAAACACTTGGCAGCTTAGTTGGAAACTAAATCGTCCGTGTCGTTTTCTTCAACAAGGTCGTTGCACAGTTCATGACGAAAAACCGTTCGCTTGTCGCAATTTCCCGGAAATGTTTTTTGCGGCTGGCCATCGCGGAGGAGCGGAAACGTATGATCTGCGATTGCGCCTCACGACAAGGAGTTTTATTTGCGCAACAGACGACAATCGTTCTTCATCTTCGGTAGTCGGCGGACTATTTCCGCAAGTAAATCGGATAATGGCGATTGATGCGGCTATTTCCGATTTGTTTTTTTTCGGACGAACCCCGTTTCAAATTGACGTTAGCGGTTATCTTGCGGTTATTCTGAAGCTTGGGACAAAGGCGGAAGATGATGATTTGCTTGTCGGCCGTGATCATACGCAAGCGCTTGGACTCGCGGGTGGCAAAAAACAAGTTTTTGCCTCGGCCGTCCGTAAGTTCATGAGTGAGCGCTTTGAACCAAAACTGCGCGACAACGCCTTTGCGCTTCTTTCGGGACTAGAAAAGCCTGGTGCGCTAGAGCAGTTATTTTCCGGAAAGATTAGGGAATGGCAAAGTCAGTTTATGCGTGAATTTGATCCAAGGGTCTTGTATTCGCTCACTCGTGAGCGCTAGACCGAAAAACGCGAACGCACCATCGCCGGAAAGGGACAACCTTTCCGGCGATTTAATTTTACGTTTCTGGTATAATATACAAATGAAATTTAAAAAATTTTTGAAAAAATTTGGGCCGGGCTTTATTACCGGCGCGGCCGACGATGATCCGTCGGGTATTGCCACCTACTCGCAAACCGGCGCGCAGTTTGGATACTCGCAACTTTGGATCGCGCTTTTTGCGACGCCGTTTATGATCGCGATTCAGGAAATGTGCGGGCGGATCGGACTTGTAACTGGTCGCGGGCTTGCGGCGGTAATTAAAGATCGGTTTGGAAAAACAATTTTGTTTTTTGCGGTTGGTTTGCTACTTGTCGCAAACACGGTAAATATCGGCGCCGACCTCGGCGCGATGGCCTCGTCGGCCGAGTTAGTATTTGGCGGCAATTTTATGGTTTGGCTTGTCGGGATGGTGATTGTAATTTTAATTTTGGAAATTTTTATTTCCTACAAAACATATTCGCGGTATTTAAAATATTTCGCTTTGTCGCTTTTGGCTTATGTTGCCGCCGCTTTTGTCGTTAAGCAAGATTGGTCGCAAATTTTGCGTTCGGTTTTTATTCCAACCATTGTTTTAAGCAAAGAATATTTTTTCAATCTGGTGGCCATTCTTGGTACGACTATTTCGCCCTACTTATTTTTCTGGCAAACCAGTGAGGAAAATGAAGAGCAAATTGTTTGCGGAAAACTTAAGGCAATGGGGGAAGGGTTGCCCAAAGTGACTAAGACCGATATTAAAAAAATGCGCTTTGATACCGTTTCGGGCATGATTTTTTCTAATTTGGTCGCGTTCTTTATTATTGCCACAACAGCTTCCACGCTTGGACGGGCGGGAATTATGAATGTCGGAACGGCAACCGAAGCGGCGGCGGCGCTCAGGCCTTTGGCTGGACCGTTTACTTCAATTATTTTCGCGCTTGGTGTTGTTGGTACGGGTCTGCTTGCCATACCGGTTCTTGCCGGATCGGCGTCATATGCTTTGGCCGAAACTTTGGGTTGGCGCTCGGGGCTTTATCGCAAGCTAAAAGACGCTCACGGATTTTATAGCATCATTACCATTGCCACCTTAATCGGAATATTAATAAATTTTTTGGGCGTGCCGCCGTTCCGTTTGCTATATTATGCCGCGGCGCTAAATGGGCTGATTGCGCCGGTTTTGATGGTTCTTATTTTGCTTATTGCTGGTAACAAACAGGTGATGGGGCGTTATGTTAATGGTTCGTGGGTAAAAGTTTTTGGTTGGGGTGCAACCGTGGTTATGTTTGCGGCTTCGGTAGCTTTTTTCGTCGTCCGTTGACCAAACGCCTAGTTTTTTATATATTATAAGTAATATGTCTGAAGAAAAACGCGTAATTTCTGTGTCCACCGGAACAATGGTTCGTTTTGTTTTGGTGCTCCTCGGTGTTTTTTTAATATACCTATTTCGCGATCTTGTCGGCACGATTTTGGTTTCTATTCTGTTTGCCTTTGCGATTAGCCCGATTGCCGATGCGTTAGAAAAAAAGAAAATTCCTCGGTCACTCACCGTGCTCGTTGTTTATATTGTTTTCTTTACACTACTCGGCGCTTTAGTCTGGTTGCTAGTTCCGTTAATTGCAAGAGAATGGAGTGATCTCATTGCCGGTTTTAGCGCGGTATGGACAAAAGCGCTTTCCGGATTTAATAGTTTGCAGTCGGCGAGCGCGCATTATGGTTTTGAAAATAGCTTTAATCAAAGCGTGGACGCGTTTAATTCGGGAGTCGCTAATTGGTTTAGTGGACTATATTCAACCGTTTCTGGTGTTTTTTCGGGAATCGTTTCTTTCTTCATTGTGCTCGTGCTCTCATTTTTTATGGTGGTGGAGCGAAACAGTATTCGCGATATGGCGGTTGCGATCGCGCCAAAAAAATATCACCAACTGGTTTTGGATATTGCTGGAAAGATGCAAAAGAAAGTCGGGCAATGGCTTTTGGGTCAGCTCATTCTTATGTTCGCGGTCGGCATCGTAACCTATGCCGGGTTATCAATTTTGGGGGTTAAGTATGCCTTGCTGCTTTCGGTTTTAGCGGGCGTTTTGGAGGTTGTTCCTTATGTTGGACCGGTCGCGGCAACGGTTCCGGCGGTTATTTTCGCCGCTTCCACCTCGCCGACCAAGGCAATATTAGTTCTTGTTCTCTTCTTCCTTATTCAGCGTCTAGAGAATATGATCCTTGTTCCTAAAGTGATGCAAAAAACAACCGGCCTTAATCCGATTGTTGCGATTTTGTCGCTTGTGATTGGGTATACGGTTGGCGGAATTTTTGGCGCGCTTTTGGCAATTCCGGTTGCGACGGCGGGCAACGTTATTCTTTCCGAGTATTTGGAACGGACAAACCGGTAAGCATTATGCTTCAAAAAAATATTCGCAAGATTGTTTTTGTTGGACTCGCGATCGCTGTTTTGTCTGGAGGATTTTTTGTCTTGCGAACCTTGGTGGTTAAGAATGGATCATCAAATGTTGTGGTTAAGCCATCACGAATGGTTTTAACAGATGCTGACTATCGCATTGCTGTGCTTGCCGCTTTTTCGTCTTTTAAAAAAGATGATTTAGTGTCGGTCAAGGCTATTCGCGATCATTTGCTTGAACTTGTGGTTCCGGCCGAAGAAAAAGAAACCCATTTTGCTTTGGTTACCAAGCTTACTTCTTATAGCGAGGCTCTTAAGTCGGGAAAGGGGTCAGATAAAATATATAATAAGTTGATTGCTTTAGCTGATAAGAACGAGTGGCTTAAGGCTGTTCGGCCTTTTTAAACCAATGAAATTTTTTAGAAAAATAATCGCGTATTTCGCCTCGCTTGCATTTTTTGCGATGCTGCTTTTGGCGGCGTTTTATCCAACAATGCTTCAGTGGAGTTTTTTTGGCATCATCGCGCTTTCTATAGCAACGAGCGGTGTGCTTATAGTCTTCGCATTTAAAAAGCGCGAACCAGTTGCCCCCGAGGTTTTGCCGGCGCTGCTCGCGACCAGCTCTTTTTTTGCAATGCTTTTTGTTGAAGAAATTTCTTTGCGTTTGGCGGTTTCTTTGTTGGCCTCATTTTTATTTTTTGTGCTTATCAAGCAGTTGCCGTTCGCGGTGGCGAGAAATTATTACACCGACCTACTTCGCGCTATTTCCGAGTGGAGCGTGCTCCTTATAATCTTTTTTACGAGTGCTGGCTTGTTTGCGGCGACGGTTTTTCTTAATTTTAATCAATATTCATCCTTCTTGATTTTTGCCGGAATTTCCGTTATTCTCGCCTTTGTTCTTTTCACGCTTTCGCCAGCACCATCGCTTCCTGCGGCCGCCGCTTTTGCCGTTGTCATCGCTGAAAGTTATCTTATAATCTACCTGTTTCCTTTTTCTTATTGGGTAAGCGCGGGACTGCTTGCGGCGATTGCTTATACATTAATTGGAATTACCAGAAACGCCGCTTCGCGCGAACTAAAGCGTTCGGCATTAACCGCCGCCGCGGCCGTAATTTTACTAACGGCAACAGCGCGCTGGCGTTAAAAAACTTTTAACTTTTAACTTTTAACTTTTAGGTTTTTCCTAACAGTTAAAAGTTAACAGTTAACAGCTTAATGAATATGGATAAAAAAATTTGGACAAAAATTATAAATCTTTTGGTTGTGATCGGACTTTCGTTGGCTTCGGGTGCGCTTGGCGCGGCCTTGGCGATTAGGTCAGCGACCAACGTTTCGGAAATTATTTTGACCAACGAAATGCGCCCGCCAGCTGTTTCCCGAGCTGGTTCGGTCGCAAATATGGACGCGGTTTCTTCGGCGGTTCGCGGTTCGGTAGTTTTTTACCGTTATCATTCTGGAAGCAGAATTGATGGTGCTTTTCTTCCGACTGACATTGTTGGCGAAGGCGTCGTTCTTACTTCCGACGGTTGGATCGCGAGCAGTGCGGATGTTCTTTTGGGACGCGATCAGTTGGTTGCCGTTTTTGCTGACGGAGTTTCCATAACCGTGCCGGCGGGAAAGGCGATTAAAGACGAGGCGACCGGTCTTGCTTTTGTTCGCGTTGAATCGGACCACTTAAATGTTGCGCCGTTTGGCGATGATACAACGTTGCTCCCTGGAGAAAACGTTTACGCGCCAAAAAGCGGCGGGTTAAATGTTTTTTCGGTTTTTGCCGTTCGCGAAACACCAGTAACGACGCGTGCTGACCTAATTGAATCTTCGGAAAAGTTTTCACGGCGGCTGATTCTCGCGGGCGTCGGCCTTGGGTTGGGGGCGCCGGTTATTGACGCTTCGGGAAAAATTGTCGCCGTTGCCACTAGCGAAAACAGCGCCGTACCGGCGGCGTATTTTACCGAAGCGATGAAAGATGTTTTTCTGGGCAAAAAAATAATCAGGCCGACGCTTGGCGTTCACTATGTTTCGGTTGCTGATGTTAAGGCCTTGCCGTCCGCTGGTTTTCCGTCGGAGGGTGCATTACTTATTGGCCTTGGTAAAATCAAAGCCGTTAATGTTGGAAGTGCGGCTGAGCTTGGCGGCCTTCGTGATGGCGACGTGATTCTGGCGGTTGAACGTGATAGAATAACTAAAGACGCGCCGCTTTCCGAAGTGGTCGCGGAATATGCTTCGGGCGCCAAAGTTGAACTCTCGGTAATGCGCGCGGGCAAACAAATCAAATTATCGGTAACGCTAAAATAATATGTCGGCCAACCCGCATTACGGAAAAATAATTTTAAAAAAGTGGAAATTGATCACCGTTATTTCCGCCGTGCTTTTGGTTTTGGCTTGCGGGATATCGTTTGTTGAGCCGCTCCAGTATTCTTCTTCTATTCGCCTGCTTATCATTCAGCCGGCGGCGCTTAATTACGATCCTTACACTGCCATTCGTGCTTCGGCAAGCGTTGGTGGAAATTTGGCGCAGATTGTTTACACGACCGATTTTTATAATCGCGTGCTCTCGTCAAAATATAATATTGACTCGTCATACTTTCCAACCGACGATGCGCGCCGTCGCAAAAAGTGGAATCAGATGGTTTCGGTGCGCGTGGAACAAGGCTCGGGCTTGCTCAACATCACCGTTTATCACACTGACAAAGATCAGGCCACGGAAATTGCCAATGCGATTGCCTACGTAATGACCACTTACGGAAGTAATTACGTTGGCGGCTCGGGTTTGCAAATCAAACTTGTTGACGCGCCGCTGGTCTCGCGTTTTCCGGTTAAGCCCAACGTACTTGCGAATGGCTTTATCGGTTTTGTCGTTGGTATATTTTTGAGCATTGCCTACGTTCTCCTTACCGACAAGTCGCGCAAATATTTGGTTGAACATCCACCGAGTTTTGTATAATTGTTTTGAAGAGGAAGATAAAATACGGCAAAAAGCCGTATTTTTTGTTGTTTTTAGCGTGATGCTTAATTAATCTTGACACTTTAGACATTTTATGCTAAGTTGCTCTATTCTGTTTTGGTCTAAATTAGCTAAGAATAAATTAAAAAAACGCGCGTAAAGCAAGGATTTGCCAAGCTGTTGATGGCTTAACCAACAACGCGGCAAGCGCTTGCTCGGATAATGTGTCCGAAACCAACGCGCAAGACGGCATTGGTCGTCTAAGATAACAATTTTTCGTTCGTACAACGTTTGCAAGGAGGGATATCATGTTCATGTTGAAGTACTGGAAAGAAATTTTGGTCGGATTGGTGTTGCTCACAATGTTTCTCATTCTTTGGACAACCGTTCTGAAGCGACTGTTCAAAGAGTGGCTCGTGGCGCGAAAGGCCAGATATCAACAAAATGTGTCAGCGACGCAACAAGGCCACGAAGAAGTTGTCGGAGAAAGCGCAGTCCGCCACTTTTTTGGCCTGTTGATGGTCGGCTTATTCATTGGAGCGACGACGTTGGCCGCGGTGGGGATAGTTGGATTGAGGACTGCTCAAAAACAGGACGACATTCTGGACGCCCTGCTTGGGAAGAAAGGAATCAAGGCTGATATTGCCAAGCTGGAAGAGGCAATAAGCAGATTAGACTTTGCTCTGAAGCAAGCAACTCAAGAGCAAGGAGAAGACGAATCCGACGACTCAGATCGTCAGACATCAGGGTTGGCCGAAGAACCAGCTTTTAACTGCGGAGCTTGTACGGTGAACACCGAAGACGCGGCCTCGAAGAAAGATAATGTTTGGACGGGGGTCCGTTGTACGGGGTCTAAAGAGTGCGAAGACGAATGCATTGTTGACTGTAGCGGCACCGGCGATCTTCCCACCTGCGGGAAGTGTTACAAGCCAAAGTAGTTTGGCACGCAAAACTGATCGGAAGAAAGGTGCATCTTGCCTTTCTTCCGATCGGATCCAATCTTTGAAAATTAAATTATCAATTCAGCTTTGAAGCGGCGTGACAAACGATCTTAGAAATCCCTCCTTTTCTCTGTGTCGCCTGTCGCGCCACTTCGCAGCTGAAACGGCTGAATAAAAAATCAGCCGTCGTCGGCTGAGCAACTTCAAAAAGAGAAAAGAAGAAGGAGAGGGTACCAAGATGAGGAAGACAACGCTATCGTCCGTGATTTTGTTCGTGATTTTGGGGATGGTTTCTTCAGCTCGTGCCGAAAAGAGCAATTCGCAAAGGTGTCGGGAATCGGCAACCGGCGCGGAGTGGCAACCAAACGGTTGCCCGCACTGTCAATGTCCGGCTGGGTTTAAAGCCAGCGAAGACGGGAACACTTGTCGCGCCGTGAAGCCCCGAGCACCTCGCGCGCCAAAGGCAGCGCCAGTCGTTGTCCCGCCGCCCGAGGAAATCATGATCCAACTGGATCCGCAGTTTACGTCAAACGTGGCGAACGAGAAAACCGTTGAGCTCAAGCTCAGAGTGACCGGCATTGCCAAGCAGAAACTTGGCAAGGGCGCGAAGAAGTATCCGGACATTATGGTTCACGAGTCTTGTGTCGGGTGCTTGACGGAAGGCAAAACCATTCGTGACACCGCGATTCTTAGCAACTTCATCACTGATGGCGTTGCTCAGAAGGCAATAAAGCTCACTGCCTTTGACAAGAAGGGTGGCGAGGGTACGGTGACCGTAACCGTGACTGTTGGCGGCGTTGATCAACCTTCGGTTTTGGCCAAGATGGGTTGGGATCCGGCAATTGTTCCGAAGACAGTCTGCGAAAACACCAGAGGGCAAAATCTGCCAGCTGATCGCTGCGACTGTTCCGGTGTTGCGGGAATGATGGAGGGACAGATAGATGGCAAATGGCAATGTGTGCCAAAGCCCACGGTCGTCGTGAAGCCGGTTGCTGCAGTGGTTGGAAAGGATGGTAGAGATGGTCGGGACGGACGGAGTGGAGTTGTTGCGCATTTCACCTTGGAGCTCAAGTTCTTGGGGATGATGTCTAATAGCTTCAAGTATTCCGGTGCAGTTCTGGCAGTCGGTGGGGCATTTGAACTCACCCAGAACTTTGATCTCTACACACAAGTGGGGATCGGCGTTCCTGGCGTGAGGAAGACCGACGCAAACGGTGAGCTCGTCATTGACGAGAACGGGAACGGACAAAAGAAGTACTTTTCCGGACTCGTTGAAGGCGGCTTGCGCTACTGGATGAACGACTATGCTGGACTTCGGTTCGGAGTGGCGTACATCCCGATCGGAATTACGGAGGGACTCAAGTTCCTTCACGCGGAAATCGGCGGAGTGGCGGGTGTGGACTTCCGAATCCGTGTTGGAAAAGTAGTGCTCATCCCCGGCGTGCAAGTGTTTGTGGGAGGTCACCTAAAGAGTGGCGGGTCTAGCACTGAAAGCGCTTACGGAGCCATGGGCTTCATCGGCGCGAGCTTCTTCAACAACAACAACAACGTCAAGACAACGTCAGCGGCTGTTGCTGAATCGGTAGATGATGAAGAAGATATAGACCCATACGAAGACGAAAAGCCCGCTCCAAAGGGAGCACGGGCAGACGGTCGCGGAATCTTCTAGATTCCAACGTCGTCAGGGAGGGATGGATAGGTGGTTCGCACTTATCCATCCCTCGCCTCAATTTTCAAGATACATACGCTCTGGGATTAAAAAATGCCAGCGCATACGTACCTTGTAAAAATCCAAACTAAAACAGTCAACCAACAACCAAACAGCTAGACAAGAAACCGTCATAGTGGCGGTATGATTCTAGACACAGTCCAGAAAGAAGAGGGTACCATCATGAACACGTATCGGTATTTGGTTCTCGCAGTTCTCTTGGGCAGCGGCCCCGTCATTGTCGGCACCGGTTGCGGCGCCGAGGAAGCGGTCAACAAGAAAGTTGTGACGGCTGATGCTGGAACGGCTGGATCGGGAGGAGGTTCATCGGCAACGGCTAGTTCAACCTCAACACCGACCGGCGGAAATACGACCGCGACCAGCACCACGACACCGGCCACAGGCGGAAGCTCATCGGTCGCCACGACCACGGCAGCGGGCGGCACGACACCAACCGGCGGCACGACGGCCACGACGACCACACCGGTCGGCGGCTTGACCGATTGTTCTGCAAAAGGCGTAACCATTCAGTGCTTCTGCGCCGGAGATGTCGGTCAAAAGAGTGGTGTGCAAAAGTGTGAGGGCGTGGGTGGTCCGGTAAGTGACTGTATCTGTCCGCCAAAGGGTGGCAGTACGGCCACGGGTGGAACGACGGCAACTGGCGGCACGACGGCGACGGGTGGTTCTATGACATCAGTCATTGATCCATTCGTGTGTGACGCGGCGCATTTGGGCAGGGTACTTTCAAACGTCACCTGCTCGGACGGCACCAATCGTTGCACGCAGACCTGTGTGCAGAACCAGAGCACTCCGCCCTTTACTTGGTCGGCGGTGTCAAATCCTCCGGCAACCGGCGGCGCTGGTGGCAACTCAACGTCAACTGGCGGCACGACGGCGGCAACAAGCACAAGCTGTGGTTGCAGTTGCACGAACAGCTGTAATACGTGCGGCACGACGCCTATCAATTGGACAGTTGCGTGTCAGTGTACGAATGGCAATGTTGGTTGCACGCAGACGTGTGTTCTGGATAATGGCGTGCCGAGTTGGACCGTATGCTCGGGTGGACTTCCGCCATCAAACGGTGGAAGTGCTTACGTGAGTTGTACGGTGACAAGTGCGAATGTTGGTACAGTTACCGTGAGCGGCGACGTTCTCGGAAATCTGTATCAGACCGGCGACATTTCGCGGGTGTGCCTGGTGGGTGATCCGCTTGGTGGGTGGGAAGGCTTGCGGACACTCTGCAAACCGTACATCGCCGGGACGACGTACACTTGGCAAGGACTGCCAATGCCGGCGGCAAAGAACCGAATCACTGTCGTTGGGGTTAGGACAGTGGACGGCAAGGAGCGCTGGAGTAACAACTCCGCGCTCGTCCGCAGTGGAAACTGCGGCTACGACGAAACCCTCAAGCTCTTTTTCTCCCTCAATCCGTTGTAGGAGAAGTGGATCTTGAATCGCGGGGGCCTTTATACAGAAATGTATGAAGGCCTCTTTTCTTTTATAACTGAATTTGAATAAGAAAAATATCTAGATTTAATTCAAAACTAGCCCCTAAACCCTAGCCCCTAAACCCTAGTTCGGGGGGGTGTTGACAAATCCGTCATTTTGTGATAGATTAGTGAGTTATAAAAATAGCTAATTTTGTGCGTTTGGAGGGGGTTTTACTCTATCCAAGGGCATAAAAAGATGCCTCGTATTTCCCGCGGTTGGCATACCGTGGATCACAATCTGTATAGAAGGGGCGGTATGCCAACCCCAACCATTTCAAGGAGGATCGTCATGAAGTCCAATCGTCTTGTATCGTGTTTCGGAATCGTTTCGTTGTTCCTGACCATCGGCTGCGGCGCTGAAATCGCGGGTGATAAACCCGCAACCAAGGCCGACGCCGGCCGCAGTGACGTGAAGGTCGCTGTTGATACGGGCACTCAGTCCGCTGACACAGCTCCAATCGTCGTCACCGTTCCTGATGCGCCCGTTGATGCGGCGCCAATCGTCACCGTTGACGCACCCGCGCCAACGCCGGACACCGTGATCATCGCGCCCAAGTTGGACGCGCAGATCATCGTGCTGCAGTGCTCCACGAACACTACGTTGCAGTGTGACTGTGATGGTAGTGGACTTGGGGTCAAGACTTGCACCAGGGAGAATGTCTGGGGTGAGTGCAAAGGGTGTCCTACTGACGGCGGAATCGTTCAGACTGCCGACAGTGCAGCGAACGTAGACAGTACGGTCATCATCAACGTGGTTGTTGAAAATCCCTGCACGGCCGAGGGGGAGTTGGTTCGTAGGGGTGTCTCCTGCTCGCCAACGCCGGGAGTGGACAATGGAAGGTTTGTTTGCCGAACGACTTCGTCTGGTCTTCAGATGAAGTGCGAACCGTCGGGTGTAAACACGACGGGAACCGCGATCGCAACGGCAATAGTCGTCACGGCTACGGCAACCTCCACCGGTACGGGGATTGAAGTTGTTGTTCCGACCTGTTTGGCGGATGGGGATTTGGTTCGGAGGAGTGAAACTTGTTCGCCAACGCCGGGAGTTGATAGCGGTCGGTATGTGTGTCGTCAGATTGGTGGAACCCTCAAGGTGGTATGTGAACCATCAAGCGTTCCAACAAACACGACGACAGGAACAGGAACGGGAACAGGTATCACGGCGACGGCAACGGTAACGGCAACGAGCACGGGGACGACGTCAACAACGTCAACTCCGACTTCAACCGGAACCGGAACAGGCACGGCGACCACTGTGGACGCCGGAATCTCACTCTGTCAGTTTGATGGGGATTTGGTTAGGAAAGGTGAGGAATGCTCGCCATCATCTGGAGTCTATAACGGACGGTTTGTGTGTCGTTTGGTGGGTGGGGTTCTTAAGGTGGTTTGTGAACCATCGGGAACGTCCACGGCGACTGGAACTGGAACAGGTACAGCAGCGACGGCAACGGTCACGGCGACAAGTACGGGGACGACGACAACGTCAACTCCGACTAGTACCGGAACCGGAACGGGAACTGGCACGGGTACAGCGACCACCGTGGACGCCGGCACGCCTGATGCCGTAACGGTCACTTTGACCGCGACGGCAACTTCCACTGGTACGGGAACAACTCCCGACGCTGGAAGTCCAGACACAATCGTGTCACACGACGCGACGACAGATGGTCGCCCGGCACCTTCACCGGTTCCGGCTGGCGCAGTCGCAGCTCTGGATTGTCAGTTGGTTGGATCCAGCGTCTACATCACGCTTTACGGCGTCGCAGGTCTAGGTCTTACCACGGACAATATGATGGGGCAGGGGATAAACAGCGCTTTCGGTACACCGACGCAGGTGTGTTTTGAGGGTGACGCGCTGGGAACGTGGGGAAGTCGTAGCTACTGTGCAACGGCAACGTGGGGAGCCCTGGCTCGCTACGAAATTCCGGTGATGCCGATACAGAACATCGGCCAAGTGTTCAACTTGGTCGGTGTCGGTCCTGCAACTGCTGACCGCTGGTTGCAGAATTCAATGGAAGGTGTTCAGGGGTTGGCGGTCACTGGGATTTGCAAGTCAATGACCGGTGGGTTTGTCCGCCAGCCATAGACTAGCGATCGTTTCTCGAGAGCGCGGCAAAGGAACACTCCTTTGCCGCGCCTCTTTATTTATAGCCTTATAGCCTACGGGCTATTTTTTGTTATTTGACACAAACGCATTTTAGCGGTAAATTTTGACGTTATTGCTATCCATATATTTAGCTGAATATTGCGGTCTGATGTGCGAATAGGAGAATGTGCATCAGGTCAGAATATGTTTTTTGACAATCATATTGCGTTTGGCCTGGCGCAATGTGTAAAGATACAAACGTAACGAAAAGAAAGGATCGGATAGCCCAATGAAGCAAAGGTACTGGTTTGGAATTTTGGTGTTCGTAATTGGCTGTGGAGGACAAGTCAAAACGACAAGCAAAGCTGGAACAAACTCGTCCTCGGGAACAAGCATTTGCACAACCACGGAAACCGGAGTGGCGACAACGTCAACGTCGTCAACAATCGCGACGGGATCGGGAACGAGTTCCGCGATCGCGACGGCGAGCACGGTAACTAATGTTGTTACCAACACGGTTGCGATAATTGGAACAGGAACGGAAACAGCGACGAGTGCAAACCCGTCTGACTGCGTTCCGGGTTCGTTCCGCGCCTGCTATCGCCCGGGCGATAAGCCAAATCAGGAGTCGGGCAAACAGTATTGCGAGCTTGACGGAAAAGGTTTCACGAAGTGTACTGCTGCTTTTTCGCCGGATGCTGGTGCGGCTGACGCGCCGGGCGTCATTATCATCAATGTTACTCAAGTTCTTCCGCCCGAAGACGCGCCTTGTTACGAAAACGGCATCGTTTTCCATACAGGCGAACAGATAGCTTGCGGATCAAAAATCGGCGCGTGTCACGAAGGGACAAAGGTGTGCGTTAAGGGTTTGTGGACCGACTGCGCCGGAGACACTAAACCGTCCAAAGAAATTTGCGACGGCAAAGACAACAACTGCAATGGGTTTGCTGATGAAGGATTCCCAGTCGGGATCGCCTGCAATGGACTTGGAGTTTGTGTTGGCGGGGTGTATGAATGCAACGAAGAAAAAAACGGCGTCATTTGTTCGGTTGCGCCAGATGGGTCGCATAATAAAGCAAGCGAAGAGCGTTGTGACGACAACCTTGACAACAACTGCAGTGGTGTCGTTGATGATGGTTGCGAATGTCACGATGGTAACCAACGGTCGTGCGGCGCAACCGATATGGCTGGGAAACTTCTGACCTTGGGCGAGTGTCGTGTTGGGATTATGACCTGCAAGGAAGGTGTGTGGCCGGCCGAGTGTGACAAAGATGTCGTCAACAAAGTTGTTCTCCCAACAATTGAAACTTGCAACGGCAAGGATGATGATTGCAATGGTATTGTGGATGATCTTTGGAACAAGCAAAATGATCCAAAGAATTGCGGAGAGTGTGGAAAGGTGTGTGATTTTGATCACGCCGTCGCGCTCTGTGTTGCTGGGGTTTGTGAGATAGGGAAATGTGAACCGCTTTATTGGAATGCGAACAACCGTCCCAAAGACGGTTGCGAGTACGCTTGTTTGTCGACGACAGATGGCGTTAGGGTGTGTGATCATCACGATAACGATTGCAACGGTGTTGTGGATGACTTGGAATGGGATTTGGAAAACGACACCAAGAACTGCGGGGCGTGTGGAAATGATTGTTCATTCCCAAACCTGGGGTTTAGCCGCCATTCGGCGGTTGACGCTTGCGTTCTAGGGAAGTGCGCTGTCTTTCACTGTGTGCCAGGTTGGACGGACGCAAACAATAATCCGGCCGATGGGTGTGAAGCTGTTGTTGTAAATTCTGACGGTGGCCTTGGTGGTGTTGGTGGAAGTTCGGCAACCGGCGGAAGTACATCAAGTGGCGGAACAAGCGGAACCGGTGGTGTTTCCGGGGGAACAAGCGGTGGTGCTGGTTCTGTTGGCGGAGCAAGTAGTTCTGGTGGAAGTGGTGGTTCGGCGTTGGACGCTGGTGGTACTGGTGGAATCGGTGGTAGTAGCGGTTCGTCAACTGATGCCGGTGTTGATGTGAGTGTGGCAGATGCGAATTTTGATGCCGTTGCCACAAGCGACGTCGCGATTTTCGCCGATGCGGAAGTTACCGATGGTGGGATTATTTTTTCGCCGGAATGGGGTGAGCCGCCACCTTCACAGGGAACAATTACCTGCACGCGCGAAGGTCCGCACATTAGGGTGGCGATCGTGGTGACAGGCTTGCTCGCTGATGGGCTTGCTGGAGCGCCGCCAGTATCGGAGGCATACGTGGGAGCGGGGATTGGTGCTGATTTGGATTCGTGCTGGGTGTCGTCGTGTTACCACAAGACAACGGTTGTGTCGCCAATTGTTTGGAGTGATAATCTCACGCTAACCAATAACAACACGCCGCTTGTGGCCGATGGTCTTCAGTTGACCAAGTTTACGCCATACGTGATCACGGCGGCGGGCCAGAGAATTTATTTTGGCCTGCGGTCGTGGACGATTAACGGTTGTGTTCGCGCGGGTTGTGGAATGTGTCGGACGGCGTCGGGTGAGGTTTGTCGGGAAATCCCAAAGTGGGGTTGCATCATTGACGCGACTGCTAGTCCGTAGTCGTCGCAAGTAGTCTTGGCGATTCGCGCGCAAGGCGGGCGGTGAAAGAGTCCTTCAAGGATTCTCTCACCGCCTTTTTATTTAAATAATGGAAAACCTGCACCCATCTTCTAACATCTAATCTCCAATCTCTAATCTCTGTTTTCATGTTATAATAATATTCAATGCCTAATTTATCAGAAAAATTAGCCGGAGCAATCAATTTGCGCACGCCGTTTGAACGCCGTATTTTTTGGGCGGTTATTGGTTGTGCTGTTGTTCTTTGCGCTTCGGTTGGATTTGTTTCGCCATATACGGTTCTTGCGGCCATACTTACAATCGGCGTTATTGCGCTTGCTGTTTGCCGTCCGTATTTTCTCGCGGTGGCCATTGCTATCTGGACTGTCTTTGAGCCGTTTCTTCTAAAGTTTGTTCCAAACGAGCTTTATGTTTTTGCGCGGTATTTCCCCGAAGTCGCGGTTTATATTCTTGCTGTGCTCGTTATTGTTCACGTCGTTATTGAAAATGGCAGCGTGCCGTATACGCCGTTAAACTTGCCGTTTGTTCTTTTGCTTGTCACGCTTGCCGCGTCGGTTATTGTTAATCTTGTTCCTTTGGGCGTGGCCGCGCTCGGGGTAAGGCAGATTATTCGCTATATGATTTTGTTCTTTGCGGTTAGTTACTTGGCGCCGCCCAAGAAACGAATTCGCGAAACGGTTTACATCTTGTTTGGTGTTGCTTTTTTTGAATCAATCCTTGGTGTACTTCAGGCGGCACTTCACGGCGCGATTGATACTTTTCTTCTTCCTTCGGGCAGCCGTTTTTATGAAAGTATTCAATTAACCGCCGGCGTGGAACAATTTTGGGCGCCTGGCGAACGTATTTTTGCAACAATGGGTCGTTACGATCAGCTGGGAACGTTTTTATGTTTTTTTCTGCTTATTGGTTTGGGTTTTGCCTATGAATTTAAAAAACGGGAAGAGCACCGCTGGCTTTGGGTTTTCTTTTTGGTCGGAATTTCGGCGCTTGTTTTAACTTATTCGCGCGCTTCGTGGTTTGGTTTTCTGCTCGGCTTTGTCGTCATTGGCCTCTTTATTAAACGTGATCGCCGCGTCGCGGCTGTGCTTGGAATTTTTGCGGCAATTGTTGTTTCATTTTATTTGTATGATCGTGTTGTTCTTCGTCTGCTTACCGATGTGCCGCAACAAACAATTACCGAAAGATTTTTTGAAGCGTTTTCGCCCGAACGTTTGCAAGGCGAATATTACGGTCTTGGCCGGGTCTATTGGCTCATTCAAACGCCGCGCGTTGTTGTTCCCGCTGCGCCATTTTTTGGTCTTGGTCCGGGAATGTTTGGCGGCGGCGCGGCGGCGGCGCTTCACAATACAACTGCTTATGACCGGCTCGGCCTTCCTTTCGGCGTTTATGGAACCGACGGGCAAATAGATTCAAACTGGATGTCGCTTTGGGGTGAACTCGGCACAATGGGTATTATCGTATACGTGCTCCTTATGTCGTTTATGGTCAGAACCGCATGGCGGCTTTACAAACATTCGGACGATTCGTTTAATCGCGGTTTGGCTTTGGGCTACATTGGCGCGTTTTCAGCCGTGATGTTCCAGGCGTTTCTTGGATCGTACCTAGAGGTGCGAACGCTGGCGCTTTATCTTTTCTTTTTTGCCGCGTTAATTTTTGTTATCGCTAAACGCGAAGAAATTTCCGTGTGAAGATCCTTTCCATAAATAAATTTTATTTTCAAAAACGCGGTGCCGAGCGATATATGTTCGCGTTGGAAGATTTGTTGGAAAAGAACGGCCACTACGTTGTTCCGTTTGCGATGAAAGATCCGCAAAATGTTCGCGCCGAATCGGATCGGTTTTTTGTTTCACGCGTGGAATTGGAGCATCCGCGAATCGGCTGGAATGCGATCAAGGCCTCGGGGCGGCTTTTTTATTCGTTTGAGGCCAAACGCAAACTTACTGATCTTATTCGCGTCTATAAGCCGGACGTTGCTCATCTTCATAATATTTATCACCAACTTTCGCCTTCGGTGCTCGTGGCGCTTAACGAGGCGAAGATTCCAATTGTGCAAACGCTTCACGATTATGCGTATCTTTCGCCGTCTTACGGACTTTTTGATCACGGCGCGCCTTGCGAGCGAGTAAAACCTCGTCATTATTCGGCGGCGATTTTGCACCGCTGCGTAAAAAATTCGTTTGTTGCTTCGGCACTGGACGCGGCTGCATATCGTTATCATTATATGGCTGGTTTGGACGAGCGGCTGGTTACCAAACTTATTGCGCCGTCTGAATTTGTAAAAAAGAAATTTGCCGAGTGGGGGAGGGGGAGTGGAAAAATTTCCGTTGTCCCGCATTTTATAGACGCGCAATTTTATGAACCAAATTTTGAGCCGGGCGCGGAAATAATTTATGTCGGCGGTCTTTCTGAAGAAAAAGGAATTGGCACGCTTTTTGCGGCAATGGAACGCGTACCTGAAGTTCGGCTTAAGGTGGTTGGCACGGGGCCGATGGAAAAACGTCTTAAAGAATATATTAAAACTGCGGGGCTTAAGAACGTGGAATTGGTCGGGTCAATGAGTCATCACGACGTGCTTGCAGCAGTTAGTGCTTCGCGTTTTGTTGTCGTGCCATCGCTTTCGTACGAAACTTTTGGTCTGACGGCGATTGAAGCGGCGGCAATGGGAAAGCCGGTTATTGCAAGCGCAATTGGTGCGCTTCCCGAGAACGTGGTAAACGGCGAAACCGGCATCCTCACGCCGCCCGGTGATGCCGTGGCGCTCGCCGACGCCATTCGCGATCTCGCCAAAAACGAGCCGCTAATTCGCCGGATGGGGTATCTTGGCCGCGAGCGCGCGATTAAGCTTTACGACCCGGCTGACCACTATCAAAAGATAATGGAAATATACCGGTCGGTTTTGTGATATAATATTCGCCCGTACTGAGAGCAAGGCTCGGCAGCATCTATCGTTTTTGCCAAATTAAAGCGAAGAAACCGGTACTTCTGGGGTGATAGAATTGACTTTGGTTGGTGTCGGGGGATATTTGTGTTTGCGAGAAAACTGCGCTAATGTTCGGGTAGGAGGGAGACTTACATGAGCGACGTAGAGCTAACGCCTTATCTGCTTCTTGCATCGATCCGTAAGGACGAGCGAACCATTGACCAAATCGCCCAAGCAATCATGTCCCTGCGCCAGGCCCACCCCGAGGTACCTTTTGTTTTACCCTGGAATCTGGGGTTCCAGGATGTCCTTGAGGTCTTGGAGAGTCGCGGATGGGTACGAGTCACCCGGTCAAACGGGACATCGGCGCGATATTGTTCTTCTAAGAATGGGATTGCGGTCCTCGGCAGAGTTGCGCCAAGACTTCGTGCTGACCTAGGCGTCGACATCGCTACCCTGTAGTGCACGACAATCCTCGTAGCCGTCCAAGGCTCTCCTTGGACGGCTTTTTGTACATCCCATGTGTAACAATGATATAATACAGATCTGCATTTGCATATTATATGTCGGAAATTCCATTGTTTGATAGGCATGACCAGTTAGTCGGGAGCAAGGAAAGGACCGCGATTGGCCGCGATGAAATATACCGCGTCACCGCCCTCTGGCTTACCAACTCAAAGGGAGATGTCCTGCTGGCCAAGAGAGCGTTGAAAAAAAGACAGGGTGCGGGTAAATGGGGACCGGCAGTAACTGGGACGGTGGAAAAAGGCGAGTCGTATTTGGAAAATATGCTTAGAGAGATCCAGGAGGAACTTGGCGTCGTTTCGATACAAGTAGTTCCAGGAATGAAAGAGCTTGTTGAACGTGACACAACGTACTTTTTGCAGTGGTTCTATGGCAAGATGGACGAGCCAGCGTGTAATTTTAGAATCGCATATGAGGAAGTCGCCGAAGTAAGATGGTTCACGGTGACGGAGTTGCGAGGCGCGTTGCGTCATACTCCAGACTTGTTTATTAGTGCGGTCGGACGCTTCTTGAATTTCTAGAATTAGGATTAGCGGGTTCCGTCACGAAGGCGACCGCGCGTTACTCAATTGTTTTTTGTGATATAATATTAAACTATGAACCTTCGCACGATTCGCGAAATTAAGGATCTCCGCGGCAAGCGGGTTCTTTTGCGCGTTGACGCCAATGTTCCGTTTGTAAAGGGCGAGGTCGCCGACGCCGAGCGTCTGTGGGCAATTTTGCCGACGCTTTCGTATCTTTCTGCCCGCGGCGCAATAACCGTGATTATTTCCCACCTTGGCCGTCCGACCGGACGAGAAAAAAACTTTTCGCTCGCGCCCATTGCCAAACGCTTGGCGCAAATTTCCGGAAAGATAATTACCTTTTTGCCACAATCGTTTTCTGACAAAGAAATTCCCACCGCGCTTTCTTCTGCTGTTTCCGGACAAATATTTATGTTGGAAAATTTGCGCTTTGACCGCGGCGAAGAATCAAACAGCGGTTCGTTTGCCAAACTTCTCGCCTCGTTTGCCGATGTCTACGTTAACGACGGTTTTGCCGTGTCGCATCGGGCACACGCCTCGGTCTCGGCCATTACCCGCTACCTTCCTTCGTATGCTGGCCTGCTTATGGAGCGCGAACTTGCTGTTTTGGGACACATTGCCGGAAAACCGGAAAAGCCGTCCATTGCCATGATCGGCGGCGCTAAAATTAACACCAAGATTGGTCTCATTAGCAAATTGGCAAAAGAGTTTTCAATTGTTTTTGTTGGCGGCGGACTCGCAAACGCTTTGCTTACGGCGCGTGGCTTTGGTGTTGGCGAATCGGGTGTGGACGCTGACGAAGAAAAAGCGGCAAAAAAAATTCTGCGTTTCAAAAATGTCCAAACGCCAGTTGATGTTGTTGTTGGTCCGGCGAGCGGGCGCCCTGGACGCGCTCGCGTCGTTCCCGTTGCGACCAAAGATCCGTTTGCCATCTGTCTAAAAAATGAAGCGGTTTACGACATTGGTCCGCGGACAATTTTGGCCTGGGCAATGCTTTTTAAAAAAGCAAAAACGATTGTTTGGAATGGCCCCGTCGGGATGTTTGAAGATTCGCGTTACAGTCATGGCACAATGGCGCTCGCAAAAATAATTGCCGCGCGAAGCAAGGGGCGTGCGATGGGTGTGGTTGGCGGCGGCGAAACGGTTGAAGCGGTTAAACAATCGGGAATGAGTCAATATGTTGATCATATCTCAACCGGCGGCGGCGCAATGCTTGAATATTTGGAAGGGAAAATTTTGCCCGGCGTTAAGCCGCTCTACGGCAAGCTAAAAAACTTTTAACTTTTAACTTTTAACTTTTAGCATTGCTTTTTAGCGGCTAAAAGTTAAAAGCTAACACTTAAAAGTTAAAAAATATGGCTTTCACAAGCAAGTCATCCGACGAAAGTTGCGGCAAACACTGCAGCTTTTGGCCGCACTGGAAAGAGAATCGCCTTTTTGCGCTTCTTGTTTCCATCTTACTCGTTTACGGTTTGGTTTTTTTGACCGTGGTCATTAGAAACGAAACCATCAAAACTGGCGTCATCGGCAAAGCGCCGGCCGAGCGTCAAGTAATTTCGTTTAACGGTACGGGCAAAGTCGTCGGTACGCCAGACATCGCCACGGTTGATATGGGAATGACGACTCAGGACGCCAATGTTCAAAACGCGCTTAAGAAAAACAACGAAAAAATGAACGCGCTTATCGCGACGCTTAAAACGGTTGGTGTTTTGCCGGCTGACATTAAAACGTCACGCTTTAACGTTTATCCAAACTACGATTACTCCAGTTCCAGACAAACCATAATTGGTTATACTGCTGATCAGGGCGTGACCGTTAAGGTTCGCAAGCTTGATGCAGTCTCCCAGGTTTTGGACGCCGCCGCGAGCGCTGGCGCCAACCAAGTGTCGGGTTTAAATTTCACGATTGATAATCCGGAAACGCTTCAAACTAGCGCTCGGGAAAAAGCGATTGCTGACGCGACGGCCAAAGCCGCAACGCTTAGCAAAGAACTTGGTATTAAATTTTCCAAGGTCGTTAATTTTAGCGAATCAAATAATGGTTATGCGCCAATGCCGTATTTGAGCTATGCCAAGGATAGTATGGGAAGCTCTGCCTCGGCCGCACCGTCAATTGAAACTGGATCGCTTGATGTCACCTCCAACGTCACACTGACCTTTGAGATGCAATAAAAATAAATTAAACAAAAATACCCCCAGTTTTTAAACTGGGGGTATTTTTTTGCTT
Source organism: uncultured bacterium (assembly GCA_963708045.1). Taxonomy (GTDB): domain Bacteria; phylum Patescibacteriota; class Patescibacteriia; order CAIQCM01; family CAIQCM01; genus CAIQCM01. The sequence goes on along the minus strand of OY970181.1, from coordinate 1,080,514 downwards.
CTTTGCGGGTGAATCGGTTATAATGCTTTAGTCATTAATCTTAATCTCAAAAAATAACAACATGACTAAGATCAAAGCAGTCAAAGCTTGGGAAATTCTTGATTCGCGCGGCAACCCAACCGTGCGCGCCGAAGTAATTTTGGACGATGGCAGTGTTGGTGTTGCTTCTGTTCCTTCGGGTGCGTCCACTGGCTCGCACGAAGCGTTGGAGCTTCGTGATGGCGGCACACGCTATGGTGGCAAAGGTGTACTTAAAGCTGTTGCGAATGTAAATGACGTTATTGCTAAGGCGGTTAAAGGAATGGACGCCGCAAACCTTCGCGCTTTGGACGAAAAAATGATCAAGCTTGATGGCACGGAAAATAAATCAAAACTTGGCGCAAACGCGATTCTCGCGGTGTCGCTTGCGGTAGCACACGCCGCCGCCGCTTCGGCCAAGTTGCCGCTCTATCGTTTTCTCCGTAAAGCCTACAATCTAAAACTCACAGCCCACAATCTCCCCATCCCGATGATGAACGTACTAAATGGCGGCGCGCACGCCGGTTGGACCGTGGACTTTCAAGAGTTTATGATCGTCCCGCTCCAAAAAACAATGGCCGAGCGTGTTCGCGCTGGGGCGGAAATTTTTCATGCCCTTGGTAAATTGTTAAAGGCCAAAGGTTTTGATACAGGTAAGGGCGACGAGGGTGGTTATGCGCCAACTTTGGGCGGCAACGAAATTGCAATGAAGTTGATTGTCTCGGCAATGATTAAAGCTGGATATAAACCCGGCGCCGAAGTGGCGATTGCGTTAGACCCAGCTTCAACCGAATTTTATGACGCCAAGGCTAAGCGCTATGTGCTTAAGGCTGACAAGAAAACCTTGACTTCCGAACGGATGATCGCGCTCTATTCCAAGTGGCAAGAAAAATATCCGCTTATTTCCGTTGAAGACGGACTGGCCGAAGATGATTGGGATAACTGGATTAAATTTACCAAAGAATGTGGTACGCATCTTCAGCTTGTTGGTGACGACTTTTTTGTAACGAACGTCGCTCGTTTAAAGCAGGGGATAGACCGTGGCGCGGCCAATGCTATTCTCATCAAACTTAATCAAATCGGTACGCTTAGCGAAACAATGGACGCGATCGCGCTTGCCCGCTCAGCCGACTACAAGGTGGTTATTTCGCATCGTTCCGGCGAAACTGCTGATACGACTATTGCTGACCTTGCTGTCGCTGTTAATGCCGAATACATCAAAACCGGCTCGCTTTCCCGCTCCGAACGCGTGGAAAAATATAATCGTTTGATAGAGATTGAAGCGGAAGTAAAATAAAAATAACAAAAACACCAAATTATTGTGTGGCTGGAAAAATCTTAGCCCACTCTTTGCAAAAGAGGGGGTAGGGGGAGTTCGTTTCGCCGTAAATAATTTAACGTAATAAACAGAACCCTCCCGGCCTTCGGCCACCCTCCCTTTTACCAAAGGGAGGGGCTAGTCAATTTTTATTTCCTTACTAAAACATCCCCCACTTTAAAAGTGGGGGATGTTTTTATGCCTCAAGTTGGTTGTCTTTTGACGCGGGTGGCTTTTTGCGTACAGTTTTTCTAACCGTAACGACGCTATTGGCGCCTGCTTTTTTGTCTTGTTCTATTCCAAAACTTCTATTTATATTTTTTTTATTTATTTCTATCAAAACTTGCGGATAAGCCCGTACGGCTTCGTGAAAATAGTCGTCAATTCTGGTTTCGCCGGCTCTGATAATCGCGCCTGCTTTGCCCGACGCCCAAATTTCTTCAACAACTTCCTCGGTCGCCGGCGCCGCGCCAGTAATTTCCAAAATAGTTTTTAATTCATTTTTTACGTTTTCCGAATCCGGATTTTTTGTATATACATCGCGTGCCGAGTTAAATTTTACCATTATATTGGCAAGCCATTCGGCCGCCTCTTCATCGTCGTCAGACAAGGCGGGCGTCCAATTTTCAATATAGTTTATAAGCGATGAACCACTTTCAATTTTTTTCGCCTTGGGATTTATCAAACCGTACTCTTCGTGTGTTTGCTGTGATATTTTTTTAAGCATCATCTGCGTACGTTCAACCTCGGACATTTCTTTAGGTTTTTTCTTGCCTTGTTGGGCCTTGGCAATGAGTTTTATTGCTTCAACCGTTTCTGGTGCTTTGCCGATACTGCGTAGTTTCCAATAAGCTCTTCCGAGAACGTCTTTTAATCCGGAAAAAAGCGTTTGTTCTTTTTCTTTTATCTCGTCCACACGCGCGCTTTCGGCGGCGGTTGTTTTAAGGCGTTCTACCTGAAGAACCGCGGCACTTAGTTCGTGGTCGGCTTTAAGGGCGGCTGCTTCTATACGCGCTAATTTAGCCGCAGCTGTCTCGGGTGTTTCTTCGCCCGTTGGTTCGTTTTCCAAATCAAGTTCCGCCGACTCCGGTGTTATTAAAACCGTCGGTGCAAGTTCTAGTTTAGGTTTTTCTTGTTTTTCTTTTGCCATTTATAGAATTTTTACTGAATAATACTTCCTAATGTAATCAATTCCGGCCCAAGAGCGCTGTCAATTGATTCTGGTTTAAAGATTGCCGCGCGACTAACACGCGTTATTTTTCCATAACGATAATGTTTTTTATCACCAAAGTTTTTAACGACAGTACTGTAGCTGTCAAAAATCGGTATACCAAGCGCTTCACGTTTTTTATCTGGTCCAACGATTACGGCAATAGCTATGTTTTCGCGATCAAAAATAATAACACGTTCTAGTGCATCGCCTAAATGTTTTTTAAGACATTGTTCAAGAAATACGGGATCATTTTTGTGTATTCCATCATCAGCAGTTGCATAATCAAGCCACGCGTCGGGTAGTTTTTTTGTGGCAAATTCGCTTGGCGGCGGTGGTGCTTCGTTTGTCTCAACGCTTGCCGCGACGGGTTTTTCTGGAGCCGTCGGCGCTTTTGGTAATTCTGTTGGTTTTAGTAATTTTTGAATCTCAGCCTTATATCGTTTAATAAGTTCCAATTTTGCAAGCGGTCTCTTTTGTTTCTCGGCTTGATATTCTTCATAAGCAATGACGATCAATCTATAATTTTCATCGCTCATTGTTTTTTTCTCGGCATCGCTAATGTTTGTGTCTAACTCACGATTAATATCGCTAAGTTTTTTTACTCGTTTTTTTAAATTTTCCGCTGCTGATTTTTCTTCGGGAGAAACTATTTTTACTTCAACTGGTTTTTTTGCCGCTGGGGGTGTCAGGGGTGCGCTAACAATAATTGGTGGTTTTGGTTCTGTCGTGACTGGCGGCAGAACCGCTGCGACTACGTCAGGGGGTTTTGGGGCGGTCACTGGCGCTGATGCGGCAGGCTTTGCCTTCGGCGTTGTTTTAATGATCTCGGCATTTTTTCTATCAATGAGAGCTTGAGTGTAATTTTCAATTCTGTCCACAATAACTCCGAGTTGTTTATCATCAAACGTCGCAAGGTCAAAGTTTGGATCAAGGCCGAAAACTTCCGGATTTGCGCTAATTGTTTCTCTGGCTTGTTTTGCGTTGTCGGGAAGTGCTTGGATAGCTTTTGCTCTTGCCTCAAGAACCCTAAGATCAACAGGGGATATATTTCCCATTTCCCTGTTTTGTTTTTCGTGAAGCGCCGCCTCTATTTCTCTCAATAATTCGGCCGGAGTTTTTCTAATAACGTCGGGCGTTTTTGGTTCAGTTGTTTTTTTAGCAAGACGATCTTTTTTAAATTGAATTTGCGCTTCAATAAATTGCTCCAAGCGTTTTCTAAAATTTGTCGCTTGGTTGTCACTTAGCGCATCAATATCATCTTCTTTTTTTAGACCGAACAATTCAGGATCAGCTTTTAGCTGTTCGCGGATTTGTTTTGGGTTGTTGATTGCTTTTACGGCTCTAAGTTTTTGCTCAAGATCATCAAGAGAAATAGAATCTATATTATTAAATGTTTTTGCTTGGGCTTGAAGGAGATAATCGGCGGCGGTTTTCATTATTTCGTCAGGTGTTCTTTTTTCTATTGTTGTGACTGGTTTGGCGCTGTCCGGCGTTGCCAAAGCAGGTTTGGGTATACTGGTTGGTTTTTTGCCAAGAACAAGGCGCGGATTAGTGCCGTCCTGCGGACCAATGAGCCCCATTTCTTCCAAACGAGTAATAATTTTTGCGGCGCGGTCGTGACCGATTCCGTATCGCTTCTGGATTCCCTTGGCGCTAATTTCTGCCCTGTCTTTGACATATTCCACCGCTTCCAACAAGTGCTCGTCGTCCGCACCCGCGTCGGGAGATGATGTGGTAGGTGTTGGCTCGGCCCCTCCGCCGTCTATCTCAATACTGTCGTATTCGTCGCCGCTCGTCGCGGCGCCTTCTGGCGGACGGATCATTTTGGTTTTTTCCGCGGCCAGCAAAGCTTCTTGTTTGGCGATAGATTCTTCTCTGTATGCAATATCGGTTTTTACGGTATCCTCCAATTGATCAATGGCTCGTCTTGCGCTTTTAAATTTTTCTTCCAAAAATTCCGTTTTTTGCGCTTCGTCGGGGATTGCCGCGAGTTGCTCTAAAAGTTTGTCTTGATACTCGGCGGGGGATAAGCCAATAGAATACGATTGATCATATTCTACAAGCATTGCCAAATTGTTCATTAGTTCTGCTGGGCGTTTCGTGGGATCGTTGCTGATGCTATTAAAAATATCAACATCATCGTTGAGTTGACTTAGCATTGTTTGGTATTCGCTTAGTTCCTTTTTTATCCCCGCGATCATGGCTTCCGACTCCGCAACATAACTTGTTTCGGCATCACCCAAAGCAAGCTCCAAAGTCACAATAAATTTTTGTTGTTCAATTGGAGAAATCGTGGCGCGTCGCACTTCTGCGGCTTCGTTTGGGGGAAGGTTTTTACAAACCGCCTCTACAAAATTATTTTTGTAGGCAGCTAGGTTGTCCCTCATCGTTTGCATAATTTCTTCTTTGGGCGCATCTGTTTTCGCGAGTTCTTGTTCGTAACTGGTCATGAGTTCTTTTAGATTGCGTTCAATGGTCGGGTCGGCGTTAACGCTAAGTTCGTACTCGTTGTATGCGCCGGTTTCGGCTGTTTTGCCAAGGCTGTGAATCGCAGCAGCGCCGCCGCCAATCGCGGCCGCGCCGAGGGCGGCTTTTGTCGTGGTGTCAATCGTGCCCGAAGTTGATCTTTTTCCTTCCTCTTGGTTTGGCCAAGTTAGTTTGCTGGAATTTAATTCTTGAAGCGCTTGCCAAACGGCGTTCATTTTCCAAGGTATTTCGCCGGTTTTCATTTGATTGTATTCCGCGGCGCTAAAATCTTCCTGCTCGCTCATTTTTCCTAAAGTGGCGCGTTTTGATTTGGAAAGTTTTTTCTCGTCGCCTTTTTTTACCAAACTAAGTAAAGCTGCCGCCTCTTTTTTGGAAAGGGGGTGTCGTTCGTCTGCTTCGGCCGAACTTTCGTCGCGGCGGCGCGCAAATTCTTCGTAAAGCGCTTCTAATTTTCGTCTCACCTGCGTTTCGTTTCCGGTAAGGCCACTCGTCGCCATTATTTCGGCGGGTTTTTCTTCTTGGCCGATGTTTTCAACTTCCTCGGCGTTGGCAGCGCTAACTTCATTGGTTTTGCCAAAAAATTCTTTTTCCGTCGCGGTAAATTCGCCGGCGACCACTGGCGCGTCAATTTTAAAATCTGGTCCCTCGTTAAAGACTTTTTCTTTTTTAGGGAAGTGTCGTCTAAACCAGCCGGTTTTTTCTTCAATCGCGCCGGTGCTTTTTTCGCGACGCGCTTTTTCTTCGTCAGTTAGTTCTACGGCATTGCCGTCAACTTTTAGTTCGCTAACAGTTCTTGCTGCCGCTTCTGCTTCGGCTGTTGCTTCGTCGGCGCGAGCTTCCATTGCGTCATAATCGGGTTCGTCGCCATCTCGTTCGGTTGGTGGTAATTCAACGCGATCTACTCCGGGTCGTTCTTCACTGCTTGGTGTCTCCATATTTAATTGTTTCAATTTTTTTATATAATTCGTTCAAACGCTCGCGGTCAACGCGGGCGACAATGTCGCGCAAAAGCTGATCCAGATCAAGTCGGATAGACTTGATCTCACTCATAAAAACCTTATAGGCATCGCTAGCTTGTGCTAAAATTTGAGGATCAATTGGCTGGGACATATTTTTTATATATACTAACACAATATGCTCAATGAAAAAACTGGCATCAAGCCGGCGGTTCTCGTGATTATGGATGGGTGGGGGGTAGCGCCGCCCGGGGATGGCAATGCCATAACTCTCGCCAAAACACCGAATATCAATCGTTATATTGCCAATTATCCGGCAATGGTGCTTTCGGCCGCCTCTATTGAAGTCGGTCAGAATTGGGGAGAAATGGGTAACTCCGAAGTTGGCCACCTAAATATTGGTGCTGGCCGCGTTTATTATCAGGCGATGCCGAGAATCAACAAAGCTATTTCCGAAGGAAGCTTTTCCAAGAATAAAATATTTTTAGACGCCTTTGAACACGTAAAAACAAATAAATCAAAAATTCATTTGGTGGGTTTAGTTTCCCCAGGCGGCGTTCACTCGCATATGGAGCACCTGTGGAAGCTTTTAGAAATGTGCGCTCAAAACCAAGTCACGGATGTTTATGTCCATTGTATTTTGGACGGCCGCGACACGCTGATGAATTCGGGTGTTGATTTTATAAATCAAACCGCGGCGGTGCTTAAAAAATTTAAAGTTGGAAAAATCGCCACGCTTATCGGACGCTACTACGCAATGGATCGCGACAATCGCTGGGATCGGGTGGAAAAAGCGTATCGGTTAATGACCGAAGGCGTGGGGATGCTGGCCAAAGATCCGGCCGAAGCAGTGCGTGAGTCTTATGAAAAAAAAGTTTTTGACGAAGAATTTGAACCGGTTGCGATCGTCGGCAAGAACGGAAAGCCGCTCGCAAAAGTTGAAAACGGGGACGCGGTGATTTATTTTAATTTTCGCGAAGACCGCGCGCGCGAACTTACCCAAGCGTTTGTTCTTCCTGATTTTAAGGGCTTTGCCCGCGAACAAATTCAGAATTTATATTTTGCGACGATGACCGAATACGAAAAGGGACTGCCCGTGAATGTTGCCTATGAGCCAGATTTGATTAATGACTGTTTGGCCAAAGTCGTTTCCGACGCCGGACTTCGTCAACTGCACGCGGCGGAAACAGAAAAATACGCACATGTCACGTTTTTTATTAACGGTCAGCGCGAAGCGCCTTTTTCAAACGAAGATCGTGTTCTGGTTTTGTCGCCGCGCGTTTCCAGTTATGACCAAAAACCGGAAATGTCGGAGTACGAAGTAACGGACAAGGTGGTTAAGGCGCTTCAAAACGAAAATTACGATTTTGTCGTTGTTAATCTGGCGGCGCCGGATATGGTTGGGCACACGGGAAATCTTGAGGCGACAATAAAAGCGGTTGAGGCGACCGATGAGTGCGTGGGAAAAATCGTGGACGCGACCCTTGCGCGAAGTGGCGTGGTTTTTATAACAGCGGACCACGGCAATGCCGAAGAGGTTAGTAATTTGCAAACCGGCGGTATGGACAAAGAACATTCCACAAACGGCGTACCCTTTATTATCGTTGCACAAAGCTTTGAAGGTCAAGCGCTAGGGCTTCCCGAAGGTGTCGGCGCCGACTTGTCGCTTATTCCGCCGGTCGGCGTTTTGGGCGACGTCGCCCCGACAATTTTAAAAGTAATGGGTCTTGCTCAGCCGCCTGAGATGACGGGAAGGGCGTTGATTTGAATACCTAATATCTAATTTCTAATATCTAATCCGTTGGCGTCATCCCGAAGAGCCGAAGCGATGAGGGAACTCAAAGTCTCTTAATATGCTCCGAGATTTCTCGTCCTAGACGCACCGACAGCACGGACTCGGAATGACGGCAAGGGTGGCGTCATCCCGAAGAGCCGAAGCGATGAGGGAACTCAAAGTCTCTAAGTGTTTATAAACATATGCCAGAGTTGCCAGAAGTAGAAACAATCCGCCGTCAGCTTGAAAGTGTGGTACGCGGTAAAAAAATTGTTGCGACCGAAGTTTTATCAACCAAGCGGCTGAATGTATCTGCCGGTGTTTTAATAAACGCCACCGTCGGCAAAAAAATTGTTGCGGTGCGTCGGCGTGCCAAATTATTAATGATTGATCTTGCGGGCGATCACGCACTTGTGATTCACCTTAAAATGACCGGGCGCGTACTTATAAAAGATAAAAATGAACCACCAGCCAAACATACTTTTGTAATTTTTCATCTCACGGGCGGCCAGCAAATAATGTGGGAAGATTATCGTCGTTTTGGTTTTTTAAAATTATTTACCGCAGCCGAGCTCGCCGATTATCTTGAATCGCAAAAATTCGGCCCCGAACCACTGTATGCGGATTTTGACGTCGCGGCGCTTCAGGCGCGTTTGGACAAAAGGCCGCGCGTTAAAATAAAACAACTGCTTATGGACCCAAAGGTCGTCGCTGGTATTGGAAATATTTATGCCGCCGAAGCGCTCTACTTCGCGCGCATTCGTCCCGACCGTCCGGCTGGAAAACTAGCGCCTTCTGAGCAAAAAGAATTGTGGAAGGGGATAAGAAAAGTTCTTTCTGAATCCATCAAAAATCGCGGCACTTCGGCCGATGCTTATGTTGATGCGCGCGGTGTAGCGGGAACCAATGTTAAAAATTTAAAAGTTTACGGCCGCGAAGGCGAGCCGTGTTTGCGTCGCGACGGGGGAGTCATTAAAAAAACCAAACTCGCCAGCCGCGGCACTTTTTGGTGTCCCGTGTGCCAGAAATAAACATTATCAATAACTTTTACCACGGCGTCATTCCGAGCCTGTCTGGTCGTTTTGTCTAAGGCGAGGAATCTTGGAGTTTGCTTGAGACATTGAGATCTTTGGTTGTGTTGTAGTTTGTACTTGGGTTGGACTTGCTCACATCCAATCTACGGAACCGTAAACTAGATTGTGTCCGCGATTAAACGATTTTAAATTTTTCTTCGTTGATTTTTTCCAAAGTTAAAATTGTTAGCGCAACCGAAGGATTGTCTGTATTTTTTAGCGTCAAGTATTTTCCAAAAGTCGTTTGGAGTGGCGTTAAAAATTCGTCGCCCCATGATGGGGAAAAAACACTAACGCCAGCGAAATCAACGATGATTTCTTCGTTTTTTTTGGTTGTTGTTAAGATTGGCAAAAAAGCCGAATAGGCCTCTTTGCCTGATTGGCGAGAGGTAAGCACAGTGCCAAATTTTTTTATTTCAATAATCATATTATTGATATTCAATTAATGCGAGAGAGCCGCGAATGAACGAGTCCGCGTTTTTAATTATTAACTCGGGTTTTGATCCTTTTATTTCGGCAATAGCATTGCCGGATTGAAAAGATAAATTTGCTCCGGCAATCGTTAGTGCTTCTTTAACGAATTTTAATCCGTTGCCGCGATGTTCCGGCGCGCGAGCGGTAAGTATCTCCGTAAATGCGGCAAGTAGCGCACTGTTGTGATCTTTTAATCCGGGTCTAATCCGTCTTAATGTTTCCAAGACTCCGACACCTCGGTCGGCAAGGACGATGACTCGTTTACCAAGATCATAAGCAAAAAATACTCCGGGAATATCTGGCCAATTACCGAGGTTGTGGTCAAAAGAATTATTTCCGATTTCTCCAACGGACGCGGATATCAAAGAAATATTTTTTTCCGGTTTTGGCGCGGCGTTCATTTCCGTGTCCATTCTTCCTTGTCTTGTTTTAAAACGGTCGCTCGTTGATGCGTAAAATTCGCTTGCTTGTTCAAATGGCGTTTCCGAAGCGGCCCATTCGCGGGCAATTTGAAAAATACCGCGAGTCTTTTTTTCAAGATCGGCCAAGGAATAATATCGGTGACCCCCAGGGGAAACAAAAGACGCCTTAAAAGACTCGTCTTTGTGCCAGCGACGGAGTGTGACCATTGAAACGCCAAGATATTTGGCCGCCTCGCTAATAGTATATAGTTTTTTGTCTAATCTACTCATATTTAACTAAATTATACAAAACTATACATTTTTGTCAAATATATACATTTATCAAAGCGAAATCTTGACAAAATCGTTGTTTTGTGGTATCTTCATTTGTTGAGAGCTTAAAAAGTACGCATTTGTTTTTGTCTCTAAAATGATGAAATTAAGTGCGTCCTTTTAAATCAGGGAAATTTAAACCAGCGCGTGGTGCGTTTGTTTGAATGTACCGGGACGGTTAAGAAAGGGTAGGGTAGCTAAAATGGCAAACCTATTCAAAACAGAACTCGGCGGATTGGGTCCATTTCTGGCCTCGCTTAATGGTGGAGGTATGACCGAAGAACTATTTGTGGCGGTGGGCGAGAAACCAGCTCTTGGCAAAGTTATGGTTACGGCGGCACTGGCTGCACTCGCGGCTGTAAACGAAAAGGTAGTTGAAGTATTCACAGCCCTCGTGAAATACCTTCAGCCGTCGTTCGAAGAACTCAGTAAGGTGTTTGATTGGGTGAACCCCGATTACGCCAAGGCTCGGTTCGAGCCAATTGAGCGATGTAAGAGCATTGTTCGGACGGCTGGCGACGTAGTATTCCAATACTTCAGGATTGACCGTCAAATGACGACCAAGAAAATTCTTGAAGCTATGGACGCAGTTGGTTTGCGCCCTGCGCTCTACGAGGAACTACTCGCTTTTGCGAGTAAGTATCCAGATGAGCAAAGGAGGCATCTGATTGCTGCCCTCGGCTCGGTCGCTCGCTTCGGTGGTCATCTCCACGTTGCGTACTTGAGCGGGGACGATCGCGAGCGGGACCTCAGCCTCAGCTACGGCGACCCCAGCATTCAGTGGGACGCGAACTGGTTCTTCCTCGCCGTCAGCAAGTAACCACTTGGGTTCTTGGTACTTGGTGCTTGGTCGGTACCCTTGGATCATTCGGCCCCGCACAACATTCGTGTTGTGCGGGGTGATTTTTATTTTTGGTGTATAATTATAATTGGATTAGGCAAATCTGCTTGCGACTAAGGTTTCAGGCGGCCGAATCTGCGCGCGAACGACGGGTCAGAATAATCTAGCGGCAAGCCGCTGATTAGAGCATCATCGTCGTGCGAAACTGAAAATACTTGGTGTTCAAAATCAGCGAGCAAGGGCTCGGTATAAAATTCAACCCCAAGAGAATTCAAGGGGTGGTGGTGCGGACGGTTTTGAACATATTCAGACGGCTCGGTCGCTCGCTTCGGTGATCATCTCCACGTTGCGTACTTGAACGAGAACGATCGCGAACGGAACCTCAACCTCAACTACGACGACCCCAGCAATCAGTGGAACGCGAACTGGTTCTTCCTCGCCGTCAGCAACTCTTTTCAGTTAACACCCTTGACAACGTTCAAGGGTGTTAAGTAATAAGGTGTTTTCGCCAACCACCAAGCATTCGCCCAATGTCGTTTATTGGTTCCGAGACTGCGGCGTATTTTTTATGGTCAAGAGCTTTTATTTCCCAAGCAAGACGCAGAAATAATTTGACTAGATCAAGGTTTACGCTTGCGGAATTGAGAAATGATATCTTGTTTTCTTTTATCGCATATCCTGCAGCTGATAAGTTTTCAATCAAGTCGCCAAAAAGGCCGTCAATTCGCGATCCCAAAGTGTACTTTGTCATTCGTGGCATGGCATTAAGAAAGCTGTGCCAAAGTTTGTATGCGTCTATCGCTCGTCGCAAAATTGGAATTTCCTTGAAATCCGTCGGGGGGGGGTAACATACTAGAATTATGAAAAAGATTTTGATCCATAGCTTTGATGAAGTTACATCACTTGAAAATTTATGTGCCGCTTGGGAAGAATTCGCCGCCGGAAAACGAGGCAAGACCGATGTGCAAGAGTTCTCCGATAACCTGATGGATAATATTTTACAACTTCACAAAGATTTGACTACGCATAAATATCGTCATGGCGGCTACCGCGCCTTTCGCATTTCCGACCCCAAGCCGCGGCAGATTCATAAAGCCTCGGTGCGCGACCGCCTTTTGCACCATGCCGTACACCGTTTACTATACCCATTCTTTGATAGAATTTTCGTAGCGGATTCCTTTTCTTGCCGAATAGACAAAGGCACGCACGCGGCCTTGAACCGGTTTCGCGATCTTGCTTTGAAAGTTGGCAAAAATCATACGCGCACAGTTTGGGTTTTGAAGTGCGACATTCGCAAGTTCTTTGCGAGCGTCAATCAGACGATATTATTAAAACTTCTTTTTGAACGAATACCTGATGACGATATTTGTTTGCTCCTCGTTAATATTGTTGGTAGTTTTAATTCCGGACGATCGGGTGTTGGTATACCGCTCGGAAATTTGACTTCGCAACTTTTTGCCAATGTGTATTTGAATGAACTGGATTTATTTGTGAAACAGTATTTACGATTTTCACATTACATTCGCTATGCTGATGATTTTGTTTTCTTGTCACCGTATAAAAATGAGTTGCTGGCGATTTTGCCGATTGTATCCGATTATCTCCAAAACAATTTACGGCTAACGATGCATCCGGACAAGATAATTCTCAAGACCTTTGGCTCAGGCGTTGATTTTTTGGGGTGGACGCATTTCTCCGATCATCGCGTTTTGCGAAAGACGACTGAACGGCGAATGTTTAAGCGCATTGCCGAGCATCCGAGCAAAGCGACAATCAAGTCATATCTGGGACTTTTGAGCCACGGGGACACACAAAGTTTGCAAAATATGATATTAAACAACGAGGCTTTTGACAGGACTTAAAAAGGTGTAGAATGGTTTTTGTATGGAAAAGAGAACAAACGAAAAAATTGACGAATTGGCCGCTCTAGTTAAAGAAAGCGCTTTGGCTATCAAAGAAAACTCTGTCGCCATTAAAGAAAATGCCGCGGCTATTGATGATTTGGTGACGATCGTTAAGGCTGGATTTGATCAGGTGGGTAAAGATATTGTTGATGTTAATCAAAAGGTTGATATCTTGCGCACTGAGCTTAAGAATGATATTGCCGGGGTCGATGCTAGACTGTCCTCGGTTCGTCTTGAACTTAAGTCGGAGATATCGGCTGTACGCACTGAGCTTAAGTCGGAGATATCCGGGCTTCGTAACGAACTCCATTCTGAGATTTCTTCGGTTAGAACCGAGATCGGCTCGCTTCGGTCAGAGATGCGCGATGGTTTTATGAATACCAACGATAAAGTTGATCTGCTGGCGGTTAAATTGGCTGATAAAAAAGTTATAACTAAAAAAGACGCTGAAGAAGTAATGGCGCTTGGACCGGTTCTGGTTTCCTGAGTTTATTTTGACACGATAACAAAAACTGGTTTCGCCTAGGCGTGGCCAGTTTTTGTTGTTAAAAATTATGGACTAGGGAATAGGATATATTTGTAGTACAATTTATTAATGTTTTCCCAACAACTTACAACCAACAACTTACAACCTAAGCATCATCGCGGTTTTACCTTGGTTGAGCTTTTAACCGTCATCAGCATCATTGGACTGATGAGCACGATTGCTACGGTTTCTTATGAAAGCGTCCGTGCTAAGTCGCGCGACGTGGCGCGGATTGCAAATTTGGATACAATCCATAAGGCTTTGGAATATTCCGTAAACGACACAGGTGGGTATCCGACCGATGGCGTTAGAGGTGATGGTGGTTTGGTTCTTGGTGGAACGGGCAGTCATTATTTAACGTCCGCCGGTTTTACCGATTCACCGCAGGACGAAGTGTATCTTTCTAACGTTCCCAAAAACCCCGGACCGTTTGGTGCGGACTATCTTTACGAATCATTAAATTCTGACGGCACAGCCTGTAACGCGTCGCCGTGTCTAAATTATCGCGTTAGTTTTTATTTAGAAACCGATTTTTCCGGACAAAAAGCTGGCGCGCAAATAGAAACACCGTCGGGTTTTGCTGATCCGCCGCCTGCGGTCGCCGCCGCGACGCAAAAAAGAGTGACACAAGAGGCGGCGGTTTCCGTTGGTACGGCGGTTATGCCCGCGGTAAACGCCATTATTCTTACGAAGCGCGTTGTTTTAGATAATCCGATTGTGGAAACAACGGCCGAAGTAGCGGCGGCGCCAGTGAGCACGGTTGCGGTTGTCGCCGTTGCTGCGAGCTCAGTGCCAACGGCGCAATACGGATTTTATTTGTATCTGTTTTTTACTCAGCCGGCGTTATTTTTTCGCCGCCGTCGCCGCCAAGCGGCTTGGGGCGTGGTGTTTAATTCTGGAACCAGATTGCCGGTTGATCTCGCAATCGTGCGTTTAGTTGACGCCACGACCAATCGCGTTATTGCGACAAAAGTCACTGACACGAGCGGTCGTTTTATGTTTTTGGCGCCACAAGGAAAATATCGCCTAGAAGTTACCAAGCCGGGGTTTTCTTTTCCGTCAAAAAATATGGCGGGCGCCGAAAGCGATCCTGACTTTGGCGCGCTGTATTTTGGTTCGGAATTTGGCGCGAGCGAACAAACGGCGGTTAGCCCGGCAATTCCCGTTGACGCGGCGGCGGAAGCAGTCGGCGATGTCGTTCTGGTTAAAAAATATTTAAAGAACAAAATTGGGAACATCGTCGCGCTTTCAAGTTTTTGTTTGGCGGCTTTTTCTTTTGCCGCTAAACCGGGAATTTATATGGGGGTGATTCTCGGGTTACAACTGGTTTTTTATTTATTTTTAAAGCGGCTTTCAAAAGTAAAAAATCGCGGCCGCTGGGGCGTGGTTTCGGACGAAGTTACATCCAAGCCGATCGCCCACGCCGTTGTCCGCTTGTTTTCTTTGCCTTATAACAAACTTGTGGAAACGCAAATTTCTGACCGCCGCGGGCGATATTATTTTTTGGTCGGGAAAAATACATATTATGTGACAGTTACTCACCCTGGCTATTGGAAAACCGAATCATATCCACTGGACTTAAGTAATGTTACCAAGCCGGAAATTATCAGCGCCGATTTGCCGGTTCGGCCGGTTACCGTTCCGCCAGAAGCGGAGCAAGTTAGTCCTTAACCCGCGTACTTATGAGAAAAAAGTCAAAAATAGAACCAAAAGTAATCGCTAGTCCAGTAAATGTGATTGAACCTGTCGTTAAGGCGGAAGATGTTAGTTTTTATTATCGTGCGAACGAACCGATTCTGAAAAATGTTAATTTTGAAATTAATGCCGGT
This sequence comes from uncultured bacterium, assembly GCA_963708045.1. Classification (GTDB taxonomy): domain Bacteria; phylum Patescibacteriota; class Patescibacteriia; order CAIQCM01; family CAIQCM01; genus CAIQCM01. The sequence goes on along the minus strand of OY970181.1, from coordinate 1,065,367 downwards.
GATTTTTTTGGAATCGTCGGGCCGAATGGTTCGGGCAAAACAACGCTCGTGCAAATTATGCTCGGTCTTATTGAACCGCGCGCCGGCCACGTTTCTTTTTGGGGAAAAAAACCAGCGGCGGCGGTTTTGGGCGGGCGTATCGGCTATTTGGCTCAGCGCGCTACTCATTTTGACCGAAATTTTCCAGCCACGGTTTTTGAAGTCGTGCTTTCGGGCTTGGCTGGAAAACGTGCTGCGTCCGCAAGTCGCCGTCAAAGCGATCGCGCTATGGTTGCGACAGCGCTTGGCGAAGTTGGAATGGAAAAATTCGCTACCAGGAAAATCGGCGAACTTTCCACCGGCCAACAACAACGCGTTCTAATCAGCCGCGCAATTGTTTCCGAGCCTGAGCTTTTGTTTTTTGACGAGCCGACGCTGGGCGTTGACGTGGCGACGGAAAAAGAATTTTATGACCTGCTTCAGTATTTGAATGAAAAAAAGAAAATGACGATTGTCATCGTTACGCATGACCTGGATATTATCGGACACAAAGTCAATAAGCTTATGTGTCTGCATTGCGCGGTTGGTTCGCCGACCGACCCAAAAAAATTTTTGGAAGGCGAAGCACTCACGCTCGCCGCCCGGCAGGGGATTAGTTTTTTGCCGACAAACGACCATAGCGGGCATCATCACCACGAACATAACCATAAGCATTAGCATGGCGTATTTGTTAAAAATAGATATCACGCTTTTTAAAGCGATAAATGCGCTTGCTGGACGATTCAGTATTCTTGATGGCGTCTTGGTTTTCTTTTCTACGGTTCTTGTTTTTTTTATGTTTGCCGCGCTCGGCGTTTACTTTTGGGAAAATAAAAAAATTCGCTTGATTCCATTTTTTTCATCCCTTGCTTCGTCGTTTGTCGCTTTGGGAATCAATTATCTTGTCGGCGTTTTTTATTATCGCCCGCGCCCGTTTTTGGAAATCGCCGGCAGTAATTTGCTTATTAATGTTTCTGATTTTTCAAAATCTTTTCCCTCTAGCCATGCTTCGGCTGTTTTTGGTCTCGCTTTTGGTCTTTTTTTGTGGAATCGTAAATGGGGAACGGTGTTTTTGGCAATGGCCGCTTTGGTTTCGCTTGGCCGGGTCGCAGTCGGCGTCCACTACCCGAGCGACATTATTTTTGGTATGGTGCTCGGAGCGGCAAGCGCGCTTGCCCTCCATCGGCTAACACATTTTATTTTGAAAAACAAGATTAAAGAAATAACCCTATGACAAAATTGTTCGGCAAACTGGTTGCGCTCTTTATTCTTATTTGCGTGGGTGCTGGGGCTTACGAAATGTATCTGCGTTCGCCTTCCGTGGGCGCTCCGGAAAAAACCGTTTCCATTGCGAACGGAGAAACCCTTGACGAAATCGCGGTTCAGCTTAAAGCGGCGGGGGTGATTTCTTCAAAAACGCTTTTTGCCGTTGCTGCCGAACTATACGGCGAAGCGAAAAAAATTCATCCTGGCAGTTTTGTGTTTAAAAAAGGAATGTCTATTTCCGATATTCTCGCGACCTTAAGTTATGTTGGCAAAAAAGAAGTGAGCGTGACGATTCCGGAAGGTTATAACCTGACTGAAATCGCTGAGCGTCTCGTTTCTCTAAAGGTTATAAAAAATGTTGATGATTTTTATGCGGTCGCCGGAAAACCAGGAGAAAAAATATCATTAGCAACCGACTTGCTTAAGAATTATCCGTTTCTCACAAGCGCACCAAATTTAGAAGGTTTTCTTTTTCCCGACACATACCGTTTTTACGAAAACAGTCCAGCGCTTGATGTCATTATAAAAATGCTGGATGAATTTAAAGTCAAAACAACGGCGCTTAGTCCAAAATTTGACGCGCTCATTTTGGCCTCAATTGTGGAAAAAGAAGTGCCAACCGCCGACGATCGCGCCCTTATTGCCGATCTTTTCTTGCGCCGGCTTAAAAGCGGAATGCCGCTCCAGGCCGACTCCACAGTAAATTATGCGCTTCATAAAAGCGAACTTAAACTAAACGCGAACGATTTGGCTGTTGCCTCGGCGTATAACACTTATAAAAATGCCAGCTTGCCGCCAGGGCCGATTGCCAACCCTGGCCTTTCGGCGATTAACGCCGTTTTAAAACCGAAAACCAATTCGTTTTGGTATTTTCTTACAACCAAAGACGGTGTCGTCATATATTCGCGGACGCTGGACGAACATAATGAGATGAAGGCGAAGTACCTTAAGTAGGGTCAAGGGTATAGCGTATAGGGTATAGAAAATCACTAAACCCTAGACCCTAGACCCTATATCTTTATGCGGAAAAGTTTTATTATCGCAATCGCGGCATTAATGATCGCGGCGGCTACACCAGCGCTGGCTTCTACTTTTAATTCATTGGATCAGCAGATTAAAATTAATGCCGACGGGACGTTTCATATTACAGAAACGGCGGTGGTTGATTTTGACGTAATGAAGCACGGAATTTTTCGCGATCTTCCCGTTAAATACAAAACCGATACCGGCAATCCTTTTTCAACAAAAATAACGGTTAATTCGGTTACCGATAAAAACGGCGCGCCGCTTACGTACGCGCTTTCGCGAAACGGCGATCGTCTGCGAATTCAAATCGGGGATGCTGATAAACTTATAACCGGCAAACAAGAGTATGTGATTTCGTATAACGTGTCGCGGGCGCTTTTGTTTCTTCTTGACCACGACGAGCTTTATTGGAACGTATCTTCCGAGCCCTGGGGTGACCTTGGTTGGCCAGACGCGGTGAGCGCAAGCGTAACGCTTCCTGCCTCGGTTGGTGCGGATAGTATTAAAACAAAATGTTTTACCGAACTTGGTCAGAATGCATCGGAAATCTGTGATATTTCCAAGTCGGCGAGTGGCGTAACCTTTAAAAGCAGTAGGAGTACATTAAAAGTAATTCCTTATCAAACAACCGTCCTCACGATTGTCGTTGGTTGGCCAAAGGGAATTGTTCAGCCGCCGACGGTTTTTGAAAATATTTGGGCTTGGCTTGGCGACAACTGGATAATTTTGTGGCCGTTTATCATTTTTGCTTTTCTTTTTTGGCGCTGGTGGAAATATGGTCGCGATCCCTTGATGACAAAGACAATGGTTGTGGAATACGAGCCATACGAAGGCGCGGCGCCGGCCGAGCTTTCGGTTTTGGAAAAAGGACAAGTTGGAATGTCTGAAGTGTCGGCGACCATCGTGCACTTAGCTGTAAAAGGTTGTTTGGTGATTGAGGAAACGGAAAAGAAAAATATTTTTGGCTCATCGCATAGTTATATTTTTGAGCTTAAAAAAGAATTCGCCTCCGATCAAACGCTAAAAGATTTTGAGATTAAAATTCTGGACGGCATTTTCGTTGGTAAGGTCGGGGAGCGGGTTAAGCTTAGCGATCTAGAAAACAAATTTTATACAGCCCTGCCGTCAATCAAGTTGGCGATGGCGGACGCGGTGGTTGCGCGTGGCTGGTATAAGGGGTCGCCTGCGCGGATCCGGGGAGGGTATTTTGGTGCGGCGGCGTCTTATGCCATTGTCGCGTTTGTTCTTCTTAAGGTGTGGACAGATTTAAATTTTGGTCCAACCGGTTATGTCGCGCTTTTTGCGCCGGCGATTTTGATTGCGATTTTTGGTTACTTTATGCCTTCCAGAACCGTGGCTGGAAACGTGGCCTATATGAAAATGCTCGGCTTTAAGGAATTTATCGGCAAAGCGGAAAAATATCGCGCCAAGTGGCAGGAAAAAGAAAATATTTTTTCCGACTATCTTCCGTACGCGATGATTTTTGGCGTCGCCGACAAATGGGCAAAGGTTTTTGAAGGATTGGATAAAAATCCGCCCAATTGGTATCGCGGCACGCCGGGGTTTGTTTGGTCGCCGCTTATTTTTGCCAATTCAATGTCAAGCGCCGCTTCGTCCATTAGCCGATCGCTCGCGGTCGCACCTTCGTCCCGCGGCGGCGGTGGGTTTGGTGGCGGTGGTGGCGGAGGCGGCGGCTTTGGTGGCGGCGGGGGAGGAAGCTGGTAAATTCTCATAAATTATGAGATTAGAAATTAGATTTTTGAATGTAGAAGTTTATTGTCCTTCTTCTAACATCTAATCTCTAACATCCAATCTCAATATTTTATATATATGAAAAATTACGCTCATAAAACAAATAAAACCGTGACTCGCTACCGTACGCCGGCGACTTTTAGGGTGCGCGCGGTATTTGCCACGCAAAAATCAAAATCAAACAGGGGTTCTGTTCCCAATTCTCGTCCTTCAAAATACCCTTCCCCGTAACGGTAGAATAAATAAAAAATATTTGATAGAATTAGTTTCATTAATCTCTAACTTCTAATTTCTAACAAAAATGCTTTCAAGAAAAAATACAATTAAACTTGCCGCCGTAATCGTCATTGTTCTCATTGGGGCGATCTATTGGTATTATGGCGACCGCCGCACAAGTCCGATTGAAGAAGCGGCTAAAGCGGTTAACACTAACGTTCCGCCAGTTGATGATTTCAATCAAATTAATAAATATTTTTCTTTAAACAATAATGCGCCGGCAAAAGCGCCGGAAAAAACTATGAAAACTTGGCCAACTCCGACGGTTCTTCCTGTCGCCGAACGAACTAATAAAGTTGCGGTTATTGAAACCAATAAGGGTACGATTATTTTTGATATATTTCCCGATGACGCCCCTCTCGCCGCCTCAAACTTTATTACGCTCGCCAAAGGCGGTTTTTACGACGGCATCTCTTTTCATCGCGTTATCGCCGGTTTTATGATTCAGGGTGGCGACCCGAGCGGAACAGGCGCGGGCGGTGCTGGATACAATTTTGAGGTTGAGCCGCCAAAACGTCCGTACGATGCCGGGATCGTAGCTATGGCAAGGACAAGTTTACCAAACAGCAACGGATCACAATTCTTTATTATGGAACCGGATTCAACACCGAATATGCTTGCTCCCGATTACACGATCTTCGGCAAAGTTATTTCCGGCTTGGATATCGTCGGGAAGATTGTTAAAGGTGATGTTATGAACAAAGTGACGATTGAAGATAAAAAATAATTTCTCAATTACAAAAATGATAAGAAAAAAATTTTTAGTAATCAGCGTTCTTATTGGCGCCTTGCTTGCTTTGGGCGGCCTATGGATGCTAAATGAATTCGGGAAACAAGAAAAAAATTCGCCACTTGCCCTTAGTGTTTATTTTAATAACGAATTTAAAAATCCCAATGCCGCCGACTGCTCGCTGGTTTTCCCTGTGGATAGAAAAGTGACAGTAAGCGGTTCTCCCGAAGAAGCGGCGCTCGTGGAATTACTAAAAGGGCCAACGGATGAAGAAAAAAAATTAGGATACAATACGGCAATAAATTCGGGTGTTAAAATAAATTCTTTAATGGTTAAAGATGGCATTGCGCGCGTAGATTTTGACAAAAAAATGAACGAAGCGCTTGGTGGTTCGTGCCGTGTTGGATTTATTCGCGCGCAAATAGAAACGACGCTTAAGCAGTTTAAGGGCGTTAATCAGGTTGCGATTAGTGTTCAGGGAAGCACAGAAGATGCAATTCAACCATAGGGGGTGTTAATAACAATTTTGCATTTTCTTAAGAAATTTGGTATTTTTGATTAATTAATTATTATCCACATAAAATAGAGAACTCAATAAAATGAGTTTTCAAAAAGCCTATGGCAAACAAGATGACCAAGAGTCAACAGATCGCCGCGCTCGCCGAAGCGACGGGAATGTCCAAAAAGGACGTTAGTTCTTTTATGGAAAAGCTCGTTGATATGGCGCTTAAGGAAGTTAAAAAGAATGGCCAATTCAGCATCAATGGCTTGGGTAAGCTCGTAAAGGTTCACCGCGCCGAACGCATGGGCCGCAATCCTGCCACCGGAGCGTCCATCAAGATCCCAGCTAAGACCGTCGTTAAGTTCCGCGTTGCGAAGCAGGCAAAGGAAGCCGTGCTTTAATTGCACGTCGCACGTTGCGCGTAGCACGTTGTAAATAGATTAAAAAAGAAAAATTCTCCGCCTTTGGCGGAGAATTTTTCTTTTAACCACGTGCCACGAGCGACGTGCTATTTGCCACGTGCTACAAGCCAACAACTTCCTCCCACGTAAATCCGTCGCGGCCAAAGTGGCCATAGCAGGCGGTATTGCGGAAAATCGGTTCGCGCAAGCGCAGACGTTCAATAATCGCGAGCGGTCTAAAGTCAAAATATTTTTTTACAATCTCAGTTAGGTCTTTGCCGTCAGCTGTCTCGGCCGTCACCATTACTGGTTTTTCTTGGCCAATGGCATAAGCGACCGAAACTAGGCAGTCGTCGGCTAAACCGTTTGCAACGATATTCTTGGCCGCAAAACGGCACATATAGGCCGCTGAACGGTCAACTTTGGTAGAGTCTTTTCCAGAAAACGCGCCGCCGCCGTGGGGGACAAAAGGACCGTACGAATCAACCATTATTTTTCGGCCAGTGAGTCCAGTATCGGCATAAAAACCGCCGGAAATAAAACTGCCCGAGGGATTTACCATAATTTCCGTTTCACCAATGTCGCCGACAATCGGTTTGATCAAGGCTTCCGTTAGTAATGGCTTCATTTCCGCCGAGGTAATTATTTGATCGTGCTGGGTTGAAACGATGATGTTAGTAATTTTTCCGTCACGAATTGTTACTTGGGTTTTACCGTCTGGTTTGATCCAAGAAAAATTTTTGTCACTCTGCCGCAATCCGGCAAGCCCTTTTGCAAGTTTTTGCGCCAAAACAAAAGCGCGCGGCATTAGCTCTTTTGTTTCCGAAGTCGCGTAGCCGTGCATTATTCCTTGGTCGCCAGCACCGCCCAAGTTAACACCAGCGGCAATTTCTGGTGATTGCTGGACAAGGTTCACAAGGACTTTTAATTTCTCAGGATGGCCAATTTCGGCATAAACTTGGCGCGCGATTGCTTCGGCGTCAATTTGGGCGTTGCTCGTGACTTCGCCGCCGATAACGAGCAGGCCGTGCGAACCAAAGACTTCAACCGCAACGCGGGCGGCGCTGTCGCAAGAAAGATAAGCATCAAGAATCGCGTCAGCAATTTGGTCGCAAATTTTGTCTGGGTGCCCTTCGGTTACGGCCTCGGCTGTTTTCATATTTTGTTAGAATAAAACATTTTAAGTTAGCAGTCGTATAATTTATCGTGTGACTGCCCGCGCGTCAAGGCTGGTTAACATGAACCACGAACCACGCACCATGTACCACGCACCATGAAACATGAACCACCCTGTATGGTACATGGTTCATGGTGTGTGGTTCATATCTAACCCCTAAACCCTAAAGACTATGAACAACGTATACCTTATGCACTAATGACGGCTCGTCAGGCCGTCCTTTTAATGATAAAGTACGTCTGTGGTTAAACAAATCATAATATTTTTGCTAGTAATTTTGGCTCTAACTCCAGCCCGTGTTTTCGCGTTGACGCCAAATGATCCTGATTTTAGTCGCGAATGGTATTTAAATAAAATGTCAATTCCGTCGGCTTGGGATTACTCAGTCGGTGGTGAGGTTGTCGTTGCCGTTCTTGACACTGGCGTAGATTTTGGCAACCCCGAACTAAAAAATAATATCTGGGTAAATAAAAAAGAAATTCCCGGGAACAAGATTGATGACGATAACGATGGATATATTGACGATGTGAACGGCTGGAATTTTGTTGAAAACAATAATGATGCTGGACCGCTTTTTAATTCCGGTTGGACTGAGGCTGGCGTAACACACGGCACGGTTATTGCTGGTATTATTGGTGCAGTTGGAAATAATCTTTCCGGTATTGCCGGCATTAACTGGAAAGCAAAAATAATGTCGCTCAGGGTTTTAGACTCGTCCGGCGAAGGGGATCCGGTAACGGCGGCGCGGGCGATTGATTATGCTGTGGCGCACGGCGCGCGCGTGCTTAATTTTAGTTTTGTGACGACCGAACACGACATTGCGCTTGACGAAGCGATCGCGCGCGCGGCCAAGGCGGGCGTACTCATTGTTTCGGCGGCTGGCAATAACAAGATAAACGATGGTGATAATTTGGACAAAACGCCGATGTATCCGGTTTGTTCCGACGGCTCTGGTACCAATTATGTTTTGGGTGTTGCTGCGACTGATGAAAACGACAAAAAAGCGCAATTTTCCGATTTTGGATCAAATTGCGTTGATGTTTCTGCGCCCGGCTCTAACATTATTTCCACCCAAGTTTACAATCCTTCACTAATGGCTTTTAACTCGTTTACGAGAAGTGGTTGGAGTGGTACGTCGGTTGCGGCGCCGATGGTGTCTGGGCTCGCCGCCTTGCTCCTTGCGGCCAATCCTGGTTTGTCGCGCGAAACGCTTTTGCAAATCATTGTTTCGTCAGCCGATCCGGTTGATGCATTAAATCCGATTTACCGCGGCGAACTTGGTTCGGGAAGAATCAATGCCGACCGTGCGATGCGAATGGCTCTAGGTTTGCCGGTTGATTCGGTTCAAACCGTGACGCCGCCTTCTGGAAAAATTTCATACATCAGTGTCGGCGCTGGCGCGGGAACACCACCCGAAGTCAGGGTATATTCAGCCGACGGTAAATTGTATTCAAAATTTTTAGCATACAGCCAATCGTTTCGCGGCGGCGTTCGCGTGGCGACGGGGGATGTTAATGGCGACGGCGTTCCCGAAATAATAACCGGCGCCGGCCCTGGCGGCGGTCCGCACGTTCGTGTTTTTGATGCCAAAGGCAGACTTAAGTCAGAATTTTTTGCTTATGCGCCAAATTTCCGCGGTGGCATTTCCGTTGCCGTCGGCGACATTGATGCCGATGGAAAAGGTGAAATCATAACCGGCGCCGGCCCTGGCGGCGGTCCGCATGTGCGAATTTTTTCCGCCGACGGCACGGTAAAAAAACAATTTTTTGCTTATGAAAAAAATGTGACGACCGGAGTTAATGTTGCAGCTGGAGAAATTGACACCGACGGAAAGGCTGAAATTGTGGTTTCGCCCGCGACGCGTGGCGGTAGCGAACCTGTTAAATATTATTCCGGATCGCTTGAATATCTTGGAATGATTACGTTTTTGGCGCCCAAGGCGACGGGTGGCGTTAATGTTTTGGTGGCCGACGTTGCCGGTGATGGTCTTGGCGACGTCGTTATTTCCCGCGCGAACGCGGGTGGGGCAGTTACCGTGGTTGTTTCCGGCATCCAACCCAAGGCGCCATTTTCCGTGAGCGGATCGGTTGGTGTTGGACTGGGTGCGCTTGATCTTAATAACGACGGCCGTTTTGATATTTTAACGTCAAGTGGTGCGACTCTGGGAAAATTAAAACTTTTTGACGGTTCTGGAAAATTAATCTCTGGATTTCCGGCAAATATTTCCGTCCCGGCTGGTGCAAACTTTTCCGGTTTTTCTATGTTGCCAACAAAACCGTAATGCAAAAGATATTTTCTTTTATTAAAAAAATCACGCGTTATTGCATGGTTGGAGCAGTTGCTTCATTGGTTGATTACGGGTCGTATTTTTTATTCACGCGTTTATTGTATATAGCGCCTCATGGAGCAAATGTTGTTGCCTATGTTTGCGGGAATGTTGTTTCTTTTCTTGGTCATCGTTTTTTTACTTTTCATACTACTGATAATCCGCAAATTTTTCGTGAATACGCTAGGTTTCTCGTGGTGACAATTATTGGTCTCGCAATAAGTCAGGCAATTGTTGTTTTTTCGCTCCAGGCTGGGATTACTGATCTAATCGGCAAAGGATTTGCTGTCGTTGTTTCAGGATTGTTTAATTTTATTGTTAATAGTCTGTGGACTTTTAAGCCGTGTGCCAATAATGATAAAAAGTGATACCCTATTAGGGTCAAGGGTATAGAGTATAGGGTACAGTTTCCCTGTGATGTTTCTCCAACTTCTAATTTCTAAATTCAAATCTCTAATCTCTATAAATATGGCCAAAGGACCAATTTTTGAAAAAAAGAACGTCGTTGTTGCGGGTGGTGCTGGCTTTATTGGCTCGCATCTTTCAGATTACATTCTTAAAGACAGTCACGTGATTTGTATTGATAATTTTTCTGTTTCTTCGGAACGGAACATTGATTTGCTTTTGCGTAATCCTGATTTTGAATTTATCAAGCATGACCTTGCAAACCCGATTGATTTGGAAAGTTTTAAAGAGCTTGATCGCTTTAAAATAAAGTTTCAGGGAATTCAAGAAATTTATAATTTTGCTTGTCCGACGTCGGCTAAGGGGTTTGACAAATATCGTATTCAAACATTGGATGCAAATGCGCTGGTTGTAAAAAATGTTCTTGAGATGGCGGTAAAATATGGTGCCAAGTTGGTTCACGGTTCAAGTTCGGTTGTTTACGGACCGCGCCTTCCTGAGAAATTAAATTTTACCGAAACTGACATTGGACTTATTGATCAGCTTTCGCCGCGTGCTTGCTACGACGAGGGAAAAAAGTTTTCCGAAACAATGGTTTCAACTTACACCGAAGTTTATAAATTGGATGCAAAAATTGCGCGTATTTTTAGGACCTATGGTCCGCGTGCTCGGTTGTTTGACGGTGAAATGATCCCAGATTTTATCGTTGACGCGCTTGACGGAAGAGATTTGGTAATTTATGGTGACGAAACCTTTTCCACGTCCCTCACTTATGTTTCGGACATTGTTCAGGGTCTAATTAAGTTAATGGCCGCGCCTTCTGATACTGGTGCTGTTAACCTAGGAACGGATTACGAAGTACGTTTGTTGGATGTTGCAAATAAGATCATTGAACTCTCTGCTTCGTCTTCGCGTGTTCGTTTTGAAGACCCACTGCTTTTTATGACCCCGCTTGGCCTTCCAGAAATAACCAAAGCCAAAGATATGCTGGGCTGGATGCCACTCGTTCGGTTAGAAGACGGCATTATGCGCGCGATTGAATACACCCGCGCCAACAAAGCGCTTATTGATATGATGCGGAATGCCGGATAAAACATGTACCATACGGGATGGTTCATGGTGTGTGGTTCATGGTTCATGTTTCGTGGTTCATATGAAAATTGTTGTAATCATTCCTGCTTGGAATGAAGAAAAAAAGATTGCCGAGGTGGTCGCGAGCGTGCGGGAAATCGTTCCGCACGTTTTTGTGATTGACGATGGTTCGGCCGACCAAACAGCTGCCGAAGCTACACGCGCGGGTGCAGAAGTTTTTAGGCATACGATCAATCGTGGACAAGGCGCGGCACTTGCAACTGGTATTAATGCGGCGCTTCAAGCTAATGCTGATATTATCGTGACGTTTGACGCCGATGGACAAATGGATCCAGCCGACATTCCACGCTTGGTCGCGTCTGTTGTCTCGGACGAACACGACGTTGTTCTTGGTTCGCGGTTTCTTTCGTCTCAAGATTCAAGTATGCCTTTTTTGCGGATGATCACTTTAAAAGCCGCTCTTTTCTTTACTCGGCTTACGACTGGACTTAGACTGACCGATACGCACAATGGTTTGCGTGCTTTTTCTAGTAATGCCGCCGCTTCATTAAATTTGGAATGTGATCGGTTTGCTCATGCTTCGGAAATATTGCAAAAAATCGCAGCCCACAGTCTGCGCTATAAGGAAATTCCAATAACGGTTCGTTACACCGAATACTCAATGAAAAAAGGCCAGAAATTTTCCGGCGCTTTCAAAATTCTCCGCGACCTTGTAATATCCGATTGGGTAGACTGATGAACCATGAAACATGAAACATTAACCATGAACAATCCGTGTGGTACATGGTTCATGGTGTGTGGTACATGTCTAACCCTTGACCCCTAAAAAATGCTGGCTTTCCAAATCATCGTTGACCTTTTTTGCCTTTACGCCGCCTTTCGCGTAGCGCAAAAAATTAAATCCCATTCGCTTTCATTACGCTGGGGAATTTTTTGGCTCGCGTTTTGGCTCTGTGGAGGATTGGTAATTTCATTGCCTTGGACAACCTCGCTTCTTGCGGCTAGGCTGGGCGTCACGCGCGGCGTGGACTTGGTTGTTTACGTTTCAGTAATCGCACTTTTTTATTTAGTCTTCCGTTTGACACTCAAAATAGAACGACAAGAACGAAATATCACCAAACTCGTCCGCGAGTTGGCTTTGAAAAAAAATGACGATGAAAGTACTTCAGATTAGTGCAGTCGCGCCGCCGTATCGCGCTGGGATGGCAAATACGGCCGGTGAAATTTTTAATTCCACGCGCGGCGCTGGCATTTCCGCCGACCTGGTTGCGCCTTTTGGCGAATCTTCAATAAAGAATTTAAAACATTTTCATTTTCCGGGACTTGGCCTGCTTGCTTTTACGCCACGCCTAGTTTCCCTTGTTCGCGAATACGATCTCGTCCATCTACATTATCCTTGTTACGGCAACGCGGCCATGGTTAGTCTGTCGCGATTTATCGGAAATAAAAAACCGCTCGTTGTTTCGTATCATATGGATACGGCCGGCCGCGGGTTGCGTAAGTCGGTTTTTGCCCTTCATTCAAAATTTTTCGCGCCCAGTTTTTTGCGCCAAGCCGCGGCCATTGTTGTTGCTTCACGTGATTATGCCGAGCATTCGTTGCTTGCCAAGTATCCCGAACTAATGAAAAAGGTAGTGGAAATTCCGTTTGGAATAGACACGCAGAGGTTTTTTCCTAATAACCCTCCCCCAAGAATGGGGGAGGGTGCTCCGAAGGAGCGGGAGAGGGCTCTTAAAAATATCATCTTTGTCGGTGGATTAGACGAACAGCATTATTTTAAAGGTCTGCATATCCTGCTTGAAGCGCTCGTAAAAATTCCCGACGCGCGTTTAACTGTGGTCGGGAGTGGTAATTTGGTTAAATTTTATGCGCGCAAAGCTTTTGAACTCGCGATAGACGAACGAGTTATTTTTGCCGGAAATGTTTCCAATGCGGAATTACCGAGTTATTATCAAAAGGCCGATGTTTTTTGTCTGCCGTCCTTGGATCGTTCCGAAGCTTTTGGCATGGTTGTTTTAGAAGCCTCGGCTTCAGGCTTGCCCGCGGTTGTTTCGGACATCCCCGGCGTGCGCACGGCGATAAAAAATAATGAAACCGGTTTACTTGTTCCACCCAGCGACGCAAATGCTTTGGCAGATGCCCTAAATTCAATACTCGGAAACGCCGAATTCGCAACTCGTTTGGGCACCGCTGGTCGTGAATTTGCCCTTGAAAGAAATTGGAAAAAAGCTGGCGAGGCGTACGCTAGTCTGTATAAAAAAATTATTGAATTTTAAAAACGAAAATCGTGTCGCTTCCGCCTGAGGGGATTTCGGCGTCGGCCTCGGCGCGGGCGGCGGCGGAGATACGAGCAAAACCGGTCCAATACGGATTCATTACAAAATAGCCCCGTTTGACCTTTGCGAGTGTCATCGCTTCGCGCATAGTCGCGGCGCTGGTATTCTCGTAAATCATTTTTAAATAATATTTATAAAGCTCGCCGCCAAGGGGGATTGGATAAGCAAAAAGCTCGCCTTTGTCGGTTTTAAAATATTTAAAAAATCCAAATTTTTCCAGAGCCGCGGCGGAAACCGGCTCGGAAGCGAGAACAATATAGGGCTCGCTTCCGGCGTCGGCGTTAATTGCGAGAACGGCGCTAAGGTCGCTGCTTCCAACGCTCCAGCCTTTGCTTAGGGCATAAGCGTCAACGCGCGGGTAGCTTAAATAAACATTGCTGGAAATTAAAAATACAAGAAGAGCAAGTGCAGTTAAACTAAAAAGCGGGCGAGTAGAGATTTTTTTAATAAAATCAGAAAAGGCGACAATCGCTGGCGGAGTAATAATAAGCAAGGCGACCATTAGCAAGCGCGCGGGGTACCAAGCTTGTTCTTGGCTTGGCAAATATGAAAAATCAACGGTCGCGGCAGTAATAATCGCGCCGGTGGCCGAGGCTAGAGCGGCGAGACCAAAAGTTTTGGCGGCCGGTTGTTTTTGGGCAAGCGCGATAATGAAAAAAATAATTATGAGCGTAAAGCCAACGATGCTTGAAGCGTAAACAAGGTCGCCGAGCGGATGAAAACGGGTTAGTGGTAATTCAAAAGGAAGTGGTAAGGAAATAATATTTTTTAGATTTACGATTAACTTGGCGCCTTGGACGAGAAAAAGAATCGGTACGCCGATTGCGCCAAGGACGGTTAGGACAATGCGAACGACGCGATTTTTAAACAAAAGCAAGGCGGCTAAAATTATCGCCGGAACGCCGGCCATGGGATGAGTGAGTAGGGCGGCGGCCGAAAAAATACAAACTGCGATTTTAGTTTGTTTGCTTTCGCTCGTGGCGAGGGTGAAAATGGCAGCGATAAAAACATAAAGGCAAGCCAAACTAAAAGGAGTTGTACTTATGAAAAAAGAATATGGAATAAAGGCGAGTGCGGCTATTAAAAGCAAGCCAATATTTTTTCCTGTCTTCGTGGCGGAGAAAATAAATGCTGAAACAATTCCCAGTGTCGCGAGGGTGGGCACAAGCCAAATATCAATAAGGCGAAGCGGTAATTTTGACAAAGCGGCGGTAATTACGACCAGGGCGTACTCGCCGGCGTAATACGGTGTTTTTGGCGAGATTGCGCCGTGGTCAAGAATAAACTTTTCGGCCGCGCGATGGACAAACGGATCAAACCCATAACCAAGTTTATAGACAAGCGCGGCAACAGAAAGAGCGACGGCGCAAATCGGCAGGGCGGCAAGAAAAAGAATTGTTTGGTTTTTAACGCGAACAAATATTAACGCGCTTGCGGTGCTCATTAAAACAAAAGCCGCCCAAAAGAGAACTGGTACTTGTGGCCATGGGGAATTTATCGCAGTTGCTGTTCCTGAACGATAAAGTAAAATAAAACAAACGCCGGCTAAAAGATAAACAAGCGGTAGAACAGCGAGATATGGATTATTGGTTTGTGTTTCTTTGGGGAAATTTTTGTCGGATTGCTTGAAAAATTTTGGCAGAAAGGCGAAAGTACTCGCCAGGGCGACGACTGCGGCGGTGATTGACCACCAAAAAGACAGGTTTAAAAAATAATAAACCGCCCCACCGATAGCGCTCGCAAGGGCGGCGACAAATATTATTGATAGTGCTATCCTTGTAATAAAGGCGGTTTTCATACGCAACGCCGGTTTTATGAGTTTGTTTATCTCAACGCCAAAAATTTATTTTCACGACCGTTTTCTTTGGAAATATTTTGTCAGGTTTATCCCAAAATATATCCGCCCAAATCATATCACGGCCGTCCGTTTTGTGCTTACCCCGCTCGTGGTCTGGCTTATTTGGAATGGAAATTACTCGCTCGGCGTGCCGCTTTTTGCCATCACTTCATTTACCGACACAATTGACGGCACGATGGCGCGGATGCGCGGCGAGATCACTAAGTGGGGGATTGTCTTTGATCCGATTGCCGACAAGATTCTTGTGAGTGCGGTGCTTTTGGTTTTGGTTATTCGCCAACTGTCTTTTTATCTTGGTATCGCTATTATTTTTATTGAGCTGATTGTTGCCTTGGCTGGACTTTATTCGTATCGACGCGATGCGGTTTTTATGGCAAATTATATTGGCAAGACAAAAATGTGCCTTCAGGTCGTCGGTCTTGGTTTGCTGCTTTTGGGCGCTTGGATAAATTATCAGCCGCTTCACTTTGTGGCAATCGGCGTTTTGTTTATCTCTCTAATTTTTGCCATCGTTAATATTATGGCGCTTGGCGTTCGCAAAGCTATTTAGAGTTTTGGAATTTGATTTTGCTGCTCGCAGAGCGTAACGCAATTTTCCAAAAGTTTAGCAACGGTAACGGGTCCGACGCCACCGGGAACGGGGGTTAAATACGAGGCAGTATTTATTACTTCGGGCGCGACATCGCCAACGGTTTTTCCGTCAACTTTATTTGTTCCAATATCAATAACAATCGCGCCGGGTTTGATATGCTCGGCTTTAATCCAACCCGGCCGGCCAACGGCAACAACAAGCAGGTCGGCATTTTTTATCAATTCAAAATTTTCCGGATATGTTGGTTCGGCAACCATATGCCGATGCCGGAGTGCATCAACAAAAGTTTGCGTAAAGACGGGACTGTTGCCGACAACGACGGCGTGTTTGCCGCTTAAATCAATTCCGGTTTTTTCCGCGAGCGCGAGGCACCCAGCAATGCCCGGGGAAATTATTCCGGTCGTATTTTTTGGATGAAAGCCGTCAACGTCTTTGGTTGGATTTATTTCATTTATTACGACATTGGGATTAAATTTGTTGGGAAGCGGTAGTTGCACCAAAATGCCGTTAATGTTCGGGTCATTGTTCCATTCGCGGATTTGCGAAATAATTTCAACTTCTTCGTCATTTTCGGAATAATCGTGGCGAATTACCTTAATACCAATTAGAAGTGCCGCTTTTTCTTTGAGCGAAACGTAAAGATGGGAAGCGATGTCGTTACCGACCAAAATAACCCCAAGAGTGGGAGTTATTTTTTTATCCGCGATTTCCTTTTTTAATCGCGTACGAATTTCTTCGGCAAGTTTTTTTCCGTCTAATAAAATTGCTGGCATGTTTTTAACTTTTAACTTTTAACTATTAACTTTTGGACAACTAATGGTTTCCGAGCGAGAATCTAAAAGTTAAAAGTTAACAGTTAATAGTTTAATACGGTAAGGGAAACCGTGACGCGAGCGCCTTCGTCGTAGCGCGGGCGGCGGACTTGATCTCTTCAGTCGGCGATTTAATAACGTTCGCGATAATCAAACCAAGTTCGGTCGTTTCTTTTTCTTTTAGTCCGCGCGTGGTTATTGCCGGCGTTCCTAAGCGCAAGCCGGACGGGTCAAATGGTTTGCGCGGATCAAAAGGAATCATATTTCTATTAGTGACAATGCCCACATCTTCAAGGTGTTGCTGTGCTTCTTTGCCAGTAAGATATTTTGTGAGATCGGCTAAAAGCAAATGATTGTCAGTACCGCCACTTGTTAGCCTAATGTCTTCGCTTATAAGGGTTTTGGCGAGCGTTTGCGCGTTTAGGAGTACTTGTTTTTGATAATCAACAAATGATGGCTGCATTGCTTCGGCAAAACAAACCGCCTTGGCGGCGATCATATTTTCTAGGGGTCCGCCTTGAAGTCCGGGAAAGACCGCCGAGTCAATCGCTTTTGCATACGCGGCCTTGCAAAGAATCATTCCGCCACGCGGACCGCGCAGGGTTTTGTGCGTTGTTGTGGTAACGACATCGGCAAGACTAACTGGGTCGGGGTGATACTTGGCCGCAACCAAACCTGCGAAATGCGCCATATCCACCATAAAGATCGCGCCAACTTCGTCGGCAATCGCACGAAAAGCGGGAAAATCAAAATGTCGCGGATAAGCAGTGGAGCCAACGACGATTATTTTTGGTTTATGTTCTTGCGCAAGCGCCCTTACTTCGTCCATATCAATTCGTTCGGTGTCGCGTCTAACCCCGTAGCTTACGAATTTATATAATTTTCCCGAAGCGTTCACGGGCGATCCGTGCGTTAAGTGCCCACCCATTGCCAGACTCATTCCGAGAATCGTGTCGCCGGGCGCGGCAAAGGCCATATAAACCGCTTGGTTGGCTTGCGAGCCGGCGTGCGGTTGGACATTAGCATGTTCGGCGTGGAAGAGTTCTTTGGCGCGCGCGATTGCGAGCGATTCTATTTCATCAATCACTTCGTTGCCAGCGTAATAGCGTTTGCCTGGATAACCTTCGGAATATTTGTTGGTCAAGGGTGTTCCCATAGCTTCAATCACCGCTTCCGAAGAAGTGTTTTCCGAGGCAATCAGGTCAAAAGTATTGCCCTGTCGTTCTATTTCTTTTTGAACCAAACCGCCAATTTCCGGGTCGCTTTTTTTGAGGGATTCAAAATTTAACATATTTATATATAAACCATAGGTTTTACAAAACCTATGGTTTCTCACTGTAGCATTTTTTAGAAAAAATGCTACCCTGTATATATGAAACTCAGAGAAGCGAAAAATATTCATTGTGTCGGAATTGGCGGCATTGGCCTTTCGGCCTTGGCTAAATTTTTGGCGGCGCAGGGGAAAAAAGTAACGGGTTCCGATCTTAAAGAAACGGCGATTAGCGCCGCACTTCCAGAGCGCGGCATTTTGGTTACTTATGGACAAGAAGGACCTATTCCCGAGGGCGTGGAACTTATCGTTTATTCCGAAGCCGCTCCCTTTGAAAATCCAGAACGAATTACGGCGCGAGAAAAAAATATTCCCGAAATGAGCTATGCCGAAGCTTTGGGCGCGGTTTCGCGTGACAAGCGAACAATTGCGGTTTCTGGGACAAACGGCAAAAGCACGACAACGGCGATGCTTGGTCTTATTCTAGAAGCCGCTGGTTTTGATCCGACCGTGATTGTTGGTAGTAAGGTTCCTGGTTTTCCGATGGGAAATTTGCGTATTGGCGAAGGTGAATGGTTTGTCGTTGAAGCTGACGATTATCACGCACATATGCTCCATCTTCGGCCGGAAGTAATTGTTCTTACGAACATAGAAGAAGAACATCTGGATTATTTCGGCGATCTCGGCCATATTATCCGCGTTTTCCAATCGTTTATTGACACCCTTCCGGAAGAAGGAAAATTAATTTTAAACGCCGACGACCCTGTGAGCGTTGATGATCTGGAATCACGCGGCAAAGTTTTTGGATACGGCATTGCCGAGGAGGCTACGGTTTGCGCTAAAAATATTACAAGCGGGGAGGGGGCGCAAAGTTTTTTGGTTTGCCGAGAAAATAGCGATGATTTCTCAGTCCGCCTTAACATTCCTGGACATTTTAATATTTCCAATGCTTTAGCCGCGATAACAACTGCGCTTTCGCTTGGAATTCCTGAAGATATTATTATTGAAACGCTGGCTGGTTTTATGGGAATCTGGCGACGATTTGAAAAAGTCGGAATTTTTGACGGAGCGGTTGTCATTTCCGATTACGGACATCATCCAACGGCGGTGCGTTTAACCATAGAAGCGGCGCGCGAGTTTTATCCCGACCGCCGATTAGTTTTGGTCTTTCAGCCACATCAGCGTCATCGCACCAAAGCCTTGCTAAATGATTTTGCCAAAGCTTTTTTGGGCGCCGACCTTGTTATTCTTTCCGAAATTTATGATGTCGCCGGGCGTGAAGATAAGGAAGTCGCAAATGTGTCTTCGTCAATGTTGGTTGAAGAAATGAATAAATTTCCAAATGCTCCGCCGACTGTTCTTGGCAAAGATTTAAGAAATACCGAAGAAATGATTCGTGGAAATGTTTTGCCGAACGATCTAATTTTGGTAATGGGCGCGGGCGACATTGATCACGTGGCGCGCGACCTTGTCGCGAAATAATTTTTATGGCCAAACTGGCTCGTTATAAGTGCGATCGCGTTTTTCTTTTGCTGATTATTGCGAATGTTATTTTTGGCGCGATGATGCTGGCTTCGGCTTCGGCGCCGATTTCTTTAAGCCGTTTTCACAACACCTGGTTTTATATATGGCACCAGCTTTATGCCGGAGTTTTCCCGGGTCTTTTTTTTATGTGGTTATTGTCGCGGATTGATTACCGTGTTTATAAAAAATATTCCCTTTTTATTTTTATCGGCGCTTTGGTTTTGATGCTCCTTGTATTTATTCCGGGAATTTCCGCGAGCTATGGAACAGCGAGAAGCTGGCTCAACATTGCCGGCATCTCGCTGCAACCAGCCGAACTCCTTAAAATCGCCTTTATTCTTTACGCCGCCGCTTTGCTTTCCGGTGATGAAAATAAAAAATCCGGCGCGGCTTTTTTTACGGCACTGTTGGCACTCGGGGTTGTTGCAGTGGTTCTTGTTTTTCAACCCGACCTTGGGTCACTTTTGCTTTTTTGCGCCGCTTTTATAAGTTTGGTGATTGCGGCGGGAAGTCCTTTGTTTTACGTTTTTTCGGTCACGGTCGCGGGGCTCGCGGCGCTGTACGCTTTTGCCAAAGCCGCGCCTTACCGCGCTGCGCGGCTCACTGTTTTTTTGCACCCAGAACTTGATCCGCAGGGGATTGGGTATCAGATCAACCAAGCCTTGCTTGCAATTGGTTCGGGTGGGATCATTGGTCTTGGTCTTGGTCATTCGCGGCAAAAATTTGCTTATCTTCCCGAAGTTATCAATGATTCAATTTTTCCGATTATTAGCGAAGAGCTTGGTTTTATTTTTTCCGCTGCATATATTGTTCTCATTGTTGCTATTTTTATGCGCGGCCTTAAGATTGCCCGCGGCGCTTCGGATAATTACGGTCGGCTGGTTGTGATCGGCATTGTCTCGTGGCTTTTATGCCAATCGTTTTTAAACATCGGCGCTATGCTCGGCATTCTTCCACTCACTGGCCTACCGCTTCCTTTTGTAAGTTATGGCGGCACGGCAATGATCGCAACACTCGCCGCCGTCGGCATCGTCCTCTCCGTCTCCAGGGGGACGAACAATTAAACTTTTAACTTGTAACTTTTAACTTTTGGTTGCTTTCTAAAAGTTAAAAGTTAACAGTTAATAGTTGTTCTGTGCCCTGCCTTCTCTGTAACAACGAAAAATTAAAAAAAGTTTTTGCGCCCGTCTCGGCAAACGGGCGCGCGCTTTGTCGTTGTCAGTCGTGCGGTCTTTTGCAGATGTCGCCAATGCCGACCGACAACGAAGTCGCCGCTTACTATCAAAATTACGACGTCCTTGGTGAACATGATCCTTATTACCGTGAAGCGTGGAACAAAGAAATTGGCGATACGCCCGAAGTTGAAGAAAATAAAAATCGCTTGCGTTTAATTGGACCGTGTCTTTACGCTGGCGCGCACCTCTTGGATGTTGGTTCTGGTCCGGGTTTGTTTATGCGTCTCGCAAGCGAGGCTGGGCTTAGTGTTGAAGGAGTAGAATTAAATAAAGAAGCCGCCGCGCGCGTTACAAATGATTTTGGTTTAAAGGTAAAAGTTGGTTCTATAGAAGCGGCCGAAGGTATGTACGACGCTTTAACGCTTTGGGATATTTTGGAGCATACAAACGATCCGGCGGCGTTCATAAAAAAATGCGCCGCTCATATTAAAAACAATGGTTGGATTTTTATAGAAACCCCAAACGAGGGCGCGCTTCTGGATAGGGTTATTAATTTCCTTCGTCTTATTGGAATTAAATCATTGGCTAATACTTTTTACGGAATGCATCATTTGGTTCTTTTCCGCCCAAAGACGCTAAAGAGATTACTTGAAGAAAATGGTTTTGCGATAGAAAAAATCTCCTTTGTTTCCACCGATCCAACCAGGGTCTTCCGTAATAATACGTTTAAGGATAAGATAATGCGACTCGGCCTTGGAATCATTTTTGCGTTCGCCGAGGTCTTCGGCGGGCAAAATAAAATGCTCATCGCCGCTAGGAAATCAAAAACTTTCAACTTTTAACTGTTAACTTTTAGAAAGCAACCAAAAGTTAAAAGTTATAAGTTAAAAGTTATGAAAATCATATTCACGGGCGGCGGAACGCTTGGTCCAGTCACGCCGCTACTTGCCGTAATTGAAGAATTGCAAGCGCTTAACCCCAAAGTTAAGCCGATTTGGGTTGGGACGATGGCTGGCGTGGAGCGTCGGTTTGTGACGGAAAGAAAAATTTCTTACTTTTGGATTTTTTCAGGAAAATTGCGCCGCTATTTTGACTTACGAAATTTTATTGCGCCGTTTTTAATGCTCGCTGGTTTTATTCAGTCTGTTTTTATTCTGCTCATTATTCGTCCCAAGGCCGTCATTGGCGCCGGCGGTTTTGTTCAAGTGCCACTGATGTTCGCGGCAAAAATATGCGGCGTGCCGGTTTTTGTCCACCAACAAGACATAGAAATCGGTTTGGCTAATCGTCTTTCTGCTCGCGTGGCTTCGGTTATAACCGCGGCCTTTCCCGAGGCGCAGAAACAATTTAGTAAAAAAGTTGAAATTATCGGCAACCCGTGCCGTCGGCTTATTGCCGATCTTGCCGAACCAATGATTCGTGCCACCAAAAAAGAGCGCGGCTTAAAACGTTGGAATTTTTCGGGGAGCAAACCGGTAATTCTTTTTCTTGGCGGCGGAACCGGCGGCGGCAGTCTTAACGCTCAAGTCGTAAAAAATCTTGACGAACTTCTCGGCAAGGCCGAAGTGATCCACATCACCGGCCGCGGCAAAAATGTTGAAGCGAAACTTCAACAAGGTTATGTGCCGACGGAGTTTTTAAACGACGAACTGGCCGAGGCCTATGCCGTTGCTAATTTAGTTGTTTGTCGCGCTGGACTGGGAACAATAACCGAAGTCGGGACGCTTGGGCTTCCAATGATTTTGGCGCCTTTTGCCGGACATCAAGAAAAGAACGCCGCCTATTTCGCGACCAAACAAGCGGCGCTAGCTTTTGCGCCAGATGTAACCGACATTATTTTTAAGGATACGATTTTGCGTTTGCTCGCCGACCGCGATCGGCAACTGGTTCTTTCAAGAAATATTTCCGATCTTTTCCCACCCGACGCCGCCGCAAAGCTGGCTAAGATGGTTTTAGAAAAAATAAAAAATTAAAACTTTTAACTGTTAACTTTTAACTGTTAGGTAATGACTAAAAGTTAAAAGCTAAAAGTTAAAAGTTCATGCGAATATTACTCGTCAATAATTTATATCCGCCCCACAGTCGCGGCGGCGCCGAATCAATGGTTTATAATGAGGCGCTGGCGCTTCGTGACAGTGGCCACGAAGTTGCTGTCCTTACAACCGTGCCTTTTTCCGGTTGGCGTTCTTTTTTTATTTCCGAAAATAAGGAAGAGGGGGCGGTAGTTTTTCGGTTTTTCCCGATTAATATTTTTTGGTATCGGAACGATGGCAAACATAATGCCGTGACGCGTGCGCTTTGGTACGTTTTAAATATCATCGGCGGACATCAAAGCATTATTTTTAAAAAAGTTGTTAAAAAATTTAAACCTGACGTTGTTCATCTTCATAATATCAATGGCATCTCTTATCGCCTGCCAAAACTTTGCGATAAATTAAAACTCAAGACAGTTTTTACTCTGCACGCTGTTCATTATGCTGTTCCAACCGGCGTTATTATGCGCGGCGAAGAGCCGTCAAAAATTTATTCGCCATTCGCTTCGCTAATGCGTCGGCTGCTTCGTTCAAAAGCAACCATCGTCGCGCCTTCCGAGTGGCTTTTAAATTTTTATACCGGTCACGGATTTTTTAAAGACCAAAAAATGGTCACCATTCCCAACCCGTTGTCGTCCGTGCCGTCAGTGGCTACGAGCGACGTGCTACGCGCCACAAGCCGTTTCTTATATGTCGGCCAACTGGAGCAGTATAAAGGAATAAATGTTCTTCTTAGTGCAGTTAATGCTTTGCCTAAAAATGACAAATGGCAACTTGATATTGTCGGCGCCGGAAAAATGATTGATGAATTACGCCGCCACCGCGGACAGAATGTCAGATTGCGCGGTCGGCTGGAGGGTGATGAATTGCAAAAAGCTTTTTCCTCGGCCAGCGTTCTTATTATGCCATCGCTTTGCGAGGAAAATTCGCCAATGGTCATTGCCGAAGCGCAAGCGCACGGCCTTCCCGTAATTGCCTCGGCTGTTGGCGGTATTCCCGAACTCGTGAGTGATGGAAAGACAGGAATTATTTTTCGCGCCGGAAACGTTGACGACCTTGCGCTCGCAATGCGTCGCGTTATAGAACACCCCGAAGTCTTTGACGCGATGCGCCCAGCTTGCCTTGAATCAGCCAAAAAATACGCTCCAGACAAGGTGGTGGGGGAATACTTGAAATTATTTAAAGCTTAAGCTATAATTTGACCGTAGTTGTCTGTTTTTGCGTATTTTTAGGTTTCTGAACAGTTCATTAAAAGATAGTGCCAACAATAATGTCTCTGGAAAAATCTTGGCCCACTCTTTGCAAAAGAGGGGGTAGGGGGAGTTCGTTTCGTCATAAATAACTTTGACGTAATAAAATAGAACCCTCCCGGCCTTCGGCCACCCTCCCTTTTACCAAAGTGAGGGGCTAGTAGATTGATAGAAGAATAATTTTTGACTATGCCCTGGTAGCTCAGTGGTTAGAGCGTCGGCCTTTTAAGCCGAGCGTCGTGAGTTCGATTCTCACCCGGGGCATAAAATAACGAATGGCTTTTGCCATTCGTTATTTTAATTTCTTGTGAGAATCAAACTCACGACGGCGTCGTTCCGAGCCTGTCGGGTCGCTTTGTCCAAGGCGAGGAATCTCGAAGCTGGTTTAGAGACGTTGAGAATCTTTGTTGAGACTCATAACGACAGTGTAAAAATACCATTCGAGTTGGCCATAGCCGAGTTGAGAATTAACGACATTGTTCCCCGAATCAAAAAGTTGTATATTTTGTGCATCAGTATAGAAATAAAATGATGCTTGTATTTATTGACGACTCAGGAGATGCGGGGTTTAAACTAGATAGAGGCTCAACGCCGTTTTTTGTTATCGCCTTAGTAATTTTTGACGATGATCTTGAGGCAGAAAAAACAGCTGTCGCTATTAAGGAATTCCGAAGATCGCTCGGTTTCCCTGATAGTATGGAGTTCAAGTTTTTTAAATCACGCCAGCCAGTGCGCGAAAAGTTTTTGTCTGCAATTACGCCATTTAAATTTCGTGTTCGATGTTTAATCGTTGATAAAAGTTTGATACGCAGCGATGAATTACGAAACAATAAAAATTCTTTTTACAGCTACATTATTAAAATGGCGCTGGAACACAGTAGCGGATCAATAGTTGACGCAAGGATAAAGATTGACGGTAGTGGTGATCGGATATTCCGTAAAAATTTTATGACCTATTTACGGAGAGAACTTAATTCTGGCGATCACAAAATAATGTCCAAATGCCGATTGGTAGATTCAAAAACAGATGTGCTTATACAAATGGCTGATATGATCGCGGGTACGATTCGCAGATCTTTTGATGTTGATAAAAAAGATGATGGAACAAGGTTGAAAAATATCATTAAAAAACACATTCAAGACGAGTGGCAATTTAAATAACAAGAAAAAGCCCTTGCGGGCTTTTTCCAACCACGTTCCTATGCTGGTTGTCCCAGCCACGCCACCGTCCGGTGACAGTTCGGAATACAGGTTTTTGTACATTCAATATAGCAGATAGCTATTAATCGGTCAAAATACTAATACTCGCCCAACACCTTCAAAACATCTTAAAAACCGAAGAATTTAGGGAAAAATCAGCTATCCGGAAATTCCGGATAGCTCAACTTGTTTCAGAATAAAACAAAAGGGCTGCGCGAGATGCAGCCCTGTTTTTGTTTAAGTCCCTCCTTGTTCGCGTTCTATCCACTCGCCAACGAGCACCAATGGATAAACGACGCGTCATTTGTTGTTTTCGCGAGCGCGTAAAATTCGTCTACGAGCGCGCGCAAGCTGTCGCAATTTAAATCGTTTCGCGACCACGACAGTTCGCCATGGGCGTTAACGTCAAATTGCGCCTCAAAGATCATTCCGTCGGTTCGGTAGAAACAGACGCCGTTGCCAATTCCAACGCTTACCGCTATTTTGCCTTGCTTAAATAGCGCCGGACGGCGAGTGCTTCCCGAAAGGTAGCGGAAAACTCCCGCGACATCTTCTGCGCGTTTTTGGGTCTCAGACGATAAAAGAACAATCATTTTCACGCTCCCTTCGCGAAAATAGTATTCTTATGGCCGCGTTTGGTCAAGATTATATAATTTTATTGCTAAAATGCCGGAATTTTGCTAAGATTATCGTTCTAAAAGGCTAAAATAAAATTATGATTTCTAAAACAGCTTTTAAAAAAGTTTCCGCGGTTTACGCCTCTTATGCCATAGAACGGCGCAAGCTTTTTGCCGTTTCTGACGAAATGCTCGCCAAGTCAAAGCAGGCTATTTTTGCCGTGCATCGCGACGACTTTGCCGAAGCCGAGCGCTTGCTTTCCGAAGTTGAAGCATCGGAAAAATCTTTTGCCAGCGTGTTTAAAAAACATCCCGATATCGCGGGCGAGGGACCGCATCGCGCGGCGCTTGAAGAATATTCCGAAGCAGTTCAATTTTTAGCTTTTGTTAAAAACGAACCGCTTTGCGAAATTAAAAATTTAAATTTAGATTCGGACGCCGTTCTCGGCGGACTTACCGATTGTGTTGGCGAAATGGCGCGTAAGGCGGTTCAGTGGGCGACCAAGGGCGAATACAAAAAAATCAATACGTCGCTTGAAGCGGGTCGCGAGATTGTTTCTGCACTTATGGGTCTTAATCTGACTGGTTATTTGCGCACCAAGCTTGACCAAGCCAAACAAGCGCTTCGTCGCATTGAAGACGTTGCTTACGACGTCGCGATGCGCGAGTTGCGGAATAAATAAAACAGAGACTAGAGATTGGATATTTGAATATAGAAGCTTAAATTTTTTCAATCAAAAACTTCAAATCTCTAATCTCAAATCTCTAATCTCTCTATATGAACATCGCTGCCATTGTTCCAGCTTTTAACGAGGAAAAAACCATCGCGAACGTCATCAAGCCGCTCGTTGATTCAAAATTGTTTTCCGATATTATTGTTATTTCCGACGGCTCAACCGACGGCACCAAAGCGGCGGCGCTCGCGGCGGGCGCGACAATTGTTCACGAACTCCCTAAGCGCGGCGGCAAAAGTCATGCCTTGGAGCATGGCATAACGCATACCGACGCGCCGCTCGTTGCTTTTTTTGATGCCGATCTTGTCGGGTTTACCGCCGAACACGCTCGCGTCATTGTTGAACCAGTGCTTCGTGGCGAGCGAGCAATGAATGTTGGCTGGCGCGACCGAAACGCTTTTTCAAATTTCACCCAGCGTTTTTTGCCGCTCATCGGTGGCGAACGGGCAATGAAGCGTGAAGTTTTTGAAAACATTCCCGAAAAATATATTCACGGCTTTATGATAGAAGTCGCGGTAAATTATTATTGCCGCGCCAATCGTTTGCCGTATGGCGCCGTGTTGCTTAAAGGCCTCACCATTGTCACCAAATTTGGAAAGTTTCCTTTTTCGACGGCGTTAAAAGAATACGCCATTATGTATGCGCAGGTGTTTAAGGCGATGATCACAGTGCGGCTTCATAAAAAAGAATTTCGCGAACATTTTGTAAACGAAAAACATCATGCTTAAAAATGAATTTAAAAATAAAAAAGTGCTCGTCGCTGGAGTGGGCAAGATTCCCAAAGGCAGTTTAAACAGTGCGATAAAATTTTTCTCTCGCCTTGGCGCGCGCGTCGTTGTAACCGACGCTAAGCTGGCAAAAGAGCTTAAGCAGGGGACGGGTCACCTTAAAGGGATTAAGACGATTTTTCATTTTGGCGGGTATCGCAAAGATGATTTTAAAAAAGCCGAAATTGTTATTAAGGCGCAAGGCAATCGCGAACAAGAGCCGTTTCTTAAAGTGGCGGAAAAAGCTGGTGCTTATGTTACGACCGATGTTGGTTTGTTTATGTCATTAATTCCGCCAGTCCCCACCGTCGGCATTACCGGAACGCGCGGCAAAAGCACGACAACGGCGCTGCTTGGCGAAATGATTAAAGCCGATGGTTTGGCCGCTTATGTTGGAGGAAACAATAAAGTTTCGCCGCTAAATTTTTTAAGCCAACTTAAACGCGACCACGCGCGCGGAAAATATGCCGCGGTTGTTTTGGAACTTTCGTCGTGGTTACTAGAAGGATGGAGAAAAGAAGGTTTGGCGCCGTCGGTTGCCGTTGTTACTAATGTTTTTCCTGATCACCTAAACACTTATCCGTCTTATGCCGCTTATGTTAACGCTAAGGCCGAGATTTTTATGGCGCAAGACAAGGACGGCACTGTTGTTTTAAATCGCGAAAATGCCGTTACTAAAAAAATGTCCAAACTGGCAAACGGAAAAGTTTTTTGGTTTTCTAAAAAACCGTTTGTCGGGAGGGGAACTTACGTTAAAAATAACGTAATCGTCTTTAGTGACAAAAAAGAAGAAATCGTCGCTGCGCTTTCCGATATTCGCTATCTTTGTGGCGAGCATAATTTGGAAAATGTTCTCGCGGCCATAACCGCCGCCAAGATCGTTGGCGTCAAAAATTCGTCCATTGTTAAAGCGCTCCGCGCTTTTCGCGGTCTTCCTGATCGCCAAGAACTAATCCGCACAAAAGACGGCGTTCAATTTATTAACGACACAACGGCAACTTCGCCCGCGGGCGTCGTCGCAGCGCTCCGGACTTTTGGCGCGTTGTCAAAGAAAAAAATCGTGCTTATCGCCGGCGGAAAAGATAAAGAGTTGGATTTTAAGCCAATGGCGCGGGAAATAAAAAAGTACGTCAAAAGTCTTGTTTTGTTTGACGGCACGGGCACGAAAAAATTAATTATTGAGTTAAAGCGTCTTGGTTTTAAATATGACATTGCGCCGGTCGTGACGGATATGAAAACTGCGGTCAAAATCGCAAGCGACGTTAGCGAACCTGGTGACCTTGTCCTGCTTTCGCCGGGCGCGGCTAGCTTTGGCTTATTTAAAAATGAATTTGATCGCGGCGAACAATTTAAAAAAGCCGTTCGCAAGCTATGAAGAAATTGCTTAAAAAAATTATCCCCAAAAAATTGCTAGGATTTTATCATCTCGCGCTTACAAAATTCGCCGCCTTTTTTTACGGTTTTCCATCGGAAAAAATGATTGTTATTGGTGTGACTGGAACCAAAGGAAAATCAACCACTTCAATTCTAATCGGCAAAATGCTAATGGCCGCCCAGCACAAGGTTGGCTGGACAACGACCGCGACTTTTCGGGTCGGCGATCGTGAATGGCTTAACGACAAAAAAATGACCATGCTCGGACGTTTTGCTTTGCAAAAACTTTTAGCAAAAATGGTTGCCGCGGGCACCGAATACGCGGTTGTGGAAACTTCTAGCGAAGGAATCGCGCAATTTCGTTCCGCGGGAATTAATTACGATGCCGCCGTTTTAACCAATTTAAGCCCTGAGCATATTGAGTCACATGGCGGTTTTGAAAATTATAAAAAGGCCAAGCTTAAACTTTTTCAAACGCTTGGCGCGTCGCGCCGTAAAACGCTTGGCGGAAAAGAAGTTGCAAAAACAATCTTTGTGAATGCCGATGTAACGTATGCCGAAGAATTTCTCGCGCCGCAAGCGGATAAAAAAATAAGTTTTCGCTTCGCCGATGCCTTGGAAGTAACAAAAGAAAACGGCACGACGTCGTTTAAATTATTTGGCGAGGAATTTAAAACAAAACTGCTTGGCGATTTTAATCTTGCAAATATTATTGCCGCGGCAACGGTTTGCCGCGAACTCGGTGTGCCACTTGGGGCGATCAGGACGGCGATTTGGGAAACGGACACGCTTCCTGGGCGAATGGAATTTGTGCCAAGTGAACTTTTTAAAGTTATTGTTGATTATGCTCACGAACCCGCTTCTATGGAAAAACTTTACGAAGCGATTCGCGACTTAAAACCGACGCGTGTTATTCAGGTTTTTGGCGGCACGGGCGGCGGTCGCGACAAATCGCGGCGCAGTGTAATGGGCAAGATGGCCGCAAATTTTTGTGATATTGTAATAATAACCACTGATGATCCTTACGACGAAGACCCGGTCGTGATCGCCCAAAGTATTGCCTCGGGCGCAGAAAGCGCTGGCAAAATCCGCGGTAAGGATTTGTTTATTGAAGCTGATCGGAAAAAAGCGATTGCTTTGGCCGTGTCCTTGGCTCGTCCCGACGACGTAATTTTGGTAACAGGCAAGGGGAGCGAGCAAAAGATGGCGATCGGCGACAAGCTTATCCCCTGGGACGACCGCACCGTGTGCAAAGAGGTGTTGGCCGAGATGTCGCACCTATAGTCATTGCGGCGACATTTATTACGCCGTCATTCCGAGCCTGTAAGGTCGTTTTGTCCAAGGCGAGGAAACACGGAGTTTGCTAGAGACTTTGAGTTCCCTCGTTACCACTCGGGATGACGACAAACGGATTAGTCATTAGTCATTAGACATTATGAAATACAGCGGTCTAGAACTTCATCCTCAAGAAGAAATAAAAGCGATTTTTCGCCAATACGCGGCGCGGCCAATGTTGCCGTTTACGATCTCGTCTTTGATGATCGTCATTTCTTTTTATTTATTTATGCCGCTTTGGTATTTGCGCCTTTGGCGCTGGGACATATTTATTGTTGGGCGTGTTATTTTTGTCGCTTTAATCGTCGTTGCTTTGTATACAGCCATTCGTGCCTGGGTTGTTTTTCGCGGAACGGTGCTCATTGCGACTGGTGAACGGGTTGTAGACATTCATCGCCGCGGAATTTTTGACCGCATTGTTTCCGAAGTTCCTTACGCTTCAATTTCCGATGTTTCTTATCGTTCAAAAGGAATGATAGAAATGCTCGCAAACGTCGGGACGATAACTTTTCAGACAATGGGCGGAAAAGAAAATATCGCTTTTAAATATCTTTACCTACCAGCTTACGCGCACAAGGTGATTACTCAATTGCGCTCGGCGGCAATGTCGGGAAAGCCCCAAGCAACCGATCCGGTAGAAAATATTATGAATGCGGCCGAGCGGCTTTCACCGACCGAAAAGAAAGCGCTTTACACATCGGTAAAAAAGATGACCCCGCCCGTCAAAAAAATTGATAAATTCAATGCGCAGGATAAATAATAAAAACCGCGGTTGGAAAGCGATTTTTGCGAGTACCTGGTTTCTCGCGATAAACCTGGTTATTTTTGGTTTCGTCGGTTGGAGCTATTTGCGCGAAGCAACGCGCGGGAACGACGTGGAAAATCAGTTAGCCGCCCTCAAGCGCCAAGCAATGGAGCTGGATATAAAAAACCGCGACGACGCGGCACTCCTTAGCAAAGTCGGAACCAAGAGTTTTGTTGAGCGCCAAGCCCGTCTTTCGCTTGGCTATCAAAATCCTGGGGAAAAAGAAATTTATCTGACAAACGGTCTTGGCCAAGCGTCTTCCTTTGGCAAAGTTGATACCACTGATAATTCCGACCTCACGAACCCACAAAAATGGTGGCAATATTTTTTTGGCTCAAAATAAAGAAATGATTTGTCTTGTCACAAAATCGTGCTAATCTTTTGATTCATGGAACCAGACAAAAAATTTGAAAAATCTGATAGGAAGTCAAAATTGGATGTGCACCACCCAATTGATTTTAAAGTATGCGATCAGTTCTTAGAATTGGTCGGAAAAGGAAAATTATACCCGCCTTTGAATGGATACTCTGTTTTTTTGCAGGGCTCTGAATACAACACCCAAAAATACTTTAAGAAATGGTATGAGGGTCGGGTTGGATATAGTCTCCTTGTTTTGATGAAAAAAGGGTTTTCGCAAGTTTGGTTGCCCGAGGAAGATTTTTTGGTTGCCGCCGAATACGGCCTTCACGAATATTTAAACGATCAAAATTATTTTGCTCGCCGCAACGATTGTCTTGTAGAAAATATAGAAAAAATAAATACTCTCTACGATCAATATACTTATAAATTGATTAACGAAAGTAATTGGGAAACTTTGTTTTATCTTGTTGAAACAGTTCGCGATCTAATGTGGGACGCGAATGCTGCTGTTAATTTTACGGTTTTTCTTGACAAACAATTATGTGCTGAAATTTTAAAGCGAGAAAAACATTCAATCACCGAAAAAGAATTTGATGTTTTGTGGGAAAAAGCAACCGAGCCTGCTTTTGAGTCTTTTGATAAATCGCAGCTAAGTAGTTTTCTTAAGCTTGTAAAAGAAAATACCAGCTGGGAGATGATTAAAGAACAGAGTCAATATATTTTATCCGATTATCACTCAGCAAAAACCTTAGCCGAGGTTGATAGTGTTTTAAACGAACGGTACGCAAAATATATTAATCAGCCTAAGTTGGCGGCGCAGGTTTTAGAAATGGAAAAAATTCAATTTGAAATGATTGTCGCCGCGCACGAGAAATGGCTTAGTAGTTTACCAGAAAACGAGCGGGTTATTGCGCGCTACTTGCAAACTGTTATGGAAATTCGGGATCGAAGAAAGAATTTTTTTGCCAAAGGAATGACGATAATTTATCGGATCGCGGAAAGGATGTTTGCCGAAGCAAAAGTTGGGCGTGAATTGATTCCTTACTATTCCGTTTATGAACTATTAAAAGGAATTAATTATTTAAAAACAAACGCGCACGAATTCGCTTCTAGAGTAAATGGATTTGAATGGCTAGTTCCTTACGAAGGAAACGTTCAGGCTCAGAGTTGTAATATTGATTCTGATGTAGAAAAAATAAATACATATTTTAAAAACGGTCATGTCTCGGGAGTGAATCAAAATATTATTCACGGGCAGCCGGCATTTAAAGGGAAAGTTAGGGGGATTGTTAGAGTGGTGTTAAATGTTAATTCAAATGCCAAATTTATTGACGGGGAAATACTTGTCGCAGGAATGACGCGACCGGAATATGTTCCGCTGATGAAAAAAGCCATCGCTGTTGTTACGGACGAGGGCGGGATTACTTGCCACGCGGCTATTGTTTCGCGCGAATTAAAGATTCCCTGTATCACTGGAACAAAAATCGCCACCAGAGTATTGCGCGACGGCGATCTGGTTGAGGTAAATGCGGATAGTGGTGTTGTAAAAATTTTGAAAAAAGCATGACATATATTGCTTCAGAACAAATATTTTCTTTAAGCTACACCCGTGATTATTGTATGATCATGGAAGATTTTTGGTTCAAGTCACAAACTATCGGTCTTAAAAAGATTCTTGGCGCGAGTAATCCTTACATAGCACCCAATGTTTTTTATATGGATCGGGGGATGATTGAAGTCTGGGAGAACAAGATGTCGCTTGATTGGGTGAGTGATGCGATCAAAAATCGCGTTCTTAGCGACCCAAAATTTCTTCCCGATGTTATATCTAAATATAACGATCTAAATAACCGCGTCATTGATTTGGGTGCCAAGCCGTTTAAAACAAAAAAACAGCTTTTGGAGTTCATTGATTTGGTTTCAGAGACTTGTGATTATTTCACCGTTTGGTATTTTGTCGCAACCAACGATTCGCTTGCCGATAATTTGCGGGCGCTGGCGTTCGTTGTTCGTGACAAAGATGATTTTTTTGCGAGCAGCAGTCGCGCGATCCGTCGGGGAATTGGCGAGGTACTGAATATTGAGAGCAAAAAAGCCGCCGCAATGCTGTTTGAAGATATTTCCGT
Source organism: uncultured bacterium (assembly GCA_963708045.1). Taxonomy (GTDB): domain Bacteria; phylum Patescibacteriota; class Patescibacteriia; order CAIQCM01; family CAIQCM01; genus CAIQCM01. Next base: position 1,032,228 of record OY970181.1, on the reverse strand, counting down.
CGGGATTTCGGACGACCTGTTAAATAAACGTTTTATGTCCTGGGTTTATATTCCTGGTATCGCGAATGAAACAATAGTCCTTAATGAATTCGCGAAAAATAATTTGCAATTTAAATTTGAAAGAGAAAAGGAAGAGCTTGCGACTAATGAAGTAAGGGGGAGAGTGGCGTTTAAAGGGTTTGCTCGCGGCGTCGTCAAAGTCGTTCGGTTAAACGCCGAAGCCGATAAAGTTAAAGAAGGGGATATTTTAGTTTCGCCGATGACCGTCCCTGACCTTGTACCGGCAATGAAACGCGCCGCGGCGATTGTCACCGACGAAGGCGGAATCACCTGTCACGCGGCGATTATTTCAAGAGAAATAAAAAAGCCCTGCATCATCGGCACTAGGGTTGCTACCAAAGTATTTAAAGACGGCGACCTGGTTGAAGTGGATGCCGAAAAGGGGATTGTGAGAATTAAAAATAAATAAAATGATTACACTCGCAAAAACTTTTTCGCGCGAAAAGCCCTTGCTGTATTTTTTGCTATGGAACGACAGCGACCGACGTGGGTGGAAGAACTTTTTGGATTATGACGTGAAAAATAATCTTTTTATTGTGCCGCCGCCTGGACGCAAAGGTTCTGTTTGGTATCCGCCGGAAGAATTGGCGGAAGTTGATGTGTTGCTAAAAAATAAATTAACCGAAGATTCGTCTTTTGTGGCATTGGTTGTTAAGACGCTGGATAGTAATTGGAAAAATTTAGCGCCATATCTTATTCACGACAAAAAGATCGTCACGGTTAAAGAATTCCACGAATATTATGAATGGTTAGTTGATTGGTGGTCGGCTATGACCACGGTCTTTACCGTTCCGGATATTAAAGAAGTTTCCGACGAGGTTCGTGCGCTTATTCTTAAATATCGCGCCGCCTCGGAAAAATATACCGAAAAAATGAGCCGGCTGCTCACGGAATTTTGGGATCGCCGCTACCCCGATCTAAAAGAGTTTTCTTTTTGCATTGCGCCTAGTGAAGTAAAAGATTTTTCTGATATAGAAAAGAAAGAATTTGTTTCAAAGTTCCGCGCACGGGTCGCTGGTTGCGTTATGCTTAATGAAAAAATTTACCCTCTTCGCGAGTTAGACGACCTGCTTTTAAAAAATAATCTTGCCCTGGAAAAACAGTCGGTAGAAGCGAACGGTGAAATTAAGGGACGGATCGCTTACAAAGGTATTGTTACGGGCAAAGTAAAAAAGATATTGTCATTTGCTGACATGAAAGATTTTAAGGCGGGCGAGGTTGTGGTCACCGAAATGACTAATCCCGAATATCTGCCGATTATGAAAATCGCCGCCGCGGTTGTTACAGACGAAGGTGGTATGACCTGTCACGCGGCCATCGCCTGCCGCGAACTCAAGATCCCTTGCATTGTCGGCACGAAAATCGCCACGCAAATTCTTAACGACGGCGATCTGGTTGAAGTGGACGTGGATAATGGTGTAGTCCGAATTTTGGAAAGTAATTATTTAGGACGTTACGAAGCTGGAGTTACGAAGAAAAATAATGATACGGATAAAAACGATATTCCAAAATTTTTTGCTAATCTAAAAAAATTTGTTACTCGGCCAATGGCCGTACAAAAGGACGAATTAAGCGGACTTGCTTGGTCGGTATATAAAGGCGTTTGCGTCACCATACCTTTGGATGGTTTAAGCAGAACGATGTATGTTGATGACGCTGGAACTAAATGTAGCCACGAAAAAATCATTAATGAATTATCAACTTTTGCCGGATGGAAAAAACATCTGCAAGAATATAATTTTGGGATCGTTGAAATGTCCAAGATTGTAAAATTAGCAAACCGCGCGGCAAAAAATAATTTGAAAAAAAATTTGTCAATTTATCTTCAATGGCTTGAGATTGCAAAAAATTTCGGCAAATTTTTAATCGCCCCAACAGTAATAGAACAAAAATTAGACCCTTATTGCCAAAAGCTTCTTTCTGAGGAATTTGGAGCGTCGGCCGCAGCTAGCGCTTTTGCGATTATTTCATCTCCTTCGCGGCTTAATGATTTTCAAAAAATGAGGATAAAAATTGATGACTTTGTAATAAGCGGTAAAAAGGATAAAAAAATACTAAAAAAACTTGTTGATGGTTACGCTTGGTATAGCGAATATTCATACGTTGAACCGCTATTAGACGAAAAATATTTTATTAACGAAGCTAATAAACTGAACGTCAAAGATGCGAAAAAGGAAAAAACTCAAATTTTGGAAGAGGTTAAACGCAATAAACTTGCTTATTCTTTGCTAAGAAAAAAGTTTAAAAACAAAGAACTTAAATTAGTTGCTGAAGTTCTTTTTACGTATAGTTTTCTTCGCGCAGAACGGATGGATTGTTTTAAAAAAACGCAAACAAGTATTAGGAAAATTTTTTACGAAATCGCGCAAGCGTTATCTAAAAAAACAGGGGACAGCTGGACAATGGTGATGGTTGCAAATTGTTTAAACAAGGAATTGGTTGATTTTGTGAAAAATGGATTAGTGCCCGATCTTGGCGAAATTAAACAAAGGATTTCTGGTCAGTATGTTTATTATTTTGAAAATGACGGTTCGCATATTTTTTACGACAAGGAAAAAATTGAAAAAGTTAAAGCGATTATCGGTCAGAATGAATTAAAAAATATAAATATTGCTGGCAAAGTTGCTTTTACCGGCAAGGCGGTTGGTCGCGTTGTAATTGTTCAAAGTAAAAATGATCTTTCAAAGGTAAAAGAAGGCGATATTTTGGTCGCCATCACGACAATGCCGGACTACACGCCAGCGATGCGGCTTGCGGCAGCTTTTGTGACGGACGAAGGTGGTATAATTTCTCACGCCGCCATAATTGCCCGCGAACTAAAAAAACCGTGCATTGTCGGTACCAAAAACGCAACCAGTGTCCTTAAAAATGGCGACCTTGTGGAGGTTGACGCGGATAATGGCGTGGTTAGGATTATCAAATAATCAAATTAATATGGAACGAATTGAATTCACCAAAGATTTTTCTAGAGATACGACCTTGTTTATGCAAGGGTTGTGGGCCAAAGGGCTCACCGTTCTTATTAAAGAAAAAATTGGCTGGGACAATCCGTACCTTCCATTCATCGCGCATTATGTAAACGATGGCGTGGTGGAAATTTGGCAGCATAAAAAAGCTTTTCAATGGTTTTTGGATAAGCTTTTTGAAGAAAACAAAAAAGGGTTAGGATTTTTAAAAAATATTCTCAATGAATATAAAGATTATCTTGACGAGCTAAAAAAGATACACCAAAAAGAATATTTAAATTCATTGGCGGAAATAAAAGCTTATACGGAACTAGTTTATAATGCCGCCTTATGGGGCACGCTTTTCTTTTACGTCGGAACCGATGAGCGAAATTCCGACGAGGCCAAAGCAATGGCCGTTGAATCAAGAAAAATGGGTGATTTTTTTGCCGATAACGATGTCTTTGTCCGAAAGAATATTGCTAAACTCGGTGGCTTCACCCTAGAACAGGCGGGCGTTGTTTTGCCAAATGAATTAGAAAAATTGCCGTCAAAAGAAATTTTGGATAAACGTCTTCAATCATTCTTGCTCGTTGATGGCGTAAAATCGTACCTGGGAACGTTAGATGATTTTACCAAAGAAAATCCCGAATATATTTTTGAAGGCTTGGCGCATATTAAAAATGTTAGTGAGTTTAAGGGGCAGGTCGCCTTTGCTGGTTTAGTCCGCGGCACGGTGCGGATTGTAAAAAAACAAAGTCATATGCAAGAAGTGGAAGAAGGCGATATTCTTGTTGCGCCAATGACAACGCCGGACTTTTTGCTGGCGATGAAAAAAGCGGCGGCGTTCGTGACTGACGAAGGCGGAATCACCTGCCACGCCGCCATCGTCGCGCGCGAAATGAAAAAGCCATGCATTATTGGCACCAAGATTGCCACTCAAATTCTTAAGAACGGCGATTTTGTGGAAGTTGACGCGGGGAAAGGGGTTGTAAGGATAATTAAATAATTATGAACGACGAACCAAAATATTTGAACGACAACGACGCTTGGATTTTGGCTGAGGATATACCTAATATAGATTTTCAGTTTTCACAGATCTGGCTTTCGTCTTTTGTGAATGATTTGGAAAAAACGATTGGAATAAATTATAAAAAGGTAATGTCTGTTTACTCCGGATATAATTTAAAATTTTATTATGGCGACAAGGATTCGGAAAATGTTTCTAAGATAATTTTAGACAAAATTATTAATGAAGATCTTGGGAAGAAGATCAATGTTAATATCAGAAAAACCGCCGACAGGTTGGAGGCGGAAACTTTAAAAATTTCTTTGGAGAAATTATGCAAGCTAAGTAATTCCGATCTGGCTGATTTTTATTTGCAATTGGATAAAGTTCACACCCAATTTTACGTTTGGGGCTGGTTGCCGAACGCGGTTGATATGTTCCACGGTCATTTTACGGCGTATCTTAAAGATGTCTTGATGAAAAAGATCAACGATGAAGGAGAGGCGAATAAAGCACTGGCGGCGCTAAGCTTTTCCAACGAAAAAAGTTTTATTCAGGAAGAATATGAATCGCTCATTAATCTGGCGATTTTAAAAAGTAAAAACGACCCTGCTTTTGAAAAAGCTCTTGCGGAACACCATAAAAAATATTTTTATTTCATGCATCAGCTGGTTGGAAAAGAAGGAACGACGACAGAAGAATATCGCGAAGCAGTTTATGATTTGATTAAAAAAGGCGATCCGCAAGAATTGTTAAAAACCGAACAGAAAAAACGGGACGACGACAAAGCACTCGCGGAAAAATATTCCAACGAATTAAAATTAACTTCGTCCGAAAAGAAACTTTTCTTGGAGTATGCGGAGTTTTCATTTACCAAGGCATACCGCCGCCGCGTCCAATTGCTGTGGTTTTACAAGATGGATTTTTTGTTTGCCGAGCTTTCTAAGCGATTGGGAATAACAATAATGCAAAGCCGGTTTATGATGCCGGACGAAGTCATTGATAGTTTAAAGGCGGGGGAGGTAAGAAGCGAGCTAAAGAAAATTTTAGAACAACGGACACAACATTGTGTCTATTATGCTGAAAAAGGCTTAGACATTATCGCTATTAACCAAGATTGTGCTAAATTTGAAGACACGCTTAGGGCGCAGGACTATTCAAATATTACCGAGCTAAAAGGACAAGTTGCGTGCGTTGGAAAAGTGGTGGGAAGAGTAAAAATTGTAAATACCTCATCGGACATTAATAAACTTGTTGCTGGCGATATTCTTGTTGCCATCGCGACCAATCCGGATCTTGTGCCGGCAATGAAATTAGCAGCCGCTTTCGTAACGGAACAAGGCGGGATTACCTCGCATGCCGCGATCGTTGCTCGGGAAATGAAAAAACCGTGCATAATCGGCACCAAGATCGCGACCAAGGTTTTTAAAGACGGCGACATGGTGGAAGTGAATGCCGACCTAGGAATTGTTACGATATTAAAAATAAAATAAATATGCGAATACCTAATGAATATCTAAAAATTTGGGAAAAAGCTGAACCGATTCTAAAAGAGGGGCGGCCGGGGGACGACACGCACGCGCTTGAGGTTGTTGAATTTATTGTCAACAATGTTGATCCGAAATATTTTGATATTCTTATTCCCGTTGCAATAATGCACGACATTGGCCACTCGGCGATCCTGCCCGAGCATTTTAAATACATTACTGGTACGGAAAAAGTTAAGAACGGCAAGCTCGTGCATATGCTCGCTGGCGCCAAAATTGCCAAGGAGATTCTTGGTGCTGTGGGATATGATCCAGCAAAGTCATTGGAGATTGTTGAGATAATTAGTATGCATGACGCCGATCAGCTTGAAAGTACTGACATTAATAAAGTTTATGATTCGGAAAATAAGCGCGTATTCCATGACGTAGATTGTATGGATCGCTTTAACACCGAACGGCTAAAGAAAATGGGCGCGCTTATTAAGGATCAAAATTATATAAAAGAGATGCTTGAAAAAACTCTCGCAACATTTTTTGATCCAAAGCTTAAGCAAATTGCCGAGAATAAATTAAAGAAGATGGAATTATGAAAGAGCTGACTATAGAAGAACGCATTGCTAAAGTTAAAAATTGGCTTATTAAAAATTCGAGCATGACCCCGTATGTTATTGGTTTTGGTCTTAGACAATGGACTGAGGGTGTATATAAACGCTATCCGGAATTTATTTTGGAAACTTTTTGCGGATTCCATATTACCCAAGCCGGATCGGTTGGTGGGTATCTGGCCGACGAAGAGGAGTATTATGCCTCGTTTTTAAAATTGATGAGCGATCGGAGTATTTTAGATAGAATATACGCCGATTTTCTGAAAGCCGAAGATAAGTATAAAAAATTTATCGGACTCGTTAAGAAAGAGGGTGAAGAATATCTTCACCAAAATTTTGACGAATTCATTCGCGTCTACGATGCCGAGTACATTCCCGCCGTTACAATCAATGGTGTCCTGATTTACGGTGAACGGTTTTTTAACGAGATGAAAGAAAAATACCCGTACTGTAGCGAGGAGTTGCGTATTCTCGCCGAACAGTATGGGGAGACATTTATAAATCGATATCGTCAGGAATTATTAAAACTCGCCCTCCGATTAATAGATACTAAATTTTCTTCAACATCAGACTTGTTGGCAAATAAGGAAATTAAATCCGCTCTAGAAAATATTCAACAAGAATATCACTGGATAAAGAACAACTATAAAAATATTTCTGCGCTGCCGGTCTCATTTTTTGCCGAGCAATTGTTTGAAGTTTTGGCTGATATAAAAACTGACCACAAAGCAGAAATTGAGACTTTAAGTGATTTCGCCGCCAACCATAAAAAAGCCTGCAATCAGATAAAAAAACAAGCCATATTTGATCCAGATGATTATGAAAAGGTTTTGTGGCTGGGAAAAATCGGTTGGTGGGTGGATCGCCGTAAGGAATATAACTTACTCGCCAACTATTATCTTGGAAGACACTTGGAATTTGTTTGCGATAAACAGCATCTTAACTATGAGGATGCAATTATGCTTCTGCCGTGGGAGCTGGATGAGATTATTTCTGGTAAAAAAACCATAGAAGATTTTGCGGTTAATGAGCGCAAGGAAGAATTCATATATTTTAGAGATATTTTTGGTCAAGAAATGTGTTTGGCTGGTAGTAAGGCAGGGGCACTTTATAAAAAGATCAGCCCGCCACTTGCAACAGGGGAAACGAACGAGATTAAAGGGATGGTGGCTTTTAAGGGCAAGGTTACGGGCGTTGCCCGGGTGGTTATGGACGCGCATAACCCTGGCGAATTTAACGATGGTGATATACTCATTACCGGTATGACGCGGCCAGATTATTTAAGCTTAATGAAAAAATCAGCCGCTTTCGTGACTGATGAGGGTGGGATCACTTGCCACGCCGCCATCGTCGCCCGCGAACTTAAAAAACCTTGCGTTATCGGTACGAAGGTAGCGACACAGATATTTAAAAGTGGGGATATGGTTGAAGTGGACGCGGATAAGGGGGTCGTCAGGGTTGTTAATAAAGGAAAATAGTTATGAAACTAAACCTACAACAACAAAAACAATTTAATAAACAGATTAAGGCGCATCGTCACGATAATTATATAACTGATATTATTCTTGGAGCTGGTCATCAGCTAAAAAATTTTAAAGTTAATTCTTTTGTTCTTCGTCCCGATATAATGTCCGCGCTTGATCTCGCCCAATGGCTGTTTTTTAATAATGGATTATATCGGAATGGAGATGTTCTGGATATGGGGTCAGGGACTGGTATCCAAGGGGTGGTAATGGGTTTATATGGTGCAAAAAAAATAATGTTCGCTGATATTTCCTCTTCTGCGATAAAAAATACCAACGAGAATGTAAAAAGATATTCTCTTGGTGCTGTGGCGCGGGTCGTCGCGAGCGACCTGTTTGAAAATGTTACGGGAAAATTTGATCTCATCGTCTTCAATCACCCGTTTTTTTCAGATGGAACGATAGATGAACAAATATCAACGCCTATCAAGGGAATAAGTCGCGGGTCGCTAATCCATAGGTTTTTAGACTCGGCTAAAAAATATCTAAAAAAAGATGCAATGATCGTGATGCCCTATTTTCATCTCGCGGGACCGCTTAATAATCCAGCAACTCAAGCAAAGAAACACGGGTACAAGGTAGTTGAACGGTTTAGTGTCGAGGCAAAGGACGGTTTACAACGGGGTCGCATATCTATTTATACTCTCTCACTATAAGTTTATGAACCAAGCAGATTTTAAAGCAAGCGATTGGATAAAAATATGGGCTGGCCGTTGGAGTTTTTTGACATGTTCTTATTGGGGAGAGCGCTATACCAGGGACTATATTATCAATGGCAAGGTTTTTTTGCATAAAACTATTTTCTTTTTTGAAGAGGGAAAAAGTTCTTGTTTTGGTATGCAACATGAACGAGATACTTTTGGCAAAAATCTGGCCAGAGAGTGGACTGAGAAGCCTAACCGAGCAAATGAAGTAATTGCTGATTTCAGAAATAAGACCAAGGACATTCTTGACCTAATTGCCGAATCCGAGAACGCGGAAATAACCAATGATATCTACAATAGGTTTTGGGCGGCGCAAGATGCATATTATAAGCCGCATATTAATGTCAAGTTTGTTACAGACTATCTTCCAAAAGAATTTCTGGGGAAATTTTTGTCCGATCTTGATTCGGCTCGTCTTTATGCCGAGCCGGTCTTTGCTAAGACCGAAGAGTTTATGAACAAATATGCGGCTGAAGTTGGCAAAAAAATAAATTATCCGACGAAGTATATTTTGCACCTTACCAAAGACGAGCTTGGTGATTGTCTTTCGGGGAAGAGCTTTCCTTCGCAAGAAGTTCTTGAAAAGCGATTTAAAAAAAGTGCGCTCCTTTTTATTGACGGAGCAATGAGTGTTGTTACCGATAATAATGTTAATACGATTGAGAAAGCTGTTTTTATCGAATCAAAAAAAGAAGAAATAAAAGGGACGGCGGCTTTTAAAGGAAAAGTATCGGGAATTGTTAGGGTGATTCATGATCCTTCCGACGCAAAAAATTTTAAAGATGGTGATATTCTCGTTACCGGAATGACGCGTCCAGAATATTTGCCGCTTATGCAAAAAGCCGCTGCTTTTGTGACCGATACAGGTGGCGTTCTCTCGCACGCCGCCATCGTCGCCCGCGAACTTAAAAAACCTTGCATCATCGGTACGAAGATCGCGACTCGAGTTTTTAAGGACGGCGATCTTGTGGAAGTTGATGCGGAAACGGGGATTGTTAGAATTTTGAAAAAGGGTTAAGGTTGGTAGTTATAAAAAATGAAATCTAATTTGCCGATAATAAATAGTGTTGAGTTTTGGGCTAGGGAAACCATAATGCCTCTTTTTTGGTTGACCGATAGCGAGCATTATCTGGGTGAGTCAACGTTGTTTTTCTATAAAAATGGAATGCTTCATTTTTACCATTTGAACGATTCTGCAAAAAATTATGAAGAAACCGGTCCTGATTATTTTTTAAAAAAGAAAAATATTTTTTCATTTGAAAAAGAATCGCAAGAAATAATTAAGGAGGTGGATGACATATTTAATAAATACAAAGAATTTGATTTTAAAAAATTAAACACAGAAGAGCTGGTGAGTTTGTTTAATATTTTTCGGACGGAATTAAATAAATACAGCGAACTTTATACGAGGGCGGAAGACTCCAAAACGCGCAAGCTAACAAAAGAGAATGTTGATTTAGAAAAAATAGCAACCCTTAGGTTAGAGCTAAGAAAATTATTACCTCTTCTTGCTGATATTGTGTTCGGAAAATTTTTAAAAAAAATTGCGCGAAGAAACGGATTGGATATACAAAAAGATCTTTATTTTTACTCATTTGACGAAATGACTGGTTTGTTACATGAAGGACGAAAAGTTGCGGAAGTTGAAATAAAAAAACGTAGAAATGGTTATGCTCTTTTAAGAGAGGGGGAGCAATCAAGGTTGTTTATAGAAAACGACGCCATAATTTTATGGAACAAAGTAAATGATTTGGTTTTACCAAAGGATAAAAGTGTAATTAAAGGTTCGCCGGTTTTTGGCGGCGTGGTTAAAGGCAGGGCAAGAGTAATAATCCAAAGCGATAATGAAAAAATAATTAAAAATGGATACAACGTGGAAAAGGGGGAGATCATCGTAACAGATATGACCAAGCCGGATATGATGATTGCTTGCATGAAGGCGGCTGGAATTATTACCGACGAAGGAGGTGTCGTCTGTCATGCTTCTATTATTGCCCGCGAACTTAAAAAACCTTGCATTGTCGGCACTAAGTTTGCCACGCAGGTGATTAAAGACGGTGATCTCCTTGAACTTGATGCGGAAACGGGGATCGTTAGAAAGATAAAATAATTTTTATGGAAAAAATAATGGATGCGCGAAAATTTAACAAGAACGAATATTTTAAATTAGGGCGCTGGATAGCGCCGATACTTGAGTATGAAACTTGGATGGATTGGTGTGATACGCCCGAGTCGCGTGAGCTCGGAGTAACACCAGACGCCATCTCGGGTATTGCTTTGGATGGAAATTACATGTTTCCAAACAACGGCGCGTATCCGTTTATTCGCGACTTGGTGGCGAAGGAGTTTAAAGAAGGGAAATCTGATACAGCGAAAAAAATTCTTCATTATGGCGAGGTTCTTGCTAATGAGTGTTTAAAACTTTCTCATTCGCTTGGGGTGGATGCGACGGTCTCCGAGCTTATGGATAGTTTGGAAGCAATAAAGCGCATCCGTTTTCCTTGGATGGCATGTTTTGCCGTTAGCGACGCGGCTGATATATATTTAAAAAATTACGCGGATAAGTCCGGTATCTCGGTTGATGTTTTAAATTCTAAAATACCCCAGCTCGCGAATATGCTGACTGAAGATCAAAAGAAGCTTTTTATATTTAAGCAAGAAATTGAAAAAAATAAATTGCCTCTAAATCTGGCCGTGATCAAAGAAAAAAATATTGAACTAGCTGGAGCAATGGAAAAATATCAAAAAGAAACAGAATATATCGGAACGCATCATTTTTGGGGCGAAGCACGGACGATGAATAAATTTATTGAAGCAATTGGACATTCCAACGTTGTTGAGGCTAAAAAAACCAATGTTCCCGATGAGATCAAAGATTTTTTTGACATTGTCGCGGAAACAACAAAACAACGTTTGGGTTGTGCCCAGAGTTCGGCTCATTTGGTATATTCTTTCCGCACGGCGCTGACTAATTTCGCAAAAAAATTTGATTTGGAATACGATGACATTGTTTTTCTTACGACCGAAGAAATCAAGTCGCTTGACCGTGGCATAAACGACGGCATAAATATTAAGATCAAAGAAAGACAAAAAGGTTTTGGGATGTATAAAGAAAACGGAGTGATCCATATTTCCGTTGGTGACGAGTTGCGGGAACAACTTAAAGATCTTGGTTTGATTGTTCTGGGTAGTGAGGTAAAAGAATTTAAGGGGAATATTGGATGCAAGGGCTTGGTAACGGGCATTGTCGCGGTTGTTCTAGTTCCGGCGGATAATGTCAAAGTAAAAAAGGGGATGGTCTTGGTCGCACCCGAAACAACGCCCGATTTTATTCCGGCTATGGCTAGAGCGGCGGCCTTTGTAACCGATCGCGGCGGGGTGACCTCGCACGCAGCGATTGTGGCACGGGAAATGGGCAAGCCGTGCATTATTGGCACACAGATCGCAACGCAAGTGCTTAAAGACGGCGATCTTGTTGAAGTTGATGCGGTTAAAGGAATTGTTAAAAAAATACAATAATATGTCGGAAAAATATTTTATACCCAGATCTAGAAAGATTCATCCGATCCCGGCACACTGGAACGGATGTAGTGAGTCGCAACCGAAAACACGGGAGATTCACGGTACGTGCCCTCATGAAATTTGGCAGTATATTCACAATGTCAGCTACACGTCATTTTATTTGCAAACGGAATGGGATGCTGTTGGTGAATTTTTGCGCGACCGAATGATCAATGATAAGTCTTACATACCGACTCTTTACAAAAAACAAAAAGTCGCCGGAAAAAAATTGGTAAAATTCTCTCGTCGTCTTAGAAAAAGTGATCTTTCTAAGTTCACGATTGAAAAGCTGTTTCAAGCGTATCAGGATCTTGAAGGTGCTTGGATCGCGCATGATCAATTAAATGTTTCGCCCTGGTTCTTTGGGGGAGATTATTTACATGCTTATTTGCAAAAGAAATTATCAGAGATTTTTTTAGTTAGCACCGAAGATATTGCAACATTGCTTACGCCTTCTATTCCTTCGTTCAGTTCCAACGAAGAAAGGGAAATACTTGAAGTTGCCATAAAGACGATTGATAGCGGATGTAATCTTGATAAAAGTATTCCTGAAAAAATTGAACGAGAACTAAAGAATCTCGTCCAAGCATATTATTGGATACCGTTTGGTTACGACGGCCCGGCTCTTTATGACCGCGAACACTACTTAAAAAGTATAAAGAATATTTTGGCGACAAAAGATCGGGTGATGATTGAAGAACGCATTAAACAAATTGTTTTCTACAAAGACAACATTTTAAAAAAGCAAAACGCGATCTACGATAAATATAAAATCACCGCGCCGATCAGACGGTTGGTAGAAGTAACACACACTCTGGCTTTAATGACCGACGAGCGTAAAGAATTTACTTTTCAAGCACACGAAGTTTTTCACCGGATCATTAATGAGATTGCCGAACGGCTCGGCGTAAAAATTCTTCATTTAAAGTATCTGGTGCTTGATGAAATCAAACAATATGAACACGAGGCCGATAAATTGATCGCGCTTGCGGAAAAAAGAATAAATGGCGCTTTCATAATGCATTGGAAAGATGGTGTTTGCGAAATGTGGGACGAAGAAAAATCCGCGGCCTTTGTGGCGCAAGCTACGCCCAAAAATGATTCTGCCGAGTTTGTTAAAGGGCAGATTGGTTCAAGAGGTCTTCAGGCAATAACCACCGGCAAGATCAGAATTCTTTTGACACCATCAGAAATTAGCAAATTGGAGGATGGTGAAATATTAGTGACGGCGATGACAACTCCGGAATATGTCCCAGCAATGAGAAGGAGTTTGGCCGTGATCACCGACGAAGGCGGAATCACTTGCCACGCCGCCATTGTTTCGCGCGAGTTAAAGATACCCTGTATCATTGGTACTAAATTTGCAACAAAGATATTCAAAGATGGCGACCTTGTTGAAGTTGATGCGGAAAAGGGGATTGTTAGAATTTTGAAGAGAAGTTGAAAATTATTTTCTACACCCTCCCCCAAAAATGGGGGAGGGGCTGGGGTGGGGGGTTTTGAAACGGTGATTAATAAACAAAATGTTATAATAACACGGTGAAACAAATAGCAAATTCAAAAAAATTGTTATCGTTTCGTCGCGAACTGCGGCATAATCAAACCGAAGCAGAAAGATTGTTTTGGAATAGGGTAAGAGGCGGGAGATTTTTTGGTTTAAAGTTTAAGCGACAATATAGCCTTGATCCATATATTTTGGATTTTTATTGTCGCGAGAGAAAATTGGCTATAGAGCTTGATGGCTCACAGCATATTGAAGATGTTGATTATGACAACAAGCGGACGCTATTTTTAAACTCATTAAATATTACGGTTCTTAGATTCTGGAATAATGATGTTATGAGGGATCTAAATTTAATTTTGGAAGCGATAAGGATTAAGCTTGAAATTGAATAATCCAAAAACCCTCATCCGCCCTCTCGGGCACCTTCCCCCATTTTTGGGGGAAGGAAAAAATGATTAAACCAGTTTTCTGAGGAGGGTTTTAAAAAATAGTAGTTCGTGATAAAGTTTTCGTAAACTTATTAAACGGCGGGTTTCTTAGCGGGATTAGTACAATGGTAGTATGCATGCTTCCCAAGCATGAGACGCGAGTCCGATTCTCGTATCCCGCTAAGAGATCCGCAAATAAAAACTATGAAAAAATTTGAATTAATAAAACAAAGTTTGTTGCATTCGTTGGGAGTTGTTGTTTATGTATTTTTGGTTTCGCAATTAATGAGTAACGGCAGTCGTCTTTTTGGAAAAGTTGATACCGCACTTACTGGGGTGATGATGTTATTGCTTTTTGTTTTCTCGGCTGGCATAACTAGCTCGCTCGTCTTTGGCAAGCCGATTTTAATGTATTTGGACGGTGCCAAAAAAGAGGCTGTGAAAATGCTTATCTACACCTTCTCTTGGCTTTTTTTCTGGTTGGTGGTATTCTTTTTGCTCGTAATCTTGTCCAAATAGTCGTTTCTTTTACCAGAAACCAACAACTTACAACTCGTTCGCCGGTGTAGCTCAGTGGCAGAGCAATGCTTTCGTAAAGCAGAGGTCGTGAGTTCGACTCTCACCACCGGCTTAGCAAAAACCTCGATCTTCTTCGGGGTTTTTGTTTTATATAAAATATTTTTTAGCCCCCTCCCCGATGGCCATCGGGGAGGGGGTAGGGGGAGTTCGTTTCGTCATAAATAACTTTAACGTAATAAAACAGAACTCTCCCGGCCTTCGGCCACCCTCCCTTTTACCAAAGGGAGGGGCTAGAAGTTCTGTGGTTTTTTTGTTTAAAAAATTCACGGACCACCCTCTCCCAAGTGTGGGAGAGGGTGGTTGAAGGCCGGGTGAGGGGTGTGGCGGGACATTAGTTTGCGCCGGGGTTATGCGATATAATATAAAAAAATATTAGCTACCTTAATGAAATCAAAAGCTTTTACTCTAATTGAACTTTTAGTCGTCATTGCTATTGTCGGCCTGCTTTCCACTATCGCCGTGGTTTCGCTTACAACGACGAGAGACAAAGCCAGGATTGCCTCCGGCGCTTCCTTTGAACAAAGTTTATACAATAGCCTGGGCTCGGCGCTTGTCGCGGCTTATGATTTTGAAGAAGGTTCGGGAAGTGTTATTGTTGACTCCTCAGGAAACGGAAACAACGCGTCTATTTCTGGCAGTCCAACTTGGAGTACTGATACTTTTGGTTCTGGCTCAAAATATTCAATGAATTTTACTGGCTCGGATCATGTTAATCCGGCATCGAGCTTAGGAATTTCTAATACTAATTTTACAATCGCGTTTTGGATAAAAACAACAAGCATTAACGGTCAAATGTACGTCATTGCCAATGCTGGTTCCGGTGTTGGATATCGGTTTGGACTCAGCACGGGAGTAATTGGTTTTCTTATTGGCGGCACCGACGCATGGACGGAGACAACGTGTGGAACAAAAACAGCAAACGACGGAAAATGGCATCATGTTGCCGGTGTTTTTGACGTTACTGGTCATTTGTTTTCCGGTTACATTGATGGTCATCTTGTCGGAACGGTTTCCTTACCATATTCTTATGCCGATAGAAACGACATCGCGCCTTGGATTGGCCGAGGTATGTGCTGTACGAGTTTTGTCGGTCAGCTGGATAATGTCAGAATTTTTAGTCAAAATCTTTCTGGCGTAAGCATTAATTCGCTTTATAATGAAGAAAAAAAGCAATTTGCTTTTTTGAATATAAAAAGGAAATAAATATTTAATTCGCAATCGTATTTTTGGTTGGTTGTTTATTGTTCATAGTTCATTGTTCATACAAAACGTGCTACAATACAAAACCACGATGATCAATCTTAAAAACGTTACAAAATATTACGCTGATAACCTGCCGCCGGCTTTGCGCAGTATTCATTTGCGTATTAACCCGGGAGAATTTGTGTCAGTTGTTGGGCAGTCGGGAAGTGGCAAAACTACGCTCGTTAAATTGATTATTGCCGAAGAAAAACCAACTAAGGGCGAGATCAAAATCGGCGACTGGGACGTTGCCAATATTCGTCCGGGTGAAGTGCCATTTTTGCGCCGGCAGATCGGTGTTATTTTTCAGGATTTTAAACTTTTGCCCGCAAAGACGGTTTACGAAAATGTCGCTTTTGCGCTAGAAGCTTGCGGTGCATCAAACAAAGAAATTAAAAAAGTTGTTCCTAATTTGCTTAAGATTGTTAATTTGGAAGATAAATGTGATCGCTATCCGCGCCAACTCTCGGGCGGCGAACAGCAGCGGGTGGTTGTGGCGCGCTCGCTCGCCAATCGGCCAAAGTTACTTGTTGCCGACGAGCCGACGGGAAACTTGGACGCCTTGAATGCCAAAGAGATTACCAACTTGCTTTTAAAGATCAATCAATTTGGCACCACCGTTTTGCTTGTGACGCACAATCGTGAAATTGTGAACGGTCTTAAGCGTCGCGTCATTACTCTGGAAGACGGGATGCTTGTTAATGATGCTGAGGTGGGGAAATACGTCATCTAAATATCTAATGTCTAATTTCTAATATCTAATCCGGAATCGTCCCGCGATCGCGGGACGTATTTCAAAAAGTTGTGAATAAACTATTTCGCGTTATTAAATTTGCTTTTCAGAATATTGGCCGCAACTTGTGGCTTTCCATAATGACGATTGTTGTCCTTACGGTTACTTTGTTTTCCGTGAATATTCTTTTGTCGCTAAACGTGACCGCTTCGGCAGTTTCTTCGGCTTTTGAGGACAAAATTGATGTGGCTGTTTATTTGGTGCCAAGCGCAACGGGTGATCAGGTTACGGCGGTGCGCAGTTATTTGGCCGGTCTGCCTCAGGTTTCAACCGTTACAAGTATTACGCCCGACGAGGCGCTCGCTAAATTTAAAGAACGCCACAAAGATGATTCCGACGTAATGAAAGCACTGGACGAAGTTGGCGATAATCCGCTCGGAACAACGCTTGTTGTAAAAGCTAAGGCGCTTGATCAGTATCAAATGATTTTAACGGCGCTTGATCACCCGGCTTACAAAGATTTGATCGCCGAAAAGAATTTTGAAGATTATCGCGCTTTGGTTGATCGCGTGGAAAATATTAAAGGACGAGTTCGCGATATCGGCGCCACCTTGCTTATATTTTTTGCGCTCATTGCCGTAATTATTATGGTTAATTCAGTGCGGGTTGCTATTTTTACGCACAAAGACGAGATCGGGATTATGAAGTTAGTCGGTGCTTCGGGAATGTTTATTCGCTTGCCGTTTATAATTGAAAGTTTGGTAATTTCATTTTTTTCGCTGGTCATATCTTCAGGTATAGCCGCGGCGGCTTTGTATTTTGGTTCGTCGGCGCTAAGCGGGTTTTTGGGCGTTGACCCTATGCTCGCGCAATATTTTATTAAAAATGTTGTCGTAATCGCCGTTTGCGAATACGCCTCCATCGCCGTTCTTACGAGTTTGGCCTCCATTTACGCTGTCGGAAGATATATGAAGGTTTAGCCATGTAAAATAAAAAGTTTTTATTAATCGGGTCAGCTGATCGCTGTCCCGATTTTGTATTTGGTACCCCCTCCCGATGGCCATCGGGAGGGGGTAGGGGAGTTTGTTCCGTCATAAATAACTTTAACGCTAAAATACAGAACTCTCCCTACCCTCCCTTTTACCAAAGGGAGGACTAAGATTTTTCGTGCCTTCGTCACTCTCTTTGTAAAAAAGATTGTATTTGAAAATTTTGTCATCGCCCTCTCTTTACACATTAGTAGACATGAAATCTGTAACCAATCTTAGCCCACTCTTTGCAAAAGAGGGGGTAGGGGGAGTTCGTTTCGCCGTAAATAACTTTAACGTAATAATACAGAATTCTCCCTACCCTCCCGTTTACCAAAAGGGGGCTAAAAGGGCATTGGAAAAACACTAACAATCAAGTAAGGTAGAGATATGATACAAAACGAAGAAAAGTTTGATCTAATTGTCGTCGGTGGCGGACCCGCTGGAATGATGTGTGCGGGGCGCGCGGCTGAACGCGGGGCGCGAGTTTTGCTTTTGGAAAAAAATCCGGTGCTGGGAAAAAAATTAGCACTTACGGGCGGCGGACGCTGTAATTTAACCAATGCAATAGATAATGTTCGTGATTTAGTCAATCGTTATGGCGCGGGCGGTAAGCAGCTTTTTGCGTCTTTTTCGCGTTTTGGCGTAAGCGAAGCAATCGCTTTTTTTGAAGCGCGCGGGTTAAAAACAAAAGAAGAGGCCGAGGGTCGGGTTTTTCCGGTAACCAATGATGCTCGTGATGTTATTCGTGCCCTTGCTGAGTATATGCGCGAGGGTGGCGTTCGTGTGGTCTTAAATGCTTCGGTGGAAAAGGTTTTTGTTTATGACGATTATGCCAGAGTCGTTTCTTCGGCTGGCGAGTTTCGCGCTCGCTCGCTTGCAATTGCGACGGGTGGCATTGCTTATCCAGAAACTGGTTCCACGGGCGATGGTTTTAAGTGGCTTGCCAAAACCGGTCATACGATTATTCCATCCGACGTCTCGCTGGTGCCGGTAATGGTTAAAGAAAAATGGGTAAGTAATTTGTCGGGTCTGTCTTTTCCTAAAGCGCGAGTAAGTCTGCTTGCGAACGGAAAAAAGATTGAGCGCAAGGCTGGTAAAATACTATTTACGCATTTTGGTTTGTCGGGTCCGCTTATTTTAAATATGAGTAAAAAAATTGGTGAGGCGCTTAAAACGGGGGAAACGATTATTGCTGTTGATTTTATCCCTGAAAAAACGCAAGCGGAATTAGACAGCGAACTTTTAAAAATTTTTGCGAAAAATAATAGTAAAAAAATTAAAAACGTTCTGGTTCATTTGCTTCCAGAAAAAGTTTTGGAAATTATTTTACAAATAAATAATATTGATTCGGAAAAATGGGTAAACAGGGTATCGCGCACCGAACGGGCAATGATCGTTAAAATGCTTAAAGATTTTCGTCTTACGGCAAGTGGCTTACTTGGGTCGGACAAAGCAATTGTAAGCTCAGGTGGTGTTTCTCCTGCCGAAGTTGATTTTCGCACGATGCGTTCAAAAATTAATTCCAATCTTTATATTTTAGGCGATGCGCTTAATTTTAATCGTCCATCCGGCGGATTTTCTTTGCAAATTTGTTGGACAACTGGCTACCTCGCTGGCGAGGCGGTTGCGGTTGACGGAACGCATAAATAATGTTAAAGACGGAGCAGGTTTAACTGATCTTTTTAAAGAAGGGAAGGGAAGCAATGGACGAGAAAACACCGATCGAACTTAGTTCACAGACGGCAATCGCGCTCACTGAGATTGTTGCTGTGGCTGGAAGGTTTCGTCTTGAGATTCTTGACACTTTGGGACGTCCTCATATGGAAGGTGTTGGTATCGGTGCCGCCAAGGCGCTGGAAGGAAGGTTTGCTATTTCGCGAACGCCCGATGAGTTTTTGTGCGAAGCCGCCCAAATGATTCGCGATTGTGTTGACAGAATTGCGCCGAATGGAAAGCGGGTTATTCTCCTTGATGCAGACGACTCGCCAAAAGGTTCCGAGGCGGGTACGGTTGCCGAACTGCCCGACGTTTTCGCAAAAATCGGCGACAATGCTGTCCTTTTAATTGCGGCCAAGATGGTGGTGGCGAACCTGTTTCTGAACACGTTATCTGCTGAAGTTTTTGGCGCCATTAATATTATAGGGCGGAGGACGTCAAAAGATGCGTTTGTGAGAAATAGGGCTCCGACACAAGCAATGCCCGATGGTACGCAGGTTGATCCAACCCCTGGAATCGTGAAGGGGATCGTTGGGCATCTGGAAAAGGCCAATGAGTTCGTTGGCAAGGCCGAGAAAAAAGAAGACTTGGCGCTTTGGGTTCATTTAGCTCATCGCTGGGTTCACGCTTGTAGAAACAGGGGCGCTCGCGTGATCAACCTGGTGACTCTTGACGAGATTCAACAGTCGGCAAAGAGGAAAATTAGAGAACTGCAAATGGGGGGCGCGGTCACGAATACTCTTTGTTCGTCTTTGCTGACCGAAGCATTGTCTTTAGCAAAGGAGGCTGAGGGGATTGTTCAAAGACTTTCTTCTGCGGCGTAAGGGTATATTGGTCTCAGGATCAATTGCGTCCGAAGAAAACGAGCAGCCTCGCACAGGCTGCTCGTTCTATTTATGGGTAGCCCTTGATTAAAACTTGTTTTTTTCCGTAGTCTATGTGAATCAATCGGAAGAGGTTGTTTATAAAACTCCGAGGTCGTCTAATGGCAGGACTCGGGACTTTGAATCCCGCTATGATGGTTCGAATCCATCCCTCGGAGTTTTGCAAACAACCCAAAGTTGGTTTATATTCAATGTGACTTTTGATGGAATGTTTTATCCCCCTAACTACGGTTTGTGGGAGAATTTTTTTATTTTCTGTGCTATAATTAAAATGTGTACAGGTTTTTAAAGATATAAAGCTATAAAAATGATCAGTCAAGCGTCAAAAGTCAAGTCGTCGCCCAAGAACAAGAAAGTTCTGCTTGTTGAAGACGATCCGATGATCGTAAGAATGTATCAAAGA
Source organism: uncultured bacterium (assembly GCA_963708045.1). GTDB lineage: Bacteria > Patescibacteriota > Patescibacteriia > CAIQCM01 > CAIQCM01 > CAIQCM01. The sequence goes on along the minus strand of OY970181.1, from coordinate 1,011,814 downwards.
AAATTAAAACTAGTTGGTTTTAATTTGACCACGGCTTTTAACGGCGAAGAAGGACTTAAGGCTTTAAAAAATGATCGGCCGGATATAGTTCTTTTGGATATAATGATGCCAAAAATGAACGGTTTGGAAATGCTTAAAGTCATGAAGGCTGATCATATTTATAAAAATTTGCCAGTGGTAATGCTTACAAATTTTGGTGACAGGTCGGAAGACGTTGAAAAAAGCAAAGCGCTTGGTGCTGATGATTATTGGGTTAAAGCCAATATGAAACTTGGTGATATTGTTGAAAAGATTGATGTGATCATTAAGAATCATTCCGGTCATTAATTTTTTAATTTGATTATGAATTTGCAGACGCCTGGCGGTCAATCTAAAAATTGGACACTTAAAATTCTTCTAGTGGTTTTGGGTCTCGTTACTGTCGGCACGGTGGTTTGGTATTTTAGTTCCAACAATTCTATTTTAGTAACAAAAACCAGTCGTATTAATTTAGCGAATAGTGTCGCCGAAGTTAAAAAAATTATCAACTTGCAGGGTCAGTGGAAGGGGGAAGATCTTCGTGAGAATTTTTTAACGGAAACAATTAAAGAATTTGAGACTAGAAATCCAAACATTAGCGTGGATATTAAGTGGAACGGAGATTTTTTAGGTGGACGCGAGGGCGCGATTCAAGCGTCAATCAATCAATTTAAAACGGGAAAGATTTTGTGGGATATTATTTGGTTGGAACCTTTTTATTATCAAGAAATCGCCAACGGTTTGAACAATCCAGACTGGGGCAAAAAGTATTTAGTTGATTTTGAAACTGTTCCGGGTTTTAATGAAACGCAGAAATCGTTTATTTTGTCTGACCCGCAATATAGAAACCATATGAACGGAACGATCACTGGTCCATATATTGAGGGTTTTTATCAACCGTTCTTCTATAATAAAGAATTAACCGATAAAATGGGGATTCAGGTTAAGGATAAAAACATGACTTTTGACGACCTGCTGGGCTACTTTAAACAAGTTAGTGATTACAATAAGAAGAATAAAACGAGTATTCCTATTCTTTATGACAGCGGGGATTACAAAGGTGGAATCGGTTATGCGCCCAGCACTTGGAATATTTTTCAAAGTTTGTTTCGTTCGCAATTTGCCAGCTTGGCGGACTTAGAGAGCACAACCCCGTCAAATACGAAAATGGCGGCCGTTAAAAAAGTGCTTGGTTCGCTCGGTGAACTGGCAAAATATAAACCGCTTATTTCTGACTGGAAGGATCTTAATTGGTTTGACACTCGCAATTATGTGCTAGAGAATAAAGCTGTCTTCACAGTATGTGGTGCGAGTTGGTTGTATAGCCATTGGCACGGTATTGATGCAACAAAAACAATGAAAATGGTACCGGTTGAGATGCCGACGTACGAACCAGTTGATCATTATATGGGCGGTTATAATCCAATGTTTGCCGTGGCCAAAGATTCGCCTGTTAGGGATGAAGCGGTAAAATTGCTTATGTCTTTTAGCACGCCAAACTCAGCGGAAAAATGGATTAGATATGCCAAAGCTCCCTCGGGAATTAAAGGTAATATTAGCAAGGCGGGCGGCGTTTCTACCAACACTGATCAGTTTGATAATTTTATCACTTACATCACCGAAAAATACGGGGGCAATGTTTTTGACTCAAAAACCGTTGATTATATTCTTGGCGAAAAATATAAAGATTTGACCTTAAAATTTACCATGCATTTGGGCGATGTAATGGACGGCAAGGTAAGCGCGAGCGCTGCCTATGCTGCAATTCTTGGGGATATGAAAGCCGTTGATATAGCATTGCAATAAATTAATTTATACTAAAATGAGTGGACTTAAATTTAAAATTTTACTCCTTACACTGTTGCCGATTTTGCTCGTCTTGTCGTCAATCAGCGCGCTTGCGATCTCTAACAAATATGATTCGGAGAGGAATTTGCTTTTGAGCCGAATGAATTCTTATCGGGCGCTTTTGGAAAGCGGCGACTTGAGTTTTGACGCCGTTCAGGACAAACAAAAACTTAAGTCTTTTCTTGGTGAAGAAGTAATTCTTGCTGAAATACTGCGTAGCGATTACTCGGTGGTTTATTCTTCGGAAAATTCGCCGGCGCCGCTTATTGCCAATAATGAGAGATCCGAAGTTGACGAGGCTTTCCGTGGTGTTGAAACGGTCAAAGTCGTACAAATGAATAACAAACCTGCCACCTCAATAATCACGCCGCTTGTTGTTAACGGTAAAGTGGTTGCGGTTCTTCATCAGGTTTTATCAAATGTTGATTCAACGTCGCGCGTTGTTGAATATGGACTTTTTATTCTTTTGTTGATGCTTATCGGAATGGTAACCTGCTTCGCGCTTATTTATTGGCTTTTGGGTAAGGTCGTGGTTAATAATATCTATAAATTAAAGCAGGCCACAATAGAAATTCAAAAAGGAAATTACGATAGGGAAATTGAAATCACGTCAAATGACGAGATCGGGCAACTTGCGCTTAGTTTTAACCAAATGACGAAAAAAATTCTTGATTCGCGGAAGACGATAGAAGCAAAAATGAAAGAATTATCCGCCGAACACGGCAAGCTTTCTTCGCTCGTTGAAAGCGTTAAGCTCGGCGTGGTCATGGTGGACTTGCGTCTTTCGGTTATTTTAGCCAACTCCGCGGCGCGGACGATTTTTGGCAAGCCGCGCGCCAAGAATATTTCTTTTAGCGATCTCTCGGAAAAGATCAAGGGCAGCGTTAATATTTCTCAAGCGCTAAGCTACTACGTCCATAGCGGCAAACCGCTCAATATCCAAGAAGTGATGATTGGTGAGAATTATTATCGTCTCTTTATGTCGCCAGTACGTGATATTGTTGAGAAAATCTTCATTGGCGCCGTCGTCGTTATGGAAGACATTACCGAACAAAAGAAACTTGATAAAATGCGCACCGAAATCGTTTCCATCACCTCGCACCAGCTGCGCACACCAGCAACGATTGTTAAAGGTAATCTTGAAATGGTCTTGGGCGGTGATGTTGGAAAAATCTCCAAAGAGCAAAAGGAATTGCTTGATGACACTTATATGGGCAATGAGCGAATGATCCACCTCATTAACGACCTTATGGATGCGGCAAAAATTGGCGAGGGCAAGCTGGTTTATCCGACCGAGCCGGTTCAATTAGAAAGTTTGGTGTCCGACGTTGTTAACGAGAATATTCCTTTTGCTAAAGAAAAAAATGTAACCTTGCTTTTTACGCCACCGGAAAAGCCCTTAGCAATGGTTAAAATAAGCCGCCAGAAGATAAAACAGGTTTTGCAAAATCTTATTGATAACGCGATAAAATACAGTTCGGTGGGGGATAAAGGAAAAGTAATGGTTGAGGTTAAAAACAACGACGATAAATTCTTAATCTTCACAGTTAAAGATAATGGCATTGGTATTCCGAAAAGCGACCAGCCAAAGATGTTTGAGCGTTTTTCGCGTGGTTCAAACTCTACCAAACTAGATCCTGGTGGTGGCAGTGGTCTTGGACTTTATATTGCCAAAGCTGTCGTTGAACAAGGCGGCGGCCGGATCTGGTTTGAATCAAAAGAGGGCGAAGGAACGGTATTTAACGCGACGTTTCCAAAAAATTAAAATACTAGCATGTTAAAAAGTAAAATCGTAAAAAGAAAATTAAACAAGCGGATTGATCAAAAAAAAATTTTGTTGGTTGAGGATGATCAAATGGTTGTTAAAATGTATAAAAAAAAGTTTGAAAAATCCGGCTACAAACTTGATATTGGTTTTAATGGCAAAGAGGGGTTGTCTGCCCTAAAAAAGAGTCGGCCTGATATTGTCCTTTTGGACGTAATGATGCCGAAAATGAGCGGTTTGGATATGCTCAAAATTGTTAAGGCTAATCCTAAATACCTTAATCTTCCCATCGTGATCCTTACCAATTTAGGCGACCGTCCTGAGGATGTTGAAAAATGCAAGGAACTTGGTGCTGAGGATTACTGGGTTAAGGCTAATTTGCATCTTGATGAAATTACAGAAAGAATTGGTAAAATCTTGGCCAAATACTCAAAAAAGTAAACGTTGATAGCGTATCTTTCTCCTGAGGGGAGAAATGTGTTACCATACTGCAAAGAAGATTATTCAACGAGATTTTTCTTAAAATCATAACCAAATATATGCCCGAACAAACAGCTGCCCCTAAAAGAATTCTTGTCGTTGAGGACGAGGAAATGATTGCCAAGCCTTTGGCAATGAAATTACGATTGTCTGGTTTTGAAGTTAACAACGCTTTTAACGGCGAAGAAGCTCTTGATGTTCTGTCTAAAGAAAAATACGATTTGATAATTTTAGATCTAATGATGCCGAAGGTTGACGGTTTTGGTGTGCTGGCTGAGTTGCAAAAGCGCGGCGATACGACCCCAGTCGTGGTTGCCACAAATTTAAACCAAGCCGAAGATGTTTCCCGGGTGTTTGAATTAGGTGTGACAAATTATTATGTCAAAGCCGATACCACCCTTGACCAGATCGTTGAGCATGTTTGGAAGGCGATCAATTATAGATAAATTCAATATTTGATCACGGTAAATTTTTAGTCGGTAACGAGAGGGGTATGAATGGCTTTAAAAAATTTATTTTGCGCGGTAACGTTGTTGATTTGGCCGTTGGTGTTGTTGTTGGGGTGGCGTTTAGTAGTTTTGTTAATGCGCTCGTAAAGGATTTGCTCACGCCACTTATAGCGGCGATCTTTAAAGCGCCGGATTTTTCTGGTCTTGTATTTACTTTGAACGGCAGTAGTTTTTTGTATGGTGATTTTTTAAATGCGTTTATTTCGCTCATCATTGTTTCGGCGTCGGTATACTTTTTGGTTGTTTTGCCGATAAACTCATTAATTTCCAAAATGCATAAAGAACCGGATGCTCAGCCAGCAACAAAAGCTTGTCCAGAGTGTCTGAGTGAAATTCCTGCGAATGCCAAACGATGCCGATTTTGTTCATCGTCTTTGATTTAAAACCTAAAATGATATGAAGAAAAAAATATTACTCGCAATCGCGTTTATTGTTATTTGCGAACTTGCGGGTGTAGTTGGTTCTATTTTTACGATGCCGAGTATTCCCGTTTGGTATGCCGGGCTTGTGAAGTCGCCGCTCAACCCCCCAGGTTGGGTTTTTGGACCAGTTTGGACGGCGCTTTTTGCACTGATGGGTGTAGCGGTATTTTTAATCTGGCAAAAAGGTTTTAAAAATAAAAACGTTTTCGTGGCACTAAACACCTTTGCTCTTCAGTTGATTTTAAACATCTGGTGGTCGGTAGCGTTTTTCGGATTGTTGAGCCCGGTGGGTGCGTTTTTTATAATTATCGCTCTTTGGCTGGCAATCGTTTGGACAATAATAAAGTTCTGGAAAATATCCCGTCCGGCCGCGTATCTTTTATTTCCCTACCTTCTTTGGGTATCGTTCGCAACGTATTTAAATTTTACGATTGTCGCGCTGAATTAATTTTTTATGTTTCAAAATAATAAAATTGAAACGGCTTATTTCGCCGGTGGTTGTTTTTGGTGTTTGGAGGCGGTATTTTTGCAAGTTAAGGGGGTGGTTTCCTCGGTATCTGGTTTTGCTGGCGGAGACAAAGAAAATCCAACCTACGAAGAAGTGTCAAGCGGCGCGACGGGGCACGCCGAAACCGTAAAAATTGATTTTGACTCAGAAAAAATTTCTTACGAAGACTTGTTGTCAATTTTTTTCTATATTCATAACCCGACGGAGCTTAATCGCCAAGGGGACGATGTTGGAACCCAGTATCGTTCGGCAATTTTTTATGCGAATGCGGCACAAAAAAATGCCGCGGAAAATTTTATTGCCTCGGCGTCACGCGATAAAATTTATAAAAAACCGATCATGACGGAAATCAAACCGCTTCAAAAATTTTATCGCGCCGAAGAATATCACCAGCATTATTTTGAAAAAAATCCCAATGAATCTTATTGCGCGCTCGTTGTCGCGCCGAAGGTGGAAAAATTTAAAGAGGCGTTTAAAAAGTTTTATCGGGTTTAAAAGTTTATTTGATTTTATTAATAACCTCATCAAGCGCCTTGTAAAGATCTTCAAGCGAGCCGTTATTGTTTATCGTGTATTCGGCTTTGGCGGCAATGACACGAATCGTCATTTCGGTTTCTCCGGCGGCGTCTTTTAAGAATTCGTTCCAGGTCTTAGTCGCGTCGCTCAGGTTTTCGTTTCTGGTTTTGACGCGTTCGTACCTAATTTTTTCGTCAGCAACAATCGTGATTAAATGAAAGCCGGGAAGTTTTTTTAGTTCAATAATATCGCTTGGTCGGCGAATGCCGTCGGTGATAATAAATGAAAAATCCGAACGTGCGACGTCTTTGGCTATTACTTTAGTAAAAAGATCGTCACCAAACGTACTGCGCATTGCCAAGGAAAATTTTTGAAGATTTTCGCGCGTTTGTTCTACATAGAGCCGGCTCATAACTTCGCGCATCGGCGTGGAGAATTTAAAAACCGCCCCGTTGTATTTTTCTTTAAGATACGCCGCCGCCGCGCCCTTGCCAGCGCAAATTTCGCCAACAATGCCGATGATGATTTTATTGTTTGTCATAGTTTTCGGTTTCGTTGTTTAAAAAGCTTGTTTCCACGCCGGCCTGTTTGAACATTTCTTCGCTTTCGGCGCCAAGTTGATAGTGTTTTTCGCTAACGACGCGTTTAATGCCGACGTTAATGATGGTCTTTGTGCAGGTGGGGCAAGGCGCTAACCGGCAATAAATCGTCGCGCCGTCCAGAGCAATGCCGAGTTTGGCTGCCTGGGCGATGGCATTAAGCTCAGCGTGGGCTGTTCGCATACAATGCTGGCTAGTATGCCCATCTTCGTGGGTAACGCTTTTCATTTGATGCCCGACTTCGTCGCAGTGTGGTAGCCCCATTGGCGAGCCAACATAACCGGTCGCGAGGATTTGCTTGTTGCGGACAATAATACAGCCGGTGCGGCCGCGATCGCAGGTCGCGCGTTTGGCAACAGCTTGCGTAATTTCCATAAAATATTCGTCCCAAGAGGGTCGTTTGTATTGTTCGGTCATAGTGTTCTTATAATATAGACTAGTTGAATATATTTCAAATGCCTAGATATACAAAACCCCTCCGATTATTATCGGAGGGGTTTTGGTGGTCAATTATTTGTTTATTTCGTTCGGTTTTGTGTCGCAGCACTTTCCTTCGTCGTCATGGTTGCAGCGCGGGCAGTCGCCCCGAAAAAGAACCATCAATCCGATCACAATGATGATGACCGGTAAAGTAATGGAAACGATGTTTAAAGAAATGACGTCAAGCGCGGAAAGCAACCAAAGTAATCCAAGTAGAATGATTAAAACGGGCCCCATCTTGTGATGTGGGCACTTGCACGATCTGCTGTTTGTCTGCATCATATTAATTAAAAATTTAGTGAATTATATGAATAGTGTACCACCATACGAAAATAGTGTCATTTTGTTAAAAGTTGATAATCTGGTAGCCTTATTTTATTCATATGATTGACTTTAAAGTCGTAAAACGTTCAAAAAAATCACAAGCTCGGGTTGGTATTCTTAAAACCCCGCACGGTGAAATTGAAACGCCGTCGTTTGTGACGGTGGCAACGCTCGCCAATGCGAAGATGTTTACATCCGAAGATCTTGCGGCTGTTAAGACGCCGCTCATTATTTCAAATACCTATCACCTGCATTTGCGGCCGGGGGAGGAGATTGTGGCTAAGGCTGGGGGATTGCACAAGTTTATGAATTGGAATCGTCCGATTATGACTGACTCGGGCGGGTTTCAAGTTTTTAGTTTGGGTTTTGGCCATGATCAGGGTACTTCCAAGATTCCTAATAAAAAAGAAAAACCGACGGTAAAAACCGGCGCCCAGCCGCAACACCTGAAGATCACTGATCGCGGCGTGGAATTTACGTCGCCGGTTGATGGCCGAAAAATATTTTTGGGACCGGTGGAATCAATTCGCATTCAAGAAAAATTAGGCGCGGATATTATTTTGGCTTTTGACGAATGCACGCCGCCTTCGGCCAACAAAGAATATATTGCCAAGTCACTTTTAAAAACTCATGCTTGGGCAAAGATTTGTCTTGAAGCAAAAAAAACCAATCAAGCGCTCTATGGCATTGTTCAAGGTAGTCGCTTTAAAGATCTGCGCATAAAAAGCGCCAAGTTTATCGGTAGCTTGCCGTTTGATGGTTTTGGTATTGGCGGCGAATTTGGCGCGGAAAAATCGGAAATGACAACAATGCTTAAGTGGGTGTTTGCCGAATTGCCCGAGGAAAAACCACGTCATCTTTTGGGAATCGGACACCCCGACGACATTTTGCCGACCGTTTCCGCGGGCGTAGACACTTTTGATTGCATTGCCCCGACTCATTACGGCCGCCGTGGCACAGCTTTCACGTCCGAAGGCAAGATTGATCTTAATAAAATAATGTATTTAAAACAGTTGAAGCCGCTTGATAAAAATTGTGCCTGTCGCATTTGTACTGGCTATACGCGTTCGTATCTTTGTCATCTCATAAAAGCACGCGAGCTAACTGGTCTCGGAATGGTTTCCGAACACAATGTTTTTTGGATGAATACGCAAGTTGAAAATTTCCGACAAAGGATTAAAGATGGAAAAATTTAAAACAACACAAGATATTGTTTTTTGCTAACCGCGGCCGTTTCTTAGCACAAGCTGGAAAAAATACGCTCTTTGCGCTATAATAAAAGAAATTATGCGACAAATCCTCGCATTCGCTATTTGCCTTTGTTTTTTGCTATTTGGCCGCTCGGCCTTGGCTTATTTTGAGCCGGTTTACGCGCCACTTTCAACTGGTCCGGTTACCGTACCATCGCCGACTACCGACGACGCTACTTTGCCGGCGCCGGTTGCTTTGCCTCCCGAAAATGCGCCGCTTCCGGTTTCGGAAGAACCGCTTTTGCAAAAGATGACACTTGTTCAGGCGGTTGCTAAAGGTAAAGAATTGCTCGCACCGGTTCTTGTTGATTTTAAAAAGAAAGAAAAAGGAATCGCGCCACTTACTAGCAAAACATCGCAAACCGCGGCCGCGCTCGCGATCTGGGATAAAAATGCCGACACGGTGACGGTTTATGGCGGCACGCGCGGAGCAAAATATTTTACGGCCGACCTTGGTGGCCCGGTTGTTCCGATTATTGCCACGGCCGGTAGTCAGACTGCTTATCGTGACGAAGATTCTAATACGGTTGTTGTGGGAACAGTGCAGGCTGATATGGTGGCGGTCACAATAAAAAAGAAAAAACGATTTACGCCGGTCTTTTCCTATTATGTTCCTTACACCAAAGAATTGTATTCGCCAGAAACATTAGCTACTGGCTCGGACTATCTTTCGTCGCTTATAGAAGACGCCTTTAATGATTTGGATGCAAAGGGGATTATGTCGCGGGCTTTTCCCGATCAAAAATTAACCGAAGTGGTTGATCCGTATCTTATTAAATCAATTGCCGTTATTGAACACGCCGACGGTCAAATTTTTGAAGAAAATAATTCCGAAGACAGTCTCGGACGTTTCTTGGTCAAGCTCGCCGTAAACAAAGAAGGTGCACTTGGCGGAGCGGTTTCGGTTGCTGGCGCCCGCGGAATGGTTCAATTCATTCCCTCAACTTATAAATTAATGGTTACGAAACGTCCAGATCTTGAACTTATTGCTGATTTTGTAACGGGAATGGCTGACCACAAGAATGCCGTTAAGGCAGAGGCGGCGTATCTTGATATGATTTTGGCTAGTCTTCCGGCAAGCGTTAAAGATCTTTATACAAAAGATCGTGGCGCGGCTGCCGAATATTTAGCCGCCGGATATAACGGTGGTGAAGGACGTGTTAAAAAGGCAATCAAGGCGTGGGGCGAGGAATGGTCGCTGTCGCATGGTACGTATGCCGGACTTACGGCCAAGGCAAACACGCTTAAAGCGCGGATTGCCAAGATTGACAAGCAGTTGGCCGCCGGTGGACTTTCCAAACAAAAAATTGCCGATCTTAAGGCGGAAAAGAAAACGGCAACCGCCGATCGTGCCGCGGCGCTCGCGCTTCGCGATAAAGTCAATACGAGTACGCTTAGAAACGAAACCATCGCCTATGTGGTTAAATTTCGCCGCGTTTATGATATGCTGGCGGCTGGCTTCTTTGCCACACCAGCGGCTTTGGCTAATGCCTTGCCGTCGGTAGCGGTCGCAAGCCCGTCAATTACGGCGGCAAATACAAATTAACTACCGAATGTCATTCAGATCTAAATAAATTAATCGTTGAACGAAAAGGAACAATATATCAATATTTATGAATAATAATAAACAGACAAGTGGTTTTGACGGATTGGGAATCGCGCCGGGCTTACTGGCCGCGCTTGATCGTTTAAAATTTTCTACCCCAACGCCGATTCAGGAAAAATCTATTCCCACCGCTCTCGCTGGAACGGATTTAATCGGTATCGCACAAACCGGAACGGGCAAAACGCTTGCTTTCGGCATCCCGATGATTCAACGGCTCGCGCAAATAAAAGGACAAGGGCTTGTTGTTTTGCCGACGCGCGAACTCGCTATTCAGGTTGACGAAGCGCTTCATAAAATCGGACGCGGCATTGGCTTGCGCACCGCGGTTTTAATCGGCGGCGCGTCAATGAACGTGCAGATTCAGCACGTCAGAAAAAATCCGCATATCATCATTGTTACTCCCGGGCGGCTTATTGATCACCTTAATCAAGGGACAATGAATTTGAGCGGCGTAAAAATTTTAGTGCTGGACGAAGCCGACAGAATGCTGGATATGGGCTTTGCTCCGCAGATCGCTAAAATTTTGACGGCCGTGCCGCGCGAACGTCAGACAATGCTTTTTTCCGCGACCATGCCCGACGACATTGTTCGCTTGGCTTCAAAGCACATGAAGCTTCCGGTCAGGATAGAAGTTGCGCGCGCTGGCACTGCCGCCGAAGGCGTTGAGCAAGAAATTTTCTTTGTCAGCAAAGAAGAAAAACCACGCTTGCTAGACAAATTGCTCGCGGATTATCATGGTTCAGTTTTGGTTTTTTCGCGAACCAAACATGGCGCTAAAAAAATTGCGCACAATGTGAGTAGTATGGGACATCGCGCGTCCGAAATTCATTCAAATCGTTCGCTTAATCAGCGTCGCGATGCAATGGATGGATTTAAAAGTGGGAAATATCGCGTACTTGTCGCAACCGATATTGCCGCTCGCGGAATAGACGTAACCGGAATTGAGCTGGTCATTAATTATGATCTGCCGGACAACGCCGAAGATTACGTTCACCGGATCGGCCGAACTGGTCGTGCTGGACACTCAGGTCGGGCGATTAGTTTTGCCGCGCCCGATGAACGCAATGAAGTTAGGGAAATTGAACGTTTGATCCGCGCCAATCTTCCGGTTTCAAAAGCCATGGAATTGCCACCAGCGCGCAAACCGGCTGTTTTTGCCAAACCGGCGCCGTCTCACGGAACGGGATTTCGTGGCGGGCGTCCACAAAATGAACGTCAGGGCGGCTATTTTCAAAAACGCCCGAGCGGACGTTTTGGTGGAAAGAATAAATTTCATAGATAAAAACGGATAATAACATTCTTTTAAAAAACAACAAAAATCCTTACGTTTTCGCGGGGATTTTTGTTTTAAGACAATCGTGTGTAGTATTATTTTTGTATGATCGTCGTCCTTCATAACGTGCGAAGCGCGCATAATGTCGGTTCTATTTTTAGAACTGCCGATGCCGCCCGCGTAGAAAAAATTTATCTTTGCGGCTATACGCCGACGCCGTTTGACGAATATGGTTTACCAATCAGTGCGCTTATAAAAACGGCACTTGGTGCGGAAAAGACCGTTGCTTGGGAAAAGGGCGGGCAAACGGCCCGGCTTTTGGATAAGTTACGCAAGGAAGGGAAAAAGATTTTTGCCGTTGAGCAGAGCAAACGTTCAATTCCGTATAATCGGCTTGCTTTGTCAAAAGCTGAGCTCGATAATACGGTTTTAGTTATGGGAAACGAGATAAAGGGCGTTTCGCCGTCGGTCCTCGCCCGCGCGGAGAAGATTTTGGAGATCCCAATGTTTGGCAAAAAAGAGTCGTTAAACGTCGCGGTTGCTTTTGGTATCGTGGCGTACGGACTCAAGATGAATTCAAGCGACAAAATTGTAAAAAAAAGGTAAAATATATTTACTATGCCTAAACACCTCATTAAAAATTTTGACGCGCTTGCAAAAACTCCGGCACGCCGCGACGCCCTAAAGATTTTGGAAGCCGGACTTATCGCCGTTCGTACCGACCTCGCAATTCGTACCAAAATAAAAATAAAAAAGAATATTCTTTTTGCCGGCTCGCGCAAGTACAATCTTTCTAAATTTAAAAATATTTACGTAATTGGTTTTGGCAAAGCGGCGCATGCCGCGGCAGGAGAGTTAGAAAAAATTCTTGGTTCTCGGCTGACTGGCGGGATCGTTTTGAGTGTTGCCGGAGGCAAATTAAAAAAAATAAAAACGCTAATCGGCACACACCCTTTACCGAGCGAACAAAATATTAGCGCGACGGGCGAGATCGTGGAAATAATCAAAAAAGCCGAATCAAAAGATTTGGTCATTGCGATTGTTTCGGGCGGCGGCTCGGCACTTTTGTGTCGTCCTTCTGGCGTAAAATGCGACGAACTCGCGTTTATCACCGAAACACTAATGCGCTCAGGCGCGGAAATTCGCGAAGAAAATGTCGTGCGCAAACACTTGTCGGAAATTCTCGGCGGTCAATTTGCCCGATTGGCTTATCCCGCGACCGTGCTTGGTTTGATTTTTTCCGATGTTCCGGGCGACGACATTAGCGTTGTTGCTTCCGGTCCGACGGTAATGGACACGACGACGATAAAAGACGCCGCACGCGTTCTTGCAAAATACGACATTATTAAAACTTGCTCCTTACCCACGTGCAATCTTACAGAAACGCCAAAAGATCCGATTTTCTTTAAGCACGTCCACAACGTGCTTGTCGTGGCAAACAGTCTGGCTTTGGAGACGATGAAAAAAGAAGCAAAGCGCTTGGGATATAAAGTTCGTTTGCTCTCTTCTTCTTTGGAAGGCGAGGCGCGTTCGGTTGGGGGTAGACTTGCTACGATGCCGGACAATGGCGAAGCAGTTATAGCCGGCGGCGAAACAACGGTCACAGTTGCCGGACACGGAAAGGGTGGACGCAACCAAGAGCTTGCTCTTGGATCACTTAATCATATTATTGACGGAACGGTCGTTGTTTCTTGCGCTTCGGACGGTCAAGACAATAGTCCGGCCGCCGGCGCCATTGGCGACCTTAAAACAAAACAAGCTGCCGAACGTCTTAAATTGGATGTTGGCGCGTATTTGGCCAACAACGATTCTTTCCCATTTATGAAAATGACGAAAAGCCAAATCTTGACTGGAGTAACAGAAATAAATATCTCCGACCTGATGATTGCTTTGCGTAAATAATTATGGCGTACACTTTTCGCACGCGTTTTAAAAAAGAAATTCTCGCCGAGTTTTTGCCACCACGTCACCCGTCAAACAAGGTGGTGATTCTTTGTGATGGGCTCCCGAGCGTGCCAGCAAAAAAACCGATCTTGGAATTTTGGAGCAAACGCGATTATTGGGTATTTCATTTTCGTTATCGTGGTACTTGGGAAAGCGGGGGAATGTTTTTGCGCGAGTCGCCGGAAAAAGATTTGCTTGACGTTATCAATGGTCTATCTTCCGGTTTTACCGAACTTTGGGGAAACAAAAAGTTTAAGATTAAAAATCCAAAGGTTTATCTTTTTGCTTCCAGTTTTGGCGGTTGCACGGCACTTTTAGGAAGTCGTGATCGGCGCGTAAAAAAAGTTTTCGCCCTGTCGCCGGTTGTTGATTGGCGCGCGGAGAGTAAAAAAGAACCGCTTCATGCCCTTGCTAAATTTGTGGAAAAAGCTTTTGGCTCGGTTTATCGCGTTCGTCCCGAAGATTGGAAAAAATTAATGTCCGGCCGGTTTATGAATCCAGCAATAGATAAAAGGCCGTTTGATGGCAAGAAAATATTTATTGTTCATGCCAAAGACGATCAAGTCGTGCCTTTTGCTCCGACAGCCGAATTTGCAAAAAAGATTGGTGCGGGTTTTTTACCTCTGCGCTATGGCGGTCATTTTGGGCTTTTTGTCGGTCTACTGCCGCCGATTAGCAAGCTCGCGGTTAAATTTTTTAAAGAAAAATAAATGTCCAAAAATACTTTTTTTAAAATGCCGACCCGCGATTATTTGCTTGTTGTTTTTCTTGTTCTTGGTTTTGTGGTTGGATATTTTTTTGAAAATGATGTTTTGCTTTATGTCGTCACCGTCTTGGCTGCTTTGCCGACCTTGCTCGCCAGCGGATACGGTTTAAGAAAGCGAAAGATTACCATTGACGTCTTTAACTCGTTCGCTTTAATTGTCGCTTTTATAATGACCGATGCACGTTCCGCGGGTTTTATTTGCTTAATGCTTGCGTCGGCGCGATTACTTGATTATTTTACGACCAATCGCACTGAACGTTCTATGCGCGCGCTGCTGGCTTTAAAACCGACCAGTGCCGAAGTAGAAAGCGATGGCGTCATTAAAACAATTCCGGCTGAGCAAGTTAAAAAGGGGGATATTGTTGTCGTCTCGGAAGGTGACCGCGTACCAGTAGATGGGGTGGTTATTTTTGGTACGACTTACGTTGACGAATCGCCTTTAACCGGCGAATCGGTGCCGGTTTTTAAAAGCGTCGGCGAACAAATTCTTTCTGGAACTATCGTTACGTCTGGCGCGCTTAAGATTCGCGCCGTGAACGTCGGCGATAATTCTACGGTTTCGCAACTGCTTCGTTTAGCCGAGGCGGCGGCGGCGAATAAGTCCGAACCGGAAAAATTAGCCGACAAATTTGCCGGGGTTTTTTTACCAGTCGTGATTATTTTTGGCATTGTTGTTTTTCTTGTTACTAAAAATCTAGTAATGACGGCGTCGTTGTTTCTTGTTGCCTGCGCTGACGATATGAGTGTTGCTGTGCCGCTTGCGGTAACGGCGGCGCTGGGCGCCGCGGCGCGCCGCGGTGTGATTGTGAAAGGCGGCGAACGTTTGGCAAAGATCGCTACGTCACGCGTCTTAATATTGGACAAAACTGGAACATTGACGTTTGGTAATATCGCCGTTAACAGGGTTGAAATCGCCGCCGGCGTTCGCGATGAAGATTTTTTTAAAACCGTCGGCGCGGCGGAAAAATTTTCCGAACATCCGGACGGCCGCGCCGTGTTTCGTTATGCGGCAAAAAAGATACAAAATATTCCCGATCCGGAAAGTTACGAAACGGTCATTGGTGCTGGTGTTGCGGCGGTAGTGAAAAAAAGAAAAATCTTGGTCGGCACTTATGAATTTTTAAAGAGTCAAGGCATAAAAAATTTACCAAAAAATGATGCGGCAAATTTTGGCGTTTGGGTTTCGTTTGAAAACGAGTATACGGGGCGATTTGGCGTTTCTGATTTGCCGCGACCGGAAGCTGGCGCGGCTCTGTTGCGGATGAAAAAGCTTGGTTTTAAAAAAATCGTGATGTTTACGGGTGATCGCGAAGAAGTCGCCGCCAGTGTTGCTCGGGCGCTTGGTATTGATGAGTATCATTCATTAATGAAGCCCGAAGATAAAGTTCGTGAATTAGAAAAATTGCTTCAAGCAGGGTTGGTGATTATGGTGGGGGATGGTATTAACGACGCCGCCGCGCTCGCACGTGCCGATGTTGGTATTGCGATCGGGTCGGGGACGGCGGCGGCCGCCGAAGCCGCCGACGCGGTTATTTTGGTTGATGATCTTGGACGTTTGCCGGAGCTTGTTGTTTTGGCGCGGCGTTCCATAAATGTGATTAAAGCCGATGTTACGATCTGGTCTATTTCTAACCTAATTGGCTTTGTTCTGGTGCTCACGGGCGCGATCGGAATTATCGGCGCAGCCTTTTATAATTTTGCGACCGATTTTCTTCCTATCCTAAATTCTGCTAGGATGTTTAAGGCAAGAAAATTAAATAACCTATGAAAAAAATTCATCGTTTTGTTAATGGTTTTCCGCTTTTAGGCAATCGGGCGGTGCTTACCGATCCGGAGCTGGTTCACCAAATTTATCGCGTTTTAAAATTGCGCCCCGGCGAACAAATGATTTTTTCCGATGGCAAAGGTAATGATTCGCTGGTTGAAATAATTTCTCGCGATGATGCTTCTTGTTATGTAAAGGTAGTGGGGCGAGAAAATGTTATGAGTGAAAGCCGAGTTGCACTTTATTGTGCTGTGCTCAAAAAGAAAAATTTTGAATGGGCGGCAGAAAAAGGGGTTGAATGCGGTGCGGCCGAAATTATTCCACTCCTCACCGAACGAACGGTTAAAACCGGCATTAAATTGGAGCGCTTAGAAAGTATTATTCGCGAAGCTGCCGAGCAGTCGGGAAATGCTTTTGTCGCGCGTGCAAAAAAAATCACCGAACTTAGCGAGGCGCTCGCCAAGGCGTCGGAAAACGCGGTTAATTGGTTTTTTGATCCGTCGGGAGAAGATTTTATTAAAGCCCTAAAAGATTATCACGAAACCGAAGACGATAAAAAGAAAATGATCGGCGTTTGGATTGGTCCCGAAGGGGGTTGGTCTGACGACGAACTTGCCGCTGGCGTCGCCGCTGGTTGTCGCGTTGTTTCGCTTGGTCGCCTTGTCTTGCGTGCCGAAACCGCGGCGGCCGTTGTTACATATTTAGCTTCGCGGTAGATCCTTTGTCGGTTTTATATATAATGCCTAATAAAAAATTTCAATGAAAAAAAATTATTTACCAATCTTGGTCATTATTTTGACGGTAATTGTGATTGCGGTTGCTGGGTGTTTTCTTATAAAAGAAAAACAAGATCCATTAAAAATTAACACCAATACGATTAACGCAAATTTGCCGAATGAAAATACGAATGCGCCAATTGGTGAATTGCTTTCGCCACATTTGCGTTTAGTGACGCCTATTTTTGGAGCTGAAGTTTCAAGTCCGCTTATGCTTTCGGGTTCAGCGGCGGGTTGGTATTTTGAAGCGTCGTTTCCTATCCGAATTGAGGACGATAACGGCAACATTCTTGCGGTCGGGCATGCTGACGCTTTGGAAGACTGGATGACGAATAAGTTTGTACCTTTTACCGCCGAGCTTAAGTTTAAAACACCAACGACACCTACGGGCATGCTGATTTTAAAAAAAGACAATCCCTCGGGTGATCCAATGCGTGACGAAGAGGTTGATGTACCGATTCGTTTTGCCGGCCCGCTTGCCGCCGCTTGTCGTCCAAGCGGTTGCAGTGGCCAGGTTTGTTCAGACAAAGAGGTAGTTACAACTTGCGAGTATCTTGCCAAATACGCTTGTTATAAAAATGCGAAATGCGAAAGACAAAGCGATGGAGAGTGTGGTTGGACAGAAACAACGGAACTCAAAAAATGTCTCGCAAAAAATAAATAACAGGTTGCGATAATTAGGTCGCGCAGTGTATGCTGTTACCGCGGTGTTAAGACACAATGGTTATGGCTTAAAGGTTTCAATATTAATGATAAGATTATGTCAAAGAGTGGTTATTCAATAGTGCTTTGGGGGTCGGTAGTCGGCGCCCTTATTTTGGTTGCTGGCGGTATGTATTGGATCGTGAAACAGGGTTCACCGCAAAACATTAATGCACCGAGTGTAAACGAAATTACTGCTTCAGACCATGTTCTTGGAAAAAGCGATGCCAAAGTAACGATTGTTGAGTATGCTGATTTTCAGTGCCCGGGTTGTGCGATTTTTTACAATGAGGTTCTAAAGAAGATTGAAAACGAATACAAAGATCGCGTTCGTTTTGTTTATAGAAATTTTCCCATCCCCGGCCACGTTAATGGTCCGGCCGCGGCTTATGCCGCCGGCGCCGCTGGTCTTCAGGGAAAATTTTTTGAAATGTCGGATTTGATTTTTGTGAACCAAACCGTTTGGTCAAGCGAAGACGCGGTTACCTTTAGAAAAACCCTGGATTCATACGCTGGCGCCCTGGGTTTAAATTTGGATCAATTTCACGTTGACGAGAAATCGGAAACGGTTAAGGCCAAGGTTGACACCGACTACCAAAGCGGTATAAAATCAGGCGTTAATTCAACTCCCACTTTGTTTTTAAACGGAAAGCAAATTCAACTTACTGCTTATGACGAATTCAAACGAACAATTGACGCCGCCCTTGCCAATTAGTAAAAAATTCTCGCGTCTCGCGATCGCGCTTTTGGCCGTCGCGCCGTTTGGTTTTGCCGACGCGAGCTATCTTACGGCGGAGCATATTTTAAATCGCGTGCCGCCGTGCACGATCGCACACGGTTGCGCCACGGTCACGACGAGTCCATACTCGGTATTTTTTGGCGTGCCGGTCGCGCTTTTTGGGGCGTTATATTATCTCGCTGTAATTCTCGGACTGGTTTATTATTTTCAAACCAAAAAACATTATATTTTAAAATACATCGCGATTTTTACGACGGCTGGTTTTGTTTTTTCTCTTTGGTTTGTCTACTTGATGCTCTTTGTAATCCACGCTATTTGCTCTTGGTGCATGTTTTCGGCTTTTACCTCAACCCTGCTTTTCATTTTGGGAATGTGGGTACTTAAAACCGACCGTGGACAAATTGAACTAAACTCTAAACCCTAAACCCTAACCTCTAAAAAATGGGCTTTGCTTTATACCGGAAATATCGTCCGCAGAAATTTTCTGACATTACCGGACAAAATCACATTAAAACAACTTTAGAAAATGAACTCGCGAGTAACTCGGTTGCTCACGCTTATTTGCTTACCGGACCGCGCGGCGTCGGCAAAACCACGACGGCGCGAATTTTTGCCAAGGCGTTAAATTGCCTTACTCGAGAAAAAGGGGACAAGCGAGCCGTGCGGAAAATGCGATTCTTGTCGCGAACAGACCGACGGACGTTCGCTTGATGTGATAGAAATAGACGCCGCTTCCAATACTGGCGTGGACAACGTGCGCGAGAATGTTATTGAACACGTTCGCTTTGCGCCGACCTCGCGCCGGTTTAAAATTTTTATCATTGACGAAGTGCATATGCTTTCCATCTCCGCTTGGAATGCGCTTCTTAAAACTTTGGAAGAGCCGCCGGCCTATGTCATTTTTATAATGTGCACGACCGAATCGCATAAAGTTCCGGCGACGATTATTTCTCGTTGTCAGCGTTTTGATTTTCGTCGCATTCCGGCGCCGGAAATGGTTGAACGACTAAAGCGGCTCGCCGTTAATGAGGAAGTTGACGTTGATGAAAAAGTTATTGAAGCAATTGTCCATCTTTCGGATGGTTGTCTGCGCGACGCGGAGAGTATGTTTGAACAGGTTCTCTCACTCGGTGAAAAGAAAATTGGCCTAGAAGAAGCAGCCTTGGTTTTGCCTCGCTCCGATGCCGAACTTGTTGCGGCGTATTTTAACGCTCTTTGCGAACGGCGGGGCGGGGACGCAATTGCGCTCGTGAATCGCTTGGTGGAAGACGGTGTTGATCTTGTTCAGTTTACTAATGACGCGATTGAATACGCTCGCGAAGCTCTGCTCGCGACGTTTGGCACTGGGAGCGCGTCTGCTAATTCTGTTCCTAAAAATGTTGGTGCGGCGCATATTGTTCGTATTATTAGTTCGTTGCTTGGTGCGCGAAATGAATTAAAATCAACGCCTATTCCTCAGTTGCCTTTAGAAATTGTTGCGGCTGAACATTGTGCTGATATTGGCACGTCGCACGTAGCACGTAGCACGTCGTCAGCCGAAAATGCACCTCGGTCGCCCTGGTCGCCGCAAGCCACGAGCGACGTGCCACGTGCTACGAGCCGCTTCACGCCGCCCTCGGAACCTGGCACGTCGCATGTAGCACGTAGCACGTCGCCCGCCAGTGTCGGCACGTCGCACGTGGCACCTAGCACGTCGTCGGACGGGAACACGAGCAACGAGCCACGTGCCACACGCCAATTAACGATTCCGATTGAAACCGTAATTTTGCGTTGGGACGAACTATGCTTGGCAGTTGAAGATGAAAATCCGTCGCTGCCGTTTCTTTTGCGCGTTGCTCGGCCGCTTCGGATTGAAGACGGGGCGCTTATAATTGGCGTTCAGTATAAAATGCACGCGGAAAAACTTAATTCGCCAAAAAATATCAATAGCATTGTCCTTGGATTGACCACGCTCTATAGCAGTGATAACATTGTCGTTCGCGCCGAAATCGCGCCCGAACTCGCAAACGACCACACCCTAACGAACTCGCTTATTTCCGAATTCGGCGGCGCCGCGGTTGAGTAGTTCGTCTTCATCGCTCCGGGATCGTCTAACGGCAGGACACAAGACTCTGAATCTTGTTATCTTGGTTCGAATCCAAGTCCCGGAGCATTGGAGAGGAAAAATTAAGCCAGAAATATTTTGTCTGTTGTACTTTGTCATTCCTGCCCCCGTGTCGGATCACGGGGTAAAGTCCAGCAGGAATAGAAGGTATTGATGACTTATTCTGGTTCCCAGCTTACCGCTGGGATGACGGTCATTTTTTTGTTTTTAAGATTTTTTATTGAAAATTGTTTTTGGTAATGGAAAAGATTAAATTAAAAACGGTTACATTGTTGGGAATTGATTGTGTTGATGTTAAGAGATTGAGATTGGCAATGGAAATATGCCAAAGTGATTTTGAATTTGCTGATGTAAAAATTTTAACTTCTTTAAAGACGAATAAATCCGATAATATTATTAATATCGATCCTCTGAATTCGTTAGCGGAATATTCTCGTTTCGTCATTTGGGAATTAGACAAATTTGTTGATACTCCACATGTTTTAATAGTTCAGCACGATGGTTTTATTCTTAATCCACGAGCATGGACTGATGAATTTCTAAATTATGATTACATTGGAGCGCCGTGGCTCGTTGCTGATTGGTCGGTTAATAATTTTGATTTTCCGGTTCGAGTTGGTTGGTAAACGAGTAGTCGGCAATGGGGGATTTAGTCTAAGAAGCAAAAAACTACTTTCTTTAACGAACGAATTGGCTCGATTGGGGAAACTTGAAAGATACAATCCGGAAGATGTTGCAATATGTGTATATTACCGGAAATTATTTGAAGATTATGATATAAAATTTGCCCCGTTGGATCTGGCTCAGCAATTTAGTTTTGAGTCCGAGGGTCGTGATAATTTTGCATGGGACGGTCAATTTGGCTTCCATGGCCTTAAATGGACAGACATTTCTAAATGGAGTAAGAACCATTCTGAATATAAAATTGAAAATCCAGCGACTAAAAAAGCAGAAAGGGTTAAATATCTTTAGTATTGATTGGATGCCATTTTTTACACGACGAAATTATTTTATTAGGGAACGTTATAATTGATGAATTAAGAATAAAATATGAAGCGCGGCGAAATGGATACGGTGCTCAAGTTGAAGGTGATAAATTGGTTATTGGCGACTTTGGAGAGCCGCCAGAAATTACAAATGAAACAAAAGTTTTACATGACGGCGATATCGTAGAAGTTGATGCGAATAGGGGTATCGTCACGATATTAAAATGAGATAAATTATTTGTATTTTCTTCCATGAAAGAAATTTTAAAATCCTCCAATGCCTATTTGTGGCGTCGGAGGATTTTTTGACTAAAAAATGCAAAGATGATTAAATCTTCCTGGAGGGCAACATGACGCAAACGTTCTTTGGATCAGCAAATTTCGTGCACGAGCTTCTTCAGGTCGCGGTTGTGTTTTTTCTTGTACTTTTGGCTCTTGCGGTCATCTTCTATTTCATAACCGATTTTAACCGGTTTCACGGTTTGATCGCGTTTGTGCAAACGACACCGCGGCGGCTCGTCGCCAGGGTTTGGGACGGGATGACTGACTCGGGAAAGAGAATTCCGTCAATGATGTTGTCAGACCGCAATAAGGTTGATTCGGATGTAAACTTAGACGGCATCCAGGGCGACGATAGTGCTTTCAGGGCGAGAATGATCCCGTCTCGCAACTATCACTTGGGGAGTTAGGCTGATTCAGCCAAGACGATGCGCTAATTTTTGCGCAAAAAAGTCGCTTAGGCGCCTGGTACGCAGGCGCTTTTGTTTTTGTCTTTTTAACGGTATAATTTAATTTGTGAAAAAGAGATTGATTTTGCAAATTTTGTATGTTGTCGCGCTCGTCGGCGTTATTATTTCGGCTACGCTTTTTGTTATAAATAAATCAAAACAACCGGTCGCGGAAACAGGAAATAAATTAGTTGTCGTTGCGACGCTTTTCCCGGTTTTTGATTTTGCAAGAGCCATCGGCGGTGACCGTGCTTTTGTTTCCACCATCATCCCGCCGGGCGTTGAACCGCATTCTTTTGAACCAACGCCGTCGGATATGCTTAAAGTCGCAAAAGCCGGCGTTTTTGCTTATGCCGGAAAAATAATGGAACCTTGGGCAGAAAGTTTGGTCACGGCATCGGAAAATAAAAATTTAGTTGTTGCCGACGCGAGCAAAGGGGTTGAATTTTTAAACGCCAGCGCAGTAACGGGTGACGCGGTTTCTGGCTTTGATCCGCACTTTTGGCTTGATCTTGGTAACGCGCAAATAATGGTTGAAAATATCACCACGTCTTTTATTAAGGCTGATCCAACGAACGCTGCTTACTACAAAAATAATGCGGCGGTTTTAAAAGATGAACTAAACGCTCTTGATGCTGGTTTTAGAACCAGTCTAAAAACTTGTGCGACCAAGGAAATAATCCAGGGCGGGCATATGACCTTCGCATATTTTGCAAAACGTTACGGCCTAACCAACGTCGCCGCCGAAGGATTTAGCCCGGACGCTGAACCGTCGCCAGCCAAACTGGCGGCGATTGTTCGCGAAATAAAAAAATTAAATACCAAATACATTTTTTACGAAGAATTAGTTGATCCAAAAATCGCGCGTACATTAAGCGGGGAAACCGGCACGCAAATTTTGCTTCTGAACGCCGCACATAACGTAAGTGCTGATGAAATTGCTAATGGGACGACATTTGCTGATATAATGCGTAACGATCTCACCGCGCTTAAGATTGGTTTATCGTGCGATAAATAATATGGATTTTTCTTTTTTGTCCTACGCCTTTATTGACCGCGCTTATCTTGCTGGAATTTTTGTCGCGATCGCGTGTTCGGTGCTTGGCGTATTTTTGGTGCTAAGAAAAATGTCGCTTGTTGGCGACGGGCTGGCGCATGTTAGTTTTGGCGCGATCGCGCTGGGTTTGTTTTTGGGTTTTACGCCG
The DNA here is from genome assembly GCA_963708045.1 of uncultured bacterium. Taxonomy (GTDB): domain Bacteria; phylum Patescibacteriota; class Patescibacteriia; order CAIQCM01; family CAIQCM01; genus CAIQCM01. The sequence goes on along the minus strand of OY970181.1, from coordinate 988,501 downwards.
TTTTATATTGCCATTCCGGTCTGTCTTGTTGGGGCATTGCTTATTTGGAAAATATCCGAGCGCGCCGGACTTTTTGCCGACGCGGCAATCGCCATTGTTTCGGCTTTTGGCATTGCCGCTGGCGTCATTCTTGCCAGTTTGTCACACGGCTTTAATGTTGATCTGATGAGTTATCTTTTTGGAAGCATTTTGGCGATCAGTCCGGCCGAGACAATCCTTTCGGTGATTCTTTCGCTCGTCATAATTATTTTTATCGCGTTTTTCTATCGCCGGCTTTTTGCAATGACTTTTGATAACGAATTCGCCAAAATAAGCGGCGTCAAAACTGAGTGGCTAAACGCGGCCATTGTTCTCCTCACTGGCCTCACCGTTGTTATTTCGGTGCGTGTTGTGGGGACGCTGCTTGTTTCGGCGTTTATTGTTCTGCCGGCGGTAACTGCTTTTGGTTTTTCTAAAAGTTTTAAACAAACGATTTTGCTAGCGCCGGCCTTTGGCGTGCTTTCGGTGCTTGGCGGAATAACCTACGCCTATTTCGCTGATCTTCCGGCTGGGGCGACGATCGTGATGTTTAGTTTTTTCTTTTTGGCTTTGTCCGTTGGCAGGCGCTTGTTTAAATAAAATAACCGTCGGTGTATAATATTCAAGGTTTTAATTAATGAATTATTTATGAAAAATAAGGGAATCGTTCTTTTCTCGTTTATCCCGGCTTTGCTTTTGGCTGGCGTTTTTGGCGCGCAACATCTAAAAATTTCCTCGGTCGCTTCGGGTGATTTGGTCAAAGGAAGTTTGCCGGCGGTTTATTATCTTGGCGCTAATAGCAAGCGCTATGTTTTTCCGAATGATAAAGTATATTTTAGCTGGTATACGGATTTTTTTAACGTTAAAACAATTTCCGACGCCGAGCTTGCTTCATACCAACTTGGCGGCAATGTGACTTATCGCCCTGGCGCGCACTTGGTTAAAATTCAGTCCGATCCCAAAGTTTATGCCATAGATGTACATGGCGTTTTGCGTTGGGTAAATTCCGAAAGCGCCGCGAACGCGATTTTTGGCGCGGGTTGGAGCAAAAAAGTTGATGATATCGCTGACGCCTTTTTTATAAATTATTCCGTTGGCGCGCCGATTTCTTCGGTTAACGATTACGATCCAACGGGCGCGGCTTTGGCTGATGCAAGTATTAATATGGACAAGGGGCTAAGTTCTGCTCCGCCGGTTAATAATACCAACACGAACAGTAACGATAACACCAATACAAATGCCCCTGCCGCGCCGCTCGTTTGTTCGTCGGCTTGCGGCCTCGGTAATGTGTGCAAGGCCGGAGCCTGCACGATGGTTGTTGGCCCTTCTAGTTTGTCGGTTCGCGTTATTTCTATTGACTCAGCTGATCTTTGTTTTGTCGGTAATGCTTGTTCGGGTGGCAACTGTTGCTCGCTCGGTGGCTTGTCTTTTACCAATGACGAAACTTTTAAATCCGTTCACCCGCGCGACATTTATCAATACGGGGATAAACAACAACTTTGCGATCGTGCCACGATAAGCTCACAAACCAATCGCGATATTGGCGCGGGACTGTCAACTTTCTCGGACAGCGTCGTGAACAAAACTTCGTCGCGCCTTGCTGTTGGCAGTATCCAATCTCATATTACGGGGCAAATAACGATGTCGCGGATAAGCGGTACTTGCGACTGGTGGTTTGCGCCTTCCGATCTTTCGTCATATATAAACCAACAAGCTGATTCATCCACCGACGCGGTGTTTGTGATCGCACCGCGGACGCTTGTTTCTGGGGTAATTCCCGGTCCGTCTACAAAAAACTTGGCAACGGGCAGTGGTGTTCGTGGCGTGAGCTATAGTTATATGACAACCGATGTGGCCGATGCTGGAACTCTTAAAAATTTCTCGTCCTTGTTTGAAGACGCGCTTGTCGCGACCGAGGATTCGGCGTACAATCTTGGCTTGTATGATTCGTCAAAAGCGATCATCGGCAATCATTGCCGCGACGGCAAAAAAGATTTTGACGAAACTGGGCTTGACTGCGGCGGCGCCGAATGTAATGCTTGCTACTAATTATCATTAATATTTAAATTAATTTTTTTAACGGGGTATGGAAAACACCAACGAACTTTATAACGAAATTGCCAATCGCGCTCGCGATACTGGCGTTACCGATCAAGAAGCTTGGGACGAAATTGTTGAGGATGTTGTTGAAGAATTTCGCACCGAAGGCTTGACCGAAGAGGACGACGACACCGAGGGCGACGAAGACGCTCTTAAAATGATGTTCCCCAAGTTTTTTGCCGAGCTTACCGGGGAAGAGGAATAAGCTTAGGGTTGACATACGAGACAACACAAGATAGCATATATTGTCGGTCTAAAACAATAATGTGTTTTTATGCCCCACATTCACGATAAAATTGACTTCACGGTTGAAGTTTTAGTCGTTTGCAAGGGCAAAGTGTTGCTCCGAAAGCATGATAAATACAAGATCTGGCTTTCGGTTGGTGGGCATATTGAATTAGATGAAGATCCAAATGCGGCGGCAATTCGCGAGGTTAAGGAAGAAGTTGGTTTGGATGTGGAATTAGTCAATTTAAATCCAGTTGATATTCCGGACGACGAATCGCACAAGCAATTAATTCCGCCAGTCGCATTAAATCGTCATCGGATATCGGATACGCACGAGCATATTGCAATGACTTTTTATGCCCGATCTTTGAGCGATAAGGTTAAAGAGGGTGAGAATGAAAAAAGCGGTGAATGGAAATGGTGCACCAAGGAAGATATTGACCAATTAAACCCGATTGCAAAAGACGTCGCGTTTTTTGCGAAGCGGGCTTTGGATGAAGTAAAATAAATTAAAACAAGCTCAAGACAGATTGAGTATACCCCTAAGCGCAAGCGTGCGGCGGGGCGATTTTTGGCGTTTGACGCGATAATTTATCACTATCGCTTAGAGTCATTATTATAAGGTAATAAGGAAATGGACTTCAAACTGACAAGTAAACATAAGCCGGCCGGTGATCAACCCCAAGCAATTGCGGGGCTGGTTTCTGGTATTAAAAAAGAGGATCATGAACAGGTTCTTTTAGGCGTTACTGGATCGGGAAAAACTTTTACTGTTGCCAATGTCATTGCCGAAACAAAATTGCCGACCTTGGTGATTTCGCACAACAAGACTTTGGCCGCCCAGCTTACGAACGAGTTTCGCGAACTGTTTCCCAAAAACGCCGTTGATTATTTTGTTTCCTATTACGATTATTACCAGCCGGAAGCGTACTTGCCGGGTTCGGATACGTATATAGAAAAAGAGGCGATGATTAACGACGAAATTGACCGCCTGCGTCACTCGGCGACCCAAGACGTGCTCACGCGCAAAGACGTTATTGTTTGCGCTTCGGTTTCTTGCATCTATGGCCTTGGCACGCCGTCTGCTTATTTGGGGTCGGCGATGAAAATTACTAAAGGCCAAACGATTACTCGTGCCGACATTTTAAAGTCGCTCGTAGGAATGCACTATGTCCGCACCAACGCCGACCTTATTCGTGGACAATTTAGAGTTAGCGGCGAAACAATAGAAATAATGCCGGTAAGTCAAAGTGTTTTTTATCGCATTCGCACTTCGGCTGGTACAGTGACGGAAATTTATATCATTGATCCGATCACGCGGAAAATTTTGGAAGAGGTAAATGAGGCAGTGATTTTTCCAGGTAAACATTTCGTCACTAAGCCGAATGAACTAGAAAGCGCGCTTACGGCGATTCGCGCCGAACTTAACGAGCGAATTAAAGTTTTTGAAAAACAAGGAAAATTGCTTGAGGCCGAAAGGTTGGACAGACGCACGCGTTTTGACCTAGAAATGATGAAAGAAATCGGCTTTTGCCACGGCATAGAAAATTATTCGCGTCCGCTTTCGCATCGTCCGGCTGGTTCACCGCCGGAAACGCTGGTGGATTATTTTCGGCAAGCCTATGGCAACGATTGGCTCCTTGTGATTGACGAGTCGCACGTCACGATGCCGCAAATTTCTGGAATGTACGAAGGGGATAGGGCGCGCAAAAATAATCTTATTGAATATGGTTTTCGTTTGCCTTCGGCCGCCGACAATCGGCCGCTCCGGTTTAACGAATTTGAAACAATGATGCCAAAGACGATTTATGTTTCGGCAACGCCGGCGGCTTTTGAAATAAAACGCGCCGACGCAGTTCACGAACAAATTATTCGCCCAACGGGTTTGCTTGATCCCGAGATTGTCATTTCCCCGGTCACGGCCACACCGACGGGCGGCGTTGGGCAGGTGGAAGATTTAATCTCGCGTATCCCCGCGATTATTAAAAGAAAAGAGCGAGTAATGGTAACGACTTTAACTAAAAAAATGGCCGAAGATCTTACTGAATATTTGGCCGAGAAAAAAATCAAAACCGTATATTTGCATTCGGACATTGAAACACTTGACCGCATTAGGATTCTTACGGAATACAGAAAGGGCACCTTTGATGTTTTGGTTGGCGTTAACTTGTTGCGCGAAGGCCTTGATTTGCCCGAAGTTTCACTGATCGCGATTTTAGACGCGGACAAAGAAGGTTTTTTGCGTTCAGAAACATCGCTTATTCAGACAATCGGCCGTGCCGCCAGAAACGTCCGCGGAAAAGTTATTCTTTATGCTGATCGTCAAACGCAAGCGATAAAAAATGCCATCCGCGAAACTGAACGCCGGCGCAAGTTGCAATTTGAATACAACACCAAACACGGCATCACCCCAAAGACAATTAAGAAAAAAATTAAAGACATTACCGAAGAGATCGCCGGCGACCGCGAACTTGCGAGCGCGGCTAAAACTTTAGCCATAGAAAATTCGGTCAGCGGCAAAACAACGGAAGAACTCATCCGCGAAAAAGAATTAGCCATGCGCGAGGCAGCAAAAAATTTGGAGTTTGAACTGGCGGCGATTATTCGCGATGAGATTAAAGTGCTAAAGGGAAAGAAATTAAAATAGCTTTTAACTTTTAACTTTTAGCTGTTAGGTTTGCTAAGTCGCATCAAAAAAGTTAACAGTTAATAGTTAAAAGTTTTTAATTAAATATGCAAGACAACATCATTATTAAAGGCGCGCGGGAGCATAATCTTAAAAACATTTCGCTCACGATTCCGCGTAATAAATTGGTCGTGTTTACGGGACTTTCCGGTTCGGGCAAGTCGTCGCTTGCTTTTGATACCATTTTTGCCGAAGGCCAGCGCCGGTACATAGAATCACTTTCCGCTTACGCGCGGCAATTTTTGGGGCAAATGGACAAGCCGGACGTGGACGAAATAGAAGGTTTGTCGCCGGCGATTTCTATTGACCAAAAAGCGCATTCAGCCAATCCGCGTTCCACCGTTGCGACGATTACCGAAATTTACGACTACCTGCGCGTCTTATACGCTCGCATTGGCAAGCCGCATTGTTTAATTTGCGGTAAACCGATTAAAAAAATGACCGTTGAAGAAATGGTCAATATGATCGTGGAGCGTGAAAACGAAATTCACGACATCTCGTTGTCGCAGAGTGATGATAAAAAAGTAAAAGGTAATAATAAAAAAAGTAGCGACTATATTACCGTTCTTGCGCCAATCGTCCGCGGCCGAAAAGGGGAGTATTATCAAATGCTTTATGATTTGTATAACGCTGGTTATGCCGAAGTGCGCGTTGATGGAAAAATTAAACCGCTTAAAGAACGAATTGAGCTTTCAAAAAATAAGGCGCACACCATAGAACTGATTGTTGATCGCGTGCCTTTGGCTTGGCCGCTTAAGGACAACAAGGCGTTCCGCGGACAGCTTGCTGAAGCGTTGGAGATTTCCATAGAAAAAGCCGAAGGCAATACGGTGATTATTTATGGCGACCTTAGCGAACAAAATATGTCGGCGCGTTTTTCTTGTCCCGACGACGGTTTTGCGTTTCCCGAAATAGAACCGCGTTTGTTTTCGTTTAACAGCCCTTACGGCGCGTGCGAAAATTGCCACGGCCTTGGCACAGAAGAAGTTTGGTCGGATGCCGAATGTCCCAAGTGTAAAGGAAAACGTTTGCGCGCCGAGTCGTTAATGGTTACAGTTGGCAAAAAAAATATTGTTGAAGCGACTAATGAAACGATTGAAAATGCCCACTTATTTTTTTCTAACCTAAAGTTAAGCGCAACCGAAGCGGAAATTTCCGCGCCGATTCTAAAAGAAGTTCTTGGTCGTTTGCAATTTATGCTTAACGTTGGTTTGCATTATCTTACGCTCGGCCGACGTGCTGGTACGCTTTCGGGCGGCGAAGCTCAGCGTATTCGCCTGGCGTCGCAACTCGGTTCGCGCTTAACTGGCGCAACGTATGTGTTGGACGAACCAACGATCGGTTTGCACCAGCGTGATAATGAAAAATTGATTAATACCTTGTTGGAATTACGCGACCTCGGAAATTCTATTATCGTCGTTGAACACGACGAAGATACGATTTGGTCGGCTGATCATTTGGTTGACTTTGGCCCGGGCGCCGGCAAACACGGCGGGCATATTGTAATGGAAGGCGCAATGCCCGACGTGCTCGCTTCCAAGGCGGCCAAGACGTCGCTTACGGCGCAATATTTAAGCGGTGAGAAAAAAATTCCTGTGCCCGAACATCGTCGGGTCAAAATTCATGAAAAAATTAAGATCATCGGTGCCTGCGAAAACAATCTTAAAAATGTTGACGTGGAAATTCCACTCCGCAAATTAGTTTGCGTGACTGGTGTTTCCGGCTCGGGTAAGTCCTCGCTTGTTGACGACGTGCTCTGTAAAACGCTTTCCAACCGTTTTTACGGTTCGCGAATAAAGCCGGGAAAAAACAAAGGCATTGTCGGGTTGGAATGGATTGATAAATTCATCACGATTGACCAGTCAGCAATCGGTCGCACGCCGCGCTCTAACCCTGCCACCTATACCGGCATTTGGACGTGGATTCGCGATCTTTATAGCCAAACGCCCGAAGCGCAGGTGCGCGGCTACAAGCCGGGGCGATTTTCGTTTAACGTACCCGGCGGGCGCTGTGAAAATTGCGAAGGTCACGGAATGATTGCGATTGAAATGCATTTTATGCCGACGGTTTGGGTAACCTGCGATATTTGCAAAGGCCGCCGTTTTGATCGCGAAACAATGGAGGTAAAATACAAAGGAAAAAATATTCACGACGTTCTCACAATGACGGTGGAAGATGCCGATGATTTTTTTCGCGACATCCCGGCAATCCACGACAAATTAAAAGTGATGAAAGAAGTTGGTTTGGGTTATGTTGAATTGGGACAGCCCGCGCCGCAACTTTCGGGCGGCGAAGCTCAGCGCATAAAACTTTCGGCCGAACTCGCCAAGCGCGGCACTGGCCGCACCCTTTATGTTCTTGACGAACCAACCGTTGGTTTGCATTTTGAAGACGTGCGCAAGCTTGTGGAGATGTTGCAAAAGCTGGTTTCTATGGGCAACACCGTGCTCGTGATTGAACATAATTTGGACGTCATTAAAAATGCCGACTGGATTATTGATATGGGTCCCGAAGGCGGCGACAAAGGCGGCACAATTGTCGCCGAAGGCACACCCGAAGAAGTCGCCCGCCGCGCCGGCTCACACACGGGAAAGTATTTGCGTAAGGTGTTAGCGAAGAAATAAAAATAACTTTTAGCTTTTAACTTTTAACTGTTAGGCTTGCTAAGTCACAAAAGTTAACAGTTAACAGTTAAAAGTTCTTACAATGATTCCTCACACGATCAAAATTCAGAACAACCACCTTCCAGAGCACCCCGGCGTTTATTTATACAAAAACGCCGCGGGAAAGGTGATCTATGTTGGCAAAGCGACGTCGCTTAAGCGTCGCGTGGGTTCGTATTGGACAGGTGTTAAGGATGCAAAAACTACCGAGCTCTTGCGACACATTGTCGCGATTGAATATCTTGTTTGCGGCTCGGTGCTTGAAGCACTTGTAATGGAAGCGAACCTGATTCGTCGTTATCAGCCAAAATATAATATTCTTGGGCTAGATGACAAAAGTTTTTTGTATCTGGCTTTTACCAAAACCGAATTTCCGCGTCCCGTGATGCTGCGCGGCTATGATCTGGCGCGAATGCCTAAGGGAAAATTTTTAGACACCTTTGGTCCGTTTATTCACGCCGCGCCGCTTCGCGCCGCGCTAGAAATATTGCGGCGCATTTTCCCATATTCAAACTGCGAACCAAATCAAAAACGTGCTTGTTTTGATTATCATATTGGTAAATGCCCAGGCGTTTGCATTGGTGTTGCCTCCAAAATAATTTATCGCGACAATATTCGTTCAATGATGAAATTTTTAAGAGGCGAGTCGGCCGCGATTATTAAAGACAGCAAGAAAAAAATGATTGCCGCGGCTGCGGCGGGGGAATATGAACGCGCAGCAATGTATCGCGACCGCGTTAAAAATCTTTCCCACGTCCGCGATGTTTCGCTTTTAACCCGCGAAAATATTACCAATGAGTTTGTTGACGTGTTTGGCCGGGTGGAGGGTTACGATATTTCCAACATCGCCGGCGAATACGCCGTGGGGAGTATGGTGGTGTTTGAAGATGGCGCTCCAAAGAAATCGGCCTACAGAATTTTTCATATTAAAGACGTTATTGGCGCTAACGACGTCGCGATGATGGCCGAAGTGATGCGCCGTCGCGTTCGCCATTCCGAATGGAAGCGGCCGGACGTGATTTTGATTGACGGCGGCCGTGGCCAGCTTAACGCCGTTAAAACCGAACTCAAAGCCGCTGGTTGGAATGTGCCAATGATTGGCATTGCCAAAGGCATTACCCGAAAAAATGACGAAATCGTTCCCGCTGATCCCACGGACTGGGAATTAAAGCGCGTGGTGCAAGCGCAAAAAAATCTTTTCATCCGTGTTCGCGACGAAGCCCATCGTTTCGCAATTTCCAAGTATCGCGCCAGGCACCGAAAAGTGCTGGTTGTATCATCATAAGATAGTGATAATAACTGTGTTGCTGGAAAAATCTTAGCCCACTCTTTGCAAAAGAGGGGGTAGGGGGAGTTCGTTTCGCCGTAAATAACTTTAACGTAATAAAACAGAACTCTCCCTACCCTCCCTTTTACCAAAGGGAGGACAAGATTTTTCGTTCCACCTCATCATCTTTGCATACCAAAGGGAGGGGTTAATCAATCTCCGCAATAACAAAAATGTGCTAGACTGAAAATATATTTATGGAACAAAAGAAATACGACATTCGCCGTTCGTTTGGCTTAATTCTTCTCGCAATCTTTTTGGTTAGTTTTATAATGGACATAAACAAACCATATCTCGGCTTTTTACCGCTTGCCGATACGGATGCGTTTATTTATGACGCCGGAAAATTGTTAACCCTCGTCTTTGGATTGATTTTAGTTTCTCCTACTAAACCACATTTTAATGATAAGGATCTTGGCTTGAAAAAATTCAAATAATATTTATCCACAACTATTTCTATTACAACAGCGTCGAGAACTTTTGGACGCACTTCAAGCGTTCAATCGCCGGAACGAACAAATCCGTTAATAAGAAGCGTTCATGGGCTTATCTTGGTGGTTTGTTTTTCATTGGAACAACCGGCACAACGATAGGGTATGTTTTTCTTTGTTGCTCGGAAAGATACTAGCCGTTTAAGGGTAGATATGAAGCTAATTTTTTTAGTGTTGACGGTATTCATAACGATAGGTATGATATAAGAATCTACAAAAAATAATAAGGAAAATATGTCAATAAACGTAACCGATCCTGGAAATGGTAAGTTAACGGTTGAAATGGATAACGGCCATGTTTTGGCACTAAAAAAAATAGTCGAGGACTACGCATTAAAAGGTGAGAGCGAGGCTCTTAGTTTTATGTTATCCATAATTTCAGAAGCGGAAGGGAAGCCAATAAGTAATGGGAAGGGAAATTTTGTTCCGTCAGAAAAATTAAAAAAAGACCCGGCGCCTTCCGTTGAAGTTTCTTCCTAAATATGCCTCCTCAACGACAGTCGGACGATTTACAAGCCAATACAAACCTACAAAGGATTGATGATCTTGAAACGTTCCGAAAAGGATTTGAGGGAAAGGATTTTGATTGTAAGGTTTGCGGGGCGGTAAAAGACTCTGTACCGCTCCAAACAGAAATCAAGTCGTTAATTTGGGGAGTGATAAAAGAAAAGTTGTTTTGGATAATTGGGACGATTGCGGTATTACTTTTTACCAGTTTCCTTAGTTCTGTAGTTACAAAATTAGCCGATAAGATTGTTAAATAAAGGCGATTATCAATATGGCAGATGAAGAAAAACAGGATGAATTTAGCGTCACGTTCAGGAATGGCGCACTCGCGCGACTAAAAAAAGTCGCGCGAGAATTGAATATCCCGGAAAATGATCTAGCCGAAGTTCTAAAAAAGGGCATTGCGTTAATGGATGTAGCGAAGGATGGAAACAGTGTAACCTTTGAAAAAGGAAATCAGAAATACGTTATTGATATTCGCCGCTTGTAATGTATGTCTCAAAAGAAGGTGAGACCAACGATCGTTGATAGTATCCCAGAAACAGACCTCCCTGAATGGCGAAGGTCTCAATGGTTTGAAACATGGCTCCTTATTATTCAGATTATTTTGATGATTATTTTGGCAGTTGCTCTGATTGCCTTTCTTGTTCTTGTTATTTTAGCTGGGGTGACACAGCACATCCTTCCTGATACCGAAGGGGTACGTGCACTTTCTAAGCTCTTTTCAGAGATTGCTATAAACGCAAAATCCGTTGCCCTGATTCTGCTTGGTTTCTTTTTTCGTGACTACCTTAATGCTAAAAATCTAAAAAAATAGTATGTTTAAACTCACACCATCCCTAGTTGTCGCTGTTCTTACGGTTGGTATCCTTTGGTTCAATTTTTCGCGCCACGAAGAGGTATGGAACGACGAATGGCGCTCCGATAATGTCACAGGGTACGTTTTTCAAGAAGCTCCGGACTATTTTAAACATCTTGAGAATCGGAAGATTGCTGTTTTGATTATTCAAGAGATTTTTATTCTTACCTCCGGTCTTCTTATATTGCGTGGTTTAAAAAAAGATTAGTAAATCCTCGTGATTTTAACTTCGTTATAAAAAAGTGGACATAAAAGTGTCAACTTTTTTGTTTTAAGCCAAATATGTCGTGCGGGGAGAGGTATATATTTATCCACAGAGGAACCCGAACAAGAAATAAAAATGCTTAAATTCTCGCTAAAAATAGCGAGAATTTTTGTTTGGGTTGGGTGTTGAATGGTGGTGTAAATTGGAGTATAATATAGACAAGGTGTAATAAAGTGGTGAAAAGTGGGGGATAACTTTCTATGTTCATCGGCGAATATCAACATTCTTTAGACGAAAAAGGCCGGATCGCGATTCCGGTTAAGTTTCGTAAAGAATTAGCCGATGGCGCGGTTGTTACTCGCGGCGTTGATCATTGTTTGGTCGTTTACACGGCGGCTGAATGGGAAAAGCTTGCCACCCGCCTTGCCAATTTGCCAATTGCTTCAGCTAACACGCGCGCCTTTGCGCGGTTAATGCTCGCTGGCGCAATGGATTCGCCACTAGACAGCCAAGGAAGAGTGATTGTTCCCGATTATCTGCGTTCATACGCGACGCTGGGAAAAAAAGTCGTCCTCGCTGGTCTCTACAATCGTTTGGAAATCTGGGACGCGGCTAAGTGGGACGAGTTTAAGTCACGAACGGAAATAGCGAGCGCGGATATTGCCGAAAAGTTAGGCGAGCTCGGGGTCTAAAATATAATATGAACCCATAGTGAAAATAAAATTATGCCGCACGTACCGGTGCTAACGGAGGAATTGCTAAAAGTCCTCAACCCCAAAGCGGGTGACAATTTCGTTGACTGCACGCTCGGCGATGGGGGACACAGCGCCGAACTTTTGACGCAGACGGCACCAAATGGAAAGGTTTTGGCTTTTGATCTTGATGCGGAAGCAATCAAGGTCGCAAGCGAGAACCTTAAAACATACGGCGACCGGCTAATTGCGGTCAATGCCAATTACACAACACTGGCGGAAAACGTCGCAACGCAAAATTTTGGACCGATAAGTGGCGTCCTTGCCGACTTTGGTTTTTCCTCGCCGCAAATAGAAGAGCGCATCCGCGGTTTTAGCTTTCAGCGCGACGAACCGCTGGATATGCGTTACGACCCCGTCGGCAATCCGCTCACCGCCGCCGAGATTATAAACACTTGGCCAAAGGACGAACTCATTCGCATCTTTTCCGAGTACGGCGAAGAGCATATGGCCAACCGCATTGCTTCGGCGATTATCGTTGCTCGCCGCGACAAACGAATTATTAGCACCGGCGCGCTTGTTTACGCGATCGTCACTGCCGTTTCCAAAAATTACGAACACGGCCGCATTCATCCGGCAACGAGAGTCTTTCAGGCTTTGCGCATTGCCGTAAACGACGAACTAGGTTCTATAAAAAAAGTTTTGCCGCAAGCGCTAGAGGTTGTAAAAACCGGCGGCACGCTCGCTTTCATTTCGTTTCATTCGCTTGAAGACAGAATCGTTAAAGAATTCTTTAAGAAAGCGGCGAGCGAAAGGAAAATAAAAATTCTAACAAAAAAACCGCTCCTCGCTACCGAGCACGAAAAACAAATTAATCCCCGAAGCCGCAGCGCTAAATTGCGCGCGGCGATCAAACTATAAAAATGACCACTGCCTGCCTTTCGCAATCACATTCTTACGCCTTACCCGTTCGCCGCGGCGTTTTTGCCCGCGTTCCGGTTGTGGCTTGGAATATTCTCGCGGTTGCTTTGATTGCCGGTTTTGGAATCGCTTATCTCGCGGAAGTAAACAAATCGCTTTCCATGGGTTACGAAATTAATGAAGTACAAAAACAGGTTGATACGGGCGCGGCAACAGTGCGCGCTAACGAAATTAAACTTTCCGAATACAGCACCGTTGGTAATTTAACAACCCAAGCCGCCGCCATTGGAATGGTGCCAGCTTCTGCCGTTGAATATGTCACCGTGGCGAGAACGGGTGTGGCGATGCGGTAGCGTCCTGGCACGTCGCACGTCGCACGTCGCACGTCGCACGTCGCACGTCGCAAATAGCTTTCAGCCATAGAGGCTGATTTTTTGTTTTTGTTTTTTTCTCCCCTTAGGGTAAGGGGAGGTAGGAGGGGTTACGTTACGGACGATTAAATATCAGTTATTGAATATTCAAATATTCTGCTATAATTCATACAGAATATGCCAGCGGTACGAAGTGCGGGAAAAGCGGTTTTTTATGATGTTGGCGGCGGGCTTGTTGCCGCGCCATTCTTTTGGTATTCGCGCGGGCTTATTGACGCGGCAAAGTGGTGCCGCCGTTTTTGGCTGGAGGGTTGGAATCGTTTTGGCCTTGGCGTGTGGGTAAAAAATCTTTTCGTCCCAATGTACGGGCAAAACGATATCACCGGCCGACTCATAAGTTTTTTTATGCGGCTCGTGGAAATTATCGGCCGCTTTATTATTATGATCGTTTGGACTTTTTTTGCGGCAATAATGTTTGCTTTGTATGTTGCGGCGCCGCTTTTTGCGGTTTACGAACTGGCTAAATATTTATTCATTGCCGGATAAATATGGCAAAATATCTTTCTTGCAATGTCTGCGGCGGTCGGGGGTATCTTGGCGAACTCCGCTGTTTAAACTGCCGCGGCCTCGGCACCGCCGCGATTTTGGAAAACTCGCTCGTGGGCTGGCGCGAGGCGCTTGATCCTTTTTCCATTTCCGCTCGCCGCGCCGCCAAAAATGCTAATCGGATTATTGATGTCGTCATTATTATTTTGGGCGCGTTTTCACTTTTGTATTTTTTGTTCTTTGCCGGTGATTTTTTCATAAAAAATTATTGGGATTTAGAAAATTTGCTCAAGCTCCGTGTTTGGATTTTTTTCTGGCTTGGCAGTTTACTGTTTTTCTTGCTTTCGGCGCGCAAACGACGCGAAAAATATTTCCGGAAACCAATTCCGCGCCGCGGCTGGGGCGAAGAGGTCTTAAAACTGGGAACTGTTTCTGGTTGGGATGAAGCGCGACCACTGCTTACAAAAAAAGTAATTGATATTTCGCTTTCGTTTTATCCCGAAGCAAAAACAGCAATAGAAAACGCCGTGCTTTTGGCATCGTCTTTAGGTAATGCCGAAGTTTTGCCGATTCATCTTTTTGCCGCTTTGCTTAAGGTTCGTCAAACCGCAGTTTTTTTTGGCCGCGCTGGCGTTGCCCCTTCGGCCGTTAACGATCGCGCCGAGCGGTCTTTGGAAAAAATTCCCAAAGACGCGGGCGGCAACCCGATGATTAGCAACGTGGCGGCGTCAATTGTTCTGGACGCGTATAACGAAGCGCTTAAGGCGCGCGAACCTGGCGCCGGCATTCCCGAACTAATGATTGCGCTTTCTCAGGACGATAGTGTTATTCAAATCGTTGAGGACGTTGGCATAAATCAAAAAACCGTGGTTAACGTTGCCGCTTGGTTGCGCATTAATCGTTTTTTGCGCGAACGAGTTAGTCGCTATCGCCGCGCGGCGGCATATCGGCCAACGGGAAATTTGGATCGGGCAATGACCGCGGTGGCAACGCCAACACTTGATCGTTATTGCCACGACTTAACGCGCGCCGCCCAATTTGGCCGCTTGCCGTTTTCCATTGGCCGCGAAAAAGAACTCAACGCCGTTTTTCGCGTTATGGAAGGCGGACATAATTCGGCCTTGCTTGTGGGTGAAGCTGGTGTTGGAAAAAGCTCGGTGCTTTATGAATTGGCTGAGCGGATGGTGGAAGAAGATGTGCCCGAAATTTTGCGCGACAAACGCTTGCTCGTCTTTTCCGTAAACGACCTCGTGGCCGGCGCCGATCCTTCGGAAGCGAGCGGACGACTGATGGCCGCGCTTGCCGACATTGCCCGCGCCCGAAACATTGTTCTGGCTGTTGAAAATATTGACGCGCTCGTTGGTGTTTCCGAAGGCGGCGTTGATTTGTTTGATATTTTTTCGCAAGAACTTGCACACGGATATTTTTTCGCAATCGCGACGACTTCGCCTCAGCGTTTTGCCGAAGCGATTGAACGCCGCGGCGCCGCAGGCGCGTTTACGAAAATTGAAGTCCTAGAGCCGGAAGAGGACGAGGCGGTAAAAATGATTATGGCGGTTGTGGGCGGCATAGAATACGACCAGCGTGTTTTCTTTTCCTATGCGGCGATAGAAAAATCGGTTCAGTTAAGCAGCCGCTATTTGCACGACCGCGCGCTTCCCGAAAAAGCGATGGTCGTACTGCGCGAAGCGGCGCAAGCCGTGCGAAAAACGCGCGGTGAAAATAAAATTGTTGACGGCGAAGACATTGCCGCCATTGTCAGCGAAAAGTCACACGTGCCCGTGACCGCCGTGACCGCCAAAGAAAGTGAAAAGCTGTTAAACTTGGAAACGCGTTTGCACGAACGGGTGGTTGGCCAAGAAGAAGCTGTTAAAGCTGTTTCCGCTGCCTTGCGTCGCGCTCGGGCCGAGATTCGTTCGCAAAAGCGTCCGATTGCCGCCTTTCTTTTCTTGGGGCCGACCGGCGTCGGCAAAACCGAACTTGCCAAAACCGTGGCCGCGGAATATTTTGGCGACGAAAGCGCGATGATCCGTTTGGATATGTCCGAGTATCAGGAGCGCGATTCTATTGCGCGCTTGGTTGGCGTGCCAGGGGACAGCAAAGGTGGTTTGCTTACCGAAGCTGTCCGCGGCAAACCGTTTTGCTTGATTCTTTTGGATGAATTTGAAAAAGCGCACCCAGATATTCTAAATATTTTCTTGCAAGTGATGGACGACGGGAGGCTCACCGACAACCAAGGACGCACCGCCGACTTTACCAACACGATTATCGTCGCGACTTCCAACGCCGCTTCGGGTTACATTCAAGACGCCGTACGTGCCAAAAAATCGGTGGAAGAAATTAAGAGCGACCTAATGCTTCGCGAACTAAAAGCGATTTACAAACCGGAACTCTTAAACCGTTTTGACGGCGTCATTGTTTTCCGTCCGCTTACCGCCGACGAAATTGAACAAATCGCCTGGCTAATGATGGGCGGCATTACCGATAACCTTGAGAAGCGCAGTATCAACTTCCGCGCCACCGACGAAGCCGTAAAAGAGTTAGCCGCCGTCGGTTTTGACCCCGTCTTCGGCGCCCGCCCAATGCGCCGCGTGATTCAAGAAAAAGTAGAAAACGCCCTCGCCGAAGCTTTGCTTAAAAATGAGATCAGTCGCCGCGACACGGCCGTACTAGAACCGAACGGGGTTATTCGTATTGAGAAGGCGGAGAAGCTTTAATTATAAAAATACGTCCACCCGACCCTATATAGAAATTGTTAAAAAAATTGCAAACGCTCTTGATATTAGTTTAGACGATTTAATGAAATAAAAATATGTTAGAAAAAGTAAAAAAATTTGTTTTTGATTCGTTTAACTCTGGGGACAACGAAAAAAAGATGGATCATTTTGAAAGGGCTGTATTTTGGTTAAAAGAATTAAAACCAGACGCAGATGAACCTATGCTTATCGCCGCCTATGCTCATGATATTGCTCGGGCTTTTAGAAAGGCTAATACGATAGAAAATTTTAAGGATAAGGAATTAAATGACGAAGAAGAATTGGCAAAACACCAAAAAGATGGCGCAGAAATAATATCTAAATTTTTAAGAGAAAATAGTTATCCCAAAGAAGATATAAAGAGAGTATATAACATGGTTTTACATCACGAAGAAGGTGGGGATGAAGAATCTGATTTAATGAAAGATGCTGATAGTCTAAGTTTTTTTGAAGTAAATGTTCAAAAATTTTTGAATAAATTTTTACCAGCTCTAGGCAAAGAAAAAATTAAAGTAAAATTTGATTGGATGTTTAATCGTATTGCTTCCGAAAAAGCGAAAAAGATCGCACAACCAATGTATGAGAAATCTGTTGAAAAACTAAACTAATAGCGAAGCAAAACGAAGAGAACATAACCCTTCGTTTTTAGGTACTAGACCGGTCACCCCGCCAGTAATTTTGGAAAGTAGTAACAAAAATTTCCTTATTTTGCGCTACGTTTCAAAACGAAAAAGTGTTAAAATAGAATAACCTTAAATGGATTCTAACTTTATGAGAGATTTAAAATTTGAAATAACAAAAGAAGTATTGGATCTTGGCGTAAAAATTATTACTGCGAGAATTGCTGGCGTACAAAATACAGAGTCAAACGTAGATCTTGAGACATATAAAAACGCCGAGTTAGAAAACAACGGAACGAAGGGGACATGGCCCTTTGATGTGTACCCAAGAAATTTTTTATGACTAATAAAATACCCGAAGCAGAATATATTGCCAACCTACCAACCAAGCGAATGGCTGCAGGTGTTATTATTTTGAATGTGGAAGATAAAATCCTTATTGTAAAACCGACATACAAAGATCATTGGTCGGTTCCTGGCGGTGTTATTGAAAAAGACGAATCCCCAAGGAGTGCAGCCGTCCGCGAGGCGAAAGAAGAAATTGGTCTTGACCTAAAGCAAATGGATTTTCTCGGTGTTGATTATATGTCGCCGCAAGATAGCGGTTATTCCACTAAAAACGAAAACCTACAGTTTGTTTTCTTCGGCGGTAAGCTGACTCATCAAGAAATAATGCAAATCAAATTACCGGCGGATGAATTAAATGATTTTAAATTTGTTGAAATAGACGAAGCTTTAAAATTGGTTAACTCAAGACTAGCCAAGCGTTTGGCGGTTTGTTTTAACCAAATAACAAATGGCAAGGCTGTTTACCTTGAAGGTGGGAAGATAACGAAAGGGACATGACCCTTCGTTTTTGGTTGAAGGAATTAAGATAGAGTATTTAAGCCAAAATTTGATATTTTCATGCGAAACCATTGACAAAATGGTGTTTTTGTGATAGATTAGTTGGTTATTTTGGGACGTACTCGCTGGATGGGCCAGTGACGTAGTGTCTCAAGAAAACGGAGGATCCAATGTCTAGTTCTTCACAAACCAAATTCACCACTTTTCAAAACCCCGGCACCGCGGAGCAGAAAGAGATCCAAGTGAGTGGCCTGCTGTGGTTCCCGGAGCACAGGTGGCGCGAGGCAATCCTGTACTATCTCTTCGGTATCTGGGAGAACAGGGAAGAGGTAATGTACCGGCCGAAGATCCACCTTGGCGGCATCACGCTTCGGCTCAACCCTTCTACGGGCACCTACTACGCCTATGGCACTTCTGATGATGAAGAGTGCGGGCCGTGGGTAGGAGAAAATGGGGAGGAGTTGGTGGTGAGTTGCCATCAATTGGAAGTGGAGATCGGGTTGATTCGATTCGTCAAGAACGATTCAATCAGGACACTCCTCATCCGGCTTGAAGACGGCGGCGAAATCTGCCTTTGGAAGACTCGGCGGCGTTCGCGCTTTGGCATTGATTGCCGAGGCATCCCCATCACCATGTAGCGCACTTCGTGCACCTACAACAAAAAGCACCTGCTTTCCTTGTTCGTAGGTGCTTTTTGTTTTATTAATGGGGTCAGGTCTAATAATAAATTAGATTTACCCTATTTGCTTATGTCCCATAAGAAAGCATTGTGATTATTTAAATAGAACGCTATAATTTAACAATCGTTGAATATTGACTTTGGTATTTGTTTTTGATATATAAATAAGGCTATTTATATGAGTTTTTATAAACAAACAAAAGATGCGCTTATACGCGCGCTTATAGGGAAAAATGCGATACCGTCAGGCTTGTTTGAAATGAGCCGTTACTTTGGTTTATATAGGACTATAAATTTTCATTACGAACGCCAGCAAGATGGATCAATTGTTGCGCTGAGTACAGATTTTAAGCACGGTAGCATTATTACTAGCGGTAAGGATCCTAAAGAGTTAGATGAAAAAATCAAAGACGCTATTCTTACAGCTTTTGAGGTTCCCTCGTCTTATGCCAAAGATGTAGGAGTTCACCGTGAAGGCGAAACGGCATATGCCTTCGCGTAGTGAATTGCCAGGCTGTCTCCGTTCGGGAAAGTTTTTGGGCGCGTTACGTAGATTGGGATTTTTGGTTAATAAGGTAGGCGGCAAAGGCGACCACGTAAAAATTATTTGGCTAGCGACCGGAAAGTCGCTTTCGTTTGATACTGATCTTAGAAGGGATGTTCTTTACTATGTTCTTAAAGAGATTGAAGAAAAATTTTCCATCAGCTGGGATGATATAAAAAATAAATTTTAAAAACGAAGGGGACGTGCCCCTTCGTTTTTGGTTGAAGGAATATGCAATAGGGGATAGTATCAGCATATATGCAAGAGAAAATTGTAAGGCAGAATTTTAAAGGAAAAGATTTTTCTGGGCAGGATATTTTTGATCGCGTTTATGAAAAATGTAATTTTAGCGGCGCGGATTTGGCGGGGACAAAATTGGATGATGTAACTTTTGTGTCCTCTGACCTAACGGCTGTTAAGTTTAAGCGCGCGCAGGTGGGGAAGGTGAGGTTTGAAAGTTCAAAATTGTTGGACATTGATTTTCACGAGTGCGTCGGGTTTATGGATATGTCGTTTACAAAATGCCTTATTGAAAGTTGTAATTTTTCCGATTTGGTAATAAAGAAAACGTCTTTTGCCGACAACGAAATAAAGAATAGTATTTTTGTCCGCACCGATCTTACGGAAGCCGACTTTTCTAATTCCGATCTCGTCGGAAGTGTTTTCCAACAAGCCAATTTATTGCGTGCCAATTTTATCGGCGCCTTTGAGTATGCCATAGACCCCCGCGCCAATACTTTAACCAAAGCCCGCTTCAACCTCCCCCAAGCCGCCTCCCTCCTCCGTGGGTTGGATATAATAGTTGAATAAATAAACGGCGTCATTCCGAGTCTGTCTGGTCGCTCTGTCCAAGGCTCGGCCGAGCTCAGCTCGGCGAGGAATCGCGGAGCTGATTTAGAGACTTTGCGATCCCTCGTCGCGCGACTCCTCGGGATGACGGCGTGTACACCATTTCATCCGGCCGGATGAAATGGTGTACACATAAAATGTTACAAAATTTAACAATATTAATCTTGTTAATATAGTAGAGGGTGGAATATTTTTAGTTAATGCTCTATTCAATTTCAAGAAATAATGGCGAATGGTCAGAAACTTCGTCGGGTAATACTTTAAATTCCTTTACATTAACATCAGGTGAAACAAATATATAATCAGCAAATTGTTCAACTTTGCCGTACAAAGAAGTGCGCGTTGACTTGATATAAAAAGTTTTGACAAGGTTGTTCATTCCATTTGCCACGATTTCAATGCTTTTTGTGTCTGGTCTTAAATTAAAATCGCCGCACAGTATTTTTTGTCCAGTAATAGAATCCATAAACTTTCTTATTCGTTGGGATTGGGCAATTCGCTCTGGTGTATCAGTTTTACCTTTTCCGTTCCAAAGACCATGGACATTCATAATGGTGTATACGGTTTCGCCTATAGCGCATTTTATCCACTGCATGTTTCTTGAATGGTCGCCACCGCTACCGGAATATTTTGGAACATGATGAATTGTTATGTCGCCTTCTTCTAAAACGTTAATACCTTTTTTAATAAAAATTCCTATCCCAAAAACGGTTTCAATTTGCGGCCTAAAATATGTCGCGTAATTAGGGAGAAGCTCTTGCAATTCAGAAAAAATATTAAGACTCGCTTCTCTTGGATCGTCTGACATTTTTGTTTTGGCTTTATTATAAAGTTCTTGAAAACAAAAAATGTCGGTATCTTGGCTATTCTTGAGAAAATTAAGAAGCGGCTCTTTTATTCTTCCGCCCCAAATATTTAGGCTTATCAACTTCATAGTTAAAGAAATTTTTATTAACCAGGATGAATCATTAGTTTAATAAGTTTATATTAATGATTTGACTTGTACAACTTGAAACCGAATAGGTTTAAGTTGTTGCACAAAAATTCATAAAGAGTTGTACCTGTACACCATTTCATCCGGCCGGATGAAATGGTGTACACTATATTATGATCTTTAAATATTATTAAAAAGTAAAATACATCAGTTAATAATAAATAATTCCAAAGTCTATTTGATTTTTTGTGGTGTCGGTTTTTTCTCCGAGCGGTATATTTTGTGATTTTACGTTTATTGAAATTATTTAAACGATTGAAAATAATATGTACAAACACCCACCAAGTAAAAGACGAAAAATTGTTTTAAAAACTCTTGCCTACACGCGAAAATTATTAATAGCAATTGCTGAAGATTTTGAAACTAATGCCGATGTTCCTTTGTTTTCCGGTTACGGCAATCAGCGGCCGATTCCATACGAAGATATGTTGCGAATTAAAAAAGCGCAAATGATACGCGCGGTTAACAATTTGCGGGCAAGAAAATTTATTGAGGTAAGAAAGAAAGGGGATAAGGTAATGTTTATTTTAACTTCCAAAGGAAAGCTAGCGGCACTTAAAGAACGGGTACGCCTCGCGAGCAAACGAAGCGACGGTAAGATATTGCTTGTTTCGTTTGATATTCCCGAGCAGGAACATCTAATTAGATCAAAGCTTAGATATATGCTTAAAGATCTTGGGTTTGAGCGCATTCAGATGTCGCTTTGGGGAAGCAAGCTAGACGTTGGCGAACAAATTGCCAAGCTGGTAAAAGATATGGGAGCTCAAAAATGGATTCGTATATTTTTATCATCAGAAGTTGTCACAAAATAAATTGTAACGATGAATCAAAATTAGATTTAAGGGCAAAAATTACCTGTACACCATTTCATCCGGCCGGATGAAATGGCGTACAGCTCAATATTTTTTGGTTTTTTAATATTAAAAAAATGTCGCCTTTAAATGGTGTTATATTGTGTGTTTAGACGACAGTAAATCGTCTTGCATTAATTAGATAATTGTAATATCATATGTATATGATTTTCAATTATAATATTTTTTTCTTTTTTAGCTTTACTTTCCCAACACGGACGGGTGCTTTCTAATACGCCGATAAACTATAACCTTTGAAAGACCCACACCGTGTTGGGTCTTTCTTTGTTAGACTTAAAATATAAAACCTATGAAAAATATTTATTTGCTATCTCATCTTAAACGCTCGCACTACTCAATTTCTCTTGTTGAACAAGATAAAATTTTTAAACAACTTGCAACGCGTACTGACGTTCAAGCGGAACGCCTAAAACGATATCTGGCCTTGCCTGATCTTACAAGATTAGACGGTAGCCCAGTAAAAGCAATAACCGAGAGAGTAATCAATTCTCCGAGTCTAAAAAACTTTGACATTATTGAGATTCCAGAAGTGATTTCGCCTGAAATTGTTTTTGACCTCTTCAATTTTCCAAAAGACCATCCTGCTCGCACACAAAGCGATACTTATTATGTTGATGAAACCCATATACTGCGCCCGCACACCAGTTTAATGTGGAAATATTATCTTGAATTGCCTGAGACGCAAAAACGGTTAGAAAAATACGGCTCTGTCGGCACTCTATGTTATGGCACAGTTTATCGGCGCGATGAAATAGATTGGCAACATTCCAATGTGCTTCACCATATTGATGGTCTGTATATTTGTAAGAAAGAGATCGCGAGGCTGGGGCAGCCTGATCTGGAAGATATTCTTTGGGAAGTTGCTCACGAACTTTTTGGACAAAACATTAAGGCTGAGTTTCGCGTCGATCACTTTCCTTATACTGACCCAAGTCTAGAGATGAATATCGCTTGGGGTGATAGATGGGTAGAAATTCTTGGTGCTGGGATTGTGCACCCTCAGGTCATTAAAAATCTCGGACTTGATCCGAATATTTATAATGGATGGGCTTTTGGTTTCGGTGCTGACCGTCTCGCAATGATTAAAATGCAGATTCCCGACATCCGCCTTCTTCGCTCTAACGACGAACGAGTAAAAAAACAATTAAAAAACATTGTTCATACTTATCAGCCGGTAAGTAAATATCCGCCCGTGACCAGAGACATTTCCTTCGTTGTAGACAAAGCTTCATTTAACCAATTTCGCTACTACGAATTGGCGCGAGAAGTTATAGGTGTAGAACTTATTGAGGAAATGAAACTTTTGGACGAATACGAAGACGATACGAAATTTGGACCAGGGAAAGCTAGTTATACTTTTAGAATTGTTTATCGAAACCTTGACCGTACGCTGACAAATGAAGAGGTGGACATTCTTCATAAGAAACTGGAGAATAAAACTATTTCTGAATTCGGCGCAATAATTAGATAGTGGAATGTGAATAAATATACTACTAAATCTTGGGAAAGTTCTAAGCTGAGTACCAAAAAATCGTCTGTGCAAGGACGTGGCGTGTTTGCGATTGAACCAATTGTGAAGGGCGAGGTGCTTGTCCGTTGGGGCGGAACTGTTTATACCACCAAGCAGGTGTTGTCCGGCGAAGTGAATGATGATACGGCTTGTCAGATAGAGGACGACCTTTATATTGCCGATCCGGCCGGGACGGAATTGCTGGGTACTGATTTAATGAATCATTCTTGCGATCCGAACGTATGGATGGACGACGAAGTAACAATCTCCGCACGACGCGATATTAGAATTGGCGAAGAGGTTGTCGCTGATTACGCAATGTGGGTCGCGCTTTCAAAATATATTATCATTGCTGATTGTAATTGTGGTTCGCTGTTATGCCGTCACTGTATTACCGGGGATGATTGGAAGCGTCTGGAACTTCAAGAGCGATATAAAGGCCATTTTCCGCCTTATCTTGAGCGACGAATAATAAAACCATTATAACAATTTTCTTATATTGACGGATTTAGGCGACGGGTCTAGCATTCCATCTGAAGGAGAGTGCTATGAGTTCATCACATTCACATTCGCCAGAAGATAATGGTAACAAGGGTCTTGGAAACCACACAGAGGAGTTGAATACCGAGAACCATGAGGTTGACGATACAGACACGGCGTATCGCAAAGATGCGGAAGATGCCTATGATCGGGAGGTTGAAGGGAGTAAGTAAGATCGTTTTCTGACACTCAGTCGTCGTTTGCACAAACCGGGGTCATTACTTGACCCCGGTCTACTTTTTTATAAATTTAAAAACGTGCGTCCTTTTTAGGGGACGCACGTCG
This sequence comes from uncultured bacterium, assembly GCA_963708045.1. Taxonomy (GTDB): domain Bacteria; phylum Patescibacteriota; class Patescibacteriia; order CAIQCM01; family CAIQCM01; genus CAIQCM01. Next base: position 964,392 of record OY970181.1, on the reverse strand, counting down.
CGTTCGGTGAGGTTGCTCGCCGATTAGACACTGCAACAACAGTGGTCGTCGCCTTCTTCGTCGCGATCCGGCTCGTCGGGGTGGCGCAGTCTAATCGGATAACCATAGTCGAAATGAATAATCAAACTAATCAGCATTCGCCATTCAAGCGCCATCATTCCCACGGCTCGGAATTTGCTCTCCCAGATTTTTGATTTGTGCCAATCAACGCCATGGTTCTTGCAGTCGCAGACAGGCGGACTTATTTTTAGTCCGCCCAAAAGCGCGGTGTAACCGCCATTTGGCTCGTGACGAACCGCGAGATACAGATGATCTGGTTTGGCGTCGCTTGCGTCAGGCAGTGTGCTGGTTTCCAGGTCAACAAACTCAAGACACAGACGCCCAAGGTTTAAAAGAACTAGCTCGCCCAGAGCGTCAATGGGCACGACGGCTGTTATCTTTTTGTTTGGTTCGTTGGGAAAGAACGCGAATCCGCTTGTTACCTTTCCGCCAGGCACCACATTTTGGTCAATCGTAATAAATTGGAGCTCGCGCGTTTTCCGCCGTTCGGTCACGGTTTTTTTAAAGGGCCACATTTTCTCACCTCCTCGTTTGTTTCGCTTACTTGGAATTTATTACCAATCCGCCTCAAAGTCAATGCGAACAATAAATTATGTCTAACTTCTGTTTATCTCTTTTTCGCGATACAATGCGTTTATGATTTGGTTCTTAGTCGCCGCCGTAATTTCGTTCATCCTCACGTACTTCGTGAGGCTTTTGGCGTTGCGCTGGAAAGTTGTTGACGCGCCAACGGGCGGGCGAAAAATTCATACCAAAGCCATTCCGCTAATGGGCGGGGTTGGTATTTTTATTTCTTTTGCGGCGGTCACGCTCGTTGCTTGTTTTTCTGGAAAGATAATTGGCGTCATTACTTGGCCGATGATCTTAGGCGTCATTGTCGCTGGCGCCTTGCTAATCGTTGGTGGAATTATAGATGATAAAAAAAACTTGCCGCCAAAAATTCAGATTCTTTTTCCAATCGTTGCCGCACTGATCGTAATTATTTGCGGAATTAATGTTTCAAAATTAAGCAATCCGTTTGGCGGAATGATTTTGCTCGCAGCGCCGCTTTCGGGGTTAATTATTTTTCCCTATTTAATTGGTACGACCTTTGCGACAAAATTTTTTGACGGGCTAGACGGACTTGTTACCGGTGTCGCGACAATTGGTGCTGTGCTTGTTTGTATTCTCGCGCTCTCGCCAAAATATTTTCAGCCGGAAGTCGTCGTGCTAGCCGCGATTGTCGCCGGCGCATTCATCGGTTTTTTACCTTGGAATTTTAATCCGGCAAAAATTTTTTTGGGCGAGGGGGGAGCGCTTTTTGCCGGCTTTATTTTGGGCGTGCTTTCAATTATTTCCGGCGCCAAAATCGCCGTCGTCCTTTTAGCACTCGGGGTCGCGGTAACCGACGCCGCTTGGGTTATTGTTCGTCGCGTGTTTTGGGAAAAGAAATCACCCACGACGGGCGATCGCAAGCATTTGCACCATCGTTTATTAGATGCTGGTTTTAGCCAGCGGCAGGCGGTGTATATTTTGTGGTCTATTTCGGCGGCGTTTGGCGCGGGCGCACTGCTGCTTCAGAGCAAAGGTAAAATAACGATTTTTGCGATTTTGGCACTAACAACTTTCGCGATCGGGGTTGCGGCGATTATTAATCGGAAAAAATAAAATGAAAAAAATTATTTTCGTCGTTATTGGTTTGGTGTTTGCAGCCGTGCTTGTGGGTTATTTTATTTTAAAAACTCCCCAAACGCCAAAATTAAAAATTATTACCGTCGGCACGACCAAAATTAGCGCCGAAGTTGCGGACACTGATCTTAAAAAAGAGCGCGGCCTTTCATACCGGCCGTCGCTTTTGGCTGACCAAGGAATGATTTTTACTTTTCAAGAAAAAGGGAAATACGCTTTTTGGATGAAGGGGATGAATTTCCCGTTAGATTTTATTTATGTAAACGACCACAAAGTTGTTGAAGTAAAAGAAAACGTTCCCAATGATAATCTAACGCCTTTTTCGCCCGGCGAATTTATTGATGCGGTTATTGAAGTCAACGCTGGTTTTGTAAAAAATAATTCTATTAGTGTTGGGCAAGACGTGTTGTATTAATACGATTGACCCACAAACAATTTTTTGATACCTTCTCTTCGGGAGGAGAAAAATGTCAAATAGTTCATTGATTCTAACCGAAGAAATTCCGTGGCGAAGGCTAAAGGTGGCGGCCGTAACATCTCTCACGCTTTTGCGCCTGGCGCTAACGCCGATTATCTTTATCGGTTTGTATAACGCAAGGTACGGCGAAGCGATCTTTGAGTTGCTCGTTGCCGAAGCGACCGATGTTCTTGATGGGCGCTTAGCACGGCACTGGGGCGTAACCACGTCGCTTGGCGCGAGTTTGGATACTTGGGCGGACAAAGTTTTGCATGTTTCGCTCTTGTTTTTCTTTCTTGTTTGGCCAAGACCGGATTTGCCGCATTACTTCTTGTTTCGGGACTGGTTTAGGTGGCTCGGCGAATTTATTGTTCGTCACGCCGAGATTTTGGCCGGAGTGGTTGTCTTCACACTCGTCCTCGCGATTGAACTGATGCTCGCGTTTTCGCGCGTGGATTGGTTTAAAACGCTGTGGGCGAATTTGCCATTCTTGAATAATCGCTGGCGAATAATTAAGGACAAGAGAGCTAAACCAGCGGGCAAGCGAAAGACGGTTTTTCATGCCATTTGCCTTGAGTGCTACATTCTTGGTGCGTATTTGGGTGCCAGCGCTTTTGGCGAAACGTATCTCCACGAAGCGAAATTAAGTGTCACGGTGGCGCAGCTCGCGCTCCTGGCTTCGCTTGTTTACGCGAAGCGTTCGCTAAAAAGTCGCTACGTTCCAAGCTCGGAATCAGCATAAGTTTGGGTGCACCAAAGGGGGGTTGACAAAACCCCCAAAATAGTGTACCTTGGCAATTGTTGAATCTGTTCCGAGTGTTCATTTGGGAGATTACGGATCTTCCACGGCCAACGGCTGATACGGTAAGTACCGTGATTCGGCTAATAACGGCTAAAACAAAACCGTGTACACCAAACCTGCCGGCTGCCAACGTGGCAATCGCCGGCAAAACTCACCTCGCAAGGAAAGAAGGGTACCAATGAGTGCATTTCAACTGTCCCAAAGCCTTTTTAATCAAACGAAGCGCTCCCTGACCACCCGCGACCTGACCGGCTCGTCGGCCTGATCTGGGCCACCGGCGGCGCAACACTGCGCCAATACCGATAAGGTAAATTTCACGAAAGGAAACCTTGTCGGTGTTTCAAACGATTCCGAAGCGGCCGTACCCGAGGGTATGGCCGCTTTTCTCATTATTGGTGGGATTTGACGATTTTAAAGCCATATTGTATAGTGTCAAAGTAATCAATCCGCAAGGCGGATTTTTATTATCAAGATAAGCTATGAAATTTGCAGTTATCAAAACCGGCGGCAAGCAGTACCTGGTTAAAGAAGGGGAAACCTTGTCTGTTGAATTACTTAAATTAAATGTCGGCGACAAGGTTGATTTTAACCCGTTGCTTTTGGTTGACGAAGATTCGGTCGTAATCGGCAAACCAGAAGTCAAAGGTGCCAAGGTTGTTGCGACCGTGGTCATTCACGGCAAAGGCGAAAAAATTCGTGTCGTCAAATATCATCGCAAGGTGCGGTATAAGAAAACCTACGGCCACCGCCAACCTTTTACCCAAATCAAAATAGAAAAAATTTCCGCCTAAAAGCGGAAATTTTTTTATCGCCGTCATTCCGACGGATTAGATATTAGAAATTAGACATTAGATATTTTTTTAGACTTCTCTTCTTCCAGAAAGCGCGTCAGTAAGCGTTGTTTCGTCGGCGTACTGAAGCTCGGCGCCCATCGGGAGGCCGCGCGCTAAACGCGTGAGGCGTACGGGAAAGCGCTTAAGTGCGGCCGAGAGCGCGAGGATCGTTGTTTCGCCGTCCAAGTTGGGCGAAAAGGCTAAAATAATTTCGCGGACATTGCCTTCGCGAACGCGGGAAACAAGTTCAGCGACGCGCAATTTTTCTTCGGTTGTTCCTTCAAGCGGCGAAATCGTGCCGCCGAGGACGTGATAAAATCCGCGAAACGCACCGGTTGCTTCTATTGCGGCAATGTCCTGTGGTTCAGCGACAACGCAAAGGCTGCGTCCGTCGCGCCGGCCGTCGGAACAAATTTCGCAGGGGTTCATTCGTCCAACGGTAAAACAGACTTTGCAAACAGAAACTGTTTCGGTTGCTTTTTCTACAGCTTTGACAAATTTTTCAATTTCCGGATGGGTGCGGCGGAGCAATGAAAAAACATAGCGCTCGGCTGTTTTAGGACCGACGCCCGGAAGCGTTTGAAACGCTTCTAATAATTCCATTATTTCCGGAGTGTATTTGCGCACGACAAGGGGTTAGGGATTAGGGTTTAGGGGTTAGTGCCGCCGTTCGGATTAGATATTAGGGATTAGATATTCGTCAAAAATTAGTTTTGTAGTCCTTCCAAATCTTTTCGCTTTTTAAATAAAACAAATTGAACTTTTTTGACCGAATCGGCGATGGCGTCTTTAACGCCGTTTTCCAATTCTTCTTTTTTGCCGATGAGCGCTTCGTCAATATGCACGGCCTTAACTTCAAAAGCGCCAGTCATATCAATTGTTACTTTGCCCCACGCGCCTTGGCCGTGAATAATTTCGCTGGACAAAATTTCTTGCGCCTTTTTTGCGCCTTCGCGCATATCCTTAAATTGTTTTAGTTTGTTGAACATTGCCATACTTGTAGGGTTTAGGGGTTAGGGTTTAGGGGTTAGTTTAGTTATGAACCATGTACCACACACCATGTACCACACACCACACACCATGAACCATCCGTTTGGTACATGGTACGTGGTTCATGGTACATGCGGCGTGGTTCATGATGCGTTGGTGGGGGCTTTGTACGATCTATCAAGATTTTTAAACGATACGCGGGCGTCGTCAAAGTAAAGGCGCACCATTCCTGTTGGACCGTTGCGGTGTTTGGCCACATGAATTTCGGCGATATTTCTTTCTTCCATTGGAATGTCTTCAACGCGGTAGTTGCGGTCGGCGGTCTTTCTATAAATAAACATTACCACGTCGGCGTCTTGTTCAATAGATCCTGATTCGCGCAAATGGGCGAGTTTAGGAATGGCGGGCTTTGACATTTCCACGGCGCGCGAGAGCTGGGAGAGTGCGAGCACAGGGATGTTGAGTTCGCGCGCCAAGCCTTTTAGTGAACGGGTAATTTCGGAAATTTCCAAAACGCGATTTTCAATTTTCGTTTTGCTGTCCATTAACTGGAGATAGTCAATAATGATAAGCCCAAGCCCGTGTTCCATTTGCAAGCGGCGCGCCTTGGTGCGAATTTCCATAATGCTAGAGGATGACGAGTCGTCAATCCAAATCGGCGCTTCGGAAAGCACGCCAAGGGCGTGGCCGATGCGCGCAAAATCGTCCGAGCCTTGTTCGGAAAGGCGGCCGGTGCGCATTCGCCACAAGTCCACGCTGGCTTCGGAACAGATCATACGGTCAACGAGCTGTTCCTTGGACATTTCAAGCGAAATGACGCCGACGGGAATTTTGGCGTGGACGGCGGCGTGGCGGGCAATGTCCATCGCGAGCGAGGTTTTTCCAACCGAAGGACGAGCGGCCAAAATGACCAAGTCGGAACGCTGAAGCCCGCCCAAGAGCTGATCAAGTTCGGTGTAGCCGGTTGGGATGCCGCGCAATTTTCCTTTTTCGCGGTGTAGTTCATCAATGCGGTCAAAAGCCGACTCCAAAACACTTTGCATTGGCACGAACGATTGTTTGGTATGCTTTTGCGAAATGGAAAAAAGTTTTTGTTCGGCGCTGTCTAAAAGTTTGGAAACTTCTTCGCCTTCTTCAAAACCCATTCCCGTAATTTCCGCGGCCGCGGTAATCAGCTTGCGCAAAGTCGCTTTTTTGACGATAATTTCGGCATAGTGGGCAACGTGCGCCGAAGTCGGCACGGCGTTAGAAAGTGAAATAATGTAAGCGCGGCCGCCGACTGTGTCCAAAAGTTTGCGCTCATCTAGCCTTGTTGAAAGCGAAAGCAAGTCAATCGGTTCGCGTTTTTTAAAAAGATCCAACATTGCTTCGTAAATCATCCGGTGCGAATCGCGATAAAAATCATCGGGCAAAACTTGGTCGCCAACTTTAATAATTGCGTCCTTGTCTAGGAGCAAGGCGCCCAAAAAAGATTGTTCGGCTTCGTTTGAGTGTGGAGGAATCTTTTCCATATTTTTGCATGAACCATGTACCATATACCATGAACCATCCGTGTGGTACATGGTACATGTTCAAGTCGCCTAATCACTTTAGTGATATTTTCCACATCGGGGAAGTAGATAGAATGTGGTTAAGTAGGGTACAATGTGTTTATGAAAAAAATCCACCCCTCGTTAGTCATTGCAATGATCGGCGGCATCATCGGCGCTGGTATTTTTGGCGTACCTTACGTTTTTTCTCGCGTTGGCGTGGCAATCGGCCTTGTTTATATCGTAATTTTGGGCGCGGCGGCGGTTCTTGTTCATGTGAATTACGTAATTGTCGCCTCGGAAACGCCAGGGAGACATCGTTTGGTTGGTTATGTACGAAAAAATTTGGGCAGCCGGGCGGCGTATTTTTTTGGGTTTATTAACATAATTGAATTTTTGGGCGCGCTTCTGGTTTATATTATTTTAGGCGGAAATTTTCTTTCGGTTATTTTTGGCGGCAGTATCGGCCTTTGGACAGCTATATTTTTCACTGTTGTTTCCGCAGCGCTTCTCTTGCCACTTAAAAAAACCGACGGCTTGGATCGGTTTTTCACCTGCGCTCTAATAATTATTGTCGTGGCAATTACGGTAATGGTTTTGCCAAAAGTTAACGTGGTCAATTTAATGGCGATCAATTTGGATAATTGGTTTGTTCCTTACGGCGTAATCTTTTTTGCCCTAAGTGGCACCTCGGTTATTTCCGAAATCGTTGATCTATCGCGAAAAAAAGAATCGTCGGCAATCAGCGCGGCGGTTATCGGAACAATTCTTGCTGCTTTAATCGTTGGTTTGTTTAGCGCGCTTGTGGTTGGTGTTTCTGGTTCCGCCACAACCCAAAACGCGATCGCTGGCCTTGCACCAAATTTTGGGCGTGTCATTGTCGTGCTGGGCTCGCTTTTTGGTGTCCTCGCCGTGGCGACGCAATTTATTATCATCGGATCAAACATTCGCGATCAGTTTGTGTATGATTTTAAATTTCCGCGCGTTGCTTCTTGGGCTTTGGCCGTTGGCTTGCCGCTTGCCGCCTTTCTCCTTGGCGCCCGCGACTTTGTCGGTATTATTGGGTTTCTTGGTGCAACCTTGGGCGCGGCGGTTGGTTTTGTAATCGTGTTAATGGCAAAAAAAATCATTTCCGAAAAGCATCCCAAGTCGGCCTTGCGGTTTTTCGCTTTTCCGCTTATGATTTTGTTCATTGCCGGGTTTGTCGTGGAAATAGTATCTTTTATTAAGTAATCCTTAGGCGTAGCTGGGACGACAAAATAAATGAAAGTTAAAAAAACATTGTTACTGTCAATAATCGCCGCGGTTTTATTTTTTTTAATCGCGGCCGCTTACGGCCTTCTCGCGCCCAAGCTTTGGAATTCGCCCGACGAAACCGCCGTGGCATTTTTTTCGCAACTCTTCGCGTCAAACGGGCGTTTATGGGTTGACGAGGGGTTGAATATTTTTAATAACGATATCGTTCATCCGCGCTCGGTTATTTCTATAATGGCGACGCTCGTGCCAGGGTCGTTTTATGGCCAGATGATTATTGTCGGTGGGTTTGTAAAAATTATTGGAACGCTTGCTCTTAGTTTGACAACGCCATTTTTTACGGCATTGGCCGGCGTTTGTCTTTATTTATTTTTGCGGAAAAGGGGAGAGGCGGTCGGGCTTGTCGGGCAAGTGATTTTTTATTTGACGCCGGCGGTTTGGTATTTTGCGAGTCGCGGCCTTTTTCCCAATTTGCTATTTTGCGATCTCGTGATTATCGGCGGCGCGATAATATATTTTCATCCGTTTCTTAAAATTGCGAGCGGTCGCGGGCACGAATTGATTGAAAGGAGTGTTGACGCACTTTTTGGCGGTTTATTTCTCGGAATGGCGTTAATTGTTCGTCCGGTGGAATTTATTTGGTTGGCGCCAATCGCGATCGTCGCCTTGTGGTTTACGCGAAAGAATTATCGGTGGTACGAGATTATCCCCGGCCTTTTGGCATTTGCAGTTTTTGTTTTTACTATTTTAATTATAAACAAGGGTCTCTATGGCGGGATGTTTTCTTTTGGCTACACGGCTGGCGCTTCGGCGCCAGGTGTTGCCGTTTCGGCGCTTGGCGCAACCTCGCGTCTTCCCTTGTGGCTAACCCAACCGCGGCCGTTTATTCTTCCGTTTGGTTTTCATCCCAAGCTCGCGCTCACTAATCTTTATGATTATCTGGTTGTTTTTACGCCGTGGTTTTCGCTCTTTGCCGCTTGGGGATTTGTCGTTGTTTTTAAAAAATCCAGCCGTAAATACGCCAAATATTTGCTCGTTGCTTTTGCTTGGCTTTTGTTCGTTTTGGGAATCTATTACGGCAGCGGAATTTTAAACGATCCAACCGTTCCTGGACTCACGATTGGTTCGTCATACGTGAGATATTTTTTGCCGCTCTCCATTGTTTTGGTTCCGGTTGTTGCTGAGGGGATTGTCGCGTTTGGACACTTCATTAAAAATCAAAAAATTGCGAACGCCCTTGTTGGTTTGGTTATTTTTTCTTTTATTGTTCTCGGCGCGTGGACGGTTTATTTCCGTACGCCAGAATCGTTAATGCCGGTTTTTAAAAATCTAACGCATTATGCTGACGTAAAAAAACAAGTTTTGGCGATTGTGGGACAGGACAGCGTTATTGTTACCGAACGCTCGGACAAAATCTTTTTTCCCGACCGCCGGGTAATGCTTAATTTGCGCGACGCTCTAACAATGAAAGCCTTGCCGCGCGTTGTTGGCAATGGACTATACTATTACGGAATTACTATCGTTGATGACGAATACGCCAAAATTCAGGCCTCGCTCCATAAAAATAAACTTCAACTTGGCCGTGTTAAAGCTTTTGGAACAGAGACGTTGTATCAGATTACAAAAGAGTGAATACCTAATACCTAATGCCTAATATCTAATCCGGAATCATTCCGATGGATATCGGGCACACCTCGGATTAGGTATTTCCGCCAAAGGCGGATCAGCCTCGGGCTGAAGAAATTAAATATTTATAATGAAATACATAAGGCCAACGAGTATTATTTTGGCGGTGGCGTTTGCGGCAAGCGTCTTAGTTTGGTTGGCTTATGTAAATATCGTTCCTTTGGGTGTTTATAAAGTTATTTGGAAAGCTGGAATGATCTCGGCGCGCGTGACGCCGCTCGTACCTGAATCGCGCGTTTCCGAAGTTAAAATCGCTTCCGACGGAACGCCTTATCGGACGATTACGAACGAGCCGATAAATTTTGATGTAAAGATTCCGCGTAATTTTGATACGGCCGAGGTTAGCGTTAAGTTTAATGGCAATGAAAAAATTTTTGAAATCGGCGGACTAGCATCACGGCAAACTTGGACAAGTGAAATGCTGCCAGCGGAAAATTCTGTTATTGATGGGCTTAAATGGACGAGAGTGGCCGGGGATGGGTTGTTTCTTTATGAACGTAATCCGGTTTTTAAAACAATAAGCGCTTTTCTTTCTGCAATGCCGACCGAAGGCGTCGCGGTTTATCGCGCATCTGGTTTTCCTTCGGCGCCGCCAGAAAATTATCGTTCGTCGTCCACCGATAAAAAATACCAAGTTGCTTTTCGTGGCGCGACGACGATTAAAACATATTTAAAAAATGAAAAGCTGGATTTTCTTTTTAAAACGCAAGATGTAAATCGCGGCGCCGGCGCCGACGGCTTTACGGCGACGGCAACCCTGGATGGTAATGAAATCGCCCGCGCGATTTTTGCTGATGATAATGACACTAGTTCAAGTGGAAAGTTTTCTCCGCTTCGCGATCTACGTCTTTATACTGATCTGCCGCTTACGGGCATTGTTACGATTAGTCTACCAGCGCCCGACGACGTTATTTTTCGCGAAACAATCACGGCGCAGACAAAATTTATTTTCGCCAACCGGATTTATTTAGCCGACAATACGGGCTATGCCAAAAGCCCTTCTGCCGCGACGGTGGTAACTGACGGGAAAAAAGTTAGCGCAACGACTTCGCACGCCACATCTTTTCAAACCGTAAAAATCGGAACCACAAATTTGGCGGTCAATGATTTGAATACGCCGTTTGTTTCGCTAATAAATTATAAGGAGGAAAAAACCGTTCCTATTGTTTCCGCTTTGGGCGATTTGCGCTTGGAAACGGCTGGTTTTTTTGCGTTTTCGTCTGATAACTATTGGCGACCAGATCCGCCGCAACTTACAAGCGAAAGCGATCTTCTAAAAGACGGGATTAATTATATTTTAACGTCGTATGTTCCGCCGCTTCACAGTGGTTTGTGGCGCCTTGCGACGGTAACCTATGACTTTAACCGTTTAGCAAAATTCGGACGCTCAGTAAATTTTGTTCTTTCATTACCTGGGAAAAACTCTGCGGATATTTTTAATGTCGCGGAAATTGACGTTACTTTTAAGCGCCAACCGCTTGAATGGCGTGACCTCGGCGCGGTTTGGGATAAAATCGTAAAAACAGTTTCTTCAATTAAGCTATGAAAATTACCGATAAAACAATCCAAGTAATTTATCTTATCGCCTCGTCGTTTGCCGCCGCAACGACCCTTCTTTTCTTTGCGCTCGTATTATTAGAGTACTTTCGCCGAGGTTTTGTCGCTAACTTTTTTGATCTGCGCTATCTGGCCGCGCTCGTGGTCGTTTTTACAGCGGCAAGCGCTTTAACCGCCCGAGAAATACAAAGTCGTCGCTTGGAAAAAATATTTATTGCCATTGCCATTATTTTTGCCGCATACGTTATAATAGATATGTCCCTGCCCTTTGGCCGTCTCGGGCTGGTTGTCATTGGTTGCGGTATTTTAACGCTCGTCGCTTTATTCTTTTCCGTTACTAAAAAACTAAACCCTAACCCCTAGCCCCTATAAATATGGATTGCATCTTTTGTAAAATCGTTGCCAAGCAAATTCCCGCGGAAATCATTTACGAAGACGAAAAAGTCATTGCAATTCTTGATATCAATCCAGTGAACGCTGGACACACCTTGGTAATTCCAAAAAACCACAGCGAAAATACCGCCACCGCGGACGATGCCGATCTTTTTGCTTTGTCGCTGGCTCTAAAAAAACTTGCCCCAGCAGTTGTCGCGGCAACCGAAGCAATCAGCTGGAATTTGTTGGCCGTTGGCGAACTAGTTGCACACACTCATTGGCACATTATTCCGCGTCAAAAAAATGACGGATTAAAGCATTGGCCAGGACACCCGTACGCCGAAGGCGAAAAAGAAATCGTTGGTAATAAAATAAGAATGGAAATAAAATAATTTTATTGCGTATGAAAATAACTAAACTCGGCCACAGTTCGCTTTTAGTGAGAGAAGGGAAAGCGACGCTCGCTTTTGAACCGGGAAAATTTGGCGAAGCTTTTAATAGCCAAAAAAATATTGACGCCATCGTTATTTCACACGAACATTTTGACCATCTTGATCCGGAATTAGTTAAAAAAATTTTAATAAATAATTCTCAGGCTATAGTTATAACCAATTCCGCAGTTGGTGCGATTTTAGAAAAAGAGGGGATTGCGTTTACCAAGGTTGAGGCCGGAGAAAAGATTACGGTTAAGGGTGTAACGATTGAAGGCTTTGGTAATGAACACATTATTTTTGGCGAAGGACGGGGGATGTGCCAAAATACCGGTTATTTAATCGCGAAGAAATTATTTTTTCCAGGCGACGCCTATGTTGTTCCAGAAAGACCAGTCGCGGTTCTGGCTTTGCCCGTCGGCGGGCCATGGCTAGAGCGTAACGATGTCGTCGCGTATATGGAAAAAGTTAAGCCCAAGGCCTATATTCCGATTCACGATGGTTTTGACAGCGAACACCCCGAAATTTCCAAAATCATCGCGGAAAAAACGAAAGTTAAATTTATCGCCTTGCCGCTTGGCGAAGAAGTGGAAATTTAAACCCTAACTCCTAGAAAAATGTTTGATTTTATTAAAGCTGCGATTCTTGGCGCGGTGGAAGGCTTAACCGAATTTTTGCCGATTTCGTCAACTGGTCATTTGATTATCGTAAACAACTGGATTAGTTTTAGCGAATCGTTTACGCAAATGTTTGACGTCGTGATTCAGCTTGGCGCGATTTTGGCGGTGGTTGTTTATTTTTGGAAACAGCTTTGGCCGTTTCAAAAAAACGCCGACGTTAAAACGGTTTTTTCTTTGTGGAAAAAAGCGATTGTTGGTTGTCTTCCGGCGATTCTTTTGGGCGCGCTCTTTGGCTCGCTTATTGAAAAGAAATTATTTAATCCACTGACAGTTGCGACGGCGCTGATTGTTGGCGGGATTATCATTATTGTCGTTGAACAAAAAAAACGCGTTTCAAAATTTAATTCAATCGCTGATTTAAAATATCCGACCATTTTGGCGATTGGTTTTATCCAATGCTTAGCAATGATTCCAGGGACGTCGCGTTCGGCCGCGACCATTGTCGGCGCATTACTGCTTGGTGCCTCGCGCACCGTCGCCGCCGAATATTCATTTTTTTTGGCGATCCCAACAATGGTCGCGGCAACGGGATATTCATTTTTAAAACATCACGCCGCGCTGAGCGGTCACGAGATGGTTATTTTAGCCTTTGGTTTTGTAGTCGCATTTATGACGGCACTCTGGGTGATTAAGTTTTTTATGAATTACGTCCGAACAAAAAGCTTTACGCCCTTTGGCTGGTACCGAATTATTTTAGGAATTATTGTTTTGGGAATTTTGTTTATTTAATAATACCCCGCTTGGATGCGATCCAGGCGGGGTATGGCGATTAGGTAGCTGCGGTTGTATTTCTTATGGGCGCTTGTTTCGTGTTTTGGTTTTGCGGGGCAGTGGTTTCACACAATAGGTTACGCCATAGGTAGTCCCATAGTGACCCGTGTTCAGATTGGTGAGCCACCTCAAAATCATTGCGTTCCGTTGCCTTGTGCGACGAGTCTCTCGTATCTTTCTCAGATCGTCAACGGCAGCGAAAGGAAGACTAGATGGGTCTAGGAAAGGGAGCTGTTCGATCAAGAATGCTCCACATTCCGGAATTGCGGTTCTTGAAGTAATATCTGCGGCCGTGTTCCGATGTTTGAGCATAAAATCAAGGATTGCCCTCATTCCGCCCGTGCCTTCAGGCGAAACAATGAATCCGGTGATGACGCTCAAGACATCTCCTAGGTGGAATATTTTCGTTTTTGTCGCCATTGAATTTCCTCCGTGCGTTTGTGTCAGGGTTAAAGTGTTCAGTGAAAAACCCTGCAAAATTGTCATAATTGTATTTATGATAAGTTTGCACGATCAATCACAATAACTAGTTTTATTAGCATAAAATAATCCATTCGTCAACTCTATATACTAGACCGTCAACGGTAATTAGAAATATCATAGTTGGATAAAATATAGAATTTTAGCGAAACGCGTCCTGTCTTGACAAAACAGCATTTTTATGCTAAGTTCTGGTCAGAATCGTCGGCTTATTCTAGCCGATTATTAGCAATTTTTACATTAGAAACAACCTCAAAAAGGGGGATAGTGATGAGTCAATATGCGCTGTTTGTTTTGGTTGTGGCAATTGGAATCGTGCTTTTTCCGCTTGGATTTGAAGTCGTGCAACGTTTTTCCATTGCGCGGTGGCAGATTCCGAGACGTATAAACAAGGAGTGGTGCGACCGGCCGTTTTTGCACTGGCAGGACTTTAATGTCCATAAGTACGGCGACGTGTTCGGGATGGTGCCGCTCATTGGCTTCGTCGTTCTAGCTTGCGCAGAAACAAAGTGGGAATCGCCTGCGTTAAAGTTTTCGCTGCTCGTCTTCGTGCTTGCTGTCTTTGGCGCTTGCTTGTGGGTAAAGAGCGTTCAGCGATCGGTGAATAAGGGCAAGATCGCACGCTACGACTGGGGGTTTTCTTGTATGACTTGTGATTGGATCAGCAAGGATTCAAAAACATTCATCACGATCGCCGGATATTACCACACCTTTATTACTGCTTTGCGCTTTGCCGCGATCGGGTTTGCCGCAATCTTCGTTGCCACGGGGAGCGCTAGCGATACGCTCACGCTCTGCATGATTCTCTCGTTCGCTGTTTGGATTCTCACGGCAATTGTTGATATGCAGACGATCAGCTTGGAGACGGGCGTGCTCTTCATTTGGGCATTGCTGTTCGCTCTGGTTGAAATCTGCATTGAACGCGAGGTTGGCTGGGCTTTGCTTGCGCCGACCTATCACGAGCACAACACTGTCTACGCGCTCATTATGAGCGGAAAGGATCTCACGGGTTACCATTTGTTCATGTTTGTCCTACCGTTTGTTCTTCTACACCTGCCGTTCGCCTTTGGCCGCTATTGGGGTGTGCTCAAGTGGACGCTCGCGAAAGAGGTGGAGATTCTCGCCATCTACTTCGTAATGTGCGTGTCGTGGGACTTTCTCTGGTTTGTTCTTAACCCAAGCTTTACGCTTGAGCGGTTCAGGCCGGGCGAAATTTGGTGGCATGAGGAGTGGCTTGGCAGGATTCCGACGGACTATGTCGGCGGGATTGCCTTTGTACTTGTGCTGGTCGCGGTGATTCGTTGGAAGTGGAAGGATAAGGGTATTGTGAAAAGGATGGGGATGGTATTCACGACCTTCGCATTCTGCGTTTCTATGACCGCGTTCGTTGCGCCGATTTTTCATCGGTGGTACGAAGCGAAAATGAAGACAACAAGCGGTCTCACTGCACGGTGGAACAAGCTGTCCGAGGAAAAGCGCGCAAAGCTGTTACGCCTCTTGGAGGAGTCGGATAGAGTTCATGTTGAAGTGGGCGCGATTGGTCGCGATCTTGCACAGTGTCAACAGCTTGGCAAAGGTTGTTCAAAATAGCTAGTCAACGGACTAGCTAACGTCACTTAATATGCGGCTTGGAGTCACGAGACTTTAGGCCGCATTTATTTTTTTGGCATTGTCTATAGGAAAAGTACTAACCCCTAACCTCTAAACCCTAAACCCTAGTTTAAACTCTTGATTAAAGTAGGAATTTTTGTTAGAGTTTCTTTTATGAAAGTAGTGATCTTAGGCGCAAAAGGAATGCTTGGGAGCGCGCTTGTTAATGAATTTACCGGAAAACACGAAGTCGTGGCGCTTAGCCGCGACGAATTTGATATTTCCTCGTCCGAGTCAATCGCTAAAACGCTTACTTCGGACATTGACGTCATTATAAACGCGGCTGGCTGGAACGATATTGATGCCGCAGAGGCTGAACCTGACCGCGCGATGATTAATAACGCTATGCCCCTTGCTTCGCTCGCGGACATTGCCGATATTATGGGAATGACACTGGTGCACTTTTCTTCGGAGCATGTTTTTTCCGGACGGGGGAGCGCTGGCAATAAAGAATCGGAAAAAACCGAACCGCTTTCGGTTTTTGGTGAGGCCAAAGAACGATCAGAAAAATTTGCGCTTGAAGACAATACCAAAACATATCTCATTAGAACCTCGCGGCTTTTTGGTTTTCCAGGGACTTCGGAAAACGCCAAGGAAAGTTTTATTGACGAAGTCGTAAGAAAAGCGCAGGGCGACGGTCGCGTATCGGCGGTGCACGACGAAGTCGCCTCGCCAACGTATGCGCCCGACGTGGCCAAGGCGGTGCGTGAAATTGTTGAAAACAAAAAACCGTACGGCATTTATCATATTGTAAACTCGGGCGTCGCGACTTGGTATCAGCTTGCGGCCAAAGCGATTGAACTGGCTGGGCTTAAAGCCGAAGTCACCGCCATTGCCCGCCGCGACGAGCCGCTTGCCGCGCCGCGCCCGCGCTACGGAATGCTTCTGAACACAAAATTGCCTCAGCTTAGAAATTGGGAAGAGGCGCTGGACGAATATATTAAAAGTTAGTTAGATAAAAAAATTTCTCCGTAAAAGGAGAAATTTTTTGTTTGCAAAATTACCGCAATTGTCGTTTATAAAGTTGGGGAACGCCGTCTTTGTCGGCGATAAAATAGAGGACGCTTTCGTCACTAGACAAGGCGAGGCCGTTTAAGTTGCTCCAGCCGGAGGCGAGCACATAGTCATTTCTTTTGTCGCGGCCATCGCGTTCTATGGCGTGAATGGAATTATCGGTTTCGTAAATAATCCAACCGTTATCGCTATAAAAAAGCACGGTTTTAATTTTTTCAGAAAGGCGGGTAATCGTGTCGTGTCCGCCCTTGCCATCGTCAATCCAGATTTCAAAGCCGTCAGTGCGAACGGTTTCGTTTTTTGCGGAAAAGCTTTTTTGCTCTTCGCGATCCAAAACTTTTAACTCTGCCGCGCTAAGCGCTTTTTTGGGAGTCAGACTAACTTCTTCTGGATCAATATTTTTAAAAAGGGCGATGTTTTCGGCAAAGGTTGTTAATTCACTTTCCGAAGGCAGGGTTTTTTCCCAAGAAGTATATCCGGTTTTGCTAATTTTAATATCGTAATTTCCGGGCAAAAGATTTCGTATTCTGGCCGGGGTTGTTTCTGGACGCTTTTTTCCGTCAATAAAAATATCGGCGCCCGATGGGCGCGAACGGACAAAAATTATTCCAACTTTTTCCACGCGTTGTTTTTTGGCGTTATAACGAAAGCCGGAGGTATAGAGGACGACGATCGGCGTTAAAATTAAAAAAACTAAGATAGCGCCAATTAGAATTCCGATTCTTGTTTTGTATTTCATTTTAGTTTATTCTGGATACTTAAGCCTAAGATTAAAAAAATGAGTAAATTCATCATTAACGGAGGAAACAAGCTAAACGGCGAAATCGAGGTGTTTGGATCTAAGAACGAAGTTTTGCCGGTACTTTGCGCTTCGCTTTTAACTGCCGAGCCTGTTGTCATAAGAAATGTACCACGGATTTCGGATGTCGATAAGATGCTTGCGATTTTGCGTTCTTTGGGCGCGACGGCCGACTGGACGGGTGATCACGAAGTTAGATTGTGCGCTCGCGATGTGAACATCGGACACCTTGACGCCAAATTAGTTGCCGGGATGCGCGGTTCGGTTTTGCTTATGGGTCCGCTTTTGGCGCGGTTTGGTTCCGTTACTTTGCCCGAGCCGGGCGGGGACATTATCGGCAAGCGTCCGCTTGACGACCACTTTAACGTTTTTGAAAAAATGGGCGCTCAGGTAAAAATTTCCGACGCGACCGTTTCAATTTCTGGCGCCTTGCATGGCGCGAGCGATATCCTCCCTGTTTTTTCCGTGACCGCGACCGAGAACGCGCTCATGGCCGCGGCGTTGGTTCCAGAAAAAACTACCATCAAGATTGCTGCCGCCGAGCCGCATGTGCAAAAACTTTGCGCAATGCTCGTGGCAATGGGCGCCACGATTGAAGGGGCGGGGACGCACACAATTACGATCACTGGTGCAAAAACTTTGCGTGGCACCGACCATACTGTTTCTTCGGATATGCTTGAAGTTGGAACGTTTCTCGTGGCCGTGGCGGCAACGGGTGGCGCGACGACGCTTTCGGGTGTGGAGATTAATGACTTGGATGCTGTTTTAAATCTTGTCCACGCAATTGGTATTGAAACAACTTTTGACAATGGGAAATTGCATATTGCCGCGACGAAGGCAATCAAACCATTCCGCCTGCAAACCTTGCCGTATCCTGGTTTTGCTACTGACTTGCAGGCGCCGTTCTCGGTTTTGGCCACGCAAGCGAATGGAATGTCTATGATTCACGATCCGATGTATGAAGGACGATTGGCGCACATTCCTTGGCTTGTCAAAATGGGCGCGAACGCCGTTGTTTGTGATCCACATCGCGTGGTTATTTCTGGCCCGACGCCACTTCACGGTTACGAGATCAAGGCGCTTGATATCCGCGCTGGCGCGACGATGGTGATTGCTGGGTTGATTGCCAAAGGCGAGACCGTTGTCCACGACGCGGAAATACTTGATCGCGGTTACGAACGTCTTGCAGAAAGATTGAATGCTCTCGGCGCCGACATTCGCCGCGAATAAGTGCTATAATTAATTATTCTTATGGACACCCCTCAAAAAACAAAACGTCAATTTGCAAATAAGTTTTTTTTAATCGGCACCGCGGTTTATGTGGCCGTTGTTTTGACGCTCGGTGGTTTTTCTTTTGGTTTATATTACGGTAGTAAAATAGAAGCGCCTGGTGTTGTTGCCCAGGGCAAAGTAACTGACAAAAACGCGCCACCGAGTTATGCCGATAAGGACATCGATTTTTCAAAATTCTGGGACATTTGGTCGCTTGTAAAAAAGGAATATTTGCGCCAACCGGTTAATGAAACCGAACTTTACTATGGAGCGCTCAAGGGCGTTGTTTCGGCGCTTAAGGATCCATATTCGGTATATTTTGACCCTGCCGAGGCAAAAGATTTTGCGAACGAGTTAGATGGAACTTTTGAAGGCATTGGCGCGGAAATTGGCTACAAGAATTCGCAGATCATCGTTATTGCGCCACTTCCCGAAACTCCGGCCGCCAAAGCTGGGCTGATGGCTGGCGATATGATTTTTGCGATCAATAAAGAAGACACGAGCGCAATGTCACTTGACGCGGCGGTTTCTAAAATTCGTGGTCCGGGCGGATCGGTGGTTACACTTTCAATTTTTCGCGAGGGATGGAAAGAACCACGCGATTTTCCGATAACGCGAGCAAAAATTGTCGTTGCTTCGGTGCAATCAAAAATGATTAATTCTTTGGGCAAAGATGATGTTAAAGGGGGAATCGCAAAAATTACGATCAGTCAATTTGGCGATGATACGGTTTCTGGTTTTGACAAAGCGGCTCGCGATGCGGTTTTGCATGGTGCAAAGGCTGTGATTCTTGATTTACGCAATGACCCTGGTGGTTATCTTGACGCAGCTGTTGAAATTGTCGGCGGTTGGGTGAGTGACACGGCGGTAATTGAACGCACGTCTGACGGTCGCGAGCAGTCATTTAAACCAAAACGAAAACCGGTTTTTGGCGATCTGCCGACGGTAGTGCTCGTAAACCAAGGTTCGGCTTCGGCGTCGGAAATTGTTTCGGGGGCGCTTCAAGACTATGGCAAGGCGACGCTTGTCGGCGAAACAACTTTTGGCAAGGGATCGGTTCAGAACTATCAGGATCTTCCCGACGGTTCGTCAATCAAACTTACGATTGCCGAATGGTTGACGCCAAAAAAACGTTCAATTGACAAACAAGGAATTACGCCAAACGTGACGATAAAAAATTCCGAGGACGACGTTAAGTCTGGTACCGACCGGCAGCTTATGAAAGCGCTTGAAATTGTCGGCGCCCAGATTACGAAATAGTTTAAATTTTATTATGACGCAAGTGGTGGTAAAGGCGAAGATTGGAAACAAAAAAACTCGGGTTGAATATTCTGCCGGCGGGGTGGTTTTTCGGCGTACGTCGCATGGTATTCTTGCGGGGCTCATCAAAGATTCTTACGGTAAATGGGCGTTTGCCAAGGGGAGGATTGAAAAAGGGGAAACGCCGAGCGGTGCGGCGGTGCGCGAAACCTGCGAAGAAATGGGACTCGGTAAAATTTATCCGGTGTCGTTTCTTGGAACAACATCAATTTGGTTTAAGGATAAGTACGAGCACGTTGGCGAAACGGTTCATAAATACATTACGTATTTTTTAATGGAAGCGGCAGGCGACGAACATGGCCGACCTGAAGGACGAAATCGCGTTCAGGCGATAAAATGGATTCCATATCGCGATTTGCCGCGCCTCATAAGTTATAAGAACAGCGTTTCAATTGCCAAAAAAGCCGTTTCTACGATAGAAGTTTTTTGCCGAAAATATTAAGGCGCAAATAAAAAAATTATCCACACTACCACTTCTGCGGCGGTGGGAGTAGAATCACATAAATGACTAAATATATTTTCATCGTTGGCGGAGTTATGAGCGGTGTCGGAAAAGGCACGGCCTCTGCTTCCATCGCTAAAATTCTTCAATCAAAAGGTTTTCGCGTCTCCGCGATGAAAATTGATCCATATATCAACGTTGACGCCGGCACGATGAATCCGGTGGAACACGGCGAGGTTTTTGTGACCGAAGATGGCGATGAAACTGATCAAGATATTGGCACTTACGAACGCTTTTTAGACATTGACGTCAACTCCACAAACTACATGACCACGGGTCGTGTTTATCAGACGGTCATTGAAAAAGAACGCAATTTGGAATACGGCGGCAAGTGCGTTGAAGTTGTGCCGCACATTCCCGAGGAGGTCATTCGCCGGATTAAAAAAGCGGCTAAGCTCTCGCGTGCCGAAATAATGATGATAGAAGTTGGTGGCACAGTCGGTGAGTATCAAAACGCTTTGTTTTTGGAAGCGGGCCGGATGATGCGTCTTAAACACCCCAAGGATGTTCTTTTTGTGTTAGTTTCGTTTTTGCCGATCCCTTCAAAGATCGGGGAAATGAAAACCAAGCCGACCCAAAACGCTAATCAGCTTCTTAACTCGGTCGGCATTCAGCCGGATATAATTTTGGGTCGCGCCGAGGTACCGCTGGACGAACCGAGAAAGCGCAAGATTGCTTTGTTCTGTAACGTGGACAAGCGCGACGTTATTTCGGCGCCGGACGCGGATTCGGTTTATGACGTTCCGATCAATTTGGAAAAGGAAGGTATCTCCACGCGGATTTTTAAAAAACTTGGTTTGCGCGCGCGCAAAAAAGATCTTAAAGAATGGCGCAAGTTTTTGAAAAAAGTTCACGAGTCGGAGAAGCCGGTTAAAATTGCGGTTATTGGTAAATATTTTTCTACCGGCGATTTCACCCTTTCTGACGTGTATATTTCGGTAATTGAATCAATTAAGCACGCGGCTTGGTTTTTTAAACATAAACCGGAACTGCATTGGCTAAATTCTGAATTATACGAAACCGAACCAGAACGCCTTAAGGAATTGTCGGATTACGACGGCGTGGTTATCCCGGGTGGTTTTGGCACGCGCGGGGTTGAAGGAAAAATTGCTGCGATTAAATACGTTCGCGAAAAAAAGATTCCGTATCTTGGTCTGTGCTATGGAATGCAACTGGCGGCCATTGAATACGCCCGCAATGTTGTCGGATTGGATTCGGCTAACACGGCGGAAATAAAATCTGATGCGCCGCATTTAATTGTGCACATAATGCCTGACCAAGAAGGTTTGGTTCGCCAGAAAAAGTATGGTGGCACGATGCGTCTTGGTGCTTATCCGTGCTTGCTTGCGCCGGGAACGATTTCAAGGAATGCCTATGGTAAAAAATTAATTTCCGAACGCCACCGGCACCGTTACGAACTGAATAATGATTATCGCGACGAGTTGGCCAAAGCCGGGCTCACGATCGCAGGAACGTCGCCTGATAATAAGTTGGTTGAAATCATTGAAATTAAAAATCATCCGTTTTTTGTCGGCACGCAATTTCATCCTGAATTTAAAACGCGCCCGCTTGCGCCGCATCCGCTCTTCCGTGAATTTATGCGCGCGGCCATTAAACAAAAATCAAAGTAAATTACCTTTTGGCGCAAAAAAATTAATTCTTCCCCTCAAAAGTTTGTGTTGATGTTTGTATTTTTAAAATCAAACCCTGTTTTTTATAGAGATTAAACCGTTTCGGGAAAGAATAAATTTTTTTGCGCCATCTGTATAAAATTATAAAAAAAATCCTCCGCTAAAGCGGAGGATGTTTTTTGTTTTATTTGGCAGTTACACTTACGAACGTCCGCGAATCAAGTCTTCCAGAGTATCGCGCGACTTTACGGTTGGAAAATTTAACCAAACCGTCGGCCAAGGCAAAAAGGGTGTCGTCCGTTCCGCGTCCGACATTTTTCCCCGGGTGCCACTTGGTACCGCGTTGGCGCACCAAAACTTCGCCGGTTTTTACAACCGAGCCGTCGGAGCGCTTAACGCCGAGATATTTTGGCTGTGAATCTCGGCCGTAACTAGTTGAGCCGCCTGCTTTTTTATGAGCCATAAGGGATTATGTTTATGTTGTGGATACTATCGTTTTTATTTGTTTTCGTCAAGAGCGTGGACAGGTGGAGCAAAAACCGATATGCTTATATCCTATGTTTTTAAGGATAAAAGGCTGGTTCGGACCACTTCTTTCCGACCGGCAAATTAAAACGGTTTTTCTCGTCTCGGCCATATTAAATGTCCTTATTTGGCTGTTTATTTTAGTTCGTTTTTGGCAATTGATTATTCAAAACAAGATTATCGGATTGCATTATAGTATTTACCTTGGCTTGGACGATGTTGGTTCGGCGCGGATGGTTTTGGTCGTGCCGATAATCGCGACCGTTGTTTTTTTGGTCAATTCCATTCTTTCACGATTGGTCGCGGTAAAAAGTCGCGGTCCAGCTTTGCTTCTTGCCAGCCTCACATTGTTTCTTGAAGCGATGTGCTTGGTCGCTGGGGGATACCTTATTCTTATTAATTTAAAAAGCTGATCACTATGGATGCGAATGTTATTAGAATTTTTTTCTTAACCATTCTTTCATTTGTTTTTGCCGTTCTTATCACCCCGCTTTGGTCGGGTTTTCTTTATCGTTACAAAATGGGTAAATCCATTCGCGATGCCGCGAGCGCGCCGATTATGGTTGCTCTTCATGCCAAAAAAGCGGGAACACCAACTATGGGCGGGGTGATTATTTGGGGAACGACGCTTATTTTTGCAATTGTCTTCGCCCTTGTTGCACAAATCTGGGGCGGCTTTTTTAACAACCTGACTTTTCTTTCTCGCCGAGAAACTTGGTTGCCGCTTTTTACTCTTGTTGCGGCGGCGATAATTGGTATTGTTGATGATTATTGGAATGTGCGACGGATTGGTCCTAAGGGCGGCGGTCTCCGGATGCGTCATCGTTTAATTCTCTACACGCTTGTTTCCGCGGTTGGCGCCTGGTGGTTTTATTTTAAACTAGGCTGGAATTTTGTTCATGTGCCTTTTTTTGGTGACATTGCAATTGGTTGGTTGTTTATTCCATTTTTTATTTTGGTTGTTGTCGCAACCTCTTTTTCTGTTAACGAAACCGATGGTCTGGATGGTTTGGCTGGCGGGACGCTCGCAAGCGCCTTTGCTGCCTTTGGCGCGATTGCTTTTGCGGGCGGCAAATACGACATTGCCAGTTTCTGCGCCGTAGTTTGTGGTGCGACGTTAGCTTTTCTTTGGTTCAACGTTAACCCGGCACGGTTTTTTATGGGCGACACCGGCGCAATGTCGCTTGGGATAACGCTTGCGGTAATTGCGTTTCTTCTTAACCAAGAATTGCTTCTGCTCATCATTGGTTTTGTTTTTGTTTTAGAATCGCTTTCCGTCATTGTTCAACTTTGTTCAAAAAAGTTCCGCAAAAAAAAGATTTTTCTTTCAACGCCCCTGCACCATCATTTTGAAGCCAAAGGTTGGCCAGAACAAAAGGTAGTAATGCGCGCCTGGATTATTAGCACCGCCGCCGCAGTACTAGGTCTCGCAATCGCACTACTTGATAAAACTCTTTAATCCATCGGATTAGACATTAGACATTAGATATTAGATATTCATGAAGTTACAAGAAATATTTGGAGATCGGTTGAAAACAAAAGAACTTTTGAGCAATCACACAACCTACCGCATCGGCGGCTTCGCTGATTTTTATTTTGAAGCTAAAACCGCGGACGAAATTAAGGCGGCGCTTGCCGCCGCAAACGAAGACGGTTTGCCAGTTTTTATTCTTGGCGGGGGAAGCAATATTCTTGTTTCCGACGACGGAATTCGTGGACTAACGATTGTGCCGGCGCTTCGCAAAATTGAAATTAACACGGAAAAAATTTATGCCGAAGCTGGCGCGATCTCGGCACTTTTGGCGCGACTTACCGCCGAAGCTGGTTTGGCTGGTTTGGAATGGTCAGCAGGACTTCCGGGCACGGTTGGCGGGGCGCTTCGCGGTAATGCTGGCGGGTATGGAGCGGCGATGGGTGACGCCGTCTTAAATGTTCAAGTAATTGATTTACGCGACAATCGTTTGGTCAGCCTTAATAAAAACGAATGCTGCTTTGCTTATCGTGGATCTATTTTTAAAAAAGAACCGTATCTAATATTAGGAGCTACTTTTTCTTTGCGTCCGGGCGACCGAACAGCGCTTATCGCAAGAATGGACGAGATTGTCGCAAAGAGAAATGTTGCCAATCCGGCAGGGGTAGGAAGCGCTGGTTGTGTTTTTAAGAATTTTGAATTTTCTTCAACCGACGAATTGTCGGATCGGGTTAAAGAAAAAATGCCGCCAGAATATTTTGCTTGGAAAAAAATTCCAGCCGCTTGGCTCGTTGAATCACTTGGTCTAAAAGGAAAAAAAATCGGCGGCGCGCAGATTTCGGAGCAACACGCAAACTTTTTCGTAAACGCAGGTGGCGCGACCGCCGCGGAAGTGCGCGAACTCATTGCTTATGCTAAAATGAAAGTGTCGGACGAGTATGGAATTAGTTTGCACGAGGAAATTCAGTACGTGGGATTTTGACATGAAGCATGAAGCATGAAGCATGAAACACGAAGCATATCCGCTCCCGTTTTGCGGGGGTTAAAATGTTTCATGTTGCGTGTTTCATGATTCATAAACAAAGATATGCTTAAAATAGACATCTCTTCAAAAGATCTTAAACTAACCGATGCGATTATTGCTGGTGTGGAAAAGAAAATCGGCGGTCTTGATAAATATCTCCAAAATTCCGGCGGTCCGGTAGAGGTGCGCGTTGAAGTTTTTAAATCAAGCAACCACCACAAAAAAGGCGAGATTTTTGAAGTCGTCGCCAATCTTAAATTAAAAGGAACGCTAATTAGGGTTGAAACCGCGGCCACCGAACTTTATAAAGCGATTGATCTTGCTAAGGATGAATTAAAACGCGAAATTACCAAACGAAAAGCCGAAAAAATAGACGTTCGCCGTTCTGGCAGTAGAACAGCCAAAGAGGCGGGGACAGAGACGGAATTGGTTTAAATAAATTGTTACTATTTTTCTAAAATGGTTTTTATGTCAGAAAATGAAAAATTTGTACCTTCCGAAGCTAACGTGGAGCATGTTCAGGAGAAAGAGGAACAAGATCTAGTTGAGTCTGTATCTCAAAAATTCTTCTTCTACGAAGGAAATGAAAAAGAAACGGATCGGCAGTGGGAAAAACTTAAAATTTGGAAAGATAAGATTGAATATCTCAAGACATTGCCTCTAAAAGATTTGGTAGACGGTTACCATGGATTTGTTAGTGGGTCGCGCTTAAGACCTAAATTATTTGATGCTATGCTGATTGATTTAGATGAAAGTGGCGACAAAATTGATCAAGCAGGAAGAAATAAATTCGGGGAGGTTCAAGATTACAGGAACGAAGCCAATGAACATTACGATCAATTATTAATGTTAAAAAGATCTGCGGAAATAATAAAAAACGAGCTAAAAAGAAGAGGGCATAAAGACATAGTAGAAAGGTTTGAGGAAGAAGAGAGAAGTTTGCAAAAAAAATTTAGTTGATATTTCTTAGCAATAATTTAAAAACATATCAACAAAACCTCCTTCGGGAGGTTTTGTTTTAGTCTTGACAAAAATGCGAAAAGCACATAGTTTTTTGGTATGCCCCGTTGGTTTAGTTACCAGGGACTATCATACAGCGGTAAATTCCGTCAATCGGCAAAAGGCCGGTAATCGGATTGGCTTTGTTCGCACCTGGCGGCGCCAAGCGAATTAGCCAAGGGTGCGGTGTTGCGCCGTGCTCAAAACGCATCAAGGCGGAGACGTTCAACTGAACACAAACTCTTGCTCTTGCTGCAATTCTGGCGGGTAGCCTTGTCGCGTGTGCCACGCGCCCCGCGGCCACTGGTATGCAGCCTTCAAGCTGCTTACGGCAATAGTGTCGCTTTGGGGTTTTGCTTGGGCACGAGTTAAGGCCGCGTGCTTCAATGTCGCGCTGTTATGAGGGGGAGCGAGCCGTCGGGTTCGTTCCCTCGTTTCTTTTCAACGCTCTTTACAATTGTACACGGGAGGGGCAATGGAAAACGGAATAAGCCTTGGTGTTCTCTGCTCCGTTTTGGGGCTTTCATTGGAGGTAATTCAGTAAGCACTTGCGGTTAGCGAAAAATATCGTCTTGGTCGGACGCCGAAAAAGAACGGCGGGTATAGAAAGCACTTTTCGCCGCCGCCGGAAATTCGCTTGGTTCAAAATCGTTTGCGCGTCCTTCTTGATCAACATTACAGATACTTGCGCGGTCGCGATCGTCTGCTTCGGATAGTTCATGGTTGTGTTCGCGGACATTCGCCGTTCTCAAACGCGCTTAAGCATCGCAATGGAAGATACTTTTACTTTTGCGACTTGCGCGACGCGTTTGGGCAAGTGACCGAAAGGCGGCTTCGTAAAATTTTTTCCGAAATGAATTTTGCGCCGTCGGTGATTAAGATTCTGGTGAAGCTCGTTAGTTATCGCGGGGCAATACCGCAGGGTGCGCTGACTTCACCGGTTCTTTTTAATCTTGCTTGTCGGGAAATGGATGTGCGGCTAAAGCGCGAGCTTTCTTCTGGAATCAGGTTTACTCGTTACGTAGATGATCTTTGTTTTTCTGGAGATGATAGTTCCGAGATTGGTGAGTCAATCGCCAAAATCAGGACGATTATCCAGGAATGCGGTTTTCGTCTTGCTTGGGACAAATGCAAGCGTCGATCAATTGACAATGGTTCGGTTGAAGTCACTGGTCTTTCTATTGGTTCGCCCCTTTTTGCTTTACGAAAAGGTCGCGCCTATCGCACCGATGGGGTTCGCTTGTCGCGGAAAAAGATTCGTCGTTATCGAGCTATGCTTAACCGCGCTTGTCAGGGGGAGCGTAGCCAGTCGGAAGTGGAGGGAAATTTGGGATGGGTGCGCAATGTGTACCGTGGGGGACTACCGCCGTCGCTTGTAGAACCTTATCGTTTGTATCGGCTTGCTGTTGCCGAGGGACGAGTTCCGCAGAAGAGTTCTTAATTATCGGGTCGGCCACACGGCTGACCCGATCTTAATTTATAAAATTAATTCTCACGGCGTCATTCCGAGCCCGTCTGGTTGTTTTGTCCAGGGTGAGAAATCTCGGAGCCTGTTTGAGATGTTGAGATTCGCGAACCCGAACTTGTTTAATCTTGATAAAAATTGGTTTTTCATATAAAGTCTTAAAATGGGTTTCTAATTTTTAACCGCCCGTTTTTCTTAAAATTATGTCCATAATTACAAAAATTTTTGGCGACACTAACGCGCGGGCGGTAAAAAAATTCCAGCCTGAGATTGTTAAGATTAATGCGCTTGAAGAAAAAATTAGCGCTTTGTCCGACGAGGAACTTAGTGGAAAAACCGTTGAATTTCGTGAACGCCTTAAGAACGGCGAAACACTTGATATATTATTGCCGGAAGCGTTTGCTTGCGTTCGCGAAGCTGGCAAGCGGACGCTTCATCAGCGCCACTATGACGTTCAGCTTATTGGTGGAATGATTTTGCACTCTGGCGCGGTTGCGGAAATGCGAACTGGTGAAGGAAAAACTTTGGTCGCGACGGCACCGATTTACCTAAACGCACTTTCGGGAAAAGGCGTTCATTTGGTGACGGTCAATGATTATCTCGCGCGCCGCGATGCGACGTGGATGGGACAAATATATCGCGCGCTTGGACTTTCTGTTGGTATCGTTAACCACGAAACGTCGTATCTTTACGATCCTGATTTTAAGGCAAGCGAAAAGAATACCGAAGGCGGCGAAGAAGATGCAAAGCGCGACCTCACTGGTTCGTTCCGTATTGAATATTCTTTTTTGCGACCGTGCTCCAGACGCGAAGCGTATGCCGCGGACATAACGTATGGCACGAATAATGAATTTGGTTTTGATTATTTGCGCGACAATATGGTGCCCGATCTGGAACGAATGGTTCAACGTCCGCCAAATTTTGCGGTCATTGACGAAGTTGACTCAATTTTGATTGACGAAGCGCGCACGCCGCTGATTATTTCCGCGCCGGCCGAAGAGGCGACGCAGATGTATTACGAATACGCGAAAACCATCCGCCGTTTGATTCCGGAAAAAGATTACGTCGTTGACGAAAAAATGCATTCGGCAACTTTTACTGACGAAGGCGCGGTTCACCTTGCCGCCGAACTTAATCGCGATCCGTGGAAGGAAAACGATTCTAAAACGATTTTTCACTTGGACTCCGCGCTTAAAGCGCACACGCTTTATAAGTTGGACAAGAATTACGTTGTCACGAACGGTGAAGTAATTATCGTTGACGAATTTACCGGCCGGCTGATGCACGGACGCCGCTATTCTGAAGGTTTGCACCAAGCGATTGAAGCAAAAGAAAATGTAAAAATTCAACGCGAATCGCAAACGCTTGCGACGATTACTTTTCAAAATCTTTTCCGAATGTATCCTAAGCTCGCCGGAATGACCGGAACGGCGGCAACCGAAGCTGAGGAATTCTTTAAAATTTATAAATTAGAAGTCGTCACCGTGCCGACCAATAAGCCGATCGTAAGAAAAGATCTTCAGGATCGGATCTACAAAAATGAAGCGGCAAAATTTAACGCCGTGGTCGCGGACATAAAAGAACGCGTGGCCAAAGGCCAACCGGTTCTTTTGGGTACGATTTCCATTGAAAAAAACGAAGCCCTTTCGGCCTTGCTTGAACGCGAAGGAATTAAACACAATATTTTGAACGCCAAAAACCACGAACGCGAAGCAGAATTTGTTGCCCAAGCTGGTCGCGCCGGCGCGGTAACACTCGCGACCAATATGGCTGGCCGCGGTGTGGACATTATTCTTGGTGGTAATCCGCCAAGCCCGAAGAAGCGGAAAAAGTTCGCGCGGCGGGCGGACTTCATGTCATCGGCACCGAGCGCCATGAATCGCGGCGCATAGACAATCAGTTGCGCGGTCGCGCCGGTCGTCAAGGCGATCCAGGATCCACGCAATTTTTTGTGTCGCTTGACGACGACCTAATGCGTATTTTTGCGACTGATAGAATGAAAGCAATGCTTAATCGTTTGGGACTTCCCGACGATATGCCAATAGAGCACGGAATGGTGTCAAAAGCGATTGAAAGCGCGCAAGGAAAAGTTGAAGGACACAACTTTGATATTCGTAAACACTTACTGGATTACGATGATGTTTTAAACAAGCACCGCGAAACAGTTT
The DNA here is from genome assembly GCA_963708045.1 of uncultured bacterium. Taxonomy (GTDB): domain Bacteria; phylum Patescibacteriota; class Patescibacteriia; order CAIQCM01; family CAIQCM01; genus CAIQCM01. Next base: position 934,979 of record OY970181.1, on the reverse strand, counting down.
ATCGCCGCCGTGCGGAAATCTTGCACGCGAGCGATACGGCTGAGCTTGTAATGGCTTCGGCAGAACGGGAAATAAAACGCATCATTCAATTTCACACTGCCGGTGATGACCGTAAAGCGTGGAATTTTACCGAAATTGACAAAGATATTCGCACGATTTTTCCGTTGCCATCGGACGCCGAAGCTAAGCTTAAAGAATTTGCCGATGCCGCCGGTTCGGGCGGAAAACTTGGTGACGTTGAAGCGCGCGACGCGATGATTAAATATTTAATTGAAATCGCCACGGCGGTTCGTGAAACGCTTAAAAAACAATTTACCGACAAGGAAATGCTTGCCAAGGTTGAACAAGCGGTAATGCTTCGCTCAATTGACCAGATGTGGATTGAGCACTTGGACAACATTGACCACCTGCGCGCCGGAATTGGCCTGCGTGGTTATGGCCAGCGCGATCCGCTTGTTGAATATAAGCGCGAAGCATTTAGAATGTTTGGCGAACTTTTGCTTGCGATAGACAAACAGGTTGCCGGTACGGTTTTTAAAGTTGGCTTTGCCGCTTCGCAAAACCAGCAATCGCTTTTTGACCGGCGCGGAATCACCGTCACCGCTCCGGCCAAAACTTCTGACCAAATAACAAATGAGGGTGGCGTGGCTAAAGAAGCGGCGACTTCAATTGAAAACGAAGAAAAAATCGGCCGCAACGACTTGTGTCCTTGCGGATCAGGGAAAAAATATAAGAAATGTCACGGAAAGTAGTTTATTGTGAAAACACTTAGATTTAAATCGCATCTAGCCGACTTGATACTCAAGGGCGAGAAGATCGTCACTTGGCGGTTGTTTGATGATAAAGATTTGCAAATTGGTGATGAATTGAAGTTGGTAAATTCTGATACCAAAGAAAAGTTCGCCAACGCAAAAATAATCAACGTGTACGAGAAAAAACTGGGCGCTGTTGAAGCAAGCGATTATGATGGTCACGAAAAATACGCGAGCAACGAAGAAATGATTGAAACTTTTAAAACATATTATGGTGATAAGGTTAATGCAAATACAATTGTCAAAATAATTAAATTTAAGCTCGGATAAGGTTACTAACCTCTAAACCCTTAACGCTAACCCCCAGCACTATGCCAGAAGAAAATAAACCAAACCAATTGATTGCTAAACCCGAAGACATTCGTGGCAATTACGCCAACGTTGTTCAGATTACGGCGCAAGAACGGGATATTGTGATTGATTTTATTTCCACCGTAAACGTTAACGGTCAAGTAACCGCCGCCCTCGCTTCGCGTGTTTTTCTCAATCATTTTGTTGCCAAAGAACTTGCCAACCTTTTAAACGGCGTCATCGCCAAATGGGAAGAACATAAATATTCGCTTCCAAAAGAAGAATTAAAAAAGTAGAATTTATTTAATTTGTTATTGTTATATCTGCGATGGATAATAAAAAAATTATTGTCGTTGCTGTAAGTGGTGGTTTTGATCCGGTGCATATTGGGCACGTCCGGATGTTTAATGAGGCGAAAAAACTGGGAGATCGGTTAGTTGTAATAATCAATAACGATAACTGGCTTGCGAAAAAGAAAGGCTTCGTCTTTATGAATCAAGACGAACGCAAGGAAATCATTGAATCTTTTTCTTGCGTTGACGAAGTTGTTTTTACCGACCACGAAATTGATCCGACCGACATGAGCGTCAGCAATGCGCTCAGGAAATTAAAACCGGATATTTTTGCAAACGGCGGCGACAGGCTTACGCACAATACTCCAGAAGTTAACGTGTGCGCCGAAATCGGCTGCGAAATGAAGTACAACGTCGGCGCTGGCGGCAAAGTGCAATCCAGTTCGTGGCTTATTTCCGATGCGCTTAAGCGATTAAATAATAAGTTATAAAAATAATTACTGCCCCGTGATAAAATATTTGCAATATGGAAAAAAATATTTGATAAAGAAATTGCAATGTGCCAGTCGCTTTCAAAAAAGAACGTCGGCAAGTGCAAATGGGGCGAGTGCGGTAAATGCGGCGTTATTCCATTGTTATTTAAACTCGGCAAAGGCGAATTTTATGAAAACGACGCGGAAGTTGAAGAGTTAAGAAATAAGATTTTTGGTTAATCGTAATAATATTTAACAAATTTAAAATATGGACGGCCAAACAATCAAACAAATGACTCTGCTCATCGTCCAAAAGAATAATCGCGTGCTTTTGGGAATGAAAAAACGCGGTTTTGGCGCGGGACGATGGAATGGTTTTGGTGGAAAAGTGGAACCAAGCGAAACAATAGAGGCCGCGGCGCGACGTGAGGTAAAAGAAGAGGCTGGAATTGAAGTTAATGGTCTTGAAAAGATGGGTGTTATTAATTTTGATTTCAAGAACAAGCCGGGCATACTTCAAGTTAATATTTTTAAATCCGTTGATTTTTCTGGCGAGCCCGCGGAAAGCGAGGAAATGAAACCGCAATGGTTTGATCTTGATAAAATTCCTTTTAACGAAATGTTCCCCGACGACATTCACTGGATGCCACTGTTTTTAGCGGATAAAAAATTTACTGGTCGTTTCCTTTTTGGCGAAGGAGAGGGGAATACAATTTTGGAACAAGAATTAAAAATCATTGAATCAATATAAATTCATGCTGTATCTTAAAGAATTAAAAAATAATTATTTCGTTTTGCGGCACGGGCAAAGCACGGCTAATGTTGCGGGAATAATCTTAAGTGGTCTGGAAGATGGGAAAAAGGAAGAATACACACTTACCAAAGAAGGTGAAGAACAGGTGCGAACGTCGGTTTCAAAATTTAAAGCTGATGGCGTGCTTAATGAGAATACAGTTATTTATAGCTCACCATTTTCGCGGTGCAAAAGAACGGCCGAGGTAGCGCAAGAAGTTTTGGGCGTAAAAAATGGAATAATTTTTGACGACCGCCTTCGCGAGCGCTGGTTTGGCGATTGGGAAAAAACTCACAATTCTAATTATCAAAAAACTTGGGACATTGATAAACATAATCCCGAGCATAAGGAAAAGAATGTTGAAAGCGCGGCGGACGTGCAAAAGCGCGCGGTAGAACTAGTTAAAGAAATAGAAAATAAATATTCCGAAAAGAATATTCTTTTGGTTTCACACGGCGACACGCTCCAAATAATGCAAACCGGTTTTAAAAAAGCCAGCCCAGCGATCCACCGTGAACTTGAACACTTGCAGGTTGCCGAAGTCCGAAAATTTAATTTAGAATAATCTTAAACGCAGGGGATAGGTTTGTGCTATAATGATGACTTAAAATAATTTTACGTTATGCAAGACATTAAAGAAATCCACGAACAACTTGAAGGAAAACGCAAAGAATTGCGCGAACTCAATAAAATGATGCGCGACGAACTTGCGGCGAGTAAGGAATACTGCGACAAAGTAGAAGAAGCCAAAGCAATTCGCGACAAAAAGAAATCAATAGAAAACGACATTCAAGGCCGGAACACGGAAGCGCTTGGAAAAATTGATCTTCTAAAACTGGAAATTAAGGCCTATACGGAAACGCTTTCGGACGTGGCGATTAATAAATACGCGGCTCGGGAAAGCGTGGAATTTATGGACGAGCACAACAATCGCTGGTCGCCAATTTTTAGCGTCAAGTTTAAAAAAGAAGAAGCCGGTGAAGATGCCAAACTTGCGGCGGCGGCGGAAAAGAAAAGTTCACACGTGCCGCTTGTGGCCTTTAACGAAGCGGCGGCGGAAATTTAATTTAAATATTATAAAAGCCAGGGAAGGAGTTTCCTCCCCTGGCTTTTTCTGTGTTCTGACCGATGTCAGAATCGCAGAATGAGTGTGATCAGTCCAGCCCCAACGGCGAGGACTACTGCGATTCGCCACACCAACCGCTTGCCTGAGATTTTCACTTTCTCCGTTTTGTCATCGGTCTTCGCCGGTGGCTTTACACCGGCCGAAGTTGCTCGTGGCATTTTTGCGAGCGCCTCAAGCGTAGTTCGCATCGCGGACATTTCGTTTTTGAGCGGATTGATTGCATCCGCAACGACCTGGGCTATTCGTGACGCGATGTCGTTGGGGAGTTGATTCAGTCTCCGTGCTTCATTTGTCACGAGCTCAAGTTGCAACCCGATTGAATGAAGTGTCTTGGGAAGATCGGCCGTCTTTCCTGAGACTTGTTGAAGCTCAGTATCCATACCGTCACAGAGACGTTTGATTTCCCCGAACTGGGTAGCAAGCTCTGGAATTTGGATAGCCAGACTGGCGACAGTGTCGGCCAGTTTTCCGCCAGGGTTTACTCCGGTGTCCTCATCTTCTTCGGCGGCAAGTTCCTCCAATCCGAATGGAACGAATTGAATCTCAATCGACACGTTCTCATTGGTGTCTTCTGGATTCCACATGGTGACGACTAGCACGTAATCGCACAAGTCATCTCTGTATTTGTCAGGGAGAGTAAACTGGGCGGATTTTTCTTTGCTTGCTATCTCCAAAGTCTCCACTGCGTTATTGAGGTCGCTTTTGGCGTAGATTCTAATTGCACAAGGCGTGCTAGCTATTGGACAACCACCCGCGGCCAATGCAAAAAATTTCAGATTCACCGGTTTTTGATTGCTGACTTCATAAGGTACGCAAAAACCGATTCCTCCGCTTGCTACGTCATACTGCATTCCAGGCGTTGAGTGAATACTGACAATAGTCGGTCGTTTATCTGTGCTTGCGTTCGTCATTTTCAAAGTCCTCCCTCTCAATTTTCCTTACGTCCTAGAAAATTCTCTGCCAACTTTTGGGTTAAACAAAGTTTAAGCAGCCAATCTTTTTAGCAAGAAAAAGCCAATTTGTCAAGAGTGGTGACCCGAGAACGGCTAGTTTCTCACGTTTTTTAAAAACAATCCCTTGTCATAGTCAAAGGTGGATGATAAACTATTGTCCTTTCTTATGAATATTTCTTTGGCCGCTGAACCAATATTTCATATCGGAAATTTCCCAGTTACCAACACACTTATGGTCGGTTGGGTGATTACTTTGGCGTTAGTTATTTTTGCCGCGGTCTTTCGTTTTAAAATAAAAGCGATTCCTGGACGTTTGCAAAATGCTGTTGAGCAAATTATAGAGTTGTTAATGGGAATGGTTGATTCGGTGACCAACGACCGCGAAAAAACGAAAAAATTTTTTCCGATTGTCGCGACTATTTTTATCGCGGTGATTGCGTCTAACTGGGTTGAGTTGGTTCCGGGTTTGGGTTCAATTGGCATTTGGGAACACGTTGAAGGTAAGTTGGTGCTAATTCCATTTATTCGTTCATCGTCGGCAGACTTAAATTTTACGGCCGCGATTGCGATTGTCGCGTTTTTTGCGACGCAAATTTTTGGCGTTGCCTCACTTGGCATTTGGCGTTATGGCGGAAAGTTTTTTGTCGCCCCTTGGAAAAAACCATACTTCATCGGTACCTTTGTCGGTCTTCTAGAATTTATTTCTGAGTTTTCCAAGGTCGTATCGTTTACCTTCCGATTGTTTGGAAATATTTTTGCCGGTGAAATCTTACTGCTTGTTATTGGTACGCTCGTGCCGTATATTGTTCCTCTGCCGTTCCTGCTTTTGGAAATTTTCGTCGGCTTTGTCCAAGCGCTGGTCTTTTCAATGCTTACCCTTGTCTTTCTTACCGGTGCGACCACAGCGCACGAAGGGCACGAACACGCCCCCGCCCACTCGTGATAGGAGATTTGATCTTAGAATGAAGAAGCTTGTACAAACTTTTTAATTCATAGATCTTAATTCTTATCTTAAAATAATATGGAAATAGAAGCAGTCAAATCCATCGCCGCCGCGCTTGCGATCGCTGTTGGCGGATTCGGTCCGGCCTTAGCGATCGGCCTTCTCGCCGGAAAGGGTCTTGAAGCGGTCGGTCGTAATCCCGAGGCCGCGTCCAAAGTTCAGACGGCCATGATTTTGGCCATCGCCTTTGCCGAAGCGATCGCGATTTACGCCTTTGTTATGGCGCTCATCATTAAGTTTGTTTAGAACGGAAGATAAAAACAGGGTTCAATTTTTTGAATCCTGAAATTTGTCCTTCGCATAAAAAATCTATGGAATTATTCGAAAAACTAGGAATTGATTGGCGCCTGCTTGTCGCCCAACTCGTTAACTTCGTCATTTTATTTTTGGCGCTCTCATTTTTGCTTTACAAGCCGCTGATCGGTGTTTTGGAAAAGCGCCAAAAGAAAATTACTGACTCGCTTAAGGACGCCGAACGAATTGGCGAAGAATTGCGCTTGGCCGAAACTAAATCGCTCGCCATTTTGACCGAAGCGCGTGCCGAAGCTGGAAAAGTCGTTGCCGCGGCCAAAGATGCCGCTGAATCGGTGCGCGGAAGCGCGACCGACAAGGCAAGAGCCGAAGTTGCAGCAATCATCGCCGGTGGAAAAAGCCAGCTTGCCGCCGAACGCGACCTAATGATTAGCGAAGTCCGCGCCGCCGCCGCCGAACTTATTTCTAGTGCCACGGAAAAATTGATCGGCGAAAAAATGACCGACGCCAAAGATAAACACCTAATTGAAAAGATTGTTAAAGAAGCATAGCTATGCGCAAGACGCCCGCCACTTATGCCAAGGAACTGCACGCCGTGCTTATGAGTACTGGGCGCGAGATGCGGCCGTCGGTTATTCGCGCTTTTTTGTCCGATCTTGCCAGAAAAAGAAAAAGCAATTTAAAACATCGCATCTTTTCCGAATTTTCGCGCGTTGCGCTTGCGGTGGAAGGACGTCGCGCTGGACAGATTACTTCGGCTAAAGAATTAAATCCGGCAACGCGAAAAAAAATCTCCGAAAAATTTTCCAACGTGGTTTTTGAAGAGAAAATTGATGAAAGTATTATTGGCGGAATGGTTTTGGAGGTAGAAGATACGCGTTATGATGGTTCAATAAAAACAAACATAAATAATTTAAAAAATATTCTGGTTCAAAATAAAATTTAAATTTATGCCCGACGCAAAATCATTGATCAAAGAATTGAAAGAGGGAATTGCTTCGTTTTCCGCCGATGCCCGTGCCGAAAAAGTTGGCAAGGTTATTGAGGTCGGCGACGGCGTTGCCCGAATGACCGGACTTGCCGATTGCTTGGCTTCGGAAATGCTTGAGTTTCCGGGCAATGTTTTTGGCGTCGCGTTAAACCTTGAAGAAGAAACTGTCGGCGCGATGATTTTGGGCGATGCGATGGGAATTAAAGAAGGCGATATTGTTAAGCGCACTGGAAAAATTCTTTCCGTTCCCGTTGGCGAGGCACTCATTGGCCGCGTCGTTGACCCGCTTGGCCGACCGCTTGACGGCAAGGGTGAAATAAAAGCGTCGGCGCAATATCCAGTAGAAAAAATCGCGCCGGGCGTGCTCGCGCGCGAAATGGTAAATACGCCGCTCCAAACCGGCATTAAAGCCGTGGACGCGATGATTCCGATCGGCCGCGGTCAGCGCGAACTTATCATTGGCGATCGGCAAACGGGAAAAACCGCTGTTGCCGTGGACACGATTATCAACCAAAAAGGAAAAAACGTAATTTGCGTTTACGTCGCGATCGGACAAAAGGAATCCAAAGTCGCACGCATCGTTGCCAAACTCACCGAAGTTGGCGCAATGGAACACACGATCATTGTTTCTGCTCCGGCCAGTTCGGCGGCGGCGCTTCAGTTTATTGCGCCTTACGCTGGCGCGGCGATGGGCGAATATTTTATGGACAAGGGGCGCGACGCGCTCGCGGTTTACGATGATCTTTCCAAACACGCTTGGGCGTATCGGCAAATTTCCCTCATTCTTCGTCGTCCACCGGGACGCGAAGCCTACCCGGGCGACGTTTTCTATTTGCACTCCCGTCTTTTGGAACGCGCGGCGCGGATGAGCAAAAAAGAAGGCGGCGGCTCACTTACGGCGCTTCCAATTATTGAAACGCAGGCCGGCGATATTTCCGCGTACATTCCGACTAACGTTATCTCCATTACCGACGGTCAAATTTTCTTAGAGTCGGATTTGTTTTACCGCGGTATTCGGCCAGCACTTAACGTCGGACTTTCGGTTTCTCGCGTCGGCGGCGCGGCGCAGATTAAAGCGATGAAAAAAGTCGCGGGACGTTTGCGTCTTGATCTCGCCCAATTCCGCGAGCTTGAAGCTTTTGCGCAATTTGCGACTGATCTTGAAGAGGGGACGCGCAAACAAATTGAACGCGGACGCCGCATTGTGGAAATTTTAAAGCAGGGTCAATATCGTCCGCTCGCGGTATCGGAACAAGTAATTATTCTTTATGCCGCGGTAAATGGTTATCTTGACGCCATTCCGGCGGAAAAGATTACAGCGTGGGAAAAAAGTTTTCTTGAATATTTGGAAACCTCCGCGACCGAGGTTGTTACAGCTCTAAATGAAAAGAAAGAACTATCGCCCGACATAGAAGAAGCGATTAAGAAAGCGATAAAGGAATTTCCCTTTTCAAATTAAGTCCTAAACCCTAAACAATGGCCGTCCCCGCGCGATTAATTCGCAGCCGCATTAAGTCGGTTGGCAATACCAAAAAAATTACTAAGGCTATGGAGCTTGTCTCCGCAGCCAAAATGCGTCGTGCGGTAATGCTTGCGACCGCCGCGCGCCGGTACGAAGAGCTTGGGAACGGCTTACTCGGCCATTTGTCGTACCTTGGGGCATCGCACCAAAATACGCTCTGCGTGCCCGAGGTTAAGGGAAAGAAAGCGCTTTGCATTGTCATTGGTTCTGACCGCGGGCTTTGCGGTGCGTACAATGTTTCACTTCTTAGGTCGGTGCTCGTGGATATGGCTGCCTACGCCGACGTTGATTACATTGTTTGCGGCCGGCACGCCGAAATGGCTTTGCGTCGCGCTGGAAAAAATATTATTGCCAGTTTTCCTGGACTCACGAACGCGCCGCGTGCTAAGTCAATTCGTCCGATCGCGTCGCTTTCGCAAAGCGAATTTATTTCTGGGGTCTATGGTAGTGTCTGGGTTGCGGGAACGCGTTTTATTTCGGCCTTAAAACAGACAGCGGGCGTTACTCGTTTTTTGCCAATTGCGCTCGGGGAGCAGATTGAAAAAGACGTGGCGAATGCGGCCTTTGAACCTGATCCGAGCATAATTCTTAACGAACTTTTACCGCGTTTTTTGGAAGCTCGTCTGTACCAGGCAATTCTTGAAGCTGCTGCTTCGGAACACTCCGCGCGGATGATGAGTATGCGCAGCGCGACCGATGCCGCCGCGGAAATGGTTGACGATCTAACTTTTACTCTTAACCAAGCGCGTCAGTCGGCGATTACGGCCGAGATCGCGGAAATTTCCGCCGGCCGCGCCGCACTTGAGGGTTAGTGGCAAATAGTAAATTGCAAATTGTAAATATAATAAAAAACTATGTCTAATCTAACCAAGGGAACAATTACACAAATCATCGGACCGGTCGTTGATGTTAAATTTGAAAACGATTTGCCGGCGCTTTATGAAGCGCTCACAGTTGACTCACCACAAGGCTTGCTAACGCTTGAGGTTGCCCAGCACTTGGGCGGTGGTGTTGTTAGAACGGTCGCAATGTCCACAACCGACGGCTTGGCGCGCGGTATAGAAGTTACCGCGACCGGCGCGCCGATTTCGGTGCCGGTTGGTAAAGAAACGCTCGGCCGAATGTTTAACGTCACGGGCGACCCGATTGACGGCAAGCCAGCGCCGAAAACCAGCAAAAAATATCCTATTCATCGCGCCGCGCCAACTTTCCGCGAGCAATCAACCAAGGCCGAAGTTTTTGAAACCGGCATTAAGGTCATTGACCTCATTTGTCCCTTTATGAAAGGCGGCAAGGTCGGTCTCTTTGGCGGCGCTGGCGTTGGGAAGACGGTTATCGTGATGGAATTAATTCACAATATTGCGACCGAACACGGCGGTTACTCGGTTTTTGCCGGCGTTGGCGAACGCACGCGCGAAGGTAACGCGCTTTATAGCGAAATGGCAGAGTCAGGCGTTTTGGACAAGACCGCGCTCGTCTTTGGTCAGATGAACGAACCGCCAGGCGCCCGCGCGCGCATTGCGCTCACTGGTCTTGCGCAAGCTGAATATTTCCGTGACGAAGAACATCAGGACGTTTTGCTTTTCGTTGATAACATTTTCCGCTTTACGCAAGCGGGTTCCGAACTTTCCGCGTTGCTTGGACGTATTCCTTCGGCTGTCGGTTATCAGCCAACGCTCGCAACCGAAATGGGTGCGCTTCAGGAGCGTATTACCTCAACCAAGAACGGTTCTATTACTTCAGTGCAGGCGGTTTACGTTCCTGCCGACGACCTTACCGACCCAGCGCCAGCCACAACCTTCGGCCACTTGGATTCAACGGTCGTGCTCGCACGTTCGCTGGCCGAACTTGGTATTTATCCGGCCGTTGACCCACTTGACTCTAGCTCCGGAATTTTAGATCCGCTCATCATTGGCGAAAACGAATACGCGGTCGCGCGCGGCGTGCAAAAAGTCCTTCAACGCTATAAGGATCTTCAAGACATTATCGCTATTCTCGGTATGGAAGAATTGTCGCCCGAAGATAAATTGACTGTTTCTCGTGCGCGTAAAATTCAAAAATTCCTTTCCCAGCCGTTCTTTGTTGCGGAAACTTTTTCTAACATTCCTGGTCGCTATGTTAAACGCGAAGAAACGGTTCGCGGCTTTAAGGAAATTTTGGACGGCAAGCACGACGAAGTTCCAGAACAGTTTTTCTATATGAAAGGAACGATTGATGAGGTGGTTGAAGACTGGAAGAAATCAAAGAACTAATATTAAAGCGTTTAGGGTCAAGCGTATAGCGTTTAGTAAAACACTCAACGCTAACCCCTAACCCCTAAACCCTACAAATGGCAAAGTTGAATTTAGAAATAACAACTCCTGAAAAGACGGTACTTAAGGAAGAAGTGGATAGCGTAACCGTGCCGACGTTTGATGGTGAAATAACCGTTTTACCAAACCATATTGGTTTGGTTGGTTTAGTATCTTCGGGTGCGCTTGTTGTCCGTGCAAACGGCGCGACAAAATATTTTGCCGTTTCCGGCGGCGCGGTACAAATTTTGCCAGGCAGCCGCGCGATTATTTTAGCCGACTCGGCCGACCGCGCCGAGGATTTAGTTATTTCGGAAATTGAAAATGCCAAAGCGCGGGCCGAGGCCACGGCCGAAGCGGCAAAAGATCACGATGCTGTTGCTTATGCCGATGCTGCTATCGCCTTGGAACGGGAAATGGCGCGACTTAAAGTTGCTCATCGTCATCATCGCGCGCGTAGCGGTACGCCGGAATCAAATTAATTTTTTTACGTTAAAAAATAAATCTACGACGCTTCCTTATACCATAAAGAAAAGCCGACGAGCCAAGCGGATGCGGCTTGCGGTATATTGCGATGGTAGAATTGTTGTGACAACGCCGTGGTGGGCTAATGAAACACTGGCCGAAAAATTTATCCGCGAAAAAGCTGTATGGCTCACCCGCAAAATTGCCTTTTTTAAAGAGCATAAAATACAAATTGTAAAAAAGGGAACGCGGAGCGAATATTTAAAATATAAAGAAATCACACGCGCCCTTGTTAATGATCGGATTAGGCATTTTAATTTATTTTATGGTTTTCGTTTTAAAGCGGTGAATATTAAAAATCAAAAAACGCGTTGGGGAAGTTGTTCAAAAAAGGGGAATCTAAATTTTAATTATAAGCTGTCACTTCTCGCGCCGCACCTTGCCGATTATATTATTGTTCACGAGCTTTGTCATTTGGCAGAATTTAATCACTCAAAAAGATTTTGGGATTTGGTCGCGAAGACGATTCCGGAGCATAAAAAACTTAGGAAAGAGCTTTTAACTTTTAACTTTTAACTTTTTTATCACCCTCGCCCAAGAATGGGAGAGGGGTTGGGGTGAGGGGTGTTTGTGTGCTTTAATTAACTTATGCTGGACAAGATAGATTTTAACGAACAATTTAGAAATGCGTACGAGGTGATGGAAAAGGGTGAAAAGAACGTGTTTATTACCGGAAAAGCGGGGACGGGCAAGTCCACGCTTTTGCGTTACTTTAGGGAGCGGACACGACGGGCGGTGGCAGTGGTTGCACCAACCGGGGTCGCCGCCGTAAACATTGATGGACAAACGATTCATTCATTTTTTAAATTGCGCCCCGGCGCCTCGCTTGAAGAAGCCAAGCATGACGGTACTTTGTCGCGCAAAGATAAACTGTTTCAAAAATTGCAAACGATAATCATTGACGAGGTTTCTATGGTTCGCGCCGACCTTATGGATTGTATTGATACATTTTTGCGCGCGGCGCTTAAAAATAAAACGCCGTTTGGCGGCAAAAAACTTATTATGATTGGCGACTTGCATCAGCTCCCGCCGATCGTGCGCGGCGAGGAAACTGAAGAATTGGAAAAAATGTATGCCACGCCGTTCTTTTTCTCTTCGGGCGCGATTCGTGAATGTATGCAATTTGGCGCTTTGGAATATATTGAATTAAATAAAATATATCGGCAGACCGACGAAGGTTTTATTAAAATTTTAAACGCGGTTCGCGATGGGAAAATATCCGAAGCCGAACTCGCGGAATTAAATTTGCGTTTTGATCCAGATTTTTCCGACCCCAAGGGCGAGCATATGCACTTAATGACGATTAATACTCAGGCCGATACGCACAACGAAAATAATCTAGCGCGTCTTAGTGGTAAGGTCGCTGTTGCCAAAGGTAAGCTGGTTGGCGAATTTAAAGAACGCGATTTGCCGACCGAAATGGAACTACGACTAAAGAACGGGGCGCGGGTAATGCTAATGAATAACGACAATCAAGGCCGTTGGGTAAACGGCACGCTCGGGACGGTAAGAGAAGTGCGAGACGAGTCCATTGACGTAACTTTGGATACCGGCCGAACCTTTGAAATTTTGCCGTACACGTGGAATAAGGCAAAGACAAAATTTGATCGCGAGTCTGGCGAAATTACAAGAGAAACGCTCGGAAGTTTTACGCAGTTTCCTTTACGCTTGGCTTGGGCAACAACGATTCACAAAAGCCAAGGTAAAACTTTTGACAAGGTTGTAATTGACCTTGGTCGCGGCGCTTTTGCCGCCGGCCAATCCTACGTCGCTTTGTCGCGCTGCCGAACGCTTGATGGTATTACGCTTAAACGTCCCGTCCGCCGCTCGGATTTAATTATGGATCCTCGTGTTCTAGGTTTTTCCAAAATGCTCACCGAAAAACGAGGATTGGTTTAAATAAATCACCTCGCAGGCTTTTTGGGCGAGCGAGGTGGTGTGGAGTTGGGTTAGAGGTTGAATGTGTGACAGTTAGTCGTGTCGTAAGTTGACCAAACTGACAATCATGGCGAGGTCGTTCACGTTGGGCTGCTCAACCCTTGCGTTGACGCAAGGCAGAGAACCAGAGTTTTGCCGCGCGGAGAAAACGACGATCTTTACTTTGTAGTGTTCACTATCGTCGTTCTCGGGGTGGCTGGCTTTTTTCAGCCTGTTCGCAAGCGCCGAAATTTCATCGTCACTTTCCTGATCAGTCCAAAGGACGACGACGTCGTAGATTCCCATGCTTATGTACCTAAGAACTTCTGCTAGGGGCAAACGGACAACGTGACTCATGGATACACTGTTCGTGATCGCCGCTTCTGCCTCTTTGTCCAGAGTGGCGTCGGTGTTGTCATGGGTGATAAAAAGGATCGTGGTTCTGATCGGTTTGGGTAGATATTGCAACAGTATTTCGTGTTCAAAAGAACTTGTTTCCATTGGTGTCCCTCCTAGTTTAAGTTCTCTCATTTTTTAATTACTTTTGCAAGCTCGGGGCGCGGTATTTTCCCTCCCCCAAAAATGGGGGAGGGTGGCCGAAGGCCGGGAGAGGGTTTTTGGCGTTGTGTTCCTTACTTGCTTTTTCCGCCAAAAAACGGTATATTTTTATAATTAATTAGATGATTTTGGCGTAAAAATATGTTTGAACAAGCGTTAAAAAATATTGATAATATCTTGCGCGCGGACAATGCTGGCGGAGCGCTTGATTATATTGAGCAAACTTCTTGGATTTTGTTTTTAAAGTATCTTGATGACTTGGAGGAAACAAAAAAGACCGAAGCGGCACTGGCGGGTAAAAAGTTTAATTACATTCTTGAACCGCAATACCGTTGGAGCGCTTGGGCGTGCCCCAAGGCCGTTGGCGGAAAATTGGATCACAACAAAACGCTTACCGGCGATGATTTGCGCGATTTTGTAAATGACAAACTTTTTCCGTACTTAAAAAAGTTTAAAGCCGCTTCCGAAAGCTCGGACACGGTTGAATATAAAATTGGCGAAATTTTTAGCGAACTAAAAAATAAAATCCAAAGCGGCTACGCGCTACGAAATATTTTGGACATTATTGATGGTTTGCATTTTAAAACCGAAGCCGAAAAGCACGAGTGGTCGCACCTATACGAAAGCAAAATAAAAGGGATGGGCAACGCCGGCCAAGATGGCGGCCAGTACTACACCCCGCGCCCGCTTATTAAAACGATTGTTAAGGTTGTTGATCCAAAGGTCGGCGAAACGATTTACGACGGCGCCTGCGGCAGTGCCGGATTTTTGGTTGAAGCGTTTCAATACCTAACGCAAAACAGAGAAAAAATTTCTACCAAAGACTGGGCGACGATTCAAAAGAAAACTTTATACGGAAAGGAAAAAATCTCATTGCCATACATTATTGGCATTATGAATATGATCTTGCACGGCGTGGAAGCGCCAAATATTAGAAAAACAAACACGCTTAACGAAAATCTTGCCGATATAATGGAAAAGGATCGCTACAATATTGTTTTAGCTAACCCGCCCTTTGGCGGCAAGGAACGCCCCGAGCTTCAGCAAAACTTTCCCATTAAAACCGGCGAAACCGCTTTTTTATTTCTCCAACACTTTATAAAAATGTTAAAAGCCGGCGGCCGCGCCGGTATCGTCATAAAAAACACCTTTCTCTCCAACATCGACAACGCCTCGGTCAGCCTGCGTAAATTACTTTTAGAATCCTGCAACCTCCACACTGTTTTAGACCTCCCCGGTGGCACCTTTCAGGGCGCCGGCGTTAAAACCGTAATTCTTTTCTTTGAAAAAGGCGCCCCAACTAAAAAAGTTTGGTTCTACCAATTGAACCTAAACCGCAACCTCGGCAAAGGAAACCCCCTAAACGAACCCGACCTCGCCGACTTCATCACCCAACAAAAAACCAAAGCCAATAGCGCCAATAGTTGGAGTGTGAATGTTAAGGACATTGATCAAGCGACTTTTGATTTATCAGTGAAGAATCCGAATAAAGCTGACGAAGCCGCTTTGCGTGATCCGAAAGAGGTTTTAAAAAATATGGTCATTTTAGATGTTGATTCAAAAAAAATTATTGAAAGTATTATGGCGAGGCTATAATATGCACCTTTGTTTAAAAGATAAGATACAAAAATCCCCGCTTTTTAAAACAATAATAAATATTTTTAGTATTTTTATTTTCAGCATACTTTCCGGTGCTTTCGTAACAGAAATAACCATAAACAATTCTTTGAATTGGGGGTCTTTTTACAAAACCAAGTCTTTTTATTTTCTTATTCTGGCCAGTATTTTTATATATTTCTACTTTAGATTTCAAATCCAAATAGATGAATCTATTGAGAAGTTTAAGGACAATGATTATTGTACAGCGTATATGAGGAGCCAATGTCTTCCAGAACTGGCTCAAAAGGTAAATGAGTCAATTAGGAAAGGAAACGACGCATTGAGAGACATAATGTCTGACCTACATTTATGAATATTAAAATATTGGCAACAGAAAAATTTGAAAATAAGTTAAATCAACTTGATAAAACACCTAAAGGAATAATTGTTGATGTTCTTAATAAAATAAAGGTTTTAGATGCTAATGGTGTAGCAAATTATTTAGGATTGAATTTTGTATTTGGACAAATACAATTTTTTAAAGTTGGCATACTCAGAATTTTTATAAATTTTACGAACGATAGTCGCAATATTCCTGTTCTCGTATTCCTGGATTTAACTTTAGATGTAGCGCCAGTGAGCAATAATAGAAACCCTAGATTTAACAACCTTATTAATCCAAGATTTAATAATTTAATTAATCCTAGATTTAACAACCTTATTAATCCAAGATTTAATAATTTAATTAATCCTAGATTTAACAACCTTATTAATCCAAGATTTAATAATTTAATTAATCCTAGATTTAACAACCTTATTAATCCAAGATTTAATAATTTAATTAATCCTAGATTTAACAACCTTATTAATCCAAGATTTAATAATTTAATTAATCCTAGATTTAACGCAAATTTTATTGGTTATTATAATTATGACCTTAACTGCACCCCCTACGAATTTGTGATTTTTGAAAATTCACAAAATTCGTTGTTGTTTTTCGACTTTAGCGCAGAACAAACAAAGTTTGCAATTAAGCATTCACAAAATGGCTACATGATTTTTGATATTAATAATGAATGGATTGGCCACTTAGAATCAGATTCACAGAATGGATATAATTATTTTGATCTGAATAGTGAATGGGTCGGTTTTCTAAAATAAATTATGGAAATAAATTTACAAACAAAAAAACTCGGCGAAGTTTGTGATTTTTCGAGAGGGCTAACTTATTCTAAAAAAGACGAGGTAGATTTTTCAGATAATATTGTTTTACGCTCAAATAATATTGATCTAAATAGTGGCCTGTTAGATTTAAGCGACCTGAGATATATAAGCAATACAATAATGATTCCAGATAATAAAATGGTGCGAAGAGGATCGATAATTGTATGCACTGCAAATGGTAGTAAAAGTCATCTTGGAAAAATTGCACTAATTGATGGTGATTACAAATATGCCTTTGGTGGATTTATGGGTCAATTAACACCCAAAGAATGCATTGATTCAAAATATTTTTTTTATATTTTAAGCTCATCGTTTTATAAAGATCATTTGGAAAAAATTTCCAGTGGGGCTAATATAAATAATTTAAAATTTACTGATTTAAAGGATTTTGAAATTCCAATTTTACCCCTCCCCGAACAACAACGGATCGTAAAAATTTTGGATGAGGTGTTTGAGGGGATTGTGAAGGTTAAAAAGAATACGGAAAAAAATTTGCAGAATGCAAAAGAGCTTTTTGAGTCGTATCTGCAAAGCATCTTTTCTAATCCGGGGGAGGGGTGGGAGGAGAAACGGTTGGGCGATATCTCCGAAAAAATAACGGACGGAACACACCAAACGCCAACATATTATGATAGTGGAATAATTTTTTTATCCTCAGAAATGTTACGAGCGGAAAAATTAATTGGGAAAAGATTAAATATATTGACCAAAAACAACATCTCGAAAATGCATAAACGGGTTTCGCCTCGCTTGGGTGATATCCTGTTGGCTAAAAATGGTACGACTGGAGTGGCTGCAATGGTGGATAGGAACTTAGTTTTTGATATATATGTAAGTTTGGCGTTAATTCGTGCTAAAGATGCGATCCTGCCAAATTTTTTGTTGTATTTTATTAATTCACCTATGGCTAAAAAACAGTTTAACAAAAGATTAAAAGGGGTAGGGGTTCCTAATCTTCACTTGGAAGAGATACGCGAGGTGTTTATTCAATTTCCAAGATCCCTCCACCAACAAAAAAAGATTGTTGCAAAGCTTGACGCCTTATCGGAACAGACGAAAAAGCTGGAGGGGTTATATAAACAAAAATTGTTGGATTTGGAAGAATTAAAGAAATCGGTTCTCAAAAAGGCGTTTAGCGGGGAGCTGTAATACGATGAATATCTAATTCCTAATATCTAATGTCTAATCCGGACAGGAATATTGTGAATATGGCTTATATATTTCTTGATGAAAGCGGTGATCTAGGATTTTCTAAGAAATCTAGTAAGTGGTTTTTGTTTACTTTGGTTGTTGTGAATGATCCGCGCCTGCTTGAGCGCGTAATTAAAAAAGTTAAAAATGGTTTGAAAAAGAAACACAAGCATAAGTTTTCAGAACTTCATGCGTATCATTGCGACGATGTTACGCGCACGAGGGTGCTTAAATCGCTTTCACAGCTAGATATCGCCGTAGTAACTACAATTTTAAATAAAGAAAAGGTCTATGTTGATTTGCAAAATCAGAAAAACTATCTCTATAACTACACGGCAAACGTAATTCTTGACCGTTTGATAAATTCAAAACGCGTTGACGGCGATAACCAACTATTTCTCGTGGTTGACAGAAAGGATACAAAAAAGAATTTACGCGATAATTTTATCGCTTACATAACCGAAGCGATGAAGAAAAGGCGCGATTGTAAATTTGAAATGTCGCTTGCGGCTTCGCACGACGAGAAAGGTTTACAAGCGGTTGATTTTATTTCCTGGGCTATATTTCGCAAGTACGAAAGAGGAGATTATGAATTTTATGAAATTATAAAAGACAAAATTATTGACGAGCGGTTACTGTTTTCATAAAAGAAAACCCCTCGCTTTAACGGGACGCCATGCGGTATCCCAACGCGAGAGGAATTACTTCTTATGTATAGAATATAGCAGGTTTTAACGTTCTTTACAAGAGAAGTTGATAACCCTACTGAAGGGTTGACAAAACGTCTAATTTAAGGCAAAATTAAATACTTTATGAACGAAGCCGACACACGAGCGGAATATATTGATCCCAAACTTAAAGAAAGTGGGTGGGGCGTGGTGGAAGGGTCAAAAATCCTTCGCGAGTTTCATATTACCGAAGGGCGGATTCAAGTGGGCGGCACGCGAAGCAAAGCGGAAATCGCCGACTATATTTTGGTTTACAAAAATTGCAAGCTTGGCGTGGTAGAAGCCAAGGCTGATACTGAAGAGGTCGGCGCCGGAGTGGGTCAAGCCAAGGCGTATGCGGCCAAACTGCATCTTGATTATACATATTCAACAAACGGAAAGGGGATTTACGAAATTTCAATGAAAACGGGTCGCGAGGGCGAGATTGTAGCTTTTCCGACGCCGGACGCGCTGTGGAACAAAACTTTTTCCGATCAGAATGAATGGAAAGAAAAATTTGATGCCGTACCGTTTGAAGACGGCGGAACAAGCAAGAAACCGCGTTACTACCAAGAGATCGCGGTTAATAATGTAATGAACGCGATTGCTGAAGAAAAAAATCGCGTGCTTTTGACGCTCGCGACGGGCACGGGTAAAACTTTTATTGCTTTTCAAATTGCCTGGAAGTTGTTTCAAACGCGCTGGAATTTAAAACGCGACAGGGTGCGGCAACCGCGAATTTTATTTTTGGCTGACCGCAATATTTTAGCCGATCAAGCGTTTAATGCTTTCTCGGCTTTTGGCGACGGCGCTTTGGTTCGGATTGATCCGATGGATATTCGGAAAAAAGGCGGCGTGCCAATGAGTGGGAGCGTATATTTTACAATCTTCCAGACTTTTATGAGCGGCTCCGGCAATAGTCCGTATTTTGGCGAATACCCTCCTGATTTTTTTGACTTAATAATTATTGACGAGTGTCATCGTGGCGGTGCCAACGACGAAAGTACTTGGCGCGATATTTTGGAGTATTTTAAACCGGCGGTACAACTTGGCTTAACGGCAACGCCAAAAAGAAAAGGCAATGCCGATACTTATAAATATTTTGGCGATCCTGTATATATTTATTCTCTTAAAGAAGGCGTAAACGACGGTTTTTTAACACCGTTTAAGGTTAAACGTGTTCAAACAACCTTAGACGATTATATTTATACTTCAGATGACCAAATTATTGAGGGTGAGGTTGAAGAAGGAAAACGTTATGAAGAGGATGATTTTAATAAAATTATTATTATTAAAGAACGTGAAGCAAAACGGGTTCGTGTAATTTTAGATGAAATTAACCAAAACGAGAAAACAATTATTTTTTGCGCTAATCAGGCTCATGCTGCTGCAGTTCGCGACTTAGTCAACCAAATGAAAGATAACAAAGATCCAAATTACTGCGTGCGCGTAACTGCCAACGACGGCGGGCGTGGTGAACAATTTTTGCGCGAGTTTCAAGATAACGAAAAAACTATTCCTACGATTTTAACGACCTCGCAAAAACTTTCTACGGGCGTTGACGCGCGGAATATCCGCAATATTATTTTAATGCGTCCGATAAATTCAATGATTGAATTTAAGCAGATTATTGGGCGCGGCACGCGGCTTTTTGACGGCAAAGAATATTTTACAATTTACGACTTTGTTGACGCTTATAAACATTTTTCCGACCCCGAATGGGACGGCGAACCGATTGATGTATCAACCGGCAAGCCGCCGACACCAGAAAAATGTAAAATGTGCGGCAAAAAACCTTGTGAATGTGAACGACCGCCGCGAACCTGTTCTGTTTGCGGTCAAGCTCCATGTATTTGTGATAATTCACCAAAGGTGAAATTGAAGATTAAACTCCGTGACGGCAAAGAGCGCGAGATTAAGCATATGATCTCTACCTCGTTTTGGGGTGCCGACGGCAAACCGCTTTCGGTTCAGGAATTTTTGGAAAATATGTTTGGCGTTTTGCCGGAATTTTTCAAAAATGAAGACGAGCTTAGAAAAATTTGGTCTAATCCAACGACGCGAAAAGTTTTTTTGGGAAAGCTTGCTGAATTAGGTTATAGTGCCGACGTACTCCAAACTTTTCAACAGTTGGTTGACGCCGAACAAAGCGATCTTTTTGACGTTTTAGCTTACTTATCGTTTCTAACCCGTCCGGTTACCAGGGCTGAGCGGATAGAGCAAACGAAAGACATAATTTACGAGGGGTTAAACGAAAAACAAAAAGAATTTGTAAATTTTGCTTTATCCAAGTACGCGGAAAAAGGCGTGGATGAGCTGGGCGAAGAACAATTGCCAATTCTTTTAAATTTAAAATATAATGCCATCGCCAATGCCGAACAGGTGCTTGGCAATGTTGAACATATTCGTTCGTTATTTTTTTCTTTTCAAAAGAAGTTGTATCAAAAGATAGAGGTTTAAGATATAGATTTTTCGCGCGGCAAAGAACGAGTATTTGTGCTATAATTAATTTAAGATAACTCTTAAATATTTAATTTATGACTAAAAAATACCGGTTTATCGGCGTTGTCTTGGCTTTTTTGATCATTGCGGGAGCATTTCCGCCTGTTCCGGCTGGAGCAGTGACGACGGTAGGCGAGGACGTTTTTGCCAATTACGGCATAGAACAGTTACAAACGCTAATTACAAAATTGCAAAAACGATTGGACGATCTTAAAAAAGGAACAGCGTGTTATGTCGCCGATGCCGAGCTTTCGCTTGGCGACGGCGAAGCAGAAGAGACCACCAGCGTCCGACGGTTGCAGGATTTTTTACGCGAAAAAGGTTTCTTTAAACTTAAGAGCACTGGTTACTTTGGAAAAGTAACTC
Source organism: uncultured bacterium (assembly GCA_963708045.1). Classification (GTDB taxonomy): domain Bacteria; phylum Patescibacteriota; class Patescibacteriia; order CAIQCM01; family CAIQCM01; genus CAIQCM01. The sequence continues at coordinate 913,590 of OY970181.1, read as the reverse complement.
GCGCCGCCCTCTTTAGTTTTCAAAAAAATAACGGCTTGCCGGAAACCGGCGTTTTTGACGCCGCAACCAAAGCTAAGGCGCACGCGCTGTTTTGTACAACACTTGCAAAGCTAAAAATAACACCAAAAGCTGAAGAAAAAAAACCTGAAGTAAAAAAACCAGAAGCAAAGAATGAAACATCCAATGCCGTAAGTTCTATCTCAGCAACGGTAACGGGCGCGACGGTCAGCTGGACACTTAATGGTTATTCAAAGAACGGTTTTAAAATTGTTTGGTCAAAGAATGCGACACCAACTTATCCAACCCGCGACGGCGATCAATATATCTACCTGAGCGATCCAGCGGCACGCACGACCAACCTTGAGGCGTTTAGCGGATCAGGTTCGTATCATATTCGCGTTTGCGAATACTTGGGCGGCGCTTGCGGTGTTTATTCCAACGAACTCGTCACGCAACTCTAAAAATAGTACAACAAAAACACCCCCACTTTCTATTAAAGTCGGGGGTGTTTTTGTTGAATGTTTCGTGTGGTAAACTGGCTTCTATGTCGGAAGCCAGCGAGAAATTACTTGCAGGTGCGAATGAGGCGCAAAAAGAGGCTATTATCCACGATAATGGTCCGCTTTTAATTGTGGCTGGCGCAGGCACGGGAAAGACGTCGGTGCTAACGAAACGCCTGGCGTATCTTGTGGAAACCGGCAAAGCTAAAACCGATGAAATTTTGGCCGTCACTTTTACCGACAAAGCGGCAGGTGAAATGGAAGAGCGCATAGATAAACTGCTTCCTTACGGTTATGTGGATCTTTGGGTAATGACTTTTCATGCGTTTGGTGAAAGAATTTTGCGTGACCACGGCCTTGCAATTGGCTTACCTAATTCTTTCAAATTATTGTCGGAAACTGATCAATGGTTGCTCATTAGAAATAATCTTGATCGTTTTAAATTAGATTACTACAAGCCGTTAGGGAATCCGACTAAGTTTATTCACGCGCTTTTAAAACATTTTAGCCGCGCCAAAGACGAAGTCATTCAGCCGGCTGAATATTTGGCGTATGCGCAAAGCGTACAACTAGATAAAGACAGACCAGCTGATACTGACGAGACGACGCGCCTTAACGAAGTGGCCGAGGCTTATCATGTGTATACGCAACTCCTGCGCGAAAACGAAGCAATGGACTTTGGCGATCTGATTAATGAGGTTGTTCGTCTTTTTAAAACTCGCCCCGCAATTTTAGAAAAATATCGTTCGCAATTTAAATATTTGATCGTTGACGAGTTTCAAGACACGAACATTGCGCAATTTGAATTATTGCGTTTGCTTGCGGGTGACAAAGCAAATATTACCGTTGTCGGCGACGACGACCAGTCGGTTTATAAATTCCGCGGCGCGTCGGTTTCTAATATCTTGCAGTTTAAACAGTTTTACCCGACGACAAAACAAGTTATCCTTACCGAAAACTATCGTTCGCCGCAAACGATTTTGGACGCGGCCTATAAATTTATTCAGGCTAACAATCCAAATCGTCTTGAAGCGCAACTTGGTGATGGCTTGTCAAAAAAATTACACGCGAATAATGCCGATTTGGGCAAAGTTGAACATTTGCACGGTGAAACAATAACCGACGAGGCACGGTTGGTGGTTAAAAAAATTCAAGATACTTTGATAAGCGACCCCAAAACCAATTATTCACAATTCGCGATTTTATCACGGTCAAACGATGGCGCTAATCCGTTTATTGCGGCGCTTGCCGCGGCGGGGATTCCGTATATTTTTTACGCCTCGCGCGGTCTTTATCAAAAAACGGTGGTGCTGGATATTATCAACTATTTAAAACTTTTGGATAATTATCACGAAAGCCCGTCGCTTTACCGGATGCTCGTGGGTCCAGTTGTTGAGCTTTCGCATGATGACACGGTTAAGCTTACGCACGCCGCGGCAAAGGGCACCTGGTCGCTTTATGAGGCTTGTGGCAAGGCGGCAACGCTCGGTGTAACAGCCGATGGTCTCGCAAAAATTAATAAATTTTTAAGTTTTATAGAGCGACATACCGAGCTTGCAAAAAAGAGCGACGTTCGTGTTGTTATTTTTGCTTTTTTGGAAGACACTGGCTATTTACGACGCTTAGTCGGCGAAGACAACCAACTTAATCACGACACACTAAATTATATCAATCAATTTTGGAAGGTGGTTGAAGAATTTGTCGCGAACGAAATAGAACCAACGGCTAAATTGTTTTTGGAAAGGATAAAATTGCAGCTTGAGGCAGGGGAAGATGGGCGACTGGCTTTTGATCCGGACGTTGGCCCCGAAGCGGTTCGCGTTCTTACGGTGCACGCTTCTAAGGGTCTGGAGTTTGATTATGTATTTTTGGTTTCACTGATTGACCGTCGGTTTCCTTCGGGTGAGCGTGCCGAAGCGATTGAACTGCCACCCGCGCTTATTAAGGAAATTTTGCCGGAAGGCGATCACCACCTGGAAGAAGAGCGACGACTTTTTTATGTTGGAATGACTCGCGCTAAAAAAGGTTTGTTTTTAACTTCGGCCGATGATTACGGCGGCGCGCGCAAACGCAAACCATCGCGCTTTTTGGTTGAGTTGGGATATGGCGCGACGGCGCAAGAAAAATCAAATAAGGAACATAACCCACCCCCGCCCTCCCTTACCTTAAGGGAGGGAAATGCTGCGCCTTCTCCTGTAACCTGTAACCCAAAACCCAAAACCTTAATTTCGGATTCCTTTTCCTTCACGCAACTTAAGGCTTTTGAAAACTGTCCGCTGCAGTTTAAGTTCGCGCACATTTTAAGGATTCCGATTAAGGGAAAGGGGCAATTTTCTTTTGGAAAAACCATGCACGCGGCGCTTCAGAAAATGTTTGAAACGGTGGCCGAGCGGCAAGCTTCTGCGCAAACAAGTCTATTTGATGCCGGCGCAGTAAAACCAAAAACGGTGGGCGAGCTAATTAAGCGCGAAGAATTAGACGCGCTTTATGAAGCAAGCTGGATTGACGAATGGTTTGATAATGCGAATAGTAAAGAAGAATATCGTGGCAAAGGGAAAAAACAGCTGTTGTTATATTATGATTCAGTAAAAGATCAAACGATCAAACCGCTTTGGTTGGAAAAAAAATTCAATCTTAAATTCGGTGACGCGACTTTTAGAGGGGCGATTGACCGCGTTGACGAGCTTTTGGACGGCACGATTCGCATTGTTGACTATAAAACTGGCAAAGCAAAAGCCGAAGACGACATTGGTTTTGAAGAAAAAGAACAATTGTTGGTTTATCAAATCGCGGCGCTTGAAGTGCTTGGCAAAAAACCATCATCACTGATTTTTGTTTTTTTGGATAACGGCTCAAGCGTGGAATTTTTGGGAACGGACAAAGATTTGGATAAGATGCGAACATATATCCAATCCAGTATTGAACAAATTCGCAAAAGCGATTTTGGCGCCGACCCTAACGAGTATAAGTGCAAGAATTGCGACTTTAAGGATATCTGCGAATTTAGGGAATTTTAAATAACTTTCAGGTTTTAACTTTTAACTTTTAGGTAAACGAATACTAATAGTTAAAAGTTAACAGTTAAAAGTTAATATGTCATTTGCCTCACTCGGAAAATTTATGCAAAGCCGGATGCCGGTCAGACTTGGTTGCCAGGCAATGGTTGCTTTGGCGCTTGAAGCAGGACAGAATTATATTATTGCCAAAAATCCTTTAATTGCCGAGCGAATTCGTCTGGTTAGTGAAAAGAACGGCGTTATTCACGCGATTTCGGTTTCGGCCGCCGCTGCGGTTGAACTAAAAGCCCTTAAAAATGGTCTTTTTTCGGCTATGAACCAGGCTTCGGGTCTGGTTTTTAATGACCTTAAAATAAGCCTTCGCGGGACACTTGTTAATGATGAACAATTCTGATAAGTTGCCTTAAGAACTCGGTATATTTTTAAAGTAATTATGTCGCTACGCGCTTACTTAACCGTAATGTCCTTGGCCACCGCTTTGGCGCTTTCCACCTTTGCGTTAGTTGTTTTTCGCGTTGATCCTAACACGACCGGTTTTTTTGGCCACGCGCTTTTGTATGTTTCTTTGTTTTTTTCCGTTGTTGGTTTGTTTTCTCTTTTTGGTCTTATTATCCGCATTATTTTCCACCGCGACGAAATCGTTTCTCGGCTGGCGGCTGCTTCTTTTCGCCAAGCGATTATCGTGGGTGTGCTCGCCGTCGTCTCGCTTTTTCTTTTTAAAAAAGAAATGCTTGTGTGGTGGAATGGAATAATGCTTGCCGCCGCCGCGACGCTTGTAGAATTTTTCTTTATTTCTTTAAAGCAAAAAACGGAAGTTAAGAACCCATAAAACATCAAACGAATAAAAACGACTATGGCAAAATTTTTTGGATCAATGTCAAAAGATATCGGAATAGACTTGGGCACGGCCAATACCTTGCTTTTCGTACGCGACAAGGGGATTGTGATAAACGAGCCATCGGTTGTTGCGGTAAACAATCGCACTGGCCAGATTTTGGCTGTTGGTCACGAAGCGCGAGAAATGATGGGTAAAACACCGGGCTATATCACCACGTCGCGCCCGCTAAACAAAGGCATTATTTCCGATTTTGAAGTTGCTGAAAAAATGCTGAAGTATTTTATTGAAAAAATTCATAGTAATTCAACAATTTTTTCGCCGCGTCCTAAAGTTGTTGTTGGTGTGCCTTTGGACGTTACTGAAGTTGAACGAAAAGCGGTAGAAGACGCGGTTCTCTCCGCCGGCGCACGCGACGCAATTCTGGTTGAACAGCCGATTGTTGCCGCGATTGGTGCGCGTCTTCCGATCACTGAATCTATCGGAACGATGATTGTGGATATTGGCGGCGGCACGACCGAAATTGCCGTTGTCTCGCTTTCGGGAATTGTTACTTGGAAGTCGCTTCCGATCGCTGGCGATGAGATGAACAAAAATATTGTTCAATACGGACGCGATCACTTTAATATGATTCTTGGCGAGCACGTTGCTGAAAATATAAAAATTCGTCTTGGTTCCGCCGTGCCTCTTTCTGAGCCGTTATCAATGGAAATGCGCGGACGCGATATGATGACGGGTTTACCTCGAGAAGTAATCGTGACCGATGAGCAGATTCGCGAATCATTGGCGCGTTCGGTTAGAAATATTATTGAAAATATCAAATCAACGCTAGAAATCACACCACCCGAACTCGTTGCCGATATTTACGAACGCGGCATTATCTTGGCTGGGGGCGGCGCGCTCTTGCGTGGTCTTTCGTCGGCAATTTCCGAAGCGGCTCATATTCCCGTTCGCGTTGCCGACGATCCGTTAACCTGCGTTGTTCGCGGTACCGGACTTTTGCTTGAAGATCCCAACCTACTTAAAACCATCGCCTTGCCTTCGGCTCGAGCCAATTAATTTATCTCGCGATGAAAAAAATTCGTTTTTCAATTATTATCATCGCAATTTTTTGCGTTTTTCACCTTGTTCCGATATTTAATAAACCGGAAGCTGCTTTGACGCGCGGCCTTTTAAATATCGCTGGAGGTGGAAGATCGTTTGCAATTAATTTTGCAAATTATGGTCGCGCAATTTTAGGCGCCGGCAATCTTATTCGCGAAAATAATAATTTAAAAGACAAACTTGCTTTATCACTTGTTGCTTCAGCTGAGCTTGATGCGACAAGACAGGAAAATGATTCTTTGCGAAAACTTTTAGATGTTAAAAAACGGAGTGATTTACAATTGATTGCCGCTAATGTTGTTGGTATTGATCCATCCGCTTCCACACACGCCCTTATAATTGATCGCGGGGACGAATCTGGGGTTATGATTGGTGACGGAGTTGTTTATGGGTCTGGGGTTATGATTGGCAAAGTTGTTGCTGTTGGACGAGGACGCGCAACAGTTCTTTTAACGATTGATCAGAAGTGTGTTGTGGCGGCGCTGGTTTCTGGGCACACCGAAGCGAATGGAATCGTTTCGGGTAATCGGGGATTGGTAATTAAATTAGGACTTGTTCCTCACGATGCCGAATTTTCCGTCGGTGACATGGTCATAACTTCCGGCGGCGAACCAAATATTCCCATTGGCTTGGTGCTGGGTTTGGTAGACAGTGTTTCTAGGGTGCCGTCGGATCCGTTTGCTTCGGCAACGGTGATCCCGGCTTATGATCAAAACACTCTGACCGTCGTTGCTGTCATCCATAAAAAATAATCTTATGTCGTATTTAAAGCAATCACTATATTTTTTGGCAGGATTATTGCTTGCGATATTTGAAATTGGCGTTCTAAGGACATTGCCGGGATTTTTAGGGTTTATGTCAATTTTTTCAATCGCGCTCACAATTTTTTTATTTTTACGGCAAAAAGAAACGACCTTCGCGCTTGCCGCGGGGATCGGGATTGGACTCGGTTTTTTTTCCGGCTACAATTTTTTAGCGTGGATTATTATTATCGTTTGCGCCACAGCTGCTGGGTATTATGTTTCTAATTCGATCTTAACCGATCAATCGCTTTTTGCGCTGGTTGCGTTAAATGCTTGCATTCATTTTGCCATATTCTTAACCGAGTTTTTTGTTTCGGGTTTGCTAAGTCAAAATTCGCCAATTAAGTTAAGTGCGAATCCTGCGCTTATTTTGTCGGGGTTCGGGGCGATCATTGCAGAAACTATATTTTTATATTTTTTCTTTGCTATTTATAAAAAAGCGCGGGGAAAAAAAGCGACCCGGCTCATTCACGTAAGCTAATTGTATGGATACGTTTAAAAATAACGATCCATTTCCAATTTTGGAAGGACGATACGGAAAGGTTGATAATCCAGCCGGAAAAGGCTCTTGGGTTGAAGGATCTTATGGCGAGGCGGCTTGGGCTTCGGGCGTAACGACAGGCGATAGCGCAGAAAAGGCCGCTGGTTTTATGGGTCTGGCGGCGACCACTGGACGGGTGGCAATGATTTTTGTCATCTTTGCCGCCGTGTACTTGCTTATAATTTTTCGTGTTATTTATCTTGCGTCTCAAAACGCCAAGTTTCAAGCGCTTTCGGAAAATAACAGCACGCGGCTAGTCGCGACGCCGTCACCGCGCGGCGTTATTTTTGACACAATGGGAAAACAGCTTGTTCAAAATGTTCCTGATTTAAAATTTGCTATCATTCCGTCGGAATTACCCAAAGATGCAACGGCTCGCGATTCGGCGCTTATGAACGTGGCCGCGATTTTGGGAATCAGCAAAGAAGAAATAATCGCTCAGCTTGATGCTTCAAAGGGTAAGGATTACGAGCCGGTTATTGTCGGTTCTTCACTCACCCACGACCAGTCGGTTAATTTAAGCATCGCCGGAGCCAAGTACTCGTTTATTGACATTGTTACCGGATCGCACCGTTTTTATACACTCTCCAATTCGTTGCCGTCGCTTTCGCACCTTCTTGGATATACCGGCAAAGTCGGACAAGCAAATCTTGCGGACAAAATCGCCAATTATGCGACAACGGATTTTGTCGGTAAATCGGGATTGGAAAGTTATTACGAAAGCGCGCTCCGTGGATCGCCAAAAATAGAAACGGTTCAGGTTGATGCTATGGGAAAAGAAAAAAAGATTCTTGGCGTAAAAGAGGCAGCGCCGGGTTTTAACCTTAAGTTAAATATTGACGCCGGTCTTACGGCTGTCGTTGAAGAATCATTAAAAAAAATAATGACTGCGGCGCATCTTCATCGTGCGGCGGTTGTCGTAATGGATGTGAATGATGGCTCGGTTCGCGCGCTTGTTTCTTTGCCCAGCTATTCCGACAATCTTTTTGCGACGGGAATTTCGTCATCCGAATATAAAAAACTTTCCGACGATCCTGATCATCCACTTTTTCCACGAGCCATATCGGGAACTTATCCATCTGGTTCAACGGTTAAAATGGTGCTTTCGGCCGGAGCGCTTACCGAGGGAATTATTACGCCGCAGACAACTGTTAATTCAACGGGCGGAATTCTTTATGCTGGGAAGTGGTGGTTTCCTGACTGGAAAGCTGGTGGCCACGGCATTACTGACGTACGGAAAGCGATTGCTTGGTCAATTAATACGTTTTTTTATATGATTGGCGGCGGTTATCAGTCGTTTCAAGGATTGGGCATAGATCGGATTGATAAGTATTACGCTCTTTTTGGTATCGGGAAAAAATTAGGCATTGATCTTCCTGGTGAATCAGACGGCTTTCTTCCGACCCCAGACTGGAAGTTAAAAGAACGAGGTTCGGAGTGGTTCATTGGCGATACGTACCATGTTTCAATCGGCCAAGGCGATTTGCTTGTTACGCCGCTTCAAGTGGCCGAATGGACGGCGGCAATGGCTAACGGCGGCACACTTTGGAAGCCGCGCGTAGCCGAAGCTTTTGTTGACGCTAATGGCGAAACAATTAAAACGATCGCGCCGGAAGCGATTAGAACGAATGTCGTCCCGGACAAATATCTTCAGGTGATTCGCGAAGGGATGCGCGGCACGGTTACTTACGGAAGCGCATCGTCGCTTAATTCCTTGCCCGTTACTGTTGCTGGAAAAACCGGCACGGCGCAGTGGGGGACGAGCAAGGCAAATCATTCTTGGTTTACTGGTTTTGCGCCCTATGAAAAGCCACAAATCGCGATTACGGTTCTTCTTGAAGAGGGGAGTGAGGGGTCTTCAACTTCGGTACCGGTAGCGCGAGAGGTTTTAGATTGGTGGGCGAAAAACCGCAATAACCCAACAAATTACGAAAATGATTCGTCCGTGCCATAATCCACAGTTTAATTAGTTGACATGAATATTTTGTTAAGGTAGCTTGTGTGCTTGGAGCTAAGAAAAAATTATCGGTATGAACAATTACTTAACCAAAGAAGGCTTGGAAAAACTAACGAAAGAATTGAACGAACTAAGAAATGTCCGGCGCAAAGAAGTCGCTTCCCGAATTGAGATTGCCAAAGACATGGGCGATCTTTCCGAAAACGCCGAATACAATGAAGCTAAGGAAGAACAAGGTTTTGTGGAAGGACGGATTGCTGAATTGGAAGTTTTGGTCCCCAACGCAATTATTATTGAACGGAGCAACGCAGGAACAGTAAGCGTGGGAAGCACAGTTCGTGTTGAAACAAACAACAAAGAAAGAGAATATACGATCGTCGGCGCGAGCGAAGCTGACCCGGTCAAGGGACGGATTTCCAACGAGTCACCGCTTGGTACGGCTTTTCTTGGAAAAGCTCCTGGCGATTCGGTTGAAGTAAAAGTTCCTTCTGGTAAGATTGTTTATCATATTATTTCAATTTCCTAGTTGAATTTTGTTTGATTAGCCGCCGCTTCTCTAAAGTTGAGGCGGTTTTTTGTTTTACTTGTCAATATCACTCAAAACAGTTAAAATAAAGAAAAAATTTATGTCTAGACAAACTGAAGAACAAGCTTCCAGAGAGGTAAAATTAAAGCGTTTTTTTGATGCCGGGGTTGATCCTTATCCGGCTAAATTTGCCCGTACGCATACGCTCGCCGCGCTTGGATACGATTTTGAAAGCCTGTTTTCTGATAAAACCATCATTAAGTCGGCTGGGCGACTAAGAGCGTTTCGTGGTCATGGCGGGCTAGCCTTTGCGACGCTTGAAGATGAAAGCACAAAATTTCAAATCGCTTTTCATCGCGACATTCTCGGCGACAGTGATTTTGATTTTTGGACGACAAACTTAGACGTCGGCGATTTTGTTGGCATTGAAGGAAATGTTTTTTTGACCAAGCGCGGAGAAAAAACAATTGACGTTAAAAAAATAACCTTGCTTTCAAAAGCGCTCTTACCGCTTCCGGAAAAATGGCATGGCCTGACTGACACCGAGGTACGTTACCGCAAGCGCTATCTTGATCTTATTTCTAATCCGGAAGTTCGCGAAATTTTTAACAAGCGTTCGCTCATCGTTAAGACCATAAGAAATTTTTTGGATGAACTTGGTTTTATGGAAGTAGAAACGCCGATTCTCCAACCGCTGGCCGGCGGCGCGGCAGCTAAACCTTTTCGGACGCATCACAACGCCCTTAATGTTGATATGTTCTTGCGGATTGCGCCGGAACTTTATCTTAAGCGCTTAATCGTCGGCGGTTTTGAAAAGGTATACGAAATCGCCCGTTGTTTTAGAAACGAGGGAATTGACCATTCGCACAACCCCGAATTTACCCAAGTTGAATTTTACTGGGCATACGCCGACTATGAGGATTTAATGAAAGTTACCGAAAAAATGATTGGCGCGATTCTTGCTAAAGTAAACGGTGACGCGCTTAAACTTGAACATGAGGGAACACTTTTGGATTTCACAGCACCGTTTCCGCGCGTTAGTTTTCGCGATATTGTTTTAGAAAAAACCGGAATTGATATTAATGTCATCAACACCGAAGAAAAATTGCGCGTGGAAATAAAAAAGAAAGGTTTACGCGTGGACATTGGTAATACTTACGGTTTTGGAGAAACCGCCGAAGCTTTGTATAAAGAATATTGTCGCAATGAGATTATTCAGCCAACTTTTCTTATTGATTACCCGGTGGCAATGATTCCGCTTGCCAAGCGCCGCAAAGATGATCCGTCTAAGGTAGCGACCTTTCAGCTGGTTGTTAAGGGTGTTGAATTTTGCAAAGCCTACAATGAACTTAATGACCCGATAGACCAAGCGGAGCGTTTTCGCGAACAAGACGCGCTTAGGGGCAAGGGTGCCGAAGAAGCTCAAGAAACAGATAGTGATTTTATTGAAGCACTTTCTTATGGTATGCCGCCGACCGCCGGTTTTGGTATGGGCATTGATCGGCTGTGTGTTTTTCTTGCCGGTGTGCACTCGGTTAAAGAAACGATTTTGTTTCCAACCTTAAAACCGGAAGTTCAAGCGTCTACAGAAATAAGTCCGGGCGAAAGCAACGACGAAACAGAAAAAGATCTAAAAAAGAAAAAGAAGAAATAATATGTTGGACATAAAATTTATCCGCGAAAATCCAAAATTGGTTGAGACTGGCGCCGCCGCCAAGAATATTAAAGTTGACGTAACGGCGGTTTTGAAATTAGACGAAGAAAAACGCGCGCTCCAGACTAAGGCCGAAGAAATTCGCGCCGAACAAAAAAATCTTTCCGCAAAAATTCCCAAAGCCGACAAGCAAGAAAAAGAAAAACTCTTAGCCGAAACCTTGCGGCTGAAACAGGAATTTGTCGGTTACGAAGAAAAATTGAATATCCTTGAGGCGCAACTTAAAACACAACTTTTACGAATCCCAAACATTGCTTTTCCAGAGGTAAAAATTGGCAAAGATGAAAGTGAAAACGTTGTCTTACGGCTTTGTGGAAAGCCGCCGGTTTTTTCTTTTCAACCCAAAGAGCATTGGCAGTTAGGTGAAGAACTTGGAATTATTGACAACGAGCGAGCGGCCAAAGTATCCGGCGCGCGCTTTACTTATATTAAAGGCAAACTTGCACTCTTACAATTTGCAATCATCCAATTTGCTTTTAAGATTTTGACCGACGAGGATACTCTTGCGTCAATCGCAAAAAATGCAGGATTGGATGTTAGCGCAAAGCCATTTATACCAGTTATTCCGCCGATGATGATTAAGCCGGAAGCCTTTGAACGTATGGCGCGAATTGAGCCTCGCGAAGAACGTTATCATATCCCATCGGACGATCTATATTTGGTCGGGAGCGCCGAACATACGCTCGGCTCTATGCATATGGACGAAACACTTGACGAAAAAGATCTTCCGGCGCGCTATGTCGGGTATTCAACTTCATTCCGCCGCGAAGCCGGATCTTATGGCAAGGACACGCGCGGCATTATCCGTTTGCATCAATTTGATAAAATTGAGATTGAATCTTTTACGGCACCAGAAGATTCAACCAAGGAACAAGATTTCATAGTCGCCATCCAAAGCTATCTTTTGAGCGCACTAGGTATTGCTCACCGCGTTGTTGGTATTTGTACTGGTGATATGGGCGCACCCGATGCGCGACAGATTGATCTTGAAGCCTGGCTACCCGGACAGAATACATACCGCGAAACCAATACCTCAGACCTTAATACTGATTACCAATCGCGCCGGCTAAATACGCGGTTACGGCGCAAAGATGGAAAACACGAGCTTGTTCATATGAACGATGCCACGGTTTTTGCAATCGGCCGCACAATGGTCGCAATCATGGAAAATTATCAGCAAGCCGACGGCAGCATAAAAATCCCCGACGTTTTGGTGCCTTATTGTGGTTTTGATCGGATTACTAAATAAGATTCATGATTCAAGATTCACGATTCAAGAGAGAGAAAACTTGGATTGAGCTGTCACGGAAAAACCTCCGACATAATTTGGAGGTTTTTCGCCGTTTATGCGGGCGAGCGACGCCAATCTGGATTGTTAAGGCCAGTGCTTATGGGCACGGCTCAGGATTAATTTCTGCGGAGATCGTTAAAACTATAAAAAAGGGGAGCGGGGAATGGTTTGGCGTTGATTCTATTGATGAAGCAATTTTTTTACGCGAGGAGGGGATTGTGTCGCCGATTATTGTTTTGGGGTACGTTCCCGTGGAACGCCTAGCAGATCTTGGAAAATATGATTTAAGATTTTTTCTTTCATCATTTGAAGTTGTTAAACATCTGGCGCGTTTAAAGATTAAGCCGCGCGTGCACCTTAAGATTGATACGGGTACAAGTCGTCAAGGTGTTTTTCCCGACGAGGCGCTAAAATTAGCGCGAGCGGCGCGATCGGCTGGCATAGTTATTGAAGGTTGTGCGACTCATTTTGCGAATATTGAAGATACAACTAATCCAACCTATGCCGATCTCCAGATTGAACGTTTTATAGAAGTTGTCTCTGAGCTCAAAGCAAGTGGTTTTAGCATACCGATGGTTCACGCAGCTTGTACCGCCGCCATCCTTACCAGGGTTGAAACATTTTTTACAGCTATTCGTGTTGGCATTGGTCTTTATGGTGTTTACCCATCGCCACTAGTTAAAGAACTAGTTGATAAAAAAATATTACTTCAACCGGTTTTGTCGTGGAAAGCGCGCGTCGCCCTAGTTAAAAATTTACCAGCAAACACACCTGTTGGTTACGGCCTAACCGAGAAAACGACAAAAAAAACGATTGTGGCGGTAGTCCCAGTCGGTTATGCTGATGGCGTTCCTCGTGCAGCTTCGTCAAAAGCGAAGGTTTTAATAAATGGAAAAAAATGTCGGATCATCGGCCGTGTCTGTATGAATATGTTTATGGTTGATGCGACCAAAGCAAAATCGCATGAAAATGAGATTGTGACAATCATCGGCAATTATAAAAAGGTCTTTCTTTTGGCTGATGATTTGGCCACATCCTCTAATACGGTTGCTTACGAAATTTTAGCGAGACTTCCGTTGCAGATAAAAAGATTTGTTGTTTAATTTTTATGACACGCTTTAGGGATTTTCACGTCAAAAATTATAAAAATCCGTTTTTTACCAAACAGAAACGCACCAAAGTAAAATTGGTTTTTGCGTTAATTGGCATTTTTATTTTTTTAGCTGGCATAACTTATGTCGTGATTTTTTCGCCCCTTTTTAAAATTTCATCAATTGAAGTCGTCGGAACAAAGAATATCTCCGTTGACGAGTTACGGGAAATAGCAAATCGTGAATTAAGCAATAATAAGTTTGGATTATTACCCGGAGATAATATCTTTTTTCTAAATTTGGATGATATTAAAAAAAATATCACGAGTGCGTCTTTACTGATTCGTTCCATTGATGTCTCGGTTCATTTTAAAAAAATTACCATTAAAATAAATGAACTAGAAGCAAGTATGCGTTTAGTTCAGGGGACTACAGCATATATTTTGGATCAAGAGGGGAGAATAATGAAGATTGCGGGCGTAGGCGAGGGCGACGCTCTTGTTGCGATATCGTTTTCCGACTCGTCAAAGGTATTTAGTGTTGGTGATATTGTCCTAAGCACGACACAAATTGACTTTGTTAAAAACCTCCATAAATATTTTGCGACACAAGCAGGGATTCGTGATCAAATCATTGTTATTGACCAGGTGAATACTGCCTTTAATGTTATGACGACCGAAGGTTGGTATGCTGTTTTTGATCCGGATATTGATTTGGATACCCAGCTAAAATCTTTAAATTCTGTTTTGGTTGGAAAATTTAATCCTGAAGAAAGAAAAAATCTTTTATACATTGATACGCGCTTTGGCGACCGAATTTTTTATAAAACAAAATAATCTTTCAAAATCTGGTTGTATGTATTTATACGATTTTGGGGAAGGTATCAACATACCTTCAAAACGCGTATAAGCGATTTAAATGCCTCGTTTAAATTGGAAATTTGGGGTTAAAGACAAGAATTTGAGTTTAATGATTGTTGGGTGTTGAAACAAACGCAATCTTAGGCGACTCGTATATAATAGGTAATACGTCGCCGTGAAGCATATTTTATGACGACTCTAAACCCTTGTTAGGCGTTATAAAATATGCGCAATCTTAGGCGACGCATATATAATAGGTAATGCGTCGCCTAAGATATAATGTGCGACGCCAACCATCATTTCTCCTTTATTTACTTATCTTTTCCCCTATTACATTTTTGCGCCTATTTTAACTTCTATCCATCCTGTAAGATATAATCAGTATTTAATAAATGAAATATATATTTAAAAAAATAATTATTTTTTTGGCGATTATTTTTATCGCTACGTTATTTATTTTTGGATATTTGAAAAAACAACCCACCACTGTCCCCTATACCTCCTTAATACCGAAAACCGCTTTGGTTAATCCAGACAAAGACGGGACAATTACAACACCGCAGACATTGCTAAAGAAAAAAATTAATCTTGTTGTTGGTTTATGGAATCAACAAGATCCGGACATACCAATCATTCCAGCTCGTAGCGAGATTGAAAATCTTATTTTTAAAGGAAGTGGAAATGGCCAAAGCGTTGCCGATTACTTTAGCAAAATGTCAGGCGGTTCAGTTGAACTTAATAACGCCGGCGTGTTCGGTTGGTATCCTTCAAAAAAATATTATACCCACTATTGGGCTGACCCCGACCCAACGGATGCCGATAACGATGGATACATTAGCGGGCATAACGAAAAATGGGCCGAGACGATTTTAGAAATTGATAAGGAATTTGATTTTAGCGCTTTTGATTTTAATCACGATGGTAATTTAACACCCGACGAACTCGGTGTCCTTATTGTTATTCCCGCAACTGGACCATTTGGCACAAATCGCGGCGTTATGAGTCAAGAATACCCAGTCGTAAAACCGATGGTTGTTGACGGTGTCACCATTGAACAAATTGCGGAATTCTATACGGGCATCCCGCCGAATTTTGGTGCGGTTGCTCACGAGTTGTCGCACTTATTTTTTAATACCGCCGATATGTATTTGGATAGTAATTTTCGCGCGGGAAATTTTTCGCTTTTAGATGGATCGTATTGTAATTGTTATATTGATCCATGGCAGCGGCTGGCTATGGACAAGAATTGGCTAAACGTTAAAGAACTGACACAAAGCGGAAATTACGAACTTGCGCCAGTAAATACTTCTGGCACGGTGATGAAAATAGCTCGTCCGAAAACCGATGAATTTTTGCTTTTAGAATACCGTCAGAACGACAAATATCAGGACATTGGTGCACCAGGGCTCTTGGTCTGGGACGTATTAACTACTAGGACTGATGGTGATTGGGCGCGCAATAATATTCGTTTACTTAGAGCAAACGGCGGTGTGCCCCTAGATGATAATTTGGCTTCGTATCGCGCAAAAGAGCCAAATTTGGATGCAACCGGCGTTATTAAATGGTCTGACGGCAGTTCTTCGGGCGTCTCGCTTACCGAAATTGGATTAGCGGGCGTGACAATTAAATTTAAATTAAATCTGGGGTTGTAGTTGCGGTGAATTTTTTAATAGCCCACCTGTTCATAATAATTTAATTATGATAAGGTATTTTGATGAAAATATTTTAAAATATATGAATAGATTATTTAAATTCATACTCATAGTTTTTGTTTCGGTTCTGATCCTAAGTCCATTTTCTGGTAAAGCGGAAACGCTATCCCCTGGCGATCTTGTTAAAGGTTCTTTGTCTGCAGTTTATTATATTACCACTGATGGAAAAAGAATGGCGTTTCCAAATGAACCTACATACTTTTCGTGGTATGCAAATTTTTCTAATGTAAAATTTATTACAGACAACGAACTTGCTGTGATACCTCTTACGGGGTTGGTTACTCTGCGACCGGGCATAGCTCCGGTAAGAATAAGTTCTGATCCTAACAAAATTTTTGCAGTGGCAAAGAATGGAACTTTGCGCTGGATGCAAAACGAGACAATTGCCACGTCAATTTTTGGACAAGGCTGGTCAAAAAAAATAATTACGATACCTGACGCTTTTTATGCCTCATATAAACAGGGCAGCCCAATTACTGCGTTTGGACAATATTGGAAAGAAAATGAAACAAGCTCGGCGCTAACCATTAATGACGACAAAAAAGTACCAGTGCCTGTATTGGCTAATTCTTCGGGTGGTGGTGGGAGTGGTGGTGGAACGCCTGCACCGAGTCCGGCACCTGCACCAAGTCCAACGCCAGTCCCCGATCCAACGCCCGTTTCTGACCCAACGCCAACTGCGCCGCCATTATCAATAGCTTGCTTGCCTGGTGTTTCTCATACTTATGACGTCGGACCAAATAAGGAATATGCTACTATCGGCGAAGTGCCTTGGTATACGCTTGGCGCCGGCGATACAGTAAGAATATTTTGGAAAGCGGAACCATATCGTGAGCAAATTTTAATTTCCGGAACCGGTACCGCCGATCAGCCAATTCGTGTTTGTGGCGTGGTCGGGCCAAACGGCGAACGGCCGGTTTTGAGCGGAGAAAACGCGGTTGCCGGTCCGAATTTGCATTTTACATCCTATTTGCCAAACCAAGAGCAAGCGCTTATTGCAATAGAACGCGGCGATGGGCAGCTTTATAACTATCGTCCCGGTTATATAACCATTGAGGGTTTGATTATAAAAGGCGCTAACCAAGCAAATAAACACACAAGAACCGACGGTTCGGTCGTATCTTGGGGAAAAGGATCGTCATCAGTCGCGGTTGTTGGTGGAAATAATATTACCGTACGTGGCTGTGAGCTTTCGGATTCTGGATTTGGATTTTTTACACTTGCTAAAGACGAAGTAGAAGCAACACTGGTGCGTGATGTGCTTTTGGAAGGAAATAATATATTTGGTAATGGCAACGCTGATTCTTGGTTAGAACATAACGTTTATACCCAAACACTGGGCGTAACGATCCAGTTTAATCGTTTTGGCCGACTGCGGGCCGGTTCGCTTGGCGCAAACATTAAAGATCGTTCCGCTGGAACCGTCGTCCGTTATAATTATATTGAAGGCACGTCGCGCTTGATTGATCTGGTTGATGCTCAAGAACACGTTATACACGCACTCGCCGATCCTCGTTATCGCGAAACTTTTGTTTACGGCAATATTCTTATTTCTGGACCAAATGACGCCGAGCGGCTAGTTCATTACGGCGGCGATACCGAAGGTTTTGAACAGGATTTTCGTAAGGGCACGCTCTACTTTTATAACAACACAGTTATAATGAGCGCGAATAGCAGCGACTTCTGGTACACAATCATTGTTGACGCTAGCACTAATGATGAACATGTTGATATGCGCAACAATACGTATGTAGTCACCGGCACGACCCAACTTTTAATGCTTAGCAGAAACGGACAACTTCATCTTGGAACTAATTGGATTTCTAGCGGTTATGACATTGCTCGTCCTGATTTTACAGGCACGGTAACGAACGATAATAAAATAATATCTGGAACTAATCCAATGCTTGATACAAATTTTAAGCCGCTCAATGGGTCGCCGTTAATTGATAAATCGGAAGCATTGCCTTTAGCTACTGTCTTAAATCAGGTACAATATGAATATGTTGATTTAGCTCGCGGAAAAGTCCGTACAGCGACGGGAAGTGCTTTGGATTTAGGAGCATTTGAATATGAATAAAATAAAAATTCTAATCGTAATATTTATAATTAGCGCACTGTCGAGGCCGGCAAGCGCCGCCTATTCCCCTGCCGAAGGCGACTTGGTTAAAGGTTCAAGATCGGCAGTTTATCTTGTTCTCGCAGGCGGCAAGCGTTTGGCTTTTCCCAACGAAGCGACATATTTTACTTGGTACGCCGATTTTAAAACCGTTAAAACGATCACTGATACGGAATTAGCCGCCTTGTCTTTATCGGGACTAGTGACAATTCGTCCCGGAGACAATATTGTAAAAATTGCTTCAAGCGCCAAGGTTTATGCCGTTGCCCACGGTGGCGTTTTGCGTTGGCTCACAACTCCGAATATCGCCAAAACTATTTTTGGCGATAACTGGTCAAAAAAAGTTATTTCCGTGCCAGACGCTTTTTTTACGTCTTATAAATTCGGCACTGACATTTCCGTTACCGGTGAATACTGGTGGACAAACGAACGCGATGCGTCACCGACGATAATTACTGATCGCGATTCCACGAAAGCACCGAATCCAACCGCAACGACGCCGGTTACGGTCACACCAACCGTGGTTAATCCGACAAAAAAGAATGTCCTGTTAATTTTATGGGATCCCAAGCGACCCGATGCGGCTGCACCTGACAAAACCTCCATTGAACGGGTTGTTTTTGGTACAGCACCAAGCGTTGCTGACTACTTTAAAACCGAATCTGATAATCACGTTTCTGTTATTAATGCTGGAGTGCTTGGTTGGTATGGAGCTGAATATCAACCCGAGCATTATTGGTCAGACGATCCGCTTATCCACGGGAAAGATGGTTTTAGCACTGGCGCCAACGAGCGTCGCGCCGAAGCTATTAAAAAGGCTAACGCTGATTTTGATTTTAAAAAATACGATACTAATGGCGATGGTAAATTAACGTTTGACGAGTTGGCAATTTTTATCGTTATCCCGCAATCTGGCGAGCCTGCCGATGCTGTTTCTAGTGTTTATTCGGCGGAAACGCCAGAACAAAAACCTATGGTTGTTGATGGGGTAACTTTGAATACGGTTGGCGAGCTTTATATTGGTAATCCGCTCGGTGAGGCGACAGAGTTTGGTGCAATTGCCCACTGTTTTGCTAAACAAATTTTTAATATCCCCGACTCGTCGCTTGGTAAATTTTCATTAATGAGCGCACCGCATACTGACTTGCAAATAGATCCTTATGCTCGTATTCAGCTTGGTTGGCTTACACCAACCGTAATTCCTAAAGCGCAAGAAGTTACAAATTTAAAACTTGGTTCAATTGAAGATTCCCATACCGTGATTCGTGTTGATCGCGACCAACCAAATGGTCCAGCCGCTGGTACAGAATATTTTCTTATTGAAAATCGCGAGCGAGGATTTTACGACAACTCGCTTCCGGACACCGGAATTGCAGTCTGGGACGTGAACGGGTCAAGTGTTAGTTTGGTTCGTATGGACACCACATCCGGCGACGAACAAGCTCTTTGGCATAAAACCGCAAATTCCGCTGCAAATACCGCTCGAGAACTTAACTGGACCGATGGAGCAAGGAGTGGTGTACGCCTTCTGAATCTTACTGAACCGGAGACAGTAATGGTTTTTACGCTTGATAAAAAAATTCTAACCGAACTTGATTTACGGCCACTTCCCTCGCCTATAGCTAATTAATAAATGCGGGAACAGGAACGGTTTGTCTAAAACCGACGCGGTCGGGTGCGCTTTCTTCTGTCCCCCACATTTGACCGCGGAAGACGGTATAAGCTCCATAGCGATCATTTACAAGATCAAGCGCGGTGCTAAGTCCGCGCTTTTTTTGTTTGTTGTTAAAAATTGAAATTTGTCCGTTTGTCGGTACAAGGTCAAAAGCGGTTATACCCATAAAAGTAACAACGGAACGATTCCAAGCGTTGCGGAAGGTCTTAAAAGCCGCATTATAAATGTCGTATGACTCAAAAACAGAGTCAAAACAGCGCACTCGGCGACTATCTCCGTTTTCTCCGCAACTCCAGTCAACTCTAATCCCCCTAGTCTCCATACCGAGCTTGCGCAGGCGGCAGCCAACGCGCTCACAAAGTTTCATGGCAATCGCCGAGATCATTTGTTCGTCGGCCGTGCGTTTGTGAAAAACATAAGAATGGCCAATGCTTTTTTGTTGTTCATTGGTTGCAGTTTTGACCTCCTTAATATCCAACCCGCTCACATTTGCCCAAATAATATATCCGGGCATTCCAAAACGTCGTTTAAGTTCCAATGGGTTATAGACAAGAAGTTCGCCAAGGGTGTTAATACCGAGTGCATTTAATCTGGTTTTCCAGCCTTTAGCAATCCCCCATGCTTCGTCAACGGGGCGGTTTTTATAAATACGCGCTAGGTCTTCTTTTTTTAGGATCGTAAGGCCGTCGGGTTTTTGCAATTCACCAGCAAATTTAGCAAGCCAGCGCGTATAGGAAATTCCAATGGAACAACCCAGCCATTCCCCTACTTCGTTCCTGATTCGTTTTTTTATGACCAAAGCCATCTCGTGCGCTGCTTCAAAACTATTAACATAACCAGTAACATCCATAAACGCTTCGTCAATTGAATAAGGTTCTATTGCCGATGTAAAGTCGGCAAAAATCGTGAAAATTTTTTTGGTCACCGTGCGAACTTTTGGCGGATCAACTTCCAAAGCGATAATATTTGGCGCAATAACTTTGGCTTCGTTTAAACTAAAACCCGTTTTAATGCCAAGTTTTTTTGCTTCAACAGAACAAGCGATAATGCAGGCATTTCGTGAAATACGCGAACAGATAGCCACTGGTTTGCCACGAAGAAACGGGTTAGCCTGCTGTTCCACCGATGCAAAATAACTATTCATATCGGCGTGCATTACGATTTTCATACTCTATGAGATTGGAAATTAGAGATTAGATTTTAGAAGACGAATATTAAACTTCTTCATTCTAATTTCTAATCTCTAATTTCACAATTACATCTATTCACTATAAAGTTCCAGTAAACGCCACTCAAGATTAGAAGCATCAAAGCGAAGTTTAAAGAAATTAATTTTATCGGACACGGAAAAATAAAATATTTTATTTAAACCTTCGTTTGCAATATGAACTAGGTTAACTTTTTCTAAATTGTAACGATGGCGTCCCCATTTAATAACGTGGGGCACGGCCTTAGTTCCGGAAAATGATGCCAAAACATCAATCGGGTCATTGTATTTTTGGTGAGTCATATTTTCTAATTGCGAGATTAGAGATTAGAAATTTGAATGAAGAAGTCGTACTGTACTCTCGGCTTCTAACATCCAATCTCTAATTTCTAATCTCATTTTTTAGGCGCGGGCAAATTGGCGGATTACGGCGCGAACAACACCTTGAATAGAGAGATCGCGGACATAAATTGGATCCATTGAGGAATTGGCTGGTTGCAAACGAATGCGATTTGGTTCGCGGTAAAAACGTTTTAAGGTGGCAAAGGCATTGTCCAGGAGCGCAACAACAACGTCGCCGTTCTTTGGCGAAGGATTACGTTCCACAATAACATAATCTCCGTCCAAAATTCCGTCTTCAATCATTGATTGGCCTTTTACTTTAAGAATGTAAGAGTTGGCGCCGTCCATTACTAAACTCGCGGGAACGGCCATTACTTCTTTTTCTTCAACCGCCTCAATTGGCACACCGGCGGTGATAAGGCCGGCAAGCGGAAGCTGGATAGCGGCGGAAAAAAGGTTGCGCGGAGCGATTTCGTGTTTTTCTATGTAGCCTTTTTCGCGCAAAGCATTTACGTGCTCTTGCACTGTCGCGGCGGCAAGATTTAACTCTTTGCCGATTTCGCGAACCGTTGGCGGGCGTTCGTAAGAGCGGATGTAATAATTTACGATCTCGTACACGGCGCGCTGTTTTTTTGTGAGTGATATAAAAGTCATAGGTTTGAGATTAGAAATTAGAGATTAGATTTTAGAAGTCGGAAAGGATAACTCTTTTGTTTTTGATATGAGACCATGTAGTAGTTTGTAGGTGTTGTTCATTTGTATATCTATTTCTTCAAACTGTTTCTTCGTCATGATTTCTACATCGCGTGCGATAAGAAGCTGGTTCTTTAATTCGGTAATTGACCCTTTGGAGATATAATAGAATCTAATTTTTTCTTTGAAACTATATCTTCCAAACCCCTCCGCAATATTTGATGTTATTGAGACCGCCGCGCGGCGCATTTGATTAGTTAATCCAAACATTTCTTCTCTAGGAAACAGCTTTGTAATTTTATATATCGCTATTACGAGTTTATGTGCTTCTGTCCAGGTAATTAAATCAGTGAAAGTTGTAATTTTTTCTGTCATAAGTCACGGCTTCTAAAATCTAATTTCAAATCTCTAACATCTATGTCTATTTTAACCCGAACAAAAACCGAACACAATGCCGTCATGGTGGATAACTTAAAAAACCACCGTTTTATGGAGGTTTTTTAGTGCTTCTTTAATCTAATTTCAAATCTCTAACTGACCAAATAATTTGTCGGGTCGGTAGGAATACCGTTAACACGAACTTCAAAATGAAGGTGCGGACCCGTGGTCATTGGGCCGGCGCCAAGCGTTCCTGGCATTCCGCCCGAAAGGCCAATAACGTCGCCGCGATTAACATACGAATCAGTAACAACGTTAATGTGAGAAAGGTGGCCATAAACCGTGGCAATGCCATCGCCATGCATAATGATGATGTAGCTATAGCCATAGCCAGCATCTTTTGCTTTAAGAACATAACCAGGGGCGGCGGCGGTAACCGGCGTTCCTTGCGGCGTTTTGCTAATATCCGCTCCCGAGTGCTCCATAATGCGGCGGAAAGGATATTCCGGATCATGAAAACCTGTTGAGATAATATGTGAAGGTACTGGCCAAGAAAGAACAACGTTACCGTTCGGAAACTGGTCAACATCGCGCAATTTTTTTTGCGCTTGCGATTGAAGCGCGGAAAGATCGTTTGAAACAAGCGCTGCTTCGTTTTGCAACCCAGCGACAAAATTTCGGAATTGATATTCTGAATTTCGCGTCTTATCCACCAAATACGCTTTGCTGTCACGCGAGTCTTGAAGCTTTATTTTTTCAATTGCCAGTTCGTCCTTAGTTTTTTTAAGTTCAGCGTCTTTGGAAATGCGTTCAGCTTGAGTTGTTTCAAGTTGTGTTTTTGAATCCTGAACGGCATTTATTGTTTTTAACATATCACCCTGAAGATCTTCTAGATATTTGGCGCGATTAAAAAGGGCGGAAAAATTATCGTTTAAAAATAAAGTTTCCAAACCAGTGCGTTCATCTTCGCGGTCAACTTTTCGGATTAAATCAGCAAGAAGCGACCGGTCGTTTGACAATCGGCCAGAGGTGGTAGAGATTTGATTATCAAGTGATTGTAATTCAAGCCCGATTTCTTCAATTTGTGCTTCGGTTGACTGAATATCTAAGTCCATTTTGGCAAGACGGTTGTCTAAAATACTAATCTCGTTCGCAAGCGACAACTCCTGATTCTCCAAACTATTAATTTTATTTTGATACGTTTGAATACTTTGTTTAAGTGTATCTATTTGATTTTTTTTGTTAGTAATTTGATCGTTGATTTTTAAAAGATCTTCTTTGGGTGTGCCAAAAGCAACTCCAGGCGAGACTAGAATAGCGACAACCGAGAGAATGACAAATATTTGCTGTGAGAAATTTTTCATTTTAGGGCGGCGATGGCCGTATCTAAACGGCGCAAGGTTTCATTTTTTTGAAGAACGGCGGCAATATCAAACGGTCCAGGCGAAGCTTCGCGTCCGCTTAGCGCCACGCGCATTGGCCAAAGCGTTTCCCCGACCGGCGTCGCTGTTGCGGTAATCATTTCTTTAATTATTTTTTCAAGTTCGGCGGCATTCCAGAGCGATTCGTCTAACGCCACGACGACTTCGCGAACTTTTTCTAAGCGCGCCGCGGCAAGCTCGGTCGTTTGTTTTTTCCAGACAAGTTTATTCTTGTCGCAAGGCGGCGGTTTGAAAAAATATTCAACCGCGGGAATGATTTCGGAAAGTTTTTTTACGCGCTCTTGTTCCAACTTTACAATCATGCCGATTTTTTGTTCGCTAAAGCCTTCATCTATAAAACCGGCTTTTTCTAAATATGGACGACAAAGCTCGGCAAATTCCGCAAGCGGTAATTCACGAAGATACGCGCCGTTTAACCAATCAAGCTTGTCCGGCATAAAGACTGCACCCGACTTGCCGACGTTTTTCATTTCAAAAACCTCAATCATCTCCATAACCGACAATTTTTCAATGTCCCCAGGCGGGTGCCAGCCCAAAAGAGCGATAAAGTTAAGTAAAGCTGGTTTTAGGTAGCCTTGGCTAATATAGTCGGAAACCGACGAAGCCATATCGCGTTTTGAAAGCTTACCGCCGCCAGGCTTAAGCATAAGCGGCAAGTGCGCATATTCAGTCGGCTTCCAGCCGAAGAATTCATAAAGCTTAATATGCTTTGGTGTGGAGGGTAGCCATTCTTCGCCGCGAATGACGTGCGTGATCTCCATAAGGTGATCATCAACCACGACTGCCAAATGGTAAGTCGGAAAACCGTCGGATTTGATAAGCACCTGGTCGTCCAAAAGTTCATTTTTAAATTCAATTTCACCGCGGATTAGGTCGTTAAATTTAGTCACACCCTCGTGCGGCATTTTCATACGAATAACCTCGGGGATTTTTTGGGCACGTCGGGCGTCAATTTCGGTAGAAGTAAGTTCGCGACAATGTCCATCGTAGCCGGGCGGTCGTTTTAGCAAAGTTTGTTCTTCGCGTAATTTGTCTAGGCGCTCGGAAGTGCAAAAACAAGGATAGGCCAAACCTTTTTCAACCAATTCGTTGGCATACTTTTTATAAAGATCCAGACGGCGCGATTGGATATACGGCCCGTGACCTCCGCGTTCGGAGACGACATCGCCCGAAACAACCGGACCTTCGTCGTAATCCATTCCTGCCCATTTTAACGTTTCAATAATATTATTAATTGCACCTGGGACAAAACGTGTTTGGTCAGTGTCTTCAATACGCAACAAAAATTCGCCGCCATTATGTTTGGCAAAAAAATAGTTATAAAGCGCTGTACGCAAACCGCCCAAATGCATCATTCCCGTGGGCGACGGCGCGAAACGGACACGAACTTTATTTTTTCCTAAATTGATCATAGATGACAGCGATAGGGAAAACGATAACAGCGTTAAAGATTCTCTTGGCGCGACGCGGTTCTTGGATAAGCCGCCACAACCACTCTAAACCAGTTTTTTGCATCCAGGCTGGCGCGCGTTTTCTTGCTCCGGCAATAAAATCCAAAGCACCACCGATGCCAATAAAGAGTTTCACGGATGGCATCGCTCCTTGATATTTATTAATCCATTCTTCTTGTTTGGGATGGCCAAAACCAGCCAAAACAATCTGCGTGCCCGAAGCATTGATTCCGTTAATTATTTTCTCATGAAACGCAGGATTTTTCCAGTGCTCTTTTGGTACGCCATAATTTGCAAAAACAACCTCATTCCCCCACCCGCGCATAACTGCGGCCGCTTTTTCCAGTGTCTCTTGGTCTAGTCCTCCAAGCACGGCAATTTTTAATTTTTTCTCTCGTGCTAGTTTGGCAATTTCTGGAACCATATCGGTTCCAGAAATACGCTCGTTAAGTGGCTCGTGAATAATTTTTGAAGCAAAGACAAGACCAATACCGTCGGGCAGGGAAAAATCAGCCTTGTTTAATATTTCGCGATAAGCAGGGTTTTTGTGGGCATAAAGAATAATCTCTGGGTTTGGCGTAGTGACAAAGAATTGTTTATCTTGCGCCAAAAAATCGGCAATTTTTGCAATTGCCGCCTGTTTTGTCGTGTTGCTGACATTTACACCTAAAATCATCATTTATCCATTCTAATCTAAAATACGAACAATTGAAATTATCGTAATTTAATATTCATTGTTTAATTAGCATTTTTGAATTAAGATAAGTAAACGATAAAATTATTGAAATTATGAACAGAGAATCAATACCAAACCATTCCGCGTCGCCGGAAGGGGTTTTCCCCGATGAAAACGCTTTTCATGACGGCGAAACAAAGTCGGAGCTAAAAAAGGCCGCCTATACTCGCGCTGAAGAACTGCTATCTGCAACGATTGAAGGTTTGACTGGTGGAAATTCTGAAACCAAAACTGACTACAAAGGAAGGGTTATTCGTCCGCATAACTATATTGATATTTTTGACGCGAAAAATGCGCTCTTGGCAATTAAAACTGGCTCGGCCGACTCAACTGTTCGCGAAGTGCTTGTAAGCGAGTTGGATCGTTCGGAGAAACTTTTAAAAAGTTTAAACGAGGAATATGCAGGCGACGGTGATTGGCAAAGTAGTCCGGCGAAAATGGCGCTTGATGCGGAGACCGATGTCCTTAAAAAATTATTAACTGCGCTCACAATTAAAAAATTTGACGCTTAAAAATTATTAATGTTATGAAAAAAAATGAATTTAACCCGTCGTCAGAATTTGAAAATACTAACCCCGCGTACGATCAGGCAATGGCGGTCGCTAGTAGTTTAAAAGGAGAAAAGGTTGATGATGTTGCTGAAGCAATTTATTTGTTACAAGTTGATCTTAATGAAATAAAAGAAAAAATTACCGCTCTGGCTGTTGAGGAAGTTGGACAAAGAACTGGTGGAAACGACAAAAAAACAATTCTACCTTTAAGTAGTAGTCAGCCCAGAAGTCCTGAAACAGAACTGCGACTTTTATTAAATCAAGACTTGAAAATACGAATAAGCCAGATTGCAGCGCTAGGCGGAAAAGCTATAGCTTGACCTTATACATAGATATGGTAAATTAGCACTCTAGGTTATAGAGTGCTAATTTAATTTAAAACTATGCCCGTCCCTTTTAATAATTTCACAACCAAATCACAAGAAGCGCTTCAAAATGCGCAAAAAATCGTTTTAGAATCCGGCAATATGCAATTTGAACCGGTGCATTTGCTGCTCGCGCTTTTAGAGCAAGAAGAAGGCGTGGTAGAAGCCGTGCTTCGTAAAATGGACGCCGATCTTACGGGCTTGGCCAAGTCTTGCCAAGAACTTTTAAAAAAATTACCAGTTGCACGAGGTGGCGGCGGGATGGCACAAATTTATCTTTCGCAAGAGATGCTTAAAACAATGCATCAAGCCGAACGCGAAGCCAGCCGGATGCGCGACGAATACGTAAGCGTGGAACATTTATTTTTGGCAATCGTCTCTGTCCCCTCTTCTGCTTCAACTATTTTAAACGGCGCCGGCATTACTTATGAAGCCGTGCTCAAAGTCCTTTCGTCGGTGCGCGGCGCACAGCGCGTGGACTCGCCCGAACCGGAAGCAAAATACCGTGCCTTGGAAAAATACAGCCGCAACCTTACCGACCAAGCGCGCAAAGAAAAATTGGATCCGGTAATTGGCCGCGACGCCGAAATTCGCCGCGTGATGCAAGTGCTTTCTCGCCGAACAAAAAATAATCCGGTTTTAATTGGCGAAGCTGGTGTTGGAAAAACAGCGATCGTAGAGGGTCTTGCCCAACGTATTGTTTCGGGCGACGTTCCTGATTCGCTTAAGAATAAAGAAATTATCGCCCTTGACCTTGGTTCGCTTATTGCTGGAACAAAATTCCGTGGCGAATTTGAAGAACGTCTTAAGGCGGTACTTAAAGAAATTGAAGATTCTTCGGATCGCATAATTTTATTTATTGACGAATTGCATACGCTTGTCGGCGCTGGCGGTGCGGACGGGGCGATTGACGCCTCTAACTTGTTAAAGCCCGCCCTCGCGCGCGGCGAATTGCACGCGATTGGCGCGACGACAACCAAAGAATATCAAAAACACATAGAAAAAGATCAAGCACTGGAACGACGTTTTCAGCCGGTTATGGTTGCTGAGCCGTCGGTTGAAGACACCATCGCCATCTTGCGCGGCATTAAAGACAAATACGAAGTTCACCACGGCGTGCGCATTGCTGACCCTGCGATTGTCGCCGCGGCCGAACTTACTAATCGTTATGTCACTGATCGCTTTTTACCGGACAAAGCTATTGATATTATTGACGAAGCGGCCTCGTCCTTGCGAATGGAAATTGATTCAATGCCGACGGAACTGGATGAACTTCGCCGCGATATTACTCGTTTAGAAATTGAAAAACGAGCCTTACAAAAAGAAGATGACAAGGATTCAAAACTGCGACTAAAGACAATTGAAAAAGATTTGGCCGAACTTAATGAACGCAATAGCGTCCTTGAGGCGCGCTGGCGTACGGAAAAAGAAATCATCACCACAATCCGCGAAAACAAAAAGAAAATTGAAGGTTTAAAAATGGAAGCGGATATTGCCGAACGCGCCGGCGAACTGCAAAAAGTTGCCGAGATTCGCTATGGCCGAATTCCAGCTCTTGAACGCGAGGGTCGTGTTGCCGAGCGTCGCCTTACCGAGCTTCAAGAACATCATCGCATTTTGAAAGAAGTTATTACCGATGAAGATGTCGCCGCGGTTGTTTCGCGCTGGACGGGCGTGCCGGTTACAAAAATGCTTCAGGCTGAATTGGACAAACTCAAAAAAATGGAATCACTTCTTAGTGAACGCGTGGTCGGCCAAAACGAAGCGATCACGGCCATTGCTAATGCTGTGCGTCGTTCGCGTGCCGGACTTTCCGAAGAAAATCGTCCGATCGGTTCGTTTATTTTCTTGGGACCGACTGGCGTTGGCAAAACCGAACTTGCCAAAGCGCTAGCCGAGGTGATGTTTAACGACGAAAACGCACTTGTTCGCCTTGATATGTCGGAGTATGGAGAAAAACACACCACCGCTAGGATGATCGGTTCGCCGCCAGGCTATGTTGGATATGACGAAGGCGGCCAGCTGACGGAAATAATTCGCCGTCGCCCGTACTCGGTTGTGCTGTTTGATGAAATAGAAAAAGCTCACCCCGAAGTTTTTAACATTCTTCTGCAAATTCTTGACGAAGGCCGACTTACCGATGCCAAGGGTCGCAAAGTAAACTTTAAAAATACGATTATCATTATGACTTCAAATATGGGGTCGGATCGTATTTTGGATTTGGGAAAGCGCGGCTCGCTCGGGTTTGACGCGTCGGCCGACGAAACCGTGGCCAATGATTATCGCGAGATGGAAGAAAAAATTAGAAACGAAATGCGCGAGCGGATGAAACCCGAACTCTTAAACCGCATTGATGAAATTATTATTTTCCATTCGCTAACCGAAAAAGATTTACTGCGCATTGTGGACATTCAACTCGCCGCTGTTCGCGGACGCCTCGCGCTTCGCCATATTAAATTAACGGTTTCGGATAAGGCGAAAAAATGGATTGTCACTCATGGTTATGATCAAAATTTTGGCGCGCGGCCGCTTAAGCGCTTGATTCAATCAAGCCTTCTTGATCCACTTTCGCTTAAACTTGTTTCGGCTGAAATCGGCGACGGCGCTGATGTTAAAATTGATACGCGCGGCGATAAACTTATCATCAATACTGAAAAACCAGTAACGGCCAAAGTGTGATAAAATACCGGTGATGAGAAAGCTTGTCGTTTTACTTATAATTATTTCGTCTTTAGTCCCCGGCTTTGTTATGGCCGACGTAATTAGGGTTAGTTTTGACCCTAATTTTGTCGTCTCTAACGCGGAAACCGAAGAAACTTCATCGTGGACAGCCAATGACGTTAATTCGTTCCTAATTGCCAAAGGAAGCGGCCTTGCTGGTCGCCTGCTCGCCGACATTGACGGCGTTCCTCGCAGTCCTGGTGAAATTATTTTTAACGCTTCAAGCCGAAATTCAATCAGCCCGCGCTTTCTTTTGACTTTAATTCAACGCGAACAATCACTCGTTAATGATTCGTTTCCGTCACAAGATCAATTGGATTGGGCAGCTGGTTATGGTGTTTGCGATTCGTGCAGCAAAAATGATCCTGTGCTTGCCAAGTATCGCGGCTTTGCCACGCAAATAGATTCGGCGGCGGCGTCTTTTCGTTTTTATCTAGATGGCGGCAATGCTTCCTCTGGTCTCAGACAATGCAATAAACCAACAGTAATTGATGGAATTCCAATAACGCCGATGACCGACGCGACCGCCGCGCTTTATAACTACACGCCGCATATTGCGGCGCAAATAAATTTTTGGAATATTTGGCAAAAATATTTTGTTCGCCGATATCCGAACGGCTCGGTTTTAACGACTAAAGAACTTGCCGACTATTGGTATATTTTTAACGGCGAGCGACGCAAACTTTCTTCGGCGTCCGTGCTCTACTCGCGATTTAATCCAAACAAAGTTGTGAATGCCGCGGCCAATGATATTCTTGCATATCCAATTGGGCCGGAAATGAAATTTTCAAACTACTCGCTTCTTCAGTCGCCCAAAGGAACGGTTTATCTTATTGTCGGCGATGAACGTCGCGGTTTTTCTTCGGCCAATGTTTTTCGCAAACTTGGCTTTAGTCGTTCCGAAGTTGACAGAGCGAGCTTTGAAGACCTCGCCGCCTACGCCGAAGGCGCGCCCATCACTATGGCCGCCGCGTATCCGCTTGGCGCATTGCTGCAAACGCCAAAAACCAACGAGATTTATTATGTTCAAAATGGCGTTAAGCGACCGGTTTACGGCCGCGAACTTATTTCGCTATATTTTAAAAATTTAAAAGTCAAAAAAGACAACATTAACGAGCTGGTTGAATTTTCCGAAGGTACACCAATCGCTTTGCGTGACGGCGAACTCGTGCGCGCGGCGTCTAGTAATACGGTATATGTAATTCAAGATGGCAAAAGACAATCTATAAAATCAGGTAAAATCTTTGAAGACCAAGGTTGGAAATGGCAAAACGTTATTACCGTGTCCGATAAAGTATTGGCTCTTAGTCCTTTGGGGGTCGCCTTTAGTCCAGATGCTCCTTCCATGCAAATGTCAAATAACTGATATTTGATTTCTAATTTGACGAAGACGTCATTAGACATTAGGTATTAGATATTAGATATTCATTTATGTCATTAGTATTTTCCGCCCTAGTCCCCCACCCACCACTACTTCTCCCATCCATTGGTCGCGAGCACGCCAAGCTTTTAGAAAAAACTTGGGATGCTTATAGAACCGTTTCCGAATCACTTGCAAAAAGCGGTGCCGAGACAGTTTTGGTCATAACCCCGCACCTGGCTTTTTTGCCTGGAACCTTTCTTATAAATTTTTCTCCAAATTACCAGACAAACTTTAAAGATTTTGGCGATTTTTCAAAACCACGCGAGTATGAGCCTGATCACTTGCTGATTGAAAAAATATCTAGTGCTTCGCGCAAGGAAAAACATCCGCTCGCGCTTATAAGCGAAGAACATCTTGATTATGGCGGCGGAATCCCGCTTTATTTTTTGCCGCATCAAAATAAAAAAACAAAAATCGTCATTATTTCGCCGAGCAATACTGATGCTAAATCGCAATTTGCTTTCGGAAAAATTATTAAAGACGCGATCCTTAGAAGTCACCACAAGATTGCCGTTGTGTGTTCCGGTGATCTTTCTCACCGCCATTCCTCGGATTCGCCTTCTGGGTTTTCGGCAAAAGCAAAGGAGTTTGATGATTTAATCGTAAGAAATCTTTCGTCTGGCAACGCTTCGTCAATTTTACAAATGGACAGCGCTCTAGTTTTGGAAGCTCATTCTTGCGGTTACAAATCAATTTGTATTCTTCTGGGTATTATGGATAAGGTCAATTATCGTCCTGAGCTTCTTTCATACGAAACACCTTTTGGCGTCGGCTACGCGACCGTGCAGTTTCACATTAATTAAGATTTGAGGATTATGGTCATAATCGCCAAAGTCATTCCTGCGGTACGACTACCTTACCGCGCCGCGCAAATTTTTGATTATCTTATTCCTGAAAGACTTGTTTTGGGAATAAAAAAAGGAACAGTCGTGGCTGTTCCTTTTTCGGGTCGCTTGATTGCTGGCTTGGTTTCGGCCATTGAAAATATTGAGCCAAACCGACCTCTAAAAGAAATATATGGAATTATTGACGAAATCGCATATCCAGAATACTGGGTAAAAATATTTTCTGACTTGGCGACGGAATTTTGCAGTACAATGCCACGTTTCGCCTGGACGGCAATGCCACCCGTTATGCGCCGTTTAATAGCGACTAGTATTAACGCTCGTTTAGAAACCACCGAGAAC
The DNA here is from genome assembly GCA_963708045.1 of uncultured bacterium. Classification (GTDB taxonomy): domain Bacteria; phylum Patescibacteriota; class Patescibacteriia; order CAIQCM01; family CAIQCM01; genus CAIQCM01. The sequence continues at coordinate 881,349 of OY970181.1, read as the reverse complement.
GAACAAAAAGAAAAATCAAATTTTGAAGAAAAAATTATCTGTGCCGAAAACCAAAATGATTTTTTAAAAACCTTGAACGAGACAATTGGCATAAGTGGAAAAGGGCAAGCGCTTATTATTGTTCCGACAGTTGAAGAAGCGACAAGTTGGGCAAAGGAAGTGCCAGGAGCGACAATTTTTCATTCGCGTCTTTCTGAGGGAGAAAAAGCTGGTATCTATACGGCGACGGCGAAAAAATTAACCAAGGTGATAATTGGAACAAAGAGCGCTGTCTTTCTTCCTTTTAAAGATCTGCGCGCTATTCTTGTTCTTCAGGCCGCCTCAAGCGCACATATAAACGAAGATCTTGACCCGCGATACGACAGCCGCATTATTGTTCGCTTGCTTGCCAAGGCCGCGAATGCAAAATTAACGTTTATTGACGCCTTGCCGCCGATTTCTTTAGGTACAATTCAGCGCAAAAAATTAATTTTAGACAAAAGACGGTGTGATATTTTTGACCTTGCTGATGCTGTGCGTCGCGAGCGGGCAAAGGTTCTGCTTTGTGACGAAACAATCAACGCTCTTTCCGAATCGCTCGCACAAGGCGGCCGTGCTTTGCTTGTTTTAAACAGACGTGGCGTTGGTAGCTCGTTGGTTTGTAAAGATTGCAGTACGATCTGTTTATGTGAATCATGCCAATTGCCACTCTTGGTTTTGTCTGATAAGATGCAATGTTTTGCTTGTGCTAAAAATTTTCCCTTGCCACAGTTTTGCCTTAAATGTAACGGCACAAATTTTAAAACAATTGGTTCTGGGGTTAAAGGGCTTTTCGGCCAGCTAAAAAAATTGTTTCCGGAATCAAAACTACTTCTAGTTGAAAGCGGCGGTAATTATCCTGATCTTGACGAATACGACCTTGTTGTTGGAACAACAGCCGTCTTTCACGCTTTAAAACCACATTTTAAGCAGTTTGACGTTGCGGTTGACGCCTTGCTTGGTGCGGGTACGGGGCGCGCCGGCGTTTATGCGATTTTGGAAACAGCAAGAATTATCCGCGAATTATTTTTAACGATAAAAGAAGAAGGACGCCTAATTATCCAAACCTATGACAAAACCAATCCTGCGCTTTCGGCGATAAATGATCTTGATAAATTTATTGAAATTGAATTGAATGAACGAAAAATTTTTTCCTATCCCCCGTTTTCAAAAAGCATCACTCTTTTTGGCGCCGGTAAAAACGAGGGCAAAATCCTAAAAGAAGCCACGGTAATCATTGACGAACTTAAAAAAACTGAATTAATTAATGTTTCAGACGTTGTTTGGAATGAACCAAAGCTTTTCCGTGGCAAATATCGTCTTAAAATATCCGCCAAAGCCGACCCTCGCCAAAACACTGATTATTTAGTAAAGTATTTGCCTGAAGGGTGGGGCGCTCAAATTAATGAATTATGATTTATAAAATCGTAAAAGAACCGGAAAAAGTGTTGCGTGGTAAGGCTAAGCCACTTTCGCCAGATGAGCTTAATACGCCCAAGCTTTTTAAGTTGGTAAAGGATATGATTCACACAATGTATGACGCCAAAGGCGTTGGCTTGGCCGCTCCCCAAATCGGCTTGGACAAACAGATTATAATTGTCGCGCCACCAGACGAAGAACCAATTACTGTTATTAATCCTGAGATCGTTAAGCGATCATTTGGTGACTATCTTTCCGAGGAAGGATGCCTTTCGGTTCCGGGTTCGTGGGGCTTTGTAAGACGCACTAATACGCTCACAGTAAAAGGACTGACACCAGAAGGAAAACCTTTTAAATTAAACGCCAAAGGTTTTACCGCGACGATTTTTCAGCACGAATGTGATCACCTTAATGGTATTCTTTTTATTGACAAGGCTAAGAATGTAACGAAGTTGGGAGTGGCGAGGTAGTTGATGGACCACACACCACATACCACGCACCATTCGGTCTAGATGGTTCATGGTCTATGGTCCATGGTTCATCCTATAAGGACAATCTTCTTCGGCACGCCAGAGTTTGCCGTGCCGGCACTAAGGGCATTAGTTGAAAATGCCAACTTTGATGTTGTTCGGGTTATTACACAGCCAGATCGTCCGGTCGGAAGAAAGCAGATATTGACTCCTTCGCCAGTAAAAAAAATTGCCACCGAGCTGGGTATTTCTATTCTTCAACCGGAAAAACTCAAAGACCAAGCGCTTGATAACATTATCGCGCTTGGCGCTGAACTGGCGGTGGTTGTTGCGTATGGTAATTTAATTCCCAAACGCCTACTTGAAGCCCTGCCGCGCGGTTTTGTTAATATCCACCCCTCGCTCCTCCCTAAATATCGCGGCGCGTCACCAATTACCGCAGCTATTCTTGAAGGCGACAAAGAGACGGGTGTTTGTCTCATGGTTTTGGACGAGGGTATGGATCACGGCCCTGTAATTACTTGCCGTCGTGTTGATCTTAAAGGTGACGAAACAACCACTTCACTTAGTGCTACGCTCGCGCCGGTTGGCGCCGAGATGATCGGGAAAGAGTTGATTGATTATCTTAATGGAAAGACTGAACCAAAGCCACAAGACAACGATCAAGCCACTTTTTGTAAACTTATAGAATCTGATTCAGCAAAAATTGATTGGCAAAAATCAGTTACCGAAATTGACCGCGTAGTTCGGGCAATGCACGGCGTTACGCCAGCGTGGACAATGTTTGATGGTGCAATGCTGTTAATCCACAGTGCGTCAATATACGAGAAAAATAATAACGTGTCCGTCCACTCCCTTAAGGTAGGTGAGGGTAAGGTGGTTTATGAACCACCGGGAACGATAGTTGTTTTAGATAAAAAATTAACCGTTGCCTGCGCGGACGGTCATATTATTTTAAATGAGATCCAACTTGCCGGCGGCAAGCCGATGCCTGGTCAAGTATTTTTAAACGGCCACCAAGATTTTATTGGAAAAGTTTTAAAATAGTTAAAGAGGTGAAGGTTAATTAGTTAAGAGAAATATAGCATTGTGTATAAGAGCCGGTCGTACTCCACGGTAGCCCAACGGGACATGTCGTTGCTGGAGGCTCTAAAAGATAATTCAGAGTTGGGGCACTAGGAAAAACAATTGTTGTTGCACCGGTTCCTCCCGGAAATCCGCCGTTATAAAGATAGCCAGCATAACCTCTATTTCCGCCAATTGGGTCATCGGGTTTAGATGATATATAATTTAAAATCGCAGTATCTAGTGCATTATAAGAACCTATCGTCGCCCAACCGTCGCGGCAATTTTTACTAACACACGCCCAAGTATCAGCAACTGTTGCATTGCTTGCAGGGAAAATTCCGGTCTGGTCGTATATTAATTGCATAATTGTTGTCAGTTGCTTCAGATCGGCGCCGCGTTTAGTATTTCTCGCCTTTGACCGCGCCGAACTCAAACTCACCACGGCGATTGTGGAAAGCAAACCAATGATCGCGATAACGACCAGGAGTTCAACAAGAGTAAAAGCGCGGCGACGAGGCATAGAATAATATTCTAACATCTTTTAACGAAAAAAGTTTTTAAAATAGTAAAATTATTCTTGAAAATATATAACACAGCTTGTATTGACTGTAGGTGTGCCATAAAGTTTTCCCATTGGGCACGAGACAACACCTTCAAGCACATAAAGCAAGACAATGCCGCTTGGCATGCCCGTGTCTCCACCCCAGGCGCTATTATAAATATACCCACCACCTGTCGGGTTGGTGCTAGACTCTGGGTAAATGGGTTTTGATTTTAAATACGTTGGAATTAGAGTGTCGTCAAGACTCTGATAACCAACAAATTGACCACTCCAACCAGTACAAACCGTGCTTAAACATGCCCAGCTTACACCGGGACCCAAGGGATATTTACTCGTAGCGCTATCAAAGTAGGCTAAATTTAAGGCAGTTGTGAGTTGTTTAACATCACCAATCTTTTTCGCGTTTCGCGCCTTTGACCGCGCCGAACTCAAACTCACCACGGCGATTGTGGAAAGCAAACCAATGATCGCGATAACGACCAGAAGCTCAACTAGAGTAAAAGCGCGGCGATGGAACATAGCTACGACAAATTATATATACATTCTGTATAAGCAGAGGTCCTGACATTTGCTATGCCTAACCCAACGCACGAGACATCGCCTTCTAACATGTACGCGACTATTGGACCGGCTGGAATATTGCCATCCACTCCGATGGTGCCGGCGAAGCTGCCTACGTAAAGATAGCCACCATAACCAGGGGCTGGCAACGGATAAACTGCCTTGTTGGGTATGTAAGGACTTAGGAAGGAATTGACTGTGGAATTTGATGGATAGCCGCTGTATCCGCCCGTGCAAACCGAGCTAATGCAGACAACGGCGCTTGCTGGAAAACTTTCTTCAGCAGCATAGCCCATATTTAAAGCGGTAATAATCTGCCGGATATCGGCAATACGCTTGGTGTTACGGGCCTTGATGCGCGCATTTGCCGTTGCCACAACTGCTACCGTTGACAATAAGCCGATGATCGCGATAACGACCAGAAGTTCAACAAGAGTAAAAGCGCGGCGACGAGACATAGAATAATATTATATCATCTATTAACGCAAAACGCGTCCCCTGTGGGACGCGTTTTGAGAAAGCTGAATTTCTATAACGATTAGCTGCAAGAAAGACCAGAGGCGTTAGAATAAACACAGTTTTTGTTGGCGGTTCCGTTAAATCCGTTTTCAAGCAAAAAAGTTATTTTGTAATTTGCCGAAGCAGCGGCAGCTGTTTCGCTGAAATAACAGAATTGAGCCAAGTAGCTCGTTGTTGCGTATGAAGTCGCGCAAGTTCCAGAAGCTGTTCCTGGGTAAACCGGCACCGTTGCCATAAGTGGCGAGGTGCAGGCGGTTGTAGTAAAACCGGAGGCGCTATTTAAACATGCAAAGTTAGTGCTACCCAAAGCAATTCCGGCAAGAACGGCGCCCGGGTAACTGCTGTTATCGGTATAATATTGCTCAAGCGCGGTTGAGATTTGTTTAACGTCGGCAATACGCGTAGCATCGCGACCCTTTGAACGAGTAGAGGTCATAGAAATGACAGCAATCGTTGAAAGAAGGCCAATGATAGCGATGACAACCAAAAGTTCAACCAACGTAAAACCTTTATTGTTTTTAGTGATCATTAGGTTACCCCCTTTCTTAAATGTTAGCGGTGAGTATCGTTAGTCGCGTTTCCAGCTGGAATAACACGAACTTATTTTCTCCACAGCCCTTTCATTTGCTCTAATTATAACACAACAACGAACTAACAAGAATCCACAGGGAACAAACTTATTCTTTACTGGTCATTGCAAGACCTGGGATAGCCAGTGGGGCGGGAGAAGAATTTTTTACCATCTCAGAAATTGCAACCGGTTCAATCTTTCCTTGTTTTTTTTGGGCAAACGCGAGAAGCAGTGCCAAGCAGCCAATACCCAAAGGATGATTTAAAAACGGACTAACGGCGTTAATTGCGAGCAGGGCAAAAAATGTTGGAATTAACCAGAGACGGTTTTTGGTATCGGCTTTATTTAAAAAAGAAAAAATAACAAAGAGCAGATAGGCATAAGCAAGAAGCCCAAAAAGACCAGTTTTTATAAGAATATCATGATAATTCCATTCAAAAGCGTTGGTTGTATATGTTCCACCAGTTGCGCTAATAATCCGCGGGTCGGCACTTTGATAAGTTACGGTCGTGCCAAAGCCGCTTCCTAAAATTGGCGCCTCGGCAATTTTTTCATTTAGTTTTTTAAGCAAACTCCAGCGCGAAGTTGTTGCCGCATCGCGATCCGAAACTTGTCTTGAACGCAACATATCTTGGAACGACGTTTGATTGCGCGGCGAAGGGAGAGGAAAAAATAAAAATAAACCATAAATCATCGCCCCACCAATCGTTATTAAGATTATTTTTTTTATTGTGATCCCGCTAAAAATATTCCAAATTCTTTTCCTAAGCGGAAACGACAACGCAAGCGACATAATTAACCAGATAGCAAACGCGCAAATTATACCCAGAGCAAAACTTCGCGAGCCTGAAATAATTAGCGCCGCGGCCGGTAAAATTGCCCATTGCCAAGGATTGTTTTTTTCTTCACTGCGTAGGGTCGCGTAAAAAAATGCAAAAAGACAAAATATCTGTGACTGAATAAAGACGCGGTAGATGCCGCCGTTTAAAGCCGTAATTTCGGCAATACGACTGTCGCGTAACCACTTATAAACAAAAACGCCGATCGGGTTATAAAATTGATGGCTGAAAAAATATAAGGCGGCAATTGTAATAATTGCGAGCGCGATACTGCCGTTTTTTAAAATTTTTAGTAATATTTTTTGATCAGCCTCATTTTCCGCCGCGGAAAAGAAAAACAAAATCATCGGCATGGCGAGATATGCGTTGGCATCAAAAAATACATCACGCAAAGGTATGTTATGCAAAATACCATTTACGATCCCCCACCCAACCATAGCTAAAAGCGCGACCAGGGCAAAAACGAGATTTTTTGTCGGACGGCGAATTCTACCCTGAAGCAAACGCACTAACCAAACTGCGCCAACGACAGCAAAAAGCGCATAGCGGAGTGGTAATGAAAAACCAAACAAAGATAAAGCCAAAGTTTTTCCTGCCAAAGAACCAAAAATTAGTTCAGCCAGTTCAAAACCAACGCCATAAATAAGCCGTTTGGAGGCCATTTTAAGAGTGATAACAAGATAAAGCAGAGATACAACCGTTCCTATCCAATGATGGCCAAAAGAGGCGGCGGAAACAGCAAAAATTGCAAGAAACCACACCCACGACGGTCCTCCACCCGGAGCAAAATCATAAACCGGTAGAGCATGTTTTTTCCTAATAACCGCCGCCGCTTCGCGATATCGTTTTACGGCTTTTGGCTTGATTCCCAAAGCGTCAAAAAAACGCGAGTAAAAAATTTTTGGCAACCACTCACTAATGGCGTACTTCATTCCTTCGCGTCTTGGCGTGGCGCTAAAAAGCGTTTCCATTACCGCAACGCCGGTTTTTCCGCGATCCGTCATCGTTAGCCAAAGGTCCCAATCGTGAAAACGTTTAAGTTGTTCGTCAAAACCAGGAAAATCATCGCGCCTAATAAGCGTTGTGGTATGAATATAATTTATTTGTCGCAAACGCTCGGCACTAAAAACTTCTGGCCGGAAATGAGCTAGCCCAAAACGAAAACCCGCGTAAGCAAAAGATGCATTTTTATTGTTGCCAAGGGCGGTATGAAGTTTTTCTAACATTGTCGGCTTCATAACAATGTCAGCATCGCAAAAAATAACAAAACGACCCCGCGAAAGAGCAAAGCCAGCGTTGCGCGCTTTTTGCGCGCCGTTGTTTTCAGTTTTATGGTAAGTAAGCTTATTTAAATATGGCTTAATGATTTCTTCGGTGTTGTCGGTTGAGCCGTCATTAATGACAATCACTTCAAAATCCTTAAAGGTTTGATTAAAAACTGAATTTAGACAGGCTGGCAAAGTGTCGGCATGTTGAAAAGTAGGAATAATAACCGATATCTCCGGTGTGTTAGTTGACATTTAGAGTGCTAATTATTTTCCAAAAGTTTGCGGCATTATTTTCTGGCGAAAATTCTTTGGCAAATATTTTTCCCGCCGCGCCCATTTTTTCTGCCGTTTCCCGATTAGTTAGAAGAGTAATTATTTTTTGAGCCAGACCAGATGTGTCTAACGGATCAACCAGAAGACCAGTTATTCCGTCCTTGACCGCCTCGCCGGCGCCGCCCGAATTACCTACGATAACCGGCAGTCCGTGTGCCGAAGCTTCCAAAGTTACAATGCCAAATCCCTCAACATCGGTTCCTTCTGCGCGCGCCGGCAAGACAAAAACCGACGCTTGATCGTATAGCTCATTTTTGGTGGCATCGTCAATATTGGTCAAGATATCAACAAAATTTTCTACGCGCAGTTCGTGCGCCAAACGATCTAATTCTTCAAAGTATGAACCCGAGCCAACAATTGTTAGGTGAGTATTGGGGAACTGTTTAATAACGGCGGGCATTGCTTTTATAAGCGTATCAAATCCTTTTCTTGGTACCAAGCGGCCGACGGAGATTATCTTTGCGTCTAAGGTAGAGGGTCTAGAGCCTAAACCGACCAAAACTGAGGGATAAACGATTTTGACGTTTTTAATCCCCTCTTCTTCCAAAAGTTTAGCAGTAAATTTGCTATTAGCAATAACGAGCACGGCGCGTTTTAAAACAAAACGAAAGAGAAAGCGTTTCCATACCGAACGTCGCGCCGTCAAAATATCGGTGCCGTGACAAATTACGACATAGCGTTTTTTATTTAACAAAACAACGTATCCGATTGGAATGGCGTGCGAAATAACCATGAGGTCGGCGTTATTTTTTAAACTGAACACAGTTTTTGTCCAGTGTTCATCTTTTTTTGGAACAACAACTTCAACCTCAATTTCTTTTGGCGCGTTTTTAACCAGTGGCTCAAGATAACTCGCGATGCCACCTTTTTGTGGAGGATATTCCAAGGTAAGAAAAAGTGTTTTCATAATTTTGACTCAAGGGAAGTGTCTGCGAGGTGAGGTTTTTTAGAAAATAACAAGCGCGCCTCGCGCCAATCGTTCAGACCAACCTCTTTAAGAGCGATTACAAGGATAATATAAACAACAACGCCTAACACCACGGAAACAAACAAAGGTATTTTTTGGGCAGCAAAAAAAACCACTAGCGCCATCAGCGTACTCGCGATGGCGGTTTTTAAAAGCGATTTAATAATGTTTTTTCCGTAAAAGAATATAATTTTAGGAACATAAACAAGGCCGCCAATAAATAGAATAAAGTTGCCGATAACAGCGGCAATCGCCGCGCCAATCGCACCAAAGCGCGGAATTAATATCAAATTTAACAAAATATTTACAAAAACGGTGATTCCCATCCAAAAAGTTTGAATATTTTGTCGGTGCGCGCCGTTCAATAGCGCGCCAACGGGAAAATCTAGGAAGGCCGAGATTAAGGCAAAAGAAAGAATTGAGAGAATAATTGCTGACGCGGTATAATTAGCACCATAAAGTTTTGTCATAAGCGGCGCGGCTAAAACAATCATGCCCGCGACAAGCGGCAAAACAATAAGTCCAAGGTAGCGAAAAGCGCCAGCAAAAACCGCGCCGGCTTTTTCTTTTTCGCCAGACGCAACTAAAGTCGTAAAAGTTGGATAAAGAGCGGCAGCCAAGGCAATGGGTATGAATTGAAAAGCAAAAACAAATTTGTACGGTATGCCGTAAGCGGCCAAGGCTGCGTCTCCGCTAAGACGACCAAGCATAATTGAATCAACGGTGGAGTAAATTTTAACAAAAATAGATGAGAGGGCAAAAGGCGCGGCCGAAATGGCGAGCATTTTAATGACCGAGAAATCAAACCTTGGCCTTACTGGCGTTTTAGAAAGTTTGGAAACAAAATATCCCGAATACGCGGCGTTCCAGAGTGAACCCGCGGCTAGCGGCAAGACAAGATACGTAATTGGTAATTTTGAAAAAATTATTAAAGCACTAGCGCCGATTGTGATAATTTGTCCGATAACAATTCCTAGAGCTTCGTATTTTAAATTTTGAAAGCCGCGCAGGGCGGCATAATTTGTAACTTGAATGGCGTCAAAAATTATAATCACCGATGAAAACAGAATTAGATCCAACCGCACCGCATCGCGTTCGGTAACAATAGCGACGACAATAAGGCAGGCGGCGGCAAAAAAAGAAAGCAAGACTCTTACCGCTAGCGCATTTTTTAAAACAATCGCGGCACGCTCTTTGGCTTTCGCCACTTCCCGAATAACAACCTGCTGAAAACCAAGGTCGGAAATGATTGAAAAGGCGGTCATAAACGACAAAGCGTAAAGATATTTTCCCACCGCGTCTTTTCCCAAAAATCGCGCCAAGAATAAAAAATACACAAAAGAAAGGACTTTTTGAGCGATAAGTCCCCCCGTTAAAAACGCTGTATTTTTAGCCACGTTTTTTGTTTCAAGCATTAATTTAGGATAACAAAAAACATAAGTTTTGGCTACTTTATTTTTAATGAATATGATTAAAGCCGGACAGTTCTACGTGTCCGGCTTTTGCGTCTTCTATGATGTTGTGCGATCAGCGCCACCAAAGAACGATCGGGGTTTTTGGAGGAAGAGCTTTGACATAGGCGAAGACGGCCTTGTTTCGCTCCGTGGCGTGTTCGGGCTTTGTTAGGCGTGCAAGATCGCCGGCATACGTGTAGGTCAAGGCATTGCCACGATCATCGTTGCTTCGCGCCACGAACCCGTTATCTTCGCTTGAAAATATGAGTTTGAGTCCAAGGGGAACAGGATAGCGTCTAATTGTTGGACGCTCGGGTAAATCAGTAATTCCGACCCGATCTTGTGGAGCGAGGCAAATCAACTGAGCAAAGATCTCCACGTCAAAGGGCATCACTAACTGCTGTTCACAACGAAGTTGCTTTTCCCGAAGTGACCGCTGATCATCCAAAATAAACAAATGCAGTTCAAGCATACCAGTCTCCTTTTTGTTGGGGGTACGATTAAGCCCAAGAGCTTAATTTCAAAATATAATCACATATCTTGAAGAACTCGTCAACTAGCGGTTAAGGCGTTTGACTTCGGCGTCATTCCGAACCCATAACGTCGGTTTGTCTAGGGTGAGGAATCTCTGGGCTTGCTTTAAGACTTTGAGTTCCCTCATCGCTACCGCTCCTCGGGATGACGCCAAAGGTATTAAATTGGTGAGAAAAATAAAGTAACGACAGGTATTTTATAATTTTTTGACTCTGTTTATTAGACAACGAAGAACAAAAAACACCTTGCAAAAGCAAGGTGTTTTTTTAATATTTTTAGTTTAACGTTTCGCCCATTGTCCGCGCTTGCGAGCACGTTTCAAACCAGGTTTCTTTCTTTCTTTGGCTCTTGGGTCGCGAGTAAGGAATCCAGCGCGGCGCAAGGTTTTGCGGTAGTCCTCGTTTGTGAGAAGCAAGGCGCGGGCAATGCCATGGCGTACAGCAATGGATTGACCCTGAATACCACCGCCTTCAACACGAACGGTAATATCGTAATCGTTTGTCTGACCAACAGCAACAAGCGGTGCAAGAATATTTTGGCGATCCCATTCAATTTGGAAATATTGTTCTAGTGGCCGACCATTAATCGTAATCAAGCCTTTTCCGTCAGGAATCAAACGCACGCGAGCGGTTGCTTCTTTGCGACGTCCTTTGGCTTTGGTGTAGCCTTCGGCCGGAACTGGATTTAAAGCGCTAACCTTAGGCGCAACAATCGCAGCAACTTCGGAAACCGCTTCAACAACCTTTTTAGGGGCGGTCTTGCGTGGCGCGCGAACTTTAGGCGCGGCGGCTTTTTCGGCAGTCGGCTTCGTGTGGGTAACAGTTTTTGTCGGTTTTTTTTCTACCATAGACGTTTGGTTTTTGGTTCGCCTTCAATCATTAAACGTTTGGCGCGAATATCGCGCAGGCGATTTCGGGGAAGCATTCGGACGACCGCGCGGCGAAGAACGCGAGATGGATTTTTTGCCATTTCATCAATAAGCGTAGAGCGCTTAAGTCCGCCTGGGTATTGCGAGTAGTGCAAATATTCTTTTTGAACCATTTTGTTTCCACCCGTGATCTTCATTAGGGAAACGTTTTTAATCTGGACAAAGTCGCCGGTGTCCTGATGCATTGAGTAGTCCACGCGATGCTTGCCCATAAGCACCTTAACCGCGGCACCGGCAATGCGACCCAAAACTTTGCCTTCGGCATCAATAACCGTGGTATTGCGTTTTATTTTTGATTGAGTGGTCTTGGTCGTCATAATTAAACAAGTTCTATAAGCGCAGTCTTAGCGGCATCGCCCTGTCTAAAACCAAGTTTGACAATGCGCGTATATCCCCCGGCGCGTTTCGCATATTTCGGGGCAATAACTTCAAAAAGTTTCTTAACGGCTTTTTCGTTCCTAAGCTTAGCAATAAGATTGCGACGAACGGCCAACGTCGGATTTTTTGCCGAAGTAATCATTCGTTCAACAAAAGGACGAACCTCTTTAGCTTTAGCTTCGGTGGTGCGAACCTGCTCGTGCAAAATAACGCTTGTCGCGATATTCGTGAGCAAGTGTCGGCGCTGAGTTGATTGTCGGCCGAGAACGCGGCCCTTATTGCGGTGACGCATAGTTTATTCCGTTTTTTTCTTTTTCGCTTTTTTAGGAGTTTCTTCGTCGGCTACTTCTTCTTTAACTTCCAGAACCGCTTCTTTGGTTTCTACAATCGCGCCAAGGCTAGCGGAAACGCCAGAAAGGTCGCGGAAGAGTTCAAAGTGTTCAAGCAACATCTTGGCAGCCTGTTCAACCGCTTCCTTAGGAGTGATTGTGCCATCGGTTTCAATATTCATTATCAGCTTGTCAAAGTTGGTGATTTGTCCAACACGAGTATCAACAACCTGGTAGCCGATATTTCTGACGGGAGTAAAGATGGAGTCAATGGCGATCACGCCGATTTCTTTTTCTTTTCCGCGTTCTTCGGTCGTGACAAAACCACGGCCGCGAGCGGCAAAGATTTCCATTTCCAATTCGCCGTTAGGATCGGTGATTGTGGCGATATGAAGGTCGGGGTTAACGATTTCAACGCCGGTCAAACCTTGAATGTCTTTGGCTTTAACCTTTCCTTCGCCAGACTTTTTAAGCGTCAAACGAACCGGTTCTTCCGAAGAAACACGCAAGCGCAATTGCTTGAGGTTTAAAATTAATTCCAAAACATCTTCTTTGATGTTCGGAACGGTGGAAAACTCATGTTCCGCGCCGGTGATCTTAACGGCGGTTACCGCCGCGCCCGGAAGCGACGACAGGAGAACACGACGCAAGGAATTTCCAAGCGTGGTTCCAAAACCTTGATAACAAGGTTCGACGACGAGTGTTGCCTGAAACTCGTTCTCGCCGGGGGTTAATTCAATTTTTGATGGGAGACGTATTGGCTCCATATGATTAAAATAAAGAGCGTTTTTAGCGAGAATAAAATTCTACGATTGCGTTCGGGTCAAAGAGTGGGCGGGCTTCGGCCGGGCTCGGAAGGCCGATAACCTTTGCCGTCATTGTTTCTGTGTCCATTGCAAGCCAAGGCGGGGTTTCGGTTTTAATAACCGTTTCTTTTGCCGCCGTGATCATTTTTTTATCAACCGAGTTTGGACGAATACCGATGACGTCCCCAATGCGAACCTGAATGGACGGAATCGTAACCTTGCGTCCGTTTACTGTAAAGTGACCGTGGGCGACCATTTGGCGGGATTGGCTGCGGCTTTTGGCAAAACCAAGGCGGTAGACCACGTTGTCCAAGCGGAGCTCCAAAAGTTGAAGCAAACGATCGGTGGTATTTTCGTTGGAGCGAGTCGCTTCTTTTATGTAGATGCGAAATTGGCGCTCTAAAATTCCGTAAATAACTTTAGCTTTTTGTTTTTCCAAAAGCTGAATGCCGTAACCGGTTAGACGGCGGCGCGAGGTCGGTCCATGAACACCCTTTGGATAAGCGCGGCGAGTGACTGGACATTTGTCCAATCCGCAGAGCTTTTCGCCGACGCGGCGACACATTGCATGTTTTGGTTTCAGGTTTCTTGCCATATGATTTAGACGCGACGAGGTTTAGGCGCACGCGGTCCGTTGTGCGGGATAGGAGTAATGTCTTTAATATTCAAAACCGTTAAACCATTAGCCTGAAGCGCGCGAATCGCGCCATCGCGACCCGAGCCAACGCCTTTTACAAAGACGTTCGCTTCGCTAAAACCCATTAGCTTAACTTTGTCGGCAACATCTTTAACAACAATGGAAGCGGCGTAAGGAGTAGCTTTTTTAGGACCACGGAATCCCATTCGTCCGGACGAAGACCATGCCAAAACATTGCCTTGGCTGTCCGCGACTGTGATCATTGTGTTGTTATAAGTCGCTTGAATGAAAATTTTACCGCTTGTAACATGTTTAGCGGCTTTGTTCTTTTTTGCACGCGGCTTAACCTTGGCCTTTCCTTCTTCCGGGGCTTCAGCGGGCGCGTTTTTTTTGTGCTTTTCTTCTGACATTGTTTTTTGGTTTATGTCTTTTCAAGTTTAGTACGTCCACTGCCCATTGTACGACGAACGTTACCGCGGACAGTGCGATTATTTGTTTTGGTGCGTTGACCGCGCGCCGGCAAACCTTTGGCATGGCGGGAACCGCGATAACAACCGATATCTTTGAGACGTTTAATGTTACTCATTACGTCGCGGCGCAATTCACCTTCAACTTTGTAGGTTTTTTCTATAAGCGCGCGGAGAAGGTTAACTTCGTCCTCGGTCAAGTCCTTAATGCGCTTATTACCGTCAACCTTGGTTTCGGCCAATACCTTTTTGGCGAGCGTAAGACCGATACCATAAAGGTAGGTAAGAGCAACCTCGGTTTTTTTATTTGGTGGAAGTGTTAGTCCGGCGATACGAGCCATAGTTGATATAAGGCGCAGGCTTAGCCCTGACGCTGTTTATGTTTCGGAGATTTTTTACAGATAATAAAAAGGTGCTTTCCTCTTCGGACAAGCAGACATTCGGCACAGATTTTTTTTACAGAAGATCGGACTTTCATTTTATTTTATAGTAAATAAAAAAAGCTAGTATCGGTATACGATCCTACCTTTGGTTAAATCGTAAGGAGTAATAGCGACCTTAACCTCATCCCCCGGTAAAAGGCGAATGCGGTTCAAGCGCATCTTTCCAGACAGATAGCCAATGATGGTCTGACCGGTTTCTAATTTAATTTTGAAGGTTGCGGCCGGTAGCAATTCTACAATTGAGCCACGCACTTCTATTACGTCCTTTGACGAGGACGCGTCAGTTGACACAGCGATATTATCAAAATCTAATTAAATTGGCAAGTAGCCAATCTACTAACTATGTTAAGCGAAATTTTTAATTGCGTCAAGGGATAGTCTATTTGCTTTGTTAAGCCAAATTATGGCTCTATGGTTGCCCTGATGCGACGAATTCCCGCAGAAACAGCTTCTTCTTTGATAATTTTTACTTTTCCAACTTCCAAACTGTGGGTAACATGCGGGCCGCCGCAAACCTCTTTTGAGAAACCACCAACGCTATAAACTTTGACGGTTTCCGGATACTTGTTTTTGAAAAACGCGAGCGCGCCTTCTGCCACCGCCTGTTTAAACGGCATCTCAACCATTGTTACCTGATCATCATTGACAACCTCATCATTAACAATTTTTTCTACTTGCGAAAGTTGCTCTTCGGATAATTTTTGCGGGTAGGTAAAGTCAAAGCGAAGTCGTTCTGGCGTTATGTCCGAACCTTGCTGATGAACTTCGTCACCTAGAACCATTCGGAGCGCCTTGTGGAGCAAGTGGGTGGCCGTATGCATCCGTGTCACCTTTTTTACTTCTTCGTCGTTTGAAGCCTTAACTTCGCCAGTCAAAACCAATCCGTGCCCGCCAAACTTACCCGCTGAACCGGCTTTGGAAATTTCTTGGTGTTCTTTCATCAAAGCGGCTGCCTTCTTTTGAAGAGTAACGCGATCGTAAGCAAAACCACTCTCGTCCAAAAGATCAAAAGTGACGTCAAACGGCAAGCCAGACGATTGATACAGGTCAAAAGCGTTTTTTGCCATTGCTTCAACAAAGATCGCGGGGTCATTTTTAGCAACAAGGAACATTTTATTAAATTTATTTAATCCATCCCTTAAAGCATTTGAGAATTTGTCATACTCCTTAATCAGCTCATCTTTAACAACAATAAGGTTTATCCCGAGCTCGGGATAAGCGGTGCTATACATCGCGGTAACGGCATCAATTCTTGAAAGGAGATCGTTTTTTGATAATTCAATTTTTTGTGAGTGAACAACCAAACGTCGCAAAATCCGCCGCAAAATATAACCGCGATCTTTGTTTGATGGCGTAACTCCGTCGGCTAGAAGAAAAACACCGGCACGCAAATGATCAGAAACAATGCGCGCGCTTTTTTTGTTATCTTGTGCAAGCAGGTCGCCGAAGATAGTTTGAAAAGCGTCAGTGTCGTAAATGGAAGCGGTCTTTTGAACGATTGTGACTAGGCGTTCAAAACCCATTCCCGTGTCCACGCCCGGCGTTGGTAATTTTGATAGCTCAGCTTTACCAGCAAGCAAGTCTTCACGCGAAGACGAGCAAAGAAATTCATTAAAGACGATGTTCCAAACCTCAACATCTTTTCCTTCGGAAGTTTTGCAATAAATTTCCGTCGTTGGTCCGCACGGGCCTTTTGAACCAGTTGGGCCCCAAAAAACATCTTCCATCCCCTCTTCACGCACGTCGGTAACGCCAAGCGAATTCCAAATCTCTTTTGATTCAAGATCTTTTGGCACAACATCGGAACCTTTAAAAATCGTTACATACGAAATCGGCAGGCCGACGATTTTGGTAATAAATTCGTGAGCGTACGCGATTGCCTCTTTTTTAAAATAACCACCAAAGCTAAAATTTCCCAACATCTCGAACATGGTGAGATGCGTGGCGTCGCCAACTTCGTCAATGTCGGAAGTTCGGAAACATTTTTGCACCGAGCAGGCATTGCGGCCAATTGGTTTTCCGAGCGATGGATGAATCGTTGTTGTCGGGTCAAGTTCGGCGTAGTACGGCTTAAATTGCTGCATCCCAGCGGTCGTGAGCAGAACCGACGGATCATCCGGGATGAGTGAAGACGACGGCACACGCGTGTGCCCTTTTGAGACAAAAAATTCTAAAAATTTTTGTCGGATTTCGTTGCTCGTCATAGGGTAATAATTAAACGGTCAGTGCCGTGGTTTTTGAATTCTTCGTCGTATTCAGTAATAAGCGGAGCTGATTTTTCAAAATATTCATCGTCAGTCATCGCGGCAATTGTTTCTTCGCCAAACTTTAGACGTAAATCTTTGTCCGCCATTTCTTCGGCCAGCGACCGCCAAAAAACGATTTCATCGTATTTATCCAAGCGGTCATGCAACGGCTTGGTAAAAATATTCCCGAGCATTAACCGATCTTCTTCAAAGACGATTCCCGGAACACCAACAGAAACGGCTTTTTGAAGCAAATCATTTTCCAACTCAATAATTTCCGGCGACGGACAAATATGCGCCGCGGCGTGCACAGCTTCCAAAAGTGTTAAAAATTGTTCGTTATTAAGAGAAATTTCCATATTTATTGACTAATCATCGCCGACCCCAAGCAAACATCGCCATCATAAAAAACAGCATATTGGCCAGGCGTGACCGCACGTTGCGAATCGTTAAAAACGATCTTTAGTTTATCGTTTTCTTCGCTATTTGGCAAAACTTGGCACGCTACGAGCGCTTGACGATAACGAATTCGGCATTGGCATTTTAGCGGCAGTTCCGGAGTCTTAACGAGCCAATGCGGATAGATTACCGTTACTTCGGTTTTAAATAATGTTTCATCATATGCCGGAGCGATAACCAAAGTGTTTTCTTTAAAACGTTTTTGGGCAACGTAATACGGGATTCCGCCGCTTTCCGCGTGACCAAAACCGTGACGCTGACCAATAGTATAAAAAGGCAAGCCAGTATGCTCGCCTACAACCTTGCCATCGGTGGTAATAATCGGTCCTTTTTTCGCCGGAACACGTTCCCTTATAAAATCCACAAAATTTCTTTCGCCAATAAAACAAATACCCGAGGTGCTGGCTTTTTCTGCCAAGTGCAAACCAATTTCTTTAGCCATTTCACGAACTTGTGTTTTTGTATATATACCAATCGGGAAGAGTGAACGCTTTAGTTGATCAGGTGTCAGTCGTGACAAAAAATAACTCTGATCTTTTTCTTTATCAATACCAGCTAGTAATTTTTCGTTTTCACGACGCGCATAATGACCGGTCGCAATCCACTTGGCGCCAACTTTGTCGGCAATTGCCGAAAGCGCTTCAAATTTAATAAGTGGGTTGCAGAGAACGTCTGGGTTTGGCGTTAATCCTTCAGACAAACCTTTGAGTAAAAAAGAAAAAACCCGCTCGCGATATTCTTTTTCATAATCCAACGTAATAAATGAGATTCCCAATTTTGAAGCAACCCGCATCGCGTCTTCGCGATCAATTTTGGAAGTACAGACGCCGGTTTCGTCATCTTCCGTCCAATTGCGCAAAAAAACGCCGGAGACATCGTATCCGTCTTTTTTAAGAAGATATGCGGCAACGGCCGAGTCCACACCACCAGACAAGCCGAGGACGACTTTTTTATCGTCTAATTCGTTCATAACGAATCAATAACATAAAAACCCGCGATTGTCACCTTCGCAGGCTTATGAATTATTAATTTTCACTACCGACTATTCGTGCGGCGGAGGAGGCGGTGGCGGATAAGAAATTGGCGAAGGTGGAAGCGGTGCGGGAATAACTTCTTCTGGCGCAGTTGCTACCACCCGCGGTTGCTCAGCTTGGGAAAGGGGTTGTTGGTTATTTCCACTCGGGTTTGTTGATGGCGGAACCGACGGCGGAGGTGGCGCAATTGGTTTTGCCGTCGGACGAATCGTTTGTGAATAATTTTGATTAACAAGTGGACGCGGCTTAAAAGTCGGCGAAGGTCTAGCGGTTAAATCTGGTTTTGACGAGAAGGGCGGCCGAGTCTGATTGGTGGCTGATTTATTTTCCACAACCAATCGTGGACGATTGACGACTTTTGCCGGGGTTTCGCTATGAAGAGCGCTAAGTGGAACAGCACGAACGGGAGGAGCAGGAGCGACAGGAGCGGTAGGTGTCGTTATAATGGTCGGTGGCAAGGACACAGCAACAGGGGTTGGCAAACGCACCGACTTGGCGGCGCCGGAACGCACTAATTCAAGGCAATCTTCACAATAGATAGGACGCTTTTCATCATATTTAAAACCAACGGTGAAATGCGTGCTGCATCTGGAACAGACGGCTTCAAATTTTGGTTTTTGTTTTTTGGGGCGATCTTCGGAGTCTTGCACATCCCCTTCTTCAGGTTCGCTCCAACGAATAACCTTTTCTTCTATGACCGCCCTTGGCACGGCATATCGTTCGCGTGAAACGCGAATCACCTTTTCCGTATTGCCGGTTTTTACGGCAAACGGCGGCAAGGTGTCGGCGGAAAACGGCGTTGAAGAAACGCCGTCAATCATAAGTTTTAGATAGACTTGAAATTTAGTAAGGTTGACCAAGTCTTGAATGGTAAAGGTCGGCATAAACTCGTTTTCCATAAACTCGGCGTCTTTGGCGCCAACGCGGAAAACAACAATTGTACCAACGTTACCAAAAATGGCTGGGCGAACGTATTCTTCGTCAAGCTGTTCAATAAATTGATGAGCGACAATCAAATTAAGCCGGTATTTGCGAGCTTCGGACAAAATATTGGCAAACGACTGCGTGGCAAAATTTTGAAACTCGTCAACATAAAGATAAAAGTCTTGGCGGTCTTTTTCGGGCGTGTCCACGCGTTCCATCGCCGCGAGCTGAATTTTTGTAATCAACATTCCGCCCAAAAGTTTGGAATTATCTTCGCCGATTCTACCCTTGGCCAAGTTCATTATAAAAATTTTACGATTGTCCATTATTTCACGAATGTCAATTGTGGACTTAACCTGCGCCAACATATTGCGAATAATGGAGGCCGAAAGAAATTGCCCAACCTTGTTTTGAATGGCGGCGATTGCTTCTTTTCTGAATTTATCTTCCCAAATATTATATTCGTCAACCCAAAACGCTTTTACGACTGGATCTTTGATGCTAGCGACAACACGGGCGCGAAAACTTTTGTTCGTGAGTAAGCGGTTAATGCCAAGCAAGGTTGAACCAGGATAATCCAAAAGCGACAAAATGACGTTGTTCATAATGTGCTCCATACGCGCGCTCCACACATCCGGCCAAATCTTTTTAAAAACGCCCATTAGACCCGAAGCAATAAGATGTTTGTGCGTTTCATCAACCGCTTCCAGAACATTAAAGCCAACCGGAAAATCAACATCCGACGGGTTAAAATAAACAACATCGTTTATCCGGCTCGCGGGAATACATTCAATAACGTGCTCAGCATAGTCGCCGTGCGGATCAACAATGCCAACACCATGACCGGCGTAAATATCAGCCATCACCATATTTTCAATCATCGTCGTTTTGCCCATACCAGTTTTACCGATAACATAAACGTGCCGACGACGATCATCGGTTTTTATGCCAAAACGCCTGGCGGCACCGCGAAAATTAGTGACCGCAAAAGGAATCACTTCGTTCTCGTGTTCGTGATCGTATGGTGTTGAAGACATATTTATACAAATGGCAACGAAGGAGGCGAGGAATAACCACCCGCGTCTTTTTGACTGTCGCCTGTATTATGTGCGCCTTCGCCCGGGTTAAAACTGGAAACTGGGAGTCTTGGCGGCGGCTCAGCACGACGTGATTCGGTTTTCTTAATAAGCGGCGCCTTTACTGTCATCACTGGGAAGTGATAAATTGTCGCCAATTCTTCAATATTCAAAACTGAAAAAGGTGCGCCATCGCCCATCCGCTTTATATATCGGTTAAGTAATTTTCTTTTTCGCCCGTTAACCCAAAGAATTCGCTCCCAAAAATAATCAGCTTTGGTCAAACAACGTTTGTACATTCCAAAATAATTTGATCCAAGCGACGAGAAAAGAGCCAGTGATCCTTTAACCGTTGACCAAACACGACCAACGTTTTTAACGGCGAGCGGCGCATAGTATATAACTCTAATCTTGGCCTGGAAGCCGGATTTGGCGATCTTTTCGGACACGCCTTCAAGTTGTGCCTTAACGTCTGGCGTCAGCATCAGCATTCTAAACTTGGCGGCGTCGTCGGTTTTCTTTGCTCCTGCTTCACCAGGCGTCATAATACTGCCATGAACGAGCGCGTCGGAAAGTATCCCCATTGGCACGCCGGCGATTTTTCCCAAAACCCCGGGTTTACTTTCGGACTTAAGGCCGGCGATTTTTTTAATATATTTTTCTCCATCTTCTTTCCACTCATTTCCAAGCGGCCGAGCGATGATTTGAATCCAAAGCTGTTCCTCGGGTCGCATTTTAGACAACGACTCTAAAAGCGTACCAAGCGGATCTTTAAATTCACCAGCAAGTTTTTCTTCAAAATCCAAATATGTCCTGATTGGCAAGTATGATGCCTTTTTTAAAACAAATTCTGAGCCAAAAACATCAACTTCTTTATTGGGAAACTTAATTCCTTTAAATTGAAGAGTGTAATCTTCCACTTCGTTAATCTCTGCATCTGGGTATTGAGAAAAAACTGCTGCCTCCACAAGATCGCGAAAACGATCTTCACAACGAATGTAGTATTGAACATAGCCGCCGTGTGAGCAAATTTCAAAGGCGAAAGTCGGCTGTTTTTTTCCTTTCCACCATTTTTCAATCCAGTCAATACTGGCTTTGCCGCCCCAAATATGCGAAAAAATATTTTCCACGGCTTTAGGGAGTTGTTCGTTTTCTTTTGGAACATCAATTGCAAGAAGGATGTATTTTCTTTTTGCCGACCATAAATCTTGACGCCAATCAAGCCAGATTCGCTTCATTCCCCAAATAAAAACAAAGGCAACAGGAATCCAGCCACCCAAAATAAAGATCGTCCACATTATATAAAAGGGACTGCGCGACCCGAGATCAACCAAGCTATTGACGTCAAAGATAATTTGAAAAAACATCGTGCAAGGATTCTTTATCGGATAATAACACATTTTTATGAAAAAATCAATCCAATCTCAATAATCTGTATCTTCTCTGCTTATATAAAAACCGCAGCACCCGTAAGGATATGCTGCGGCTGTAACTCGTGCTCATGAAGCAGGGATAGGTTCTTGTTCTGCTAGCAGTCCGACAATTGTCGGGGTTAGCAATTACCCTTTTAGGAACCCGTTTGGGCTCACCCTAGCTTTGAACACCAGAACGAACTATTGCGACGAAGTTGGTTGATCGTTTTTGCCGATAAACATTTCGTCAACGACGGAACGAATTATTTCCTCAAGAACTTCAATAAGTTCCACAAAGGGAATGCTGGTTTCACTAGCAACATGCCCTACAGTCTTGCGAAATTCTTTATTGAGCTTTACTCCACCGTCTAAAAACCTTTGTCGTAGATCCTTATAGGCAATCTCGCCCTTTCTTTGAGTATAGGATGATGGCAAAACATACTCCCTTCTCGCCGAAGCAGAGAACACAGCATTGTTCACATCAAGAAACATTTCTCTAGCCAATGCCAACATTTCGTCGTATGGCACATCGATAGCCTTTGCTTTGTTTCCTATCTCGCGAAGCGTGTTTGGGCCAAGCGTTACTCCGTTGTGCCGATTGTGGTACATTGCGGCCAGATAGGCAATCTCGCACTTTCTTTCTACCGTAAGCATCTTATCCATCTTATCACTCTCCAATTCAATGAACACATCGCGAAATCCCTCGCGACCAAGGATCACAAACGTTTGTTTGTGACATATTATTGCTACACCAAAATGATGGTTTTGTCAAACCTAGTACCTTGCCGATATACAAAAACGCCCCGATTGACATCGAGGCGTTTTTGGATAATCTATTTCCCCTTTTTAAGTCCAAGCCTGTGCCAAACCACAAGAACCGGTGAAGCAATAAAGATTGAAGAATAAGTTCCAAAGAAAACACCAATGATCAAAGTAAGAACGAAATTGCGAACCGAAACACCGCCAAAGAAGTAAACCGCAAGCAGAACGATCATTACGGTAAGCGAAGTGTTTATTGAACGAGCCATTGTCTGGGTGACTGAATAATTTACAATCTCTTCAAACTCACCATTGCGTTTAAGCAGGTTTTCGCGAATTCGGTCAAAGACAACAATCGTATCATGAACCGAAAAACCAAGAACCGTTAGAAGCGCGGTAACGAAAAGAATATTAATTTCGTAACCAAGATAGTGCCCAAGAACGGAAAAAACACCAATTGGAATAAAGACATCGTGCAAGAGGGCAATAACCGCGGCAATACCATACTTCCAAGAAGCAACCGGTCGCGAGACTTTACGAAACGCCCAAGCAATGTAAATAACAATTGCAAGCAAAACCATTACCATCGCGTAAAGCGATTTTTTCTGCATTTCGCCGCCAACCGATGGTCCGATTGAGGAAAAACTCTTTTCTGTAAGAACCTTGTCGGCCGAAGTCTTGGCATCGGCGAACTTCTCGCGCAAAGCATTCAAAATTTCAGCATGTTTGTTTTCATCAATATTTTGGAAGCGAGCATAAGATTCGCTTGTGCCTGAATTTTGAATCTCTATTGACGAAACACCGTGCTCTTTATAGATCGCCGAAACAGCCGCGGAGTCCGGTCGTGCAATATTCCACTGAATCTCTTGAATAGAACCACCAGTAAAATCAATGCCAAATTTAAGACCCCAAATCGCAACTGCAATCACCGAAGCAACGATAAGAATGCCGGAAATCGTGAACCAAAGATTTTTTAATTTGATAATGGGAAGCATAAAATTATTTGTTTTCCTTGCGTTTTAATCGGCCACCAAAAAGCCAAAGATGCCGTTCAAAGACCCCAGAAACAGTCAACTTGAGCAAGGTGCGCGTAATCGTTATTGCTGAGAATAATGAAACAAGAACACCAATCGCAAGTGTTAAGGCAAAACCGCGAACAGTTGAGGTGCCGAACCAGAAAAGGATGGCACAAGTAATAAGCGTTGAAGCATTTGAGTCGCGAATAGAATTCCAAGCACGCTTAAAACCTTCATGAAGCGCGTCAGCAATTGTGCGGCCGTTTTTAATTTCTTCTTTTAAACGTTCAAAGATGAGCACGTTCGCGTCAACGGCCATACCGATAGACAAAATAAACCCAGCAATACCGGCAAGCGTCATAGTAATACCAAAGATGCGGAAAACCGCCACCGCAAGCGCGGTATAAATACAGAGCGCGAGTGAAGCCAAAAGTCCTGGGAAACGGTAGAAAACAAGCATGAAGAAAATGACCGCCAGTAAACCAATAATACCAGCGAAAAGCGATCGCTCAAGCGACGCACTGCCAAGCGTCGCGTCAACGGTTTCTTGGCTCAAGAGCTTGATTGGCACAGGAAGCGCGCCAGCGTTCAAGCGTTGGGACAAAAGTTTGGCATCAGAAACGCTGAAGCCACCGGAGATAATCGCTGTCCCGCCAGTAATTTTAGCCTCAACGACTGGCGTTGAGATTGGTTGATTATCAAGAAAGATCCCCACTTGATTACCGACGTTTCGTCCGGTTATGTCAGCAAACAAAGTATCGCCTTCGCTATTAAACGTCAGTTGCACCGTTGGTTCGCCAGTCTGGGGATCAAAAACAACCTGAGCTTTTTTTAATTGTTTACCAGAAAGCTTGGTCATAATCCAACCCGGGTTAGGATCGGAATCAGTTTTTGTTAGAATCAAAATGTGGCTGGCGCTAACTTGTTTTTTACCATCAACAGTTTGTTCGCCGGTTTTTTTAACAATATGATAACCAAACTGCGTCTGAACGAGAGTTTTGGAGATTGTACCGACTTTCATGTCCCAAACGGCTTTTTCAAATTCTGGAACCATTTCACCGGCGCCAAAAAATGGAAGCGCGCCGCCTTGGTCTTTTGAACCAGTGTCTTCTGAATATTGTTTAGCCAGCGCGGTAAAATCGGCGCCTTTGGCAAGAACTTTTTTAAGAACGTCTTCGGCGCGTTTTTTTGCCTCAACGTTATATTGAGCTGTTTCTGGAGAAACGGTAACTGCGTCCGGTGTGGCGTTTTTATCTTTTTCGCGGAAATCTAAGGTCGGCGTTTCGCCGATCATTTTGATCGCCTGATTAACGTCTTTAATACCCGCCAGTTCAACAATGATTCGGAAGTGACCGCCGCTCAAATTAGTTTGAATAAGCGGTTCGGAAACGCCAAAAGCATTAACCCGGCGTTCAATTACGTCGCGAACACCAGAAAGCGCGCTTGTCTGATCACCCGAGGCGATATTTGACATATCCGCCTCATAAAGCAAATGCGAACCACCCAAAAGATCCAAACCAAGTTTGTAATTTGCTTCGGGGCCAATTGGTAATTTAATCCACGAGGTGTATGGGGTTTTGGCGGCGACATTATTTATTGAACTAAAAACCGTATTAAACGGCTTACGGTAGTCGTAATAAGACGCGAAAAGACCCAAGATAATGATAAAAATCGTTGCCCAGACAACCTTTCCCTTGGCTTTCGGACTAAAAAGTTTTTTAATCAATCGTCCAATTAGACGAATGATCCAGGCGAATGGCTGGCTGATAAACTGTAAGAATTCTAATATTTTTTCTTTCATAGAGTTTAAGGCGGATAGATTATCACGATAAAAATTAGTCGGCAAGGCAAAAAAGCCTTCTCGCGTTTTCGTATGTTACCGCAGCAATCTTTTCCTCGTCAACACACCGAAGTTCGGCGATTTTTTTTACCGCCAAAACGACGTTGGCTGGTTCGTTACGCAGACCGCGAAGAGTGAGTGGCGAAAGGTATGGTGCGTCGGTTTCGGTAAGCAAACGATCTAGAGGAATAAATTTTGCAACCTCATGAAGCGGATTGTCTGTTTCACCCTTACGCGGACCATAAGTTACAGCGCAGGTAATTGAAACATAGAATCCCAATTCAAGATATTGCCGAGCTTCTTCTGCTGTTCCGGAAAAACAATGCATGACGCCGCGCGCGTTCTTTGCGTCACCGCTTTTTAAAATTTCTAATGTATCCTTATGCGCCGCGCGCGAATGAATAATGAGCGGCAAGGAATTATTTTTTGAAAAATCAATGTGGCGTAAAAAATTTTCTATCTGACGCTTGCGAATTTCTTTAAACGATAGGTCGTTTTCCAAGCGAAAATAATCCAAACCACACTCCCCTACCGCGACAACCTTTTTTGACGGCATAATTAGTTTAGAAAAAACTGCCGCGTCAAACATTTCCTCAGACGGCGCTTCGTTTAACTCGTTTTTGTCGTAGTGGGGACTAAAAACATGGCTGGGATGAACCGCGACTGATGAATAAAAATTCTCGCCCAGCTCTGCGCTAAGGGTGATAGCTTTCTCTGAGGTAATAAAATTAGTGCCGACAATAATTGTACCGACACTTTTTTCTTTCATCCGCTCTACGACTTTAGCGCGATCAATGTCGTAAGCGGGAAATTGCAAATGAGAATGCGAATCAAAATACTTAAGCATTAGCGGTACAGATCAGAAATCGTTTTTGGTAAAAGCGGCAATAAAATTTTTGACGAAGCGATCAAACTTACGGCAACCGTTGAGGCGGCAATCCATTTATCAGCACCAACAAAAGTTAAACTATTTATAATGATGAGTGTTGAGCCGACAACAAAAACGCCTTCAAAAAAACCAAGAAGCGCGCCGGTTAGACGGTTGGCCAAACCAACAAGTGGTATTTTCATTATACGGAAAGTCTTTTCCAAAAAATGAACAAGAAAGCCAAAAGCACGAGCGGTAACAAGGACAATCACAACGAACGCGACGACTGTCATAATATTAACGCTCCAACCCGTCATCCCCCCAAGCCAAGCGCCAAGCGCGCCGTTGTAGTGACTGGCAAAAAAGACGCCGATTACCAAACCCAAAAGTGACCCCAACATATGAATAAGCCCCTGAAGAAAGCCATTCACGACAAAGATCAAGACAATAACGAGAAGGACGGTATTAAGAGTTTGGGGAGACATAACCAAGGGGTTAGGGTTTAGAAATTAGGGTTTAGTTACCAGCCGTGGAAAGAGCGGTTCGCCTTTGGAAACCTTGGTTCCCGGTCTTAATAAACCCCAGCTTTGGAGTTCGGAAAGCGGTTCTTTATGAAATTCTTTTTCCAAACCAAGACGCGCCATTATTTTTTCCGAGGTTTCCGGCAAAAATGGCCAAAGCATGAGCGCGACGTGCCTAATTGTTTCCGCTAAAACGTAAAGCAGTTTGGAAAGCTCGGCCGGATTAGTTTTTGCAAGCTCCCACGGTTTGCGGTCATTTATAAGTTTGTCAGCACTGGCAATAACATCCCATGCGTCAGCAAGCGCCAAGTGAAAATTATATTCTTGAAGATGTTCTTCATACGCGTGCCACGTTGCTTCTATTTCGCCCGGAGCAACTGGCGGAATGACGCCGTTTTCAAACTGTTCAATCATCGCAAGCACACGCGAAACTAAATTACCAACACCATTCGCGAGGTCGCCCGTGTAGCGCTCACGAATTCGGTCGGCCGAAAGATCGCCATCGCTTGTAAACGGCACTTCGCGCAATAGGAAATAACGCGTCGGCTCAACGCCATATTTGGCAATCAGGTCATGAGGATTAACGACATTTCCGAGCGATTTTCCCATCTTTCGCCCATCAACGGAAATATGTCCGTGAACAGCAATTTGGCGCGGGATATTCAAGCCGGCTGCCCAAAGCATTGCTGGCCAAAGCACGGCATGAAAACGCGAAATCTCCTTGCCAATAACATGAACATCAGCTGGCCAATATTTTTTTATTTTTTCTTCGTCAGGATAACCGATCGCCGTTATGTAATTAGTAAGCGCGTCAAACCAAACGTACATAACTTGGTCAGGGTCGCCCGGGACGGGAATGCCCCAGTTTAAATTTTTTCTTGACCGAGAAATACTAACATCTTCAAGTTCGTTTACCCATTCTTTGACTTCGTTAAAACGACCGGACGGAACGACAAAGTTAGGCGAACTCGCAAAATGGCGCAAAAGCTCGTCCTTATAATCGGTTAGCTTGAAGAAATAATTTTCCTCCTCCAACATTTCCGGAGCAAGATTGTGGTCAGGACATTTGCCGTCTACTAAATCTTTTTCGGTTTTAAACGATTCACAACCGGCGCAATAAAGCCCAGAATATTTCTTTTTATAAATTTTCCCTGCGGCGGCCACCTTGCGCCAAAAAGCCTGCGCGCCAACAATGTGCCGCTCCTCAGTTGTACGAATAAAATCGTCATTGGAAATATTAAAAGCATCATCCAGCATTTCAAAACTGGCGGCGATCTTGTCGGTAAATTCACCCGGCGTTAAGTGTGCTTTTTCCGCGGCGCGAGCGATTTTTGAACCGTGTTCGTCAGTTCCAGTCAGAAAAAAAACATCCTCGTCGCGCAAACGGTGATAACGAGCCAGAACGTCGCAAATAAGACCCGTGTAAAGATGCCCAACATGCGGCACATCATTTACGTAAAATATCGGGGTGGTTATATAAAATTTTTCAGA
Source organism: uncultured bacterium (assembly GCA_963708045.1). Lineage (GTDB taxonomy): Bacteria > Patescibacteriota > Patescibacteriia > CAIQCM01 > CAIQCM01 > CAIQCM01. The sequence goes on along the minus strand of OY970181.1, from coordinate 853,132 downwards.
CATATTTTTTTACATGAACCATGTACCATGAAACATGAACCATCAGTTTGGTACATGGTATATGGTGCGTGGTACATTCGTAAATGTATCACTTTTGCGGGCCGAGGACAATCACAAACTCACCCTGATCGCGAATTTTTTCCGGCGCCGCAAGCTCGGAAAGTTTGCCGCGATAAACCGTTTCAAACATTTTCGTAAGTTCGCGACATACCACAGTTTGTCGCTCGGGGCTTATCGCCGATAGCTCGGAAATAGTTTTTATTATCCTGTGAGGCGATTCAAAAAGAACGGCGGTTCTCTCACATTCAGCAATCTCTTTTATCTTTGTCGCTCTTCCTTTTTTATGCGGAATAAATCCGAAAAACGTAAATGAGTCTGAATTAAATCCGGAAACAGAAAGCGCCGCCGTTACCGAACTCGCGCCCGGGATGGTAATAATTTTTGCCTCATTACTAAGAGCGCGAACGACTTCGGAAACCAAAAACGCGCCCGGGTCAGAAATTGCCGGCGTTCCAGCATCGGTTACGAGCGCTAAATTTTTTCCTTCTTTTAAAAATGTGATGACTTTTTCAATATTGCCCGAGGTAGAATGAGCGTCAAAACGAACCAGCTCGGCTTTAAAACCGTACGCTGTGGCCAATTTTCGCGTCATTCGCGTGTCCTCGGCCAAAATAATATCAACCGTTTGCAGAATTTTAATCGCGCGCAGGGTAATATCTTCCATATTCCCAATCGGCGTCGCAATAATGTATAAATTTCCAAACATATTATGTTAACTGTATGCAAAAATTAATAATGGGTCAAACGGTTTGCCAGTCCGTTTGACCCATTTTGACGCTTATCGCGTCGCGGTTTCAGCCTTCCTTTGATCCAGCCGATGGCGCGTATACATCCGGCGTGGTTCCGTCTTCTCCTGTTCCAGGCGTTCCCCCAATCACGACCGGAATATTGAAACGTAGTTGAGGTGGGAGTACAAGCAACTCCGATCCATCTCCCACATGATGAGTTTCAACTTCTGTCGGCGTAGGTGGTCCGTCAGTTTCCGTAGGCGCTTCGGGGTTGGGGTCAACCTCTTCAATAACCGACGGCGCGCTTGCGTGAGCAGAAACCTCCACCACTTCTAACCCACTTTGAGCAAGACGGTCGTTGGCAGTCCTGAGTGCAATGCGAAGACGTTCGGCTTCAGCCACCATTCCTGCTTCGCAATTCATAAAGTAGGTAACGTCTTCCCTTAGACGTGCAATCTCGCGTTGTGCTGCCAAACTCTCTGCAAGTACTGCCCTGCCCGCAACCTCAATTTCTTCATTCTCGGTAATCTTGTCTGCAAGGGCATGCTCGGCAACAGAAAGAGATCTTGTCGCATCGTGAAGTTGTTTACGAAGGGCCACGACAGTTTTACTCTCTTCTTCTAGCAGCAAGGCAAGAATCTTTCCCGTGCGACTCCTCAGATAAAGCCAACAACCAGTGACCAAAACAATCACAATAAAAATCAAAAACCCCAGTCCCCCGATTGCTGTCCTGATCTCGCCGGCTTTTTCCGCGCGCGCTTTCCACTCTTCGGTAACCTGAATCTGTTCGTTGTAGCGACGAGTCATTGCCTTAGTGGCATCGTCGTCAACTTTAAGTTGGCTCTTTAACCGAACACTCTCGGCCAAAGCCTCGTCGCGGCTGGTCTGCGTTGCCGAAAGTTGCTCCTTGTAGCCCGAAGCCTCGCCCTTGGCGCTCGCCGCATCGTTTTGATACGAATTCATTTTGCGATAGAGCTGGCGAATCTTGGCCTCACTTGCTACTACCGTTGCCGAAGCAACGGACGGCGTTGGCGCAGGAACCGTCTCCACATACGGAGAAGCCGCTATTGGTGTTTGGGCGCCAGCATTTGCTCGCACCCCAGAAATGAAAAGACCAACTGCCAGAACAAAAAATATCGTCCTCATCTTTCTTCCCTCTCTTTCTCTGGGTTTTACTTCAGAAAACCGCCAAACAAGGCAACAAACACCTTGTCTAAATCGGCTCCACAATTTAACAAGAACTTCTAAAAAAGTCAATGATCATAATAAAATGTATTAATTTACACCGAATCGTCTTTAGGGAAGTTGACAAAATCGTGTTTTTGTGGTATCTTAATCAGTAAAAATTGCCAGCATTTTGTGTTTTTTGAAGGGAAATTTTCCTTCAAAGAACATAAACACTTGTTCCCAATCGTTCACTGGCTAATGAACGATGTAGTCCTTTTCAACGCTGCTTGCCACGGCTAGGAGATTCCCATGTCATTCAAGAAATTCGTATTCGATCACGAAAGCGCCGCTATGATGTTACTCCTTGTGTTGTTCGTAACTGCTTATCCAGTATTCAGTCGGTCGCCTCATCAACCCAACTCGGCAACCTCCCCAAACTGTCAAAACATCGGGCAGGTTCTGGGTAGCACCAACTGTTCGCCAGCGCCCGGTGAGATGAACGGCCGCTTCGTCTGTCGCGAACACGGTGCGGCGGTTCGGCCAGTGTGCGAACGATTTGGAAACAAAGTTTTGGGCGGTGTCGTCTATCACGAAGGTGAAACTATTTTGCCGTCGGTCGGGACGATCCGATGTCAGCGCCCCATTAACAACAAACTTACCTACACCTACATAATGATCACTTTGAAAGGAAGAGATCTAGGGATTATTGGTGATCCACTTCCTAGTGATTCAAGCATTCCTGAGCTTGAATTTGGAACCGACACGGATGGTTGGGACATCAATACCCACGTCGGACGACAACCAATGACACGGTCAATGATGACAGCACTGGGTCGAACGCAATTCACCCCGCGCCTGCTCGTTGACGGTGAAGTGATTCGGTATTTTGATCTTCGAAAGTGGACGATCGCTGGCGACTGTGAACGCATCGGTTGCGGCATATGTCGCGATGGCGAAAATTGCCCCAATCCCGACAGTGCCGAATGTATTGTCTCTAGTAGATAGCGCTATGTTGAGGTTTCGCCTCGACAAAAACGGCAGGAAGGAGTTACGCTCCAACCTGCCGTTTTTTAATTTTTGTTGATTTAAAAAATTGGTGGAATATTTAATTCCTCAATTTCCGCGAGACATTTATCTTCCAAAACAGAAAGATTTAAAATAGTTTTTTCAACATTTAAAACAACATCCAACTTAGCGCGGGTTTCGGGGTGTTCTGGGAGAAACAACGAACAGCAATCGTTGTGCGGGCGAATGGAAATTTCGTAAGTGCCGAAAACTTTTGCCTCGTTCATTGTTTCTTCTTTGTCAAAACCTAAGAGCGGTCGGAGCACAGGCATTTGCACGGCGGCACCTATCGCGCTCATATTTTCTAGCGTTTGCGAGGCCACTTGGCCAAGACTCTCCCCCGTTCCAATCGCGAGCGCGCCGATTTTTTGCGCCAATCGTTCGGCCAAACGAAACATTGAGCGACGATAAAGAACGACGCGCAATTCCGGCGGCGCATTTTTTACAATCTCTTTTTGTACCTCAAGAAACGGAAGCATAAAAACTTTCATTCCACCTTGCGGTATGCCGATAACCGACGCGAGCTCTTTTACTTTGTCCAGCGAGGCACGACTGGTTTGCGGATAGCTGTGGAAATGAACGCCAGAAACCGTCGCCCCGCGCCGCATAAAACGTAAAGCCGCGACGGGCGAGTCAATCCCGCCCGAAAGCATCATTAAAACATTTTTTTGCGAACCAGTCGGGAGTCCTCCCGATGCGCGAAAACCCGACACACTCACATAGGCATTCTTGTCGCCAATCTCAATATTGCAAATAATGTCGGCGTTTTTCATTTTTACTTTTTTATCGGTCGCGTCTAAAATCTTTTCGCCAGCCAGCGCGCTAATTTCCATTGACGTCATTGGAAACTTTTTGTCTTGTCGGCTGGTGATTACTTTAAAACTTTCACCTACTGCGTTTTTTACGAGTTTAATCGCCTCTTCAATAATTGCATCTTTTTCGGCTTTAACTTTTGTCGCAAACAAACCGTGCACCAGACCAAAAACATATTTTGATCGGGTAGTGATCGCTTCAAGGTCGGCATCTGGCGAAAGCTCGGCAACAATTTTTCCGCGAACGATTTTTATTTTATTAATGCCGCAAGGCGTTAAAATCCGTTCCAAATTTTCTGCCAATTTATTTTCAAAAAAAAGACGATTGCCGGTTTTAAGGGCAATCTCGCCATAGTGGAAAATAATCGTATCATTCATAATGGACCATGAACCATTTACCATGAACCATTTCCCGCTAGGGACTGTTCATGGTTCATTGTTCCAACTCTTCCGATCCGCAACTTGGACAAACGGGGATTATTTCAGCCTTGGCGCATTCGCGGCACGACATTGACGCGGCGCTACGGATAATATCAACGCCGCCGCACTCGCCACAGCGAAAGCCAACCTCACCCTCTTCTATTTCCCCGCAAAATTGGCACGAATACGCCATATTTATTGATTAATTACAAATATAATTTACCACTTTCTAGTGAGTAAAGTCAATAAGGTATAAAATGTAGTTAATCATTTATAATTAATAATTATTAACCAATATGGATTATCAAATCAAGCCGTTGCCTTTTAAAAATAAACTGGTCGGGATTTCGGAAAAAACAATGGAGATACACCACGACAAACTTTATGCCGGATATGTCGCCAAAATGAACGAAGTCAACACCAAACTTATTGCGATGCGCGACAATGCCGAAGCGATGAGCGCGGCTAACCAATCATATTCCGAACTGCGTGCGCTCCGCGCCGGCGAAACGTTCGCGACGAACGGCGTTTATCTGCACGAAGCATATTTTGATTGTTTGGGCGGCGACGGGAAAGAAAGCGGTGACCTCGCGAACGCCATCATTGCCAAATGGGGAACAATTGACCGCTTTACTACGATTTTTTCAGCCACAGCGTTGGCCATGCGCGGCTGGATCGTGTTGGCGTATGACCTGCGGGCGATGGAATTAAAAATTTACGCCTGCGACGCTCACGACCAGGGCGGCGTTTGGGGCGCAATGCCGATTATTGTTTTAGACGTCTACGAGCATGCCTACTTTATTGACTACGGCTCGGACAGAAAAAAATACATTTCCGATTTTTGGAAAAATCTAAATTGGAAAACCGCCAACGCCGCCTTTGCCGCACTCCAAAACTAATTTTATTTAATCCAATTCAAGAGCGTCCGCACGCCAAAACCCGTGCCGCCTTTTGGTATATAGGAGGTGCTATTTTTTTCCGCATAGCTCGGTCCGCCAAAATCCAAGTGCGCCCACGGCGTTTCGCCAACAAATTCCCTTAAAAATAGCGCGGCGTTAACAGTGTCGCCCCAACGACTAGCGGCGGCGTTACGCAGGTCAGAGTGATCACCTTTCATTTGTACAAAATAATCTTCATACAACGGAAGCGGGCAAATCGGTTCACCAGCCTCACTTGCGGCATTTAAAATTTGACTAGAAATTTTCTCGTCAGCGCAAAAAAATCCAGCAACATTCATCCCCAGCGTCGCAAGACAGCTCCCAGTAAGCGTTGCTAGGTCAAAAATACAATCCGGCTTAATTTTAAGAGTGGCGTAAGCGAGCGCGTCAGCAAGCGTCAATCGGCCTTCGGCGTCGGTATTGGTAATTTCAATACTTTTTCCGTTCATCGCGACAACAATATCGTCAATGCGCATCGCTTTACCGGACGGCATATTTTCGCAAGCCGGAATAAGGCCGTGAATTTCCACTTCTGGACGAAGATCGTCTAACACTGAAAAAACACCAAGGAGAGCAGCCGCGCCAGCCATATCGCTTTTCATACTTATCATTGACGAAGTCGGTTTAAGCGACAAGCCGCCGGAGTCAAAAGTTACACCTTTCCCGACCAAAGCAAGGCGGCGTTTAGTTTTGACGGGCGTATAAGTTAAATGCAAAAAATATGCCGGCTCGTCGGAGCCGCTCGCGACCGCAAGAAAAGAATGCATTCCTAATTTTTCACAGGCAGTTTTATCTAAAACCTTAAGTTTGATTAAATCGTTGTGCTTAGCTAGGCGCTCGGCATGTTCCTTTAGGTGCGTTGGCGTCATTCGGCCACCAGGCTCATTTACCAGATCGCGTGCATAAATGGTGGCGCGCGAATAAATTTCACCTTGCATAATCCCCTTTTCCGCGGCGCGCACCTTATCCAAACTTTCGTTAACAAGCGTCCACACAACCAAGCCGCGTTTTTTTAAACGCGTAATTTCTTCCGGTTTAAAAACTAAATATTTATAATCGGCAAGCAGCGCGCCTTCGGTTATGGCTTGTGATAATTCTTTGGCGCCAATCACGCCATAATCGCTTTCCATAACAATACTATTTACACCCACTTCATCGGCATACCTAACGACCAAACCAGCCGCGCGACGCATTGTTTCGGCATTAAATTTTTTCTTTTCACCAAGGCCGATTAACATTACCCGATCGGCCAACAGTTTCCCGTGCGTATGCAGTGCCAGTTTCTCGCCAAGTTTTCCATTAAAGTTTTCGTTTAACGCTAATTTGGAAATTAAATTGTCTAGTTTTTTGTCGGCCAAACCAAGATTACCAGCGTTAATTTTTGTACCAACAAAAACACCAACGACCGCGAGATCGGTTTTTTCTTCTAACAAGGTTCCTTTTTTGGAAATAATATTCATACCCCTTTGTTTTATACCAAATTTACTAAAAAGAAAAGCGCCCAATCTTAGAGAGCGCTTTTCTTTATTATAAAATTAAATTTTACTCCGTTGTTTTTCCGTCAAACTCTTCTGCGTTTGCTGGATTATCGGCTTCGGCTTTGGTCGCACGGACAATGCCATCAAGGTGTTCCGGCGGCGAATAGACCGTATAAAGTTTCATCACCTCGGTCGCGGAAGTATTAATAAAATTATGTTGCGTTCCGGCCGGCACAACAACAGCAAAACCGTCAGAAATTTCGTGTTCCACGCCGTCCAAAATCGCTTTGCCCGTTCCTTTTTCAAAACGCAAAAATTGATCTAGATGATGAGTTTCCATCCCAATTTCCTCGCCAGGTTTAAGTGACATTAAAACCAATTGGCTGTGTTTGCCCGTATAAAGCACGCGACGATAATCGCTATTATCAAGCGTTTCTTTTTCTAAGTTTATGACAAAACCATTCATATGTGTATTTTAAAAATTAGTTATATATTATAGCACAAACAAAACCAAACCGTCTGCGCGTCAAAAACTAAAGTTTTGCCAAATCAATCGTCGTATCAATCCGAATTTGCGAAACAAAATCCGGAATATGGCTAACCATCAAAAGCGCGCCTTCAAAATCATTAAGCGCTTTGGCGATGATCGGCAAATGTCTAAAATTAATATGGTTGGTTGGTTCGTCCAGAATAAGCAGTCCCGGGCGCATTAAAACAAGCGACGTAAAAACGAGCAATCCTTTTTGTCCTTCAGAAAGACCACCAATTTTATTTCCAAGTGCCTTGCCGTCAAGCAAAAAGCCAGCGGCGGTGGAACGCAGTTTTTGTTCATCGTATTTTTCCATAACCCCCAACAAATAGTCATACGCCTTTTCTTCAGGATTGAGCGTTGAAAAATCCTGGCTATAATAACCAACGCGAACATTCTCGCCAATGGTTATTCCGGGCGCGGTTCGCGCGACAATCCGCCGAAGTAGGGTGGACTTACCAATGCCGTTTGGACCAGCAACTAGAATATGCGAGCCCTTGCGCATAACAAGTGTCAATTTTTTATTTACCGGTTCGCCACTTTTTACAATCCCAACTTCGGTTATGTCCAAAATTTTACCGCTAAAATCAAAAGCAAATTCCTGCACCGGAATGCTAAATTCGCGAATCGTTTTGTCTTCTTCGCGCACGTCCACCATTCCCTCTTCCATTTCTTCGGCGTGCTCGCGCATTTTTTTGGCGACCGAACGCAATTTGCCGCCTTTGTGCGCAAAAACTTCGGCTTGCGCCATCTTTTTCTTAATCTCGGCTTCGGCGCGCGCGTTTTGCATGCGTTCGCGTTCAATGCGCGCCGTAATTTCAGTAATCACGTTATAATAATTGCCGACATACTGTTCTATTTTTTTTGTAAAAACGTCAAGATACAAAACACCATCGGTAAAGGCGTTTAAAAATTCCGCATCGTGCGAAATAACGATCACCGTTTTTTCGTAACACATTAAAAATCCGGTAAGGTGTTCAATGCCGGCGGTGTCAAGATTATTTGTCGGCTCGTCCAAAAGCAAAATATCGGGGTCTTGAATCAGCGAGTAAGCCAAAAGCAAGCGCGCTTGCTGGCCGCCCGAGTGTTCACGTAATTTTTTTGTGAGATCGGTTTTTAAATTTACCGCGTCCATTACCTCGGCAATACGTTTATCCAAATTATACGGCACCTCGGAAAAAGTTTCGGCAAACCAATCGCGGACAGTTTTGTCCAAGTCGGAAGGCGCGATAACCTGCCTTGAGTGACCAATGGTTGCATTGTTTGGTGTCGTAAAGATCTGACCGGTTTTGGGTTTTAACTCGCCAAGAATCAAATTAAAAAGCGTTGACTTACCAGCGCCATTTTGTCCCATTAACGCAATTTTAGAACCATTACGCACCGAAAAACTCGCCTCGTCTAAGATGCGTTTGCTTTCGCCGTATTCAAAGGTGACTTCGTTAAAACGAAGAACAACCGTGTCGTTCGCCATATCTTTTGCTATTAAGTATAAATGCTAATGGATTTTTTCGGTTTTGGCAAGCGCTTAACCCTCGTTGTTGCCGAATTTCTCCGTCAAGGCTAACATAGCTGTATATGCAAGTACCAAAACGCCGCAATGAATGGAAAAGCCGACTTGGGCCAGCTGACGAATATTTAACGCCCGACGCCATTGCCAATCTTAAAGCCGAGCTAATCCAAATAGAAAGAGCGCGGCCAGCGGCTGTTTCCGAACTTACGCGCACGCGCGAAATGGGCGACCTTTCGGAAAACTTTGCTTATCACGTGGCCAAGGGAAAAGTGATGGCAATGGACGGCGAAATTTTTCGCATTAAAGAACGCTTAAAAAACGCCAAGATTATTACGGTTGGAAATAATGCCGGTGGAATTATCGCCATTGGTTCAATTATTGAACTGGAAGTAAACGGCAAACAGAAAAAAATAACCCTTGTCGGAACGCAGGAAGCCGATCCCTTGAGTGGAAAAATCTCGTTTCATTCTCCACTTGGCGCGGCTTTAAACTGTAAGATGGCGGGTGAGACGGCTTTTGTTGAAGTAAACGGCAAAAAAATTATTTATAAAATTTTAAGCGTAAATTAATAACCGACCCTTGGGCGTTCCCTTGGGTCGGTATTGATGTTGCAGATTCTTCATGCGGCATCGTCGGGGGGTGGATTATTATTTGGCGTCGTCAAACCGCTAATGGAGGCGATCGGAACGACCCTGGGGTTTGTTCTAAACAACCCTATGAAGCTTTGAAGAGCACTGCGTTTTGGTGGCGGAGTAGCAAAGGGCAAGACGACTCGCGGCGGGTTTTCGTCTTTTCTAATCACTCTAAGATGACGTTTTTCAAGCGGTGTTGGCACGACTTCCTCCTTTGATTTGATTTTTTCTTACAACTGACTAATATCACTTTCGTATTTAGCGGCGGTCGCAACAACGTTATCACCGTAAAAACGATAAGCAAGATTGGTTGAGCCGGAAAAATAGCGCATTGCCGCGGCCCATTCGCCACTTACTGATGTTCCGCCATCAGCGGCCAGTTTAATCGCGGCAGCAAGAAAAGCGTCGCGAATATCCCAAGGGTCGGCGGTTTTGCCAGTTACGGCCGAGATTCTGTTTTCATATCCAACCCATGTCGACGGAATAAACTGCGCCGGCCCCATTGCTCCACCCCAACCGACCTGTTTGCCACTAGCGTCACGCATCGGGCAAGAAACCGGCGTTGTTTCTGGGTCGCGCCCAAGCTTAGTTGTTATTTTTAAAAATGGCTGCTGATCGCGCTCCGGCTTCATTACGACGCGCCAACTTTTTGATGGCGGATCGCCTTTTCGGTTACACGTACCAACATTTTTTCCTAAATTTGATTCTTGCGTAATTACCGCAAGCAAAAACGACGCACGAACGCCAGTTTGCCCTGATGACCACTTGGCAATTGTTACGGCTTGGCCAAAATTTATTTGCTGGCTGGACTGAAGCAATTGGTACAACCGATTTTTAATCGCCGCCGCCTGTGTCTTGCTGTCAGAAAGCTCGGCCTGATACAAACTTTCTTTGCCCTTAGTTGTTTTTAAAAGTGTACTTTGCGCGCCAAGCGAATTGGCAACTTGTTTTTGGGCAATAATTTTTAATGAAAGATAATTTGCGGCTTCGGAATATTTTTCTTCAAGATTTTGTTGGGCGGATTTTAGTTCTTCGCGCGCGACTCCGGCTTCGCTCGCTAATTTTCCAATATTTTGTACAACCTGTTCATAGTCGCGTTCTAGGGCGAGCGCTTGTGAAACAAAATTACCCGACGCAAGAACATAAGCAAGCGAAAAACCATCGCGTTTATTTAACTCGCGAACAAGCGCACCAAGTTCAATCTTCCTTTTCGCAATTAATTCTTTAGTGGTCTCTATTTGATCGCTAGTAAGACGCGACTGCGTGTTGATGCTAATGATAAGCAGCGACAACTTTTCAACCTGAAGTTCGTCGGCCGCCTGCTCTTTTTTTAGCGCCGTTATTTTATTTTGCAAAGTATTTTTTTGGCTGGCGATTTTTTTAAGATCCTGCTGATACTGACTGATTTGCGCTTCAATTTGTTTTAGCTGATTTTGCAGCTCGGTCTGCTCGTCAGTTGTTTGCGCCAAAGAAAAATTTGCGCTTGCTAAAATAAGCGAAAAAATAGCATAAATAAAAATTTTTCTACAGCCGCTAAAATTCATAACTACATTATATCACCATTATCATCTCAGGGACGTGAGCGGCCAAAAACTTATTTTTTTGAAATTTTTATGTATTCAAAATACGAATACGCGACTAAAAATATCATACTAAACAAAATCGGTGCAAGAACAAACCAAGCCGCCTGCTTCGGAAAAAACATACCAAGAAGCGTAATTAGCGCCGCGATAGTAAACAACTTACTTCCTAAAAGATGCGTCTTTCGCCAAACAATTTCGCTTGAAAGCGTCCACGGCGTTCTTATGCCAATACTCCAATTTGGTTCGGCGCCAGAAACAAGCATCGCGAGCGCGAAAAGCAGAACCGAAAAAGCGGGAATCATTAGCTGGCTCATATTAAACCGATAGCCGAAAGCAAAAAACAGCGTTAAGGCGTAAATATATAAAATAAAAAGCAACATTAAAAAAACAAACCAGTCAAAATTCTTTCTGAATTTTTCAATATTATTTTTCTTAGGATCAATGCGCGGGATGATAATGAATAAAATATTTAACGCGAGGGCAATGACGGGAACAAAAAACGCGCCCCAAAAACGCCCCATATAACCATTTACCTGCCCATTAATATCCCAATGCGAAGCGACTTTTTCGGGGAGTGACGGATAAAAATATGCAGCCGCGCCAAAAGCGATGACAATAAGCAACAAATTTAATACTTCTGATTTTCTCAGTTTCATAATAAATTGTTTTATTGATTATTAATGCGTCGTTTTGTCATTTTTTAGACCATTAATCGCTTTTTGAAACAGAATGGCATATTCTTTAGCCGAATGATCCCAGGAAAAATCTTTTTCCATCGCCCGTTTTTGCAATTTTTTCCAATCTGTCCGATGTTGCCAATTGGTATAAGCTCTAGTTAACGCAATAAGAAGCTCTTGGGCGTCCATATTTTCAAAAAGAAATCCCGTTCCCACGTTTCCCTTACTTGGATCAAAATCGTCAATTGTGTCGGCTAGGCCGCCGGTTTTTCTCGCAATCGGTATTGCGCCAAAACGCATTGCCTCCATCTGCGTCAAACCCGAGGGTTCAAACTTGGAAGGAATAAGCAAAACGTCGCAGCCGGAATAAATAAGATGCGGCAATTCAGCGTCAAATTGCATAAATGCGACCACTTGCTCAGGAAATTTCTTTTCTAAAGCAATAAAGAAATCCATTATTTCCGGATCCCCTGTCCCAACAACGATAAGCTGCGAACCGGTGATCTTTAAAAATGGTTCTATAATCGGTTGAAGCAGATTAAAACCTTTTTGCCGGGTGATTCTGGAAACAATACCCATAACGAACGCGTCCTTCTTTTGCGGCAAGCCCATTCTTTTTTGCAGGACGGCTTTATTTTCTTCGCGATCTTCAAGATTGTGCGTGGTGAATTTAGCAGAAACGCATTTATCGGTCGCCGGATTGTTTGTTTCGTAGTCAATGCCGTTTAAAATTCCGTAGAGCTTTTCCCGTTTTTCGCTCAAAAGATCTTCAAGCCCTTCGCCATATTCTTCGGTAGTAATTTCTTTGGCGTATGTTGAAGAAACAGTGTTCACAACGTCGGCATACATAATTCCGCGTTTCATCGCATTGATGTTTTTCAAGCGGTCGTCAAAAAAATCTGGAATCGGTCCGTGCCCGTCGTCTCTTTGCATTTCCGAAATAAAGCGCTGAGGCTTTTCCGTTCCTTGCCCTTGCAAATTATGGATGGACAAAACCGTGGCAATGCCGCGCAATTTTTTGCTGTCTTTATATTCAAGTTTAAAATAATTAAGCAAATAGCCGGTCATCCAATCGGCGCAAACAATAACGTCCGGCAACCATTCCGACGATGTGTTTAAAAATTCAAGACAACCGCGAGAAAGCAGCGCAAAACGAATACGGTCGTCAGTATAACCATAAACATTTGACCGCAATTCGTAATATTCCCTATTTTCTAAAAAATAAGTCATGACCGGATCTTTGCTTAAATCTTTCGGTTTGTATCGTCGTACGTTGCAAACTAAATTTTTCGTGTCGCTTTCGGACGAGGTTGGAACTTGCAAATCTTTGTGTATATAAGAAAGTTTAAATTTTTCTAAATCAACGGTTCCGTAAAGCGGCATCATTACTCTAGCGTCGTGGCCAAGGCGATTAAGCGCGCGCGGTAAAGAAAAAATGACTTCGCCAAGCCCACCCACTTTGGCAAACGGCGCTTCTTCGCTCGTAACAAACAAGATTTTCATTTTTGATTTATTTTTTGCAAGGTTCAGTAACTCAACGATCTTTTTCATATTGTTTGACGTATGCCTCAATTAATTTTGAAGACATTAAACCGCTCAAATCATAGCAAAAAATATGTAATTTTGCAACATAAAAACACTTACTTTTAATACAAGATCCAGTTCTTCTGATTTAAAAACATTGTTTAAAAAATTATTGCAAAAGACTGTTTATGTCGTTAGGTTGAAGCGTTTTTAGTTGATCAAGCGACTCTTTCGGAATGGAGGAAAAGATTGAAGACAGTGCCAGCCAAAACATTAACACACCAATAAGCGTAACAATTGCACAAATAATCGCGACCCGTTTGCCGTCGGATTTTTCTGAAAAATAGTAGTAGACGGAAAAAACAAGCCCAAACGGTGGCAAACCGAGCGAAATTAAATACGCCCACTTTTTCATCTTGGCAGAAACGCGATTTTCAAAAATCGGCGTTTCCAAAGCCGCAATCGCGAGCGCCGCCTTGTCTACCTTTTTATTATCTTTTGACGCCTCGGCATACTCTCGCAATTTTTCTGCCACCCGTCTTTCAGCTTCTGATTCCATAGTTTATTTTCGCGTCAAGTTTAAAGCTAGATTTATTGATTATACCACGTCTATTATTTTATTTCGCAAACTGCTTTTAGGGCAGCAAGGTCGGCAGCGGAAAAATTTTCGTCTTCGCCCTCATTTAGATAATACATAATCGCCTTGGGGTCGCTTGCGTGTTCAAGCCCGAGCGCGTGACCAAACTCGTGAGCAAGCAGCCGCACTAGTTTGTCTTTGTCGTTAAATTGAAAGACGTCAATTGACTGTTCGCTCCCGCTTAACGTATACACACCCTCTCTAAACTCTTTTCCCGTTCCCGAACCAATCGTATTGTATTTGTTTATTTTTAAATTTAACGAATCAATCATTTTATTTAGAACAATATTTGCCGAATTGATCGTTCCCGCCAGTTTATTTAAACTTTCTTGTTCTTGGTTAATAGCCGCGACTTGATTATTTAAATTGGTTCGTTTATTTTCCAAAAGGGTGTATTCCATTTTTGGTGCGCCGCCGCGCGCGTTCCAATAAGCAATATCTTTTTCGTAAGAACTCTGATCAGTTTTTAAAACAGCGATCATTTTATCAAGTTTGGCCTTTTCTTTATTATACGAAGCAGTCATTTGATCTTGTCTGGCTTTTAAAGCTTCGTAGGCCGACCGACTATCGTCAATAACTAAGCCAATTTTTTTAAGGTCATCCGTCGCCTGCTGCCGTTCGTCATAAATAAAATTTATTTTTAAGACGCCCGTTTCCGAATACTCAAATAAATTTTTTACAATCGGTTCTTCCCAAATCATTTCAGCCTCTTTTAGTCGGCTCTGCGCTTCGGCTTTGGTTAGCCCAAAACGCGGGTCAATTGTACCAATGACATAAGTTATCGGCCTATCGCATGGCCGCGCTTTGGCATAAATTATCTCAGCGATTTTTTTAATCTCATCCGAATAGAGATACCAAAAACCAGCGAGCAAAACCAGCACAATCACGCCGACAAAAATTTTTATGATTCTTAAAAACTTTGCCATTGCCACAGCAAATTATTCAAATTTCTTTTTACGGGAATATGAGGTGTAAAGAATTTTTTTCTTTTCTGCAGGACTAAGGCGCGCAATGTAATTGTCAAAAAAATCGCGCACTACTGGATTAAGATGAGCTTTTCTTAATTTCATTTTTGAATCTATTTTGTAAAGCGATTCAATTCTTTTGGCGACGATGTTTAAGGTCGTCGGAATCGGCTGACCGCCGCCGCCAATACAACCACCCGGACAAGCCATTACTTCTAGATAATCGTAGGCGTTTTTATCTTTTTTAATTTCTTGAATTATTTTTTCGGCATTGGCGGCGGTGGAGGCAACGGCCACCTTTAGCACCCGGCCGCCCGGGAGTTTGATTTGCGCCTTTTTGATTCCTTCTATACCACGAACCGCTTTAAAATTTACGTTTTTTAATTCCTTGCCCGTAATATTAAAATAAGCCGTTCGCAGAGCCGATTCCATAACGCCGCCCGAAGCGCCGTAAATCGCCGCCGCGCCTGAGTAGGTTCCCGGAAGATCAACTTTACTTGGTTTCAAATTTGGCAAATCAATTTTGTGTTTTTTAAGAAGGGCGCCAAACTCGCGCGTCGTAAGAACGTGATCCACGAGTTGCATCCCGTTAATTTTAAGTTTTTTATGCCGCGCTTCATATTTTTTGGAAGTGCACGGCATAAACGAAACAATGACGATTTTTTTCGGATCAATTCCTTCCTTTTTTGCCCACCAAGTTTTGTAAGCGCCGGCCGAGTGAATCTGCGGCGAACGCGCGGTCGTTAAATGACTCAACATTTCCGGATGATAAAACTCCATAAACTTGACCCAGGCTGGACAACACGACGTAAACATCGGCAAATTTTTGTTTTCCTTTATCCGTTCGGCGAGCTCGGCCGCTTCAACCACGGTTGTAATGTCGGCGCCCATATTAACGTCAAAAACTTTATCAAAACCTAACTTGCGGAACGCTGTATAAATTCGTCCCGTCACATCGGTGCCGATTGGCAAACCAAACTCTTCGCCAAGACTGGCGTGAACCGATGGCGCCATTTGCGCGATGACGATTTTATTTTTGTCTTGAAGAGCTTTTTCAACATCTTCAATCTCGTTTTGTTCGCGCGCCGAACCAACCGGACAATGAACCGTGCATTGGCCGCAATAAATGCAATCAATTTTAGGATCGCGCGTCCAAGTGGCGTGCGTTTGGATATTTTTCCCTTTCATTTCCAAAAATCCTATTCCGATCTTATCGCAAATTTCTACGCATTTATTACAACCAATGCAAAGTTGAGGATCTATTAGCGCCGCTTGGCTCATTTTGTGAAGTTTTTCTTGAATCTCCGGCCGCCAATATTTGACCGTGGAAACGCCGTATTTGCCAATTTGTTCGGCAACGCGGCAATAAATCCCCTTTTGGCACTTGGGGCATTTTTCTTGGTGTCCGGCGAGCAGTAATTCTAAGTTTTTTAGGCGCAACTCCTTAACCTTGGGCGTATCGGTAAAAACCACGAGCCCACTTTCGGCTTTTAGCGTACACGAGGTAACAACTTTGCCGGTTTTTTTAACTTCAACTAAACACGTTCGGCAACTTGATCCGATTGGTAAATCTTCGTGATAGCAAAAATGCGGAATATCTATTCCGTTTTTAATCGCCACCGCTAAAATGTTTTCGCCTAGCGGAACAGAAAACTTTTTGCCGTTAACGCTGACTGTGACTTTTTTCATTTCAGTTTTAAGACATTGGAATAATAAGACCTAATCGGCACGCTAACCGAACGGCCAAGGGCACAAAACGAAGTCGCGTCCATTGTTTCCAAAATTTCAAACATTTCTTTCCAAGGAATATTTTTATTTTTCTTCACCATTTCGTAAAGTTCAAAAGTGCCGACGCGGCAAGGGGTGCATTTACCGCAACTTTCCTGCTGGTAAAATTTAAGCCAGTTTAAAAGAACCTTTCTTGGGGCTTCATTTTTATTATGAATATCAAGCGCGGCGGCGCCAGTTGCGAGCTTGCCTTTAATCTGGCTTTCGTCAAAAACAATTCCCGAAGCGCTACCGCCGACCTGAACGAAAAATTTATAGTTGGGATAATTTTTTGTTTCTTTCAAAATTTTTTCTATATCCCAATTGTCGGGCAAATAATACACGCCGATTTTTTTTCCGCTTTTAGAAAGACAATAGAAACGTTTGTTCGCAAACGTGCCGTCGTGAACGCAAGCGATGTTGTAAAGCGTTTCAACGTTGTTAATAAGCGTTGGGGCGCCATAGAGGCCGGCATTTGACGGGTACGGCGGCTTTTGACGCGGTTCGGTACGCTTGCCTTCTATTGCGTTAAGAAGCGCTGTTTCTTCGCCACCAATATAACTCGGCTCTTCAACAAAAATTTTAATGTTATATCCTTGGTGGTTGTATTTTTTAATAATTGGCGCGAGCCTAGAACCAATCATTTTAAAATATCGTTTGTTCAAATTAAAAAACGCGTCCTTGGAACCCAAAAAATCCAGCGCCAAAATTACTCCCTTAACAACCATTTCGGGATAAGTCTTTAAAATATAAAGATCTTTGAAGAGACCAATCTCCCCTTCGCTCGCGTTACAGACGACGAATTTTTGCGCGCCCAAAGCGCGACCAACCTCTTGCCATTTTTTAGCCGTTGGATATTCCGCTCCACCCCGCCCCACCAGTCCGGCTTTTTCAATTTTTAAAAGAATGTCGTTTTTCATTTAAATATATATCAATAAATGTATTTTACCGCGCTACACTAAATACCACAACACGGTTGTGTATAAAAAATACAGCCCATTCCTATAAACGAGCTGTATAAAAAACCAAGCGTTTTTTAAAAAAGAATTTTAGCGTTTAATTGCCGCCGTAAGACCAAGTGCGAGAGCGCGCGTAAGCGTGCCTAGGGCTACAAGTACAAAGATAAAACCAAAGAGCCAGCCGATAATCGGAATGAGGCCAAGAATAGCAAAGATAACCACACCAATAAGAATTGAGTAGGTATTTACTGGATAGGCCGAGGCTTTGCTTATGCGTTTCCACGCCCAGCTGCCAATGATAACCGGCGCAAATATTCCCGCGAGCGCGAGGAGAATGCAATATACGCACATCGCGATCATCGCGAACGGCATTCCGATAAGTGTGATGAGTAAAAGAATCGCGGCAACTGGAACTAAAACCATCGCCGCAAAACCGTAGAGAATATTCCAACCAAATGAATTAAGCGCGTTTTGCGTTAATGCAAGGGAACGCTTTTTAAAGATGGCTGTTACGATAAGAGCCAAAACAAGGAGTGAGATTATTTTTAATAAGAAGCCAGCAAACAACAAACCAGCAAACTCACCCCTCACATCTTTTACCTCTTTGGTTATCATTTTATTATATTCAACCCCGCCGCCAACTATGCCACTACCAATAGTTAATTCGTTCTGGCTGGAATAAATTAATTTTCCGCCGATTGACGCTTTTGACCCTAAGGTTATTGTTTTTCCTTTAGCATTAACCGATCCGCCGATTGGCGCGTTGATTACTACGTCCCCTCCCCGCACAAATACGTTCCCCTTAACCGCGCCGTCTATTGTTACCATTCCGCCTAAAACAACCAGATCCTTTCCCACCATCGCCGATGGCGAAATATTAATTTGTCCGCCCAGCACGACAACATCGTGCGCCACTTCCCCGGTCAAAATAATATTTCCACCAAGAACACGGACATCATCGGCAACGTTCCCTGACACAACAACCGTTCCGCCAGCCGCCAAAATACTTTCTTTTACTTCTCCCGAGACAAAAACGTTGCCCCCGCCCAAAACGGCATCACCGGCAATTGGCGCCACAAGCGACACACTGCTGCCACCGGCATAAAGGTCGTCGTTAACCGCTTCGTTAACGCTCATTGTTCCCGATGACTCGCCGCGAAATTCAGCGGCCACGGCCATGCTTGGCGCAAGGGCTAAAACAAAAGCCAAAACCGCAAATCCTTTAAAATATTGTTTTTTCATAAATATTTTTAATTATTAAAAGTTAACGTTTTAATTATACACCTTTATTAATTATCTGTGCTAAAAAATTTATTAATTAAAAACGTCTGAACAAACAGGTGGAACTACCCCATATTATTCAGACGTTTACACCAGGAACGAACGGCGTTCTTAGTAGGAACGATGACGGGCGCTAGATCTCAATGTTGCCACGCCTGATGTCCGTATCTACCTGCTGCTCGGCCGCCCGCCAATCCTGGACATCTGTTTCGTGACTCTTCACCCCTTTCCGTTTCTCTGAAAGATAGTACGCAGCCTCACTGATGCAGTGCTGTCAACGTTCTTTCCTGGACATTTTTTGCCACCGTGACCATTCTACCATTTTGTTCTCCTTGTGACGGTTCGTTTGCGAAAACGCGGTTTTAGATTCAAAAGTGCTAACCTCCTAAGCTGGAGATTACTAGAACCGACTTTCCAAGTCAATTAATACAAAACAACCGCCGGGCTTCCTTAATTTAGTCGTTTGTGGTAGCTTATAGACAAGCAAATCACACCCCACAGGAGATTCGTCGAAAATTTCCGCAATGAGGTCACTATTTGCGGAACTAATTCGTAAACTTATCATACCTATGACTGGTGTTATCAAGCGGATCCAATCCGAAAAAGGATTTGGATTCATCACCCCAGACGGCGGCGCTAAGGATGTGTTTTTTCACTCCTCCAGCCTCGTTGACGTTTCCTTCGACCAACTTCGCGAAGGCGACAAGGTAACGTTTGAAACCGAGGAATCCGAAAAGGGTCCTCGCGCGACCAACGTTCGCCGCGTCTAATTCTAGAATTTCTAGATACAAAAACATCCCCGCCTTGGCGAGGATGTTTTTGTATCTAGGCTTGCTTCTTTTTATCCTTCTTTGGTTTTTTCGCATTCTTATTGCCGCGTTGCGAGTTATTGCCTTTGGCCATATTTTAAGAAATTAATATTTACCTTATTTATAATACCACAAACTGGACAAATTTAACTTACGGCGTTAATGTACGGTCGCGATCAAAAAAATGAAAGCGAGGAAAAAATGAACGAACCGCAGTTCTTAATAGAAATGGCAACAACTAGCCATACCAAAGATCTTTACCAAATCGGGTTGGCAATACCCGAGCTACAGCTAATTAACAACAGGGTGTTTATGGATCCAGACGAGTTTCTGGATGCAATTATTGACCCCTTTGGCGTCTTTCTTGTGGCTGTAGAAGCTGGCCGCCCCGTCGGTTTCATCTACGCTAAACAGGAAGCCGTAGAAGACGGATGTGTGCCCCGACGTGCATACCTTATGATGATTGCTGTTTTGCCTGAAAAACGTAGACAAGGAATTGGCAAAGCACTAACGCGCGAATGCCTTTCTGCCATCAAGGGAATGGGTATAAACACGGTTTCTTGTTATGCTATCGCCGAAGGCAAAAGCCTTGGAGTCAACCTATTACAAAGAATGGGCTTCTTTATCGGTCAACGCTGTCTCTACACCGAATACAAATTCTAACCACCAAACGAAACCCACCCGCGAGACGGTTCTTGCCATCAGGCTTGAACCGTTTTTTAAATTAGCAATCTTACAGGCTTTCCAAATACTTATTTATTGATTCAATATCTTTAAAATCTTTTTCTCGTCCCAGAGCTTGTTTTAAAATAAGCAAATCTTTTAATGACATAAATGGTACGCCATTAATGATGTCCGAGTTTTTGATTACCGCTTCGGTCTTAAGGTCGCAATTAGCGATATTTGAAAAATTTTTATCAATTTCTACATTCTCTTTATATAAATTAAAGTGACCATTATTTTTTTGCCTCTCTTCCCAACCATTATTCTTTAATTGCGCATAAAGATCGTCAGTAACGATAATATCAAGATCGTTATGTTCTCGTATTTTTCTAACCGACAAAGCTCCACTACCAACGACCGAATATTTACCCAGTGGAAACTCTAGTTGTTTTACTTCGGCAATTATATTGGACATATGCAATGCGTTATTTTTGTGACGCCAACTCAAAAAATTTTTTTTGCTCTGCGTAGAGGTTGTGCACTCTTTCGGCTGACAAGGCACTCGCAAAAATCTTTACATCACCAACGTTGCCGATAAAATTATTTCCAGATAAATATCCGCACCAAAGTCCGATTGAGGCCTGACCAGCGGATAGATTGCCCGAAGAATAGTCAACGCTATTATCCAAATGCCCGTCAACATAAATACTATTTTTCGTCCCATCGTATACGCCGGTGACAAAATACCATTTGTTCACCTTGGGTAATGATCTACCAGTTACAATGCCGTTATATGAAGAAAAGAAAGCGGTAAACTGCAAGTTTCTTAATGCAATTCCATATGCAGTAGCACCTGCACTATCTACTCCCAAGCAGGCAATCGTCTTTAAGCTACTCACATCCGTTGGCTTCACCCATGCGGAAATTGTAACCGCGGAATTCCCTATTGGCTGGCCGTTCAAGGAGACAATCCTGCCGTATTGCGATCCATTCAGAGACATTGAACATGCTTGATCTGTGGGAGAATCAGCAGGCCAACCCGGACCACCGTACAGGGTTATATTATTGCCGTAACCCGAAGCATCATTTGCCGTTGTGCCCGAACATTCATTAAGGTTCCACCAGCCAATAGCATAACTTCCTATACTATTATTAATCATTGACGAAAAATGTTTCCCCGAAGTCAGGCGCGCATTTTCTCTAGTAGAATTAAAAGCAACAATAGCTACACTGGATAATAGGCCGATAATCGCGATCACGACAAGAAGTTCAATAACGGTAAAAGCACGTCGGTTCATATAGTTATTAACTATACAATACCCAACCAATTGTCGCCAAAATTAAACATAGGAGACTACTAACACTTACTTCTCAAATCCACCCGGATATTTTTGTGTCCACTGCCAAGCCGATTCAATAATTTCTTTTATTCCATATTGTGGTTTCCATCCCAATACCGCCACCGCTTTTTTATTATCTGCCAATGCAGCCGGTGAATCACCGGGGCGACGAGCAACAATTTCAACCGGAATTTCTTTGCCCGTTATTTCGCGGGCAAGATTTACAACGTCCGTAACCGAAGCGCCTTTGCCAGTGCCAAGGTTAAAAATATTAGAATTATTATTTGCCTCCAAATACGCGAGCGCCGCCGTGTGCGCCGAGGCTAGATCGAGCACGTGAACATAATCACGCACACACGTGCCGTCAGTGGTTGGATAATCATTTCCAAAAATCTTTAGCTGCGGCAAACGACCGCTCGCGACTTTCATCACGAGCGGGATTAAATTACTTACAAAGCGCGGATCCTCACCATTCTCGCCGTCCGTGGCCGCGCCGGCCGCGTTAAAATAACGAAGCGCAACATACTTAAAACCCAACCGCTCGCTAAACCAGTGCAAAGCTTTTTCAACGAGCAATTTACTTTCGCCATACGGATTTTCCGGGTTTAAGTTGGCTTCTTCGTTTACCGGCAAAACTTTCGGCATTCCATAAACCGCTGCCGATGAAGAAAATACAAACTTGCGTATCCCCGCTTCGTGACACGCTTCAAGCAAACGAAGTGACCCGACAAAATTATTTTCAAAATACTTCGCTGGATCAGCCATTGATTCCCCCACCTCTTTATATGCCGCAAAATGGACGACAGCCTCAATTCCGTGCTCGGCAATGGTTTTTTTAACCAATTCTTTGTCACTAACATTCCCCACGACAAGCGGCGTATCGTGGATGGCCTCTTGGTGGCCAAATTCCATTGAGTCCAAAACAACAACAAAATCTCCCAATTTTTTAAGGAGATTAACGGTATGCGACCCAATATATCCTGCCCCGCCAGTGACTAATATTTTCATATATCACTAGTTTTTTAGTTTACCCTCCACCACCCGCAATAAATGCTGACCGTAAGGAGATTTGGAGTACTTGGTGCCGACTTCAATTAATTTATCTTTGGTTATCCAACCGTTTAAATAGGCAATTTCTTCAAGGGCGGCAATTTTAGTATTTTGGCGTTCTTCTATGGTTTGAATATAATAATTCGCCTCCATAAGCGAATCAACCGTACCCGTATCAAGCCAGGCATAACCCTTTCCCAAAAGTTTAACGTCCAGATCCCCGGCCGCTAAATACATTTGGGTTATGTCGGTTATTTCCAGCTCCCCCCTTACGCTCGGCTGAACTTTTTTGGCAAAATCAATTGACCGGTTATCATAAAAATATAAACCAATTACGGCGTAGTTGGATTTTGGCTTACTGGGTTTTTCTTCAACGGAAATAATTTTTTCGTTTTCATCAAATTCAACAACACCATAGCGGGACGGATCGTTTACATAATACCCAAAAATTGTCGCACGAGCGGTGTTGCTGGCCGCTTCTTTTAACAGTTTTGGAAGCTCGACGCCGTAAATTATATTGTCACCGTAAATAACAACAACACTGTCACTACCAATAAATTCAGCGCCAAGAGTTATCGCCATCGCCGAACCTTTTGGTTCCGGCTCTTCGGCATAAGAAACATTGATGCCAAAATTATCGCCGTTGCCTAAAAGTTTTTTAAAGCCAGGCAAATCGTGGGGTGTGGAAATAATCAAAATATCCTTAATGCCAGCTTGCATTAAAACCGAAAGCGGATAAAAAACCATCGGTTTATCATAAACCGGCAAGAGCGTTTTATTTGTCGCGAGAGTAAGCGGGTAAAGCCGCGTTCCTCTTCCGCCAGCCATTATTATTCCTTTCATATTTTCGGTAGGTCGGTTTGTATTTTTTTAACATTAAAATTTTACTAAAAAGACATTTTCGTCGGGAGTGTTCCTTTTAAATTAAGTTTTCCGTTTTTAAAATCCAACGATTTAATGTTCATTCCAGGGATAGCGGTAATTCTAGCATTAACAAAACCCTCCACCGCTTTAATTGCTCCAGGATCAGTTGGTAGTGGCACGCGACCAAGCTCGGCCGAAGACAAATTTAAATTTAAACGATTGTTTTCAACAACTGCCGAGCCGTTTAGATAAAAAGGAACTTTTTTAGGAAGAAAATTAAACTTATCAAGATACGTATTAGCACCCACAAAACCAGTTGCTGTTAAGTACCCATTAAGACGCGTTTGATCAAGCATGCCAGACACCTCCACCGCGCCGTTTTCGCTAATTTTCATTTGAAAACCGTCCGCAATTGGATTGTATTTCCATTTACCTTGAGAAAAAAGCGACGAAACCTCTTCACTTGTAAACACCGTATCTACCGAGCGCGATCCCGAATATATCGGCTTGTCGGCCAATGCCGCGTTACCTGTTCGGAGCAAAGAAATTTTTTCGTTTGTAGAATTATAAAGTGCCTCCGTGGTTTTTATACCAAGATTTCGCGGCCTGTCGGCGCCAAAGATGGAAGAAACGCCAGGCACTAAGCCAAAATATCCCCCAACCAAAGCAATAACTGCGCAAAGCGCGAGTAAACCCAACAAAATTTTAATTAATACTTTCATAATAATTACTAAAATAGGCGATAATGTTTAGATATAGTATCATAAATAATGATCTTGTCACGCCTACCACGATTATTTTTTGCAATTCTCTTTATTGTTTTTTTAAGCCACACGCTTTTGGCTTATTATTTTCATTGGGACGCATATCTATATAAACGACTTCAGGATATTCTAGTTATCGCAATTGGCACGACGGTTTGGGTGGTAAGTGCCAAAAAACTAATGACCGAGGATTGGTACAGCCCCTACCTTATTGCCGTTGCGCTTTCGGCAATAATTGTTGCAACCCATATTCTGCGAATGATTAATGGCGGATTGTTATGCTAAAAAAAATTATCATCATTGCAACAACAACATGCGCCGCGTTAATTGTATCGTTTGAAGAATTTTATTTACTAGAAAATATTTCAACCCATTCGGCATCGCAAATCCACAATACCCTCGCCTCCGCGGTTGGTATTGGTTTTATTTTGTCATCCGAATTACTAGCGAAAAAGAATAAAAAACGCAGCAGCTATTCCAACGTCCTTGTGGCGATTGGCGTGGTGATGCTTTCCATTCACCTTATTAAAATATTTCTTGGCAAATGCGCTTAAAAAATTAAAAAAGTATTTTTTAATTAAGGGGTTGCGCCCCCTTCGTTCAATAAGTGGCGTTAATATCAAACTTCCAACCGCCATTTTCGTTTACAAAAATTAAAACTTTGCTTCCGCTTGCTTCCCCTTCAATTTGCAAAACAGCTTCAATATTTGAATTAGAAGTTACGGTAACGCTTTCAACTTTTACCGAACTAGCCTTCTTGCATTGCGCCGATGAAGACAATACAATCTTTGAAGTTTCAACGGTTGAGTGTTTTGTAATCAGCGACATATCGCAAGTTAAGAACGCTTGACGAAAATCTTCTAATATTAATTGGACACTGGCGACGCCAGTTGCTGAAATCGTTTGGGCAGCAATTGGTATTAACGCCAGACTGGCGTTGGTGATACCCAAACTTAAATATCGCATGATCGTGTAAGCCGCGTTTCCATCCTTCAGAAAATACCGTTTAAGATTAGACGGATTTATATACCAAGCCTGACCAACCCTTGAGACATCAATAACAATGCGCCCCGAGAGACGTTTGGTAAGCGCGGCGTTGATGATAGTTTTGGCGCCGGATTTGTTGCCGACGGGGTCATAGCCACTCCGAACCTCAACACCATCAGAAAAGCCGTCACCATCAGTATCAACTTTATTCGGATCCGTTCCTATGGCTTGCTCAAGGGTGTCGGGTAAACCATCGCCGTCAGTATCAGTATCAGAGCCAACGAAACGATCTTCAATCCCAATCGGTATTAAAGATAAATCGTTTTTTGTTATTCCCAAACCGTCTGTTCTGAGCAAGTCATATGCCATCGCGCCGTTTTTAAGGTAGACACGCGTTTTAGTAACCGGACTCACATACCAAGCTTCGCCAGATGATTGAACTTGCAAAAGAATACGACCAATCGTGTTCGCTGGAACCGCCGCAAAAGATAAAATCGGCGTTGCTAAAAGTACAATTGTTAACAAATAAATAAATATTCGTTTTTTCATAGTTATTAACTATAACATTTTTGTAGAATAAAAAGAAAATGTAAGTATTTTAAAACAAAATAGCTGTCAGCCTTTGCTAACAGCTATCAAATAAAGGGTCGTGTCTATTATTGACATTTAGAATTAATATAAAACTCTCCCCTTTGATGTTATCTAGGAGGAGAGTCGGAGGCTAAAGATCTGATAGAAACTACTATTTGGTGACAGTGAAGGAATCCACGACAGTCATAGTGCTGATTATTTGCAACGGAATTGTAACTCCGCTCCAGCCCACGACTTATTCTCATCCATGTCGCTTTGTTGAGTTGAGACAACCTCCATCTTTTTGCCCATAGACTGGCAAAAATCTACCGCCCCAGGATAAAGCGACATCTTGAGTTTTGTCCCTGAACCAACCATCATATCTGTCTTACTGGTGATGTAAAGATTGTCGTCCAATTTGACAATCCCGGTGCTGCTTCCGCACCCAGAAAACAATGACAAAGACACGACAAAGAAAATACAAAGACCTTTGAGCGTACGCATTCGGAACCTCCTGTGTTTTTCTAACACGACACGGCAAATTAGTACCATTTTAAATGACATTTGTCAACTACCCACCCGCGTTTGTCCAGCCAGCATTATTAGCATTTTTAACAAATAAAAAACTCTCCCCTTTGATGTTATCTAGGAGGAGAGTCGGAGGCTAAAGATCTGATTAAGTTACTCGCTATCAGAATGCGAACTGCAAGCGCATGAGCGAACCAAGGCCGGCGACTGAGCTTCTGAATCCAAGGATTCCGAGTCTCAGACGATCTGTCCAGCCAAGCGCAGTGATTTGCAACCCGAAGCGCTGATTCACGGGAGCGTTGGGAACTTCGAGCCGGTCGAATTGCCCCGTAACATCTAAATGCGGGGTGAAATGCCAGCCGAGGAAACCCGTTACTCCTTTGGAAAAGACGCCCGCGTCTTTGTTGAGGACGCCATTGCCAACCACATCAACTGGGCCGAGATGGAGGTTTGCCATTGCCGAATAATAGGCATGTATTCCTGCGTCATCTTTGCCAACGGTTGCCGTGACCAGTAAACCAAATGGTCCCAATTTTGGCAAAGAGAGCGCTGCTTGAGCCGAACGCGGTTTGCGGACTCCTGGTGCACCAAGATCGGTTTCGGACAAATACGCCAATCCCCACTTAACCACCCCATGATCCCCGAGCACTTCCGCGCCAAGTCCCCAGAAAGGAATCAGACTTTGACACAGCGGGCCGCCAATAATCCTTTGCCCGTCCGGAGAAGGAACCTGGAGCGCCGATGGGTAGACAATCTGTCCGGCGCCGACACTAATTGAACCGCGCCGGTAAACTGCCTGAGCAATAAGCAAGGCCGGATTCACGACATTGCCCATTAAGTTAACAGTTAGTCCTTTGAACGGGCCGCTAACGCCTCGGATAAACATGCGTTCGGCTTTGGTGTTGCCGTTCTCCATGTTCGCCGAAACTTGCGTAAAACCGCTCAGACTGAGCGGTTGGGGAACCTCCGGCGCATCTTGCGAAGGCGTGGTGACTTGCGCCGCCACGTCGGTAACCGCGGTATTTTCCGCCGCATGAGCCGTACTGCGACCGAAAGTGGTCACCGTAAGCATGTAACTCGCGAACACTGAGACACAGAACGCGAGACGGGCTTTGAGCACGAGACGGAACGGGAGTTCGCGAATCGCGTCCAGACTTTGACGCAGTTCAGTGAGCGGCTGCATGACCAGTCGGTCAATGGCGCGTTGATCCATTTCAGTAAGCGAGTCCCAAACACTTCTACCATGCCGCACCAAATATTCCTTGGCGATCTTCTGGCGACGCAACACGAAGGCCGTATCGCGCGGATACTCGGACATCCCAGCCGGCCAAAAGACCGTTGAAACGGCGAGACGCCGAAACCCGAACATCAATTCGTCACTGAGTGACAACCGGTTCCTTGATACCCGCGCCAGAAAACAGAGAAGCGCAAACGACATGAACAGCAAGTAGGTCTTGCCGCCCAGCTTGGCCAGCGCCCAAAGAATATGTCCGAAACCGCCCGCGAAGACCGGTTGAAATGGGGGGTGAGAAAACAGTTCGCTTCGCACCCTTTCCACCCGACCCTGAGTAACGATCCTTTCTTTCACAGTAATAGATGCGGCCGCCGCACTATTGAGCGCATCAAGAGTTTTCCCGACCGAGGCCTGAACTAGCGCGTCAATGCGTGTGCTTACGGACTGGCTGTGTCCCTCGGCATCGCGGATCGTGACGAGTGTGTTTCGCACGTTGACCAGATCATCAATCGTCCAAGCATTTCCTTTGGACTGAAAAGTCTGAAAGGCCGCTTCGGCCTTGTGCAAAGCCGCAATGTCTCCGTGCTGAGTCGCGACTACCTCGTGCTTAGACCGTTGATTCATCCAGGACAGCAAGTTCACGACCAGCATGACCGCGAAAGCCAATTTGGCCAATGTTTCCAAATGACCGCCATGAGGCGTTCCGTTAATACTGCGAACGATTTCGCGCCTTCCATCGCTACTTTTACGTATCATGATTTTTCCTTTTTCTTCCGCATAAAAAGAGCGTTATTGCTGTGGCAGAAGAAGTTGCATTTAAGCATTTTTTCGGCAAAAAGTCAAGATGTCTTCGCCCAAAGTTTGAGACATTTATACCTACGCAAAAAGCACCGTTTGCGTGGTGCTTTTTACTTATAAAGATTAACCGCCCCGATGGTCGTCGGGATGAGTGCGTTTATGAACGAAGGGTCATGTCCCCTTCGTTTTAGGGTTGCTGGGCTGGAGCTGGAGTTGGATTTGTGATTATTGTCGTATTGATCAATTGTCGAGTTATCGGACCAAAATATCCTTTTTCATCAATTAATCCAACAACTTTATCTTTATTTGCTTCTTGGAATTTAATGAGAGTGCTTAAGGTTGAATCACCGAAATAATCTGTTTCCTTGCCTGGCGAACCAGCGCCTCTTGATGCAACTATGAAGCCGTTTGCGTTAAAATATTTTTGCAACTCGCGTATATCCGAGTTCGTTGTGAGGTAGGTTAAATTCTTTTTGAATTTATCCTGATCAGAAACCGCTGGAGCTGGAGTTGGATTTGTGATTATTATCGTATTGATCAATTGTCGAGTTATCGGACCAAAATATCCTTTTTCATCAATTAATCCAACAACTTTATCTTTATTTGCTTCTTGGAATTTAATGAGAGTGCTTAAGGTTGAATCGCCGAAATAATCCGTTTCCTTGCCTGGCGAACCAGCGCCTCTTGATGCAACTATGAAGCCGTTTGCGTTAAAATATTTTTGCAACTCGCGTATATCCGAGTTCGTTGTGAGGTAGGTTAAATTCTTTTTGAATTTATCCTGATCAGAAACCGCTGGAGCTGGAGTTGGAGTTGGAGAAGTCTCGGTGGGTGTAACAGGAACAACCGGAGCCGGAGTCAACACAGGGGGCGTAACAGAAACAACCGGAGCGATTGGTGGTGGAACATAATACCCGCCGCCACCACCGCCGCCGCCACCGCCACCGCTAGAAGGCGCAGATCCCGTCGCCGGAAATACTGCCGTGACCACCCCAGATCCTGCTGAATTTGTAGCTGGAATACTTGTTCCAGCTACTGTAAAGAAATTACTTGCTATACCTGTTAAGGTATAACCCGCATTGGGCGTGATCGTAATTGTTGCCGTATAAACGGTGTTTGCTGCAAATGGATTACTTACAGGCGACCATGTAATTGTCGCGGTGTATTCACCAGTGTCAGCTATAGTTGACACTGGAGTTACTGCTCTCACAGGGATCGTGACTCCGGGTATTGCCGCAACGCTGATTACCACTGGGGTAGCGCCGATGACGAAGTTTCCCGCCGAGAGTCCTGTAGCCGCTGAGTAGTTAGCACTTTCGGCGCAGTTGACGGTGGCCGCATACGAACCTGCATCAGTTCCAGTTCCACCTGAGGCAAGAGTCGCAACGCCTCCGCCCAAGCAAGCAACGTTCGCGGTTTGAGCGGAACCAGTGTATGTCTGGGGTGTGTTGGTGATGGAAGCAGTCGGAGTCGCTTTAGAGATTACGAAGTCGCCCGCCGCGAGTCCCGAGGCCGCGCTGTAGTTAGTGCTCGTGGCGCAGTTAACAGTGGTCGCATATGACCCGGCGTTAGTGCCAGTTCCACCGGTGTTTATTGTAGCGGCACCTCCGCCCAAGCAAGCGACGTTCGCGGTTTGCGCCGAGCCGGTGTATGTTTGGGGCGAGTTGGTTATGGAAGCAGTTGAAGTTATTTTTTCAATGACAAAGTTTCCTGCCGAAAGTCCCGTGGCGGCGGAGTAGTTAGTGCTTGTGCCGCAGTTGACGACTGCGGCATATGTTCCAGCATTAGTGCCGGTTCCGCCAGATGCGAGCGTCGCAACACCTCCACCCAAACAAGACACGACGGCCGTTTGAGCCGAACCGTTATATAGCTGCGGCGAATTGGTGATAGAAGCAGTTGGAGTGGCCTTGGAGATAACGAAGTCGCCTGCTGAAAGTCCGGTGGCTGCGGAGTGGTTGGTGCTCGTGGCACAATCAACTGTGGTTGCGTATGTTCCCGCATTAGTTCCGGTTCCGCCTGTGTTTATCGTTGCGACACCTCCGCCCAAACAAGAAACCGCGGCAGTTTGAGACGAGCCAGTGTGTGTTTGGGGTGAGTTGGTTATGGAAGCTGTCGGAGTTACTTTAGAGATGACGAAATTTCCGGCCGAGAGTCCTGTGGCGACGGAGTAATTGGTGCTCGTAGCACAATCAACCGTGGTTGCGTATGTTCCCGCATTAGTGCCAGTTCCACCGGTGTTTATTGTAGCGGTGCCTCCACCTAAACAAGCAACGTTCGCTGTTTGGGCTGAACCAGTGTATGACCGTGGTGAGTTGGTGATGGAGGCAGTTGGAGCTATTTTTTCAATAACAAAGTTTCCTGCTGAAAGTCCCGTGGCTGCGAAGTAACCAGCGCTTGCGGCACAATCAACTGTGGTCGCATACGATCCGGCGTTAGTTCCAGTTCCGCCAGTGTTTATTGTAGCAGTGCCCCCGCCCGTACAGACGACAGTCGCCGTCTCGAGCTGAGCCGTTGTATGACCGTGGCGTATTGGTGATGGAAGCGGTCGGGTTTATTTTTCCAATAACGAAGTCACCTGCCGAAAGTCCCGTAGCGGCTGAGTAGTTGGCGCTTTCAGCGCAGTTGACGATTGTAGGATATGTACCTTCATCAGTTCCAGTTCCGCCTGAGGCAAGCGTGGCAACACCTCCGCCCGAACAAGCAACGATGGCGGTCTGAACTGAGCCGGTATATGGTTGAGGCGAATTGGTGATGGAAGCCGTAGGAGTTGCTTTGGAGATGACGAAATTTCCAGCCGAAAGTCCCGTAGCGGCGGAGTAGTTGGTGCTTGTGGCGCAGTCAACCGTGGCCGGATATGTTCCCGCGTCAGTTCCGGTTCCGCCTGTATTAATCGTGGCAGCGCCCCCGCCCAAGCAAGACACGGCCGCCGTTTGCGACGAACCGGTGTACGACTGAGGCGAGTTGGTTATGGAAGCTGTTGGAGCAATTTTAGAGATGACAAAGTTCCCTGACGAAAGTCCCGTAGCTGCGGAATAATTGGTGCTCGTGGCGCAGTCAACGGTGGTTGCGTATGAACCAGCGCTTGTGCCAGTTCCACCCGTGTTTATTGTAGCGGCGCCTCCACCCAAACAAGCAACGACGGCCGTCTGAGCTGAGCCATTGTATGACTGTGGTGTGTTGGTGATGGAGGCAGTTGGAGTTACTTTAGAGATGACGAAATTTCCGGCCGAGAGTCCTGTGGCGGCGGAGTAATTGGTGCTCGTAGCACAATCAACCGTGGTTGCGTATGAACCTGCATCAGTACCAGTACCACCGGTCGCAATCGTTGCTACTCCTCCACCCAAACAAGCGACAGCGGCAGTTTGCGAGGAACCAGTGTATGGCTGAGGTGTATTGGTGATGGAAGCGGTCGGAGCAATCTTAGAGATTACGAAATCGCCTGCTGAAAGTCCCGAGGCGGTGTTATAGTTGGTGCTCGCGGCGCAGTTGACGATTGCAGGATATGTTCCCGCATTGGTGCCGGTTCCGCCTGAGGCAAGCGTGGCAGTTCCTCCGCCCAAACATACCACCGTGGCGGTTTGCGCCGAGCCGTTGTATGACCGAGGCGTGTTGGTGATGGAGGCAGTTGGAGTTATTTTTTCAATGACGAAGTTTCCTGCCGAGAGGCCTGTGGCTGCATTGTAATTTGTGCTTTCAGCGCAGTTGACGATTGCAGGATATGTTCCCGCATTGGTGCCGGTTCCGCCTGAGGCAAGCGTGGCAGTTCCTCCACCCAAACAAGCGACAGTCGCAGTTTGCGAGGAGCCGGTGTATACCTGCGGCGAATTGATGATTGAAGCGGTGGGTGTGGCCTTGGAGATGACGAAACTCCCGGCGTCTAGGCCGGTAGCCGCTTCGTATCCGGGACTTGCGGCGCAGTTCACAGTGGTCGGATATGAACCGATGTTAGTGCCGACTCCGCCTAAAGCGATAGTGGCTACTCCTCCGCCCGTGCAAGCCACCGTAGCGGTCTGTGCTGAACCGGTGTATAGCTGAGGTGAGTTGGTAATGTAGGCAGTGGGGGCTACTGTTCCGATAATGAAGAAGCCCGCCGAAAGCCCCGAGGCGGCGTTATAGTTGGCGCTGGCAGCACAGTTAACGAAGGCTTCATACGACCCCACACTGGTGCCGGTTCCGCCGGAAACGAGAGTAGCAGCTCCTCCACCCAAACAAGCAACAGTCGCGGTCTGCGAGGAGCCAGTGTATGGCTGAGGCGTATTGGTGATGGAAGCGGTTGGAGTGGCCTTGGAGATAACGAAGTCGCCTGCCGAAAGTCCAGTAGCTGCGGAATAATTGGTGCTCGTGGCACAGTTGACGGTGGCTGCATACGAACCTGCGTCAGTTCCAGTTCCGCCTGAGGCAAGCGTTGCAACGCCTCCACCCAAACAAGCAACAGTCGCGGTTTGAGCTGAACCATTGTATGACCGGGGTGTGTTGGTGATGGAGGCAGTTGGAGTTGCTTTGGAAATGACGAAGTCACCCGCCGAAAGTCCCGTGGCGGCGGAGTAGTTTGTGCTTGCAACACAATCAACTGTGGTTGCGTATGAACCAGCGCTTGTGCCAGTTCCACCGGTGTTTATTGTAGCGGCGCCTCCGCCTGTACAGGCGACAGTCGCAGTCTGCGCTGAGCCGTTGTATGACTGAGGCGAATTGGTGATGGAGGCAGTAGGAGCAATCTTAGAGATTACGAAGTCGCCTGCCGATAATCCGGTGGCGGCATTGTAGTTGGTACTCGCGGCGCAGTTGACGGTGGCTGCATACGAACCTGCATCAGTTCCGGTTCCGCCTGAGGCAAGCGTTGCAACGCCTCCACCTAAACAAGCAACAGTCGCGGTCTGCGCTGAGCCAGTGTATGGCTGAGACGAATTAGTGATGGAAGCAGTTGGGGCTATTTTTTCAATAACGAAATTTCCTGCCGAGAGTCCGGTGGCTGCAGAGTAGTTGGTGCTTGTGGCGCAATCAACTATAGCTGCATACGATCCTGCATCAGTTCCAGTTCCACCTGAGGCAAGCGTTGCAACGCCTCCACCTAAACAAGCAACAGTCGCCGTCTGCGCTGAGCCAGTGTATGGCTGAGACGAATTAGTGATGGAAGCTGTAGGAGTTATTTTTTCAATAACAAAGTTTCCTGCCGAGAGTCCCGTTGCTGCGGAGTAGTTTGTGCTTGTGGCGCAATCAACCGTGGTCGCATATGACCCGGCGTTAGTGCCAGTTCCACCGGTGTTTATTGTAGCGGCACCTCCACCCAAACAAGCAACAGTCGCGGTCTGCGCTGAGCCAGTGTATGGCTGAGACGAATTGGTGATGGAAGCAGTTGGAGTTATTTTTTCAATAACAAAGTTTCCAGCCGAAAGTCCTGTTGCTGCGGAGTAGTTGGTGCTTGTGGCGCAATCAACCATGGTTGCGTATGTTCCAGCATTGGTGCCAGTTCCGCCAGTGTTTATTGTAGCGGCACCTCCACCCAAACAAGCAACAGTCGCGGTTTGAGCTGAACCATTGTATGACCGGGGTGTGTTGGTGATGGAGGCAGTTGGAGTTGCTTTGGAAATGACGAAGTCACCCGCCGAAAGTCCCGTGGCGGCGGAGTAGTTTGTGCTTGCAACACAATCAACTGTGGTTGCGTATGAACCAGCGCTTGTGCCAGTTCCACCGGTGTTTATTGTAGCGGCGCCTCCGCCTGTACAGGCGACAGTCGCAGTCTGCGCTGAGCCAGTGTATGGCTGAGACGAATTAGTGATGGAAGCAGTTGGAGCTATTTTTTCAATAACAAAGTTCCCTGCTGAAAGTCCGGTGGCTGCAGAGTAGTTGGTGCTTGTGGCGCAATCAACTATAGCTGCATACGATCCTGCATCAGTTCCAGTTCCACCTGACGCAAGCGTGGCAACGCCTCCACCTAAACAAGCAACAGTCGCCGTCTGCGCTGAGCCAGTGTATGGCTGAGACGAATTAGTGATGGAAGCAGTTGGAGTTATTTTTTCAATGACGAAGTTCCCTGCTGAAAGTCCTGTAGCTGCAGAGTAGTTAGCGCTTGCAACACAATCAACCGTGGTTGCGTATGTTCCAGCATTGGTGCCAGTTCCACCGGTGTTTATTGTAGCGGCGCCTCCGCCTGTACAGGCGACAGTCGCAGTCTGCGCTGAGCCAGTGTATGGCTGAGACGAATTAGTGATGGAAGCAGTTGGAGCTATTTTTTCAATAACAAAGTTCCCTGCTGAAAGTCCGGTGGCTGCAGAGTAGTTGGTGCTTGTGGCGCAATCAACTATAGCTGCATACGATCCTGCATCAGTTCCAGTTCCACCTGACGCAAGCGTGGCAACGCCTCCACCTAAACAAGCAACAGTCGCGGTTCTGAGCTGAGCCAGTGTATGGCTGAGACGAATTAGTGATGGAAGCAGTTGGAGCTATTTTTTCAATAACAAAGTTCCCTGCTGAAAGTCCGGTGGCTGCAGAGTAGTTGGTGCTTGTGGCGCAATCAACCATGGTTGCGTATGTTCCAGCATTGGTGCCAGTTCCGCCAGTGTTTATTGTAGCGGCACCTCCACCCAAACAAGCAACAGTCGCGGTTTGAGCTGAACCATTGTATGACCGGGGTGTGTTGGTGATGGAGGCAGTTGGAGTTGCTTTGGAAATGACGAAGTCACCCGCCGAAAGTCCCGTGGCGGCGGAGTAGTTTGTGCTTGCAACACAATCAACTGTGGTTGCGTATGAACCAGCGCTTGTGCCAGTTCCACCGGTGTTTATTGTAGCGGCGCCTCCGCCTGTACAGGCGACAGTCGCAGTCTGCGCTGAGCCAGTGTATGGCTGAGACGAATTAGTGATGGAAGCAGTTGGAGCTATTTTTTCAATAACAAAGTTCCCTGCTGAAAGTCCGGTGGCTGCAGAGTAGTTGGTGCTTGTGGCGCAATCAACTATAGCTGCATACGATCCTGCATCAGTTCCAGTTCCACCTGACGCAAGCGTGGCAACGCCTCCACCTAAACAAGCAACAGTCGCGGTTCTGAGCTGAGCCAGTGTATGGCTGAGACGAATTAGTGATGGAAGCAGTTGGAGCTATTTTTTCAATAACAAAGTTCCCTGCTGAAAGTCCGGTGGCTGCAGAGTAGTTGGTGCTTGTGGCGCAATCAACCATGGTTGCGTATGTTCCAGCATTGGTGCCAGTTCCACCGGTGTTTATTGTAGCGGCGCCTCCGCCTGTACAGGCGACAGTCGCAGTCTGCGCTGAGCCAGTGTATGGCTGAGACGAATTAGTGATGGAAGCAGTTGGAGCTATTTTTTCAATAACAAAGTTCCCTGCTGAAAGTCCGGTGGCTGCAGAGTAGTTGGTGCTTGTGGCGCAATCAACTATAGCTGCATACGATCCTGCATCAGTTCCAGTTCCACCTGACGCAAGCGTGGCAACGCCTCCACCTAAACAAGCAACAGTCGCGGTCTGAGCTGAGCCAGTGTATGGCTGAGACGAATTAGTGATGGAAGCAGTTGGAGCTATTTTTTCAATAACAAAGTTCCCTGCTGAAAGTCCGGTGGCTGCAGAGTAGTTGGTGCTTGTGGCGCAATCAACCATGGTTGCGTATGTTCCAGCATTGGTGCCAGTTCCGCCAGTGTTTATTGTAGCGGCACCTCCACCCAAACAAGCAACAGTCGCGGTTTGAGCTGAACCATTGTATGACCGGGGTGTGTTGGTGATGGAGGCAGTTGGAGTTGCTTTGGAAATGACGAAGTCACCCGCCGAAAGTCCCGTGGCGGCGGAGTAGTTTGTGCTTGCAACACAATCAACTGTGGTTGCGTATGAACCAGCGCTTGTGCCAGTTCCACCGGTGTTTATTGTAGCGGCGCCTCCGCCTGTACAGGCGACAGTCGCAGTCTGCGCTGAGCCGTTGTATGACTGAGGCGAATTGGTGATGGAGGCAGTAGGAGCAATCTTAGAGATTACGAAGTCGCCTGCCGATAATCCGGTGGCGGCATTGTAGTTGGTACTCGCGGCGCAGTTGACGGTGGCTGCATACGAACCTGCATCAGTTCCGGTTCCGCCTGAGGCAAGCGTTGCAACGCCTCCACCTAAACAAGCAACAGTCGCGGTCTGCGCTGAGCCAGTGTATGGCTGAGACGAATTAGTGATGGAAGCAGTTGGGGCTATTTTTTCAATAACGAAATTTCCTGCCGAGAGTCCTGTTGCTGCGGAGTAGTTGGTGCTCGTGGCACAATCAACCGTGGTTGCGTATGAACCAGCGCTTGTGCCAGTTCCACCGGTGTTTATTGTAGCGGCGCCTCCGCCTGTACAGGCGACAGTCGCAGTCTGCGCTGAGCCAGTGTATGGCTGAGACGAATTAGTGATGGAAGCAGTTGGAGCTATTTTTTCAATAACAAAGTTCCCTGCTGAAAGTCCGGTGGCTGCAGAGTAGTTGGTGCTTGTGGCGCAATCAACTATAGCTGCATACGATCCTGCATCAGTTCCAGTTCCACCTGACGCAAGCGTGGCAACGCCTCCACCTAAACAAGCAACAGTCGCCGTCTGCGCTGAGCCAGTGTATGGCTGAGACGAATTGGTGATGGAAGCGGTAGGAGCAATCTTAGAGATTACGAAGTCGCCTGCCGATAATCCGGTGGCGGCATTATAGTTGGTGCTTGTGGCGCAATCAACCGTGGTTGCGTATGTTCCAGCATTGGTGCCAGTTCCACCCGTGTTTATTGTAGCGGCACCTCCACCCAAACAAGCAACAGTCGCGGTTTGAGCTGAACCATTGTATGACCGGGGTGTGTTGGTGATGGAAGCAGTTGGAGCTATTTTTTCAATAACAAAGTTCCCTGCTGAAAGTCCGGTGGCTGCAGAGTAGTTGGTGCTTGTGGCGCAATCAACCATGGTTGCGTATGTTCCAGCATTGGTGCCAGTTCCGCCAGTGTTTATTGTAGCGGCACCTCCACCCAAACAAGCAACAGTCGCGGTTTGAGCTGAACCATTGTATGACCGGGGTGTGTTGGTGATGGAGGCAGTTGGAGTTGCTTTGGAAATGACGAAGTCACCCGCCGAAAGTCCCGTGGCGGCGGAGTAGTTTGTGCTTGCAACACAATCAACTGTGGTTGCGTATGAACCAGCGCTTGTGCCAGTTCCACCGGTGTTTATTGTAGCGGCGCCTCCGCCCGTACAGGCGACGGTCGCGGTTTGAGCTGAACCATTGTATGACCGGGGCGTGTTGGTGATGGAAGCAGTCGGAGTTGCTTTGGAAATGACGAAGTTTCCGGCCGAGAGTCCTGTTGCTGCAGAGTAGTTGGTGCTCGTAGCACAATCAACCGTGGTTGCGTATGAACCTGCATCAGTTCCAGTTCCACCTGAGGCAAGCGTGGCAGTTCCTCCACCTAAACAAGCAACGTTCGCGGTTTGCGACGAGCCGTTGTATGACTGAGGCGTGTTGGTGATGGAAGCAGTTGGAGTTATTTTTTCAATGACGAAATTTCCTGCCGAAAGTCCTGTTGCTGCAGAGTAGTTGGTGCTCGCGGCGCAGTTGACGGTGGCTGCATACGATCCTGCATCAGTTCCAGTTCCACCTGAGGCAAGCGTGGCAGTTCCTCCACCTAAACAAGCAACGTTCGCGGTTTGCGACGAGCCGTTGTATGACTGAGGCGTGTTGGTGATGGAGGCAGTTGGAGCTATTTTTTCAATAACGAAATTTCCCGCTGAGAGTCCTGTTGCTGCAGAGTAGTTAGTGCTCGTGGCACAATCAACCGTGGTTGCGTATGAACCAGCGCTTGTGCCAGTTCCACCGGTGTTTATTGTAGCGGCGCCTCCACCTAAACAAGCAACGTTCGCCGTCTGAGCTGAGCCGGTGTATGACCGTGGCGTGTTGGTGATAGAAGCAGTCGGAGCTATTTTTTCAATAACGAAATTTCCTGCTGAAAGTCCCGTAGCTGCGGAATAATTGGTGCTCGTGGCACAGTTGACGGTGGCTGCATACGAACCTGCATCAGTTCCGGTTCCACCTGACGCAAGCGTGGCAGTTCCTCCACCCAAGCAAGCAACAGTCGCGGTCTGCGCTGAGCCAGTGTATGGCTGAGACGAATTAGTGATGGAAGCAGTAGGGGCTATTTTTTCAATAACAAAGTTCCCTGCTGAAAGTCCTGTTGCTGCGGAGTAGTTAGTGCTCGTGGCGCAATCAACCGTGGTTGCGTATGAACCAGCATTGGTGCCAGTTCCGCCAGTGTTTATTGTAGCGGCGCCTCCACCTAAACAAGCAACGTTCGCCGTCTGAGCTGAGCCGTTGTATGACCGGGGTGTGTTGGTGATGGAGGCAGTTGGAGTTGCTTTGGAGATAACAAAGTTTCCTGCTGAAAGTCCTGTCGCAGCTTCATAGCCAGCGCTCGCGGCGCAGTTCACCGTGGTCGCATACGACCCTGCATCAGTTCCGGTTCCGCCCGATGCGATCGTGGCAGTGCCTCCGCCTGTACAGGCGACAGTCGCGGTTTGAGCCGAGCCGTTGTATGACCGGGGTGTGTTGGTGATGGAAGCGGTCGGGGTCAGTAATCCCGATTCAATGGTTATCGTTTTGTCGTCAGTGTCATTTACCGTGGCTCCCGATCCGCTAACCGACAAGGTCAAATTACCGGAACCCGCTGTAGTAAAGTTGTTGAATTTTAATCCCGAAATAGTTATTGCGTCACCTGCAACAAAGTTAGTTCCAACATCGATGACCAGCGTCTTGCCGCTGTCTTCCAAAGAAACTGCCGCCGGGCCCGACTCCGTTATGTAAATCGGGTTGCTGAATGAGTATGCGGTTTTTCCCCCGGAAGTGTAGGACACCTTTACCCTGACATAAATATCAGTGAGCGACGCTGTATAGCTGGCTGTCGTCACACTATTGTTGGTTTGCGAAATCGTCCCGTTTTTCGTGATGAATTGTATGTTGGCGCTCTTATCGATATTAGCGGTAACCGCGTAACCACTCACCGTAATGCCCGTAAACTTAGCTGGGGTCGGCAAACTGCCGTACTGTTGATCTGCAGCAGGAGCATTGCTTCTGTCCCCTCTGCCATAAGCATAGAAATCGCCGCTTTTTATTATATTCACGACATCGGCTTCGGTAAGGTTTCCGACGGTCTTTGAGCTGTTTAACTCGTTCCAAGCACGGTATATCTGAATAGTAGTATGAAGGTCATCGTTCGCAACAAGCCAAAACTGTTTGCCGTTGCTTAACGCATAGTCAACATACGGCTCCAAATCCCCGTAATGGGAGTTGAAGACTTCCATATTTGTGTAGCCATTCAAATTCACCGTGCCGGCGTTAGTCCAACCGGTGATAGGATGGTTGACGCTAGAAACACCTCCTTGGCTCGTATAGGTATCGACCTGTGTCTGCCTGTTTGACGACAAAAATGAAGTTATGCCAAACGAAGCCATATCCCCCATTCCACCGGCGGCATTGGCCGTGTTCTCAACACCCCTCACGTGGGTAATGCCAGAAACGCTCGGGTTGGGCGTGAAATAATCGTGATCAGTGATGGCGGCCGCCGAATAACCGAGGTTCAAATATGAAGTCATGTAGGCCGAACGCCGTCTGGGCGCCGTCGCTATTCGTGGTATGCCCGTGCAAGTTCGCCCTGTGCAAGTTAACGATCGGCGTGTACGGCGAATCAAGACCTCCCGAGGTGCTAATCTTGGCCGATGCTGCGCCGCCAATAACAACGCTTCCCAAAGCAGCTGCATCCCAAGTCATGTCGAGGCCGGCTGGAATTTTGATCCTGATGTCGTTGGTAGCCGTTATATACGGAGACGAAGCGCTGTCAGTGACGGTAATTTGCGACATCGCGGTTGTCGGATCTGCGACGGTAAATGTCTGGTTAGCAGCAGAAGAAACAGTCACTGCGGTGATGGAAATCGTCTTGTCATCCACGGCGATTGTCGTGCCGGCATTGTTGACCTCCAATTCCAAATTATCGGCCACGGACGCCGCGCTGAAGGTCTTGAAAGACAGGCCGGAAATGGTTATTACGTCGCTAACAGCAAAATTTTCGCTGACATTAATGACCAGGGTCTTATCCGCGTCTTCGTACGAAACCGTTCCCGATACATGAGCTGACGCCGCTCCACCAATAGTGGCGGCGGTATCCGTCGAATCCCAGACCATGTTGAAGCCAGAAGGAATTTTGATGCGGATGTCGTTAGCGGCCGTTATGTACGGAGTAAGAGTATTGTCGGTTACGGTTATCGTAGAAATCGCAGCCGCGGCACTACCCGTCAAAAACATCTGCGATGCCGCCGATGAAATGAGCGGTCCTGTTCCAGTAGACAGAGTAATCGAACTCGAGGGGGTCGAAGCCGCACCCGTACCGATCGCATTCGTCGCGGTAACTGTGAAAGTGTATGCCGTGCCGTTCGTGAGTCCGGTGACGACAATTGGCGAAGCACTTCCTGTGCCGGTAAAACTTCCCGGACTTGAGGTGACGGTGTAGCCGGTTATTGCCGAGCCACCGTCGTTTGCCGGAGCCGTGAAAGCGACGGATGCTTGCGCATTGCCACCTGTCGCAACAACACTGGTCGGCGCTCCCGGTGCGGAGCACGCCGAGGTGGTGAAGGTGCTGTCCGTCGAGGTGGCGGTACCGGCCGAGTTGGTGGCAAAAGATCGGTAATGATAAAGGGTATTGCAGGTCAAGCCGGTAATGCTTTGAGAATATGTGCCCGTGGTATATGTGCCGGTCGTGGAAGAGGTCGAGCCGTATGCAGCTGTAGTTCCATAATGAAAACCTCTGGCGGTCGGAGCGACTCCGCCATCAGCTGTGATATTGCCATTCAATGCGGCGCCGGTAGCTGTGACCGAAGTCGCGGCCGAGGCCGTAACGGTCGGCACAGTTGTTGAAGATGCACCATTTTCGGTGAGCTTGAAGGCGTTAAGGTAAGCGGTTTGGGCGTTGGTTACTCCGGTTGCGCCAGTCAAATCTACACCTTGAAATGAGACGGATATGGTGGTGCCTGTCGGAACCAAACCAGTCCACTTGGCAACATAGCCGTTCGCATAGTTATCTCCCCCAACATATCGCGTGGTATCGTTCGTCAAAGTCGTGGTGGTGATAGTGGTTCCGGTCGAGCTGGCATTTGTGAATCCTGCCTGGACGCCCGATACGATAGTCTTCGTATACCTGCCTGTATAACTGGCGTTGTTATAACCTCGCAAGGCCACCAGCGTTAAATCATAAGATTTACCGGACGAAACGCCGCTCAAAGTCATGTCAACAATGCCGTTTGTCGTTATTTGGCCCGCGTAACCCAAATTGATGATGGGTGTTCCCCCACCGACAAATTCATTGTAGGCGTCTGTACCAGATGTTACATACGGAGATGCTCTGTTGCTGGAAGCTGTATCTTCGGCAGCGACTCCCAACTGAAAAGTCCCAGTGGTACCCCTTTTAGCAAAAGCAACCGTGACACCACTACTAGTGTTGTCGGAATATTTCACCAAATTAGTTGCCGCCGTCGTCGTAAAAGCGACGTTGGTGACATTGCCCGTTGATGGCGAAGTACCCGATCCTCCAGCGTCGTTATACGCCACCCAACCCGCGGCGGGCGCCGGGGTCACCGAGTTTGAGGCGGTCGAAGCCGAACCCGTGCCAGCCACATTCGTCGCCGTTACCGTAAAGGTGTAGGCCGTGCCGTTCGTGAGACCAGAAACAACGATCGGCGAAGTGCCGCCTGTGCCGGTAAAACTTCCCGGACTTGAAGTAACGGTGTAGCCGGTGATGGGCGAGCCGCCGTCCGATGCCGGGGCGGTGAAAGCAACGGACGCTAGCGTGTTGCCGGCTGTTGCGACCGCGCTGGTAGGGGCACCGGGAACCGAATAAGCCGAGGTGGTGAAAGTATTATCTGAAGAGGTGCTGGTGCCACCCGAGTTAGTAGCAAAAGACCTGTAATGGTAAATGGTATTGGCGCTTAAGCCAGTAATGTCTTGCGTATATTCACCAGTGCCATACGAACCGGAAGTGGTAGAAGTTGAACCATATGAAGCGGTGAGTCCATAATGAAAACCTCTTGCGGTGGCATTTTCCCCACCAGTAGCGGTAATGTTGCCGGTCAAGGTCGCGCCAGTGGTCGTAATCGAGCTAGCAGCTGAAGCTGTAACAGTTGGCGCAACAGGACATGCCGCAGTGGTGAAGGTGTTGTCCGACGAGGTGCCGGTACCGCCTGAGTTAGTGGCGAAAGATCGGTAATGATAAAGAGTGTTGCAAGTTAAGCCAGTAATGTCTTGCGTATATTCACCAGTGCCATACGAACCGGAAGTGGTAGAAGTTGAACCGTATGAAACAGTGGTTCCATAATGAAAACCTCTTGCAGTGGCATTTTCCCCACCAGTAGCGGTAATGTTGCCGGTCAAGGTCGCACCAGTAGTCGTAATCGAGCTAGCGGCTGAAGCTGTAACAGTAGGCGCAACAGGACATGCCGCAGTGGTGAAGGTTCCATCGGTCGCGGTCCCTGTACCACCGGAGTTAGTAGCAAAGGCCTGATAATGATAAAGAGTATTGCAGGTTAAACCAGTAATGCTTTGGGAATATGTACCCGTGGTGTATGTGCCGGTCGTGGAAGAGGTCGAGCCGTACGAAACGGTGGTTCCATAATAAAAACCCCTGGCGGTAGGAGCGGCTCCGCCGTCAGCCGTGATATTACCATTCAAATCAGCACCAGTGGTCGTGATAGTGCTCGCAGCCGAAGCCGTAACGGTCGGCGCGGAACACGCCGAGGTGGTAAAAGTGCCGTCCGCCGACGTGCCGGTG
The DNA here is from genome assembly GCA_963708045.1 of uncultured bacterium. Classification (GTDB taxonomy): domain Bacteria; phylum Patescibacteriota; class Patescibacteriia; order CAIQCM01; family CAIQCM01; genus CAIQCM01. The sequence continues at coordinate 810,006 of OY970181.1, read as the reverse complement.
CCGCCCGAGTTCGTGGCAAAAGATCTGTAATGGTAAAGAGTGTTGCAAGTTAAGCCGGAAATAGTTTGCGAATACGCGCCCGTGCCGTATGTTCCGGAGGTGGTAGAAGTTGAACCGTATGAAGCGGTGAGACCATAATGGAAACCTCTTGCAGTAGCGGACTCTCCCCCATCAACAGTGATATTACCGTTTAAGTCAGCACCGTTCGCCGTAATAGTGCTCGCGGCCGAAGCCGTAACGGTCGGCGCGACGATAGAAGTTGGGGTATTTTGGGTGAGCTTGAAGGCGTTAAGATAAGCGGTCATGCTGACACTCGCTCCGGTTGCATCCACCCCTTTAATAGTGACCGTTATGGTGGTACCTGTCGGAACCAAACCGGTCCACTTTGCAACATAACCCGCAGTATAGTTGAACCCTGTACAATAATATGTTGAATCATTTGCCAAAGTCGTTGTGGCTTTCGTAGCGCCCGTAGAACTTGCGTTCACAAACCCGCTTTGAACGCCCGATACGGTGTATTTGGTGTATCTGGTCGTATAGGTACTGTTGCCACGGTCGCCAAACATCACCAAATCATAAGTTTTGGCAGACGAAACACCACTCAAAGTCATGGTGATGGTGTTGGTTGTTGTTACTTGGCTGGCATAACCCAAATTGATAATGGGCGTTCCACCGCCGACTAATTCATTATAAGCATCCGTGCTTGATGTTACGTATGGACTAGCGTAAGTACCATCGGCAGCGGCGTACACTCCATTGTTGGTTCCGGCAAAAGCAACCGTGACGCCAGAGCTGGTGCCATCGGCATATTTCAATAAATTAGCCGCGCTTGCTTGCGTAAAACTATAGTTGGTGACATTTCCCGTTGATGCAAAATTGGCTGACCCTCCGGCGTCATTATACGCAACCCAGTCCACGGCAGCGGAAGCATTTGGAACATGTTCAAGGAAGCCCACCAACACCAAGACTACCAAGAGTATTGTCCCAAAAACTTTTTTCATAGAAACTTGGATGTACAAATAAATACGGCTTTCGATTAATTGATGCTCACTACTTAAGATAACATTTTCGTCCACTCTCTTCAAGATAAATATCTGGACAAGTCAGAGTATCGGTTTATAAACCGGCGATTTTTTAATTAAGAAAGACGCCTTGGCGAATTTTTCACTCACGGCGTCTTAGTCAGTCAAATCACAGAGAATTGTTTTGCAGTATACCAGTATGTCGTCAATAAGCGGTCCTGTCCCGGTTTGGGTGTAAGATACAAGTATATGAAAAAACAGATAGTCTTATTTATTTTGATTTTTGCGGCCGTGTTTTCACCGTTTTTGGCTAAGGCGCAGTCTTATTCCGACTTTGGGTGGCACCATACGGCGGAAATTCCCATATCCGGACCACCTAGTATCATCTTTCCAGTTCAAGGAGGCGCGAGCTTTACCGACGACTTTAACGATGGAGCAAGCACAGGGCGACTGCACTACGGCAACGATCTTATTGCGCCAAAAATGACACCGATTATCGCGGCTAGGGGCGGCACGATTACTTTTGCACCAACCACCGAACCGGATTACGGATATTATCTTTCAATCGCCGGCGACGATGGCTATGAATATAATTATGTGCACATTAATAACGACACGCCGGGAACCGACGATGGCGCAGGCGGAACGCAATATGCTTATGCGCCCGGCATTCAGGCGGGCGCGACGGTGATTCAAGGACAACTTCTTGCCTGGGTTGGCGACTCCGGAAACGCCGAGTCCACCGTTTCGCATCTTCATTTTGAAATCCGCCTTAAGGATAGCGTCGCAATTAATCCATATCCATATTTAAACGCCGCGCTAGAAATATATACTTATAATGTATCCGACGCCGAGGCTATGAGTCCATCCATTAACGCCGACAAAGGATTAGTTGTTAATCCTTCAACAATTATTTATTGCGCGTCTGGCTCGCTTATTCGTACGGCAACAAATGCATCGGTATATTATTGCGGCGAAGACGGTCGGCGTTATGTTTTTCCAAACGCCAACACCTACGCCACGTGGTACAAAGATTTCTCCACCGTTCAAACAATTTCACCCGAAGATATGGCAAAAATTAGTTTGGGCGGAAATGTAACTTATCGTCCAGGAGTAAAGCTCGTTAAAATTCAAACCGATTCAAAGGTGTACGCCGTTGACAAAAACGGCACTCTCCGTTGGATATCTTCAACCGCCATTGCCGTTAAATACTACGGATCAGTCTGGGCAAAAAAAGTTGAAGATATTCCTGATGTATTTTTTACCAACTATAAAATCGGCGACCCGATTACAAAATAAAAAATGATTAGAACAAAGAGTCATGTCCCCTTCGTTTTATTCGTCAACCGAAAAATTTTCATCAACAGTTTTAAGTATTGCCTCATTGGCGCTGGCACGAACATCATCCGAGGCAACTTTATAAACCGCGTCTACTAAATTATAGATGGCACTGCTCAGCTTTGGATTGACACCCTTCTCCCCGATCAGATCATCCACTTTGCACCGCGCGTAAATAAAATCAACCAAATTTGGAATATATTTTTTGAGGGTGCCGATTTTATCCGCGGCGTTTTTTATGTCCAGTAAAGCTTCGGTGGCTTTTCTGACTTTTGCCGCAACGCCGGCCTTAATCGTCCCGTCTTGAATAAGAGTTTCCAAAAATTCATAATCCCGATCGGCCAGTTCATTTACGCATTCCAACAGTTTAGACAATGAAAAATTCTCAGCACTTTCCTGAGGTGGAACTTGATTAATTTCAGAGCTTTCGCCGCGCGGCATTGCCGTCATATTTTTTGAAATATTCATTATTAGATCTTTTTTATGTTAGCACAATCTCTTAAATAAATCTCTAATGCAAACTACTTCACTTCCAATTTAGTTCCATACATAAAAAACGAAGGGTCATATCCCCTTCTCGTTTGAGAATTAAAAAAGCCCATGTACCATATTCGGTCGCATGGGCTTGAAACGAAACTACTTGACGAATTATTTCTACTGGAATGCTCAATGCTTCCCGAGCAAGCGGCACTGCACAGGATCTTCATCCACGCCATTGGGACAATCTTTCACGCCATCGCACATCTTTGGGAAGATTGAAATGGTCACATCACCACAAATCAACTGTGGATCACACATATTCCAACCGGACTCTTCGTCACCCAGTAACCCAACATCTTTCTTACCATCAAAGTTCACGCTAACGGGCAACCATCCGCCACTGCTCGTCTTGATCTGAGATTCACAGAAGGATTTTATATAATCCCATTGCGAACTAGAAATCTCTGTGCGGTAGGTGTCCATGCAGCTTCGCCAGTGTGGCAACGAAGCTGGGTTGGTGATTACTTTCTCGCCTATTAAGTCTATACCATGGCACGTTGCTGGATCCGCCATACATGCAGTTGCCCTATAATGGGCAGCAGAGAAGAAACCAATTGCCTCACGATTTAGCGGAGAAACCAGACTAGCCAAAGCGTCCTGAATGTGGGTCTTAACTCGTAACGACGTCGTCAAGTATGGGTTTAGGTAGATCGCAATGAGATTATGCCCGAAGATATCCTTCTTCCCATTGACACCAGCCGGTCTGTATTTGTATTCAGGGATGTCATCGGTGTTGTCCGCGACCGTTCCTGTCACACGCAATCCGTTAATTATCAAGTCAAGGTTGGCAAGCGTGTGACTCCCGATTATTCTCGACGAAGCCGGTGCAATATGAACGACTTTTACTGAATTTGAACCCAGCCGCTTCCTCGCGTAATCATACGCAACGTTAGCGAACAAGTTTCCTTGAGAGTGAGCAACAAGTAGCAGCTTCCTCCCCACATCAATCTTATTATCAATAATTGATCGATGCAGAGCATAGTCAAATGCGGTTGGCGGGTATCCAAAAAGTTTTGTCAGCACAATGCTAACAACCGCTCGATACCAGTCAGCAATACCGTTCAATGTCTTAGCCGCCGACGGAATTGAGGCGACAATTTTGTTCCACCATGGCCCATCTCCGTTCAGCACTTCAAAGAACAATTCAAATCTTCCTGCCAAGAGTTTGCTCTGTTCAAGAAGTCGTTGTTCAAATGTCTCAACAACATCCGCAAAACCATTTGTTTGGTTGTACATCAACGTATACTCAATCACCTCTCCAGCTGGAGTCTTGGTGCCGTGTATGCGCCTAAGTTCGTGAAGCGCTGCTGTCGCTACAGCTGGATCGTTGTGAATTCCGTTAAAGTATAGAAAGGCGACATCTTTACCTAGGCACTTTGCGTATGGAGAGTCCGCTGTTTGTCCATAGGTATTTTCTGAAATGCCCACCAAAAACGAAACAACAACTGCAACAAACAAAAGTTTCTTATTCACAGGAATCTCCTTCCGGCAACGTCATAACCGTTCCATCAAGTGCGCTTCCAAAGGCCAAATAGGCCAGAAGCCTTATCTTTGTGTTGGTCGATATTGATCTGACCTCACTTACAACCGTCTCCGGTTCTATGCCAGTGTCAAACCTTGCATAAATGCAACTCACGGCGGACACCATCTTTTTGGATGCGTTTTGCACGCTCTCGCTGTCCGTCGTATCTACCAGAAGTGCCAACTGCACGCTCGTTGCAAATTGCAAAGCCGCCTTTTGTTGAGTTGGAACATTGTAATGGGCGACAACATACTCTTCAACATCATCACGAATCCCATTCATACCAATGTCTACACCCTGAACAGTGTCAGTGCGCTCCAACTTTGGGATAGCACCAGTGTCTTCCAGTGCTTTCAAAGCCGCCAAGGCAGCTTCGTTATCTACATTTTCACTTTCGTTGCCGACGCCACCCCCGAAATTTCCACCGTCACCACCATAAGGAATGGTGCCGCTGTTATTGCCGCTGTTGCCACCACTGCAATTCAAAGTCAATGCCATTGCCACTAACAAGCCGATGTTTTTCATTGAGACCTTTCTGTACTGTGTTGTGTTAATTGTACAAAGGACAAAGGTGCAGTTCGCGTGCCCCCTCTTCTTGCCGCAGGTTATTTGCTATGCGACAGCGCAAAGATATAACATTTCTTGAAAAAAATCAACCTCCCCTGTACCAGATGGGTTCATGTCATATCATTGACAAAATAATTTATTTAGCATATAAATTAGACTCATTCGGACACTAACAATCACAAAAAGAATCACGAAAGGATCCCCCGATGAAGAGTACATTGATCTTGGTGCTTTGTATCGCTGCGAGCGGGTGCACGCCTGCTTTTTGCGAAAAGAATAACGTGGAATACGAGCAGGGCAAATGCGCTCAATGGGTACAGGAGCAGCAAGAAGAAGCGCAACGAGCCATGATTTTCGCCAACTTCGCCAACGGGCTAAGTGCCAGCATGAACAATCAAGCAGCACCTGCGCCGGTCACCTACAGCGCTCCACCGTCGTATTCCGCGCCAGCGCCAGTGCGTAATACCAGTTCGTGTTACCTTAGAAGAAAAATGTGCTGGAACGCCTGTCATCCGGCAACTTACGGCCAAGAAGTGGACTACTCCGCGCAAAGCAGATGCGTAAGCAACTGCGATATGGAATTCAACGACTGCACCAAATAGATAGTTCTTGTTTTCAAGGCATCCTATTTCGCATCGCGTACCCAAACGACAAAGAGCAAACTCACTCTTCACCGTTTGGGTACGCTCTTTGTTTACGACATTATGTTCGTACTCTGCCCAATGTTGTAAGGATTAACCGCGTTTACTTATATATACAATTCAGTAAATCGTCTATATAATAAATTACATAATACCTAATAATCCCTATATGGATTCTCACGAACCGACAGATGACTTAAAAATAAAAAAGAAGGCGCTCAAAAATAAGATCATCGGCGGATCGATAATTGGCATTATCGCGTTAATCGCGATTGGTCCAGACCTTATTCAACCACTTTTGTTAGAACGCAAATATAAAAATGATATGCTGTCGTGTATGGACGATACCGCGTATTTGCAACAAAGCGATGCCAAAACAGATGAAAGTAAAATTTGCACCTGCGCAGTCCGCAATTCTCCGGCCACCTTTTCTGACAAAACTAGGATAGAAGCTTATAGTCGTGCCAAGCAAAATTTTTATAAACAAACCAAAGCACGGTACAACCTATCGTCAAAACTACTTCTTTGTGAAGCAAGGGATTTTATAAATCAATACAGCAAATAGCTACTCTGCTTTGACCCGCTATCACTACTTTCATCCTAATAAAAGTGGTTTGCCGGATAAAATTTTGAATCCTTTTTTAATAATCATTAGTTCCGCATCGCTTATCGGAGAAATTGACGCTATCTCGCTTTCGGTAACCCACTTACTTTCGGTATGGTCTTTTAGGTTCAGCTTTATATTTTTCAACGGGTCATTGAACTTTGCGAAATAAACAACCTCAACCGAGTGAGACTTTTTTATTTCGTTTGAATAAGTAAATGCAGCGAAAGGATCGCCTACGGAAATACTCATTCCAATTTCTTCCATAACCTCTCGTTTCAGACCATCAACTATATCTTCACCAAAATCAATATGTCCTCCAAGTAATTCAAATACGCCTGGTAAGAACTTTTTTGTATCTGCACGTTTAAGCAATAAAACTTTCTCAACCTCATCTATACTCTGATGGATAAATGCGCAGGCGGTAATGGATTGTTTAATGTGCTCGTTGGTTTCTTTGTCGTGAAGTTTATGATTCATAAAGAAATAAAATTAGGTACGATTTTTCTTCAAGCATACTCCGATATTCTATAACCGCCAAAATAATGGGGTCAAGTCCAGTATTTGTTAGAAAATTGCATTAAACAAATATCCCATAACCACTATTCCAATAGTGGTTATGCCAAAAAATATGGCAAGCAATTGCCAACGCATGACTTTTTTAAGTATCAAGGCTTCAGGAATAGAAAGCGTCACTATTGCCGTCATAAAGGCCAGAACCGTACCAAGCGGGGCGCCTTTCCCAACGAGCGCCTCCATTATAGGAATTACACTTACTGAGTTGGCGTAAAGCGGGGCGCCTAAAATAACAGCCAAGGGCACAGTCCACCATGCTTTGGCGGATAGATAGCGTTCAACTAAACCGCTCGGCACAAAACCGTGGATAATCGCCCCGACCCCGACCCCTAAAATAACATAAGGGAAAATTTGTTTTGTAATCTTCATTCCGTCTTTCCAAAAATATGAAACAAGTTTCTCAAATGAAAGCTTCTTGTTACCGTTTTCCGCTTCAATCTGAGATCGTGATTTGAATTTCAACAATTCTGGAATAATATATTTTTCTACATTAAGTTTTTGAATAATCATGCCTCCAATTATTGCAATCGCCAGTCCGAACAAGTTGTATAAGATCGTCACTTTCCAACCGAACATCGCCGGAAATAAATATAGCGACGATTCGTTGATGAGGGGTGAGCTGATTAAAAAGGCAAAGGTTATTCCCATCGGTATCCCCGCCCCCACGAATCCGATGAAAAGCGGAATTGACGAGCATGAACAGAACGGCGTAACTATGCCGAGCACGGCGGCCATTAGGTAATTTAACCCGAACCAGCGTTTCTTGGTTAGAATATTCCTAGCCCTTTCCATCGGGAAATAGTAACGGGTGATGGCCATTACGTAATTTATAACAACCAGTAATAGACCAATTTTAATCGTGTCGTAAACAAAAAAATTAGTTGCACTCCCAAAATACGATGTTTTTTCTAAGCCGATCAGGCGGTTAATGAAATCCGCCAGTAATTGTATCGGGTAAAAAATATCCATAGACTTGGACTAACAATTACCTCCGCAATTGCAGGACGGTGTATTACTGGATATAGAACTGTTGGGCTGATTAGTTATCAGCTCTTTTATTCTTTCTATGTCCGATACCGATCCGGCCATTACTGGTTTGCCGTTTATAGCTAGCACCGGGCTCTGCATCACGCCCATCTCTATGATTTTTTGGATGTCGGTAATATATTCAACTTCGGTATCAATCCCCAGCTCCCGCACTGCCTGTTTTGTAAGTTCAAACAACTTCTTGCACGAATGACAGCCAGAACCTAAAACCTGAATTTTATTATTGCTCATATCATCGTAAAAATTTTGTTAATAATGAATCGTATTTAACGATTTCACCTTTGTTAATTGAATAATATACATTAAGTCCATCTTTTCTGTCGCAAACCAAACCAAAAGATTTTAATACCTTTAAGTGATGCGAGGTAAGGTTTTGCGAGAGATTAAGAAATTTCCAAATTTCGCAAACACACTTTTCCCCCGACCGAAGCATACACAAAATTTTTAACCGATTTTCATCAGCTACAACCTTTAAAAATTTGACCGTATCGTCAAGCTCAACAAATGACCTTTTGTTAAGACAACATTTTGGCGTCATATTTTATGTTGATTACTATATCAACATATATTGATATAGTAAATAGCGTGAATTAAACCATAACAATGGGGTCAGTTCTGATTGATGTGTGATATGTTAAAAAAAATTTAATTGACCCCGATCGGCTTTCAACAACTTTCAACAAAAAGATAATTTATGTCTGTTTATACTACAACGTCGTGAAAATTAAAACTAACCACATTTACTTATGACTATCATTGACAACGCGTAAAAAACGACCTAGCCTATCAATTACAGGAAGAAGGAAATGAACAAAACTTTCGATTTACGTATGCTTTGCCTCTTTTTGCGGTTGTATTTCTCCCGCAACAGACAAAGACGGCGTGCTTAAAACAACACCCGCAACATGCGGCTACGAGAAACCGAATACAGGTATTTACAAAATGACTGCCCTTGTACCGGACGCAGGCACCGATACTTACTTGTATAATGATTTCTCTCTCAACCTGTCTCACAATAGCTCCACCGGACTTTTGCAAATTACTTTCTCGGAGGGCATTGCCGCCTTTTTTCGCGTGACCTGCGGAACATTCAGCTGCGTCCACGGCTGGGGAGCTGATGGCACAGAATGTCCCACGGACGGCTATATAGTTTCTGGAACGTTCACCTCTGCCACCGAGATACGTGGACGCCATGGAAGTTACTATGGATGTTCGCTGATACGTGAGTGTGATTACGTCGCAACGCTTGTCCTGCCGCTAAACGACTAACAAACAAACAATGAGAGTATCTTGACCACAGGCTTGCTTCATACGAAGCAAGCGAATTCTACGAGACCTGCTCGCGTAAAAAGACGGAGACTTCCGTCCTCGGCGCTAAATGGTACAAGCCCCGCCCGTCTTCCAACGGCGGGGCTATTTAATAATGGGGTCAGTTCTAATTTCGCGGCCTACCAGCCTTCGGACGCGGGATGACTACAAAATATTTTTCTTTAATCTGTTCGATAAACTCATCTTTCCCATAAAAATATTTTTCCGAAAAACGCATCGCATTATTTAACCGCGAAGCATCTATTTCCATTTTAACAAATCTCGCGTAATTTTTTTGCCTAATATTTTTATCATTTCCCAAAGCAACATACAGAGGATGAAAATCAACAAGCTGTTCTTTCGCGCCGTTCGCCAAAGCCCCATAACTACTCCAACGCCACTCTGACGGATGTTCTACCAATTTCGCACGAATCGGATTTAGATCAATGTAGCGTCCGCATTGGAGATAGTATTCATCAGAATCAATCAAAATGCTTTTAAATCGACCTTGCCACAGGTGGCCAACTGTATGATATTTCAAGTTAAACCGGCGCGTATGCGACAAGGTGACGCGTTGCATAAACTTTGAAATCGCCGTCTCGTTTTCCGATTCAACCAACAAATGAAAATGATTAGGCATTAAAACGTAGTGAAATATTTTGATTGGAAACAATTTTTTATAACGGATCATGATCTCATAAAATTCTTTGTACGCCTTATCAGAATAAAAGACGCGCTGTCGCCCATTTCCACGATTCATAATGTGAAATAACAAATTTGGAGCTTTGATCCGTGGAGGTCTAGGCATAAAAATAAAATACTATTTATGCCATCATCTAATTTTTATCTTCATTTTTCAATGAAACTGTTATACACCTCTAACACACAACAATTTTTTTGCATAACAAAAAGATAATTTTTGTCTGCTTATACTAACAACAGCGCGAAAATCAGAACTGACCCCGTTTATTTTTTCTAATTGAATATTAAATAGCATCACTTTTTTACCATTCGGCTCGATAATTCTAAGATTATAAAGGTATCCGGAATTTAACCTATTTTTGATGAGGGCAGATATTTTCTTCGTATCGGAGTTCGCCAGGCCTAACCGTTCAAGGCTTTCCCTCTTGTTCGTTAGAAGATATTGAAGTTTTGACTCTTCAAGACGCACATCAAAATTCAATAAGCTTACTGGCTTATCGCTAATTGCGTTTAACGAAATCAAATTATCAACTTCTAGCAAAGACAACACTGGTCTTTGAATTTTATATGATAGAAAAACGCCATAATATAGCGATTGAATGCTACGTATTTTCAAACCTTCTTCAGGCAGACATTGTGTATTAACATCTTCTGAGTTTGGCCTATCATCCTCATGGGCCATTAACGCGGTTTTTCTAAACCAAATAAAAGATTGCGGTAGCGTAGTTGATAAGTACGATTTGAAGCGAGAAAAGGTCGAAGTATCAGCATAGCCAATATAAGCATCGTAAAGCATCAAAGATTTATTGATACCTGCCAACATGTGCTTTGTTAAATTATTTATATAAACCAAAAAATATTGATTCGGTCTAACATAATTTGTTGTATTGCACTGTACAATTTTAGAAAATAAATCACTCTTTTGTTTTACCTCGTGACCAGTGACTGCCAAATAATCACCATGCAGAACACAGTGCGAACTATCTAGGCAATAGAGAGAGATCGCTGGTAAAACACGTTTATATACTTCCATCCCATAAAAAGAATTACTAATTTTTGTTCTGTCAAAAACTAATACCATCTCTTTTCAATCGGTGCCTGGAGCTAATGCGCCACGTAATTCAGTATATTTTATCCCTTTAGTTTCTAATACACTAACAGTTTCATTAAAAAAATTTTGGATAGCAGCAAGCATCGCCGATGGAGACAAGCCGAATTTCTTCTTAATTATTTCAAGAAAAACGTTATCACGCGCATCTATCGTATGAATAGATATTTCCATTTTATTGTTTTTATAAACTTATCGTACTATGACGATTGGGTGTATTCGAGGAAACGCGTTTTGACCAATATCCTTCCAACCAGCCAATAGCAGACCGGATATAGAATCGCGGCACATGTGGCATTGAACCAATCATTCAAGAAGATGCCCGGACCAAATATGAGACCGAGCACTAATAGGGTTCCGAAATAGAAAAATTTGTACAGGAAACTACCCAAACTTCCCCATCTGCCGTACATGGCTTTAATCGCAACTACAACAAACACTACAAATATAAATCCAATAGTGAGCAAACAATTAATTTTTAAGAAATTAAGAAAAACACTCCAAAATATCAACGCGGCTTCTAACGAAGCGTCTTCAAATATTTTTGGCAAAGATTTTGCGAATGCGAGTATTTGTGGGTCGACCATTAATTATCAATAGTAACGTACTTTACATCATAAAGGTGTGCCCGAACTTATAGTCCATCGGCCGTGCGCTCGCCATATTTCATACAGTGGTCAAAATAATCTTTAACATACGGCAACACAAAAACATCATTCAGATCATTTAGTGTCGGAAACGATTTTATAGTATTAGCCACGAGCGCTTCTTTCAGGCTTTCAATCAAATTCATTGAGCCGAGTTTCGTGATTATGTAAGCCCCGATCATTACATCCTCGCCGCAAACAACTATTGCCATAAACTGCGGCTTTGGTATTTCTGGCTTGTTGGCAAGATACTGATCTATAGACCCCCATGCCTCTCCTGCCATATTTTCATCATCCTTTTTAGTCAACGGTTCAAAATCAATACAAAAACTCATGTAACGATCGCCATTGCTGGTAAAATGCGCGGGCATCTTACGGCCTGACGAATAAACGATATCCCAAACTCGGCCGATTATTTCATGATCTCTTTGTGTTAACTCCATATTTTTATTTTTTGGTTAGTGCCGCTTTCTTAAAAACCACAGCAACCCGTTCTCGAAACCTTGTCTGCTGGCCTGATGCCGGAAACGGAATTCTGACTCCATCATTTATAACATTAAAACCATCTGCCTTGAGTGGATTGGCCAGAAGTTCGCAGATATTCGCTTTAACCAAAATAATAGGCGTCTTTTTATTCTTAGTAACAGCCCGTAAATCTTTAACGAGGTCTGGATACGATTCCAATATAACTTGATTGCGTTCTCTTATGTTTCTGCTGTGATTTACTGGCACATAAGTCGCATCGACTATAATAAATCCACTCTTAACAAATCCAGCCAAACCTAAAGATTTATCGGACGACTTGCATCCGATTAACCCCATCATTGCTCTAAAAAGGGGTTCTGAAATTTTTCCGTTCAAATTATAAAAATACTTTCCAGATTCGGGCGGTGACTCCAAAACAAAAATCACCCTTATCTTTTTTGGTGTATATTTACCCCGCATGGCGATGTATGCCTTTTTGCTTAACATAACTTTATGCTCTGGTCCGTATTTATCATTTTTTTCTCGACCCTTCCATTATCACCCAACCGTCTTCCGTGCGCAACCGAGACACGCATTTGTCCTAAAAAATGGTGACTGTATAAAAAATCGCCACGACAATACGACAAAACCGCCTTTCGGCGGTTTTGTCTATCGGACAAGACCCAATCGGGTACCCCCGTCGCCATGGGCAAGCGGGTATGCACGATAAGAAATTTTCCTGGCTCGCAGGGTGGGTACTGAACCGAATTTTGCTCAACCTTTATGGGGTATTTAAGATAGAGTTTGAGGCACCTAGGTCTCATCGGTTTTGAGGGTCACCGTGAGACAAAAAAGACACAGAACGAGGGTGTTTTGACTGTCTCGCGGGTAGTGTCTTACCATCAAAAAAATAAGGATTTAAAAGAAAAAATTAATAAACACGAAGAAAGGAAAAAATCTCTGGATTAATCGGATTCTTCGCATTGAGGTTACGAACAACAATGCAATCCGTTCCAATAGTCTGTGGGTGATCGAGAACCCGCGTTCCCGAAAATAAAATGGCGCTTATTGCCGCATATTGTCCATCATCAAAGATGCAAGTGTTAACTTGCGAGCCATTTTTTTTAACGGTAGTTGGACGGAAACTCCAACCACAATCCAATAAACAATCGGAGTCCTTCTGAAACTGCCTATGGCCAATTCCAAACAAAGGTTTCAAAATAAACGGTAAATCTCCCGGACTTGGAAACCCCAAACTACCCATGTTTATCGCAATCACAAATGGCGATTGCTCATTTATTGACGAGATACTACCCAGCCACCGACTATATTGTGTTAACTTTTCACTAATCGCGGAGGTTATTCTTAAAATCATTTCTTTTTCTGGAATCGTTTGCACGATTGGATGTTCACCTTTTGTAAAATCTGCTATGCGAATCTCAGGAACCCTGTCCGAACCCTCGCCATGATTACATACGGTGGCCTCAACACAAATTTGTTTATTTAAAATAAAATCTGGTCCATGATTATTATTGCTCGCCGAGATGTCAAAATGACCGTTAAATAAATTAGCCAAATACATTTCCCAACACCTTTGATCAAAATCTAAACGTATTTGATTTAAAAAATCTTTATCAGCATACGGCTTAAAAATAGGCCAGAGTGCATCAATTTTTTCTTTTCTATTTGAAATACATCCCGATGAAACATATGATGAATCAAAACAGGTATTCGCATTGATTAGCGCCTCCAATTCTCTATTCGTTTTTACTAAAGGAAAATTATCACTAAAAACGGATTTTACTATGTCTTTTGATAACAAACACATATATGTGATCTTAAGACGGGAGTAGCTTAAACCTTTTGTGCGTATAAACCAAGCGACTTCGCAGGTGGCCGAGCAGCTCTCGTTTTTCGCTTTTTGATCCGTCCATGAGGACATACTTGGCGTACGCGCGGATATTTATGTCAATTTCTTCGGGCTTTAGATCAGTAGGTTTTCCGAGAATGTAATTGTTGAATTTTCCAAATCGTTCAACTTCATTTTCAAATTTATGACGGATACCAAGTTCGTCAATTTCGGCAGTATCGACAACCTTAATCAACTCCTTAATTAGCTCCTCCTCCCTAATAGATGTATTTTTACAAAACCTATCTTTACCGAGGTTGCAGTTGTAATAAATATAACGCGCAACCGTGCCGTCGCTGAGATTTTTAAACTTTTCGCTGGCGGATATTCCAGATCCGCAAAGGCCGCAGGTAAAAAGCCGAACGAATGAAAATTCCCTTACTTTACTTTTATAAGAAAGGCGGCGGTATCTTTGTTGTGTCCGTTCGAATAAATCTTTGGTAATTATCGGCTCGTGTTTACCGGTATGCCATTTGCCGCTGTTCCTTGGGTATTCAAATCTTCCGTAGTAAAAAGAGTTCGTCAGCATTCGCTGCACACCGCTATAAGCGAGGGGTTTATCTCCACGAGTTTTAAAACCGGTATCCTTAAGCCATTTATGTATATCGCGCGTTGTCCATTTTTCGTCGGCGACTTTCTTGAACATCTGCTTGATTATTGGTGCACGAGCTTCATCAACTATAATCTCGCACTTCTTATCGGTTCGGTATTGATTAAGATAGCCCAGCGGTGACACTCCCGGCCATAACCCCATCTCAACCCGCGCCCGCATCCCCCGCTTTACGTTAACGCTCCGATTATCATTCTCAAGTTTGGCCTGGCTACCCAAGATCATGAGTAAAAACTTTTCGTTTGGCGAATTTGTAAATCTTTGGTTAAAAGTCCGAATTTCTAAAAGCTTTCCAGCATCCATCAAATCTACCAAGACACCTAAATCACCTGCATTGCGACTTAACCGATCCGGCGACCAAGCGACGATGCCGGTAAATTTACCTTGGCTAATTTCGTTGATGAGATCGTTAAAAACCTGACGACCGCCGTGTGATTTTGCCGACCGGCTTTCGCGTTTGATTTCTTTAATAACCAACCGATCACGTTCTGCGACCCGGGTCATTTCTTTAATCTGGGATTCTATTGATAGCGATTGGCGTTCTTCCGATTCGGTACTTTTTCTCGCGTAGAGGCAATATTGGATATCGGTATCAATGTGGCCGGGCATATGAATTTTAAAATGCATTGTTATGAATAGCATTTACCCGATAATAGACAGCTCGCCACCGGAAAAACATGGCCCAGCTCTTGCCCACGCTTGTTAGTATTATAATCCCGGGGAAAATATTCCTAGGAAGTTTTTTGTACGAAATGCACAGTTTGAATTTTTGTGAATCGTATTAAAGAGAGAAACAACCTCGAGTACTTCTTTTTTTAAATCATTTTGCAAACCTTCTTGACGTTCTTTTGTATTTTTCCATTGATTACTTTCAAAAATAAGACCTTCTTGTATATATAAATCCCAAAGTTTATCATTCTTACGATTAATACCATCCATGCGCGCGATTAGTTGAAAATATGTCTCGATACAATCACCCCGTAACGAACCTAATAAGTCTAGATTATTTTTATAGATATCTATATTAAAACTACTAGAAAAATTTTTCTGATTGAAGCTTCCATCTTTTATACTCGACTCCACGGTATTGAAAATGCCATTATTATAAACCGTAGCACTAAGTAAAACCTTTAATCTCCCATTAAAACTCGCATAGGAATTCCAAATATTTATAATCAGTGTTATTGCAATTGCAAAAAGAGGGATTATTAGAGGTAATTTTTTTAGAATATTCCGATACTTTATTATTCTTTTTTTGAACATATGTTTTTAATAGAATCTAGCTAATTACACCTTGAACATTTTTATTATTCCCAACTTCACCACCGCGAGCTAGACATTGAAATCTTTTTTCTGAATCGATTCAATTTTGGATAAACTTGAGTGAATGTCTGTTCCTCATTTCGGTCGTTCATTGCGATTAAGACTTCCGCGGCTATTTTAAATTTTCCATCTTTTAAGTGGTTATAAACTTTATCAAAATCAATATTAACAGGAACAATTGTGGAACCATCGTTATCGCGCCCCTGAAGCACGACCAACAAATTAATTTGTCCAAGGTTTCCGTAAGTCTTGAGCTTTTTCTTTATGAATTCGGCAACTTTTTCGGTTTCTAATAAATCTTTATATTGTTTCAACTGAAATTGCCTAAGCCCCTCTTTGTTTGAGATGGCAAAATCAACGGGCGTATTCTCCTCTAAGATATCAATCAATTCCTGATAATTATTGGGGATTGGAATAGAATTTGGTTGTATGGTTTTCTTTAATTCAAAACAGACCAAGGTATCATTAGACACATAAACGGAATCAGCCAAATCAGTAGCATAAAACAGTTTGACGAATTCTTTTCGTTTACTGTTCTTTCTCACCAAATCGGAAACAAAATCTTCCATGGCCTTGCGGTTTTTGCGAAAAGCGGTTAAGTCAATCTGTTGTTTACCGAGACCATCAAATACGATCCTTTTAAATTCATCACTTAGAAGTTGTTTTATTTCTTCTATTGAAAAACATAATAGGTGCAATTTCTTCAAATATTTCATAATCTTATATCTTAATCGTGCAGATTCCCCTTACGTAGAACGAATATACCCGCCAAACCGGTGACTATAACAGCACAACCAATTGGCGGGAAAAGATATATCGCAAAGTTTAAGAGGTTGTATATTAGTGAAACCACAAAATTTAAGATATTTACGACGGTCGGAACGATCCAAAAATACATGACCAGCATCAAGATACCCCAGATAATCGCCTTTACTTTCCTGTAGAGCCATCGGTCTTCGAGACCAATAACGATTACCCCATGCAACCACTTATAAAACTTAGCCCAGTAAAGAAAAGCCCCGATACTCACGAATACCAATGCGCTGTAAATCACACGCTCGAATAGCTCCGGTGCGGATATCGGCGTAATATTTTGCCATGCGAAAGCATGATGGAAGCCATACCGCCATGTGAGTACGCCGGACAACGCGGTAACTGTGAATGTCGCTATCGTTACCTGTTCCTTGACTACAACTTTTAAGACTTTATTGTACCAATTCATGTTCAATTTCAATACGACGCTGAAATATTTCTTCTAGACGCTTAATCTCGTCTGCAGAAAAATTGAGGCCATCGTATTTCTTAGCTCTCTCGCCTAAATTTTTAATTTTAAATTCCTCTTCGCACAGGTTAATGTATTCCGTTACGCGAATATCTTTAGATAGAGCGAAACGTTTATTATTAATTTGAGTTTCATCGTATTCCAGAGACGCGTCTGGCAAAAACAAAACCCGATCGAAAGGTATAGGTTTCGGCGTCACATCTTTTAATTCACCGTCGGTGGTTTTCCAAACTGCATGGAACTCTGCCTCAATCATAAATCCATACCATTCCCATATTTGCCAGCCCAGCATCATGTCCCCGCCACTTTTTGTTATATATTTTCGAACGTTATTAAAACAATCCAGCGGTTCATCATCGGCTCCTGACTCTACCCCCATGTAAAATGGATCATCGTTGGAAATAGTCTTACAAAAATCGACTACATATTTTTCGATTGACTGCGGCGGGCCATGCTTACCTATTTCTGTCGATGTAATTTTAATTCCGTCTAACCAACAACATTTTTTATATTTCTTGCCCGATTCGCAAAAACAAGGATCATTACGCCCTATCTTTTTCGAAATCGGTTTTTCAAAGGACATAAATACAAATTTATTAGATCGTGTAGGAAAGCACACCTCTTACCACGCCAACAACGCGGAAATCATCGCTCGCTGGAAAAGATTCAAATTCGTGATTTTCAGAAAATAAAAATATTTTTGAGTCTATCTTTCTTACCTTCTTAATTAGAGCCTCACCTTCATTTACACATACGGCAACATCGCCATCGTTTATATTTTCAGTCTTCTTTACGATAACAAGATCGTTATTGTATATTTTCGGCACCATCGAGTTACCACGTGCGCGAACCAAAAACGCATCGGTGGACGAAAAACCAAGTATCTGTGTTGAAATAGGAATTCGATCAACCGGCGTATCTTCTAAGATGGTTCCATGAGGACCGCATTGGGCCAAACCGTATAAATTTAAATAAGCAATCTTTTTATCTTTATCGTCTTCCGAGAGTACCTGATAGTCGTTAGGGTTTGCCGGGTTACGACGTAAAAGACCTTTCTTCTCTAGTTGGCGTATATGGTGAAAAACCACGCTCGTGGACGAGAGGCTCATTTCTTCCTTCAGCTCCATCATGGTCAATGGCTCTGTCTGGTTCTCCTTAAGGAGTTCCAAGAGCTTAGACTGCGTTCGGTGGAGGTTGTTCATAATTAGCTAATCATAGCACTGTGGATAAGTTAGGTCAAGAACATATTGCGTCATTCTAGGATATATTCTAATATTACCCACCGCCTAATCGCCGTTGCACAGCGAAAAGACGTTTTATCTATAATAACTAGCCAAATATCAAAGCCTTGAAAAACAATCAAGGGTCTTATGGGCGAAGTCAGTATATAACCAATACCACCCCCGGAAATTACTCTTAAACAACATCGCTTGTCTCCGAGTAGAAATGGGGTTGGACTAACATTAACCCCATTTCTATGGGAAATCACTATAAAGGACCATATTTATACAACAAACAGACCTTAACCGACTGGAACTCCAGCGCCATCGGCATCTACTACTGCGGAATTCCGATTCGAGATGGTAGCGGCGTCGTCCCTTACTACATCGGGAGATCGGTTGCCGATGGCGGAATTCGCGGACGCTTGCTTCAGCACCTTACGGATGATTACTGGCCAGATGTCACACACTTCAATTTCACGGTCTGTGGTTCAGCTACTGAAGCAATCGCACTTGAGGCAAACGAAATTAGGCGCTTCAGTCCTAAATATAACGAACAGCTAAAAACTCTCTGATATGTCAAACCAACATGTGGTTCAACGCGACGATGGATGGGCGGTGCGAAAAGAAGGTGCTACGCGCGACACTAAAGTCGCCGATACTCAGGCAGAAGCGTTTGAGATCGCCAAAGACATCGCGATAAACCAAGGCGGCGATGTATTTATTCATGATCGTGGCGGAAAAATCCGCGAACGTAATACCTATGGGAAACCCGACCCCAATCCCCCAAAAGGATAACCATAAAATTAGTGGTCCTACCGTAACTGAGACCGAAAAAGAAGTACACATCTTCATAACTGATATTACTCTGCATACTAATCCAGTCTGTAACCCGAAATTATTCTCGCGCGGGCTGGAAAGTTCAATCCGTTCCGGGAGACCTGGGAGGACATATGTGAACAATGCGATTAGGCCAAAGAAAGATAGCGACGGGAGAACATTCACCTTCGTATTTCCTTTTGACGAGGGACTAAAGGAAGTGATGGAAAAGGCAGAAAAAAACGGGAAAAAAGTTCGTCTATTTATCCCGCAAAACCTTCCGATACTTCTAGGTAAAGACGCGATTGAAAAGTATGCGGCCTTGAAACGACAGGGCATCATGTGATTAAATAGAGTTAAGTTCTTTTCCTCGGTAACAAATTGTGGCGTATAGCTAATTCCGTCCGCGAGCGGTAGAAGGCGCGTAAACGCGCCGAAGAGGCTTTGCCTCGGTCGTGCCCACTTCGCAGAGATTAACCAAAGTCTTTTTAGATTTTGACTCATCTCCGCGAGGTGGGCATTTTTATTTCTGTGCTTACTCTTCATATCTCTTCTAAAAATATGCCAAAAAATATACTAACTCACGACGACACAAAAATCGCCGTTCAATATATCCCGATCGGATCGTTACAACCGGCCATCTATAACCCCAGAAAATGGTCAGAGTCCGAAAAGGCGACGTTAAAAGAAAGCATCTTAAAGTACGGGTTAGTTGATCCTGTGCTGGTCAATTCCGCGCCTGCGCGGAAAGGCGTCCTAATCGGTGGCCATATGCGGGTTGCCTGCGCAAAGGAACTTGGCATCACCGAAATTCCGGCGGTCTTCGTGAACATACCGAATATCGAAAAAGAAAAGGCGTTGAATCTAACGCTAAATCGCGCTCACGGATCATGGGACTTTGAGATGCTCAAGGAGTTTGATATCGAAATGCTTCTTGATGCTGGTTTCGACGATATCGACTTGGGTAATGTCTGGGACGATTCGCTTGAAGCCGAGGACGACGATTTTGATACTGAAAAGGAACTTGCCGCGATTAAAAAACCAACCGTTAAGCTGGACGAAATGTATCGGCTGGGAAGCCATACCTTGCTGTGTTCCGACTCAACCGACCCGAAGTTGATTAAACGATTGGTAGGCAAAAACCAAATCGACATGATCTACAGCGACCCTCCGTATAACATTTCCCTTGATTACAGCAAAGGCATCAGCACATCAGGAAAATACGGCGGTGAAACAAACGATAAAAAGACGCATGCTGACTATCGCCTATTCTTAAAGCGAGCGATGGAAAATGGTCTTGCGGTCGCAAAACCGAATACGCATGTTTTCTTCTGGTGCGACGAAGCGAGTATCGGATTGGTTCAGAGTTTATACGAGGAACTAGGCATTGTTAATCGACGCGTCTGCCTTTGGGTCAAAAATAACTTTAATATGACTCCGCAAGTCGCGTTCAACAAGGCATACGAGCCTTGCGTCTATGGCACACGCGGCAAACCGTTCCTTGTACCACGCATACAAAACCTTAACGAGGTGTTGAATAAAGAAGTCGCGAGTGGTAATCGCGCCATCGACGACATTATCGATCTCTTTAACATCTGGCTCGTCAAACGTCTTCCGGCGCAAGACTACGAGCACCCGACGGAAAAACCAACGACACTTCATGAAAAAGCCATGCGCCGTTGTACCAAACCCGGCGATACTGTCTTGGACTTATTCGGCGGTTCTGGCTCTACTCTTTCCTGTTGCGAGCAGATGAAGCGCCGCGCCTTTCTGTGTGAAATCGATCCCGTCTTTTGTACCCTAATCATAAAAAGATATGAAGCCCTCACAAAAAACAAAGCCGTCCGTATCGGTTAATCAAGGCGATATTTTCGCCATCGGCGAACACCGCCTCTTGTGCGGTAGTTCGCTTGACGCGTCATCGGTCGCAACATTGATCGGAAAAGACAAGATTGCCGCCGTCGTTATCGATCCGCCGTACGCCGTCGGGTACGTTGAAAGCAAGTCCGGATTCAAGCAAAAACTTGGTAAAGAAAAAATAATCCTAAACGACCACGAACAGACCGACGACGAATACCGCGCCTTTACCAAAGACTGGCTTATGGCTGTTCGTCCGTTTCTCGCGAGTCACAACAGCGTCTATATCTTCAACTCCGACAAGATGATCTTCGCGCTTCGCGAGGCGATGCGCGAAGCCGGCTACGCGTTTACGCAACTACTGATCTGGATAAAGACGCACGCCGTAATCGGACGGATGGACTACCTACCCCAACACGAACTTATCGCCTATGGCTGGTTCGGACGGCATAAATTCCACAAAGCAAAGGACAAGTCGATTCTTGTTTATCCTAAACCAAGTGCCAGCAAGCTTCATCCAACGATGAAGCCGGTCGGGTTGCTACGCCGTCTAATCCTAAACAGCACCAAGGTCAATGAAATCGTCTACGACGGCTTTGGCGGTTCTGGTTCGACAATGATCGCCTGTGAGGATACCAAACGACGCTGTTATATGGTCGAGGCGGATATTGAGTACTGCCGAACCATCATCAGGCGCATTGAGAACCATACAGGAATTAAAGCCGTTAAATTGACCAGCATCTATGGAAAACGCTAACGAAGCCGCCTTGGAGCGACAAAAAGAACAAAAGATCGCACTCATCGATCAGCTTAAGAAAACGCCGATCGTCCAGCTCTCGTGCGAAAAGACAAGTGTTAGCCGCGCCACATATTACCGCTGGCGCAAAGAAGATCCGCATTTTGCAACGGCCTGCGATGCGGCCATCGACGAGGGCGACGAACTGGTGAGCGACATGGCCGAGTCCAAGCTCATTACCGCGATAAAAGAACAAAACTTTAACGCAATCAGTTTCTGGCTTAGGAAAAGAAGTCCACGCTTCCGCGACCGACTGGAAGTAGCGGCGGCTCGTCCGCAAGAAGAACTAACTGAGGAGCAAGAAGCGACCGTTAAAGAAGCACTCCGGCTTGCCTCCATGACCATAAGACAGCCCACGGAACCGACTGTTGCCGACCAAAATTCTAAACAACCTGAAAATCTTAATAATAAATCCGTTGAATAAATATATGGAAAACTTTATCGAGAAAAACGCGACGCAAGAAGAAAACAAGGGAATGCCGCCGGAGTTGGCAAACGAAATGTTCCGCGACCGAACCGTTCGCGCAGCCATCACCCGCCAGAGTCATTTCATGTTCTTTCACTTCTACTTCGCTCATTATGTGAAATATGCTACCGCAGAATTCCAGCGCGAGCTATTTCGCCTTAGCGAAAGGCAAGACATTAAAAACTTGTTTATTGTGGCGTTTCGCGGTTCGGCTAAGTTGACAATCTTCACGACCTCATACCCGGTTTGGGCGATTCTTGGCGAGCAAAAGAAAAAGTTTGTGCTAATCCTTTGCCAAACGCAAGCGCAAGCTAAACAACACATGATGAACCTGCGCCGCGAGCTTGAAAGCAATTCGCTTCTAAAAAACGACCTTGGACCGTTCCAAGAAGAAAATAACGAATGGGGCGCATCGTCGCTCGTTTTCTCCAGTTTGCATGCCCGTATAACTGCCGTTTCCACCGAACAAAGCGTCCGTGGCCTACGCCATAATCAACACCGTCCCGACCTTATTATCGGCGATGACCTTGAAGACTTGGCCTCCACCAAAACACGCGAGGGTCGGAACAAGACCTATCAATGGCTGACTGGAGAAGTGGTTCCGGCTGGCGACCGCAATACGCGGCTCGTTATCATAGGCAACCTCTTGCACGAGGACTCACTCCTCATGCGCCTTAAAGAGGACATCGACAAGAAAAAGATTAACGGCGTCTTCAAGTCCTATCCCCTAATTACCGACGGCGCAATAATTTGGCCGGGCAAATATCCGACAATGACCGAAATTGAAGAAGAGAAAAGCAAAGCCGCCAACGAATTCGCTTGGCAACGTGAGTATCTCCTAAACATCGTTCCGGCCGAAGACCAAGCCATCCAACGCGAATGGATTCAATACTACGACAAGATTCCCGAAAGACTTGTCCTATTCCAAGGATACCGGTCGCATCTTGAGGTACGGATTGGCATTGATCCAGCCATATCAACAAGTGATGCGGCTGATTATACGGCCATGGTGCCCGGAGTCCTCTTTGAACTCGAAGACGGATACCGCATATATATTTTGCCTAAAATCATAAATAAGCGCATGACCTTCCCAGAAACGGTCGATATGTGTAAAACGCTATATAACAGCTACAAGGAGGATTACGATTACCCCAAACTGATCATCGAGGATGTCGCCTACCAAAAAGCATTGCCCCAACAGCTTAAATATGAAGGCATTGATGGCGTGCTGACGATTAGGCCCGGAGTCCAAGACAAACGCAGTAGGCTGGTGCTTACGGCCAACATGATTAAGACCGGAAAAATTCTCTTCCCGCGCGAAGGGGCGGAACGTCTAATCGAACAGATCGTTCATTTCGGCGTTGAAAAACACGATGACCTTGCCGACGCTTTCGCCAATGTCGTCCATAGTCTCTTGGAAAATCCTCCGATCGTTCCGCGAGTCTACTTTATCTAAATCAAAAACGCCGTTCGCGAAGTATGGACGGCGTTTTTATTATTAGCCTCGAGTTAGCCCTTAAGTTCGTCTAAAATCTTCTTCACTTCGTACGGGTTTTCGATGTGTCTTAGGAAGACTTCTAATCGTCCACTTCCGGCCGTATTAATGGCCAAGTCGCCCGTATGGTACACGATTTTATCCAAGAATTGTTCCCGAACATGGACATCGGTAATTTTTGAATAGTCGATGCTAGTCATGTGTGTTGAAAGCCAGCCCTTGTGGATTAATACGCGCTTATCAGTAAAGGCGTAGATGTTCAACTTCTTAGCGTAGAAACCGTAGTTGAACAGAATAATCAAGAACAAGACGACGCCAAAACCGTACGCGAAAACGAACGGCACGCAGATTATCGCACCGGCGATAAGATTGTATTTTAGATACCGTGGGCCGATTGTAAAACTGTGTTTAACTTTCTCGTCTTTGCCTAGGATTTTATCCCAGACTTCTTGATTATTGGCATTGTTATTCATAATTATTTTTACGAATTAATTTATATTATTTGTTTGGGTAATTCAATCAACAGGGCTTTATAGACTGTCGTTTAAATTATTCCAGCCACTAAGGGATTTGGTATATGAATAATTAGCATTATTATTTATTTTCCAACCATTGGGACCGTCTTGAACGGCTATGCCGCCACCAAAACCTTTCTTACCCTTAAGCCACACCTGAAGCGCTTCGGCCTTATACTTAGTATCAATGAGTTCAGCCGTAACGCCGCCTTTAGTATCAATGATCCATATCCCCTCTTTGGTTTTTATTATCCAGTCTGGATAAAACAGCTTTTCTTTGTTTTCTTCGGGATTGAAATATGGGATAGAAAAGAATTCGCTACCCGAGTCGCCATTCTTATACCACCACTCAATCCGCTTATGGTTATCGATAAATTTAATGAACGCGGACTCGTTATCTTCACCTTGATAATCCTTTTCAATATAGAACGGTTCCATGGCGCAGCGCTCGGTTTTCATCACGCGATACTGATCGGTATAGAAAAGCGATGCGTTCGGTATTTCGATAACCTCGGTACGGCGCGAGCGTTCCGACCGCTTGTTAACCTCATGTTCGCGTATCGGACGATATGCGGCGAGCGCGGAGCCGATAAGCGGAGCCAAAATGCTGTTTGCGTTTAACAAGTCGTTTACGATTACCCGATATATAATTTGACGCGGTTGCGCAGCGCGTTTGATAAGCCAAACATTAAGCGCAGTTTTTAACTTTCCCCAAGATCGTTCAGGCGCAAACTTCTTTAATTCATCGGTTTGCTTTGATATAGCTTTAAAGCAAATAAGGTTATACAGCTGCTCAAGATCATATTCGGACATTTCTTGGTCGTAGCTACCACCTTCGTTTAATAGCTCGTTGGTAAAATTATCGTAATCGTCAATCTCAACGCCAACGATAATCCCATTTGTTACCTTTGGCGAAAAATTCAAACCAGCCTTTTCCATTTTCTTAATGGCGGTTAAAGCCATATCGCGCTCACCGATATCAAAATACTTGTCTGCGACTTTGCCAAACGCTTCTTGGAAGCTGTCCCCAAGATCGTTATAGTCTGTTCGGCTCATGAACACGGATTCCATTTGAATCGGCTTTACCGATTCTTTGCGGTAGCTCGGATAAATGGCCGGACGATTTTCGTTCTTCAACTTGGCGTATTCCGCCAGCACTTCATTACGCTTATAGTTCGTGTAGAGGTAGCCGATATTGAGTTCGGGTTTGGCAAAATGCGTCCCAAAAGGCATGCGTAAAATGCGGCCAACCGTTTGAATGGCAAAGGTCGGATTTTTGATCTCGCGGAACATCACGAGTACGCTGGCGCGAGGACAATCCCAACCAGTCGCCGCGGCTTGCTTAAAGAGCAAAAACGAAATTGGCGAAGTATTATTTTCTATTTCTTCGAGATTGATTTTCTCGTTCGAAAGCCAAATCGCAATTTCGTGTTCCCCTACGCCCTTGCTTTTCAAATAATCAATAACAATTGTTTGTTTGTTGACCGTCGTCGTGCCTTTTACCTCTTGGTCGTCATTCGGCAACTGAATCAACACAAGCGGATTAACGGAAACTCCAAGTTTTTTATACAAGGCCGATGTCTCATTTCTCTTGCGATATGCGAGTTCAAGTAAAATCTCGTCTTGATCCTTTTCCTTAAATTCTTTCAAATCCAAATCTTCTTTCGTTTGAAAGACGATTTTCTCTTTAATAAGGCCGGCCTCGATAACTTCGTCGCGCTTTGCTTGGACAAAACCGCCTTTCTTTTCTCCTATTTCCTCGGCGTTAGGGATATACTTCGGCGTCGCGGAAACGCGAATAGTTATTTTCGGCTTGATAAGTCCATTAATAACCTCAAAAGCCAGCTCTGTATCCGAACCAATATGTTCTTCGTCAATGATAACGACAAGTTTGCGACCGTCTTCGTGCGTCTTTTCAATCAAACTATCGAATGTTAAACCCCATTCATTGTCGCGTCGCAGTTTTCGGCTTTCTTTTGATTTGCCCTTGATCTTTTGCCAGTTAATAAAGAAAACGCTGTTCTTGTTAAGCTTGCCGCGCGACAGGTCATTCAAATCCAGCAAATCAAGCTCCGAAGCGCCACCGTAATAATCAAACAGCTTCTTTTTGCTTTGTTCGTATGAGTCTTCGCTAAACGAGAACCAAACAAAAGCTACATCGTTCCCTTGAAAGCGCGGATCTCCCACCATATCGCGCAAAAATTGCGCCAACATAATTGTCTTACCCGAACCCGTTGGCGACTTAAAAACTAGCGAAATGTTATCGTGTGGCGATTTCCATAACGATAAAAATTCGTTACGCAGTTTGGCGACCGTCTGTTCTTGAAATGGCTTTAGCGAAAACATAATTTAAGCGCGGTTGATTTCTTTGTAAACCTCAAGAATTGGATCGGGAATATCCTCGATATGAATAAGCTTTGAGGTGAATTCGTTTTTATATTCATTCTTCCCCCAGCTAAAGACATAGAGAACCGTCGGCTTTTGCTCCTTTTCAAGTTTTTTAACTAACTCTGATAATTTTTGCTTATCTTCCTTAAAGTAGATTGCCGTTATTTTTCCGCCGCCGCTAAAGACCTGCCACCAATCGGTTTTTTCAACCTCATTCGGCGTATCCTCGCGAAGCGCGATCATCTCACCGGCTTGATGGGTAATCTTGATTTTCGCGTCGTCCGAAACGCGATGAAGTTTTTCAACATTAACCAAATCTGTTTTGTAGTACGATAAATTACCGCCAAGGCCATCAACTTTTTCGCCCTTCTTGTTCTTATATCCCTTGATAACGCGTTTGATGCGTTCGTATGTTACTTCTTCGCAAATATTGCTTTCGTTATTAGTGCAAAGAATAAATTGACGATTGCCACCATCCTTTTTATTCAATTCAAGAACCGCGTGGCCAGTCGTTCCCGACCCGGCAAAAAAATCAAGCACATTTGCATGAAGACGATCTCCAACTACCGCAAAAATACAATCATAAACTGTATAAAGTGATTTTGGAAAATCAAAATCGCAATTTGGAATTATTTCTCTAAGTAGTTTGGTTCCATATTCGCTTGCATCATATTTCTTATCATTCCAAACAGTTTTATATGTGCCATAATCTTTGGCAATCATTATCTGAATCAAACCACCCCTCGTTTCTTTAATCTGAAGTATATCTTTTATTTCTTCGACGCTCTGGCGTGCATAACGCCACTTTCTTTCAACACCTTTCTCATCAATCGGCCAAACCCAAATGGTGCCGTCTTTTTGTTTTTCATTTGCTGATTTGGGATGAAATTCATTTTGTGCAACATTGCCAAAGCCTACAATTTTTTCTCTTGATATCACTATCGGATAAAAACAATTCTTAGCATCTGTTCGTTCAGATTCATTCCCCCAATTTCTTAAATTTGAAACATAAATCTCATCTTCGACAAGAGAGCGATCCCCTATAGTTTTTTTATTACTTGGTACGACAAAAATTGCGTATTCGTGGGTATATGAAAAATTTGTTCCCTGGACTCCTTTTGGATTATGCACCACTGTTATCGTATGTTGATCGTATGTTGGAAAAATCTCTTCAATAAGCGCACCTAAATGCGCTTGTTCATTTTCATCAATGGCACAAACTAACACCCCATTATCTTTAAGCAAATTTTTGGCCAACTTAATACGATGGCACATTAACGAAAGCCATTTGCTATGACGATAAGCGTCTTCCTTATCAATATAGTCATTATTATATTTCCAATTTTTAGCACCCGTATTATACGGAGGGTCAATATAAATAAGGTCAATGCTTTTCTTGTGCGTATAATTAAGAACGGAAAGAGCGTGATAATTATCGCCCTCTATCAAAATATTATTCCCCGAACCGCCAATTATTTTTCGGGTTTTGACTTCTTTCAAAACCGGAATATTATTTTGACATTGTAAAACAACTTCTTCAGGTTTTTCTTCCCACACGAGTCCGTACTTCTTTCTTTTCTTAAGCTTTTTAATTTCGTTTTGAAGCGCGGCAATTTTTACGAGCAACGCCTCCTGTGTCGTTTGTTCATTAAGCATATCTTCGATTCGGATGTGCTTATAAAACAAAAGCGACACCCGGAGGTGTCTCTACCCAACTAAAGCACTGGATAGTGCAAGAGTTGTTTTATCCGGATGCCGCTTAAAGCGCGCTATCCGGTTCGAGCAAAAGCCCGAGCTTAAGTTGAGTAGAGACATTTGAATACTAACATAAAAAGCCTTTATGTAAAGGTTTTAGTTACCAACAGCTTGCCTACTTCTGGGACTAGGCACCCGGGACAGGCGCGGTAGTGTGTGGCTTGTAAGAATTAAGCGTAAATATGAGCGAACAAGCAAATACAGCCGTCGCCGCACCAGCCCTTACCTACTGTCTCTATGCCCGCAAATCGACCGAGGACGACGAACGGCAGGCATTGTCGATTGATAGCCAAATTAAGGAGATGTTGGAGCAATCCGCCCGTGATGGGTTGAATATCACGGAAGTCCGAAAAGAAAGTCATTCGGCAAAAAGCTCCGGCTCACGACCGGAGTTTAATCGTATTGTGGCAGATATCAGATCTGGCAAGTTCAACGCGATTCTAACTTGGGCGGCTGACCGCATAAGTCGTAATGCAGGCGACCTCGGAACTGTGGTCGATCTTATGGATCAAGGATTGCTTAAGGAGATTCGAACCAGCGGCCCCAGATTCACCAATTCGCCAAGCGACAAGTTCATGCTGATGATGCTTTGCAGTCAAGCCAAGCTAGAAAACGATAACAAGGGCTTAAATGTTAAACGCGGCCTTAGGGCGAAGCTGGAGATGGGCTATAGGCCGACAATGGCTCCCTTAGGCTATCTACACGACAAATTCGGTCTCAAGGGCGGTAAACTGATCTTTATTGACCCTGTACGCGGACCGGCCATCCGCGAGGTCTTTCAAAAGGTCGCATACGAGGGTTGGACAGGGCGAGATGTAAAACGATGGTTAGACGATGAAAAACAGTTTACGACAAGAAAAGGCAAGAAAATTACCTTAAGCATGATTTATAGAATGATGGATAATCATTTTTATACCGGGCGTTACGAATTCCCGGAAGGCAGTGGTAAATGGTTCACCGGAAAGCACGAACCCCTAATCAATCAAGAGATATTTGACCGCGTTCAGGAAGTAATGAAAGGGTCGCCAAAACAACCGCAAGGCAGTAAAGAATTCGGGTTCATAAAAATGTTCCGGTGCGGCGGTTGCGGATATGGTATAACCGCAACGGAAAAAATGAAGCGACTTAAAGACGGAACGATACATCGCTATGTATATTATGGTTGCTGTAAGCGGTGGGAGACCAAATGCAAACAGCCGTATATACGCGAAGAAGAATTGCTAAACCAACTTTATAAAATGGTCGATAAAATCAAGATCGACAAGCTAACCGCGATTGAACGTATAAAAGAAGAAATCGACCGAATGCAAAAAATGATCACAAGCTTGGGTGGACATACATTAACCGCCAAAATCGCCGCTGAAATTCCAAAAATTGATGTTTACGCCTGCGCCAAATATATTTTAAAAGAAGGAACGCGGGAGGAAAAAAGAAATCTGCTTTTAGGAATCCGTAGCAATATCACTTTTCAAAATGGGATGTTGATTTGTTAAATAAGTAACTTTACAAACCTAATTGACAGGTTTGTATTTCTTTTCCAGAGACTGGATCCCAACACCTATAAGCAATTGAAACATCTTCTATATAACCCTCTTGATGTAATGTTGACAGACCTAAAATGAAATCTGTTTGGTTAGAAGCGTTTAAAACATTGACCCAATTTGCGGTTTTATAATTTTGCGAGTTCGGATCAAAGGGAATTTTTGATAGATAAGCAATAGAAGTCAAAGGTAGTAAAAATTCAGTTTTATTAGTGCTGTTGTTTACAATATTAATAGCACCCTTCTTGCTAAGTACATGTCCACCAAAACCCTGTGGATTAATGTAAATACTATCGTATTTTTCATCCAATGATTTTCCATCCTTACCGGCAATGACATGTAAATAACCACAGGCCAGCTCACCTTCTCCTGAACGATTGACCTTCACATCTTTCGAATTCATAAATTTACCTCCACTCGCAAACATTCCAGTTTTATTGATTAAATGAATGACCTGTTTGGCGTCTACTAATTTTTGATAATCATCATAAGAACCATCACAAGCTGGCTTGATAACGCCTATATTCTTCTCAACCACCTTTTCAATTACGTCCGGTTTTTTAAATTGATTTGTAATCCACGAAGTCGCAACTATAATACCAACACCTATTAAGGCGATCGTCAAAAACTGTATAACTGGTTTAATGAATTTCATACTTAACGAGTTGGTTCTGTTTTTTGTTCCCGATGAACAATTTTGATTTCAAAATTTTTAATAAAATCAAAAATTATATATAAAATAATTGAAACTTCAAAAAATAACAATGACCAATGAACCAACCTATCCATACCGGACCATTTCAAGCAAACAATATCTAACCACTCAGGACGAACACGGTCAACAAGACCAATAACCACAAGTGAGATAGCTAAAGCAGAACTAGCAAAGCCAGGGTTAATAACCGAGATAACAATCAGTATAAAAACAATGCTTAGTGACAAACTAAGCAAACCCAAATTACTTATCTTGCTCCGCAATCTCTTAATCATTTTTGGAGGCTTGTTCGATCAAAAATCAACCATTGAATGACTGACTTTTGACCGAACGCATGTGGGTCGCCACACACGTTCGCTCATGGCTCCGGGGGTGGGGATCTCACCCAAGTGGGTACCACCATCGCCATCGAAAATAATTTATCTATAATTAGCAAAAATTTTATTAAAAAAGCCGCCGATGATAAATCAACGACGGCTTGAGCTAGCAGTTTTGACTACTAATTAATGGAAACGAACTCTTTTCTAACTAGCGTCTCCATAATTCTATTAAAGGCTTTGGTCGCCTCAGCATCGCCATTGTCGGGTGACAATTCACCCACACTCATCGGCAACGACCTTTCCAACCACTGGACGAACTCAAGTGTTTCGTGGTTAACGATCAACAGATTTCTGTGGTTGGTCTTAGTCGTTATTGAGAATTCGTCAGCTATTTCTTTTCGCCAACGAAGTTTTCCACAGAAACTAACGACAGCGTCGGAAGCAAGAACAAGTGGTGACAGTGCGGCTTTGGGCAAAAAAATATGGCCGACCATTAATCGATCTGTTTCCGCGATAGAACCAGTGAGCGCTAATGCATTGGTTCGACAAGAACCGTTACAAGCCGCTACCGCAGGACATGTGTGACACGGTTTTGGAATGACATTATTGCGGTATTCGGACATTCTGTCCCAGATTGACCCCAACGATTCCGTGCGGATGTTTCCATAAACATTCGGATTATGGGAGCAGGGACGCACATCGCCAGTATTCGAGATGCTGGCCGACATTCTTCCCGCTTGGCACGATCGTCGAGTAAATGGTCGCTTCTTTTCCCATGCCCACGCCGGCAGAAAGCATTTCGGAAACGCTTCCAGCACATCTACTTCAACCCCAAGGTTTTCAGCGCACCAGTCGAGGTCTTCTAGAAGCGTGAGGATCTGCGTCTTGCTTAGGAGCATCTTTGGGTCGGGATATTCCACATTAAGACTAGCCGGGGTGGCGGCAAATCTTTTCACTCCCAACCGCGCGAGATCGGTCGCTGTACTTCGTACCTGTTCGCGATTCTCTGGCGTCACCACCATGTTCACCATGCAAGATATCTCGTATTCCATCAACAGGGTCAGCTTTGAACGAAAAGCGGCGTAATTACCACAACGGGTTATATGCCTATAGGTATCCGGATCACTTGATGGACACGATACCAAGAAGCTGTTTAGATCCAGTTGTCGCAACGCTGACAAAAGTTCCGATGTGGCATGGATAAGATTCGTGTTCACGGATACGAACAATCCTTTATCTTTGGCCAGCCTTACGATATCAAGAAGAACTTTTGGCCTCAGCAGGGGCTCGCCGCCAGTTACTACTAACGAATAGACGGGCGCATCGATAAGCTGCTTGGCTAAGGCGATGGTAGTTTCGTCAGAAAGATCCTTGGAAACTGGCATTTCGTCCGTATCAAAGTGGTAACAATGGCGACAACGCAGATTGCACTTGTCGGTTATCTCTAATTGAACATCCGTCGGCAATCGATACATGACTCGCCTCCTTGTGGCGTTATATTGTTTTCAGAGAGCTGACAATTGTTTACGACAACGAAACAATTGTCAGCTCTTTAACGTTCCAACAAATCTTTAAAGGATTTTTCGCTATATTCAATTCCGTATATTTTTTGAAAAATTATCGCAAAATTAGGCTCGCTAATATTCGCCGACAAACCACTAATCAAGGCGACCATTTTATCTTTGCCATAAACACTTAACAATTTCTCAACCCAATATTGGCCAATCCGATACGTTTCCGAATTCACGTTTTTAAAATATTTAAATACCTCGAATAATTTATCATTTTCTATATTGTCATAAGACACTTGTTTACCGGACAAATAACACGCCAAACCCTCGTGCAACCATAACGGACTATTGGTATTGGAGAGTTGTAGATAATATATATGGGAGTATTCATGCTTTAGGGTAATCCAAAAATCTTCCTGTTTATGATTCGAAACGTTGGAAAACACGTTTTCGTTAAAGATATAGACGTTCCGATTTTTTGTTGCGCCGACAAACCATGGCTCCGTTTTTTTTCCCCAAACCATATCCATTTCTTCTCTGGTATTTATCAAGAAGATCAGCGGCTCAACAATTTTGAAATTAAAAAAAATATCAAATTCCTGCCCAACGTCTTCAAGGAATTTGGTTACTTTGGAATCAGTATCAATTAATTTTGTCTGAAATATCTTTTTGATATATTTTTGTAATAATTTCTTAAAAAAGAGGGGTCACCACGGCTTGTGTTCCATGATGACCCAGTTAGTTGTTGACGATTCAGTCCTTGTTGCAATCGCAGTCGCAACCAGAACTTTCGCTTCCATCCGCATCGCAACAAGCCTGATGATCAACTCCCGGCGACTGAACCGGCGGCCTGAGCGACATTTTTGTGAAATCGAACTTCATCGCGCTACTCCCTTCTTTGCCATTGAAGACGACGAATACTGGCCAGAACATAACGATGTTCTGTTTAACGAAATGACCAGAACTGGATCGCAATCATTGGACTCGCCTCAAAGTGCTGTTTATAAGCTAATCGGGTTGGGTGTTTTTGTCAATAGTGATTGACACATTTTTCGCACAAAACACCAATTCATGACAA
The DNA here is from genome assembly GCA_963708045.1 of uncultured bacterium. Taxonomy (GTDB): domain Bacteria; phylum Patescibacteriota; class Patescibacteriia; order CAIQCM01; family CAIQCM01; genus CAIQCM01. Next base: position 776,319 of record OY970181.1, on the reverse strand, counting down.
GGATTAGTCTTATTTAATGCGGTTTTTAACAATCTCATGTGGGTAGGGATCGAACCAGAATATTCAATAAAGTTAGCAAAATATTGATTTTCATTAAATTGATGATTATTTATGAACTGACGATTTACTAAAATGAGAAATATATTTTCAAATTCTACCAAGCGTCGTCAAACAACAAAACGGCCTATGGTTAGGCCGTTTTGTTTAAAGGACAACATCCAATCGGGTACCCGCTTTGCCATAGGCATACGGGTTGCACGATACGAAATTGTCCGAACTCCGAGGGTGGGGATCGAAACCCACGACCAAGGGATTAACAGTCCCCTGCTCTACCGCTGAGCTACCTCGGAATATTGATAGTTATACCGATAGAATATATAACCGAGACCTTTCGGCCTCGTAGAGATAATATAGCATATTATTTCAGGATGACAAGGGCTAAAAATGGCGGTAGAATGGCCTTATAATTCATTATATTTACAAAATTTATGCCAGGATTTGATTGGCGCGAAACAATGAGCGTTGGCGTGGAAGAAATTGATAAACAACACAAACAGCTTCTTGGCGCAATTTCTGACCTTAATGATGCTATTATCAAACACGAGGTTGAAAAAGTATTAAACAATACTTTTGATAAACTTTTTAAATACATAGAATTCCATTTTGCGACCGAAGAAAAATATTTTGATGATTTTAATTATTCCGAAGCCGAAGCACATAAAGCCGCCCATAAATTTTTTGCAAAAAAAGTTAACGAAATGCATCAAACGGTTGATAATGACATTCACGAACTGTCCTTGGAGCTGGTTGCTTTTTTAGAATTTTGGCTCGTTGGCCACGTCCTTGTGATGGATAAAAGATATACCGAATGTTTTCATAAACACGGACTAAAATAGAGGTTACTGGCTCACACTCATAGTTATCGTTAAAAAGAAAAACGACGGTCCCGAGCAGATCGTCGTTTTTGGATAGAGAAAAAAGGAGAGAGGTCTAAGACGACCCTGCGCTATGGCTTTTAGAGTGGCCATAGACAGTGGGCTCTTCACCCACCGTGCACAATCGTGCAAATCGGGCTTTCGCGTCGTCTCAATCAACTCAATGGGCATAATTTTTCACTTGTTTCACATCGATTCCAAACGATGATCCCCCAAGCGTTGCGGTCTGCCCAAGACACCTGTGTGCTCTCTCTCCTTGGCTCTGATATTAGACTAAATATATAATTCGTCAAGATACGAAACATAACCCGCCCTCACCCGCCCATTCGGGCACCCTCTCCCGCACTCGGGCGAGGGTAATTGTCACCGTTGACAAAGGGCGGTGGTTTGGCTATCGTTTTAAACTGCGTTAAAATGACGCGGTTCCGCTAGGGTGCTAACGTGCCCATTTGCGCCTTATAAGCGCTAACAAGTAGAGCGGACAACAAAAACGAGGTCAGCACAATGCAAAGACCAAACCGGAACGAGAAATTGGTGGCGAGAATTGTTGAGCAGATTATGAATGACTATGAGTTGTCTCTCTGCATCAATGACAACTCGCCAAACGAAAGAAAGAGACTGAGATACTTTCTCTATAGTGGCGATCGCGTTATTGGCGCCTATACGTTTCAACAAAGCGTCACTGATGTAATCTTTCAGATCGCGTTCTTAAAAACAGAGCACCTTAAAGCCGACACGCTCGGCCGAGTGATCGCGACAGGCACCAATCTGCCAGAGAGACCATATCGGACAACGATGGAATCTGTAATGCCGGAAGAAGTCGCCAAGCGGCGAGAGAACGGCAAAAGAATTTTGAGAAATTTGGCAGCCGCCGCCATTACCGCCGCAATCTGGGAGATTGTAAAAAAACAACCAATCTCGGAAACGATGAGTCAAGAACGGGTTGACATTCTCACGCAAAAAACAAAACCCAAAGCCGCGTAGTCCCAAAGTCGCGTAAAACCCGCCTGCAGAAAATCTGCTTCGGCGGGTTTTTTGCATTTTAGTTAATATTTCTAACCTTGATTGAAAGTCTAAATATTATGACGAAACGAACTCCCCCTACCCCCTCCCCGATGTCCATCGGGGAGGGGGCAAAGACTGGTTAAACCTCACAAGACACCATTATACAAAGAGTGGGCTAAGTCGGAACGAAAAATCTCAGCCCTCCCTTTGGTAAAAGGGAGGGTAGGGAGAGTTCTGTGTTTTTATTAAAAGCTAAAAGTTAAAAGCTAAGTTAGTAGTCCCTCAATTTTTCAATCAAACTATGTGCCTTAATGCGTTCTAGCGATTTGGCTTCAATTTGGCGAATGCGCTCGCGGGTAACGTCAAATTCTTTTCCAACCTCTTCCAGCGTATGAGTAACGCCGTCGGTTAAGCCAAAGCGCATTTCCAAAATTTTCTGTTCGCGCGGCGAGAGGTCTTTAACTACATCTTTAACGTAATCGCGGAGGAGTTGGAGCGCGGCCGAGCGGTCGGGCGTCACATTCTTTACGTCCTCAATAAAATCTTCTAGCGTGGAGTCTTCGTCGTCTTCGCCAACCGAAGTTTCTAGCGAAACGGTGTCTTGTGAAATTTTTATAATGTGATTAACCTTTTCAATTTCCATTCCCATTTCGGCAGCGATTTCTTCGGGCAGCGGTTCGCGGCCAAGGTCTTGAATCAGCTGACGTTCAACTTGCTGGAACTTGTTGATCGTTTCCACCATATGCACCGGAATGCGAATGGTGCGCGACTGGTCGGCCAAGGCGCGGGTAATGGCTTGGCGAATCCACCAAGTGGCGTAAGTGGAGAATTTGTAACCTTTGCGATATTCAAATTTTTTAACGGCGCGGAAAAGGCCGATGTTCCCCTCTTGAATCAAATCCAAAAGCGACAGCGATTTTCCAACGAACTTTTTGGCAATGGAAACAACCAAACGCAAGTTGGCTTCAATCAATTTTTTCTCAGCTTCTTTTTCGTTGCGTTCTTTGCGTTTGGAAAGTTCAACTTCTTCTTCGCCGGTCAGCAAAGGAATTTTTCCAATTTCGCGCAAGTACATTTGAATGGAGTCTTCGGTCAAATTGTCATAGGCCGAAGTCGTTGCTTTTTCCTTGCCTTTTCTTTCAACCTTAGTGCCGTGTCCGCCGATGCGCTTCATCATTTCTTCGTTTTCTTTGCGCTTTCCCAAAAAGCCTTCGCGCGATTCAATTATTTGCAAACCGGCAACTTCCAAAAGATCCAAAAAATTATTATATATCGGAAGATAATCTTCCACCTCGGGGAAGACGTACAAAATTTCCTGTTCGGTAATAAAACCGCGCTGGCGCGTTTTATGCATTAGCTCGGCAATCTTTTCGTCGCTCGGCGGCGCCGCTTTTGGCGCACGTACAAGATGAACGTGTCCTTTGGCCTTTTTGACTGGTTTTTTTTCGCTCTTCGCGTGCGGCGTTTTCTTGTGTTTTATTTGCGGTTTAGCCTTGGCGTGAACCGCCGGCTTTTTTTTGGCTGTTGCTTTTGCCATAATTACAATTCTTTAAAGAGTTTCATTAGCTCTGAAATACGCGCAAAATCGCCGATCGCTTCGGCGTCGCGCATTTCTGTTTCCAGGCGCTTCCGTTCGTTTTGACGGTAAAGGCTGGATAAATCGTAAATTATTTTCTTCGTTTCTTCGGCCGGATCCTCCACCGGCGAATTATCAAGCAAAAGCGGTAAAACCGCCAAAAGCCCTGGGGCTTGCTCATCCCTTGGAGCGGGATTGGAGTTGTTTATTTGATTATACGACGAAAGACGCTCGGCATACAAGTCCCTAAGGTCGCTACCTTCCAAATACTCGTGTTTAAGGAGATCGTGAACAATTGGGCGAATGCTTTCGTGTACCAAATAAATGGCCAGAATCCGTTCGGAAAGCGAACGTTCGCGCGTTAACTGGCTCGTCGCGCGTGGCACGTCGCCCGTAGCTACCGGCGTATTGCTTGTGGGGTGCGGTGTTTGTTTCTTGGGGAGCTCGCCGCGAATGACGTCGTCGGGAATACCAACAGCTTCGGACAAGACTTTCACGTAATGCGCCGCGGCGACTGGATCATTGACCTCGGCGATAATCGGAACAATTTGCTGGATTGCCAGTTTTTTTCCTTCAATAGTTTTTAAGTTTAATTTTGCCTTGGCGCTCGCAACGAGAAAATCAATAATATCCACCGCATTAACAATTGCTTGTTTCCAAAGCTCGGGGTCTTTGCGAACAAGATCGTCCGGGTCTTTGCCAAGCTCCGGCGGAATAATAATCACTTTGACTAAAAATCCATTTCTAAGCGCGGTAACAATCCCCTTTTTGGCGGCGTTGTCACCAGCAGCGTCCGCGTCAAAAGCAACGGCTAGCCGGTGCGTGTAGCGGCCAAGTAATTTTAACTGATCGTCGGTAAGCGCGGTTCCCGAAGCGGCGATGGCGTTTTTAATTCCGGCTTGGTGCGACGAGACCACATCCATATTTCCTTCAACGAGCACAGCAAGATCGTCGCGTTTTATTTCTTGCTTGGCTTGATCAAGTCCGTAAAGCACCGAGCCTTTGTGGTAAAGCGCCGACTCGGGCGTATTTACGTACTTGCCGCCAGCATCGGGTTTTTTTTCGTCTTCAGGAAGTAGGCGTCCGGTAAAACCAACGACTTGGCCGTGCGTATTTCTAATCGTAAACATTACCCGTTTTCTAAAACGATCATAAATGCCGCGGCGATTTACCGAGCGCAAGGCCATTCCCGAATTAATAATGTCTTCGTCTTTGTAACCGCGCTTAGCCAAAAAATTACATAACGTTTCCCAACCTTCGGGCGCAAAGCCAATGCCAAAATTTTTAATCGTTTCCGGTTTCAATGAGCGATTTTTTAAATACTCCCGAGCGGTTTCGGCCTGCGGCGACTCTTCCAAAACTTTGGCGTAAAATCGCGAGGCAAGGTCAGTAATTTCGGTCAGTAAATTTCGTTCATGTTGAATTCGTGGGTCGTGGCGTTCCAATTTAACGCCAGCGCGATCGGCGAGCAGTTTTAAAACCTCGGGGAATTCGTACCCCTCCATTTTCATAAGAAAAGCAAAAACATCACCACCCTCGCCACAGCCAAAACAATGAAAAATCATTCTGTCTTCGGAGACCATAAACGACGGCGACTTTTCGCCGTGGAACGGACACAACCCTTTCCAGTTTGTCCCTGCTTTCTTTAGCGGCAAATACTCCTGAACAACCTCAACAATATTTACCCGCTGTTTTATCTCGTCTATAACCGGATCGTGCATGCGTTTAACTTTTAACTGTTAACTATTAACTTTTAGACAGGTGATGCTTTAGCGACTTTGTGACGCAATCATATCATGCCTTATCTTGCTGGCTTTTGTTGAAAGCGTCAAATTCCGACATATAATTATCCAAACAATTTTGAAAAAAATCCTTTCTTTTCCTCAGGTTCGTCAACTTCCGGCGCCGCGGCGTTTTCAAATGACGTTTTAATACGTTCAAGCTCGCGTTCTATAAGCGGTCCGTCATAATCGCCTGAGTGCATATGGCCTGCGCCATAGCTTGGCTGTTTTTGGTCCAAATGCAAAGACACTTCAACGCCATTCGCCATATCTTTTAGGTAAACGTGGAAATTGGGAAAAACAGTTTGCCCAAGTCGGCGATGATAACTTACTTCCCGAGTTCGGTTATCATAATGCTCGCCATAGCCCGCGTGGCGGATCAGCGTGCGCGAATTGTCTTTAAGATTTTGAATAATAATTTTCATATTTAAAATTCACCCGATAAAAATTCTTTTAATTTTTCATAATCATTTTTTACTTCTTCCCGAATCGCTTCAAGCTGGATCTTGTTGTAAAAATCGCGTTCTAATTTTTTTAGCGCCCATTTCCTAATTTCTGGCACCGGCTCTTCATTTTTTAAAACTTCAATACAGTGTTCGTAAAAATTGGTAGTGAGGTGCACGACAGCGTCGGCGGTCGCCATTATTTTCCCTTCAAAAGAAAGTGGAAACTCCCCGCCAGCGCAACCATGCAATTTCATCGCGTCATTTACAATAATGCCAATTTCAGCTGGGGAAAACCCAGAAGCCGACAAATATTCTATAGCAATTTTGGCGCTCATTTCTTCGTGACCAGTATCTTCTCGCTTCATTACCGCATCGGCAACATCGTGAAGCATTGCCGCGGCAATCGTTAAATCCTTGTCCGCGTCATAGCGATCAGCTAAACGCCCCGCTTCTTCGGCAACAAGAAAAATATGATTTTTATACAACCAATCCGCCCAGTCCGCGCGATTTTTATTTTTGGACAGGTAAAGCTCGTCAATTTTTTTCTTTAATTCGTCAAGGCGCGACATAATTTATCCCAAAGTCGTAATGGGACGCGATTGGGTGATGTAAAAAACTGATTTTTCCATTGCCCATTCTATGTCGCAAGGAAAACCGTAATGCTTTTCAATGCCAATGACGATTTTAGAAAGCTCCATTACTTGCTTGCCGGAAAGTTTTTGTTCATTTCGTTTTTCGGGCGCGACTTCCACCCACTCATTTCCGCCGCCAGCTTTTTTAACAATCATTCTTTCTTGCTCCGCGATGTTCGCGTCCAAAATCGCCATTTCGCTTTTTTCTACGACATAGCTGTCGGGCGTAATCTGTCCCGAGACGATCGCTTCGCCAAGCCCGAAACCTGCTTCAATAATCAGCTGGTTTCTGTCTTGCGTTACGGGATGCACCGAAAAAGCGATTCCCGAAACGTCGGACGCGACCATTTTTTGCACGACAACCGCGACGGAGATTTTTTGCTTGTGCAATTGTTTTTCAAAACGATAAAAAATCGCGCGCGGCGTAAAAAGCGACGACCAACAACGTTTAACGTTTTGAAGCAATGTCTCTTCGGTCGTATTTAAAAAACTATCCAGTTGGCCAGCCCAAGCGTTTTCCGCGCCATCCTCGGCCGTGGCGCTGGAACGGACAGCAACAAATTTAGCATCCAACTTTTTAAAATACTTTTGCACCTCGTCGGAAATGTCTTTTGGAAAATCAGCATTTAAAATAAGCCCTTGAATTTTTTCCGAAGCGTTTTCCACGGTATGCATTTCTTCGTGGTGAACCGTGTGAAGGATCGCATCAATTTCTACATTCAAATCAGTCGCTTCTAAAAATTTTTCAAAAGAAGCAGATAAAATAACGTATCCAGGCGGAACCGGAATTCCAGCGCCGGTCATTTCCCCAAGCGACGCACCCTTGCCGCCCGCAAGCGGCGCATCGTTTTTATTTATCTTCTTAAAGTCGCGGATAAGTTCCATAAATGGTGGTTGATAATTTTCAAAGCGGAAGCGAGAGGATTTGAACCTCTGAAACCTTGCGGTTTACCCCGATGTCCATCGGGGCGCCATATGTACAAAACGGAAGCGAGAGGATTTGAACCTCTGAAACCTTGCGGTTTACACGCTTTCCAAGCGTGCGCCATCGGCCACTCGGCCACGCTTCCGTTTTACACACATCGGCCACCCATCGCCTTCGGCGGGATCTCGCTTTGCTCGATCGGCCACGCTTCCGCTTTGAAAACTAAGCTATCTTCTATTAATTTTTAAAAAACTACCCCCTTACGGGATTAACTATTTTTACCTTATTTTTAACTTTTAGTCCAGAAAGGGCGATCCGATAAACCGGATCGCCCCTCTAAATACTAAACGCTACACGCTATACCCTAAACCCTATTTAATAAGCGCGTCAATTACTTTCTTTACGTTGGCAACCGATTCGGCGCCAACAATCAATTCAGAGTCGCCATTGCGATTTATGACAAAGGTCGCCGGAGTGCCGGTTACGCCAGCCGTTTCTCCACCTTGTTCATCGGCTTGAACCTTAGCGGTATATTTGCCGGAATCTAGGCAAGATTGAAACTTCTTCTGGTCAAGACCAAGTTCTTTTGCAAGCGGTCCAAGTTTGGTAAGTGCAAAACCCGTGCCACCGGAAGCTGTCCGCGCATAAAGCGCGTCGGCATATTTCCAAAAGGCATCATTGCCACCAAGCTCGGCCGCGCATTCGGTCGCTTCGGCTTCTTTAGTCGCATTAGCGTGAATGCTTGTGAGTGGGAAATGACGATAAACCCAGGCAATGTCTGCCCCGTAATCCTTATAGACCTGCTGAATGGTTGTATCAAAACGCTTGCAGTATGGGCATTCAAAATCAGAATATTCAACCATCACGACTTTAGCTTTATTAAGATCGCCGCGAACATGGTCGGCGCCCGTAATCGCAGGGAGTTTATCGGCAGCCTTCGCCGGCGCATTCGTGTTGGCATTGTCATTGCCGTTTGCCGCAACTGGCGGATTTGTTTTCCAACCATTTTGCAAATTACTAAAACCAAAAGACTTCCAATCGGTTTTCGTACCGACCATTAAAATAAAAACAATCGTGCAAAAAGCCATTATCCCAATAACAAAACCCGACCAAAAAGTAGTTTTGGAGGTAAAGGCATCAAACACGCTTTTCTTCTTTGCTGATTCTGACGAGGAATTTTCACTCATAAACAAATATTAAAATTATTATTAAGATTATCTATTATATAGTACGAACCAAGACAAGAACAAGGTTTGTGTCAAGAACGCTACTTGTTTAACTTGTTATAAAACCAAGCAATGAGCGCTGAGAATAAATATCCCAAAGAAAATGCCCAAACAGCGCCAATAACGGCGCCGGCCATAGAAAGCGCATAGCCTGGAAAAAATCCATCCAAAACAATCTCCGCTTCTATGCCGTAACCGAAAAAATACGCGAAAATGGTATAAATGATTACCGCAATTGCTGCGCTCGTGCCAACGGCAATTCCAATCGCGACAATATTTGCTTTTGGATACATATAGTTAAAATTTAATTACGGTGCAACCCAACGAACGCGCGCCGGTTCGTCTTCGCGCGACCACGAAATTGTTAGCTTTCCCCCTTTTAGCGCCGCGTCTACCTGTTTACCAAGCGAAACCGCAAGTTGGTTTTTAACCGTCGTCACTCTGAGCGCGTTATTTTTGTCTTCAATTTTTACAATCTGGTCTTCAGGATTGCGCTTAAGCGCTCGCTTACCGATATTTTTAATCAAATTAACAACTTCCAACCGTTCAGCCAAACGATCAAGCCCAGAGAAAACCACCTCGCCAGCAAAACCACGTCCTGAATTATCATTTCCCGAAATGATCGCGGCACAAGCCAGACAATAAGTTTCGCTAGCGCGCAAATCTTTAGGAAGATGGCGGCTTGGTTTTTGCCACGAATGCCAATGTTTGTCGTAATAAATTGCCTGACAGCGCGGACAAATCGCGACGCTTTTAAGCCCAGTATTTTCTTTTTTCCACCAATGCGGAACCCGAGGCGTATAAGACTGCGACGACGCCGGCTTAGACTTTCCTGAAATAAAACCACCATTCTTTTTTTGTCCCAAAGGTCTAATGAGCATTTTTTTATTTATTAAAAATTATTTAAGTTTTTCAAACGCGGCGGCAATGTCAAGCAAATAGCGATCCTCACCTACCGGCGCAAAAATTTGCATGCCAACAGGCATGCCCGAGGCTTCGCCGCAAGGAACGGCAATGCCCGGAATTCGCGCCAAATTAGCGGTAACAGTGAAAACATCAGAAAGATACATTGCAAGCGGATCACTAATTTTTTCCCCAATCTTCCAAGCGACCGACGGCGATGTTGGGCTGACAATACAATCAACTTTTTGCCAGGCGTCATTAAAATCTTTAATCAACATCCCGCGCATTTTTTGCGCTTGGCGATAATAAGCATCGTAATAGCCAGCCGAAAGAACATAAGTTCCAATAAGAATACGACGTTGGACTTCGGTGCCAAAATGGGCGCGGGTTTTTATATAGCCATCTTCAAGCGACGAAGCCGTCGGCATTTCCGAGGTTTGATAGCGAACGCCATCATAACGCGAAAGATTAGTGGAGGCTTCGGCTGGCATAATCACGTAGTATGTGGCAAGGCCGTATTCCGTATTAGGAAGGGAAATATTAACAAGCTCGGCGCCGGCATCTTTCATTTTTTTCAAGCCTTTTTGAATACAGCTTTCCACTTCAGGATCCAAGCCTGGCAAAAAATATTCGGCCGGTACGCCAACCTTAACGCCTTGAAGCGATCCGTTCACAAGTGTTTTTTTTGAAGCAAGATTCCAGCTCGTGCCGTCGCGTCCGTCCGCGCCGCAAATTGTTTCGTAGATAACGCGACAATCGGAAACATTGCGACCAATCGGACCAATGACGTCTAAGCTTGATGCCATTGCCATCAGACCATAGCGCGAAACCGAACCGTATGACGGTTTAAAACCAGTGACGCCACAAAACGACGCCGGTTGACGAATAGAACCGCCAGTGTCTGAGCCAAGGGCGACGTGGCACATTTCCGCGGCCACGGCGGCGGCCGAACCACCCGACGAACCACCAGGAACACACGAAAGGTCGCGTGGATTGCGTGTTTGCTGAAAAGCCGACGATTCGGTTGACGAACCCATCGCAAACTCGTCCATATTCGTTTTTCCAACCATAATTGCGCCAGCGTCTAAAAGTTTTTGCACCGCCGTTCCGGTATATGGCGCGCGATATTTTGAAAGGATAGCCGAAGCCGAAGTCGTAATCGTGCCCGCGACGAGCATATTATCCTTAATCGCGACAAAAATTCCTTCAAGCGGACGCGCGGTACCGTTTTCGTATGCCTTATCAGCCGCCTTGGCCGCGAGCATTGCCTCGTCTTCGTAAGTGCGCAAATACGCACCAACTTCGCCATCCTTTGTTTTAATGATCTTAAAAATTTCCGCGGCAACGGCGGATGGTTTTAAAGTTTTATCACGATAAGCGGCCAGCGTTTCGTTAATGTTTTTCTTAGAAAATTCCGTCATACTATTTGCTTAAAACCGGCGGTACCTTGGCCATTTGTGCTTCTTGGGTCGCAAATGAATCACGTAGGGCGGCTTTTAACGCCTCAGCCGAAGGGTCAAGCTCGTCTGAACGTAACTGATTAACCAAATCCGTTCCTCCAGGAACAGGAACAACATCCCTAAGGTCTACTTCGGACAACTTGGCGACATAACCCAAAATTTCCTCCATATCGTTTTCACGGCTCTTTAGAGCCGTAGTGTCCAAGGGCAATTTAGCCAAGCCGATTAATTTGATTATTTCTTCTTGTGAAATCTTTGACATATTACTTATGGATCATAGCGAGAAACTCTTTTTCGTTCAAGACCCCAACGTTTAGTTTGCGCGCCTTCTCAAGCTTGTCGCCAGCACCCGGTCCCGCGACAACGTAATCGGTTTTTTTAGAAACGCTTTCCGAAGCCTTGCCGCCTTTTTCGCGAACCTTTTCTTTTGCTTCGTCGCGCGACATATTTTCAAGTTCGCCAGTAAAAACAAAGGTCTTGCCCGAAAGCGGGCCTGCAATTTTTGGCGTCGCGTTTGTGACTTTAATTTTTTTAAGCAAACGATCAAGATACGCGGCGTGCAAACGATCGGCAAACCAGCTTTGGACGCTTGCCGCTACTATCTCGCCCACGCCAGCGACTTCGGCAAGCTCTATCTGAGTTGCATGACGCAAACGTTCTATGGTTCCAAAATGTTCTGCGAGAAGACGGGCGGTTTCCTCGCCCAAATGTTCTATTCCCAAAGCGAAAAGAAAACGAGCAAGCGTTGCCTCACGCGCCGCGCTAATCGCAGAAACAATATTGTCGGCCGAGGTTTCAGCAAAGCGCTCAAGCGGCAAAACATCGCCAACCTTAAGATCATAAAGGTCGGACGGGTCGCGAATCAGTCCCTCGTTTAAAAACTGTTCAATTGTTTTTTCGCCCAAGCCTTCTATGTTCATCGCCTTACGCGCGACAAAATGTTTTATGCCGGCGGAATTTCGGGCAAAACAATTTTTATTTGGGCAAACAATTGCGACTTCATTTTCACGACGAACAAGTTCCGTTCCGCAAATTGGACAATGTTTTGGCGGATGAATCGTTTTTTCTTTTCCCGTTCGCAAATTAGGAAGCACGCGCACGATTTTAGGAATTACGTCGCCGGCTTTTTCCAAAATTACTGTGTCGCCAATTTTAACACCCAGTCTTCCGACCTCATCAAGATTATGTAAAGTCGCGTTTGTTACCGTTGTTCCACCGACAAACACTGGACGAACATGCGCGACCGGCGTTACCGTCCCCATCCGTCCGACACCCCAAACAACTTCTTGAACCACGGTAGTAACTTGTTCGGCGGGAAATTTATAAGCAATGTGTCCGCGCGGCGTTTTTCCGACAACTCCCAAACGCTGAAAATTTTTATTGCTATTTATAACCACAACAACCCCATCTAACCAATAGTCCAACCGCTCGCGTTCTTTTTTTACCTTGTCGTAAAAATTTTGGACGTCGGTAAGCGATTGGCAACGAGCGACAAGCGGGTTAACCGGCGCGCCAAGCATTTGAATAATCTGGTGCGTCGCTTCGTGCGTTGTTTCGCCAAAATCCGTAGCAAGGGCATAGCCAAAAAACGACAAATGCCGCGACGCAGTTATTTTTGAGTCAAGCTGGCGAATCGCGCCAGCGGCAGCGTTCCGCGGGTTCGCAAAAGGCGGTTCGTTATTTTTTTTTGCCGCGGCGTTAAGTTTTTCAAAAACCTTTTTCCGCATATACGCCTCGCCACGAATCTCAATCCGCCCGTGGTGCGCCGTAACGAGTTCACGAAATTTTTTCTGATCGGTTCCCGGATAATTTTTTAAAAAATCGGCAATTTCTTTTTCTGGAGGAACGCGTAATGTTAGCGGGATTGATTCAATTGTTTTTAAATTTTTTGTCACATCTTCACCAATCATACCGTCGCCGCGCGTAGAACCGTTTACAAAAACACCATTCTCGTAAACGAGTGAAACCGCCAAGCCATCCATTTTTATTTCCCCATAAAAATCATCAGGAAGAGCCGAAATAATTTTTTTATTTCGCTTATGCCAATCGGTAAACTCGTCAAAACTAAAAACATCCTCCATTGAAAGCATTGCTTCAAGATGGCGGACTTTTTTAAACTCAGGAAGTGGCTCCCCGCCCACGCGCTGCGTTGGCGAGTCGCTCGTTATAAACTCAGGATGCGACTGTTCCAACCGGTATAATTCGTGTTTAAGCGAATCCAGCGCGGCGTCGGAAATTTCCACGCGATCAAGCACGTGATAAAGATATCGGTGACGCTCCACTTCGCGCTTTAATTTTTCTATTCGTTCTTTGGCTTCCGTTTTTGTCATAACATTTTACGAACCTGTACACGGTGGCGATGGCTGATTTGGATCTTTAATAAGCTGACACTCAGAAAATAACGAGTGCGACCAAAGACCGGACGGTCCGGAAATACGCGGCATATCCATAATTAAAACACGACGAATCCCCTTGTAAACGCCCGTGGAGGTTAGGTAGGCGCGGCCGGGTATATCACAAACCCCGCCGCCATTGGGCAAAGAACAAAGCTGAACGGTAAACGGCGGATAAACACCACAAGATGAGGTGGTGCAATAATTTTTTAAGGTGAAATTAAAAATTTGTCCAGAGTTAATACTATTGTTAACAATTGTCTGATCGGTTGCGCCGCCACCGCCAGTTGCATACCAGCCATATTTTGACGAAGTAACATTATTGTTCGTCGGCGGCGCGATCGTCCCCGAGCCAGGCACAAAATAAGTAAAGGCAAGATCCAATATTTGTGAAGTAAAATAAGTATAATTTGCGACTGTCTTGGTATTGTCGCGCAAGATTTTTATTGATTGTTTGCCGCCACCCAAGGTCGGATTATCCGGGTCATAGGCGCTAAACGAAACAAGTTCGTTCGGATTTAACGTTGCCACAAAAAGCCCAGGGCTCGCCCCACTCGCCTTAAGCGACCAAGACGTACCGTTTAAAATAGGAGAGACGGTATTATTAATACTAGCGATGGTTGTTGTTGGATCTTTGCGAAGTTTCCAAGCATTATATTCAAGACCCGACTCGGCAGCATAAGTTGCGACGGTTACGTAATCAATACTCCGTGAAATCAAAAGTTCGGTGCGGACAATTTCCGAAACCGAAACCGCCGCAACAACGAGTGTGGAAAGGGTGAGGATAGCAAGGAGGACAGTGCTTGATCGGCGTTTCATATTAACGTTTATAATAACGCGGTGTTATTGTTGTTTGCACCGAATAAGTCCATTTATCAATATCTCTTAGGGCGTAACCCTGTAATCCCAAATTAACCGTGATTAACGGCGCCACATCATTCGCATAGGTACCAGTAGACGGATCAAGCACAAAAGGATCCGTTGCTGGTGATAAAACAACCGTGAACTTTATAATTTTAGCGTTAAGTGGAGAAAGTTTTGACCAAGAAACACCACCATCGGTTGAAACCGCAAGGCAAGGATTACTGTTGGCGTTGCCACAAAAGACGTCGGTTGAAAATAGTTTTATTTGATAAGCAGTATTGGCGTCGGGGTTTACCAGATTAAGCTCGCTAACTGGCTGCATATTGGCAATTGCAACACCATTCGCGGCGTAAGTCGCGTAGTCAATATTAGAAACGCGGGCAGCACGGACAACAGACTCAAGCATTGTTCGCGCATCGGCCTGCACACGAGCGCGATTAGCTGTTTGTAAGGCGCTTTGTGACGTCCGTATGTAAATTTCGGAAAACGAAACAACGAGAATTGAAAAAATCGCAAGCACCACTACCGCTTCTATTACGGTAAAGGCTTTTCTTTTTTTTGTGGTGCGCCGATTATTACCGCCAATCATAAATATTTTCATATAACCATACCTTGTGGTTTAAGCGACCACGCTCTGTCCAGCCAACCTGACTGAGTACTTGAATTCCCACAGAGGTACCAGCAGGACAAGGGTCGTCACCAGGCCTAATATCGCCGTTTAAACAAATATCCTGAAGCAATAGTTGCCTATTAAAAAGCGTTGACGCAGTCGCCCATTTTGCAGTTTCACCAGTACAAATTTGGGTATAAAAACCCGCATAAGGACCAGTTGTATACCTATAAATCGCCTTATGACTATAGGCCAAATCATCTACGGTCAAACGCCAGCCGTTTGGATGATTACCGTCGGTATTGGTTGGTTCAAAAGAAAGACAACTAATTTTTGAATTAAAAATTCCCTGATCAAAAGGAACATTTTTCATCCAATTACTGTCACGAGCATTACGAGCAACCTCTATCCCCTCGCGCGCCAGGTTGGTGGCAACAGTTTCATACTCCGCCGCCGTCCGCGCAATAAGCATTGCGCTAACCATAGAAATCATAGAAACAACGCCAACGATAAGAATTGACATTGCAATAATTGTCTCAAGCAAACTTTGTCCTTTTCTTTTGGTAGACAACATACTATTCTTCGTAAGAATTTATTTTTCCCGTCTGAACCGATACTTCAATTTTCCGCACGACCGTTACATTGTCGGCGCGAAGCGTTATCACAGTTGTGCAATTTGGCGCCGGCGAGCAATAAACAAAGGGCGCGGTATTACCGGCATTATAGGAAAAAATGAGCGGGTTATTGGCCGGAGGCGTGATTGATGTAAACGTTACGCCCGATGGAAGCTTTTTTGTCCCACCAGAAATAGCTTCGCCAGCATCATAAACACCGTTATAATTTGCGTCGGCAAAAATAACATAGGTTTTGGAATCACTCCCGACGTTTAGGGCAACGCCGTAGCTTAGAATTGGCGTATCCGTGCAACCCGTCGGCATTCCAGCGTCGCAAGATGAACCCGAACCGCAAACCTTAAAATCCGAACAAATCGGCAAACTTAAATTTACATACGCCAAAGTTTGCGCCCTTTTAATATTAGCTGCTAATTCATTGGCCGCGTTGCGTAATCGCGCTCCCCCACCCGTAAACGTAAAATTAGCAAGCGCCGTTGCGGCGATCACCACAAAAACCGTCGTCATAACCAACACTTCAACAACTGTGAAAGCCTTTCTAACCATAAAATCCTAATAGTCTACCGCTTAATTTCATAATAATAACCACCGCCGCGCCAAATGCCAAAAACGGTCCAAGCGGGATCGTTGACTTAAGGGTTTTCTTTTTTGTCAGCAAAAGAATAATCGTTGCGACAAGCCCAGTGTTATAAGCGATAAAAAGAGCAATTGCCAAACCCCAAAGCCCAGTTGCCGCGCCGATTGCCGCGCCGATTAAAATATCACCAGAACCAATCCACATTCCTTTGCTCACAAAATATTGAAGGGCAAAAAAACCAGCACCAATAAGAACCGCCAAAAGATACTTCCAAAAATTATGCGGGTCAATAAAAATATTCGCCGCAAGCCCAACGGCAATCGCCACAAGCGAAAATATATCTGGCACTTCGCCCCAGCGCGCGTCATAAACAAAGATGAGCGCAAAAACCGAAACCAAAACTAGTGCGGCAATAAAACCAATCCATTCATTAAGATTGAAAATAAAAAAATCCGGACGCTGAAAATACAACACTAACGCAAAACAAAGCCCCATTGCGAATTCTATAGCTGGGTATTGCCAACTGACTGATTTTTTACAATAACGACATTTGCCGCCGGAAATAAGCCAGCTTAAAAGCGGAATTAAATCAAAAACACCAAGAACGTGCGAACACTTGGGGCATTTTGAACGACCAACGCAAAAAGACTCGTTTGTTCTTGTCCGATACAAAATCACCGAGAGAAAACTTCCCGTGCAAGCGCCTAAAATAAAAACAAAAAACGCCGTGATCATAAATTAATTATACCACGACGTTCTTTGTTTTTACAGAGTTTGAGAGATTAGCTAGAAGAATCGCAAGTCGTTCCGCCGGCGGTCATAACACAATGGGTTGAAGCCGCAGCGCCACCAGGATATGAGGTACCAGATTCAAGCAAATACTTAATCGTATAAGCCGAAGCCGTGCTAACCATACAATAATTTCTTACTGCGGTTGCCGCACAGGCGTCAATTGTTCCACCAGGATAAGTTGGAACGGTGGTCATATATGACGTACCGGCACAAGTTGCCGCGACGCCGTTTGTTGAGCTAATACACATTGCGTTTAGCGTCGCACCGTTACCGGTGCTGTAAACAGGGTAAGCGCTCTGATCGGAGTAATAAAGTTCAAGCGCCGCACCGACTTGCCGCATATCAGCAATACGCTTAGCGTCACGAGCTTTGGCGCGCGCGCCACCGAGCGAAACAACAGCGATCGTTGAAAGCATACCGATGATCGCGATAACGACCAAGAGTTCTACGAGGGTAAAGCCTTTTTTAGTTTTAATCATGCATATACCTCCCTTCAAAAATCTTCGCTTGGATTCTTTAAATCGTGTTTCCAGCTGGATCAACACGAAGAAAAAACAGCAAGCTCTTTGATTTGTACACACATTATACCACACACCATATCCCATGTACCACGCACCATGTACCATGTACCATAAAACATGAAACATGTACCGCATACCAAATTACATATGGTTCATGGTGTGTGGTTCATGGTACATACGTCAGAATTGTTGCGACATATTATAGAGCGGAAGCATAATCGCCGAAACCAATATACCGACAACGATTCCGATGATGACAATAATTACCGGCTCAATCAGCGTCACGAGGCCGCCGATTAAGTTATCAATTTCGCGCGAATAAAATAAAGCCAATCGTTCAATAATTTCCGTCAGTTTTCCTGTGTCTTCGCCGACCGCAATCATTTGCGAAACCATAATCGGGACGACTTTTGTTTCTTTGGCAAGCGCGACGGAAAAAGGCTGGCCATCACGAACATCCCTTGAAGCTTTTAGCAAAATATCCTTAAGCAGTGCATTACCCGAAACATCGGCGGAAATTTCTAGCGCCGTGACTGTGTCCACACCACCTTCAAGCAAGGTTTTCATACTGCGAAGTACTCTAACAACAGCAAGCTTTTGAAAAATCTGTCCAAAAATCGGCATTCTAATAGAAATATAACCCCAAACGCGACTCCCCCGCTCCGTACGAAACCACCAACCAACCCAAGCCGCCCCACCGATAAAAACAATGGCCATCGCCCACCAAAAAGTACTAAAAAATCCAGAAACAGCGATCAGCGCGCGTGTTGAAAAAGGCAATTGTCCGCCAGTTTCGGTAAAAATTTCAGTTAGTTTTGGAATCACAAACGACATCATTACAAAACCGGCGATAAACATACCGGCAATGATAAAGGCCGGATAATACATTGATCCTTTAACCCGAGAAGTGAGATCAAAATCTTTTTCCATTTGGTCGGCAAGATACGACAAAACTTCATCTAATCTTCCCGACGTCTCACCCGAACGAATCATATTAACGTAAAACAGCGAGAAAATTTTGTCGCGCTTGCCAAAAGCCGCCGAAAGTTTTGTTCCCGATTCAACTTCGTCGGCGACTTCGCCCAAAACCATTCTCAGTTTGCTGTTGGTCGTCTGACGAGCAACAATCCGAAGCGATTCAACAACCGCCACGTTAGCCGCAACAAGGACGGCAAATTGTCGTGAAAAAATAACAATATCGCGCAATTTGACGCGGACAAAAAGTTGAAGCGGTTGGTCAATGGTTGTTTTTGTTTCGCGCGCGATTAACGAAATAACGTTCAATCCTTTATCCGAAAGAATGTTTGTTGCTTCGTTGGCGTTTTCGGCCTCAACAATACCCTCAGCGATTTCGCCGCCGCTTTCTTGCGCTTTGTATACAAATTCTGGCATAAATTTATTCTTTGGTGATTCTCATCACTTCTTCAAGCGTCGTCTGGCCGTCAAGAATTTTTAAAACGCCATCCTGTTTTAGGTTCAACATTTCCTGAGCAATCGCCTCGTTGCGCGCTTCATCAATTGGAAAACCGTCTTCAATAATTTTACGCATCCGGTCGTTAACGAGCAGATATTCGGAAACGGCGACGCGACCAATATAACCGGTGCCATTACAGCGCTGACAGCCCGGCCCATGATAAACAACCATATTGTCAAGATCGCGGCCAACGAGATATTTTTTCGGAATACGGTTGAGCTCTGTTAACAAGTACTCGCGTGCCTCGGTTGATAGTTCAAACGGAACGCGACAATGTTCGCAGATTCTTCGTGCCAAACGCTGAGCAATCGTAACATTCAAAGTCGCGGCGAGCAAAAACGGCTCAACACCGATATCAATCAGACGGGGAATGACACCAAAAGCGTCGTTGGTGTGCAAGGTTGAAAAAATCAAGTGACCGGTTAAGGCGGCATGGACGGCGAGTTCGGCCGTTTCCCGGTCACGAATTTCACCGACCATAATAATGTTCGGATCTTGACGCAAAATCGCCCGAAGACCGGTTGCAAAACTATAATTAATTTCCGGACGGATTTGCGATTGGTTTGCGCCTTTAATGTAGTATTCAATTGGATCTTCCAAGGTCACGATATTAACACCTTCTTCGTTGCGCATTGAAAGAACCGTGTAGAGCGTGGTTGATTTACCACAACCAGTCGGACCAGTCACAAGAAAAAGTCCGTGTGGATGCTTGATTTGCTCTTTCCAAACGTCAATAGATTCTTTTCTAAAGCCAAGTGCCTCAAGCGTCGGCGTATTTTCGTCGCCGGCCGAGAGAATTCGCATCACGACTTTTTCATAATCAACAACCGGCATTGTGGAAACGCGAAAGTCAAGCGTGCGTCCGGAAACAATTTGTCTAATACGACCGTCCTGCGGAATGCGCGTTTCGTCTAATTTTAGTCCTGAAAGAACTTTAATGCGTGACACAATCGCCGGATGAAGAAAGAGGGGTAACGTTAAAGCCGCTTTAAGCATACCGTCAACGCGAAAACGAACGCGCGTAATATTACCAAACGGTTCTATATGAATATCGGACGCATTTTGGTCAACGGCCGATTTTAAAATAACCGAAACGATTCTAGAAACCGGTGCCCCTTTAACAACTTGGTCAAGGTTGTTTGACTCGGCTGGTTTTTCCGTTTCCGTCGGTTTAAATTTTTCCGTAGCAACGGCAACGGCGTGAGCAACCTCTTTTCCTGCAAGTTCATAAGCGCGCATTGCCGTGCGCCAAGCGCGAGGCGAAATAATCTTATAGATGACACCCAGGCCATTGCCGCGAGCGCAAAATTCTACCGATTCAATCGCCCGATAGTCCGACGGGTTCACCATTCCAACTTCCAGAACATTCCCATCAACAGCGATCGGGATAACGCTAAAACTTTCAGCCGTTTGTTCGGGAATAATTGAAAGAGCGTTAACAGGAATAACTTTCCCTGTTAGATCAAAAAATTCAATGTTTAAAATTTTTCCCTTAGCCTTGGCGACGTCCTCTTCGTTAGCGAGCCGATCACGACGAATTATTTCCTCGGCATCAATATCGCTTTTTTTGGATTCGTCAATAACGCGGGCAACGATATCGGCCGTAAGAATTCCATCGGCACGAAGCGTTTCCAAGAGCTGTTCGTCCGGAGTTAGGGTTGTTGTTGGGGTTGTTGTCGGCATTGACGTTCATTACGGTTTCGGAGTATTAGCATTGTTCGCAGACTCGTTATCGGTCGTTTCTTTAGGCATTACGTAGATTCCAGGCAAACCACGATCGTAAATTGATTGAAATGGTAGCGGCCAACCAACTTCAGTTGCTTTAATCGGTAAATCAACATAACTTTTTAACGAAGAAAATTTATCACTTTTTACAAAACTAATATCCGCTGGTTTGATTTCCATCATCCCAGGAATTGAAGCGCCTTGCGGTGCAAGATAACTAAACGCAAAGTAGCCGATCGCAACAACGGCTATTAGTGACAAGATTCCGTATAGTATTTGGGTACGATTCATAAACAAGTTTTATTTCTGGTAGTATGTCCGCAAATTTAGTGAAACCGAATCACCCGTTGCCGAAAAAACAAAATTTTTAATATCAATAATGCGCAAGTTGTTCTGAATAGCATTAAGTAGAATTTTAAATTTTTCGTAGTCCATTCCACTCACGTTTATTGATGTTTCTACCGCCCCAACGTTACCGCCAAGTTCTTCAACCGCCGTATCGCTCGCCAAACTAAAATCAATACTCGGAACCATACTCCCAGCCGATTTCACAATTGCCGCAATTTGCAAAAGCAGACCAAGCGTGTCCGGTTCAGAAGGTAGGGCGTATTTTATTCTTGCACGATCAGCGTCGGAAAGAGAAGTTATTGCTGTAACAATTTTATTTTCGTAATCAAACCGTGCTTGGGCATCAGTAATTTTAATATTTAGATCGCTTAAGGACGAGGAACCGCCGCTTTGAAGCGACCGAACGGCTGGCACGATCAGGACAAAAAATGCACCAGCGGCAATAATAAATACCAAAAAAAATGCGTAAAGCGCGGGGTGTTGTGCGAGCGTTTTGCCGATTGAAGAAAGCTCGGTTTTTTTATTTATTGGAGTAGTGTCAGTAGCCATTTGTAGAACTATTTTTTTAGATAATCCGGTTTTAAGCTAACGCTTAAATTAAAATTAACACCCTTCATAACCTTATTTTCGTCAAAATCTCCATTAACACCAGAAAACGACACTGCGGTTACGAGCGGGTCGTTTTTTATTGTTTCAACTTGCGCGACAAACATTTCATAAGTAGATGCCGTACCCGTAAGAGAAAAACTGCCACCAGAAGTAAAATTTAAATTCCCCCAAGAAACCTGCGGCAAAGTATCAGTTTGAAGCCAATCAAAAATATTTGAGGAGTAGATATGATTTTCTATAATTCCCGCGAGCGTCGTTAGCGTTGCTTGTTCTTTTTTTGCGGTTTCAAAAGATGAGTTAAGATCGGAGATTTTTTGATTGATCGCCGCGAGATTATTATTCGCCGCGGTAATTTTTGACTGCCGTAAAAAAACTATCGCCCACAAAATTGCCGAGACAACCACCACAAGCGCAAGACCAGCAAAGAAAATTATATAGAACAAACGAAGGCGCGCTTTTGGACTCGGCGCTTTCGTTTCTTTTGGCATCAGCGAAACCTTAAAACCAACCTTATCCATCGCATTGCCGATCAAATTTTCTTTTTCATTTGCCATTTTTATTGATCAAATTCACGCATCGCCAAACCAACGGCGACGGAAAAACGAGGACCGATATCATCAAGCGCCGAGCGTGCCGCGTCGGGATACAAAATTCGTGCCCAAGGATCACCGCGAAAAACGCGTAAATTTACTTTTGCCGATATAAAAGCGTCAAGATTCGGCAAAAGCGAACCACCGCCGGTAAGAATAATCTTATCAATCGTTTTCCCTTGAGCTTCCGCTAATCCGGAAAAAAGTTTTAATGAGAAAGCGATTTCGTTAACAATTTGCATTGCTGGCGTTTCAAACACTTTAGCCACGCTCCCCGGTGGGAGCGTTGGGTCTGGCCGCAAATCCGCTTTCATTAAGTCAGCTTCTTCTTCGGAAACATTAAGCGAAACAGCGGCCGCTTTTGTAAACCGATTTCCACCAGCGTCAATTGAACGCGTAAGATATGGAATCCCCTCAGCAACAACCATTACCGATGTGCGCAACGCGCCAATGTCAATAATCATTGAGGTGGAACGATCTTTGCCAACAAGCGATCTAATTAAAGAAAAGGCTTCGGGTTCTATTGACCCAATTTCCAAACCTGCACCCTTAAGTATGGCCATATACTTAGCGACAAGTTTTTTTGGCGCCGCGGTAAGGAGAATTTTGGTATTTTTAGAAAGTTCTGATTTTGGCTTTTTTTCATCTTCCGGATTTACGATATTTTTAATGTCCAAAATCATTTCTTCAAGCGGGATGGGGATAATTTTTCTCGCCTGAACTTCAATCGCGCCGCGCTGTTCTTTTTCATTAAGACGCGGAATGCTTAAAACCGACATAAAAACCGAAGAAATCGGCAAACTAACGACCGCTTTTGCCGCCGTGCATTTTGCCCGTTTGATCATTTCCTTTAAGCTTGCAATCGTATAATCAGGCGCTTCCACAAGGCTTTGGGCGGTATCTTTAAGCGGGCGATCAAAAAAAGCGTAGGTATGAAGTTTGCACCTACCGTTTTCTTCCTTAAGTTGAATAATCTTCGCGCCAGCCGTACCGATATCCACTCCAAGAAAGGTTTTTATTTTCCCGATTCCAAAAAGTCCCATACAATACTTTTATTATAGCACAATTAATTGCTGATAACGGGAAGTGATTTAATAATGTCGCTCATTCCCGGCGGCGTGTTGGCAATAACCCGTCCATCGTAGACAATTTTTTCCGATCCTTGCGACGGCGAACCGGCATAAAGCCGCTGTAAATTATATTGTTTAGCAACAGTGACGCCGTTAATCGTTAGCGCGACGTCGTTTTTAGCAACTCCAGTTGTGCCGGTTGAAATTTTACCTTCCGCAAAAATATTTGCCGAGACCGTTTTAACCGACGGGCTAATCGTCACGTTTCCATAATTACCCGACCCATCATCAAGAACAACAATTCCCAAACTAGCCAATTGAGAAAGTTTGGTAATCGTACCAAGCTGATAGGAGATATCCCCAGTAATATTAAGATTCCCATGAACAATTATAAGACCGGAACCATTTTGCCCAGCACTAGCATTATTAAAGGTTTTCGCCGACATTGTGTAGGTTGTTGTTCCATTTGGTGTTTCGTAAATATTTCCACCAAGAACCGACGTTAGTTGATTGGTAATATTTGCCGCCGACGTTAAATTATTTACCGTTCCATAAGTTCCGGCATGAATGCCAGCAAAATCAATTCTGCCAAAAAGATTAGAGTAGTGCGTTGCCGCGGTTGGAATATTTACGTTTACCGTTTGTTCGGCGTTAATGTTCCCCGTTCCAGCAGCAGCGGTACAAACACCATTGTTAGTATTAGAAACCGTCGCGCCAACACCGGTATCAATACAATAAGCCACGTTTGCTCCGCCAAACGTTTGTGCAAAAGGCGTAAAAGTTTTTACGTCGCCCTTTGAATATAAGCTCCCGTAAACAACCTGCAACCACGGCACGCCGGCTTTTGTTCCTTGATATGTTTCAGGGTTTTGATATTCGTCAACGCTGTAATTTGGATCAAACCTGATCCAACCAAGCCCACCGTAGTTAGCGGGAGTTGTTGAACTCCAAGCATAACCATTTAGCGAATAACCGTTTGAGGAATATACATTGACGTTATAGCCATGCGACCCACAACTCGCTTTATTTGAACAATTTAACGATATCCACCCCTGATTACACCGTTCGGCGGTTGTGAGCGACGAATTTGTTGAAAAATCTTGCGACGACAGTCGCGCCCAACCAGTGAGCTCGTAGGGAGTAACTGCCCGGTTCATTGCCGCGTTTGGTGTCGCCGTACCTAGAAATGACAACCAACTTGCCGGACAAAGCGCACTATTTGACGCATTAACACAAGTGCTTCCAAAACAAATCCAGCCAACATTTTCCGACCATGCCCAGCCCGTTAGACTGTATCCGCTAGACGGATTAATGGTTAGGCCAAAATCAGTCCCCGCCGCGGTATTGATCGCGTTTAACGAAACCCAACCAATATTCGGCGACCAAACCCAGCCCTTAAACCAGTCCGTAGAACTCGCCTTGGTTACAAACGGTTGCAATAAAAAAGCAACAATCGTTGTAATACCTGCTAATTTATAAAAAAATGACTTCATAAAATATCTAAACGTTTGTCCAAAACCAAGTCTAGCGATACACAAAATAGATTAAGCTTTTCCCACGTGTTCATCTATCGCCTTATTGACTTCGGCGTCAGCTTCGCTATTTTGTTCGCGAGGAATATGGGAAAAAGTAATTTTTTTGAAGGCGAGCGACAGATTCCAAGCTTCAAGAAATAACTTTTGGAGCCCAGGTTCGCGCACTTTATATTCGCGGCGCATTTGTTTTACAACCAATTCGGAATCTAGCTTACATTGTACCTCTTCGGCGCGAAGAGCGGAAGCGCGTTCTAGCGCAGCAATCAGCGCTTTGTATTCCGCCTGATTATTTGTAGTTTCGCCAATATAGTGGCCAAAAGATTCAACAACTTCATAATCATTTTTTATAACCACGCCAATTCCAGCCGGTCCAGGGTTACCGCGCGCGCCACCGTCTGTAAAAATTGTTAGGATTTTAGGCATATTTTATTAAATGGACCATATACCACGCACCATAAACCATTTTGCGTATGGTACATGGTTCATGGTGTGTGGTACATGATTCCATGTTTCATTTAACAATCGTCAAATCCGTTATATTCAATTGCAATTCGTTGCGACCGTTCCATTCATTATTTTCCAATTCAAAAACGACATCAACTTTATCCCCACTTTTTAATTCGGCCGAAAGGTCGCCAAAACTAAAAGCAATACACTTCCGTCGTTCGCCGCCCGCGGCACAAACCAAAAGTCGCAGATGCTTGCCGTCTTTGCCAATCGCCTCGGCCGAAACAACCGTTAGATTACGAGCCAAAAAACATGGCTTCCTGTTTCCCATTCCATAAGGTGCGAATCTTTCAATATCACCAAAAATATCCCAGTTTATATCGGCAATCGTAAGCTCAGCATCTATATTTATTGACGGCGTTAAATCTTTTCCATTGAGTTCGGTTTTTACAATGGCCGCAAAACGTTCTTTAAATTCATCAAACTTGTTTGGGACAATACTCATTCCAGCCGCGCCCGGGTGTCCGCCAAAACGCAAAAAGGCGTCGGGCATTTTTTGCATTGCCAAAATTACATTTACCGCCGGAATAGAACGCGCCGAGCCGACCATTTCGTCGTTGGTTTTTTTTGAAAAAACAAAGGCCGGTCGATTATATTCCTTAACGATTTCACCGGCAGCAAGACCGAGCAGTCCGATTGGCCAACGCTCATTATAAACAATGATGACTGGCGCTTCTTCTTGGTTGGTTTTAATTATTTCTTCCCGCGCTTCAGCAACAAGCGTTTCCGTTGCTTTGCGCCGCTCGTCGTTTGCCGCGTTCAAATTAATTGCGAAGCGCACTGCTGATTCGTCGTCGCTCGCGTCCAAGAGTGCAAAGGCGGCATTAGCGTGATCCATCCGTCCGGCGGCATTAATCCGTGGCGCGATCTGAAAACCGATTGTGCGCGAGTCAATCCGCCCAGGCACGACACCGGCGGCTTCAAATAATTTTTTTAATCCAAGCCGCGTTGTTTTGTTTAAAACAATCAGTCCGTACTTGGTAATTGTCCGCGCTTCACCAAGCAAGGGCACCATGTCAGCAACAAGCGAAATCGCCGCGAGTTCGGTTAGGCGCTTGATGAAATTTTCTGTTTGCGCCGGCGTAAGCGGTGAACGCGTCCGAAGCAGCGCCTGCGCCACTTTAAAAGCAACGGCGCCGCCGGAAAGATTTTTGCAAGGATAATTTTCGTGCGCGAGTTTTGGATGAATTAAGGCAATCGCTTTGTCAGGCAAAACTTTTGGCTCGGCGTGATGGTCGGTCACGATCACGTCCATCCCTTTTTCCACGGCAATCGCAATTTCAGCGGCATTAGAAATTCCGCAATCGCAAGTGATAATCAAATTGTCGCCCTCTTTCGCAAGATATTCCACCGCTCCGGCATTTAACCCATAGCCTTCGGTTTCGCGATGCGGAATATAAACGCGCGGATTAACGCCATAAAGTCTGAGCGTCGTGCATAAAATTATTGACGCGTCCACGCCATCGGCGTCAAAATCGCCAAAAACGCAAATATTTTCTTTTTTATCAATCGCCGAAAAAATCCGCGCGACTGCCGTCTTCATATCGCGGAATAAAAACGGGTCGTAAATATGCCGCCCATAATCGGCGACTAAAAATTCGTCAATCTCTTTCTCTTCACGCATGCCCCGATTCCAAAGCAATTGGAGCGTAACCGGAGAAAGATGGGAAAAATTTTTCCCAAAATCAGCTGGATAAGGTTCGGCGACGAGCCACTGCTTTGTCATATTACTATTATCCTATTCCAATTGAGAACGCGACCATTGATAAAATAGTAAGGAAAGCAATCACCAACCAAACTATTTTAAATAAAACTCGTCGTTTAAATTTCATAAGGCATTATCATAGCCCTTTCTCGCGACCCCGACAAGGCACTACCTCTTCAACACCGCCAAATAAGTTTCGGGCGGGAGGTCAACGTGGCCGGCGGCTTTCATTTTCTTTTTACCTTCTTTCTGTTTCTTTAAAAGTTTCATTTTACGAGTTACGTCTCCCCCGCTCATTTTGGCGAGCATATCCTTGCGCATTGCGGGAATTCGCTCCGAAGCGACAACCTTGCCACCAATCGCGGCCTGAATTTTCACTTCAAACATTTGGCGCGGAATTGACTCTTTAAGTGTTTCCACAATCTTGCGGCCAACCCGTTGAGCTTCATTGCGGTAAACAAGCGACGCCAACGCTTCAACCGGTTCTTCGGCAACCAAAATATTCATTCTGACAACGTCTGCCGGCCGATAATCGCAAAATTCGTACGACATTGACGCATAGCCCGAGCTGACTGATTTAAGCTTGTCGTAAAAATCAATAACAATCGCGGACAGTGGCAGTTCGGCGGAAATAATCACCCGCTTGTGTTCTTCGCCAAGATATTCGGTATTTTTATAAACTCCGCGCTTGTCGGCAACAAGGCCAAGGACGCCGCCAATGTCAGTTTCGCGGCAGATGACAGCGAGTTTTACCCACGGCTCGGCCACGCCTTCAAGATATGTAGCATCGGGCAAATCCTGCGGCGACTTGGCAATAAGTTCTTTGCCATCGGTTTTGGTCACACGATACGCAACCGACGGCGCGGTCACGATTAAGTCCAAGCCATATTCGCGCCGCAAACGTTCTTGAATAATTTCCAAATGCAACAAACCAAGAAAGCCAACGCGAAAACCAAAACCAAGCGCCGTTGATTGTTCTGGTTCAAAAATAAGCGAAGCATCGGAAAGTTTTAATTTAAGCATCGCTTCGCGCAAGCGTTCATAGCTCGAACCTTCTTTGGCAAAAATTCCCGCAAAAACCATCGGTCTAACTTCGCGATAACCTGGAAGCGCTTCGGGGTGCGCGTCAATAAGCGTGACCGTATCGCCGACGCGAATGCCGGAAATATCTTTTTCGCCGGTAACAATATAACCAATCTCGCCAGCAGTGAGCCGACCAGTTTCTTTCATTTTTGGTTGCATTACCCCAACCTCCAAAGCTTCCGACTTAAAACCGGTTGCCATAAAACGAACGCGATCTTTGGTCTGGAGAGCACCGTCCACAATGCGAATGTACGCAACGACACCCTTATACTCGTCATAGAATGAATCAAAAATAAGCGCACGGAGAGGCGCATCCGGATTTCCCATTGGCATTGGTAGACGCTCCACGAGGGCATCCAAAAGCTCAGGCACGCCTTTGCCCGACTTTCCCGAAACAAACAAAACTTCTTCTGGTAGACAACCCAAAAGTTTTACGAGTTCGTCGCGCGTTTCTTCGGGCTCGGCCGCTGGCAAATCAATTTTATTGACAACAGGAATTATTTTTAAATTCTGTTCAAGTGCCAAATACAAATTGGCGATCGTTTGCGCCTGAACGCCTTGCGTCGCGTCAACGAGCAAAACCGCGCCCTCAACCGACGAGAGCGAACGCGAAACTTCATAAGTAAAATCTACGTGTCCCGGCGTATCAATCAAATTCAATTCGTTACCTTTCCAATTCATTCGTGCCGGCGCGAGCTTGATCGTAATTCCCCGCTCGCGCTCCAAATCCATCGCATCCAAAATTTGCGCCTTCATTTCGCGCATTGCCACCGTTCCGGTTATTTCCAAAAGCCGATCGGAAAGCGTGGACTTGCCATGATCAATGTGGGCAGTGATAACAAAATTTCTAATCTTTTTTTCATCCATATTTTTTACATGAACCATTAACCATGTACCATGTACCAAACGGATGGTTCATGGTACATGGTTCATGTTTCATACTTCCACCACTTCATCGGCTTCCATAAGCGGCAAGTCTTTAAAACCCATCCGCCGCCGGAGCGACATTAATAACGAATTAGCTTCATCAGACTTAACCAAAGCAGCGACGCCACAGTAAACAATAATCCCTGCGCCGCCGGCAATAACAAACTGGATCGCAACACCAACAAACGTTTGCATATTAACAAACCCGCCAATTGCCGTTTTAACAAGTTGAACAACGAGTGCCATCGGGGCAACAGCAACCGTTATCTTGGCAAGCGATTTAACAACCTGACTTTCTAAAAGCGTCCCCAGTTTTAACCGCAACATTACCCAAAGCAACATTGCGTAGATATATGATGAAATTGTAAACGAGAGCGCCAAACCAGCTACGCCCATCATTCGTCCCAAAGTCAAATTACCAATAATATCAGCACCAACGGCAACGAGTGCAACAAGGAGCGGCGTTGTTGAATCCTTTAAAGAATAAAAGGCACGGGCAAGCAGCGGAACGATCGCCTGTGCCGGAATGGACAGCGAAAAAAACGCCAAGGCGTCGGCGGTGCGAATTGTATCGTTCCAATCAAAATTGCCACTTCCCAAAACCAAGCGAACGGTTTGCGCACGAAGTAATAAAAACAAGGCAGCAAAAGGCACAACAAAAAACAAAATTTGCCGACTAACTCGGCTCACATTATTAATGAATTCGCTTTTGTTATTTTCAGCCGCAAGGCGGGAAAGCGCGGGAAAAGCCGCGACCGCGTATGAAATGCCGATAAACGAAACCGGCACCGCTTGCAAATTACTTGCCAAATTGATGATAGAAACAGCGCCGGTCGCAAGGAGCGAAGCGACGATTGTCGCGGCGACGAGATCAATCTGCGAAACGGCCATCGAAAGCACGCGCGGCGCGGAAAGCAAAAAGATTCTTTTAACTCCCCCGTCGCTTGGCAAAGAAAAACGCGGACGCCAACCGAGTTTGCGAACGGGAACTAATTGAATAATAAGATGGAGAAGAGCGCCCAAAACAACGCCCATTGCCAAACCATAAGTTCCAAAATACCGGCAAAAAACAAGCGCACCAAAAATAATTCCGGCATTATAAAAAAGTGGCGCCGCAGCGAAAAACAAAAATCTTTTTGTGCTCTGAAGGACACCACCAAGAATCGCGGAAATACCCATCACAATTGGCGAGACGAACATTATCTGTGACAAATGGATCGTGAGTTCAAGCTTGGCACCGGAAAATCCCGGCGTGATCATTGGGATAAGGTAGGGAGCCAAAAGCGCGGCCAAGCCAGAAAGAACCAAAAGTAACACCGCGAGAACACTCATCATTTCGTTGGTCAATTTCCAAGCTGTTCCGGTCTTATTTTGGCGATCGCGTAAAAAATATTCCGCAATCACGGGAATAAAGCCAGCCGAAAGAGCGCCAGCGACAAGCAAATTAAAAATCATATCCGGCAAACGAAAGGCCGCATAGTAGGCATCAAGTGTATCGCCGGCGCCAAAAACACCAGCAAGTGTCCGATCACGAAGTACGCCCAAAGCTTTTGAAGCCAGCGACGCGCCGCCCAAAAGAATGGCGGCAGAAGTTATGGTCTTTGATTCGTTATTCCAAAATTTTCCTAACATGTTTATTTTTTATGCAGTTCAGACGCATCTAGCTTGTGGTCGCCGTGCCCCCAATTGTATTTAAAAATATTTGACTTGACCGGACCGATCGTCAACATATGCAATTCGCAAAGAATATATTTTACAGCGGTCGCAAACCGACCATCGCGATCAAAGCGCCGGCTAGAAACCGGAATTATTTGCGTATTCAAAAAACCAAACGTTCCGATCTTCGCGCCGCGGCGCGCGAGGTCATGATCTTCGGCCAAACGAATTTCCTCGTCAAAGCCGCCGACCGCTTCATAAACTGAGCGTTTGATAAAGAAACAAAAACCCGGGATGTGCGGCAAAATTTTTTCCAAGACAACCGTATACGCATTATAAACACCATAAAACATCCGGTCATAAAGTCCATTCTCTAGCGCCCGAATGCGACAAGTCGCCAAATCAAGATCGCGGGCAACAAATTCGTTTGCGGTATCTTCAAGAAAAAAATTATTTGGTAAAACCACGTCCGCGTCAAGAAACAAAAAAAAGCTACCCAGAGCCGCGGCAGCGCCGTTGTTTCGTCCGGCCGACACCGCCCCGCCCTCTACTACGCGGCAACCGGCGGCAAGCGCGATTTCTTCTGTTTTGTCTACTGACCTTGGCGAATTTGCGACAATCACCTCAAAATCACGAAACGTTTGTTTAGCAATCGTTTCAAGAAGCCGCGGCAGGTTTGTTTCTTCATCCAAGGTTGGTATGATGATTGAAAGAAGGGGTTTTCCTTTTTCCATATTGAATAATATATTACCAAAAACAGCCAATTATGTCACGCCCGAAGATAAATGATGAAATTACCGTAAAAATTGATGCCACCGACGAAAAAGGGCGCGGTCTTTTTAAAATTGACGAACGCGATGGTTTAGCGTATTTCGTCCTACCCGGCGAAACCGTTCGCGGAATAATAACCTCGCGAACCAAAGGCGCGCTGCGCCTTAAAATACTTGAGATCGTTTCCCCTTCATCCGATCGCATACCGCCACCTTGTGAAAGCGC
Source organism: uncultured bacterium (assembly GCA_963708045.1). Classification (GTDB taxonomy): domain Bacteria; phylum Patescibacteriota; class Patescibacteriia; order CAIQCM01; family CAIQCM01; genus CAIQCM01. The sequence continues at coordinate 744,816 of OY970181.1, read as the reverse complement.
CGGTGTTTGCGGCGGCTGTCCATGGCAGATGATTAAGTATGATCGTCAGTCTGAACTTAAACTTGAATCAGTAAATAAGGCAATGGCCGCCGAGGGTCTTGCCGTAACGATAAGCCATTTGCAAAGTGCTACAAGCCAGTTACATCATCGCAACCGAATGGATTATGTTATTGGCCTTAATGGCGAAATCGGTCTTAAAGAACCTGAGCACTGGAATAAAGTATTAAATCTTCCAAATTGTTTGATGCTTTCGGAAGTCGCCCCAAAAATTTTGGACGTTATTCGCGCTTATGTTAAAAAAAATAAAGTCGCGCCATACGATCAAAAAAGCGGCAAGGGACTTTTGCGTTACGTCGTTATCCGCGAAGGAAAAAATACTGGCGAACGAATGGTAATGATTATTACCTCAGCCGAATCCCCAACTTTGCCGGCGGAAAAAAAATTAATTGACAACCTCTCCCCTTTTGCAACTTCAATCATCCACGGCATTAATCCGGAAATAACCGATCTTTCCATTCCCAAAACAATTCGCCCACTCTTTGGAAACCCATTTTTAACAGAAAAAATTAACGACCTTATTTACAAAATTCAGCCAGCCTCGTTTTTTCAAACCAACAGCGCAATGGCCGCTGAACTGCAAAATACCGTTTGTGAATTTGCCGACGTTAAAAAGACCGAAACTTGCCTTGATCTTTATTGCGGCGCGGGTTTTCTTACCCTTGCCCTCGCAAAAACGGCCAAGGAAACAATTGGCGTGGAGTTGGATGAATCCGCCGTCGCCGCGGCACGAGAAAACGCCATGCTAAACAAAGTCGCCAACGTAATTTTTTCTTCCGGCACTTCCGAATCAATTTTGCCAATTGTTCTTTCGCGCGACAAGCCAGACGTAATTGTTGTTGACCCGCCAAGACCAGGACTTCACCCGTCCGCCCTTTCCGAACTTGTGGCTTACCAAGCCAAGCGACTGGTTTACGTTTCGTGTAATCCCGTGTCCCTAGCTCGCGACCTTAAACAATTACTCGCGGTCTACGACATTAAACAAACTCGTTGTCTTGATCTCTTCCCGCAAACGCCACACATTGAAACAGTTGTCGCACTTACACTAAAGTAATTGTGTTATAATACGAAAATAACATCCGTCACAGTGGCGTCATTCCGAGTCCGTTTAGTCGCTTTGCCTAGGACGAGGAATCACGGAGCCTGTTTAGAGACTTTGAGTTCCCTCATCGCTTCGGCGCTTCGGGATGACGGCGAAAGTTTTGCAATGACAAGATTTGATGTTAATAATTTGGTCGTCCGGATTAAAAATTTCCGCTCATCACATTTGTGTGAGCGGATCCGCCCAATCCCGCCGAAGCGGGAGATGGGCGGAAGATATTAGGTATTTTTCGTCTATGTCTCGCCGCGCCTTTACTCTTATCGAACTATTAGTCGTTATCGCGATCATTGGATTGCTTTCCACAATCGCGGTCGTGTCTTTGAGTTCTGCAAGAAGCAAGGCGCGCGACACCAAGCGGCAAGCCGATATCAAACAGCTCATAACGGCTATGCAACTATACTACGATGCCAATAACAAATATCCCGACGCGAGCGGCGCGCTCGGCTGCAATTGTGGCACATCCATTTTAGGTATGTGCTGTCTTGGCCACGTCGACGGCGTCAGCTGCCATACCAATACCGCTCGTGGGTGCACGGCTTTAAACAACGCTCTTGTGCCTTACATCGCAAACATCCCCGACGATCCGGAGCATGCCCCGAACACCTACGGCGACGCTTATTTGTATATGAATCAAGGTTCGGTCGGCGGATCGTCAGCTCCAGCTCTTCATTGGGGCTATGACCAAGTGACCAACGCCACCAATTGTTTTGGAGGTACTTTCGGCAGATGGGATGGTGACAGCGCCGGACGAAACCGCTACTGGTGCGCCTTGACCCTAACACCATAAACAATGAGAAAACATTTTCACAATCGCCGCGCTTTCACTCTTATTGAACTCTTGGTTGTCATCGCAATTATTGGCCTGCTTTCCACAATTGCGGTCGTGTCTTTGGTTTCCACGAGAAGCAAAGCGCGCGACGCAATACGTATTGCCGATGCCAAACAAATAAAAACAGCTATCCAGCTTTATCGCGAAGTTAACGGAAATTTCCCAGACCCCGGAACACTATCCCCGGCCTGTGCCGCTGGGTCATCAGGTTGGTACTGTTTAGGACACGGAGACGCAGGAACGTGTTGGTATGGAGCTCCGTTTCATGGTTGCACTTCTCTGGATAATGCTTTGGCTCCGTATATCGCCAAAATTCCCGACGATCCTGATCCAACCAATAACGGGTGGATTGGCGATGCTTTTTTGTATAACTTAACTGCTCAACAAGGCTTGGTTGTGGGTCCAACTCTGCACTGGGGAATGGAACAAGTGACAAATGTAAACCTTTGTATGGGCGGGACTTTCGCCGCTTTTGCTTGTGCCCCAACCTGCACAAAAAACAACAAATACTGGTGCGCCATCACTATAGAGTAATTTCAAATGAAAAAACACATTAACCATCGTGCCCTCGTTTTCATTACCGCGCCTGTCGTAATTGACTTTTTCTTCTTTTAAGCGCAGGATTGATGAACGACGAACAACAAACAATGAACAACCCGGACGAACCGAGCCAAATATTAATCGTCCATTGTTCATAGTTCATCGTCCATTTTTATGAAATCAGGTTTCGTTATTCTCGCCGGACGGTCAAACGTCGGCAAATCAACTTTGCTTAACTCGCTTGTCGGCACTAAGGTCGCAATTGTTACGCCCAAGCCGCAAACGACCCGCCAAAACATCCGCGGGATTCTTCATGATCCCCGCGGTCAGGCGGTTTTTGTTGATACGCCGGGAGTTTTTGATAAAAGCCGCGACAAACTAACCGAAGCGCTTAACCGCGAAGTCAGATCAGCCTTGGACGGTGCTGAGCTTATTGTTTATGTTGCCGACCCGACCCGCGCCATTGGTTCGGAAGAACATCGCATTTGGAACTTAATTGAAGCGACTCGGCGACCAAAAATAATGGTCATTAATAAATGCGACCTTCCCGACAAAAAGAAGCCGTTTATTTTTGAATTCCGCCGTCTTGGTGAAAAATGCGACGCGCTCATAGAAATTTCCGCCCTCAACGAAACCAATCTTAATGCGCTTAAAGATAAAATCTTTGAGCTCCTCCCCGAAGGCGAACCGTATTATCCCGAATTCCAATTCTCGGACATGGAAACGAAAAAATGGGTAGAGGAACTGATCCGTGAAAAAGTTTTTATTCAAATGCACCAAGAAATACCATATTCGGCAACGGTGGAAGTTGCAGAAATGGAAAAACGCCCCGACGGCACGTTATATATTCGCGCTGACATTTTAACAACCGACAAGCGCTACAAAAAAATGATCATCGGAAAAAATGCCGAAAAAATTAAAGAAATTGGCTCCGCCGCAAGGTACGAGTTGGAAACGGCAATGCAAACAAAAATCTTTTTAGATTTAGAAGTTGAAGTTGACGAACATTGGATAGACCGTGAAACGCACCACTAATTTTATGCCACGAGGAGAATCATTTATCAATCAAAAAGCCGTTTTAGAACGCCGCTCGGAGCGGATGGGTTTGAAGACGGAAAAAGATTTATTAACGTTTATTCACGAGCACGAAGGCACGCCCGGTTGGGAGCAAGTTAGAGAAAAATGGGGCACCGAGCGCGAGCGCGGCATTTTACCATTATTTGAACAAGAAACCGTTCGCGCACTAAAAGCAGACGACGCCAACGCTTTAGAAACCGCGCGCGCGTTTATCCATTATTTTGACAACCAAGCGCGGCGCAATGAAACCAAAACGCCGGTACCAGAACCAATCTTACCCCAACAAGTACACGACATTCGCGATTATGTAACATCGGTTACGAGCGATCGCGAACTCGCCGCCGAAATTTCCAAAGAATTTGATAATGAACTTTCCGACTGTAGCTTAAACGGTGTTTGTGAAAAATTACTTAGGCGAATGGAGATATTTATTGACGACTGTGTCAAAAAAATTGATACTCTGCGCAGTCTCAGAAAACAGGACGATCTTTGGCGACTTCAACTAACCGCTCGCGCGATTAGAAACAACCTCCTTCGCCACCATTTTGAAAACCCAGAGACCCACTAACTAACCGTTATTTAAAATTCTGTTGCAAATTTTTTCTTGCCGAAACGGTTAAGCCAAAAAAATTACCAACGCCAACATATTCACAAACGGCATCATATCTGATTTTTGAGGCAAGAAAAAAATTGCTACAGAATTTTAAAACCAAAACATCCCCGCCATTGGCGGGGATGTTTTTAGTTGCTTCAATTAGAAGCGGCGAGGTCCGCGAGCTTGCTTAAATTTGCGCATGCAATCGCGGCACTTCAGGGTGGCAGTGCGAGATGGATCCGGGCTAAATGGGAGTTCGGTGATCGGAGCGCCGCATTCGCTGCACTTCAGATTCATAGCCGTAACGTCTACCATTTGGCGAGGGGCGAAACCGCCCTGTCCACCAAAACCGCCTTGATTTGAGAAGGCCATAGTATTGTTTAGATTGTGATTTAACGACCTTTAAGTGGCCATGACCTTGCAAACGAATTGATTACTCACCGCTTTTGGGATCTTTGACCTTAGATGAATGCTATCATTTATCCACACTCTTGTCAATCATGAGTAACCGCAAGAAGTAGATATTGGCTAAATACTGATTAATTTGAGACTTAAGCCGTCTTTTCCGGACCAAAATTTGGCGGGACAAGCGAAGCGCCAAGCTGGGAGCGCTCCAATATTTCAGCCTCAACAATGGTGCGATCACGGCCGTACTTAAGGCGCGACAGCTGTTTAATGGCCGCCGCGAGCTCGGGATTTCCCTTGCGCGGCGGATAAGTGTGCATATTAAACGGTTTTGAACCAGTATTATCAATCAGCAATTTTATGTAGGCCGTGTATTTTTCAACGTTGACGAGATCAAAAGCGTTAAAAGTCGGCGCAAATTCTTTCTCAAGAATTTCGGCGTCTTCAACGCCAATGCGGAACGTCGCAATCGTACCCGCGTTTCCAAGGACGGCATCGCGAATTTTGGTGTCGCCCTTGGGCGAAAGCTGTCCCATATACTGATGGGCAATAATCAAGTTTAATTTGTATTTGCGTGCTTCGGACAAAATCGTGCTAATGGATTCGGTAATAAAATTTTGGAACTCGTCAATGTAGAGATAAAAATCGTGCCGATCTTCTTCGGGCGTATCAGCGCGCGAAAGCGCCGCCATGGTGAGCTTAGAAACAACAATGAGACCAAGAAGCCGCGCGTTCACGTCGCCGGTTTTTCCCTTAGAAAGATTTATGAGCAGGATTTTTTTCTTGTCCATCACGTCGCGGAAATTAAACGACGAATGCGTTTGGCCGATGATGTTACGCATCATTTCGTTTTCCACAAACCGGCCAACTTTAGAAACAAGATAGCCAAGCATTTCCGATTTGTGAAAGTCCGAAGTCTTGGCCATTTCTTTTTCCCAAAAAGCGCGAATCACGGGGTCAGTTACTTTCTTCACCCATTTTTTCTGAAAATCAGCGTCCGAAAACATCCGTGGAATTTCGGCAATCGTGCCAGTATTTTCATCGTCGGACATTAAGGTCAACATCACGTTGCGCATCTGGTGCTCAAACATGGGGCCAATCATTTCCGCGCCAAAAAGTTCGTAAAATATGGAAACCATTTCTTGGGCAGCCATATCTTTTTGGTCGGTTGAACCAGCTTCAAGCATATTTAGCCCAACCGGACGTGCGACGTCCGAGGGATCAAAAATAATCACGTCGTCGGCGCGTTCGGGCGGAATATGCGGCAAGACGTGGTCAACAAAGTCGCCATGCGGATCAACAATACAAACACCGTCGCCATTCTGAATATCTTGAATGGCCATTTGTTCCATAAATTGCGATTTTCCGGTACCAGAGCGACCAATGGTGTAAAGATGGCGACGACGATCGCCGCGTTTAATTTTAACAACCGTTTCAATACCGCGAAATTCATTCCATCCTAAAGAAATACCATCTTTCGGCATATTAATCGGCGGCGCCGCATGCCGCGCGAGCAACCAATTAATATTCGGCGTTTCAATCCAGTGACCAGGCAAATGATAAACCGAGGCCATTTCCTCGGCATTCAAAATTATTTTTTTCTTTTCGTCAAAACTGCGGTAAATAAATCCGTTGATAAAATTCGTCTTACCGCGCGGTTCTATTTTTTGAAAAGCGTTGCCATACTCGTAAATATTAAACTGGCTCATCGCGTTTATAATATCATTAAGGTGGCGACTGGCGGTCAGTTCGGTTTCGGCGCTCGCAACCACACGAATCACCGCCTGGAGTCCGGCTTTAGAAACCTTTTCTTCAATCCCCTTGGCCATTTCTTCCTCAAGCGAAGAAAGGTGGTGTTCTTTTTCCGGCTCGCCTTTTTTCTTGGTTTGCAACTGACGGATTATCTCAAAGACTCCACCCCTTGCCTTGTCTTGAGCTTTTCCAAGTGACATTCCCTGGTGCATATACGACGCAATTTTTACGCCAACCTTGCGCCATTCGCTCTTGGCCGGACGAACAATTATCTGAATCGCCGCACCATCGGGAATATTCACCGTCGCGAGCGAACTCGTAATATTGGACATCGGGTCTATTTCAAGTTTACGGTAAGTTTTTAAAGTAAAATAATTCTTCTTTTTTAAAGTTAAATAAGCGCCGACAATCGCCCCTTTGGGCGTAAAAATATTATAATCTTCTATATCTTCAATTTCGGCGTGCGGATAGTTGGCGTGGATCTGTTCTTCTAAAAAATTTCGGAGCGCGGGCGGCACGGCAACATAAAATTTAACCAGCCCGTCGTGAGCGATAACTTCAAAAGAAATTTCATCTTCACGACCAAATAACCACTTTTTTATACCCTTCTCCGGCTTCATCCCGCCAAGGGCGGCAAAAAGCGATTCCGCGGCGCCAATCTTTTCCTGAATCTCGCTCATTGATTTTTCGCCGTCTTTTACCGAATTTTTTTCGGACGCCTCTTTAGGAACGGTAATCTGCAAAACTTCGTTTTTAAAACCGCGCGTTTCACGATGTTTTTTGCGAAAATATTTTCGGACGCACAAAAGAGACAAAAAAACGACCGCATAAACGCCAAGCAAGACCAATAAAACATAAGCAACAAGCGGCACAGTCCCTTGGGTTGTGGTTTCTAATATTTCAGGTTGAATGGTGCCAACAAGTTGCAGCATAATTATCCTCCTAGACCAAATTACTTACCATGCATCCGGCTATGAAGTTCAATGATCTTATCGGTTTTTATTTTTGATTCTTGTTCAAGAAAAAATTTATTTATTCCCGGGATTAGTTTAATCCAAATGACGATAAGCTTAAGCACTTCTTTTACTTTAATTGTCGTGCCGTCCATAATCTTGCGAATTTTGGAAACGGTTTCTTCGCCCTTGATTTTAAACTTTTCCCGATCAGCCGGCGGCATTGCCCGATAAAAATCGGCCAAGTCCTCGGACAGAATTTTTTCCACTGATTCGGTAATTGGATCAACGCGAGCGGGCGGCGCACTTATGGGCGCACTCATTGAAATCGGCGTCGCCAAAACCGGCTCAGGCAGAGCTTCTTTGGTTGGCGCTGTTTCGGCAGAGGAAACTTTTTCTTTTTCCAAAACTGGTTCGGATTCCAACTTTGGCGTCTCGGCTGACGATAGATTTTTTTCTATATCTTCAGGCATTGTTATAGTATAACAAAAAAATCAAAAGCCTGCATTCCCACTCTGTGGTATAATATTTTTATGGCAAAGAAAGTTTCCACAAAAATTCAAGAATTTACCGGCCGCCGCACGACTTGGCTTAATGTTTCCGAGGCTAATTTGCATACACTTCGCGAGCTAAACGCACGTTTTCCGCTTCACGAGCACGACTTGCGCGAACTTTTGCCGCCCCTCCAAAATACCAAATGCATCATCCGTAAAGATTATGTCTTTTTGGTTTTAATCTTGCCAGTTCGCGACGAAAAAACCAGAGATATCCACGAGGTTGAATTGGACATCATTTTAAATGAAAATACACTCATCACTGTAAATCACGCCAACCGACTCGTGGAAATGGTCTCTATTTTGGACGAAATGGGAAACGCCACCAGTCGTGAACACTTTCTTTCCGAATCGCCATCAAACGTTTTGCTTTTTATCTTAGAAAAGATATATCGCTCAATGTTCCCGCTTCTTTTGGAATTGTCACGCGACATTCGCGATGTTGAAGAAAGAATGTTTACGAACTACGACAACGATAAAATCATTCGCGAGTCGCTAATCCTTAAAAACAACAATACTCGCGTTAGAAAAGCTCTCAAAACCCACCGCTATACTCTTATTCAATTAAAAGACGCCGTTTCCCAGCTTTCACCGGTTAATATCGTCAACTTTAACCAGGTAATCAACCAAACGGTGGATATTTGGAATTCGTTAGAAGCTGACCGTGAAACAATTGATACGCTTCACGACACAATGAACACCCTCGTCTCAAACCATATCAACCGAATAATGAAAATTTTAACCAGTGTTACAACGGTTATTTTTACCATGGAACTTTTCGCGACGATTATTGGAATAAATACCGCGGACGGTTCGCCCTTTGGCCCGCCTTACGGTTTTTTCATTACCAACGGCTTAATGCTTTTAATCGGCATTACGACTTTCTTGTATCTAAAAAAGAAAAAATGGATCTAGAATCTAAATTTTCTTAACGCGCGCGCCAGCGCTTCCGTCTTCTATTTCAAAACCCAATGAGTTTATTTGGCCGCGAAGTTCGTCGGCTTTTTTATAATCTTTTGCTATTCGCGCGGCGATCCGTTCTTTAAGCAGCTCAGCCACCGCCGCCGGAACAATTTCGGCGGCAATATTTTTTAATTCAAGCCCAAGAACACCAAAAACCACGTCTTTGATGAGTTTTTTAGCTGCCGCTTGACCAGTCGCACCTTTATCCAAAGCCGCGTTGGTATCGCGAATAAATTCAAACAAGATACCAAGTGCCTTTGGCATACCAAGGTCGTCATCCATTGCCGCAATAAAACCTTCTCTAGCTTTATCCGACAATAATATTAAATCCGTTGGCTCAGTATTTTTAGACAAAACTTTTTTCTCCGAAAGGCGCGACCAAACCGCGTCCAATTTGGAAACAGCGCTTTTTGCCGCATCAAGCGCGGCAAACGTAAAATTCTGCTGTTCGCGGTAATGAGCCGAGATAAGCGCAAAACGCACCGCGCGCGGCTCATAGCCCTTCTTTGTAAGATCGTCCAAAGTATAAAAATTATTATCCGATTTGGCCATCTTTTTTCCGTCAACTAAAAGAAACGACAAGTGCAACCAATAACGGACAAACTTTTTTCCAGTCGCGCCTTCTGACTGCGCAATTTCGCACTCATGACGGGGAAACTTGTTGTCTTCGGCGCCGGTGTGAAGATCAATCGTTTCGCCTAAATATTTCATTGACATTGCCGAGCATTCAATATGCCAACCTGGGTAGCCGCGGCTCCACGGCGCGTCCCACTGTAGCAGGTGGTTAGGATTATGAATCCACAGCGCAAAATCAGCCGGATTACGTTTTTTAGAATTTATTTCCACACGATGCCCGGCTTCCAAAGCGGCAATGGTGTTTCCAGAAAGATTGCCATAGGCGGAGAATTTTGTAACGTCAAAATAAACATCATTTTCCGAAAGATACGCATAGCCATTTTTAAGCAAAGACGCGATGATTTTAATCATTTCCTTCACATGTTCCGAAGCGCGAGGATATTTATAAGCTGGCTCGCAATTAAGCAAATTTATGTATTCAAAAAATATTTTTTCGTATTTGCGCGCGACAGCCAGCGGATCAATTTTTTCCTTAGCGGCGGCCGCTTCCATTTTGTCCGTTCCGGTATCGGCATCGCCTTGCATATGCCCAACATCCGTTATATTCATTACTTGCCTAACTTTGAAACCCGAAAATTCCAGATACCGCCGCAGGGTATCGGCAAAAAGACAAGCGCGGAGATTACCAATGTGCGGATAACTATAAACCGTTGGACCACAATTATACATTGATACCCGCTTGCCATTTAAGGTTTTAAATTCTTCAATTTCTCTCGTAAGAGTATTATAGATTTGCAGCATATTATGACTACAGAATAGCTTTATTTCATTTTCTCGTCCATAGATATATAATGAATTAATATCGGTGAAAAACTGATTTCGTAAATAAATCAAAACCTATGAAATTAACGCGAATATATTGGCTCATTTTGGTTTTCGTCATTTTAACCGGTCTATCTTTGTCCATCGTAAATATCGTCTCCAATACCACGCTTATCAAAGACTTGACCGAAGGCAGCCGAATCAATGAGATAGGAACCAAAAATACCACCAAAGTCAAAGGCTCGCCGATTACTAATATCACCGGCACTGTTAAAAGCGTTGACAAAAACGATCTAATTATTGCCTTTACCCCAACTAACGGTTCCGGCGCTGACCCAAAAACCGAAACAAAAATTGCCCACTTTACTCCTAACACTAAATTTGTCGCTATGGTGAGCAAATCGGCCGCCGAAATAAAAGCTGATCTAAAAAAATTTCAAGCTGATTTTAAAAAAGGAATAATCGTCGCCCCGCCTTCACCGATGCGCGAAATAAATATTGATCCAACAGACATCAAACTGACAATGGTCGTAACCGCTTTTGCGGACAACGACATCTCCCAATCAGATTCTTTTGACGCGACAAAAATTTCTTTTCAAACGTTTTAAACAGACAAATTTATTTAACCAACTTCTTTGGTCGGCCGCGGATAATTATGAGCGCCATGATTGGCAAAATCGTCCAGATAAACTGCGCCGGTTCTTCGGCAAATAATTTCCTGGTTATCGGCGACAGGTGGCTTAAAATAAAACCCGACATTGAAGACAAAACAATTGACGACAAAAAGCCGATTTGAACGATTGAAAGAATCAGCACATCCAACCAGCCACCCTTGCCTTCGGCAAGGTGCAGATGAAAAGCGCTTTTTGAAAGCATCACGCAAAGCAAAGTAAAAACGGCAAAAAAGGCGGCTAAATAAAAAAGCGTGTGATTAAGCGGCGTCTGCGCTTCAAACCTGCCAAGAAAAGGCGCCGAGGCAAGAATCGCCACCGTCATATACGACGAAACAATCTGCACAACCACTTTAGCGCGGCCAAGCGTGAGGCCGTAAAGAAAAGTGGCAATGACAAAAAACAGGATCAGGAATAAGTCCCAGGTCGGGTTGGCGGGGTTGAAGTTGGAAAAGAAATCTCTCATTGTTTAGGTTCAAGGTTTTAGGTGTTAGGTGTTAGGTAGCACGTCGTAACGTTAATCACCTAAAACCTTGAACCTTGAACCTGAAACCTCTTAATTATTCATTATCTCGTAACTGCTCCAAGAGCTGTTTCTGCTTCTTAGAAAGCTTGCGCGGCACTTCAACAATTACTCGTACTAGATGATCGCCGCGAACGTCAGCGTTTAACCTTGGCACTCCCCTGTTTTTTAATTTTATCACACTTCCGCTTTGCGTGCCTGCGGGGATTTTAAGTTCAACCTCGCCATCAACCGTTTTCACCGGCTTAACCGTACCAAGCGCGGCCGCTGGGTACGACAAAACCAAATCACTTAAAATATTATATTCGTCGCGGACAAAGTCAGGACTTGGCTTAACGCGCATCGTGATATACAAGTCCCCAGCCGCGGCGCTCGCCATCGCTTCGCCCTCGCCCCTTACCCGAAGTGTTGAACCGTTGTCAATTCCCGCTGGAATTTTAATTTTGAGATTTTTTGTTTCTTTGACAATCCCCCGTCCGGAACAATGAGAACATTTGCTTTCATAAGTCTTGCCGCGTCCGCCGCAGGTCGTGCAAGTTGCCGCCGTATTAAACTGGCCAAAAACTGTGCGCTGTGTCCGTGTTACCTGACCACTACCATGACACTCGTTGCATTTCTTTTCTTTGGAACCCGGTTCACCACCCGTGCCGGTACAGTTATGGCAAACGACTTGTTTATACAAATCAACATTTTTTTCCGTGCCAAAAACCGCTTCGTTAAAATCAAGCGTGATGTCGGCGTGAATGTCGGCGCCGGCGCGATTAGCGCGTTCGCCTCGCCCACCCATTCCAAAAATATCGCCAAAGCCGCCAAAAATATCGCCGAGGTCTTCAAAATTAACATTAAAACCTTGTCCACCAAACCCTTGCGCGCCCCCGCCTTGGAAAGGATTATCATTAACCGTGCCATAGCGATCATACTGGCCGCGCTTTTTTTCGTCGGAAAGCACCTGATACGCCTCGTTGATTTCTTTAAACTTTTCCGCTTCACCGCCCTTGTCCGGATGATGTTCCATCGCCAAACGACGGAAGGCGTTTTTAATGTCTTCCGTCGTGGCGTTTTTATCTATACCGAGAGATTTGTAATAATCTTTCATCAGGTTTTAATCTATTTCTTGTCATCAACGACTTCGCCTTCAACAACATTATCATCTTTTTTCGGTTCAGTCGTCGGGTTGCCCGCGGGCGGGGTTTGATTTTTGTAGAGTTCGGCGCCGATCTTTTGGATTGTTTCGGAAAGTTCGTCCAGCGCTTTTTTAAGCGTGGCCGCGTCGGTGCCGTCTTTGGCCGCCTTAACCGCCGCGATTTTTTCGTCAATCGCTTTTTTAATATCAGCCGGAACTTTTTCACCAACTTCTTTAATTGTTTTTTCCGTTTGGTAAATAGTGGCGTCGGCTTGATTGCGCAATTCAATAATTTCTTTCTTTTTGCGATCTTCTTCGGCGTGCGCCTGCGCTTCTTTTTGCATCCGTTCAATTTCTTCCTTAGAAAGCGCCGAGGTATCGCGAATGACGATATTTTGCATTTTGTTTGTCGCTTTGTCTTTGGCCGTAACCGTAAGAATGCCGTTTGCGTCAATGTCAAAAATTACTTCAATTTGCGGCAAGCCGCGCGGCGACGGCGGAATTCCGTCTAGCATAAAGCGTCCAAGCGTGCGATTGTCGGAAGCCATCGGACGTTCGCCTTGAAGGACGTGGATTTCAACCGACGGCTGGTTGTCCGCGGCCGTGGAAAAGACCTGGCTCTTTGAAGTTGGGACAGTTGTATTTCTCGTGATAAGCGGCGTGGAAACACCGCCCATTGTTTCAATACCAAGGGTAAGCGGCGTAACGTCCAAAAGCAATACATCCTTAACGTCGCCCGAAAGAATTGCCGCTTGAACCGCCGCGCCCTTGGCAACACATTCCATTGGGTCAACGCCGCGTTCAACTTTTTTGTTTAAATATTTTTCCACAAAACCGGAGACGATCGGCATTCGCGTTGGACCACCGACCATAATTACCGCGCCAACTTCGGTTGGCGTAAGTTTGGCATCGGTAAGCGCCTGCTCTAACGGATGACGACAACGATCAATCGTTGGCCCGACTAATTCTTCTAGTTTGGCGCGCGTTAATTTCATTACCAAATGTTTTGGTCCCGTTGCGTCAGCGGTAATAAACGGCAAATTAATTTCCGTTTCCAAAACCGTGGAAAGTTCTATCTTAGCTTTTTCCACACCTTCTTTAAGACGAATCGTCGCCATTTTGTTGACGGAAATATCAATGCCGCTTTCGCGTTTAAATTCGGAAACGACAAAGCTTGTGATTGCATTATCCATATCCGTCCCGCCCAAATGCGTGTCGCCAGAAGTTGAAATAACTTCAAAAACGCCGCCACCGAATTTCATTACTGTAACGTCCAGGGTTCCACCCCCAAGATCAAAAACTAAAATCGTTTGATCCTTATGACCTTTGTCTAAACCATAGGCCAAAGCCGCCGCTGTTGGTTCGTTTACAATGCGAACAACTTCCAGCCCAGCAATCGCGCCAGCATCCTTAGTTGCTTGGCGTTGGGCATCGTTAAAATACGCTGGCACGGTAATAACCGCTTTTGAAACCGGTTCACCCAAATATGCCTCTGCGTCACGCTTTATTTTTTGAAGAATAAACGCGGAAATTTGCTGAGGAGTATATTCCTTACCGGCCATGGTTATTTTTTCGCTCGTTCCCATCTTGCGCTTGGCCGCGTAAACCGTTCCTTCGGGGTTAGCGACCGCCTGGCGACGTGCTGGTTCGCCGACGAGCAACTGTCCGTCTTTGGTCATTGCGACATACGACGGAAACGCCTTGCCGCCGATAGACGCGCCTTCAGCCGCGGGAATCATTATCGGTGCGTCGCCTTGCATAACCGAAGCGGCGCTGTTTGACGTTCCTAAATCAATTCCAATTATTTTTGGCATAAGTAAATATTATTTTATTTGATGTTAATTTTGATCGTTTTTGCCTTTGGCGATTCTGCCTTAGGTGCTGTTATTTTTAATAAACCGTCTTTAAATTCTGCTTCTGTTTGTTCGCCCAAAACCCCAACCGGCAAGGCGACGCGGCGTAAGAAACCACCTTCACGTATTTCTTTGCGATAAAAATCTTTTTCATCAAGCTCCGAAGATTTTTTTGTCTGGCCTTTTATCGTCAAAACATCGTTTTCAATAAAAATTTCAACGTCACTCGGATCAACGCCAGGGATCGCCGACTCAACCACAACCGCTTTTTCGGTTTCGTAAACGTTAACGGAGGGAGCAAATGAGAAATTGCCGCCCGAAATTGACGGACGAAAATCTTTCATCATTTGTTCAACTTCTTCAAACGGGTCGTGCCAAGGAGTTAAGGACATATATTTTATTATTAATATCTAATTTCTAATATCTAATACCTAATCCGTTTTTGGCGTCATCCCGAAGAGCCGAAGCGATGAGGGAACTCAAAGTCTCTAGCAAGCTTCGTGATTCCTCGCCTTGGACAGAGCGACCAGACAGGCTCGGAATGACGCCACCTAATCAACAGTTTATCAAATTTTTTTATTTCATTCCGCAATAATCACTTTGGCTGGGCGGAGTAATTTGTCGTGTAGCCGGTACCCCTTTTGAACAACCGTCGTGATCACGTCCGCTTCGGCGCCTTCTTTTTTTTCTTTGCTGATTACCTCGTGTAGCGAAGGATTGTATATACCAACCGCTTCAACTTCCGTAATACCTTCACCTTTTAAATACTCTTCAAACTTGCGAACGGTGTCATTTAATTCAGGAAGATGCGCGGCGGCGGCGGCAAGCGTGTCAATGGCCGGGAGCAGTCTTTGGAGCGAACCGGCGGCGGCAAATTTTGCCCATTCAATGCGTTCGCGCGCAGTATCGTTCTGCAAATTTATCAGATCAGCTTTGCATCGTTTCCAACCGTTTAAATTTTCTTCGGCCTGCTTTTTTAATTCTTCAATTATTGGTTCTTGTTGATTATTATTTATTTCTTCCATATTAACTTTTAACTTTTAGCTTTTAACTTTTAGCAACCTAATAGTTAAAAGTTAACAGTTAACAGTTATTTATTGAGTGAATTTAAGAGCCCAATAATTTTTTCGTAATCCATTCGCACCAACCCAACAACACCGACGATCCGCTTTCCAGCGCCCACATAAACAATTGAAGAGCGCCGATCAAGCGGACACTCGCGACCAATAAGCGTTTTAACGCCGCCTTCGTGTTTTAATTTGGACACAGCTTCGTCCAACTGATCAAGGGCGCCGGAAATATTTAAGGCAATCTCGCGCTCGCCAAATTCCGGCTGCGAAAAAAGATTAGTCAGTCCGGTATAATAGGTATCATTCGGTTCAAACAGAACAAAAACGCATTCCTTAGTTTCGGCCGCCAGCATCTTGGCCGCGGCTTTGGCGTCGTCGCGTTCTTTAAAAAACGATTGCAGCCGAGCAACAAAAACGCTGTCGTTTTTTTGCGGCCGCGACAAATATTCAACAAAATACCGGTAAGCATTTTCGGTTGGAATACGGCCGGCGGACGTATGCGGCTGAACAAGAAACCCCTCGTTTTCCAAATCGGCCAATTCATTTCTAACCGTTGCCGAAGAAACCGCCAACTCGGCTTTTTCCGAAAGGTACAGCGAACTTACCGGCTCGGCGGTTTTTACGTATTCTCTAACCAAAGAATCCAGAATTGTTTCCTTTCTGACCTCTAGTTTCTTCATAAAAACATTTTAGCACTCTATTGTATAGAGTGCTAATTAGTTCGTCAAGACCCTGTTTATCGTCACTTCTGCGAAGCAATCTCGGAAAGCAAAACGTTTTCTACGCGGATTCCGCGCGGATGAAAAATTCCTTCTAATTCTGACTTGGTATCAGCTTCAACAGCAACCCGCGACTGCGACAACATATCCTGATGCGCATACTTGGCCGCGATCATTCTGAGACGCGAGCGCACGGTCGGCCGCACGATTTTAGCGACAAAGTCCTCGCCAACCCACTGCCAAATCGCGGGGATGTGTTCAATATCCAAACGAAGCAAAATTGTTCCTTCAATGCTAACGCGTTTGCCATCGGCGGTCACAACCGGAATCGGCACGTCGCCCAGCGTTTTCAAATCATCTAAATTAAAATCGCGACTAATAGAATACTCCAGCGTTTGAATATTAAATAGTTTGGCTTTTTGCCAAAAAGGAATTTTAAGGTGAAGGCCGGGGGTTAAAACCTTGCGCAAGACTCCCCTGCCCATATCATAAACGCAGGCAACGTAGCCCGGCGGCACGTGAATGAAGAGTCCTTTAATGACGTCTTCAACCACGAACGAATACATTATTTTATCTAATGATTCTGCCATATTTTACTTATTCTTTGTGCCCGAAAAATATCTTTCTGAATGAGCTGATTATAACGGAAAAGATCATAGAGGTCAAGATAAAGAGGGACTTAACCGACGGCAACCAATAAAGCGCGACAAAGGAAAAAATCGGAAACGCCACGCGATAAAAAATATCAGCCTTAGTTACGCTTTCGCCGTGTTTTTTTTGATCGTGACTAATTTCAAAATATAACCAAAGGGCGATGACCGCCGCGCCGATCCAATCGCGCGCGCCCAAATTAATTCCCCAAAAATAAGTAAAGACAATGTCAGGGTGGATAACGGACGGATAGAGCGCTTTAAAGTTACTCATTTTAATACCATCCATAAATACCTGGTACAAAATGATGAGCACTAAAAGCTGGAGCCCAAGTGAGGCCACCCGCGACCACGGCGACACGTGACGTTTGCGCAAAAGTTCGCGAATCCGTTCTTTTTGAATTTCCGGATCGTTTTTATGCTGTTTTTCAATTTCCAAAATTTCTTCTTCAACCGTAACGTAAATATGCTTACTGCGTTCCGCTAAAATTGAAACCGGCAAAATTAGAAGGCGAATGCCGATGGTTAGCAAAATAACCGCCGCGCCCAAATTTTGGTCGGCCGGTCCGTTATAAAGCCAAATTAACGCATTAAATAGCGGCGCGTACAAAAATTTATCCCAGAACCAGCTTAAAGCATTTAACATACGCTCAAATATTCCCACGCCGGCGCTTTGCGGTCAACATTGACGCCTAAAACGCGGCGTGATAAATTTATTTGTCGGAAAACATTGGGAGGAATCAAGATGAAAAACGTTCTTTTAATCATCGGAGTAGTCGTACCGTTTACCGCGACGCTATACCTTGAACAAAACACACCCAAAAGCATCGTCTGGGAAAACATTCAATATGGTGACTTAGCGCCTCTAATCGGTTTACCCCTAGTTTCAATACTGTTCGCCATTCTGTTGATTTTAAAAACATGGAAAGAACCAGAGCCAACAGAACTTGTCCGCAAAAGACCGAGAATCAGATCAGGCGTCAGAGTGCGAAGCGGCGTACCCAGAACAGCACATCTCACAAACGACCCGCCACGAGTACAGGGACTGGGCGACTAACTAGCCGCACCCTTCCCCGCTCAACATAGTCCCGCCGACGCCGACGGGACTATTGATTTTTTATTCTAAAATTGTGATAATATTTTCTGTTTAACAACACAGACTACAAACTACGTGCCACGTGCTACGTGCCACGTGCCAATACGGCCTCATCGTCTAGTCTGGCCTAGGACGCCACGTTCTCAACGTGGATACACCGGTTCAAATCCGGTTGGGGCTACCCGAGCAGAGCTCGGTTTCAAGAATGACGGCGAAGCTCAGCTTCGCTACCACAAGACAAGCTTAGCTTGCCTACTTGGACCGAGGTCGGCTCAGCAAAAAAGATCACCCTTTAATCGGGGTGGTCTTTTGTATTTTATAAATAAAGAAAAACCCCGCCCGGCGTACCAGGCGAGGTCGTTTGTCTTAAGTCATTCGGTTAATGCGGATCTGGTGCGGCATTATCGCCGCCGTGCAAACTGGCCAAGTTATATTGCATTTTTGTTCGCCCTTTCACACCGACATAGCAACCACCCACCGCTTCCGCCTTGACGAGATTATCACGAGCATCGCGCAATGCCCTCTCAGCATATTGCATCTGCACTTTGAGATTTTGTCGTGGCGGCCCGAACTCAGACAAACTGAGAAGCGTTCGGAGGGCGGAGAGATCCGGCGGCTGAGGAACAAAAGCCTCATAGTGGTCAAGCACGTACTGCTCCAAGAGTTTGATAATTATTCTCGCAACAAACTGAACGTTCCCAAGACGCCTTGTTTCCCATTCAACCATTCGCGAATCTCCACGCTTCGCCAAAATACTATTTAGAGCCACTTCAGCGCGACCGTGCAAATCAGCGATCAGTAGAAGGTCGGGGTGTTGTTTGCCATCTTCGTCACTAGTTTGACGCATTAAATTGTTAACCTCCGTCATATCGCTATCTTGAGAACAGCGACTTGCCACAACTAACAATTCAGACAATCTTGGAACGTTAAGCCTCGAGCCTTTTTCTAGTTCTGCAAGTGTATCGCGACAAACCGTAAGCGATTCTATGCAGTTGCTCGCCTGGAGCAAACGCTGGCGTGCCGTGTCAATCAAGACGTCCATTTGGTTAATCGCCTGACGATCACAATTCCCTAAATACCCGACCGCTTTGACTAGCCTTTCCCTTGCCTCCGTAAGTCGCAATCCAGCCGCGTCAACATTACCAGCAACTGGAAACCATGATACCCGAGCGTGTTTTTGTTCCAACTCACCAAGAACAGCTCGCCCATGAACCAGCCTATCTCCAATCTTGACAACTAAAGCTACCTGTTCACCTAATTCTTGCGCAAGCTCGAGTCTTCGTTCTTCGTAATAGCCCATGACAACCCCCGTTGTTTTTGTTTACAGAACTTTACCTTCGGCCTTGCCAAAAGGATTCAAAAGAATAGTTCGCAGTCATCAAAAAGTCAATAGCCGACTTTAATCCCCCCTTCCATATCCAACGCACCACTTAAAAATTTCAGGATTTAATCTCAGTATTTTTTATCAGAAGCATAGCTTGATCCTATTTATAAATTTTTCGTCTATTTAAATTACAATATACAAAAATTAAAAAACAAAAACACCCGCGAGAGAAGTAACGAATACTTCTGTCGCGGGTGTGAAACGAGGGTCGTATTTCCTTCGTTTGAGAGTCTATTCTCTAATGATTGAGGCGGCTTGAACTAGGTATTCCGAGGCTATATCCCAATCAATTGGATCCAGAGCGTTTCCACTTGGA
This sequence comes from uncultured bacterium, assembly GCA_963708045.1. Classification (GTDB taxonomy): domain Bacteria; phylum Patescibacteriota; class Patescibacteriia; order CAIQCM01; family CAIQCM01; genus CAIQCM01. The sequence continues at coordinate 725,186 of OY970181.1, read as the reverse complement.
CGAAGTCGTCCTTGGGCGTCAATACTTAGATCAGGAAAAGCTCTAAGGAGTGGTTGTGCCGCCTCGACCGTGCCTGGCCCCAGACCACCAGCCACGCCTATGCCCAATGTCGGGAAATGTTGTCGGATGGCGGAAACGAAAGGAAGAAGCACGTTGGCGTCCATGACGAGCCCGCGACCCATGCTCTTGTCAATGAGCACACGGTGGATTACTCCTTCGTAATCGCGAAGACGGTTCACAGTGACAGCTGGATCACCACCTGTTTCCGCCAGAGCGTTTGCGCCAAGCTGTAGAATGACCTCAATGTTTATGCGTGAACGATGAATTGCTTCTGCGACTTCCCCGGGGTTAGGCCAGATCATATCAAGCTGAACAGCGTTTAATCCGCGCCCGCACCAACAAATCGCCTCACTCAAGATTTTTGACAGTTCATGATTGGCGTCGTAGTCGGCGTAGTGCAGACAGTTATAGGCCTCATGAGAAAAGAAAATGCTGGCGATTTTTTCCTTGGCCGGAAAAGATGCTTGCCACTTTGTCGGCAACCCTCTGAGTGTTTTGTAACTCATCATCACGCCGACATGCAGACGCCAATTCGTACCATCAGGAAAAACAGTATGAAATACTTCGAGTATGCGACGAACTTGATTCGATTCGGTGAAATCGGTTATGCCTATATAAGGATTCATTTTCCCTCCTCGCCCATAAATGGCTCTTCTATATCAACCCAGTTTAAAGCATCTGTCAATCCTTAAAAAAAACTTAAAAAACACCCGCGAGAGAAGTAACGAATACTTCTGTCGCGGGTGCGGGTTGTGGACGTCTAGGCAGGCATCTTGGTGGCTTTTAACCAAACCAATACTGCCACTTCTTCCTGAGTTAAATCAGCGCCGTTTTCGAGCATCCTCTCGAAAAAACCAATGCAGATAGTCTTCCATCCAGCAACTGGAGTGGGTTGTCGAGGTGTACTCTGAGCGATGTACACCTTTATCACACCAAGTTCCCTTTCAACGCATTTGAGGATTTTATTGAGCGGTGCCTTGGCAACACCCATCTCTTCACGACGCAACGGATGACTGGTCCACGCAGCCGTTATTTCCTGAAAAGCATCCCCCAAACTTTCCTTGATTGCGACGAGCTCGGTGCGTCTTGCAATCGCTGTTAGCAAATCAGGGGGCGAGACGGACTCTCTATAGCGCACCTCATACGCCCCACCAATTTTCACCGCCAACTCGATTGCTCGAGCCTTGATCCCGCGAGCGATAATGCCGAGTCCTTCGTAATTACGGATGGCGGACTCGTCGGCGACCTGGCGCTTGGCCGCTTTTTTCGCCACACGTTGTTGATCAACCCATCGACGCAGGAACTTGAGTTCCTTCTTTATGTGTCCGAGCGCACTAACCGCGCGTTTGCGCCACTCGGCATAGGTTCCCAAACCTGCATATGTCTCGGGGTTGCTCATCTCCAAGTCTGTTTCAACGACCTGAATTTCGCCAACCAGAGTCTCTATTCGCGTGGCAGCCGATTCTTCAGATAGCGGCGGGTTGTCTATACCATATCTCGCGGATGCCACAGATTTAGTGGCAATGGAGGGAATAGCGCTCCTGGTCTGATCGTGTTGTGTCTGCATTCCGAGCTCCTTCCTATGTTGAGAGGAGCTGCTTTTTTAAGCAGCTACTGAACTCTTACTATATTTTGGCCATTTTGTCAAGATACTTAGTCCCCGCGTTCTATATTCATTGCGCCACTTAAAAATCCCAAGATTCAATCTCGGTATTTTTATCATAAATATAGCTTGTCCATATTTTATAAATTTTCCATCTATTATAATTCTTCCGACTTTTTCCGATCGGAAAAAGTCGGAAGAATTTAAAAAATAAAAATATAATCACATACAAAAAAATTCAAAAACAAAAACACCCGCGAAAGAAGCAGTAGGTGCTTTTGTCGCGGGTGTGAGATTAAGTCGCACCCTACGCTGTTTGGTATTGTCTTTTATTTCATCCGCGTAAGAAAAAAAGCCACGCCAACGCCGGTGGAAAATACGAGCGTGTCGCCCTGAACGCAGTAGTTGTGCATTGATTCCTGTTCTTCCGTTCCCTCTGGAATCGTAGCACACGTACAGAGATCGTTGTTGGTGAGCGAACAGTCCAAATTTGTTCCCATCACAGCACAATTCTTACCGTACTTTTGCAGGCAAGCCTCTGACATTGAATACTCAAGAACGATTTTGATACTATCATTGGTGAACCAATTCCCATTCGGAAATGTCACCACAACACCAGGCGAGAGTAGTTTCATTTCCGCCGACGAAACGCATGATTGGTAAGAATTCCCCTTTGAAAGTTTGTCAAAATTATCCCGAAATTCTTTGCTCATGCACGTTTCCGTGACGAGCCATTCCCCAGAAAGATCACCTCCGCAAGAGACATCGCTTCCGCAAATTAGAGCGGGTGCGTTCACACCCGCAGGCGAAGACGTTTTGCCACCATCCGACGAACTGCAGTTTATTGCAAAGAGCGCAACCAAAACGAACATCAAATTTTTCATCCTTTTCCCCCTTTTGTTTCCGAGTTTCTTCAGTCAAAAAAAGTATACGGTTTTTTAACACTTTGTCAATGATCCTTGACGAACCCCGCGTTCTATACCCACTGCGCCACCTAATGTGTCAACCAAAACCCCAACATTCAATCTAAAATTTTTTTACATTTAAAATCAGACCTGACCCTATTTATAAAGTTATCCATTAGCGTGGAGTATTGAGCTAAAAGTTTACAACGAGTGCCAATAACACTTACTCAAGCTTAACGCCACACCAAACGTAGTTTGCGTTCGTTCCGATGAGTTGCCCAACTCCGCAAGTGGCTGGCGGCTCAAGGAGGTAATTTATTCCAGGAACACCTCCAAGGGAGGGGTCTTGTCCGTTATAAAGATATCCGCCTTGCAAACGAGAATTATTGTCATTGGGGTCTGTTGGCTTGGTTGCCATATACGTTTGAAAAAAGGTGTTAACTATCTCGTTGGGGGCAAAGCCACTCCAACTGGCGGTACAAGTTGAAGCAATACAGGCGTAAACATCGCCACCAGACGACGGATAGGTGCCATTGGCATCAAGTCCCAAACTAAAAGCTGTTACAAGCTGTTTAACATCGGCAATCCGTTTGGTGTTTCGCGCCTGCCTTCTCACCGAACCCAAAGCCACCACCGCGATTGTTGAAAGCAAGCCAATAATCGCAATCACAACCAAAAGTTCAACCAGTGTGAACGCCGCACGGTTTGGTGTTTGTGTGCGAAAACAACACTTCGTCATAACGACGTTATTATATCACTTCCCACATTCTAAACTCAAAGAACCACGTATTTCCCTGCCGATACTTCAGAGAGGTTATGTCAAGAATTAGACTTAATTCCTTTGACTTTCTATTTTTAAATTCTTCCAACTTTTTCCGATCGGAAAAAGTTGGAAGAATTAAAAAACAAAAACACCCACCACGGAAGCAGTGAATGCTTTTGTGGTGGGTGAAGAAATCGCGACTCAAAAATAGATAAACGTGATTTTGAAACTCATTGCCGCTTTTTGAACGACACTACACACCAAGCGATCTTCTCTCCTACGTCCGATTGCCTGAACAAGTTCAAGGAAACCGTTTTTCTGAAGAAAATCATAGAGCGGACCGTAGGTTGGGATTCCATCAAACCAAAGAGCACGACCATCACTCTCAGCTTGTTGAATCGCACGAACAACTTGTTGATAATCCTCAGCCGTCCCAGGAAGTTCCCCGGGTTGATCCATCACGAACCGCCGTTCCCGAAGAAGGCAGAAAAAACCAGTGTCTAGATCATTCTGGCTAAACCGCCCAGAACTGATACCACCAACAAGCGACGTGAGTGAAAAGAATGCATTGATCATAGCGGCTCCTGTCCAATTTTTGTGGTTTGGTATGAATCAGAATCAAGAACCATCGGCCGAAAATTCAGCTAAAGATTCCTGATTCTGATCGTAATTTCAGTCAAAGAACAACGTTAGTTTATATCATATTTTATCTGTTTCGTCAATGATCCTTGACGAAAACAGCGAGTTAGAATATCATCTTCGGATGCCCGCTACCACAGTTAACAATGGGGCAGTAACAACGTGCAAAGGATTCACACGATGCCATCACACGTAGCGTTCTCACGGTTCCTTCGTATTCCTGGGTTTGCCGACACAACCGTCTACTGTCGAGATACTGTTGAGCTTTGCCTTAGAAACACCTGTTTCCGACCAGGTGGCGAACCGCTTGCCGGCAACTTCTTGCTTTGGCGCAACTTTAACGAAGTTTTTGCCGACGGAGATTTCGTTCAGCGATTTTGCGCTGAATTGCCGAGTATCACCAACGCCATCATCGGCTCCCGTGAACGGCAAAGGTATTTTTCCGTCACCCACTCTCGTCAGGTTGGCTGGTCCTCAACCGCGCCGCTCACGCTCTTTGAAGTTGACGATCTTGAACCCTTTGGCCTTAACAGAAGCTGTACTGGGCTTAGGGTCAAACAAGGCACGCATCACTTAGCAATGCTCACCTATGCCGTGACTTTTTCCTGCGACTTCATGCGCATTGGGGGTGGTTGGAGTCTGGAGATTTTCACGGTCTATCCCGGCATATCGGTCGGACCGCTCAGGGGGGAAATAAGCCAAAGAACAGGCCAAGCCTTTTTCAGCTTCACCCACCCCGGCGTTCTACCGGACAAATAAACAAACCGTCACTTCCTCTTAACCGCAAAACCCTTGAGTGTCTCAAGGGTTTTCGTTTATTCAAATATTTACTCGCATCACATTAAATCGCGATCGCGATTTAATGTGATGCGAAAGATTTTTTCATTAATTCCACAGTAACCACCTACTACGTATCACGTACTACAAGCCACGCGCTACGTGCTACGTGCCACACGCCACATGCCACATGCCACATGCCACGTGCTACGTGCCATCCACCCACTCCTTCCCCTGCCGACAAAGAAGTTCTTCGGCTTTTTCCGGTTCAAGCATTAGTTCGCGGACGGCGCGTTCAGTGCGCATTCCTTGCGAGCCCTTAATTAAAATCACGTCGTTTGGATGCAAACGTTCCTGAAGAAAGCGCGCGGCCGAGCCGGCATTTTCCATATGAATAATTTGTTCCTCCCCCATTCCCGCGGCGCGCGCCGCGGTGCAAGCGTCGTGCATTCGTTCGCCAACACCGTACAAAAAATCAATACCAAGTCTTGCCGCCGTTTCGCCAACATTTTTATGCGCGGTTTCGGTATAGCCACCAAGCTCAAGCATATCGCCGATAAGCGCAATGCGTCGGCCGTTTCCGACGACCGGATAATCTTTTAACGCCACTAAGGCACTTAAAACCGTTGCCGGCGAAGCGTTGTATGAGTCGTCAATAATCATTGTTTCTTTTATGCCCGGAATTAAATGCGACCGACCAGGGGCGAGTTTTATTTTTTCCAAATTTAGCGCGGCGGTTTCTGGTTTTATTTTTAACGCATAAGCAGCGGCCAAACCAGCCAGCGCGGCCAAGACATGATTTTTTCCGATCGCACCATGAAGAATAAAATTTACTTTTTGATTTTTAATTGCGGCTTCAACACAAAGTCCGGTTACCGCAAGCGATTGCGTGTCGCGAAGATATTCAATTTTTGTCGCACGAACGTCGGCAACATTGTCTATTCCAAAAGTTATAATTTTTCCTTTGCAAGTCGAGCGCATACCATTAACCCGCGAATCGTCAGCATTCAAAACAGCAACGCCATCAACGGTCAGCGCATGAACAAGGGTTGCTTTTTCTTCGGCAATCGCGCTTTCGGAACCGAAAAATTCCATATGCGCCGAACCGACTGAGGTAATAACGGAAACATTCGGCGGTGCAATTTTTACGAGCCGTGCGAGGTCGCCCGGATGATCAGCCGCCATTTCTAAAATTAAAACGCCGGGAAAACGCCGCAAAAAAACAATAAACGAAACGCCGCGTGCAATAATTTTAAGCCAGCTAAAAATATTTTTTCCGACCGACTTAGCGTTGATGATTGAAAGCGGCAAGCCAAGGTCGTTATTATAATTTTTTAGCGAAGCGCGCGCGTCAAACTCGGTATTTACCGCCGCGTAAATCGCTTCTCTGGCCGAGGTCTTACCAGCCGAACCAGTAACCGCGACCACCATCGGCTTATACTTTTTTATGATCGCGCTTGCAAGCGCGGACAATATTTTTTCAATAAGGTTTTTCATATTGTTATTAGGTTCAAGGTGCAAGGTTCAAGGTTACAGGTCAAAGGTCGTATGTTAAAACCTAACACCTGATACCTAAAACCTAACACCTCACTTAACATCATCCGGTGGAATGCCTAAGTATTGCAAGGTATAAGCGGCAATCTTGCCAAAAAGCGGCGCGGCCGAGCTTTCAGCAAACTGAACATCTTGCGGCCTGTCAACGCGCACCACCAAAACAAATTTTGGGTCGGAAACTGGGGCATAGCCGGCAAACGTTCCGATTGTATCCTTATCTTCATAACCAAGGCCATCCATACGCGGAATTTGCGCTGTGCCGGTTTTTCCAGCAACAAGATACCCAGGAACGCCGGCACGCTTGCCGTGACCATTTTTTACCACCGAAACAAGCATACCGGTAATCAAATTGGCGGCGTGTTCGGAAATCGCTTGCCCAATTAATTTTGGCGCGGTTTTTACAATTTTCCCGTCGTAATTGCGAACTTCATCAACAACATATGGCTTCATCAACTTTCCACCATTAGCCATTACTCCGTAAGCCGAAGCCAGTTGAAGAACAGTGGTCGTAATCCCCTGTCCAAACGAGGCTGTTGCGGCAAAAATTTCACGATTCTGGTCAAGGCTGGCTAAATTTCCTGGCGATTCGGTATCGGTTTCTATGCCTAATTTTTTTCCAAAACCAAAAGCGAACAAATAATTTTTTAACATCGTGCCGCCAATTTGGCGCATCGCAAAAATCGCGCCAGTGTTGAGCGAATTATCCAAAACCTGAATCATCGTTTGAACACCAAAGGGATTTGGTTCGGAATTTTTAATTACCTTTCCGTTAATCGTAAGTTCGCCAAAATCAGTATAGGTCGTAGTCGGGGTTACTTTGCCCTGATCCAGCGCCGCCGACATGGTTATGGCTTTCATTACCGATCCGGGTTCATAAGCGTTCCAAATGGCGGCATTGTTGTAATCGCCGGATGACCCGACTTTTTCATAATTATTTGGATCAAAATTTGGCGAGCCACACATCGCCATTATCGCGCCGGTTTTTGGATCCAGCATCACGAGCGAACCCGAGCTCGCGCCATGTTGTTTCACCCAATCATCAAGCCAGCCACAACTAGCGTCTTGAAGCGTCCGATTAATCGTGAGGACAAGGTCAGCGCCGTCCTGCTTTTCGCGAAAAGAAGTATTGGCAACGGTAATCGTCCGGCCATGCGGATCGCTTTCGCTTTTTAAAAATCCTTGCGTACCAGCCAGCTCTTTTTCCCAATAGCCCTCTATCCCATAACGTCCGACTTTTTCATTTCCTTCATAACCAAAAAAACCAAGCACTTGGCCGCCAAATTTTTGATCGGGATAATAACGAATTTTTTCCGGCGTAAATTCAATTCCCGCGATACCGAGCGACTTAATAGCAGTACAAGCGACGTCATCCAATTCGTGCGCCAAGGGATTATACGCATTAGTTGAAACGGACAAGCGTTTTTTTAATTCTTCTTCTTTTGTAGCCAGCGCTGCTTTTTTTTCTTCAACAATTACTTCTGGTGTTTTATCTTTTTCCAAAACCGGCGCGACAAGGAGTGGCGCGAGCGCCTTGGCCGTTGCGGCTGGGTCGGTTATTTTGCGATTATCAGCATAGACCATCCACATATCGCGATTGGCGGCGACGGCATATTCTTTTCCACCAGCATCGCGCACCAAAATGTCGCCGCGTTCGGGGATTAATTTTGAAAAAACATTGCGCTGGCCGCTGGCCAAAGCTTTATAAAACGAAGCATCCAAAACTTGTAGTTGAAAAAGGCGGACGAGACAAACTAACCCGATAAAAACCGCGAGACCAGCCAAAATACGGTCGCGAACGACCGTGCCTAAAGAATTTTTTTTTCGTGAAAAATTCTTAATCATTATTTGGCGTTAACATTAAAGACATCGTTTAATACTTTGCTATCACCTTTCCCCGAAAACGGGTTTGAGCCATAGATAAACCGCAGAATTGCATCCATCAGTCCCCCGCCTCCTTTTTGAACGGAATAATTTAAGCTAGACTCGGTATTATTTTCCAAAGGAACCGTCGGAATATTTATTAACGGTTTAAAAATTGAGGCAAAGGGAGAATTAGATAAGTCAGCGACTGAACCGGAATTTAAAGTCGGCGCAAAAATTTCCTTTAAAATTTCTGGTAGGGGCAAGAATTTTTCTGGCCGAGATGCCGAGACTTTTTTATTAAGATCAGAAAAAGACAAGGTCAAATTAAGATATCCGCCCGCGGCAACTGGTATTAAAAAATGCATCGCCCTAATTGTGCTATCGTTTTTAGCAATCCATACATCGCCCACAAAAACCGGCGTTGACGAAATCGCCTTAATAATCGCTCGATATTTATCTTCGGAAATTTTTTGACCTTCAAACAAAATATGCAGATCATTAATAAAATTAACCGCCGAAATTTTGTCAAAAGCAATCGGGTATCTGACAACGTAAACATTGCCAAGCATTTCGTCATTCTCTTTGCCCGCGACACGGAAAGGAATATTTTTCTTTAGCGCCGCGAGAATAACATTAATATCGGCGTCGTTAAGACGTGACGAAAACGACAAAGCGTTTTCTTCGGCCAGAAAAATAAGCGAGCTAACGTCCACACCCGTCCAAGCTTTTCCCAAAGCGCTCGCCAAACCGACTGGCAGACCACCGGTATTTTCAAATTGCACAAAAGCTTTTCCGTCCGCAGCGGCGATTTTTCCTTTTAATGAATAACGGCCATCCATAATAAATGAAAAATCAGCCGATGCTACTGGCCGCGTTGGCGATTTTTGATCAATGTCCCCGCTTAAACTGGCCACAAGACCACCCTTTGCCTCGTCGGCGTTAACGCTAAAACTATAACTTTTCGTATCAATAAGTTTTTGAAACGCAACCGCGACCACCCGTTCCGGCGAGCGCAAATAAATAATCGTCGCGATAAGTTCGGCAAGAATTATTACGGAGATTAGCGTTATTCCGCTCAAAATAATCCAAATGTAATTTCTTCGCACCATTGTCATTGGCTTTGTAGCTAATTAACCTAGCTTCTCCACCATTTTATCACTTAAAAGCCAAAAACAGAAAGTCAAGAATTATTTTAGATATTTTCTGCCTTTTAACTTTTCCGGCAGATAATCTTGGTTAACCGGCTCGGTAAAATCGGGGTTATATTTGTAATCCTTACCATAGTCCAATTCTTTCATTAATTTGGTCGGCGCGTTGCGCAAATGGAGCGGCACGGGCTCGTTTGGAAGTTCGCTAATGTCTTTTTGCACTGCTTCGTAAGCGACATACAATTTGTTTGATTTTGGCGCGGTCGCCAGATAGGCGGCGGCTTCGGCCAAAATTACATTACACTCGGGCATCCCAATGGCGTGCGCGGCATTATACGCGCTCATAGCAAGAACGAGCGCTTGCGGATCAGCAAGACCAACGTCTTCCGAAGCAAAACGAACCAAACGCCGCGCCACATAAAGCGGATCTTCCCCCGCCTCAAGCATTCGCCCAAGCCAATAAAGAGCGGCGTCAGCGTCCGAGCCGCGCATTGATTTATGCAAGGCGGAAATAATGTTGTAGTGCTCTTCGCCGGTTTTGTCGTAACGCAAATGAGTTTTGGCAAGCGCATATTTAACCGCTTCTACTTTTAAAACTTGACGCTTAGAAATTTTTAAAGCCTTAGCAGCAATTTCCAAAGAATTTAAAGCCACGCGCGCATCGCCATCGGCAATGTATGACAAAAAATCAAGCGCTTGATCGTCAACTTTTACCTTTCCGTCCAGTCCATTCGGACTTTTAATCGCCCGCTCCAACAATTTTTTAATATCCTCGGCGGTAAGTTTTTCAAGAACAAAAACGCGCGAGCGCGAAAGCAAGGCGCTGTTAACTTCAAAAGACGGATTCTCGGTCGTCGCGCCAATAAGCGTAATAATTCCGCTTTCAACACTGGGAAGTAAAGCGTCTTGCTGTGATTTGTTCCAGCGATGAATTTCGTCAACAAAAAGAATCGTGCGTGTATTGGTTAGTTTTCTTTTTTCCCGAGCTTCGTCCGCGACGCGGCGCAATTCGGCAATGCCCGAAGAAACCGCCGACACTTGTTCAAAACGCGAACGCGTTAGTTTGGCGATAATGCGTGCCAAAGTTGTTTTCCCCGTTCCCGGCGGCCCCCAAAAAATCATTGAAGGAAGCTCATCGCGATCAATCAGCGTCCGCAAAGTCGCGCCCGGCCCAATGAGTTTTTCTTGCCCCACATAGTCGTCCAAGGAAACAGGACGCATCCGATCAGCAAGCGGCGCGGACTTCTTTAGTTCTTGTTCTAATTTTAAGTCAAATAAATCGGACATATCAACTGTTAACTATTAACTTTTAACTGTTAGTGGCTTGCTAAAACCTAAAAGTTAACAGTTAAAAGTTGTTACTTTTATAACATACATCATTTGTCTATAGAGGCATAGGAGCTTGACAATAACCCCAATTTAAGCTATTATTTTTTAGATCCGGCCTAAAAATCCGGTGCACAAACACGGTCAACCCACGGAACGGACGGGTCCAGTAAGCCCGACGGAATCCAGGCGACACGAAAACCAAGGAGAGAAACATGAGTATCCAAAGCATTCGCGCGTACATTGACCGAACACAACTACCCGCCGATGGAATTCCAGGGCTCAACATCAAAACCGACACCGACAGGCGTTGGTACACCATGGTTGATAGTGAGAGCGAACTTGATCCGTGGACTGACCCACGGGTTACCAGCGCCATTGATAAGGTATCCGTTCACGCAATCTTTACAACGCCCCCTGGAGTTGAGCGAGAAACTGGAACTTACGCTCTGCGATCGGCGAAAGGGGTGCTCGATTTCGACGACGGCTCCAACAGTTCTTATAGACTCGAAATCGTGGCAAAAACGGTTAGCGATGCGAGAGAACTCTTGCATAAGATCCGCACCGGCGCCATACGCCCGACCGAAAGTTACGAAGGATCTCAAAGCGGCAGGTCGCGCGCTGAACTTGAAACAGAGCTAGGTCAGATCAGGAAGAACTTCCAAGGACTTCTTGACCGGTTGAGCAAGCGATGGTGGTGGCCGTTTATGATGAAAGAGAGAGCGATGATACAAATGTCAGTCGCTTTAAACGGCACCACTGCGCACACCGCTCTAGGCACCAAAACCAAGTAGACACAGCCGACCAATCGGGGCACGACGCAACAGCGCCGTGCCCCGTTTTCTATTTTCCGTATCTTTCGATCTCTCTCAGAATACCAAGCAATCGCCGCATCAAGATCGGCTTCGGAAAAATCTGGCCAATGTTTATTTAAAAATAAAAGTTCACTGTAAATTGACTGCCAAGTGAGAAAACCAGAAAGGCGCTGCTCCCCCGACGTGCGAATAATAAGATCAGGGTCAGGGATTCCGGCGGTGTCTAAATTTTTTACGATTCCCTCTTCGGTAATTTCCTGAGCCAGAGCCGCCTTGACGGCTGCACGGACAATCTCATCGCGTCCGCCATAAGAAACAGCGAGCTGTATAACGCCAGCGGAATAATTTTTGGTTTTTTCTTCAGCTTCGGCAATCGCGTTTTGCAGTTTTGGAGAAAGGTCGGCGCGCCGGCCGATTATTTTTAATCTTATATTGTCCTTGGTTAAATAATCCAACTCTTTGGTAATGTCGGACATCAAAAGCTCCATTAAATATCCAACTTCGTCTTTGGTGCGCTTCCAATTTTCAATTGAAAAAGCGTAAAAAGTAATATACTTTATCCCGCGAGCCAAACACCAAGGCCCGACTTTTTTAACCAAATCATTACCGACCCGATGCCCTTCAAAAGTCGGCAAACCATTACCCTTAGCCCAGCGACGATTGCCGTCCATTATAAAACCAATGTGTTTAATGTTTCCCGTCGGCATAAATTATTTTTTAGAAAAATAATCGCTCGCCGCGGCCATTCCCTCAAACGTTCCCGCGTCCCACCACGATCCGCTAACTTGGCGCGCGACAAGTTCATCATTATGACGATAGGCGTCGGTAACATCGGTAATTTCCAACTCGCCCCGAGCAGACGGATGAATATTGTGAATCACGTCAAAAACGCGATGATCAAAAAGATACAGACCAACTTGAGCCAGTTTTGACTTTGGCGCGCTGGGTTTTTCTTCAATAGACAAAACTTTGCCAAGCGCGTCTATTTCCAAAACGCCATACGCACGCGCGTTTTCGGTTTCTTTATAAAACACCGTGGCGCCGGAATTAAACGAACAAAAGGCAGGAGAAAAATCCTCGTCAAAAATATTATCACCCAAGACAACGGCGCAATTATCATTGCCGACAAAATCCCGCGCCATATAAAGTGCGTCGGCAATCCCACCAGGATTGTCTTGAATGCGATAAGTAATATTTACGCCGTAAGCCGCGCCCGAACCAAGCAATTTTACAAATTGATGCGCAAACTCCGGCCCTGTAACAATCATGATTTCATTAACACCGGCGCGAACGAGCGTTTGGAGCGGATAAAGCACCATTGGCTTGTTGTAAATCGGTAACAAGTGTTTATTGGTGATATTCGTAAGCGGCGCCAAACGCGTTCCCAGCCCGCCGGCGCAAATCACGCCTTTTATTTTTTTTAACGGTGTTGGGTGCGGAGCCGTCGGTGCGGATAATCTTTTATTTTCGGCATATTTAATCATCGTCTCTTTTAGCGCTTCAGCAATCGGCCGCATCGTTATACCAAGCTCGTTTAATCGTTTTGTTTGCAAAAGGCAGTTAGAACGCTTGGCCACAACCAAGCCGCGCGATTCCAAATCACTTTCATTAATCCATTCGCAATCATAATTAGGATCAACATAGGTGCGATACAGTTCCATTAGTTCGCGATGTTTCATTGTGCCAGGGTTGGTCGCGTGAAAAATTCCCTCGCCCCGCTTTTCAATTAAGCCGCGACAAACTTGGACAAGATCGTCAATAACCGTGACGCTATTTGCGACATCAATCACCTGCTTATAGCCAGCCAGTTTGGTTATTAAATTTCGTTCCCCGGGAACGTGATCAATCGGCATTCTAAGTCGGACAATACCAACGTTTGGCAGTGCCTGCAGCGCCAGATCGGCAGCGTATTTTGTTCGCGAGTAAAAAGCCACAGGGTTGGCAAAATCGTTTTCGCGCCAGCCCAACGGATCGTGCGCTGGTCCGTAAAAAATACAACCCGAACCCAAATGCAATAAATACGCGCCAAATTTAACGCACGCTTCGGCAAGAATAATCGGACCAGAAATATTTGCTTTGACCGTCTCGGCTTTATGCGTTTCACACCAATCAACATTTGGCCGGCCAGTTTTTCCGGCAGCATTAACGACCGCATCAGGACGATGCTCTTCAAACGCTTGGGCGACGGCGACAGGATCGTCAATTCGCGCCGCACTCAAAACCGCGTCTGGCCATGAGGCGGCCAAACGCGTTCCAATAAAGCCTTTTCCAAAAATTAATATTTTCATTTTATGTCAGATTTTATTTCCTCCGGCATTGCGCTCCAAAGGCTGCGGTTAAATTTATACCAATTAATCGTTTCTCTTAGCCCATCCACAAACGACCAGCGCGGCCGCCAGCCAAGTTCGCGCTCCAGTTTGGTTGGATCAAGGGCATAACGCCGATCGTGGCCAGGGCGATCTTTAGTATACGAGATAAGCGAATGCGGACGGTTCAAAATTTCCAAAATCGTCCGGACAATTTCTATATTCGGCTTTTCGGTTCGCCCGCCAACGCAATAAGATTCGCCGACTTTTCCATTCATCATTACCGCTTCTATTGCCCGACAGTGGTCAATCACATGGATCCAATCGCGAACATAGAGACCGTCGCCGTAAACGGGAACCGAGCGGTTGTCCATCGCTGACATAATTATCGTGGGAATAAGTTTTTCTGGGTGTTGATATGGTCCGTAATTGTTTGACGAGTGCGTAATCGTCACGGGAACGCCGTAGGTGTTAAAGTAGGCGCGACAGAGGTGGTCGGAAGCGGCTTTGGAAGCGGCATAAGGACTACCTGGCGCATAAGGCGTTAGTTCGTGAAATCGCCGCGCTTCGGTAATTTCCAAAGCGCCAAAAACTTCGTCCGTGGAAACGTGGTGAAAACGGACAATCTGTCCTTCGCGGCGGCGCGCTTCTTCCAAAAGAACGTGCGTGCCAAAAACGTTGGTTTTTAAAAGGCGGCCGGGTCGACAATAGAACGGTCAACGTGCGATTCGGCGGCAAAATGAACGACTGCATCAGCTTCTTTCATCGCAAAAGCCACGGCCGCGGGATTCGTTATGTTGCCGCGAATAAAAGACAAACGCGAATAGTCAACGCCGCGCAAATATTTTTTATTGCCGGCATAAGTGAGCGCGTCAAGAACAGTAAGATGATCCGCAGGATGATTTTTAAGCCATTCGCGCGTAAAATTTGAACCAATAAATCCGGCGCCGCCGGTCACGAGCAAATGCATAGGCTACCAGGTAATTATTTTCTTAATCAGCCACCAATAGGCGCTAAAGCAAACGTTCCCAGCGCGAACAAAAAATCCAGGCGCGTATTCGCTAAGCACAACGCCCGTCGCAAATTTTAAGTATTCGCGATCGGAAATCTTGCGAAGCGTCTGAACTTGTTTTCTTTTTTCTCCTATGGATCGCCAATTTTTTGGATTTAAAATGTATCCGTACGCGGCGAGGCGACGACGAAAGGTTTTATTTTTAACGCCCAAAACAAGGAGACCAAGTTCGGCGACAAAAAATGCCGGAAAAATAATAACCAACGTTGGAATTTTATAGTGTTCCAACATAAAACGAAAACGATTCCGTTCCATCAAATAAATTTTTTCCGTGCTCCGCGCAAAATCGTAAGTATGATAAACGACCGACTCTGGCGCAATGACGATTTTCCATCCGGCAAGCCGGGCGCGACAGGAAAGATCCACGTCTTCATGATAAAGGTGATAATTTTCGTCAAAGAGTCCGATTTGTTTTAAAGCTTCGGTTTTAAAAGCAACGCCAGCACCCGAGGCGCTGGGGATATTAAGTTCGGGATCGGTCAATTTTTTGACGCGCAAGAGCCCTTCGGCATCCGCTCTGTCCATGCCGGCGCCGCCGCAATAACTCCAACCTAAATAATGAACCTCATTGCCGATAGAATTTGCTCCCCTTTCCCACGGATCAAGAACAATAAGCGACTGCACGGCGCCGACCAAGGGGTCGGCCAGCCGTTCGCCCGCGTGTTTTAGAAAATCAGCATCCGGCCATGCGTCTTCGTTTAACAAATAAACCGCCTCGCACCCCTTTTCCATTGCCAGGCGTGTACAAAGATTATTGCCGCCAGCAAAACCTAGATTCTGTTCCGTTTCCAAAAAATGAAACTCGGGAAGCGTTTTACCGACGCACGGCAAAACATTTTCGTCCACCCACTTTTTCGTTATTTCCGAACTGCGATTATCAACGACAATTATCATCCAATCATTCGCCGGATAATTAACTTTTTTTAAGGCGTCAAAATACGCGGGCAAAAATTTGTCCTCATAATAGAGAGCGGTGATGACGGCGAATTTCTTCATATATAATTATGAATCATTAACCATGTACCATTAACCATGAACCACTCGTTAATGGATGGTGCGTGGTACATGGTTCATGTGAAGTGGTACATTCGTTAGAACTTGCTAAATCTATATTTAAGCAGATAACGAAGCCAGCTTGCAATATGGTAACGGGTGGTTTTATTTACAAAAAATCCGCGCCACACCGAAAGCTCGGCCGACGAACGGCGATGTTCGTGGAAAAGACTGATATCAGGAAGATAATAGACCGGAAGATGATTAAGCCAAAAACGCCGACACCAGTCGGTGTCTTCAAAATACATAAAAAAACGTTCATCCCAACTCCCGACTTTTTCCACCGCTTCGGCGCGAACCATCATTGCCGAACCAATAACCCAGTCAACCATTCGTCGCCTGTTGTGTTCCCAGTCGTTCATTAAAAATTTATCAACCTGCCTTGCTTTAGATTGCAACTGGCCAAGCGCCGTGCGCCGATAAAACGGCGTCATTACGGTTGGAAATCGGTAACAAGAATGACCAAGCGTGCCGTCAGAATTTACCAAGCGCGGCGCACACATTCCGACCGCTGGATTTTCTTCCATAAAATTATGCAAACGCGCGACGGTTTCCGGTTCAACAAATCTTGTGTCAGGATTTAAAAAAAGATAATACTTGGCGCGAACCGCCTTAATGGCGTTATTGTTCGCCGCGCCAAAACCGAGATTTTTTCCGTTTTGCAAAAAAAGCGTTTGCGGAAATTCTGCCGCCAGCATTTTTCCAACGCCGTCGCCTGAATGATTATCAACGACAACGGGAATAATCTTAAGCGACGATTCTTTTATATCCGAAAAAAGCGTGGCGAGCGCCTGCTTAATGGAATCCTTCATCTTGTAATTAACGGTGATTACCGCAATATCATTCATAATCAACGAGCGGCGCGAAGCCGCGACCAGATCACTTTACGGGCTTTAAGCGCGTTAGGCAATATCTTAAAAAATTCCAGAATAAAACCAAGGGCATTGGGCACAAAAATCGCCAAATATACGGTTTTCCCGAGTTCATAAAACACGATCACTGGGAGCAACCAAAATTCGCGAGGTGATAGGTCTTTAACCAAAGTTAAAAGATGGTTTCGTGAAGATAGTTTTTGCCGGACAAACCGCGCCGCGTCCCATTTTTTATCAGAACCAAAACCCCGTTCGTGAATTGCTCTCGCCCCAGAAACGACGCAAGCGTGCCAGTTAAAAATATTTAGCCGCCACGCCAAATCCACATCTTCTTTGTAAGAAAAAAAACTTTCATCAAATAATTTACCATCCGGCGAAACCTCAAGAACCGCCGCTCGGCGATAAACCGGCAGAGCGCCAGACACACCAAAAACGCGCGTGATTGGGATTGACGGTTCTTTAGTTATGTCAAAAATCTTTTCGTACCAATTTTTGGCAAGACCGGCCGTATCAATTTTTCCGTCGTCGTGGCGCAAGACGCCCGAGGCGGCGGCAAGACGTTTATCGGCATCAAACGTTTTAATAATTTCTTTTAGATAATCATTGTCCAAGACAACGTCTTGATTAACACAAAACACATACGGCGCGTCAACCACCCCAAAGAGCCGATTATGACCACCAGAAAAACCAAGATTTTTTTCTAATTTAATAAGACGCGCAGGACGCGGAAAAGTTTTTAAAACGTCTTCAATAACCAGAACCGAGTTGTCGGTTGAACCGCTATCCAAAACTAACAATTCAAAATCAACATAAGTTTGCTTAGCAAGCGACTCCAAGCAAGCGCGAAGGTGTTTTTCGCCGTTCCATGACAAGAGCTGAACCGCAACCTTAAACATATTTTCGCGGTTTAATTTTAAGATGCTGAACAAGAAAAGCGAGCGCGAGCGAGAATGGCGATAAAACGGAAACGACAAGCCAAGAAAAATACATTTTCCGTTTTTTAAAATAATTGCGCATGCTCGCGTTTAACCAGCGCTGTTTTTTAATTGAAACCTCTTGAATAAAACTTGCGCCGCCTTGGTGTTTCGCGACCGACTCGGGAACATACATTACTTTATAACCCGCGTCTTTGGCGCGCCAACAATAATCAACTTCTTCAAACCAAATAAAAAAATTCTTTGCATCAAGACTGCCGATCTTGTCTATTAATTTTCTATTGATCCAAAAATATGCGCCGCGAACTTGGTCAACCTCTGCTTCGCGGTTATAGTCAAAACCTTCGCAAAAATATTTCGCGACAATTTTAGGAAAAAAATTATGCAACTTAAGTAGAATAATCGCCTGATCCCCGACCTTTGGGAATCGTCGCACCGACGGTTGAAGCGAGCCGTCGGTGTTTAGTACCTTTCCGCCCGCGACTCCGACCTCGGGTCGCGTTTTTAAATACTCCAACATTGTTTCTAGGCACCCGCTCGTAAGTTCGGTGTCGGGGTTTAAAAGCAAAACATATGCCCCGGTGCTTTTTACGATTCCTTGATTTACAGCCGCGGCAAAACCAAGATTCCGGTCGTTACAAATCAACTTAACGCGAACGTGCCCCTCGTCTTTGATTACGTTTTCAACCACACGCCGCGTCCCGTCCGTTGAAGCGTTGTCTATAACGAAAACCTCGCATTTAAGCCCGTTTGCATAAGCAAAAATAGACCGCAACGAAGCCGCGATCTCTCCCACGCTATTCCAAGTTACAATAATAATGCTCAAATCCATTGGCCTTGATTATAACCAATACGGGCGTCTTTGGAAATGGTTTGGTATAATATCCAAATATGTTTAAAAAACTGCTTGCGGAGCGGTATATCATTATTACCTTGGTCGCGATTTTAGCGGGAATTTTTCTTCCACACGCCCAATATTTAATTGCGTGGAACACGCTTATTTTACAAGTAATCTTTTTTATTTCGTGCCTTAAAATTGATTTAAAAACCGTTCTTTCGCATTTTAAAGACTGGAAAATGCTGACGCTCGCTAATCTACTAATGTTAATAATTTTTCCCGCCGTTGTTTGGATATTTAATCTAATCCATCCGACAGATTTTGGTTTTGCCCTGTTTCTCCTCGCGGCAATGCCGGTCGGTATGACCGCGCCGCTCCTCGCCGAAGTTGGCGGCGGCATTCAATCAATTGCGATGGTTTTGACTGTGACGACCTCGCTTCTCGCGCCATTTACCGTCCCTTTGCTTACAAAAATTTTCTTTGGCACGAGCGTGGACGTAAACGCGACCAGTATGTTTACAGAGCTCGCGATCGTTATCTTTATCCCCTTCGCAATTGCGATGATTGTAAAAAATATTATTCCAAAAACGATTGAAAAAATAAAAGACAATACCAAACCAATTTCGCTTATTCTCCTCGGCCTACTCATCGCCGGCGCCGTTGCCAAACAATCCGGCGCAATTACGCAAATGGCCGCGTCGTTTTGGATTTTCCTTGGAACCATCATCGCCCTTTACGTCTTCTTTCTCATTATTCATTTGGCTGGATATTTTTCCTTTTATTGGGAAAAGCGCGAGATCAAACAAACCGCATCCATTTCTCTCGCCTATATGAATTTTACGCTCGCGATCTTTTTGGCGAGCCAATTCTTCCCGCGCCATCAAGTTATTCTTCCCCTTGTCCTCGCCATCATCCCTTGGGCGACCTTTATGCCGATTTGGAGGAGAATCATTAGACAATAAGCTTTTTACTTAAGTCTTGAAAGAAATTAACATAGGTGTTACATTATTGACTCGTCGTTAGGCTGTATTGTCTCGGCAATACATTCACTCGTTCGGAGAAAGTGTTTGCGCAAGCGCAACCACTTTACTCCCCGCTTCGGGCTGTAGTTCAGTAGGTAGAACGCACGGTTCGGGACCGTGAGGTCGTGGGTTCGAGCCCCGCCAGCCCGATATAAAAAACAACCCTTTGGTTGTTTTTTGTTTAAATTAACTAAACAAAGTTTTTATAAATTTATGCAAGTTATTAACTATATTGTATAATTCCATTCTATGTTAAAAGGTATTCTTAAATTCATTATCTCACAATCCTATATTCTAACGATGGCCGTTGCCGTTTTGGCGGGAATGTTTGTGCCGCACGCCCACGACCTTGGACAATGGAACACTATTTTTTTACAAATTATTTTCTTCCTTTCCTGCTTAAAAATTAATTTTCACTCGTACATTGATTATGTAAAGGACTGGAAATTTTTATTGCTGGCGAACGCGCTGATGTTGATTGTCTTTCCAACTTTAGTCTGGCTGGTTTGGCTGATTTGGCCAGCGGATATTATTTTTGCCATTTACCTCCTCGCCGCGATGCCGATTGGTATGACCGCGCCACTGCTTGTTGAATTAAACGGCGGCAAAGCGTCAATCACGATGATCTTAACGGCCACAACCTCGCTTTTCGCGCCGTTTACCATCCCCACTCTTACCAAATTTCTCTTTGGTGCCAACATTAGCGTTAATGCCACAGATATTTTCGTTCAACTCGCAACGGTTATCTTTATTCCTTTTGTTTTAGCGGCAATCGTCCGCGCCATTTGGCCAAAGACGGTCGCGCAAATAAAAAACAAAACAAAAGTATTTTCTTTTGTTGCCTTGGGACTGATTATCGCTGGCGCCGTCGGTAAACAAGTCGGCGCGGCCGAAGCCATTACTTCGGATTGGAAAAATTTAATTTTGACGATCGCCATTCTTTACGCCTTTTTTCTTATTACCAACATTATCGGCTACTACAGCTTTTCTTGGGAAACGCACGAAACCAGACAAACCGTTTCCATTTCGCTTGCGTGTATGAATTTTACTTTGGCAATTTATCTCGCCAGCCAATTTTTCCCGCGCCCAAGCGTTGTCCTACCGCTCGTCTTTGCCATTATCCCCTGGGTAACTTTTATGCCCATCTGGCTACGCCTAAGCGAACGCAAAAAGAGTCCGGTTTAAAAACTTAAAACCCCAGCGATAAATTCATTGCTGGTTTTTCAATTTTGGGCGGGATAAAATTTACCGGCACTTCTATTTTTTCATTTTTAAAACGATCAAAGTAAAAAACTTTGCCTTGCGTCCGTCCGTGTTCATAAAGTTCCTTGGTGACTTTGACGTCCATAAGACAATATTCGCGCAGTTTGTCTAATTCCCCGGCTTGCCAATACTTTACCGCATCCAAGCCGCTCCCCGACTTCCCAATACCCAAAGTGGCGTGCGCGAGGTCGTCTAGTTTAAGTCGGAAACCGGTGTGTTTGGCAACTTCTTCCATCATATCCAGCTGTCCAATCTTAAATAAATCGCCAGGATAATAACCATTCATCACTGGAACATCAAAACCCTTGGTGTTGTAGCCAATGATCCGATCGCTGTGTTCCAAAATTTTCCAAAGCCGCGGCAGGTCTTGTTCAAAAAAACCGTCGTAGGTGCGGGTTTGATAATCAAAAATTCCCACGAAGGAAATTTTTAGTTTATTCATTCCGCCATTACCGCGTTCAATTAAATTTTGCGTTTCTATGTCTAAAACGATTTCGCGCATATTGTTTATGATCATGTACCACGTACCATCCATTAATGAGTAGTTAATGATTCATGGTTCATGGTTCATGGTTCATGATACGTGCATCTTACAGCTTCGCCTCGTGTCCGACAAATCGGAGCAGTTCGTGTGGGATGCCATTTTCTTTGGCAATCATTCCATAAATTTTGGCCGAAGGTTTAAACGAACGCTCCAAGGTCGGCTGTTTAACTTCTATTAGTCCAAAACTCGCGCCAAAACCTTTTTCCCATTCAAAATTATCCAAAAGCGACCAATAGCAATAACCGCGCACATCAATTCCCGCGGCGATCGTGTGATAAAGCTCTTTAATATATGAAACAATATATCGCGCGCGCCGGTCGTCATTTTTGGTCGCGATCCCGTTTTCCGTAATTATTATCGGCAGTTTGTAATTGGAAATATCTAAAAGCGCGTCAAAAAGCCCGGCGGGAAAAACTTCCCAACCAATGTCCGACATATCGCGCTGTTCCTCGCGGATGTCCACAATCACCCCCATAATCCGTTTTTTTCCCGGATCAATTCTTTGGTGAAAATAATAATTAACGCCCAAATAATCATGACATCCTTTGGTCGCGTCAATAAACGCATGGTTCCAAATTCTATCCATTAACCAAACATACCAGCGATCGGCAAAACGGTGACGATTATAAGCGGAAAGCGAAATAAGATTATTAGCGGCGCCGACTAGCACGTTTTTCTTTTGCTTTTCCGCGACCTCATGAATCGCCCGATACGCTTGCTTGTGCGCGGAAACCAAATGTCGGTAAACAACGTAAGCGGAAAAATAATTGCGTTTGGCCGGCGCCCAAACCGCTGTTACATATCCTTGAGAAACAATAACCATGGGTTCGTTAATCGTAATCCAATAATCAACCAGATCAAGATACTCGGTAGCGACAAGGCGCGCAAAATCGCGAAAAGCACTGGCTGCGCCCGACCATTCCCAGCCGCCTTTTTCCTTTAACCACTCAGGAATAGTGAAGTGATGAAGCGTGACCATTGTTTTAAGCCCGCGCGCACGACAAGCGCGAAGCATATTGCCATAATGTTCCAGCTCGTGGCGATCAATGGCGTTTTCGTGCGGCACCACGCGTGCCCACTCAATGGAAAACCGATACAGCTTCGTTCCAAGCGTTGCCGCCATATCCAAGTCGGCTTCGTAACGATGATAATGATCAACAGCAAGCCCCGACGGTTCGCGAACGCGCGTCGGGTTGTCTTTTTCCCACTGCCACCAATCAGTGTGTTCATTATTTCCTTCAACCTGATAAGCAGCTGTGGCTGTCCCCCACAAAAAACCTTCGGGAAAAGCTAATTTCTCGTGACGATGTTCGGCAACCGATCCAATGTCCGGCGTATTCAAGTGCTTTTCTTTTGCGTTATCTTGAGGCATAACAAAATTTATTTTTCCATAAATAAATTTCTGGCCGCATTCCAAAAAGATGAATCGCCGCGCTCGCGGATCCAATACCACCACTCAACACCCCACAAATACACTTCAGAAAAACCAACACGCCGAGCAAATTCAACATTGTCATAAAAACGCTGAATATTCATTGAACGATATTGTTCCGGAATTGACGTTTCGGGAATAGACTTTTGATTGCCTGGCCATGGCTCAGCTTGAAGTTCGGTGACGATGATTTTTTTTACGATCGGATAAACCGCTTGTGCCTTTTCGCGATAAAAAGCCGGCGTGATTGGGTAAAAGAAATAGCCAAACCATTTGTTCCAACTCGCGCGATACATTGAAATTCCCAGAATGTCGGCGTGCCAGCCAGTCCTAATCCAAAATGACAATTCGCCGGAATCGGTAATAATAATTGGGCGAGAATTATCCAACGACTTAACGAGCCTTACCTCTTCGGAGAGAAACTTAACGTCGCCTGGAGGACAAACGCCAAAAACATCTAAAAGCGGCTCGTTTTCAATTTGCCAGGCAACGACCGAATTACGGCCTTTAAAATGCTCTACCTCGGCGCGCAACAAACTTTTAAGTTGTTGATTTTGATCAGCGAGACGCAAAGTTTTGGCCCATTCTGGCGTGTGGCATTCTGGCCAACGCGGTGTTCGCCGTCCGATTGCCAAAAAAACTTTGGCATTTCTTTTTTCCGCTTCGTCCAACATCCAGTCTATGTCTTTAAAGTCATATGTGCCGCGGACCGATTCAACGCTGTCCCAAGGAATAGGAAGGCGGAAATTTTTTACATTAAGCTCGTCTAGCGCCGCCACAAAAACATGCTTCCAATCCAAACCAAGCTCTTCGGCATATTTTTTTGAGAACGTAACACCCCATTTAATAGGCGTCATTGTTCCGACGTTGTCACGAATAACATTAAAACAAAAAACGAATAAAATAATTCCAACGACGATCACGGCCGGAACCCAACGTTTAACTTTTACTTTTCCTAGATTTTTATATTTTTTAAATAAAAAATTCATTTTTTATGCGCAAACATTTTAGTTTTAATTAAATCAATCACAACTAACTGTATAAGCCCGAAAACAAAGAGCTTACTCCAATCATACCACCCGAGCGGCACATTCCCAAAAAGTGCGGCCAGGGGCGGAAAATATAAGGCGATAAAATACAGAAAGAAACCGGCCAAAACCGCAAAAATTACCAGCGGATTTTGAAACGGGCTTCCTGTAAAAACACTCTCTCGCAAACGCCGCAAAGAAAAGATAATAAACAACGAATCAATACCCAAAGCCACGAAGGTCATTGTGCGAATATAATTTATGTCCGTCTCGGTCCAAATGAGCAAGGCGACAAAGACAATAAAAATTACCGAAGTGAAGGCGCCGGAAAAAAATAAAAAGTTACGATATCGCTTGTCCAAAATTCCGCCACCGCGCCGCCGCGGCGATTCTTGCATAACCCGCGACTCGTGAGGCTCAAAAGCCAGCGCGAACGCGGGCAAAGTGTCACCAATTAAATTAACCCAAAGAATTTGAACGGGCAAAATTGGCAACGACCAATTCCAGGCAATCGTGACGACAATGAGCAACATTTCCTGAAAAGAATCCATTAGTAAAAAAAGCGTGACCTTACGAATATTGTCAAAAATTCTTCGTCCGCCGCTTATGGCTTTAACGATCGTTTCCAAATTATCGTCAAGCAAAATAAGATCGCCAGTTTCTTTGGCAACGTCGGTGCCACTACCCATAACCACGCCAATTGAGGCGCGTTTTAAAGCTGGCGCGTCATTAACGCCGTCCCCAGTCATCGCGACAGTTTCCCCTGCTCCTTGCAGTGCCCCGATGATGCGCAATTTTTCCGATGGCGGAACGCGGGCAAAAACGTCATAGCGGCCAAGCGCCCTAACAAACCCTTCGGGCGGCAAATTTTCAATTTCCGACCAAGCAATGGCGCGTGCGTCAGAATCAATAATTCCAGACTTTTTTGCGATCGCCGCGGCCGTAACCGAATTGTCGCCGGTTATCATTATTGCCCTAATACCAGCTGCGCGAATTCGCCCAATTGCTTGTTTAGAATTTTGACGAAGCGGATCGGCCAATCCCGCCAAGGCGACAAATTCCAAAGACGACAACACAGCAACGGCGTCGGATAAATTAATCGGCGTATTAAGTTTTTTTGTCGCGATTCCCAAAACTCGCGTCCCCTCGCTTGCCATTTGTTTGACCCGTTCACGCCAATCACTCAAAATCTCCTTATTGGCATGTTTTGAATAATCCAAAAGAAGTTCAGGCTGGCCGATCACGGTTAGACGATAACCATCCGCGATTTCGGTAAGCGTCGCACGAAAACCTCTTTCCGAAGAAAATGGCAAATCTTCAATTACAACTTTTTTCTTGTATTCGTTCGCGACATTTTCTTTGAGCGCGCCAGCGAGCAACGCTGCTTCGGTGCTTTCGCCAGACACCCGCCAAGACGCTTCTGGTTCGTGAATATTGGTGACGCGTGCCGAAACTCCGGAAACAATAAGTTCGGCCGCGAGTTTTTTATCGCCAACAATCTGAATGAGCGACATTTTTCCTTCGGTTAAAGTGCCGGTTTTGTCAAAACAAATCACTGAAACTGAACCAAGAGTTTCAGCCGAAGAGAGCCGTCTTACCAAAGCATTGGCCTTATGCAGTTTAAGCATTCCAACGGCCATAATTACGGTTACGGAAACAGCCAAACCTTCGGGAATCGCCGAAACAATCGCCGCGACCGACAAAACCAGCATTTCAAAAAGCGGTCGCCCTTGCCATAAACCAACCGAGAAAACCACCGTTCCCGCGGCGACAATCATTATTGTTATCACAATCGTCATTCGCTTAATCTGAAGTGAGAGCAGTGACGGCTCATCTTTAACCGTCTGAAGTGCGCCGGCAATTTTGCCAATCTCGGTTGCAAGGCCGGTCGCGACAACCACGCCTTCGCCTTCGCCGGAAACAACCGTCGTGCCGGCAAAAACCATATTTGACCTTTCGGCCAAGATGGTATTTTTTGGCAAAGAATGAATTTGTTTTTCTGAGGGCAGTGATTCGCCAGAGAGCAAGGCTTCGTTAGTTGATAAACTTGATGCTTCAATAATTCGCAAATCAGCCGGCAAGCGATCGCCTTCAGAAAAAATTATTACGTCACCTGGAACGATCATACTCGTCGCGAGCAACAATTCTTTTCCATCTCTAATTACTCTGGCTGTACTTCTAACGGCTTTTCTAAGCGCCTCAAGCGAGCGTTCGGCTTTTATCTCTTGAAAAAAACCAAATATAACCGTTATGAGTACGGTTGCAATAATCAATAGTGCGTCATTTCCTTTTCCCAAAAATAACGAGATCATTGCCGCAATAACCAACAGTAAAACGAGCGGCGAGATAATTTGTCTTAAAAAAATTTTGATTGAAGAAATTGCCGGCGGCGAAGGCAGTTCGTTTAAGCCAAAATGTTTTAAACGTGCCTCAGCCTCGCGCTCGGTAATTCCCGAACGCATTGATTTAAGATCGTTAAAAACTTCCGCCGTGCCGAGAGAGTAATAGTCTTGTGTGTTCATAAAACGTTACTGAGCGATCGCGGCGCCGACCAAGGCCAGCAAATAAATTCCGGATGCGTTCAGAATAAAAAACAAAGGCGCCGACCGCTTGATCCTAACGCCGAGCGACGCGAGAATAAAAATTCCAAGTTCGTCGGGAAGCGGCGAAGCGATCACCAAAAATCCAAACAGCAGCGCCGGAACACGAAACAAACGCAAACCGACAAAATTTTTTATTCTTTGCGTTCTGATTAAATTAAAACGTCCCTCAAACAAAAGTTTTATTTCGCTGATGATTCCGATTTTTATAAAACGGAATATTAAAAAATCGGCAAACATTGCCCCAAGACCGCCTAAAATCGCGACGACGAGCGGATTATTTTTTTCGCCGATCGCTACAAAGGCAACCGAAGCAAAGCCACCGGTTAAAGCCGAAGCATAGAGGGCGCCCAATATTAAAGAACCGAGATAACTCAGCTTGCCAAGAAAATCAACGGCATAAACAAGGCTACCTGTAAAAAATAATACCAAAGATATCGCGAGCCCTGCTAAAAAAACTAATAAATTGGGGTAGCGAGTTGTCATTATTAAACAGGTTCAATCGGCTCAGGCAAACTTGGCGCGCCTTTTGTGACGATCTCGTCAATGCGATAAACGCCGCGCTTAGGCGCGTTCGTAAAGCCAGCCACGGCGGCGCGCGCGAGCCAACCCGATGAAAGCCAGTCGGTAAGCCACTCGTCGCAATAAGCCGGATCAAGTTGCGGTATACCGCCGCCAATACTCCTAAGCCACCAGGAATTAAAATCTTCTTGCGAACCAATGGTCGGCGCAATAATTATCGGAATGCCTAGCGCCGAATAAAAAGACAATTCGGACGGCTTTGTCCAAAGCACGTCTATGGTGCGCAAGGCGTTGTCAAACATTTCAAAATATTCTTGCTTGTCGCGCCCAACAAGAACGGAAACAAAATTTTTATACGGTGCAAGACCGTTCTGTTTGATAACGTTTTCAAAATAATCCGCAACCTCGCGACGGTTACCGGCAATGAGAATTACGCGAATCGCGCCGCTTTTTATTTTAGACTTAAGACTCCGCAAAATCGGCATTGCCATTTCACGCTGGGCGCCAGCGCCGCCAACGGCAAACGCGAGCGTAAGCGGATGACCGTTATGCCCAGGATAATTTTCTTTTCCAAGCAACTTTTGCACGGCCGGACCAAAACGCGCTGCATAAATACCACTGGTATCTAGATTAAATAGCCGGTGCGCGAGGTCTTTTTTTAGCGTTTTATATTCCAATCCGCCGATAAGCTCTTTTGGAAGCGGAAAGCCCGTTAAAAATATATTCTTATCCGGTACGCCATATTCCCTAAGTCTTTCCACAACGCGACGATTTGGCGCAAAATATTTTATCCGGCTTTTTTGCGGCTCTTGCGCGACCCAGCTTCGCGACATATCGCTGTCGCAAATAACGCAATAAATTTCGTTGGGGTAATTATAAAATTCAGCCGCCTGTGCCACATAAAAAAACGAGGTCACGAGCGGTATGGGCTCTTTGGCCAAGCGCCTGATAAAATGCTCCATAAAACCCCGGCGGAAAAACGCATAGGCTTGGCGCACAGGAAAGGTTGGTTTGGAAAGATCGCGTTCCGGGTAAAACATTTTAAGCGACTGCCAGCGATCAAGCAAAGAAAAAATCGGCTCACCAATGATTGGGACAACGCGAAAACGGGAAATGGTTTCGTATAATTTACGGCTATTTTTCCAAATGGAACGGTCGGACGCCGGCATTCCCTCGTATTCGTCGGCAAAAAGATAGTGTTTCGCGTCAGCTAAATCGCGAAGCGGATAAGCGGCGCGGAGGTGACCGTAACCCATGGTGACGGCAACAACCCACGCTTTGGCGCTATTGGTACTTTTTTTCGCCATACTTGTTTAATTAACGTCTATGACCAAGAATCAACCCTTCGTCGTTTATAAGTTAATTATTATATCACGATTTTTTTGTTTATGCTTCGCAAAAAATAAATTCCCGAAACCAATAGAATCAGGCCCGTTAAAACCTGCGAAAATAAAAAATAAGAAAACGGATCGTCGCGCAAAAAATCAACAGAAAATCTTACCGCCGCAAACAAACATAATGAAAGAGCGAGAATCCCCCCTTTTTTAAGCCTACCTGCAAACTTTTGCAAACAAAGATAACAAACAGCAAACCCGATTAAATATCCTGCCGCTTCAAAAAGTTGGGTCGGGAAACGGCTTTCGCCAAGAACAACAATAGAAAAAAACGAATCACCAATCTTGCCGTATGAGTCCCAATTTAGAAAGCACCCCAGCCGCCCAATCGCCCACCCTAAAAGAATGAAAGGCGCGGCTGCATCAAAATAACCAAGAACGTCAACTTTATAGATTTTTAAATATAACCAAGCAGCAATGACGCCAAAAATATATCCACCATGCGAAGAAAGCCCGCCGTCCCAAACGCGCAACATTTCCAATAGACTCATTCCCCCGCCCCAAAAAATTAAGTAAACAAGGCGCGCGCCGATTAAGCCAATAATCGCGCCAACTGCCGCAGCATTTTCAAGCGGCGCCGTATTCAACCCGCGCCGCCTTGCCTCGCGGGTCGCAAAAAATAAAGCAATCAAAAAACCAACAGCAATCAAAAGCCCGTGAACAGGAACCTGCCAAAAAAATACGGTTATTTGCGGTATCGGCGTAAAGTGAATCATTTTTTTATTGTACCAAATACCACCCCGATGTACACCGGCTATTCCTCCGCAACAATCTCAGTTCCCTTTGCATATAAAAACAAGGGTCGCCGAAGCGACCCCGTGTGATGTGCCCTAGTTGGCGGTCAGTTGACCGCCGGCGACGAACGACGCGAGGCTGTAACCGCCACCAACAAGGCGACGATACTGGCTCCGGCGACGACGACACAGGCATAATTGAGCGAAATACCGAAGTGCGGATTGGTGATGAGCGCGTGAAAGGACAGTGCACTCATCACCAAAGCGACAACGGCGGCGAACGCCTTGAACAGGCGCGGTATGCTCTTTGCCTCACAGCTGGCGAGGGCGATGATTATGACACCTGTCACAAACATCATTTGGCTGACGACGAAAATGAGCTGTCTAGCGGTTTCGGTCATTGGTACTCCTGTTGTTGTCCTGGGAATTTTTTACACTGTAAGGAATCGTTTGTCAAATATCACACAAACTTCGCCTCACCGTGTGGATGCTGACAAAAAAAATTGGAGGATCCCGAAGGATCCTCCCATTCGCGTGGCGTAAGCCGTTGCCGATCCTCAGTGGAGCGGCAGACCCAAGGCGATAAAGGCGTATTTCGCCACATGCCTTCCAATCGTTTTCGAGCGGTTCGAGGTTGACGATCCCCATACTGCCAGCTGGCCGGCCCGCTTGCGACAGCATCTCGCGCATGAACGCATTAACGCAGTCAATGGCGTTAATCTCGTAAGGAAGGATCGGCAGGTCCTCGTCCGGAATAAGAGCAATGCCTTCGTCGAACATTTTCGAGCGCTTCCAAGCCGTTGGCAGGCTCCTGAAAATCGACCGCAACTGGCGGCAGCTCTTCAAGAAGCGATTCAGCGTAGTCGGAAACGCGAAAAGCGATCTCCCCGGCGAACGCGCCCGTGTAGGTCTCAACGTGTTCCGTAGAATCCATGGAACGAAGCAGATGTCCGATGACGACCTTGGCGATTGCCTCGTTGCGCACGCGAAATTCGTCACGCAGTTTGATGCAGGCGCCTAGGCCGTTCGTTCCAGAACGTTTGGCGCGCGCCCAAACAAACAGCATGATATCCATGCTCGGATAGAGCGTCATTGCCCACCCAGCCTCAAGTTGTTCAAGGTCGTGGAAATGCGCTGCGGCCATCACGACCACAGAGCGCACGAACTCATAGATTTCGCCGACATCTACAACGCCCTCCCCTGCCTCGGCCAAGCTGTTTCGTATATGCATCTGCCCGTGACCGGCCACGAGTTGGCTATGCAGATCGCTCAGGCCCAGCCGCTTTGCTTCGGACACACAGAGATCTGTCGCACATCCGCCGTATTTGGACGGCGATAAAAGCCGATTTCACGTCGTTTCCTGGTACTGGCTTGTTCATGTTCTCTCCTTATCTTTCAAAACGTTTTACATTAACCGAAAAACATTTTCGTGTCAATATACCAAAAACGAAGGAGTGTACCCCCTTCGTTTTCGCTTTAGTTTTTTCTTAATTCTTTTAAAAACCCTTCTGTCCCAACACCTGCCTGGCCTTTTCGTAATCGTCGCTTGATCTGACGGTAACGATAAAACGTGAGCCGTTTTTTAGCTTGATCAGAAGTATGTACGGAAGATCGGGATGCTGGATCGATTCAATTTCGTCAAAACCCAAGCGGAAATTTGCCGGGTAGCTTTCGTAAACTTCTTTGAGCGAATTCTTCTCCAGCAGATCATGAATTTTTGCGACGATCAGTTTATCGGCCCAGACAAAATTACTATCAGCAACCGAAACCTTTTTGCCGAACATCTGGTCGCCCAAGTATAACGGCGCATAAACGAACAACAATCCGCGGTCGGTGATGATGAGCGAGTTCTGCGGAAACCATGAAGGATAAATGGAGCGGTACTCATTTTGATTTCGAAAATCAGGAAATTTGCGCCAGCTGATAGGCGCAACGACGACAACGGCTTTTTCATCCGGTGAAAGCGGCGTTTGGGGAACCGGCGGCTTGGCCGACTGGAGGGCGTTGTTCTTAATTACCGAATTCCTTTTCCAAATCCGGTAAGTCGCCGATGATGCTTGCCAAACCAGCAACGCTACAAAAAATATTATTACTTTATTGAACGCGGACGGACTGAAAAATTTGAACACGTACGCCGTATACGAAGTGACAACGACGAAAAACAGCGTCGCTACGAACGACACACACTCACCTATTGCCGCGTATTTGAGCATTATCGCTCCTCGGCCGGCTTTTTCTGGTGTCATATTTTAGTCACATTTAAATTACCTTAGTGATAATTGTTATATTACATTATTATAACGAATTGATAAATTAAAAAAGGACACAAAAGGGTCTACCTTTTTTTAATTCCGTTCAACAACACTAGAATCAGTTTAAATTTGCAAAAACTCCCCGCCTCACCGTTGTCCCACCCGAGACAACCGTGAGACGGAAACAAAAAAAATTTTACTGTACACGTTTTCATCCGGCCGGATGAAAACGTGTACAGTCAAAAGTGTACTGTATTTTTTATTTTAGTATTGGTGTAGGGCGAGTGGATAGCAAAAACGAAGAGTCACGCCTTCTTCGTTTTTAAAGAACCAAAAGAAAAAAAGTTTATATCATTATATTTATTAACGAATTTTTGCATCAAAACAGTATCTGTATTCAAATCATTCTCGTAATTTACGAGAGATATTTTAAAGTACTCAAAAAATCCTACAATGTTTAGCCTGAAAATATTAAAACCCGAACCGCTCCATAATACCCTTGAATCTAAATCTTTATATATTTCAATACCGATTCCTACAAATCCATCATGAATAAAGCCATTACGAATTACATGGTAAAGTACCTCGCTTGGTTTATTGAACCTATATCCAGTCTTACGATTAATCAACACAACCCCTTTTGTCGGGAAATTAACGTCATTAAATTTCCACATATATTTTTCTACAAACCCACTGAATGATTTTGTTATAAATCCATTTTCCACTCTGCCCATGTAAAATCCAGCCACACTATCTATGCCTAATAAAATTAATTTAGCGGCGGCGTTATAATGCCCTTTTTCAATCAAAACGTTCACGGAATCTATGATTTCTTTTTTGTAATTTTCCCAATAAACACGTTGTGAATTTAACATACATTAACAAACGATCCTGTCACAGTTATTTAATTTGTTCGTTAATTAAATCATCAAGAACTTTATAAACATTTGATAAATCTTCCTTATATGTAGCCGAATAGTTCGGGGTGAATATAGTTTTTTCTTTAGCCGGGAAATTGAGTTCTTTAATTTTTGCGCCGTGTTTTTCCCAGTAGTTAATAAGTTTTTCTTTTTTCGAGAACTTTAGTAAATTCATTTACATTTGGAGAGAATACACTTCTCGGATCTAATGGAGAGTTGTGAGATAAATTTATTAACAAGTAGTCTAAGAAATGTTCATATTTATCATCATCTGACGGTTCGAAACAAATCCCAAAAATATAATCATTGATTTGTAATTTGATACCCTTTTTATCTTCATTTCCAGTTGGGTCATAATAACCGCAACCGACCCCGAGGCTTATCAATGAATTTCCAAGTTGATAAATTATGAATGATTTAAGATTTGATTTTAATCCGGAGACCGTTTCGTTTACATTTTTAACCTTTCCGGAAGAGATATTACTATTAATATAATCTAAGTACTTACCCGAAATATCTTCCAATGTAATTTTATCAATCACATCAAAAATATTTATCTTCTTTTTCGATATACTGACTTTTAAAAATTTTAAACACCCTTTGTGATATCTCACGCATCTCGCCAATCGCGATATCATTTACCGAACCACTTGTTATCGCGTCGGGATTCCCGTGTTTAGATAACGCCTCTTGAATGTGATATACCCCACCATTCCTATCGGCACTACAAAACAATCGAAACGCGAGAAGGTCGTAAAGTCCAAAAACGCCACGATCTTCCTTGCTCAACAAATTGAGTACACCGCTACCAAGATGTTGATTTTCACCGAATATCCAATCAGCAATTTCTGATAAATTATTACCAATATTATTGTAATGCTCCCCATTCTGATCTGACCAACCAGCATCATTAAGTAATTTTACAAGATATAAGTTTAATTCATGTCTCAACCCAACCCCCAATTCGGCGTTTTTAAATAATGAATAATCTGTAATGTGGTTAAGTAGATAATCAATTAGCACAGACGCCGTTTTTGAGTTCAGAGATCGTTGGCGGTATCCATTATTATGTTCCAGAATTGAAGATGACTGTTCTCGCTTTCAGAAAAACTAAAATCTTTCTCTGATTTAAAAATGGCCTCGGGGCTTGTTCCGCCTTTCACCTTATCCCGTGCATTCAAATAAAATTTATACTGACCTCTTTTTTGTGGTTTCACTAATTTAACAATGAGATGAAGGTATTCTTCAAGGTTTTTCCCCGCACCCCAACCGCCATTAAAACATGCATAAGATTTTTTTATCGTTGGCGATACCGAATCAATCCGACGAGTATCAGGCAATCGTTTAGTAACATCAAAGATTTTATTTAAAAGAAAGCGTTGATTATCATTTAGGCTCTTTAAGTATTCCTTATAGTATGTGGAATTTTCATATTGCCCATCCTCTGAACGCTGGCCGGGTATTCCAATAAAACCATCCTCATGTGGGGCGACGACCGAAAAGAATCTTCTCTTGCCGCCTGTTTCAGTATTATATATTTTTCGAAAAATATTCGGGTAATTTATGTATATCAATAAAAGATGAACCAAATCACTTTTGTCAAAATCGCTATTTCCAAAATCAGTCTCTTCGATTTTTAAAAGCATTATCGTATTAATGAGTCTTTTCAATTTTCTAATGTCACCAATAAATGACTGGTACAAATGAGCTTCTTGCGATTTGTATATATTTACCAACTCACAAATGGCTTCTCGTATTTTTTCACGCGTTATGGGATTTGTTCCAAGATTATTTTGTAGGGCAATATTAAAATTATCTGTAACATATTTTTCGAGTATCTTATTATCAATAAAGAGACTTACCTTGACATTTACAAATTTTTCAAAAAACTCCATTAATTTATCATCGTCCGGGCTACCATAGTTTAAAGTTGCAATATTTTCTGTGTCATAACAAATAACATAGGACACATTCGGTAAATTAAAACTCGTTTTTAGAGTAAAAAGAACATCTTTTATTGCCGAAAGCTCAAGACGATCCAAATCGTCAACAATTATAACAATTTTTTTCTTAAGGTTTTTTAAAGCTGACTCTAAATCATTAAAAGCGTCATCAACCGTGTAGGTTCCAGGAGATAATTTTATTCCGATACCAAAAAATGAAATAGGTGCCGAAACCTTAGACTTAATAATCCGTGAGTAATGCGAAATCAATGGTCTAATTTCTGGTGCAAATGTATTTTTTTGAATAGTCGTTATTAATCCATCAATAAATTTTTCGAGTAGATTTGTCCGATCCTCGTATCTCAATGGGTTAAATCTATAAACTACAACTCGGTCTTTGTATTTCTTCTCCTCAAATGATTCTATGCAAAAATTTATAAAGGTTGATTTACCAACACCCCACGGCGCATCGATTCCAAAAACTAAACTATTCTCAGACCCGTTATTATATATTCTTTCAGCAAAAAGAGTCGCTTGGTTGGCATAATCAAGAAGATCGTTGTTTTTATATCTTTCTTCCTTGTCAGGAATAAAAAACGGATCTTCTTTTTTCCCGCCGAGTAATTCTTCCAAAACAGCGCGGATTAATATTAGCAAACCAACGATAATAGGAGTAAGGATGAGAACCAAAACCTGACTTATATTTAAGTACGAAAGAATTGTTTTATATAAATTTGTTCCAATACCATTGAATGATATGCTGATTGAAATTCCCAATAAAAA
Source organism: uncultured bacterium (assembly GCA_963708045.1). Taxonomy (GTDB): domain Bacteria; phylum Patescibacteriota; class Patescibacteriia; order CAIQCM01; family CAIQCM01; genus CAIQCM01. Next base: position 690,220 of record OY970181.1, on the reverse strand, counting down.
AGAAACGTATATATCGAACCGTAAACTTTTCAGTATCTTCCAAATGTCAAAAAATAGTCCCCTCACAAACACATAAATACCAACGATTACGAGACATAAAACACTGATTGCAATTGCCCAATTTTCAAAATTTGCCCTTTTTATAGTTTCTTCTAGCAGATTGGCGATGACTTTCGCAACATAAAAAGCCTCGGCCGATAATATTCCCACGATCACGGCCTTAAAGAGAGCTAAGAGGTTGACTACCCCCACTCTACGATTTATTTGTTCAATTAATTTTGATGACTTTTCTGATTTCATTGCGGTTAATTATATAGACTCTAAATCGGTAGTGGTTACACTGATAGCGTAGTCGTTTAAACCATCAATTACAACTCCTCCCCTATAATGCCTTTTTCTATTAACATAGGATGACACAGTTCTGTCCCAGATACATATCTTCCTTAATAAACCCAGAATCCTATTATTCTTAACTCTTTCTTGGTTAAAAAGAACGCAACGAAATACGATCCGACGGATTCAGGAATACAGGCCGCCGAATCGCCTATAAATAAACTAATTAAATATCCAACTAGCCAAAGATTCAACATATAAACTACACTTCCTACCAGTACATTAAATTTTCGTGAAAAACCATTTACTGATTTTCTCCCCTGCCATCTTGTACTAAACTCCCAAAAAACAAATATTACTAATATTACAATAATAATGTATCGCCACGGATAATGCCCATATTTAAAAATGAACGAGATTGTCTCTCCTGGTGTTTTTACTGAAAAATCCGATATGGTTGAACAAATTATTCCTACGGTAGGGTGAGACATAATCAAATATGACCTAGCATATACAAAAACACGACCTTTAATCAAGGCCGTGTTTCAGTTGGTGTTTATAGAATACACCTAACACCACAAAACGATGTAAATTTGTTTTGTTTGACTACAAATCATTCCCCGAATACGACAAGTTCAGACTTTTGTTGCAGATTGGGAAGTCGGGGACGATGTTGCCGGGGGTTAGTTCGCTGAAGAGGGACCAGTTGCAGAAGCTTGGGTCGCGGATAACGCAGCGGTCAATGCGGCCGTCTTTGTCTAGTTTGACCCAGTCTAATATTTCGCCGCGCCAGCTTTCGGCATATCCAAGCGCGCTGCCAGCTTGTGGCACAAAGCTAGTAGCAAGTGAGCCAGTAGGCATAGTTGCAAGCGCTTCTTTAATTAAACGAATGGCTTCGCGAATTTCGCGGAAGCGCATAATAAATCTGGCGTAAACGTCGCCGGACTGTTCCACTTTAATGATTGGGCTTAATTTGTTGTAGGCGGCATACGGCGCGCCAAGGCGGACGTCCCAGGTAAGGCCGGAGGCTCGTGCCGGAAGTCCAACTGCGCCATAAGCGATCGCGGCGTCTTGTTTAAGGATGCCAGTGGTTTCAAGTCGCTCCATAAAACTGTCCGAATTGCGAGCGATTTTTTCTAGGGCGTCAATTTCTTTTCTGATATATTCCAACTCAACCGTTAATTCGTTGGCTTGGGTGGCGTCTAGGTCGTGCGTAACACCGCCTGGAATAATGTTGCCGCGCAAAAAGCGATGGCCAAAAAGTTTTTCCGCAAGACGACGTTCGCGTTCAACTAATCTTGAGCCTTGGGCAAACATAAACGAAAGCGCCGTGCCGTTGCCGCCGATGTTGGAAATATCGTGCAAGTGCATTATGACGCGTTCAAACTCGGAAAGGACGACGCGCAAATACTTTGCCCGCCCTGAAACTTTCGTCCCGGCGATAGTTTCTACGGCTTGGCAAAAAGCCAAAGTGTGACCCACGGCCATATCGCCAGAAACGCGTTCAACAAACGGCAGGGCTTCGGTCGGCGTTTTGCCCTCCAAAATTTTTTCCACGCCTTTGTGTTTGAAAAATAATTTTCCCTCCAGTGTTATAACCCGTTCGCCAATGACATTAAAACGAAAATGTCCCGGTTCAATAATGCCGGCGTGAATTGGGCCAACGGGAATTTCATAAATCCCCTTGCCTTCCACGCGATGCATTGGGTACGGTTCGCTCGCGTGCGCGAGCTTTTCGTTCCACGAAAAATCTTTTCGGAGCGGATGTGTGGCCGCGGGAATATTTTCGTGATGAACTAAGCGCCGCGAATCAGGATGACCGTCGGCAACCAAGCCGAACATATCTTGAATTAGGCGTTCATACCAATGTGCCGCCATAACGTGCGCCGTAAGCGACGGGTAGTGCGGATCGTTTGCTAGTATCGCGGTGCGCAAAGAAAAATACGGCACTGCTCCGTTCGTGCGAAAAACCACATAAAGCGAAAACGAAACGCCGCGTTTTTCTTCCACGGCAAACATTTGCGCGAGCGACAAGCCAAGACTATTTACAAGCTTGTCGGCAAGCACGGCAATGTTTTCGCGAGCAACGTCAAAAACCGGCTCGGATTCGGTTTTCTTTTCCGGCGCGACAAGTTTAAGTTCGGCGACAATATCTTTTATTTCCATAATGTCTAGATGATTGAAATAATTTGAGCAAGCATTTCGCGGCCAGAACCAGCGAGAAGCGACACACCAAAAGCCACGGCTAAAACCAAACCGGCCGCAATCGCCGTATGCGTCGCGTTCCAATGTTCAACTTCTTTATGCGTCGGCCGGGCGTCGTCGTGACCAAGAAAAAACATCGGAATAAAATTCATAAAAAACGAACCAGCGGCGATAACCGAAGCGGCGAGCACGATGGCTGAAGCGAGCGGATGCGTGCCAAAACCCAGCGCAAAAATTCCCAGCTCGGAAAAGAAAAGCGGCGACGGCGGTACGGCCAAAAGCATTAGCAAGGCAATGACAAAAAGTACAGAGAGTCTTGGCAAATATTTGGCAACCATCGCCACCTTGTCAAACTTGGTGCTTTTATAGGCGATCAAAATATTACCCGTGCCAAAGAAGAGTGCCGATTTAATTAGGGCATGGCCGATAATGTGAATCATCGCAAAAATTACACCGAGCTTTCCAAAGCCTAAGGCAAAAACCGCAAAGCCCATATGTTCTATGGAGGAATAAGCGAGCAGGCGCTTGTAGTTTTTTTGCCTCACCATAAAACAAACCGACACGGCAACCGAAAGCGCGCCAAAGAAAATAAAGAAACCATTGCTCCAGTCAGCCGAGCCAAGAACGGCATCAACAACCACCTTGGCACGATAAATAATCAAAAGCGCGATTGGCAAAAGCACAGCCGAAAGCATTCCCGAAACCGGCGACGGCGTCCTGCCATGGGCATCGGGAAGCCAAGTATGCATTGGCACCATTCCGACTTTGGTGCCAAAACCGATGAAAGCAAAAACGAACGCCAATTTAACAACTGCCGGCGGCAACAAGTGCGCCGACGCCAAAAGGCTTGTCCAAGTTATGGAAACGGTTTCGCTGCCGCTTCCCAAAAAAGCGGCATAGAAGATAAGGAGAACGCCAATCAAACCAATCGCAATGCCGGCCGAGCAAACGAGAATATATTTCCAAGCCGCTTCAAGCGAACCTTCTTTTGTATAAAAAGCTACAAGCATTGTCGTCGCAAGCGTCGTGCCTTCCATCGCAATCCACATAAGACCAAGCGAATCAACCGAAACCGCGAGGATCATTGAAATGACAAAGGCTGGAATTAGCGCGTTATACCAACGCGCTTGCGAAAAAGTAACCGTCCCCTCTTCTATTTCCGCGCGCAAATACGGAACGCTTGAAATGGTCGCAAAAAGTTGCACGACGGCAACGAGCGCCAACATCACCGCGCCAAACCCGTCAAACTTAAGCCAAGCCATACTCCCCGGAATAAAACCAAACCAAGCGCCGATGGAAATGAGCGCGAAGGCAAAAACAACAAACGATCCGCTAACGGCCGAGATCGTGAGCGCGCGATAATTCCGCGCAAAAAGACAAACAAGGGCGGTGATGGCGGCGGCTAGGACGGCAAAAATTATATACATAAGCTAGTCAATAAGAGTTTCCAAATACTCAGTGTCAGCGCGGCGGCTTTCGCTGTGAACGCGATATGAAAGCAAGGCCATAATAATCGCGCCAACGGTTACGTCAAAAAATATTCCAACCTCAACAATGAGCGGCATCCCTCCGGTAAGCGCCATCCCCAAAGTAAAAATCCCGTTCTCTAAAATTAGGAAGCCGACGATTTGGCCGTAGAGTCCTTTGCGCGTCATAAGCATTAGGAGACCAACAAGGGCAATGGAAACCGAAACTGCAACCACGAAAAAATTATCGCCAAGTTCGGGAATAAGCGAAGCCGTCAGATAAAAACCAAGCACTGCCATTATCGCGCCGACAAACATTGACAGTGCCGGACGCATTGCAAAAACCAGCCGTTCGTAAATGCGCCCTTTGGCCATAACCGAGACCATAAACAGCGGCAAAAAAATTGTTTTTATAGCAAAAACAAGAATCGCTGTCGCCATTAGGTGCCAACGCCCTTCAAAGATCGCACTTGCCGCGGCGACAAGCGCGAGCGCGAACGATTGCACGGCAAAGAAACGCAAAAGCGAGCGGACGCGAACGCGACCAAGCATAAAAACTCCAGAAACAAGCATCACACCTGCGAGGATATCAACCAATAAACGATAAGTGTCAGCAGTCATAGCTTTAGAACATCAAGGAAAGTAAAAAACCAAAAAATACGAGCAAGTAAGCAGCCGTAAAATATTCTTGCAAGCGGTAGAAGCGCATTTTGGCAACCATTGATTCAAGAAACGCTGTAAGGAACGCGGCCAAAATAAACTTAACAGCAAAACCGATAATGCCAGCAGTAAGCGTCGCGCCCGCGCCCCAAACACTATAAGGCACGACTAAGTTAACGAAGAAAACGGCGAGCACGGCATATTTTAAAGCCGCCGCATATTCAAGCATCGCCAAATACGGACCAGAATATTCAAGCACCATTGCTTCGTGAACCATTGTGAGTTCAAGGTGGGTGGTCGGGTTATCAACCGGATAGCGCGCGCCTTCGGCCAAAACAATCATCGCCAAAGCGCCAAAGACGAGCACCATAAACGGATGCACCAGCCACCACGGCGCCAAAGCCATTTCCTGTAGCACTCCACCCGCAGTCCACGAACCAGTCGTCGCACCAAGCGCAACCAGCGCAAGAACAAGCACTGGCTCGGTCAGCGCGGCAATGGTCATTTCGCGGCTAGCACCCATTCCGCCAAAAGCCGAGGCTGTGTCCATTCCACCCAAAACTAAAGCACAAGCGCCGATCATCAAAACCGCGGAGAGTAAAAATAAATTGCCAATTGTGACACCGCTCGCAAAAAACGTCGGAACAATCACGGCCACAAAAATTGCACAACCCAAAACAACAAACGGTACGCCGTGAAACACCCAGCTTGCGTGTTCAGATATCGTCATTTCTTTTTTTGTAAGCGTGGCCAGCGAACGATATGGCTGAAGCAAGGGCGCGCCGCGGCGATTACCAAAAAACGCTTTAAATTTCCGAATCAAGCCGGTAAAAAGCGGCGCGAGAAGAATAATAATAACTGTGCTGATAATTAAATTTACCGTGTTCATAGGGCAACAATAAGCGTTACGACCAAAGCAACAAAGATAAGCGCCAGATAAAACTGAACCACACCATTTTGCATCAGTTTTACGCCGCCCGAAAGACGGTCAAGCGTCATTGCGACCGGTTGATAAAGAAAGCGCTCGGCGAGCATTTTTGTGCCGTGCTCCAATTTTTTTTGCGCGATCCATTTGTTTCCCAATGTAACTGGCGTGACGGACATTTTTTTCCAAGGCAAAGTAAAGGCGCGGAAAAAGAAACGCGGCGGCGCGGAAAAAGCCGTTGCCGTGTATTCCATACGAGCTGTTAGCGGCGCGCCGCAGTCCCAGGTATCCGTAATGCGAATCTTGCGTCGGTTAAAAGCTAAACGAATCAGCCAAACGCCAAGTGCGACAAAGACAAAGGCCGCGGCAACAAACAAGGGCGAAAGTTTTGCGCCACTAGCGATAAGCGAAGCGTTAGAAAATACCACGCGTTCCGCGCTTGGCCATAAGCCGCGCAAAAAATATGGAAGTGCCAAACCAAGGCCAACGCACAAAGCGGCGGCGACGGCCGCTGGCGCATAAAGCGCTTTTGGCATTCTTTTGGCGTGTTCCGAATGTTCACTCCGCGGCTTTGCAAGAAACGCGGCGGCAAAAACTTTAATCATTGCAAACGCAGCTAAACCAGCGGCCAAAGCAAAAATAGAAATTATGATTACAAAAATAAATCCGACAACCGCGCCAGCGCTCGCAACCGCGCCCGCCGTCGTTAAGAAAATCCATTCCGCATAAAACGTTCCCGCCGGCGGCAAGGCGGCGGCCGAAAGCGCGAGCAATAAAAACCAACCCGAGAAAACCGGCCACTTTTTCGCCAGTCCACCCATTAGATCAAGGTCACGCGTATGTGTTTCCGAAATAAGCGCGCCCGCGGCCATAAACAAACCCGACTTAAAAAGCATATGGCAAAAGGCAAAAACAAAAAGCGCGATCCAAACGGCGCCCGCGGCATCCATCGCGCCAAGTTGCACCAAAAAAGTAACCGTGCCAGCCATCGCAAACATTAACCCCATATTTTCAACCGAACTCCAAGCCAAAGTTCGTTTAAGGTCGGTTTCCACCGCCGCCATCAGTGCGCCGTAAAACGCAGTAAAAAGCGCAAAGCCGATAATGATGAGAACCACAGAGAGAGGTAGAGAAAAATGGGCGATCGTTTGGAGTGTTCGCAAAAGTCCGTAAAGCGCCACCTTAAGCATCACGCCGCTCATAAGTGCCGAAGCTGACGACGGCGCTTGCGGATGCGCGAGTGGAAGCCATTCGTGAAACGGGAAAATACCGGCCTTGGCGGCAAAACCAATGATCAGCAAAACCAAGCCGGCAACCGCCGCCGCGCCCGGCGCTAATTGCAAACCAGAAAGCAGCGCGTTCATATTACCACCCGAAACAATCGCAAAACCAGCAAGCAAACAAGCGGCGCCAAGCTGGGTCATAATGATATAAGAAAAACCAGCTTTAACCGATTCGGCTTTGCGGTCGGCAATCACCAAAAAATACGCGGCAAACGACATTATTTCCCAAGCAAAAAGAAAAACCAACGGCGTTCCGGCGACAACGGTAATTTCCATTCCAAAAATAAACAGCGCCGTCGCAATGTGAAGCCAAGGGAAACGATACTGTTCTTTGTAGCGCGGCAAATAAAATATTCCAAACCAAGAAACAAGAAAAACACCAAGGCCGACAAGCAAAAGAAAATAGGCCGAGAGCATATCCAAAGAGAGAGCGCGCGAACCAATAAACGGCACGAGGTGTGAAAGATCAATCAGGCGAGCGTCCCCTACCGCAAACAAACCGCGATCCTGCAAAAATAAAAAACTGCCGGCGGACACAGCCAGCGCGAGCGCGCCCGCCATATTTAAAACACCAACCACGGTATTAAAGGCTTTTGAATTTTTTCCAAACAAACCAAAAATTCCAGCCGCGAGTGACAAGGCCGTTGCCGCAAAAAACAAATAGGAAATCGTGTTTTGATTAAACATCTTTTTTATCTTTGACGGTTTGCAAAGCCGAAAGCAAGCCTTTCATTATCGCGAGGGGCGACGGCGGATCGCCGGGGATTTTTGCGTCAACCGGAATAACTGCGTGAACCGGTCCCACGATTGCATAAGATCCATTCCAGATACCGCCCGTTATCGCCCCATCCCCCACCGCAACTACTATCTTCGGTTCGGGCGTCATTTCATAAGCGACTTTTAGCGCGTGTTCCATATTGCGCGTTACGGGACCCGAAACGGTCAAAATATCGGCATGCCTTGGCGAAGCGGTAAACGACAAACCAAAACGTTCAAGGTCGTAATACGGATTCCCGAGTGCAGTGAGTTCTAGTTCTTCCGCATTGGTTGAACCGGCATCCACGTGGCGAATCCGCAAAGCGCGGCCGCCGTAAAGTTCGTCCACGAGTTTCTTAATATTGCCGCCGATTATTTCAAAATTTTCTAAATTAAAATCACGAATCTTTGAGGGAGATTCGGTGATTATTCCCGTGCGCAAGGTTTTCGCAAAAAGTCTTAGCATTTCAAGATAAAACTATAGCGCAAACCGATTTCCTTTGTAAAGTGCACTCTTTGTGACGAAAATATAACTTCACCCCAACCAAGCCGAGCTTGGTTGGGGTGAAAAACGCGAACTAAACCGATAAGCCGTTGACCCGAAGAATTTCCAATTTCCGCCGATACATATCAACAACACCGACAACTGAATGAAAAAACCCTTCGTTCCCTGGATGAAACTTACGAACAGATTCCATTCCCAACCTTGCCAAATAAAAAGCTTGTGCTTTGGCGGCGTTGTATTGAAATCCTTGCTCGCGATAACCAATTGACGCAACCAGCAAGGCATTGTCGTTAGGTATCCTTCCCTCGTCGCGATTATTAATGATGATGCCAGCGCCGGTACCAACCGCGTCGTCCAACATCGGATCAAAGTAATTGACAATGACGGCGAAATTAGGCGAATGCAACCAGTCAAAACCCTGCCCAAGTGCCAGCACGCGTTCGGTATGACTAAGCGACACGGGCGGGCGCGGATTTTTCCGCAACTCTTCTACGTGCGCGACGTTCCCCTCAACCAAATGAAGAAAGTAGTTCACCATTTCCGGTGCCATATCCGGATACAACTCACGAATGATTGAAACAGCCGATTCTTTGCCGTCTTTCATAACCTCCGTCGTCGCAATTGCCCTCGCCCCGCTCCGGTCGTGCAAGATTAAAAGGTCTTCATCCGTCTCTATTCCAACCATCACCACGTCAACTTGCTCGTGCCCAGAGCCAAAAACTTCTTCTAGTTGACGAACGAAACGAGCGGCGTTATCAACTCCTTTTTGTTTATCATAGCCCATCCCGCGACAACCGCGATGAACATCGCCCTTAGAAAAATGATAGGTGACAACAAAAAGATTTGAGCGACCATCGTCAATTGAATTTTGAACAATTCCACAGACTCGTTCGGCGAGCGCTGGCCAGCCCATATCAAAAACGCCGCCGATGTTCCGGAAAGGGAAAATTAATCCCAGCGGAGTTTTGGTAATATGCGCCAGGTTAATTCGTCCGTCGCCACACTTAAAGCAAACCGTACGAATTTTATATTTGGCGCGAAAACGCATCCGTTGCGCCCGCACGCCCGCATCGCAAAACATTAACGAACTGCCGTCATTTAACGCGATCAGTTCTTCAACAATTCTTTCCATTGTGTCCTCCCTTATCGGCTAAATTTTCACGGTACAAAAAACTTCACCCCTAGAGATGAAGTCGGAATATTACTTCTAAAATAAATTCTGGTCAAGATTGGTCAAAAAAATTATTCGTAGCGTAAGGAATCAATCGGATTTTTTCGCGCCGCCTGGCGTGCCGGATAAATTCCAAAAACAAGGCCGATAAACGAAGAAACAGCCACCGCCAAAAGCACGGAGTTAAGCGGGAGTGCAAACGTCCAAACGATTCCGCCCCACTTATTAACAGCCAAGTAAGCAAGAAAACTCGTTCCCGCACCCAAAGCAACGCCAATCGCGCCGCCGAAAAACGTTAACATTACCGACTCCCACAAAAATTGCGCCATAATGTCGTTATTGGACGCGCCAATCGCCTTGCGCAAACCAATCTCTTTGGTGCGTTCCACAACCGAAACCAACATAATATTCATAATTCCAATACCGCCCACGACGAGCGAAATCGCGGCAATCGCCGTTAAGAAAACCGACATTATCAAAGTAATATTGCCCAAAATTGATAACACTTCTTCCTGCGTATTCATCATAAAATCATCCTTGTTCGGATCGATAATAAAGTGGTTAGAACGCAGGATGCTAGTAATCCGCCCTTTTACAAAGTCTATGTTGTAATCGCTTTTGGCGCTGACGACGAAGCCGCCGTAATAATCAATACCCAAAAGCTGTTTGTTTACGACCGTTGACGGCAAGAAAACCATACTGTCTATGTTGGCGCCAAGAAACGATCCTTTGTTTTCTAAAATTCCAACAACTTGAAAAGAAATATTTTTAATACGTAGCGCTTTGCCAAGCGGATCAACCTCCCCAAAAAAATCCTTGGCCACCTGTGGGCCGATAACCGCCACGTGATTAAGATCTTCAACATCGGCCGCGCTAAACCAAACTCCGCGACCGGTCGGCAAATTAACTGCCTGTGTATAATCAAAATTCACGCCGGTATATGTTACCGTCTGGTCAATATCATTATAAACAGCGCGAGCTTGGCCGTGGTTTTCCACACCAACCTTATCAATAGAAGGCTCGCGCCGTAACGCTTCAAGATCCTGATCTTTTAATGTTTTAATAACCACGCCAAAAGCCGCCGAGGGCGGTGCAAATTTAGAGCCTTTGGAAGGCGCATTTGGCGTAACGAAAATTAAATTTGAACCAATCCCCTCAACTTGGCCAAGAATATAGTCTTGTGACGATTGGCCAATGGACATAAGCAGAATGACCGAGGAAATGCCAATGATAATACCAAGCATTGTCAAAAACGACCGCATTCCGGCGTGCTTAACTCCCCTCCAAGCGATAACCAACGAATCAGACGCTTTCATAAATATTTATTTAATAAAGTTATCCTTGCCGTCACGGTGGTTTTTTATCGGTGCATCGGCTTCTAGGTGTCCATCTTTTAAACGAATGAGACGGTGCGCAAATTCTGAAGTATAAGTTTCGTGCGTAACCAAAATAATCGTTCGCCCAGCGTGGTGCAAGTTGGACAAAATCTCCATTACCTGCGCGCCCGAAGCCGAATCAAGGTTACCTGTCGGTTCATCGGCAAAAATAACTGACGGATTATTTACGAGCGCCCGCGCGATTGCCACGCGCTGTTTTTGGCCGCCGGAAAGTTTACCCGCCTCAACATTTAATTTTTCGGCAAGCCCAACCGAGGCTACAGCTTTCTCCACCAACTCTTTTCTTTTTCCAACCGGCACATCGGGTTCGTAAAGCAAAGGAATTTCCACGTTCTCATAAACCGTAGAACGACTTAAGAGATTAAACGATTGAAAAATAAAACCCATTTGCTTATTCCTGACCCGCGCCAGTTCTTTGTCGGAAAGCTCGTCAATTTTCTTACCGTTAAAAGTGTAATTACCGGAACTTGGGCGATCAAGAAAACTTAAAATATTCAAAAGTGTTGATTTGCCCGAACCCGACGGCCCCATTATTGCAACAAATTCGCCGTCGTTTATTTCAAAACTGACGCCTTGAAGAGCCGCCGTGGTAACGCCGTCATCGGAATAATTTTTTATTAGTTTGCCGACGCTAATCATTGTTTATGATTTAAATCCGACATTAATTACCTCTTCCCCCTCGGTCGCGCCAGAGATTATTTCCACCATTCCGTTTTGATCGCGGCTTCCAGTTACAATCGGGCGATCGGTTGTACCGCCTTTGCCATCGGGTATGCGGATAAAAACCCCAGCATCGTTTTGCAAAATAGCGTATTGCGGCAAAAGCAGAATGTCGTTCTTAGTCACGATCTTAATGGTTAAATTAGCAGTGAGTCCGCTCTTTAACAAACTAACGTCTTCGTCCTTAACAAAACCAATAGTTATTTTGTAATTAACCACACCGTCAATTATTGTTTCCGCTGGGTTAATTTTTATAACCTTTCCCTTAAAACCTTTTCCTTGAAAGGCATCAAAAGCAATGTCAACGTCTTCGCCGATTAAAATTCTTCCGATTTGCGTTTCGGGAATGTTAGCCTCAATTTCTAAATTATTCGGCGAGCTGATTGAAACAAGGCCAGAGTTTGACACGCCAGAAGTGGAAACTGTAACGATCTGGCCGAGTTTGGCGTCTTGGCGCGTAACAACCCCGTCAATCGGCGAACGCAAAACTGTTTTGTTTAAACGAACATTTACCGAATCAACGTTTGCCGCCGCCTGTGCCACGACCGCCGCCTGTGCAGAAATTTGTTCAGCCGTACTTCCAGCTTTCTTTAGAGCCAAATTACCTTCTTCAATAGAAAGAGCGGCCGCAGTTCCACGCATTCCCGACGCCGCCCCAGAAAGACTACTTGTCGCTGTATTTAACCCAGCGCGTGCGGTTGCCGTACTCGCCTTCCAGGCATCTATGGTTTCCTGCGTTACGTCAAAAGTAATAATGGCAGTATTAAGTGCAAGTGATAATTCATTTAAAAAACTTTTTACTTCGTCTAAGCGAGTTTGCGCTTCGTCGGAGGCGGCCAAAATATCGCTCTGGTTCGTGATTGCATCAATATGACTTCTCCACGAAACAAGATTTTGCACCATTGAAACTTTCTTACCTTCAAGATCGGGCGCATATTGTTCGTTTGACGAGGTGAAAATCAGTTTAGGATTTGAACTGGCTGGATTTTTAAAAACAGAATCGGTTTTATTTCTTCCAGCATCATCGGCCGCGGTAAAGGCGTTATTAATCGCGTCCAAAAGCGTCAGACGCGAACTCGTTAAGGCCACGCGTGCGTTAGCAACAGACGCTTCGCTAATCGCGATTTCTTCGGGGCGTGTCCCCTTTTTAAGCTCGTCCAATCTTGCTTTGGCCGAATCCAATCCTGCTTGTGCTTGAGCAAGATCCGCCAAAAGTGAGCTTTTGTCTATCGCGACGAGCGCCTGACCAGCTTTAACTTTGTCGGCCACTTTGGCATAAACATTGGTAACCCGTCCCGTTGTTTCAAAAGACAGTTCAACACTGGACGACGCCTTGGTCGCGCCCGTTACCGTTACCGCTTCAACAATGGAGCCGCGCGTAACTTTGATCGTTGCCTGCGGCGCGCTTTTTTTAGGATAAAAAATTATGACGCCGAGCGTGGCGACTACGGCGATAATAATTCCGATGATAATTCTTTTTTTCATAGAAAATTCAATTTTACTAAGAAATTATAGCACGGAATACTAATTTAATCAACTTTCTGATAAAATGATTTGTATGAAAATACAAAAAATTTTGATTATTTCAGCAATAATCCTCCTAGGCAGTGGCTGCACGTCACAAAATACGACAAAGGACAAACAAGAAAAACCGCCGGTTTCCAAAGCTGTCTGGGAAAAAACCAGTCTTGGCACCGTGCGTTTTGAATGCGCCGAACCAGAATGTTTGGTCAAAATGATTGTTTATCGTTTTCCTAAAGACGGCTTTGTTTGGCGTTTTGAAAATACTTCTGCACCGCTTACCGTTCTTGGACACCTTAACGCCAATCCCAAGGCCGTTTTTGCTATTAACGGCGTTTACTTTAACGAAAAGTATCTGCCAACTGGCTTTCTTAAAACAAACGGACAAATTGTTGGCAAGAATAAATATGAATTAAATAAATCCGCCGTTTTGGCGCTCGCGCCAGAGTTTAAAATTATCAACACCGCTCAAGAAAAATTTGACGAAGCAAAAATATCCGAAGCCGGCCAAAGCTATCCCCTACTTATCGCCGCGGGCGTGGAGCAAAAAGTCGCGACCGAAAAAAAGGCGCGCCGCTCGTTTGTGGGCGAAGACACGCAAGGAAACATTTATTTTGGTATAATTCCAGACAATGAGGTTACCCTTGCCGAAGCCGCGGCGATGATTAATAAAATCGGCGTTCCGTGGAACAACGTTCTTAATTTGGACGGCGGACCATCATCCGGTCTCGCCTCCATAATTCCCAAATCAATTGAAACAATAAACAGCATTGTTCAGGTGCCAAGCGTTATTATTGCCGAGAAAAAATAATTATGACCGGTAAAAAAGTTTTTCAAACTTATTGGGGTTATTTACGCAGATACCGCTTACTTACGGCGATATCTATATTTTGTTTTTTTGCCGCCAATGTTCAATGGATCATCACGCCAATTTTTTATAAACGTTTTTTTGACGCCATGAGCACGGCTCCCGACGACAGAACCATAGTCGTCCAAACTTTGATAAAATTTTTGTTAATTATCGCCGGTTTGGCGGTTTCAAGAGTGCTCATCTTTAGGGTCGCCAATTTTATTGCCAATCATTTGGATAGTCGCATAATGAGCAATATCGTTAACCAATCTTTTGCCTATACTATCGGCCACTCATATAAATTTTTTTCTAATGTTTTTTCCGGCTCGCTTATTCGCAAAATTACTCGCCTCGCACAATCATACGAAGACATAAGCGACGCCATTAAATTTCAAATTATTCCACTACTTGTAAGCATTACTGGAACAATTATTATTTCTTTTAACCGAAGTCCGTTTCTTGCGGCAATTATTTCGGTTTGGATTATTCTTTATCTGCTAAGCGGGCTTATCTACGCCCGCTGGATCGCGAAATACAACGAACGGAGTACTAAGCTTGATTCCGAAATTTCCGGTGCGCTTTCTGATGCGGTTACTAACAGTAACAATATTGCACTGTTTTCCGGCGCTGAATATGAAAAATCAATTCTTGGAAAACTAACCGAACAAATTAGATTGCTTCGCCGTTTTCGCTGGAACTCATACGACATAATGTTTGCCTGCCAATTTTTGCTTAACGTCGCGATTGAAATGACAGTCTTATATTATGCGATGATTTTTTGGTCAAAAGGCATTCTTACAATTGGCGATTTTGTTCTTTTGCAAGCTTTGCTTATAGCGCTCTTTGATAATCTTTGGGGTATTAACCAAGTAATCCGTCGCTTAAACGATTCGGTTTCCGATGCCAAAGAAATGGTGGAGATTTTGGAAACGCCGCACGAAATAACCAATGCGCCAAAAGCAAAAAAATTATCAGTTTCTTCTGGCGAAATTTTCTTTGACAAAGTCGGTTTTAACTACAACGAAACGCGCAACGTACTTAAAGACTTTTCATTAAAAATAAAACCGCATGAAAAAATCGCCTTTGTCGGATCAAGCGGCGCCGGCAAGTCAACAATAATTAAATTGCTTTTCCGTTTTTATGACCTTGCTTCTGGTGAGATAAAAATTGATGGACAAAATATTGCCAAAGCCACCCAAGATAGTTTGCGCGATGCGATTAGTATGGTTCCTCAAGACCCCCTTCTCTTTCACCGATCAATCATGGACAACATCCGCTATGGGCGACGTGACGCGTCGGACAAAGAAGTTATCGCCGCTGCCAAAAAAGCGCATTGCCACGAATTTATTATTAGTCTTCCCGAAGGATATAATACGTTTGTCGGCGAACGCGGGGTGAAACTTTCTGGCGGTGAACGCCAACGGGTCGCGATCGCCCGCGCGATTCTTAAAAACGCGCCGATTCTTGTTTTGGACGAAGCCACCTCATCGTTGGACTCCGAGTCAGAAATGCTGATTCACGATGCTTTAAAAAAATTAATGAAAGACAAAACCGTTATTGTAATCGCCCACCGCCTGTCCACGATAATGGAAATGGACCAAATCGCCATTGTTGAAAACGGAAAAATTATTGACGCCGGAACACATCAAGAACTACTGGGGCGTGTCGGGACTTATAAAAAACTTTGGGACATTCAGGCCGGCGGCTTTATTGCTTAAATATTTTATGGCGACAAAAAGTATTACCGTTTACAGCCTTTTTTGGAACACCGTAAAGAAATTCGGCTGGCAGTATTTTTTTATTTTCTTAGCCGCCATTATTTCACTTTCTTTTAACTCACTAGTTCCGTTAATTTACCAGCGCTTTATTAATATCATTAGCGTTGGAGAAATTATCAAGGGCGCACCCGAGCTTACTAAACTAATCGTCTTCCTTTGTCTCATCTACCTAGGAAGAATAATCTTTAGAACTGTCTCGGGGGGTATAGAATCAATTACAACGCCGCGGGCAATTGGTTCGCTTACATCAACGCTCTATCAAGCAACCGAGAAACACTCTTATCGTTTTTTTACGAATAATTTTTCCGGTTCGCTCGTAAAAAAAATTCAGCGCACAGCCAATTCATACACGGTAATAATGAGTATTCTCCTTTATAGCGTTCTCCAGCTTCTTGCCGCGACGACGATTGCCGTTATTTTAATCGGCGGAAAAAGCCCGCTCCTTGCCGGTGTTTTTCTGCTTTGGGTCGGAATCATTTTTGTCTACAACCTGCTTCATTCAAAAAGCCTTCACTTGATCCGAAAAAAACGTACTGCCCTTGACTCTAAGGCAACCGGCGCGCTTTCGGACGCGATAATTAATTCCAACAACATCAAACTCTTTAATGGTAGCACCCACGAAATCAACTTGTTTGACAAAATTTTGAATGATCTTGCCATCGCCAGAACAAAAGTTTGGTGGGCGCAATTTATGTCTTGGCGATCGCAAGATATTTTTGTCATCGCCATTGAAACCGTCACCCTTTTTTATTTGGTCTCAGGATGGAAACAAGGCCGCTTTACGGTTGGCGATTTTGCTATGATTCAAATCATTATTGTTCAACTTTCTAGCGCCATTATGAACATCGGCCAAGTGCTTCGTGACTGGCTAGAAGCAACTTCGGATGCCGAAGAAATGACCGATATCTTAAACACGCCATACGAAGTTCGGGACGCACCTGACGCAAAAAATATTTCTGCAAACAACGGAGAAATTATTTTTGACAAGGTCGGTTTTAACTACAACGAAA
Source organism: uncultured bacterium (assembly GCA_963708045.1). GTDB lineage: Bacteria > Patescibacteriota > Patescibacteriia > CAIQCM01 > CAIQCM01 > CAIQCM01. The sequence goes on along the minus strand of OY970181.1, from coordinate 673,640 downwards.
CACGCACTGTCCTTAAAGACTTTTTGTTAAAAATAAAACCGCATGAAAAAATCGCCCTCGTCGGATCAAGCGGCGCTGGCAAATCCACCGTTGTTAAATTACTCTTTAGATTTTTTGACGTGACCGAAGGAAAAATTTTAATAGACGGACAAGATATTGCCAAAGCCACGCAAGAAAGTTTGCATAATATCTTAAGCCTGGTCCCCCAAGATCCAATGCTCTTTCACCGTTCGCTGATGGAAAATATTCGTTATGGAAAATTTAATGCCACCGACAAAGAGGTTATGGAAGCGGCCAAAAAAGCGCACTGCCACGAATTTATCGTGAGCCTTCCCGACGGATACAATACCTTTGTCGGCGAACGCGGGGTGAAACTTTCGGGCGGCGAACGCCAACGGGTTGCAATCGCGCGCGCCATTCTTAGAAACGCGCCCATTCTGGTTTTGGACGAAGCTACCTCGTCGCTGGACTCCGAGTCGGAAATGCTAATCCAACAAGCGCTGGCCGAATTAATGCGCGAAAAAACTGTTATTGTGATCGCCCATCGCCTATCCACAATCGCCAAGATGGATAGAATTATTGTGATGGAAAACGGCCAAATGATTGATGAGGGCACGCACGCATCACTTCTTAAAAAACGCGGCGGGGTTTACAAAAAATTCTGGCAAATCCAAGCCGGAGGATTTGTTGCCTAATATAAACTTTTAACTATTAACTGTTAACTTTTAGGAGCGAGAAGTGGGACTAACAGTTAAAAGTTAAAAGCTAAAAGTTATTTAACAAGGTTGTGGCCAGTCATTGCGGGCGGCACGGGCAAGCCCATTGCCGAAAGAACTGTTGGCGCGACGTCGGCGAGCGAACCGTTTTTTAATTCCGCGTCTTTGATCGTCAAAATTGCCGGCACCAAATTCATCGTGTGCGAAGTTATTTTTTCATTTTTTGCGGCGTCAAAATAATGTTCGGCATTGCCATGATCGGCGGTTATAAAAACCGCGCCGCCTTTTTCTAAAACCGCATCAACCACCCGCCCAAGTTCGCGATCAGCTGTTTCTACAGCAACAAGGATTGCTTTTGGTACGGCAGTGTGGCCAACCATATCAGCATTGGCAAAATTGATAAAGAGAAAATCCGTCCCCGCGTTAATTTTTTCAAGCGCTTTATCGGCAACCTCACGCGCGCGCATTTCTGGCGCGAGGTCGTGCGTGGCCACATCTTTACGACTTTCCACCAAAACAAATTCTTCGCCTTGATGCGGTGTTTCTACTCCCCCGTTTAAAAAGTAAGTCGCGTGAGCGTACTTTTCCGTTTCCGCGATATGGGCTTGCGTTAAGCCGTGCTTAGAAATTTCCGCAGCCAAAGTAGTTTCTATTGAACTCGGCGGAAAGGCAACGCGGCAATTTATCGTCTTATCGTATTCGGTCATCGTCACGAGAAAAAGATTTTTACTTTTTGACTCATCGGCCAAGCGTCCAGCGATCATTCGCGCGCGGTCAGCACGATAATTAAAAATAAAAATACCGTCGTTTTCGGCAACCGGATAACTCTGGCCATTTTCATCCAAAAATACCACTGGCTCCAGATGTTCGTCAACAAAACCGTCTTTATGCAGGCGCGCGACGGTTGCCGACGGTTTTTCCTTGGTACAAACTTTGGCCAAACAATTAAACATCGCGTCTTCAGCACGCTTTAAGCGATCCCAATTTTTATCCCGATCCATTGCAAAAAACCTGCCCGAACAAGTGGCGATAAAACCGATTCCGACTTCGGCCATCACCGCTTCCAGTTCCGTTAGATATTCCACGGCACTTTGCGGCGCCACATCGCGACCATCGGTAATCGCGTGAATCGCGACACGCGAAACGTCCGCCGCCTTGGCCGCTTTTAAAAATTCATAAAGATGTTGATTATGGCTATGCACGCCGCCTGGCGAAAGCAAACCCATAACGTGCAGGGTGCTTCCAAATTTTTTAACATGCGAAAAAAGCGCGCCAAATTCGGGATTGTTTTTAAACTCGCCGGTTTTTATCGCCTTACCGATCTTCACTAGGTCGGTATCAATAACTTTTCCGGCACCGATCGTCATATGCCCAATTTCGGAGTTACCCATTTGACCCTCGGGCAATCCGACGCTTTCGGCTGACGCGTCCAAAACCGAATGCGGATATTCGCGAAGTAGGCGATCCATTACCGGCGTTTGCGCTTCAAAAATTCCATTAAACTCTTTTTCCAAACGATGTCCCCAGCCATCTAAAACAACAAGGACAAAGGGTTTTATTTTTTGTTTCATACTTAGTTTCCCTCCCTTTCAGCCCGAGGCTGATCCGCCTTGGGCGGAAAGGTAAGGGAGGGCTGGGGTGGGTTATGTTTCTTTATTTGAATAATGATGCCAAGACGGATATGATACAGGTATGAAGAAATTTCATCAACATCCAAACCCACGAATCGCTAAAAATAGCTGGGAAAATGTTTCTCGCTGGTACGGCGACCACCTTAAAGAAGAAGACAGTCTTTTAAAGACCGTTGTTTATCCCGCCACTCTAAAAGAGTTGGGCGAGCTTCGTGGTAAAACGTTGTTAGACATTGCCTGCGGCGAAGGCGCTTTTACGCGCTTAGCCATTACTGCTGGCGCAGCCATAACCGGCTTTGACCTAGCGCCATCGCTTATTACTCGCGCACGAGGAGCAATGCCAAAAAATACCAATTATTTTGTCGCCGACGCAGAAAATTTTTTACCCTTGTTAAACAACAAAAAATTTGACGCTGCCGTCTGCATTTTAGCCATTCAAAACATTAAAAATTTTGAAAAAGTTTTTGCTGGTGCCGGTGCCGCGCTAAAACCCGGTGCGCCGTTTGTTATTGCAATGAACCACCCAATTTTCCGCATCCCCCGCCAAAGCGCGTGGGGCTGGGAAGAAGAGCGCAAAATTCAGTACCGCCGGATTGACGCATACCTTAGTGAACTCGCGATTCCGATTATTGCTCATCCTGGAGAAAAAAATTCCGCCAAAACTTTTTCTTTTCATCGCCCCCTTGCCGCTTATATAAACGCGCTTGCTAAAAACGGTTTTGCTATTACTGGAATGGAAGAACTTGTTTCTAACCGAATGAGCGACCCGGGCGCGCGCGCCAAAGCCGAAAACCGCGCCCGCACCGAGATCCCGATGTTTCTTATTTTAAAAGCAATTAAAAAATAATTTTTTAAATTATTTTATTTGTTCCAAAAACGCCTTGTCGCGCGGCACGATATACATTTTACCCTCTGCGGCCGAAGGAAAATCCGCTGCAAGCAAAGCCCGCGCTTCTTGTATTGGTAACCACAAAATTTCAAAACCTTTTTCTGCCTCATCTTCGGTAAATTGCGGTTTCCCTTTTTCACCCACGACCTTGGCCGTATAACAAAACGACGTTTGTTTTATTTCATAAAGTTTCCGATATTCTATTATTTCACCAACTTCGCCACTTATTTCAACTTCGCAGCCAATCTCTTCCCGACACTCGCGTTTTAACGTTTCGTAAAGATCCTCCCCTTCTTCAACCCCGCCGCCAGGCAGTTTGTGATAATTTTTCTTTGAAACATTTAAAATCGCAACCTTGCCATCGTTGTCATAAACAATTCCCCGCGCCGCGACCCTGGTTTTAAATTTTTTCACCTCTTCATCGGACACATTTTCCGGATTTATTATGGCAATAAGTTTCATAATTTTTATCAATACTTTTTACAATTACGGAGAAATTAATGAGAGCGTGACCAAACCAATAATCGCAAAAACAGCGCCAAGGTATTGATGTTTATGAAATTTTTCTTTATTTACAACAACGCCAAGAATTAATGCAAGGGCGATATATGACTCGCTAATCGCTGTTGCTATAGAAATTGGTATATACGTTGAAGCTGATCCATATGCCAGCCAAGCAGCATTATCAGCGGCGGCCATCAATAAAATGGCTATCGGAAATTTTTTAAGATCAGAGAAAACCGTAAGAAAAACCCGCCGGCGCAAAAGAATAATGAGACAAACAATAGCAATAATCGCATGAATAAACCAAACCGTTAAAAGAGCCGATGATTCTTGACTGCCGACACAATACAAAAAACTGCTAAGCCCCATCCCGACCGCCCCGACGCCGGCATAAATAAAACCCTTCTCAAAAATAATTTTATGATGCCAGCGTAATTTCCGTTCCGTCACAGTCAAGGTAATACCGATAAAAATAACAACGATCGCTAAAATTTGAAACAAACCGAGCGACTCACCCCGAAAAACCATAGACAAAAGAACGATGATCGGCAACTCCAGTCCAAGCACTGGTTCAACAACCGCAAGCTTGCCATCGTGAAGCGCGTCAAAATCAAAAACCGCCGCAAAAAATGTAATACAAACCGCAAGAATGAGCAAAACCAGATTATTTCCAAAAAAAAGTTCGTTAAGATGCGGTATTGCCCACGGCGCCAAAACGATTGTGCCCACGGCGGCGATAAAGAACAAAGTTTTTATCGTGCCACTCTTGCGAGTTACGCGTTGAATTAAAAAATCGCCTGCCGCCCAACTTATTAACGCGATAAATGCAAAAATCAAACCGACCACATTCATAAAAAATTTATCTATTTAGTTTATTTTTTAATTTAACGAGATACCAAAGATCGGCAAGAACTTCGTTGGTTTTAACGCGGGAAAATTCACCGTTAGTCCAGGTAACGGGGAGCTCGGCGATTTTATAACCGTTCGCGCGAGCACGAAGCAATACTTCAATGTCAAAAACCCAGCGGCTTGGCCCAAGCTCGTTAAAAATATTTTTAGCAACTTCGGCGCGAAACATTTTAAAACCGCATTGCGTATCGTTATGCGGCAATTTTAAAAAATGACGAATAAAAAAATTAATCATTCGCCCATAAAAAATCCGGAACCATGGCTGGGGCTTGGCGATGATCGCGCCACGGGCGCGGCGCGAACCGATCGCAATATCGTAGTCCCCCATTTTTTCTATAAAGGCGGCGACTTCGCGCGGATGCGTCGCAAGGTCGCTGTCCAAAAAAAGCAACTGTTCACCTAGAGCTTCGCGAACGCCCGTGCGCACGGCTTCGCCCTTACCACGATTAATCTCGTGTTTAATAATTTTTAAAAACGGAAATTCGATGGTAAGTGCTTCGGCCGTGCCAACCGTTGCGTCGGATGAACCATCGTCAACAACGACGATCTCATATTCTTCTTTAAACGGATTAAAAACCGCGGCGGTTTCACGAACCGCCCGACCAATGGTATTCTCCTCGTTAAAAGCCGGAATAATTACGGAGTATTTAATTGCCATTATGCGTTAAATATAGCAAATGGCGGAGTTTTTTTAAAGCCAAAGTAGTGCTATCCAGCGGTTGACACTTGCTAGTTACTTCGGCTAACCTCAAATCAGGAGGAATAAATGAAAAACGAAACAAGTACAAGAACAGTTTTTGCGACAGATGAGGAGATCAAAGATTTTGAACAACTGCCCAAACCTGGGCGTTCGCACCTTTCACGGCTAGCGATTAAATACCAACTTGAAGCCGGCAACATCATTATCAGCCCCTACGATGAAAGGAGTCTTGGAACAATGAGCTATGATGTGCGCCTGGGACACAATTTCTTTCGCGAGACGCGGCGCACAAGCGGCGACGCGGCGATCTTAAACCCCTTTGATGAAATCCACATTCGCCGATATTGGGGAAAGGCTTGTCTACCCATCGTCGCCGGTCAATATATGGACGAACACAGTGTTAGCCTGAAGGGCATACGCCGCAACGACCAACTCATTATCCTTGATCCTGGCGAAACGATTCTTGCTCACACGATAGAATTCATCGGCGGACGAAATTGCGTTAGCACAGAAATGCGCGCCCGTTCCAGTATGGGCAGAATCGGCATTACCGTTTGTAAATGTGCTGGCTGGGGCGACCTTGGCTACATCGCGCGTTGGACAATGGAAATGACCAACCATATGCGCGAGACTTCGGTCATCTTGGTTGTGGGAATGCGCGTCGCGCAAATTATCTTTTTCCAAGTTGATCCCGACCGAACAACCTACGCCAAAGACGGCGGGAAATATCAAGGAAGCGATAGCATAGCCGAAATCATCGGATCGTGGACAAGCGAGATGATGCTTCCAAAAATGTATCGTGACCGTGAACTCGCGAGCGGTTTTCCACTGCCCCCAGACTTCAAAAAGGAGTAATACGATGCCACGTTATAAACCAACCCTTTGTTTGTTTGGAAAAGGCGGCCGGCGATTCAGTTTGTATCAACCCACGGAAAAGGCAATTGGAAAACGTCCGTGCCAGTGTCCTGCCATACATTCCTTGCGAGACGCCGTTCGTAACTCATCAACCTGCGCCAATTGTCTCAATTCTCTGGCGCAAACCAGAGGATTGATTGATCCATCTCACCCAATCCTCACCCTCGCCTATCTTTTGGATCACTAAGCAAACCCGAAGAAACACGTCCGCCAAGCCCCATCGGTTTGGCGGACGATTTAATTTTAAAAATTTTAAAAGGGGCTCTCTGTAGAGAACCCCTTGTCTTGGCACGCGACGCGCCAAGTGTCGTTTCCGACTACGAACTGTGCGGACGTTCGGCAACGCGAATCGTTGCGCCTGCGTGAACCACATCAGCAAGCTTAGCTGGTTTTCTGGAAACAGTGATGTCCGTTCTTTCCGAGGCAACGCCGGCTTGCGTTAGCGCCGTCGCGATGGTCGGATTTTTCCCGCCAAGTTCCACGCTGATTTCCCTCGTTCTTCCCGAGACCGGAACCACTTTAATCGTTACGCTGATTTTCTTCGGCTTCCTCATCGCTCTCTCCTCTGTCTGTGTTTTGGCCGACGCACGAAAAGTCGTCAACCGTTCCCATTGTGTGTAAGTTATATGTACCGTCTGTCCAGTGTTGTGTCAACCGTTTGCAAACGAGTGCCGCAGCAATGGCGCTTACATAGATAATTCCGTGCCGACCACAGGTAGTATTAAGCGTTTCCGTAGTCGGACAAAGATGATGTTCGTAGTAGGCGATATGTTCTTCGTTGGTTGGATTTACGCCAAAGACCGAGATTAACTCCTCGGCCGTCCGCGTGTCCACAAAAACATCAACAAGCGGATCTCTTTTTACATATTTCCAAATCAGACTCCGCGCTTCCATACTATCAACACAAGCAACCACCGTCCCCCTAAACTTACCGCCCGTGTATGCCAGTCTTGCCTCTATCAAAAGCACGCCGGTTTGCTGCTCCACTTCGGCGGCCAAAGCCGACACTTTATATTTAGCCAGGTCACGAAGCCCGTACGCCGACATTGGAAGATTATGTGATTCAACGTAGTCGGGGTCAATGACCGTAATATTGCGAACGCCGAGCTTGGCGAGCATTTTAACGACACAACTTCCCACCGCACCAACACCGATTACGGTCACGACTCGCGCGGCGCTCGGACTAAACAGCGCCCGCTGTTGTGAGTGATTAAGATCTTTCATTTCAACCCATCCCTTCTTTAACAACCGGCCATTCTTCTATTTTTACCGCCGCAAGTTCCGGCGAATATCCATCCCTTAACCAACGCAACGTCATAGACGCGGCGTCAGCGTACCGCTCTTCGGCCGCGGCTTTTATAATTGCCTCGGTCGCATTGCCAAAACACGGACCACTGTCGGCATCAATGTGCGGATGAGGAATGCGGCGCGGGTGCGTCGGTTCCTCACTCCAAACTGAAACGCGCCCGTTTCGTCCGATCCTAATAACAAAGCGCCCAAGATCGAAACCGCGTCCGTTGTGTTCAGGAATGATCCGCTTGGTCGCGAGATGCAGTCCCTCGTCAACCACGGATACGCGCTCAAAATCGGGATTGGCCATCAGCTTATCAAATTCCCGAACCAAGCGTTTTTTAGCACGTCTGGCATACCCGGGGGTATTAAGAAGCGCAAGAATAGACGCAAATTCTTGTTTGTTCCGCAAATATCCGGCGAGTTCCTTCGTTACGCGCGCAATCTTATCGTCTAAGAGCGCCATTTCCTCCTCAACTCCGTTCGGATAGCCGTCAACCCAGCGCTTCGCAATTCCGGCGCAAGCGCGCTTGCTAAGCGGCTTGGTTTTCTTTTCCTTGGCAAGGAGACGAATTCCGTCCCACCCCGCGATAAAGAGTTTCTTAAAGATAATCCGGCTGATCTCGCCGCGATAGTTGCCAACCGTCGGAACCAGAAAGTAGATCGTATTACCAAGAACCTGAACGCACGGTTGCTCCTCCTGATCCTCCATACTGAGCCCGCGACCCGGTGTCGGTTTGGTTACCTTGACCGGAAACCCATCCTTGTCCAAAGGCATACCAAAGATGGTTGTTCCAAATGTGAAGCTAGCTTCACCGGCGGGCGAACTGTTCGTAAAAATTCGGTAGCAACCCGGCACGTTTGGAAAGGAATTACGCTCAAAAAGCTTGGCGCAATGAAAATGTAATTCTACACCACCCAAAAGGCGTGAAAAATTTTCAAGCTCGCGACGATAGGCGCTCGTCGCCTGAAACGTCTTGTTTCGCTTGTAAACATTTTCAGAATCATGAATGCGAACGCGGCCTTGGCTCACGGTAACAAGTTCATATTTGCAATCGTTCACAAAACATTTTTCCCTGCGAATTTGCTTCTGGCTTAGACTCAAAACCGCAAGAACCCTCTCTAACCCGCCGCGCGTTCCGTTTTTTCTTACGAGATATGCGTCAAAGGTAAGTCCGCAAGCAATTGCTTCAACCTTGCGCACCGTAATCCGTGCTCGCCTAAGTTCGTCCATTTTTGCGAGAACGAGATGCTCCGGCAAAACAAAATATTTTCCGCTGTCTGGTTGTGCACTTGTTTTTTTCACTTTAATCACCTCTTTTGGTTGTCAAAAATCATCTTGCCGCTTACTTTGGCAAGCCGTTTAAATTAACACAAACGCAAGCAAAGTCAAGCGTGCTATAATAAATAACTATGGAAAATTCACGCCCCAAAATTCCCAGAAATATTATTGTGCTGGGTTTTGTTGCCCTCGCCTCCGGCTTTGGACAAGATATGATCACGCCAATTCTTCCGGCCTATTTGGCACTTATCGGAATAAGCGGCGCTGGGATTGGACTGATTGACGGACTCTTAAACGGCACCACTAGTTTTTTCCGTTTTGTTTCAGGCGTCCTTTCCGACCGCTATAAAGACCGAAAAACTTTTGTTCTTTTTGGCTACACTCTTTCTTCGCTTGCCCGTCCTTTGCTTTTTTTAACTTCGTCGTTTCTTCCAGCCGCGGCTTTGCGCGTCATTGATGGCGTTGGCAAGGGCAGTAAGGACGCGCCACGCGACGCGCTTGTCGCCGACTCAGCCGCGACGGGGGCAACCGGACGGGCATTTGGTTTTTCGCGAATGGTGGACACGGCTGGTTCAGTTTTTGGCCCGATCGCCGCGGCGGCTTTGCTTTTACTTTTTGTCCCATCACTCCAAACCTATCGTTTAATTTTTATTTTAACCGCCATCCCCGGCGCCGCCGCTTTGGCGCTTATTTACTTTGGCGTCCGCGACCCAAAAACCATCGCTACCAAACAAGTTGTCGCTTACAAAAAATTGCCTTGGCAATTTTGGCTCTTCACGATCGGGATGACGATCGCCATGCTCACCAAGGTCAATGATTCGCTTTTTCTTTTGCGCTCGCACACGGTCGGCATTCCCACAACATTAACGCCGATACTTTTTGCCGGCTTTACCCTGATCTACGCGATTGTTTCTTATCCAATTGGCATTTGGAGCGACAAAATCGGCAAACTCCCGTTTATCGCTTTTGGCTGGCTTCTGCTCGCCGGCGTTGAGTTTGGTTTTTCTCGCGACCCATCGCTTGCGACCGCGCTAATTCTTTTTGCCTGCTATGGATTATTTTACGCACTTACCGAAGGCTCGGGGCGCGCGATGATTGCCGACATAATTCCCGCGCAGTCGCGCGGCACGGCCTTTGGAATTTTCTACACTGTGACCGGATTAGCTGTTATTGCTGGCGGCTTTGGACTTGGAAAAATTTGGGACACGGTACGACCAGAAGCGGCTTTTACCGTTGCCGCGATAGGGTCACTTATTGGTTTTGTTATATTTTTAGTTCTTGCTTTATACAAAAAATCTCACGAGCCGGCTAAAGCCGACTAGTGAGATTTAATTTTTAAACAAATTAAATTTTTAGCCAATCACTAAGCGCGCCAATAACCGGCAATGGCTCTTTTTTGTTATTAACGACGTTAACAACTCCAAGCACAAAGAGGACGAGCGTTACCAAGTTAAGCAGACGGATAATCGGCAACCAATACATAAACGGCATTACCCAACCTAAAATGCCAATTGCAATACAAACAATGAATAACGCAAAACCTTGTTTAGTGTGATATTTAACAAACTCATCTTTTTTGGCGTCACCAGTAAGGAGTGGAATTAAAAATAAAACATAGGCCAAAATTGCCATTAACATTCTGTGCTTTTCCGGCGACATTCCGACCGCGACCGGAATCCCCTGTTTCGCTTCAACCTTTGGCTCTTCCTTTTTTTGTTCGTCCATATTATTAAAATTTCATTTAATTCATTAAGTCTTTTACTTTTGTTATTATACTCCATCCGCGTTAGCGCAACAAATAGATGACTTATTGGAAAAGCCCGGCGATCATTAAATGACCACCGGGCTTCGTCTTGCGCTAATTAAACTACCCGGGCTATTTCATTGACCAAATCATCTGTATCCACGAGTACGCGAGCAATGGAATCAGCCAGTGAGATGACATGAAATTGCGCCCTATCTGCAAGGAGCGCCGCCGATTCGGGGCACGAATCAGTGAACCAAACATTTGCAAAACCGGAATTCTCAAAAAGCTTCCACGAATCTTCAGGAAAAATACCGTGTGTTGCATAAACCGAAACCTGACTAGCACCGTTATTCATCATTACCTCGCGGCACTTAATGCCCGTGCCACCGGTTTGAATACCGTCATCAACGATGACCACATGTTTGTCGCGCGGATCACCCTCAATAAGTGTAACAACACGGTCGTTGCCCCGACGAACCTTTTCGCAGATGATCAGATCAAAGCCCACAAACATCTTCTCAAATCTTTTTCTCGCACCGATATCAGGGAAGCAAATCGCGATGTTTTCCATTTCCGACAAAATTTTCAGCAAATACTTGATACCGGTTTTGAGCCGAGGAATCACCTGGGCGCCAAAGTTTCCGCGAAGTTGGAGCGCGTGAATATCATACATCACGATCTCTGCTGGCCCTTGGCCGCAAATTGGCGTCATTGACAGCATCTGCGCCAGCAACACTCCCGTTACCACCTGCCCTTCCTCCTCAACGCGATCCAAAAACCCGGGATAAAATGGCAAGATTACTTTAAGATGTTGAACGCCGCAACGCGCAAGTGTCCAAATAGCGCAGAGCTGTTCAAAGATATTGCCAGGTCGGCTAAAGGAGGCCAAAAAGGCAACCCGCCTACTCCTGATCTGACGCTCTTTTTGGAAAATGATATTTGGAAAAGTGTCGGGAAAATGTTTCCACGAAACACCGCCGGGGGTGATTTGCGGGTTAGCCGCGCAAATGCGTTTAGCAAGACCATCCATTTGCGGACAACTAAACAAAATGCAACTGCTAGACAGTATTGAACCATGCATCGGCACACCTCGCTTGAATAGTTATGAGAATCTGACAAAGAACCACCTTCTGTTTATCAGCTAAATACTGTTTTTGTCAACCCGTGTTGGGCATTTTTCTATACAACGACGCGCTTGAGTAAATACCCAAGCGCGTTTAAGTAGAGGCGACTGTGAGATTTTGTCTTACTTAAAAATGAGCACAGCGACAAGCAAGCAAAAAGCGGCGTACACGCCGGCGATGCCATCATCCATCATCACGCCCCAAGCACCTTCCTGCTCATCTAAAGTAACGCACGCCCGACGGCTTGGTGAATCGGCTAATTGAAATTCAAAAAATTAACTTTTTCTTTTTTGTAAAAAATATTTTTAAAACCCCCGCGATTATCGCGGGGGTTTTTACAATCAAATTATTTCTAACGGGTTAAAATCCAAAACTAGCAATAACGTCGTCGCTCACATCAATAATCGGCTTGCCAAAATAATATTTAGCAAGTTCTTCTAGGCTGTGAATATACTTTAGATGGCCTAAAACCAATTCGTAAATCCGATGATCGGTTCCACGAAGCAACGTCCCCTCGGCATAAACTTTCACACCCAAAACAACTCCCCCAATTTGTGGCAAAACCTCAGTGGTATAAGAGAATTGTGTTAAGAAAGTATCCGTTGGGATATTACATTTGTTATAAAAACGAACATAGACAAGCTTTGACCCTTCGCCCTCGGTAAGTTCCCAGACTTTGGTTTTGGCATACGGCTCAATTGTCGCACCGGAAAAATCCACGTTATTGGAAATTGACATTGAGACTGCGTTGCCACCGTCAATTTTTAACGTTACCTTGCGTTCACTCACGTTCGCACCGTTTTCGCCCACAAAAACGAAACCCCCAATAGGCGCTACAACCGCCGTGCGACAGCTTGGATCTTCCCAACCAGAACCACCAGACGAACCACCGCCGCCCGAAGGTGGCGCGGCCGCAACTTTAACCGTCACAACATACGAAACACCACAGTCTTCAACAAAAGCGATTTTTGTTTTTCTAATCGCTTGAGCCTCCTTTTTACAATAATCAATCGTATAGGTAACTGGCGAAGAAAAATCTTGCACTTCCCCCGTATCCGGACGCAGGCGATTACCAGAATAAACAACCGTCGGCGTGAGCGCTGTAACATCGGTGCCATAAGGAACAGTTACGCTAATTTTTTTTGTTTCCTGATCAATCGTGCCCGTGGCTGACGGTGTTGCAAAACCAAAAGAAGTGATTTCTTTAACCGGCTTGGGTGCAACTGTCACTGATACTTCATAAGAAGCACTTAAACAAACCTCGCTGTTGGTGTTTTCATTACTGTTAGTGTTGCCGTTATAGTTACTGTTAGTTATCGTTGCTATTCTCATTCCAGTCTTAGCGCGAGAAAGTGTTTGTGGACAAGAAAAGATCGTATAGACAACAGGCGAGGAAAAATTCATTATCGAGTCGCCGTTATACTGCCGTACGCCATTTGCCCAAACTTCAGCTCCATTGAAAGTAAAATTTGTGAATAGACCGGTAACATCAGTGCCATACGGAACAGTGATCGTGATGGAATTACCACTCACATCGGTGACAATCGTCCCGCATACGCTTGGACTACCAACGCAAAATGATGAGAACGAAGGGTTGGCACTTTCGGCCGAAGCGCGATTCACACTTGAAACGAGTAAGCTACCCGCAAAAAGCGCAAAAACCGCCACAACGGCAATTGCTGTTGTTGATTTCTTCATAGTTTATGAAATAATTATTAGTCTTCCCAAGGGGAAGTATTTATGCGATGAGTATAGCCTTTCTCAATATTATGTCAATGTAATTTATATACCTAGACTATAACCAATAAAAAGATAATCGCAACAGAAACAAGACTGGAGGCAAGGATGTGATGATGCTGTTTTTTACGCAAAATTATAAAACTTAGTAGTGCCGAACTAACAAGACCGAGCAAAAAAAGAAAATATATATTACTAAAACCCATTATTGTTTTCATTTCTAGAGACGGATTACGACGAAAAAGAACATATTGATCGTAAACGCTAGCTTTAGCTGGTACAACACTGTCCCAGTCCAAAGCGGCCAATTCTTTGCCGCCATCGGTATTGGTAATTTTTACCGAAGCCGGAACGATTGGGTTCACTATCGCCTTTTCATCTTCTTTAGTCACAAGCGCGTTTCCTTGCCAATTGTTGTCGCCTTGGGGCGAGAGCTCAAGATTAATATTATTGACCGAGGCAGTCGCGGCGGCCGTATTTTCTGGAAGCTTGACCTCAATGTGTATAATCTTGTCAGCACCAACAGGCGGTACTTTGACGGTTAGCGTCGTTTGTTTTGGCGGCAAAACAATTTTTTTTACAGCCGATTCAACTGCCGCCGCGGCAAGTTCGCCCTTTGGTCGGCCGAAATATTGCGCAACGAGCGTGGTTTCAACTTTTTCAAAATTACCAACGCTCATCGCAACGCCAATATCTTGAAAATTAGCATCAGTTAAATTGGCATAGTGCGTCGGACTTTTTTCCCAAGCCGCCATTACTTCGGGCGCGGTACCAAAACCCATTGCCAAATTTTCTCCGGCCATTGAATAAATATAACCAGCTTTTTTTATAAACGATTCCAGATTAATTTCCACCGGACTAACGTGGGCAAAATATTGCCCCAAAAACATATCGGCGACTTTGTCGCTCGCGGCTTGGTTTAATTTAAAATTTTCCTTAAGTGGCAAAAGATTTAAACTAAGGCGTAATTCATTGGTAAGAGAAATAATTTTTTTTGTTTCCGATGTCGCCGTATCCGTAGAAAGCCACGCTCGCAAAGGAAAGAAAGAAATAAAAGCAACAACAATTAATTTAACTGCAATCGCACCAGCAACGTGAAAAATTAGCCGCTTTGGTTTAAGCGCGTGCGGAATATGATTATTCCCTTCATGCGGAACAAAATAATTCTTTAAGTGCTGATTGAGTTTGGCCATTTTTACGCTTTTTTATAAAGCTTAGCCCAGTCTTTAGCCTTAAAAATATCACGATCTTGCTTTGATTTCAAGCGGACGCTATTTCTAATTTTAACTTTCTCTTTTTTCGTGCAAAAGCATTTCCACGGCGTGTTCCATAGAACCGGCTGGAGTAACATGTCCACCGTTTACGAAAAATATTTCGTCGGCATTTTTAATCGTATTTAAGCGATGCGCGATAATCACCTTTGTCGTCCGTTTGGGCAATTTATCAATAACCTCCTGAAGCAGGCCTTCGGTCACCGTATCTATATTTGCCGTGGCTTCGTCCAATATTAAAATATCGGGGTCGCGCAAAATTGCCCTAATAAACGCGATCAGCTGTTTTTGACCCAGACTCACCGCGTCGCCGCCCGAAACAAGGCGCGTTTCAAGACCGTTCGCGAAGCGCGTTAAAATTTTTTCCAAGCCAGCGTTTTTTAAGATTGTTTCAAGCTCGCTTGCGACTAGCTTTTTATTGGTATTTCCGTAAAGAATATTTTCGCCAAGCGTGCCGTTAAAAAGAAATGGTTCCTGCAAAATAAATCCGATTTTCTTCGTTCGTTCACTGGAGTCAAAAAGACGAATGTCTTTGCCCTCCAAATAAACCGCGCCGCCTACCGGATCATACAGACGCGCCATAAGCGAAGCGGTCGTGGTTTTGCCGCCGCCAGTCGGACCAACGAGCGCATAAGTTTTTCCTTTTTGGAGCGCGAAATTTACGCCCCTTAACACGTCGTTGCCTTCTTTATAGTGAAAGGAAACGTCTCTAAATTCCAAAACCGCCGTTTTGGAACAAGGCGGCGCAGTGGGCGGCGCTTGAATCGTATTTATATCCGATTCAAGCGCTAAAATTTCTGAAATCCGATCAAGGCCGGCGAGCGCGAGCTGGAGCGACGACCAAACCGCCGCGAGCTGACGCAAAGGATTATAAAAACTATTCACATAGAGCAAGAAACCGATGAGCAAACCGACAGTAAAATTTCCCACGGAAATAAGATAGATTCCATAAACCAAAACCACAAGCTGGGCTAACGATGATGAGAGCGCATAGATTGGATTAAAAATATTTGAGGCGACGCCAGCCGTAATTGATGCAGAATAATTTTCTTGGTTTGCTTCCTTAAACTTATCGCGGAAATAATCCAAGCGATTAAAAACGACAATGACCTTAAAATTATTAATGCTTTCTTGAATTTCGGCGCTCATTCCGCCGAGTGTTCGGAGGCTTCGCAAACTACTCTGCTTAACCCAGGGCGAAAGAAATTGCGTCGCGATAAGCGCGAGCGCGGCTGGTGCCAAAGCAACGACACCCAAAAGCGGATCTATAACAAGAATTAATACCCCTGTGCCGACAACAAGCACGATGTTGCTTAAAAATTGCATTAAGGCTTGGGAAAAAAATTGATTTAATTTTTCCGTATCGTTGTTAATGCGCGAAATAATGTCGCCGGCTTTATTTTGATTAAAAAACGCGACCGGAAGTTCTTCCAGCTTTTTAAAAATTTTATTGCGTAAATTAAATAACAGCCGCCGCCCCACCCCGCCCATCGTTTTAATTTGCAAATAATTGGCAACGAGCCCGATAAGAAAAATCACCGCGAGCGCCGTGGAATACACAAGCACGCCATTAAAATCCTTTCCGACGATATATACATCAACAACGCGGGCGATAATTACCGGAACAACCAGCGCGGCGGCTGAACTCACCAAAATCGCGATTAGCGCGAGAAAAACCGCCCAACCTTCTTCGGACATTAACGGCACTAAGCGGCGCCAAGCGGTCGCGAGCACGCCCTTTTCTTTTTCTTTGGCAAGGTCAGTTTTAGAAAGCGAATAATCCATAAGATTATTTTTCTTTGTTTAGTTCGTATTCGTTCGTACTTTTCTGGGATTCAAAAATTTGAACGTACTCGGGTGACGTCGCCAAAAGCTCGTCGTGCGTTCCCGTGGCGACGAGTTCGCCCTCCATAAGCAAAATAATTTTATCGTAATGCTCTATTGAAGAAATTTTTTGCGTTACCGAAATTAGTGTCAGATTTGGATAATTTGCGGCGATATTTTTTAAAATTTTTCTTTCAGTCGCGGCGTCCACGCGCGCCGTAAAATCATCAAGCAAGAGAACGCTCGGATTAAGCGCGAGCGCGCGCGCCAGCATAATCCGCTGTTTTTGACCGCCAGAAAGACTTGTCCCCCGCTCCGAAACAAGCGTCGTCAACTTTTGCGGCAAGGCTTCAACAAAATCAGCAAGCTCGGCCGTTTTAACGGCTTTTTGAATATTTTCTTCGGGGGCAACGGCGTTAAAGGCGATATTCTCGCGCAAACTTAAATTAAACATTACACTGTCTTGAAAAACGAAACCGACTTGGCTATGTAAACTTTCTTTGTCATATTCATTTATATTTCGGCCATCAAGAATAATCTCTCCAAAAGACGGAGCAACGAGACCGGTGAGCGCATAAAGAAGTTGCGTTTTTCCGGCGGCGGTGGGGCCGATTACTGCCGTCCTACTTCCGGCTTTTACGAAAAACGAAACACCTTTAAGCGCGGCGCGTTCGCCAAAATTAATCGTAAGATTTTTAACCTCAAGGTCGCCTTTAATTTTTGCGGTGATCCCGCCGGTTTTCTTTTCCACGGGCGCGCTTAAAACTTTATAAATACGACCGTATGACGCCTGTGCTTGGGCGATCAAGGTGCTCATAAAACCAATAATCATTATCGGAAAAATAAGAATCGCGAGATAGGCATTAAAAGCGGTAAAATTTCCAAGTGAGATTTCTCCACGGATAACATAGCGGCCGCCAAAAACAACAATTGCGAGCGTTGCAATATTTGTCAAAAACACAACAATCGGGATAAGACCAGAAAATAGCCCTAGAATTTTAAGACTTATTTGCTTTGCCTCGGCGTTTGCCGCTGTAAATTTTTTAAATTCAGGTTCTTCAGAATTTAAAATGCGGATAAGCGCCGAGCCAAAAATGCTTTCACTAATGACTTTGTTCAGCCAATCAATGGCTTCTTGCGACTTAACGAATAATTTTCTTACCCGCGCTAGGACAAAAAAGAACGCGGCGCCGATCGCAGGCATAATCGCGAGCACAATTAGCGCCAGTTTCCAATCGGTTAAAATAAGGAGAACGGCGATTGCGATAATAAGAAAAGCCGACGACACGACCGACGACACGACCATTGAAATAAAAACTTTAACCGCGTCAACGTCTGAAGTTAAATTAGTAAGTAGTGCCGCGGGCGTGGCGTTCGCGATATACGAAAAGGGCTCAACCGAGATTTTGGCTATGATTTCGTTGCGCAGGTCGCGCGCGGCTTTTTCGGAAGCAAAAACTTGAGCAATATTTTGCAAATACGTAAAAATAAAAATCAAGACCGTGACCGCCAAAAATTCAATCGCCAAAGATTTTATTGAAAAACCGCCGCTCGCGTATGCGTCAATCGCCCTAGCGATGATCTTGGGAACAGCCACCGTTAATGCGCTCGCAATCACGGTAAAAATAACCAGGAGCGAAATAATTCCCAGATAACGACGCAATAAACTCACTAAGCTCGGTACTGCCTGATCATTGCCACTTATTTGTTTTTTTATTTTCATAAATTAAACGACTGATTTTTTGGTTCTATTTCCGTTGAACAACAATAACAATTTTTCTAAATTGGCAAAACCGCCAAAAAGCGGTTTGCCATCAACCTATCTTTTGACAGAAACAATAACCCGAGGCTAAGCTTTTTTGCGAATAAGAATTGTCTTTAGCAATAACGAACAGACAAATAACACTATGACGGTTAATGCAAAAATCGTCCAGATTAAATAGTTCTCATACCATATAAGGTCGTTTACTGGACGTATTTGTACAATGCGCTCATTTCCATCCCAATCAACCGCCTTAACATAAATAAAACTTTTTAAAGTTTGGTCTTGCAGGAGATATGGACTTTCCGCCGTCCGCCACGCGCCTTTTTTAAACAAACTAGAAAACGATCCCATGGGCAGAACTTCTTTTACTTCATAGCGATAAATTCCCGTGCCTTTATCCTGACTAACAAAAGACAGAAACGCGCGCCCGTCAAAAATTTGGTTATCTTTGGATATTTTTGGTTCAAAAGAATCCGGCGGCGTCGCGTCCGCGAGCGGAACAAAATCTTGCGGTACGCTCAAATTATTGACGTTTAAGGTTAAAGAACTTTTAGTAACCAAGGACGGCGATCCGAGTCCATCATTTAGTAAAATTCTTTCGTTGTTCGCCGAAATAACAGCAACACCATCCTTTTTAGCCGTAAGAATCATTGAAAACAAATACCCATTCGCATCATTAAAGCCGCCAGGGACTATTCCCGCAAACGAAACCGTGTCAGAGGAAGACAAAGTCGGTTCGCCAACCCAAAGCGAAAGAACAGATCCGCCGGTATAAAAACCATCAAGATCAAAAAAATCGGACGGAAAAATTATTTCGCTCTCAACCGCGTTTACAAGCTCATCGGCACTATTCAAATATACTTTGACTTCAATTTTTGAGTTCAACCCAACTTCAACATTTTTCGTGCGAAAAAATATTTCTGATGCTTCTACTTTTATTGCACTCAAAAAAAATATAATAAACAACAATATAATAAGACGTATTTTTTTCATATTTATCCCGTCCAATAATAAGCCATGATACTAAAATCAACAATGTTAATTTTCCCATCGTTATTCAAACGAGCTTGTTCAATTTTTTTAAAAGCATCGCTCAGCGTTCGCTTATACCAATAAGCACCGATAGAAAAATCAACTAGGTTAACTCTGCCATCACAATTTAAATCGCTTTTACCGCACGCACCGTCCGTCGGCACGGTTGACGTATTTTTATCGCCGACAGTAAAACCTACCGCTTTGCTGTACGAGCTAATTTCCCCAGAAAGTGCGGCTTTTGATTTGGTGAGATGTTGTCCTTTTTCCAAATCAACGGTATCAAAATTATACAAATAAGCTCCGCCACTATCCGAATTTGTCTTACCAAAAAATTCTTCATCCGAATTAACAGCAATCGTTATCTCGCTATTTGGCGCGCTCTGCCCAAAAATCGCGATATTATCGCCACGGACCACCTCGCTTTTATCAACAGCGATCGTTGGCGCGATAAAAATCGATCCAATACGGGTCGTTGTGCCGGTTGTAACAAAAATTGGGAAGGTCAAGATGGGAGAACGAATACTTTTGTCGTCTTCACTGTAAACTGAAAACATATAATTCCCCGGAGACAGTCCAGCTAACTCAACTTGAAAATTTGCACCGGCGTCAGCAACAGTAACTGCGACCACTGCCGAATCTTTAAGTAAAGTTACCGAACTTTTTGGATATGCTCGTCCCGAAAAAATTACTCTTGTTTCAACGGGTGGAATATATGTGCCACCCCCACCGCCACCCCCTCCTCCACCACCGCCAGAAATACAGAGAGAGGTAACAAAAACACAAGCAACACTACAACTTAATGAACCGCCGCCGCCATACCCGCGCGAA
Organism: uncultured bacterium; assembly: GCA_963708045.1. GTDB lineage: Bacteria > Patescibacteriota > Patescibacteriia > CAIQCM01 > CAIQCM01 > CAIQCM01. Next base: position 653,473 of record OY970181.1, on the reverse strand, counting down.
ACACAAGAAGCGCCACCAAAGTCAGCACCATCACATTGTTCCCCCGATTCTTTAATATTATTACCGCAAACCGGAGCCGTTGTACTGGCCTGTTGTGAAGCAGCACGACCGGAAATGCCTTGGAACGACAAGCATATTAAAATTAACAGAACATATATTGTCTTCATGTTTCACCCAAAATAGTCAACGTTGAGGTGCCGCTTACGGCTGCCAGTCCACTGAGCGTTGTTTTTAAATAAAGATCTTTTTCATTGCCCGCACCGGCAAGTATCGTCACGCCGGTGCTTGTATCCGTGTCAAAGACCGCAGACGCCGTAATCGCACCCGCATTCGCGCAAGCAGCTCCTTTGTTATTTACAAGATACCCCTCACTCGCAACGATCCCATTCGTGAAGGTTGTTATATTATACCAAATGGTCAGGGGGACGGCGCCACCATTATAGAGCGTTACGACCGGTTTGGCGACCCCGGCACTGCCGAACGCTTGTGAGCTACCACTCCCATTCACGTCGTTATATGGTTGTGTGACCGCGGAGCCCGGAGGACTTTGTGGAAAAGTAATGCTTGATACCGGGGTGGTGTAATTCTGTGCCCTGACCTCGATTGCCGTTGATGGACCGGTGGACCAACTTAAAGTCCAATCATTTAAATACGGCGACCCTGTGGAATTAGAAAGTGTCGCCTTAAGGCAGAGATCGGCGTAGGTTGTGGTGTTCAAGCCGGAAATATTAATAGGACCAGTCGCAAAACCAGCACTATTTCCAGTAAGTGCTCCGTCTGGAATAATCGTATTACAACCACTGCCCGCATCATAATATACTTGCATGGATATTGAACCGTTCGTTTCCGTTTCCGACCATGATGCCGTGCCCCAACTTGTTGAATTTGGAACAGAATCAAAATTGATCGCCGGAGACGTAACAGATCCGGAGCTAAAAGAATTAATAGTAGGCTTGATTAAAACAGTTGCAGCAACAGGAGTAGTTGGTGAGCCGGAAAGAGTATAGACATTGGATATGGCTGTTGTCGTATCGGTTGTTAAAGCGTCTCGCGAAGACGCATAAGTCGTGTGATATGAAGGCCGTGCCGTCTGATCTTCGGTCCAGCCGCTGCTAATACTAGTAAGGGTTATGCCGCCGGTTGAGCCGTCGTCTGTTTCTAATGATGACAAGGCTAGGGTACCGATGACAGTCGGCGTAACGGTTGGTGTGGTTTGTGAGCCGGTATTTACAGCACTTTGATCTATAGGTGTAGTTGAATCCGCGCCTTCAATTTCATACAATACTCCGGAATACCATTCAACCGTCCCACTGACCGGAAAGGTATATGTCGTCCCATCTCCTCCCCCAACTATTTTCCACCAAATCGTAAGTTGCACATTGGAACTTGTTTGATCTTGAATTTTTGTCCAGGTTCCGTCCGGAGCTGATGCGGTTCTGTCTTCTGAATAATCAGAATTTCCAACAAACGCCACCAGCAGATTGCCAACAGTCGGCTGAGAACCTAAAACAAAAGGAATCGACGATCCCGTTGCCGTTGGTTCAACTTTTGTCGTCTGAATTATATTTAATTCCGCGATTGAACCGCTTAACAGTCCGACCGAACCGGAACCTGTTGTTTCGGTTGAACTGAAAGTCCCTGTATTAAACTGTGCATCGGTCGTCTGAAACCAATCGGTGCTTCCCGAGCTTTTGTAAGTATAAGACCAAACCAACGCAGACCAGCCGCTGTAGCTCGAGCCGCCGTCAGCCGAGGCTCGCACCCGGACATAATAAGTCACCCCATCAGTCGTGGGCAGACCCAAGGTGCCGGTAGTCTGGAGGTTATAAGGAGTGCCTGACAAATAAGTTCCAGAAAGTGTCTCGGTGTAGGCGGTGCCGCCGAAATCCGAAGCCGCGTTGAATTCAATTTGGAATCGGTTGAAACTTGCAGTATGTGTAGCCGAAGCGCGAACGATAGGCGTTGCGTCAAACTGCCGGGTGTTATTGAAGGTGACCTGATAAGTACCACCATCGTCAGGATATAAAACCGGCGGATTCGGCACACTGACACAGGAACCACTGTCAGAGATCATCCAGCTCGTGTTATTACCGCTAGTCGTCTGCGAATAGGTGGCGCAAGCGGTAGAACCACTGATATTGTTGGAGTAGTTCAAATCAACATAGGAAACCGCGGGGGTGGTCGGGTTTACGCTCCACTGGCTCGTAGTTGTGGAGGTCAAAGTTATGCGCTGTCCCGAGCTTCCGGCGACTGTCCAAGTTCCGGTAACCGTGGTCGTGGATGAAGCGGCAAAGCGGATTGTGCGCGCGGAAGAAGCCGTGGCCGTTAGGTTAGGAAAAGTGCTGCTGCCAGTAATGGTCTGCGTTGAGCCGCCAACACCATTCAATGTGACCGTATTTCCCGTCCCCGCAGAAAAGGTGTTGCTGTTGGAAAAATTTCCACTGATACTGAAATCGTCATTGACGGAGTTGCTGAATGCGCCTGTTGCACTGATTGTGAGGTTGCCAAAACTGATCGTGCCCGAGGTTCCGGTGGTGATGCCGAGCCCCCCGTCCACGGTCGTCGTGCCGCTCACCGACAAGCTCTGATTATTGGTGTTAAGTACGGACGCCGACACATTCAAGGTTGTGGCCGAGACAGTACCACCGAGTGTGGCCGTGCCCGAACCGTTCATAGTAAGCGTGTAGTAGGTCGTGGCTTTGACAGTCTGACTGCTGCCGTTATAGGTGACGGTGTTACTGCTCGCCGTGGCCGTAAGCGTCGTTATGCCCGACGTGCCGGTGATGGTCAAGCTTGCGGAAGACGCTTGGGTCACGCCGCCGGTGCCGGAAAGCGCTGTGCCGACGGTAAGCGAATTATTATTGGTCAGAGTAACACCGGTGACCGTAACGTTGGGAATGGATACGGTTCCGTAAAGGTTCTGCGAATTGGTATCGAAGGTATATACGCCCGAGCCGGCAGTGAAAGTCCCGTTATTGGTGAGTCCGCCGCGAAAATTAACGGCCGAGTTGCCGGAGTTGTTCCAGGTCGCGCCGTTCGCGACCGTCACCGCGCCGGTGAATTGCTTGGTGCCGGTGGCCGAAGACAGGGTGAGGCCACCGCTCGTTCCCCCGCCGATCGTTGAAGTGCCAGTCACCGTCAAGTTATAAGCCCCATGCGAAAGAGTTGCACCATCTCCTATGGTTAGATTAACAGAAACAGTTATCACTCCGGCCGATGTCTTGGTGCCCGAACCGTTGATCTGTAAATTTCCATACGTGAAAGCGTTCACGCTTTGCGTAGTGCCGTTATAATTGACGGTACTTGCGGCGTTTATGGTGTTGGTTGTGTAATTGGTTGGGAAATCGCCAGTGCCGCCAATTTTAAGAGTTGAGCCGGAGTTAATGATGAATGAACCGGCGCCAGCGGCTGATCGATCAATGGTATAGGCGCCGATATCAAAAACGCGATTCGCCGATACTGTTATGGTGGTGGTAAGCACGCTGGTCGGCTGTACTGTCACGTTTCTCGCGAGCGTTAAGCCTGTAGCGCTCGAATTATTTGCGGTAAGGCTGAAAAATCTGCAGGTCGCACCGGTGCCGCTTATCGTTTGCGCGGACGTGCCGTTAAAGACGACCGTCGCATAGTCGTCTGTGGCAGAACCCATGTCGAAGGTGCCATTCTCGACCAAATTTCCGCCGATATTGACCGTGTGCGTATTTGCGGCCGTAGCATTGGTGACGACGAAAGATCCGTTGCTGTTTATGGTCACGTTTCCCGTGATCGTAAAGGTAAGACTTGTGTTAGCCAGAGACATTGACAACGTTCCCGCCGTTGCGCCGCCGAGCGTTATGGTGGCGGGCGAGGCGGGGTTGTTAACGTTCATGGTCACGGTGTATCCGCTGATAATGATTACATCGTCGCCCGCAGCCGGCACGCCGCTCGGCGACCAGGTTGCGGCGGTATTCCAGTTACCGGTCCCGGCGGCGGTTTTGGTGGCATCGGCGGCTATTTGCCAGCGTCGCGCTTCTTGCCATCGGACAATTCCGTTCTCCGTGAAGCTGAGCGGGCCGAGCTCGTATATTTTTGGCGAAATGTTGGGCGCGTCATAAACATACCGCAATATCTTTACCTCTCCGGCCTTAAGCGCGATACTGCGCCAGGTCAGCACATTCGTTTCCCCGACCGCCTGCACCATAGCATCTCCAGTTTCCTTGATTACAAACCCCCCGGGAACGGTTTCGCTGACGTCACCGGAAAAATCTTCGTTGGCCGTTATGCGAAACGACATCGCATAATCGGCGCGCGTCGGGTTAATACGCGTCGCGCCGATCCGCTCCACAATGAAAGGAACCGCTTTCTGCGATACAAAACGATCTTCAATTGAATAACCGTTATCAAGATTGGTAAATTTCAACTTATATTCACCGACCGCCATAACAAAGTAATTGGCGACGTAATCGGGCTTGTCGGTCACGTTGTTGCCGCGGCACTCGGTGCCGAAGGCGATTGAACCGTCTTTAGTCGAAAGAACGGTCGTTTTGCCCTGCGGATCGGTCACGCCAAGTTCAAGATTGCCGCGGCAAATAGTGCTGCCTACATCGGTAAGCGCGCCCAATTGCAAGTTAGCGGTCTCGCCAGGCGAGTAAACCGACTTGTCGGTGTTCACCGCCAGCACGCCCCAAGTAAAATCCCGTTCCGTTTTTAAAACCTGGTCACCGGCGTTAAATTCAATCTTAATGGAATATTTTCCCGGCCTAAATTGCGTTTCCGGTTTTGGAACAGTCAATTTAACGCCATTGCCGTCAAACTCAGCAACCGTCTGCGGCTTTATTGTTGGATCATAGTAATTTGACACTTCGCTCTTTACCACATCCCCGGCCAAGGTCGTACGAACGCCGAATATTTCAAAAACTTTTGACAAACTAGTCTTCGCTGTTGTTCCTTTGGGTAGATCAACGCGAAACTCAGGTATTTCATCAACACGAAAATTACTATTACCAGAAACAACAAGCACGTCGCTTGTTTTGGCGGAGTTGGTCATTTTTTGATTCTGGTGTCGTATTAACGATCCAAAAAACGAAAAGAAAATGACTAAAATCACAATCAGGGTCTTTGGAAAAAGACCCTGATTGAAAATTTTTATAATATTTGCCTTTTTATTTACCAGCATAATTACACCGACAAAACAACGCTTGTTTGTCTAGTTTAATAATACGCGGCAGTCAAAATCAGATTCTAACTACCGTTTGACGGCTGGTTTTTTCTTTTTTTTCAATATTAACTGTACAACCACCATTGCGATTATCACCACCGACAAAATAATAACAAGTAAATTATTGAGAATGAAATTAATAATGCCAGCTGCTGCGTCGGCACTTTCAGAAACCTTGACCGAAACAGGAATTAATAAACCCGAATACACATTGCCGCCCGCTGGGGCGTCTTTAAAAACAACATAGGTTCGTCTTTCGGCAGAGTGACCTTCCTGCCCAGCTTCTTTTACGGTCGCGCCCCAGAGACCACTAGTCGCATTTCTTGGTACCTTTACAGTAATAGTAAAGTTCAACTTTTCACCTTGCTTGATAGTAAAATCTTTTGGACTAATCGTAATCCACGAAGTAATATCCATTTTATCGTCATCGCCATCTATTTGCTTGTAATTTGTATACCAATAACCAGTTCTTTCTCCCCCATCGGTACCCTCTAGAGTAATTTCCGTCTTAATAACCTGCCCCGGTTTGGCTTCCAAATTAACAAGCGACATTCGGTTTACCGATGTCGCTTGTGCGGAAGAACCCAAAATTAACAGCAATCCGAAAAACAGTATCAACAATCCTGTACTTTTGCAGTATTTATTTCCTTTAAGAATAAGTTTCATTTTATTTTATTAGGATTCTCCGAGAACAGACAGTGTAGATGTTCCTGTCACGCTTGCTAAACCACTTAGAACTGTTTCAAGATAAAGAGCGCCGTATGCGGATGAGGCAATTGAATATGTAGTATCAACACTAGCTGCACTACCATCAGTGGACAGTGCTTTGGTCAAGGTTGCGACAGTTGTAGTGGCAGGAGCAATTAACTCGTAATCTTCTGATGCCACTACACCGCTAGTCCATGAGGTAATAGCGAGCGTAACAGTAAGCGCTCCGGCTGAGGTATTTTTTAATCTTACAACGGGTTCGCTGACGGTTCCGCTCAACACCTGCGCATCAGCTACGTCATCAATGTTGTTGTACGGGGTTGAGACGGTCGCACCCGGAGAACCCTGAGGAAAGGTAATTGTGGTTACATCGGTATCGGCCGTCTTGGCAACAACTGAAATAGTTGTAGCTGCCGCAGTTGAGGCCGACTGTGTGGCACTGTTGGCGGCATAAGCATAATTTGCCCCGCCAATACCACTAGCCACAATCGTTATTATTGCCGTTATGCTCCAGAGGCCGATATTTTTAAATTGTTTCATTATTTTTCTCATAAAAATGTGCACTATCACCTCGTTGGTGAATTAAAAAATATTATATTTTTGCCAATTTAATTTTAACACAGAATACAACTTGTATGTGGGGATAACTATTACCAGTATTAAATAAACACATTTCGGCACGACCATTAAGTAACCGTTAGAAAAGTTTTTTGGCTTCATTCCAAATTTCTGGCTGATTTTGCTTTGCTTTCATCCAATACCACCATTCTACACCCCAAAAATAAAACTTGTCCAAGTTGGTTTGTTTCGCAAACGCGACGTCTTCTTTAAACATCGCCAAATTCATTGATTTTAACTGCTCTTTGAGCGATGCCAAAGGAAGCGGTTTTCCGGCCCACGGCTCGGCCTGAAGTTCAATACAAATAACATTTTTGCCAAAAAGTTTTTTAATATTATCCGCTTTTTTAGCATAATACGACGGCACTTTAAACGAATACGATTCAAAACCAAAAGTTTCCGTAACTTTTGTCCACGCACTCCGATAAAGTGTGACCCCAACAATATCGGCGAGCTTGGCCGCCCCAGTCCAATCCGAAAGTTCACCCGATTCGGAAACGATTATTTTCCGCGACGGATCAAGCGAACGCACTAAGTCAATTTCCGTTTTTAAAAAATTGTCTTTTGCGTAGTACCAAGACGGACAACCGCCAAATTTTAAAAACGGCTCGTTTTCCACTTGCCAATAAGCTACAGCTTTTGAATCTTTGTAGCGACTGACCACGGCGGTTATATATTTAAGAAGTTCGGCGCGCACGTCTGCTTTTGACGAATCTTCCGCCCAATCAGGCAAATGACACTCCGGCCAGCGGCCAGTTTTCATTCCGAGCACATAAATTATCTTGGCGTTTTTTTCTTCGGCTTTTTTAATCTGCCAATCAATATCGTTAAAATAAAAATCATTTTTCTTACCCTCAACCCAATTCCAGTTTGTATGTAATTTAATATCCTTTACACCAAGATCGTCAAGAATTGCGTTATAAGTTTCTTTCCAGTCTAAACCCAAGTACTCGGTTTGCGACTGAGAAAAATCAATTCCCCACATTGAATCGGTTTTTGACGAAGGCAAAGTCGCGGTCGCGAGCGGAATTTTTTCTTTTGGTATTAAAAAATAAGGCGAATTAAAAATAAACACAAAAACTCCAGCAAGTACAATAATCACCACCGCGCCACAAAGGAAAATTTTTCTCATATTTTAGCACGTCAATGAATTCAACCGGAATGCGATTTTGTTAAATTTAGCAACTTTTAATGTGCTCTTTTGTCCATGCGATAAGATCTTTTAAAGAGATGTCTGTCTTTACCAAATAACCCACCGCCCCCATTTTAATCCCCTCTTCTCGGGAATTTTTATCGGACAAATTAGTAAAAAGAACGGTTGGAATTTTTTTGGTTTCCGGATCGTTTTTTAGCTTTTTTAAGACCTCCAAACCGTTTTCGTCCGGCATTAAAATATCCAAAAAAATAATCCCAGGATTTTTATCCTTTGCTGCCGCCACGCCACCTGCCCCCTCATAAGCGTAAAAAAAGTCAAAACCTTCCAGCTCAAATTTAATTTTATATAAATTAACCTGATCCCGGTCATCCTCAATAAACAATACTCTTGGTTTCATATGATTTAATAATTGGAAACTATTTTTTTATGGGTAGGTAAATTTTAAAAGTTGAGCCTTCGCCTAGCTTGCTTTCTACGCCAACTCTTCCGCCATGACCTTCAATAATTTCTTTGATGATAAAAAGCCCCAAACCGCTGCCGTCGGTATACATTTTACGAGCATTAGAAGCGCGGCTAAACTTTTTAAAAATATTGGCGGTTTCGTCTGGAGGAATACCAATACCATTATCTTCAACCGAAAAAATTACTTCTCGGTCTTTGACTCCTAACTTTATCTTCACCCAACCCGGCTTATCGCGCCGGTCTCGCGTTTCCGAGTTTTCGCCCGTTGAAGGCGTATATTTTACAGCGTTATCAATAAGATTGAAAATAGCATAGCTCAAATAGTGTTCATAACCAGCAACTGGCGGCAGGGGTTTTTTGGGAAATTGCCAATCCAAAGCGATATTCTTTTGTCCGGCCTCAAACTTCATCTCGGAGACCGCCTTGTCTACCAAGTTCTCAACCTGCAAAGTCTGAGCGTTTTTATTACTCACCTTAAAAGTAGCCGTGTCTAATTCGGAAGTTACTAAAATATCGGAAATAATTTTTTTTAATTTTAAGCTTTTTTCAAAAGCATTATGAACATAACTTTTTCTAACACTGGGCGACAAATGCATCAGGTCACCGTTATCCATCATTTCCATAATATTTTTAATTACACCAACCGGCGTTCGCAGCTGATGCGAAGCTAAATCCAAAAACTCAGAACGCATCTGGAGTAACTTTTCCAAGTTTTTGTTTTTTTCTTCTAGATTGCGCGTTTGCGTCTTGACCTTATTTTCAAGATGGTCAGCTAGTTCTTGAAGTGCCTCTTTGGCTTGCTTTTCGGAAAAATTTGCCTCAATTATTTTCCCGGTGCTTTGGCTGAAAAAATATCCATAAACAATAACCAGACCAAAAACCACAACCGTGACCGAGGTCGTGATTTCCCGATCAAGCCAATAAGCGATACCGAGCAACAACGAAACCAGACCCAAAGTAATTACGGCGTACTGAAAAAATAAACATTGATAAAATTTTAGATTGCAATACTGGCACCGTTTGGTTGGCGGCGCGTTAATGGTTCGGGCGGTAAAACAATTTTTATTGACGTAATTTGGGCAACCTAATTTACTCGGACAAGCACCTCCCGAGCAATAGTTGATGCAACTTTTTTTATCTTCGGGCATTTTTTTTGATCAATTTAATAAACACCGCGTAGCTTAAGGTGGCGATACAGAATCCGGCAAAACAAGCCAAGAACAACAAGAGCGACATAAGCATTAGCCAAATCCAACCAAAAGCAACGAATTTGTTGAAATAAACGCAGAGAAAACCGATGAGCAAGAAAGCACCCGTTAAACCAGAAACAAAATTTAATTCGGACGAATCTTTCTTAATCGGGACAAAAGATTTTCTAAAAACGTACTTGGTAAAAAAAAGATTTAAGTTGTATGGGACGTTCAGTTTAATGTCAATCGCGCCCAAAGCCAGCATAATTATAACCGCCAAAACGTACCAATAATTTTTTGTAAAAAAACCAACGAGTACCAAAATTCCATAAATTGCCCGCGAGAACCTAAGGGAGTGATCGTGAATTGAACATTGGTACATATAAATCAAGTAGTTACTATTTCCTTAACAACGCGGCAAGCCTTTTGCACGTCATTAATATCATTATAAATATAAAAACTAAGACGGCAGCTAGCCGGCGGATTAAGTCCTTCAAAGTGGTGTGCCAAGGTGGCGCAATGACAGCCGCCGCGCGACTCAACCCCCCGACGACTCAACTCTTCGGCTAAAGTAAGCGGATTTTTATTTTTATCATTAAAAGCCACAAGGCAGGTTCTTTTGGCGGGATCCTTTGGCCCATAAATTGTGAGCGTTGGGATTTCTCCCAAAATTTTTAAAGCTTCTGCGACCAAAGTCTGTTCGTGCAAGTGAATATTTTCCATCGCCTGCTTTACGTCGGCGCGGTTAAGTTTGTCGTTGGTAGAAAAATATTTGCGCTTTCCCGGATTAAGCGCAAAGTCAATCATTAAACGAAGAGCTTGCGCCGATAAAATCGTGCCCAATATATTTGGCGTGCCGGCCGCAAATTTCCACGGCAAAGAATTATATTCAACTTTTTCTGGACTAACTTTACCCTCGGCAATCATATCGCCGCCATAGAGAAACGGCCTGAGTCGCGTGAGTAAATTTTCTTTTGCATATAAAGCACCAACGCCAAAAGGCGAAAGCATTTTATGAAAAGACCACGCGAGAAAATCAATCCCCAAATCTTCTACATCAATAAATACGTTTGGAACAAGCTGAGCGCCGTCAATCAATAAGTAAGACCTAGTTTCACCGTCTGGCTGGACATAGCCGCTTTGGTCGGCGATTTCTTTTACTTTTTTAATCGGATTGATCGTGCCCAAAAAATTGGAAGCACCGGAACAGCAAACAAGTTTCGTTTTGTTGTCCACAAGCGATCGCAAATGATCCAAATCCAGTTCGCCGGTTTTTTTGTCGTATTTAACCAGCCGATATTCAACCTTTATTCCAAACTTTGGCAAAATTTCACGACAAAGGCCGTACCACGGAACATAATTGGAATTATGTTCCATAAAAGTAGTAACGACATTGTCGCCGTCTTTAAATTCGGTAAGAAGCGAGTACATTACCGAATTTATTGCCTCGCTCGTATTACGATATAAGACAATATTTTTTCGCGACAAGGCGCCGATAAACTGTGCAATTGTGTCGTAAGAAGCTTCAAACTCGTGCGTTGTTAAAAGTGAAGACCGCGATTGGCCGCGATGAACATTGTCATACTGCACGACCAACTTTTTGAGCAGATCTAGTAATTGAACCGGCACTTGAGTGCTCGCGGCATTGTTTGAAACAAGCCGACCGGCTTTTATGGCAGGAAAAGACTTTTTTATTTTTTTAGTAAGCAACATAGACGACGCCTAAGCGCAACTTAGCAAATTTTATAACAAAACCAGTTATCTAGTATATGACTTTTTCTGCTTTTACGGAAGTATATGTGTGGGTAAAATGATAAATATGAGAGTGAGAGATTGGGGCCATTGACAATGTATTAAATAGCTAGTAAAGAACATTTAGACAAGACCACAACCCAGAATTTCGCAACGAGCCTTAGACAGGGGGGAAAAATGCAACGCAAACCCAAAAAAACAAAATCAAATCACACAATCAACACCACTCTCTTAAAGCGCATTCAATACCAGTTAAGCGCGTTTGTTAGAGAAAATTCGTTCGGCGAAAATCGCCACGACGCGCTAAGCCCGGGTAAACCTGCCGAAACGGTGCGCATCGCCATTATTCTTGCCTTGCACTATCGCGCAAAGCAACCAGCTGCCATTGACCCTGCGCTCATTCCAAAACAAGAAGTGTTGAAGACAATTGACTGGGCATGGAACGAGATGCCACAAACAGATATCGCGCTACTCAAACGTCGCAGTCCGCATATGTTTCGCTTGCTACTGTCTCATTGGTGGAACAAATCATCCGTCTGGCAATTCGTCACCGAAGTAGGCAACTGAACGCCGGAGGACGCCATTTACAAACGACGTCCTCGCACAACCCAAAAGGCGCCGCCACAAAACGGCGCTTTTATAATTTTCTCTTATCCATTATGCAGTGCGCGCGATGATTGACAAAATACGAACGCCTGATTATATTGTTATGCAAAGGATGTAAAGTTTTGTAGTTTGACAAACGGCCTACTGCCGTAAAAAACCCAGAAAAGGAGCACCTCGTGAAGAAGTTAATCGTCCCCGCCTTATTGCTGCTGGCCGCGTGTTTCTGCTACTCGGCCCAAGCCCAAACCATCACCGGAACATGGCAGATTACCAGAACTGGCATTGACCCCGAAACCATGACAAATGCCCAACTTGGCAATTCGCCGTTTTGGATAATCAAAGAAACGGCAAACCAGGTGACCGTTGAGTCCTACCTCAGCTGTCAAAGCGGGTCAATAATTAGCGGGTTCAACCTCATCGTTGGCGTGTCGTACAAAGAAGGCGTGCTGTATGTTGCGAGCGCGCCGCCACCAAGCCCGACCGACGCTTTCATAAAAACGACCACCTATTACACGATCAACCTTCCTCGCGGAAGCAAATCAGCCAGTGGTTCGTACCAACTGCAGTCTCTTATGACGAGCGATATCTCCGCAAATCTCGGCGCCATCATGGGCGTGCCAATGCCCCCGCCCCAACCGACATTTGCCGGCAGTGGCACAATCTCTTTGGTTAAGACATCTAGTTCGGTCATCCCACCAAAGAGCACATACCGACCCCAACCAACCTATGTCGCCCCGCCAATCGCACCCACTTTTCCATCGCTTCCTGCATATGGCGGATTTGACTTTCTGCCACCCCCTCCGATGTTCGTACCTTCTGCGCCAATGTTCGTACCTTCTGCGCCGACACCGTTTGATTTTTCCAGCACCCCAACGCCGTCGTTTGGAAATAGCGGAGGGCGCAGTTCCGCCGACTGCTCTATTAAAAAAATAAATTGTCGCCGGGCGTGCGACGCGCCAACTTACGGCATTCAAGCAAACGCCGACCGCAAATATGCGTGTTGGAATAGCTGTGACGCAGAGTACAGCGCATGCAAAGGCTTTTAGCCAGATAAAGAAGACACGCCCAACCTCCTCGCCCCTTAAAACCCTGCCTAGCAAGCGGGGTTTTTCAATTTAAAAAATTATCACAAAACAAACAACCATCCGATTAAGGATGGTTGTTTGGGCAGGGGCTGGAGGGATTGAACCTCCGACGAAGGTTTTGGAGACCTTTGTGATACCACTTCACCAAGCCCCCGTATTTTGCATGTTGCACGTGGCGCGTTGCACGTCGTACCATGTGCCACGCACTACGAGCTACGTGCCGTTAAGACATACGCGCCTTAATGACCGTATTTTACGAATCAATATTTCGGCTTCATTATAAAACCTCATTCGCTCTTCCATTGTAATGTATCCTAGTTTCTCTGCAACTATAAGTAAACTTACCGTTTCAATACCAGATCTAGAAGCGATATTCAAAAAACTACAAAACTCCTTGTTGGAGCCGATGCTCCCCTCGGCGATGTTTGTCGGTATTGACACAGCGGCTCTTCTTAATTGATCGGCTAAGGCAAAGCGTTCATTTATTGGAAAATTATTGGCGACATAATAACACCTCTTTGTATATTCAACGCCCATTTTCCAAATGTCCAACTCTTCAAATCTAAACATTGCTTAAACTCAACCGCCCGCTTTAGGCGGGCGATATTTTATGAATTAGGACCCGATGCGACGAGCAACGTGCCACGCGCCACGTGCTATTTCGTCTCTTTATGCGGAGTATGCTTTTTGCACCAACGGCAATATTTAGCCAGTTCAATGCGGGTCTTAAGCTTCTTGTTTTTTGTGGAATAATAACCGACGCGTTTGCATTCGGTACATTCCATTTTAATCAAATTTTCTTGTGACATAGGGAATCGGAATAATAGCGTAATTCGTAATATTTGGCAATAGCCGCCTCGCGGGCTCGAACCGCGGACCTACGGTTTACAAAACCGTTGCTCTGCCAACTGAGCTAAGGCGGCGCACTGGGCAGGATAGGGATCGAACCTATGAAGGCACAAGGCCAGCAGATTTACAGTCTGCCCCGTTTGACCGCTTCGGTACCTGCCCAAAATCCCCACTACGCGGGGTTGATTTTTTTCTGGAGCCGACGATCGGGATCGAACCGATGACCTCGTCCTTACCATGGACGCGCTCTACCAACTGAGCTACGTCGGCATTGTTTCTTAGATTTTCAATAAACATAATAACCATTAGCAATTAGCTATTGGCTATTTGGCCATATTACATCTCCCCTATCTTTTTATCAAGTTCCTGAAGTTTGGCGTTTTCGGGGTTTACTTCGGCTAAACGATTAAGCGCATCCTCGGCCAAAACTTTGTTTTTCCCTAAGATACAGGCTTGAATAAGGAAGTTTAAATACTTTGGCGAGCGTGGGCGAATTTGGGCGGCGTGCTCAAAATAGGTAATCGCGTCGGCATACTCCCCTTGTGCGATTGCGACTTCGCCGAGCGCGGCCACGACCGAGGCGTCGTTCGGCGACAACCGCGAGGCATAGCGCAGAGTTTCGCGCGCTTCTGGGTACGACTTGGCACGAATGTACATCGCACCGAGCCGCTCATAAAGTTTGGGGTTTTTAATGTCTAAAGAGAGCGCATCCATATATTTCTTCTCAGCCGCGACATACTCTCCTTCCTTGGCAAGTTTATCGGCCTCAGTCAGCGTCGCGTGCATCCTGGTTCCGGCCGTGAGCGCGTCCCAACTTCCCCGCGCCAACCGTTCGCTTCTTTTTTCCATATCAAAAGCAACTTTTGCGAGACGACGAAACCGGTTCTGAAAAAATTCCCAGACGGGATTAATTTTTTCTTTGACCGGCTTTGTCATTAAGGCGATCTTTCGCAAAATGCGTTCAGCCACGATTTGCTCTTTCATTCGCTCGGTCTTATCAACGGGAACGGTTTTAACGTCAATGAGCGCGATCGTGCGGCGACGCGACCAAAAAATCGCGGCCAGAATTATAATTCCGGCCAGAACAAAAAGTATACCAACCAAGTAAAGTGCTAATGAAAAAAAATTCATTTTTATTCGCTTATCGCTTTTAGCATCGCCCAAAACGTCGGCCACTTTTGCGACGCGCCGCCAACGAGCGCGCCTTGAATTTCGTCGCGCTCAAAATAAGATTTAATATTTTCGGCGTCAACGCTTCCGCCATAGATGACGGAAAAATTATTTTGCTTCCGCTCTTCGCCGAAAAGTTCATAAAGGTAATTACCGATCAGTAGATGAGCGCTCACAGCATCGTTAGGTTCACAAGCATTACCCGTGCCGACCGCCCAGATCGGCTCATAGGCAATAATAATTTGCGTTGTTCCAGAAATATCCACTCCGTCCAAACCATCTTTAAGTTCGCGCTCCAAAAAAACCGGCCACGTTCCAGAAGCGCGATCGGATGCGCGTTCGCCAATACAAAGGACGGGCGTTAAGCCGGCGGCAAGGGCGGCTTTTATTTTTTTATTGACCATTGCCGAAGTTTCACCAAGACTTCCGCGCCGTTCCGAGTGCCCAATAAGAACATACTTTGCACCACAAGCAGCAATCTCGTTTGGAGAAATTTCTCCTGTATAAGCGCCGCGCGCTTCCCAAAAACAGTCTTGGCCGCCAACACCGACAACGCTATCCTTAAGTTCTTCGCAAATCGTCGGGAGCGAAAGAAACGACGGGAAAACTGCGACCTTAACCGTGGACGCGGTCTTAACTTTTATAAGCGCTTTTGCAAGAACACTCCCCGGCTCCGGCGCGACATTCATTTTCCAATTGCCAAAAAGTAATTTTTCGCCATTCATATTTATAATTTTACCGCTTGTAATAATTTTTTCTCGTCCTTAAAGGGGCCGATTACCGCAAGCGACGCCGCTTCGTTTCTGATGATTTCGCGCGCGACGGCTTTAACCTCGGCGGCTGTAACCGCGTTTATGAGCGCTAGCTTTTCAGCCGGCGATTTTATTTTGCCTTGGTATAATTCCTGTTTGCCATAAAATGACGCGAGATCCGACGAATCTTCCAGTTCCAACGCCAACCGGCCGCCGATATTATCTTTCGCCCGTTTAAGTTCCGAAGCTGAAACGCCATTTTTTTTAACACGAGAAAGTTCGTCGCAAATGGTTTTTATCGCTTCAATGATCCTTGATTTAGTAAGTCCCGCGCGGACAACGAACGAACCAGTATCTTCATAAACATCTACGCCGGCGCGGACAAAATAAGCCAAACCCTTCCGTTCACGGACAGTAATAAACAATCGCGAACTCATCGTGCCACCCAAAATATTGCCAAGCACCGAAAGCGCCGAAAGTCGTTTGTCGTCGTAAGAAAAAGCGGGAAAACCGAGCGCCAGTTGCGCTTGTTCGGTTTCTTTAAATTCTAAGGCGACGCGCGGCGTGGTTTGCTTTTTCCGATAAACGGCAAAGTCGCGGCCGGATTTTTTTGGACGTCCCGAGCCGAACATTTTCCCGATTTGGGCGAAAGCGTTGTCGCCAAAATTTCCGGCGGCAATCACGACCGTCCGAGACGGCGTATAGTAAGCGTCGCGGTACGCGAGCATTGATTGTCGCGTAATTGAATGCATACTTTTTTCATCACCAGCAATATTCATCCCAAGACTAGCGCCGCGAAAAATTTCGCCTTCTATCATATCTTCAATATGCATCATCGGATTATCCGCGTACATATGGATTTCTTCCATAATCACTTTCCGTTCCTGTTGAAGTTCGCGTTCTTCAAACTTGGAATTATGAATCATATCGTTCAAGATATCCAAAGCCAGGTCAAAGTGTTTGCTTTCTATTTTTACATAGTAACCAGTAACATCTTTGCCGGTGAAAGCGTTAAACTCGGCGCCAACAGCATCAAGTTCGCGGGAAATATCAACGGTGCGCGGGCGGCGCTTGGTTCCCTTAAACATCATATGTTCAATAAAGTGGGAAACGCCGTTTATTTTTTGCGACTCGTAGCGCGAGCCGACGCGAAAAAGGACAAAAAGCGTTGCCGAGGATGTATGGTCGTCGGGAACAAGAATCAAGCGCGTGCCGTTTTTTAAAACAGTTCGTTGGTACATTTTTTTTGGGGTTTAGTAACGAAGTTTTTCTTCAAGGTAGGCTTCCAATTCTTCTATTGCCACGCGGTCTTGTTTCATCGTGTCGCGATCGCGAACCGTAACTTTTTTGTCATCAAGTGAATCAAAATCAAAAGTAATGCAATACGGCGTGCCAATTTCGTCTTCGCGGCGATAACGACGGCCAATTGAGGCGACTTCATCATAATCTACGCTCCAGCGTTTGCGCAGGGTTGCCGCGAGTTCTTTGGCCGGAGCGCTAATCTCCGCTTTTTTAGACAGCGGCAAAACCGCGACCTTGTAAGGCGCAATAGCTGGGTGCAAATGCAAAACAACTTCAACTTCTTTGTTGGCTTCGGTCGTGGTGGAGCGACCGCCGGAAATTTCTTCGTAGCCGTTCAACATAAAAGCAAGGAAAGCGCGATCAACGCCAGCCGACGGCTCTACCACATGCGGCACGATTTTTGTTTTGGTTTCTTCGTCAAAATAACCAAGATCCTCGCCCGAAGCGGCGATGTGCGCCTTAAGGTCAAAGTCAGTGCGGTAAGCAATACCTTCAAGTTCGTCCCAGCCATTCTTGCCGAACGGAAAAGCAAATTCCACATCGGTCGTGCCGGCGCTATAGTGTGCGAGTTCTTCTTTTTTATATTCGTAAAAACGAATGTTTTCTTTTTTAATACCAAGCTCTAGCCACCAAGACAAACGCGCCTCGCGCCACTCTTCGTATTTCGCCATACCCTCTTCGGGACGGCAGAAATATTCAATTTCCATTTGTTCAAACTCGCGCACGCGAAAAACAAAATTTCCCGGCGTGATTTCGTTTCGGAACGACTTGCCAATTTGACCGACGCCAAAAGGCAGGCGACGGCGCGAAGTTTCTTGAATCAGTTGATAGTCAACAAAAATTCCCTGCGCTGTTTCGGGACGCAAAAATATTTTTGCGTCATCGGTTGCCGCCGGACCAACCGTCGTTTCAAGCATTAAATTAAATGGTTTGGCTTCGGAAAATTCGCCGCCGCAGTCTGGACACTTTGGACCGACTTTATCTTTACGAAAACGGTGATGACAAGCCTTACACTCAACCAAATCGTCAAACATAAATTTGGTGTGCCCCGAAGCTTCCCAAACTTTGCGATTCATTAAAATCGCGGCGTCCAACCCGACCATATCGCCACGCTCTTGAATATTCTTTTTCCACCACGCGGCTTTGATATTATTTTTCATTAACACACCAAGCGGACCATAGTCCCAAGTGCCCTGAAGCCCGCCATAGAGTTCGCTGCCTTGAAAAACAAAGCCGCGGCGTTTCGCGAGCGACACAATTTTTTCCATTATGTTTTCTGTCATAGAGATTTTATGTTTTATGGCGCGGCGGAAAATATTATTTCTTCGCCTCAAAAATTAGCCTCAACATCACGCCTGCTAAATTATTTTATTAATCTACTTCCGACCAAAACCGTTTCGGCGAAGAAATAATATTTTCCGCCGCGCCCACCCCCCCCTGCGATCTCTGCGAAATAATTATTTATTTCGCCGAAACGGCCAAGGTGATAGTACGATTATACAGAAAATAATTATGAAGGTAATCAGTTCTAATTTTTGAGGCGAAATAAATAATTATTTCGCAGAGATCACTAAATAGTCATAATTTCCTTTTCCTTATCCTCACCAATCTTTTTAACATCGTCGTTAAATTGTCCTACCAGCTTTTCCAATTCGTCGGTTAGCTGATAGCGCTCGTCTTCGGCGATTTCTTTTTCGCGTTCCGCCGTAATAATCGTTTCTTTACACTCCTCGCGCGTGCTTCTTAGCCGCTCGCGCGCTTCTTCAATTTTTTCACCGACAACGCGAGTAAGTTCGCGGCGATTTTCTTCGGAAAGCTGCGGAATAACAATACGAAGCATCGTCCCTTCATTTACGGGATTTAGTCCGACACCAGCGTCGCGAATACCTTTTTCAATATTTTTTATGAGCGACTTGTCCCAAGGATCAATGGTAATCGTTTTTGCGTCGGGAACGCCGATCCCGGCCACGCCCTTAACCGGCATTGACCCGCCATAGGCTTCCACCTGAATATTCTCAACCAAGGCCGAGGTTGCGCGTCCCGTACGGATTGAGGTTAATCCCAACTTAAGATGGTCAATGGATTTTTGAAAATCCGGCTTAAACATCGCAATAAGATCATGCATATTTATATGGGCTAAAACTTGCCAATTGGTTACTTTTTTAATTTAAGCGTTCCTAAATATATTACATTCGGGCTCTTTGCGTCAACGAGGAGAACATTTCCAACGCGCGTCGTCGGCAGTCGCTTGGTCGTCCAGTGCGCGCCGCCGTCGGTTGATTTGTAAAAAATCGTCGCCGTTGCATAGTACATTTCCAAGCCGTTTCCGGGGTTCATTGCAAAACCGTAAATCCGCGCCTGACCCGATGGCGTAAGCAAACGAATAATATCCCAGTGACTACCAGCGTCCACCGTGCGCATTAACCCAAAGGTTGACACTACAACATAAGAATCACGTTTGGAACGATCGGGGTAAAGGCCAAAAATTTCCTTGGCGCCGTCGCGATTGTTCATCTCTCCGCTTACGTCCATCCAATTTGCGCCAGCGTCAGTACTTTTCCAAACGCCATTTGAGCGAGTCGCCGCATAAAGGATTCGCGAATCAAACGGGTCAATCGGCATCGCCACAATTGAGCTTGAAAGAACTTTTAACGTACCCCAGCTCGCGCCATCGTTCGTTGATTTAATAACGTCGCCTTTTGAAGTACCAAGATAAATAATCGCCGGATTAAAAGCGTCTACGCCGATCGTGTTTATCGCGACGTCGCCGCGCGTATCCTCAAAAACTTTCGCCCAGGTGCGAGCGCAGTCAACTGTCTTTACAACGACATTGCCAGAGACGGCGTAAACGACACATTTATTTTTTGGATGAACAGCAATGGCGTTAATTTTTGCCGAAGCGAGCATTGACGGCTGAAACCAAGACTCACCATTGTCTACCGTATAAAAAAGGCCATTTGCCGCCGTCCCGATATATATGGTCGCGGGTTCAGCCGGATCGGCGACCAAACTTAAGACGTCGGTTTGCGAAAGTGTTCGTCCGCCGGCCGTGGAAAGAACTGCGCCCTTTAACGCCCAATTTGCGCCGCCATCCGCCGTCTTGATAATCCCCCCATCGGGCGCGCCACTACCAGCAAGTTGAAACGGACAAGATTGGCCGAAAAAGAAAAGCGTAAGCAGAACGGGGGCGATTTTTAAAAATTTTTTCATAATAATATTTACTAATTTGTTAGAGGGATAGGGCGATATTTTCAATTATTAAACGCGGGTTAACATTTGCTCCCAGCATTTTCTTTCCCAAAACAATCGCTTTAATAACGGCGCGAATTTTATCCATCGTAAATGGTTTGGTAAGAGCGACGATCTTTTCTTCGTGAACAGCGTTTGCGACTAGTTCGCGGTTGCCGGATTTTATTAAAAGTGCGTCACGGAGAACCGAAAGCCAGAGATCAAATTGCGCCCCAAGATCGGCGGCTGGTTTTTTCGCCTCGGCCAAATCAGCAGCCATAGCAATTCGTCCCGCAAGCGGACGCACGGCAAAATCCAAAAAATCGTTAACCTTACCACGGCGAACCAGCGTTCCTTTTTTGTCGTTAAGCAAAGAAATCGCGAGACCAGGGAGGCCATTTGCCTCGCGGGCAAGCAGACGTGCTTCGGCGGTGTCCACGCCACGCTTGGTAAGTGCCGCCACAATTACGTTTTCGGCAACCGGCAAAAAACGCAAAACTGCGCTTCGCGAGGCAATCGTTGCGGGTATTGCCGAAATATCGTCGGCAAGCAAAATAAAAACCGAGCGTCCTGGCGGCTCTTCCAGTGTTTTAAGAAAAGCATTTGCCGCTTCAATACTCAGTTCGTGTGCTCCAAGAATAACCCCGATTTTATACCCATTACCAAAACCGCTAACCATAAAATGACTTTGAAAATTACGCAGTTCAGCAACGCCGATTAATTTTTTTTCTTCATCGCGTCTTAATACGTGAATATCAACGTTTGAAACAATTTCTGACCAATCATTAATCTTTTTTCCAACCAGCCCGCCCACAAACGCGCGCGCCACTGTATCTTTGCCCGCCCCTTCCGGCCCAGCCAAAAGATAGGCATGATGATGCAAATCTTTGAGCGAACGCGACAAAAAGCCGCGCAAAGCGTCGTGGCCAACAATCTCGTCGTTTAATAAATAATCCATACCTAGAGTATAGCTTTATTAAGCGGCCGAGGCAACGCTTTTTATACCCGGTTTTTACCGCGTTTTAACTTGCTAATTTTATCGCTTAACATTTTTTCCGCGTCGGCCAAATCTTTTTTAATTTCTTTAATCATTCTTTCTTCCAAAATGGTAAGACGACGCTTTTCGCTCGCGTGCTCCAAGTTTCTGACTTGCGCATAAAGACGTTCTTTTAGGAGGGTAAAAGCTTGATGCAGCGCTTCTTGCAATTCACCCGAACCGTTTCTAATGTTCTCTTTTCGCAGAAATAATTCTCGGCGGCGGCGTAAAAATATATAGATATGAATAACAACTAACAGCAGCGCAATAAGAACGATGAGATATTTCCAAGAACCATCAAACGCAGCTGCTTCAACGATTATTGTTACTTGGTCGCTAGCCGGACTCTTAATACCTTTTTCATTAACCGTTTGCGCCCAAATTTTGTATATGCCAGCGCTCACGCGCTCGGAATCAATATAATAGAAGCTGCCCTGCGCATCGGTACGTACCGTAGTGATTTTTGGATTATCGCCATTAACTTCAACAAAAATTAAGATTGGCATTTCCGGATAACCCGTTTTTCCTTCTACAACCATTTGTTCGCCAGCATTCAGACGTTGCGAATATCTCGTTATTATCGGTTTTTCAAGCGCGCTCACGGTAAAATCAGCATTTGCCGAACTATGATTACCAGCTTTATCAAAAGCCGTAACCAAAAGACGATGATTACCAGAAAGCCCAGATGGAAGTAGGTACGGATTTTCTGATGTTATTTGATTGGCGGCGATTTTGATTGCCGCACCGTCGTCAATTTTTACTTCGTAGCGATCAATGTCCGAAATTGTATCGGTCGCACCCCAGACAAACGCTGGCTCCGAAACGTTCGCGCCTGATCGTTCAATTTGTTTTATGCCAAAGGGCGCAGGTGTGGTTGTATCAACTTGAAAACGGAAGTCCGCAATCGGTCCCCAACCGGCGGAATTTTTATACCGAAGATGGAAATAACCAATCCCGTCGCTCGCGTTTTTTAAGGAATATGAAGAAACAAGACCATCGGAAACCGTTCCCGGATTTGATTCCGGTTTATCGTTCACAAGATAACTCACCGCCGTCACGCCCTTAGGAAGCGTCCAGTGAAAATCAACCGTGGTGTTTTGATACCAAATGTTTGGATTTTGATGACTAACCGAAGCCACAACCGGTGTCGGCGGAAGGTTGGCTGTGGTTGGCTGGTTTTCGGTTGGTGGAACAACTGGCGAAACAGGCGTTTCGGGTTTTTCCGTAGCACCAGTAATTGTTATTGTGGCTTTGCCCATTCCCGAAAGAATATTCGTTCCCTCACCATCGTTCGCTAAAACCGAGCCCGAAGAAAAAGAAAGATTAGCGGCGCCGGCGGCTTTAGCTTTAAAAGTAACAGAAAGAATTTTTCCAGCCGAACCAGTGTAACCCGGGTTTAAAACAATTCCTTCAAAATTAACCGTGCTTGCGGTTGACGACGGTTCTTGTACCCACAAACTGATAATGGAACCGGTTTTGGAGACAGAAACAACTTCTAACTTATCGGCGGGGAAAGTTAAAACGCCAGAAGCCGCGTTCATTGCTTGGTCGGAACTTACGACGCCGATAGACACAGTTACACTTTTCCCAGGAGCAACCGAGGCTGAAGACGGCGAAATATATAATGATGCAGCCAAAGCCGAATGTGCGCTAAAAAGAAATCCAAAAATACCAAAAAACAAAACCGCCAGAAGCGTTTTTAAATTTAAAATTTTTATGGTTTTTTCTTTTTCCATTGAAAGATCAAAATAACAAAGAATGAACGCTCAGTAACAGCTTTTAAATATTATACCCCTTCTAAAAACTAAAAGCTAACCAATAAGTGCACGCCAAGTTTGGGCGGCGGATTTTGGCCAGGTGAAATCTTTTGCGCGAGCTAAACCTTTTTCTATTAAATTTTTTCTAAAAATATCAAAAGTGATCTGGTTCATCGCTTCGGCCCATTTAGCCGCATCAAAGGGCGGGGCGCTAAGGCCGGCGTCGCCCACGGCTTCGGCAATTGCGCCTTCAGCAGCGACAATGACGGGCACGCCTAAAGACATTGCTTCAATCGCTGGCAGACCAAACCCCTCATACGGACAAGGGTGAAGCAAGGCGACTGCACCCTTCATTAAAGAAAACATCTCGGCGTCAGGTAGCGCGCCCAAAAATTCAATATTCTTTATGGCGGCGGTTTTTTGTGCACGTTTTACAATTTCTTCCGCGCCGTTTGCAAAGCGTCCGACAAAATATAATTTGTAGTCGGGGTGATTTTTTACAAATTCATTAAAGGCATCAATCACAACGTCCAAATTTTTCTTTTTTTCAATCCGCCCTAGGACAATAAAGTAGGCTTGTGGCTTGTAGCTTGTGGCTTGTGGATCTGACATACGAGAAACTCTGACGCCATGAGGTATAACTGTAACATTTTCCTTTCGCCATTTATTGATTTGCTGCGCTACAAAATTTGACGGAACAATAATTGTGTTCGCGCGGCGGCAAGAATCAAAAAGGCTTGCCTTTAAAAATATTCGCTCGTGCCACGGAAACATTTTCGGATTATCCATAAAAAACGCGTCGTGTACTGTCTTCACTGTTTTTTTCGCGATAATCCGCGGCAATTCGTGGCTTGGAATAAACAAGACGTCCGGCGGGCGGCGAAACATTTCCCAGCTTAAACGAAACTGCGTCCAAAGCCGCTTGGGCGGCCAGCTCAAAACGACGTTTTTCCAATTTTCGTTAAACGGTCCGAGCTCGGAACTTAGCGGCACGCGCGAATACAAAACAACCTCCGTGTTCATCGGAAGAGAAGCGCGCAGCGCGCGGATTAGTTCAAACGAATACCGCTCAACGCCAGTTTTAATTTTTGCCTCGGCGCGCGAGGCGTCTATTCCGATGAGCATAGGGTTTAGGGTCAAGGGTTTTGGGTATAGGGTATAGAGTTTTAGGAATTTGGATTAAATACTTTATCCTAGGTACCTAGCTTTTTATTCTGCCAATGAGCGTCGCGATGACTTCGTCGCGAATTTCCGGCGGCTGGCTTTTTAAACGACTGAGCGCGCCATCCAAAACTTTTAAAAACGCCTTAAAATTATCGCTCGCGCCTTCAAAGATTGTCCGATCGTCGCGGAGAATAAAAGCTATCATCTTTTCCCAATTTTTTTTAATTTCTGCGTTAATACGCTCTCGCTCTTCAGTTCCATCCGGAAACGCGCGAAGATAAACAGCAATCTCATCTTCAAAATTTCTCTGGCTTTTTAGGCGACGCTTCTCTTCTTGTGTTTCCGGAGTCTCGTCAAAATGAATTATCCCAGGGAAAAGCGCTTCGTCAAAATCATCCAACTCCTCGCAGTTAAGCTTGGCTCCGTAGCGATCCATAATTTCTTTGGCGTCCTTTTTTTCTGGGCTTTGGTCGGGAACGGACGGATCAACAGCCTCCCGCGCGAGCGAAGAAAAATTTGCAATAATTGAACTTGAAATATCTTCAACGTCGTCGATGGGAATTAAACGATAATCTGTTCTCGGACTTTTTACCTTTAAAACGGTCACTTCGTTAATTTTGACAATTTCCGGTTCTAAATTAAACACATTCCTTTTTCCGTTCCGAAAATCAACATAAAACCAATTGCCGGCCGAAGTTTTGACTATATTAACGGCGTGGCCATACGGATTGCCAAGATAATTTTCAATTCCCGCCGCGCCTAAGGCGCGGATTCCGAGAAGAGTTGCGCCGACACAATTAAATTCGCCGGTTTCGCGCATCTTTTTTGGCCACGAATCCCATTTGGCGCTTTTTTCTGGCGAACGGGAAAATTTTTTAACCCGCTCGTCTATTTTTGCGTGTGCGGCGAGGAAGTATTCAATTTCCAATTTTTCACGTTCAAAACCAGACTCAGTCTGCTGAATTTTTTCAATCAAAGCGACGTCTAAATCCATCCCCCATTCTTCGGCCAAAATATCCACATCAGACATCAGTGATTCAAAAAGCCATTTTTTTATCTCCGCCGACGACATCGCTTCAATTTCCTGCGGCGGAATCGCGTTATCAATTGCAACCTCGGTCCAAAGGTCGGCAAGGGCTTTTTTACGTTCCCCCGAAAGTTCCCGTATTTCTTTTTTGGGAACAGTATTTTCAGCTAACTCCGGCGGCCGATTTTCTGAGTACATAAAATTAAAAAAATAACGACGAGCTTTAGGGTATAGGGTCAAGGGTATAGGGTTTAGGGGTGTAGAAAAAACTCTATCCCCTATACGCTATACGCTAAACCCTATCTTGTAGCCAAAATTGAGCGCTTGTAGCTTTCAAGATTTTCCAGCGCAATGCCTGTGCCTTTAACGACGCAGTAGAGCGAATCGTCGGCAACGTAGCACGGAACGCCGATGGCTTGGCCAAAAAGCTGGTCAATATTTCGGAGCAAAGACGAACCGCCAGACATCATCATCCCCTTTTCCATCACGTCGGCGCAAAGTTCGGGCGGCGTTCGGTGCATTACTTCTTTAATCGCGGCGACAATTCCCTGAAGCTCGTCCGAGATCGCATCAGTCACGTCTTCGGAAGTAACGGTGATATTTTTTGGCAGACCAGAAACCATATCGCGGCCTTTTATTTCCATTGTGAGCTTGTCGTCCAAGTAAAGCGCCGAGCCGATGTTGATTTTAATGTCTTCGGCCGTACGTTCGCCAATCGCGAGTCCGTACTTGCGGCGAATATGTTCGGCAATCGCCAGATCAAATTTATTGCCGCCGATTCTGACCGAGTCGGATGCGACAATGCCGCCCAAGGAGATGACCGCGATTTCGGCTGTGCCGCCGCCAATGTCAATAATCATATGGCCGGAAGCCGAACCGATCGGAATATCGGCACCAATGGCAGCCACAATTGGTTCTTTGATGATATAAGCGGCGCGCGCGCCTGCGGCGATCGTTGCGTCAATAACGGCGCGACGTTCAGTGGAAGTGATCCCGCCCGGAACGGCGACCATTACTTCGGGACGAAACAAACGAAAACCGCCAACAGCCTTGTTGATAAAATATCTAAGCATTGCCTCGGTCGTTTTGTAGTCGGCAATAACGCCGTCCTTTAGCGGACGCACGGCAACAATCGTGTCCGGCGTGCGGCCGAGCATTTCTTTAGCTTCTTTGCCAACGGCCATTATTTTTTTATCAATTGTGGAAATCGCCACGACCGACGGTTCGTTTATAACAACACCGCGCTTTGGCACGTAGACCAAAACGCTGGTTGTTCCGAGATCAATGGCAATCTTTTTTATGAACATATTTATGAATGAAACACGAAGCACGCAACATGAAGCATTAATACCACCCGATGACCATCGGGGCGACCAAAGTGTTTCATGCTTTATGTTTCATGCTTCATATTAAAATCCAACAACAAACTCCCTGTTAATACGAAGGTCAGTCACAAACGAATAAAGACGGTCGCCCCAGTTTTGCCGCGCTTCGGGGGGGTTGGCTTGCGCTATGTTCTTACCAAAATTTAGGCTAAGCGTCAAAGGCACGGCAAAAGTTCCGGCTTGTTTTATAACGTTAAGCTGATAAGCGCCGTTCACTGCCGAATTGAAGATTGAAACCGGCAAAAGATAAGAGAAAGAAATTTGTTTTGTTTCGCCCGGTTCAACACTAAGAAAAGCGCCGAAAACCGTGCGTCCGAGCTCGTCGCTAATATCAATTTTGCCAGGTGTTTTTTTGGGATCAAGAATTTTATCGTTCTCCATCGCGCCGGTTGAGCTAATAAGAGAACTCCCCAAAGGAACATAAAGACGCAGGTAGTCGCGATAGCGCGTTGTCTTCCAACTAAATTTCCCGTTATTTTTATACGTCATTGTTACCGTCGCAATAAGGCCGCGTTCCGAGGGAACAATTTTGTAATCAATTTTGCGATCCATTACTTCGTCGGTTTTAAAAGCGGCGAGGTTGGCGTCAACCAGCATCAGCGTATCACCGGCATACGGCTTAAGCGCGCCGTCATAACCGCGTGCCGCGGCAAAAGCGGCGGCGGGATTTAGAAAGGGCGCAATCTGAACGTGTTTTTCGTTTAAATTATTTAGAAGGGCGTCAACAACTTTTTGCCAATCTTGAGGCGGCAAGGCCACGGCTTTTTTAAAAATTTCGTAAATCAGACCAATGACCACGTCTTTACGCTGGGCGATCGGCAAGCCTTTTTTATCAAAACCTTTTTCCACTTGATACTCAATTTCATCAGCGGCGTTTTCCGCCGTAAAAAGCGACTCCCCGATTTTGGTCGGCCCGACGATTTTTAAAAGATCCTCGGCAAAATTTATATCAACGGAAATTACGCCGGCGATTGGCGCAGGACCACTTTCAATTTTATAAAACTCAACGATTTTTTTGGCGCTCGTCGGAAAATCGGGCGACCAATTAGCGTCGCGCAAAAACCATTTTTTTACGTTCAAATATTTTGCAAGCGGCGCAGGCGGCACAGTCTTAAGCTTGTCGCCGTTTGCCCCGTCAACGGCATAAACATCCTCGGCTTTTATATTGCCAATGCCGCCGGCATTAATTTGAACGCTCGCGAGAAGGCCAATAAAGCCGCCGCTTGGACGGAGTTCGGTGTTGTTTTCCAAAACGACCAAATAAGTTATTGGCACAGGATAGCCTGAAAGCGCCGGCAAAAGTTCGGCCGCGCTTTTTACCGTATCCAGTTCGGCGCGAGCGCTTTTTAGTTCGCTAATGAGCGGGTTAAGCGAGGCCGAAAGCGAGGAAAGAAATTTTGTCGGCGGCAAATTTTCAAAACCACTCAGCGCTTTGCCAATGAGGCTAGTAGACGAATCTAATTTTTCACTAAGTCCGTCCAGCGTTGCTAAAACTTTTTGCCGATCAGAAACAGGCAAACGGAAAAATGCTTCAACGCCATTTTTTATGGTTAAATTGGAAGCTGAAAAATCTTGCGCCACACTTAAGGCTTTAACCAAATTATCGCCGACGTCGGCGATTCTTGAGAAGGCAAGCACCGCGTCATAACTTGAACTGACAATCTGCCGCGCGGCTTTTATGTCATTCCCCACTATCGGCAAAACGCTAAGTGGCGCGAGCGGTTGAAGATAATTTTTTGCCGCAGCTAAATGTTTTGAAGCGTCACGCAAATGAATTGCGGCCGCTGAAAAATTATAACCTTTAGCTTCGTCAACGGCGGCGAGCACGGCGACGCGGCCGACCATTGCTTCGCGGTATCCGCGATAACCGGCGAAGGAAAAAACGCCGCCTGCTAAAACAAAAATTGCGGCAACGATAACAATAACTGTTAAAACATTATTGTGTTTGCGCGCTGGGGGCGGCGACCCTAAATGATGAAAAGACGGTGATTCCATACCTAATTATTTTTTAATTTCGGAAAAGGCGGCGATTGTTCCAACGGGGCGTTTGGCTTTTTCGCTAACGTTAAAACCTAAACGGAAACGACCGCCAAGCATCAACCGCGTTTGCGCATCAATCGCCGGGAAAGAACCAAAAACAACAAAAGTAATCGGCGTAAGCGCCCACTGCAAAATCATCACGATCCAATTCCAACGTTTTTTCGTTTCTGGACGGCGCGGAAGCATTCTCGTTGCCAGCGTCATCGCAATTATCGTCCCGACCATCGCGATTGTCATCACATATTGGAGCGTAAATGGCGTGTTTTGAACAAAAGCGGCTTCGCGATCAACGCCGCGCGTTAAATATAGCGGCAGGCGTCCCAAAACAAACATCAAAATCGGCGCCG
This sequence comes from uncultured bacterium, assembly GCA_963708045.1. Taxonomy (GTDB): domain Bacteria; phylum Patescibacteriota; class Patescibacteriia; order CAIQCM01; family CAIQCM01; genus CAIQCM01. Next base: position 624,645 of record OY970181.1, on the reverse strand, counting down.
TTGCCCACGAATACATTCCTTCTAGCGTGCGAAAAATCATAAACCACTTTTTCCCCTTGGGAAAATTAGGCCGCGTTTTTTTTCGCATTTCCCAAGCCAGATAAGGAAAATTTTCAACACCCCACGCCCAACGACGCTGTTGTTTATAAAGTCCTTTAAAATAACCCCAGTAACTATCCGATCCGACGGTATCCATTGAAACGGGAATATAGAGCGGCGTTACGCGATAGTTGCCGTTATAATGAACAAAGGCTTGGAGAAAAATTCGCGAATCTTCGGACACGATGTCAGCTTGCCAATAACCAACGTCAACCAACATTTTCCACGGCATTGCGTGTGAAGAAAAAGTCGCCATAAATTCGGGTCGCGCAAGTTCGGTCATTAGCCAAAATGTCGTGCCAAAAGCGGCCACGCGCAAAGCCGCTGGCGCATCCCAAATATTATTATTGTAAACAACCATCGGTTGATACGAACTATGGGTCGGATCGGGTGTTTGGCAGTAAACATAAGTAAGGTGTGCCAAATATTGCGGGTGAACAATGGTGTCGCAGTCAAAAGAAGAAACCAAAATATCTTCAGGTTTAATCCCCATTGCCTCAAGTTGCGGCTTAACTTCGCGTGCGGCGGAATTTAAATTAGCGCTTTTCCCGACCATTTCGCCGGGCATTACTTTATGCAAAGTAATGAAAACTTTTTTAAAAACATCGCCATATTCTTGCACTAAACGTTCGGCTTTTGGCAAAAAAAGATCCTTGACACGCTCTTCACCACCCAAAACAATCATTATTTTATCAAGCGGATATTTTGAAGCGGCAATGGCTTCAAAAGTCGTTTTTAAAACTTCATAAGGCTCTTTGACCGTCGGCAAAAAAATTAAATGATTGAGATTGGCCGACGCCGCGCATTCGCTCGCCTTTTTTCCCCAATCAATTTTTAAATTTCGCCGATAAATGCGCCAAGATGAAATAAGAAAGATCGCAAAATAAGCGATGCGGATTAGCCAATAGACGTCAAAAATAACGATAAAATAAATAACCCAAAGCGGGCGGATAAACGAAAGGACAACCGCGGCGATGAGTGTTGCCCAAATAAGCGCGCCGGGGATAATTTCTAGGATACGAATTTTTTGATGGTCGGTGAGTTTCATATTTTATGGAACATGAACCATGGACAATGAACCATGAACCATCCGTATGGTACGTGGTACATGGTACAAGGTTCATGACGTGTGTTTCATTTACTCTTTTTAGCGGTAATGTTCGGCAAAGCGCCGTAGTAAACAGCGACACTCGCTCTCCCCTTTTTGGGAAGTTCGGCCGGAGATTCAAACTGTTCTTTGGTAAGCGCGGAAATCGGAAGACCCCAACCATACGCTAAAGCATTCCCAATCGCAACACCGTTCCTAGTCGCGCTAAAAGCACCTGGTCCATTAACGACCGCGAGCGCGACGGGACGATTTTTTTTAATGAGTGCGTCTATAAAATTAAGCAGGTCGTCAGCGAACATCTTTCGTGTTCGGCGAACAATTTTACCATTATCGTCAAGGCGAACGCGAACGACGCCGCGCTCCGTTGTATCAAAAGCAATCATCATATTTCGTCAGCGACCACGTCAATTTTTTTGCCGTCCAAAATCTGGTAAAGGAACTTGTCGCCAACTTGACGGCGATATTGGTATTCTTGAGGTGTTAACATTGTGAAACGAACTTCCGCGCCAAACTCGCGTTCAAAATCGCGCGTTAGCCGCTCCAGCCGATCGCGGTTCACCCGTCCGACGATAAGTAAGTCGGTCGGCATTTCCGGCTCGTTCACAAAACGCCCAGTCAGCGCCAAATATTTTATCGTGCCAATGTCACGGATCTTTTTTACAAAATTTTCTTCCAAAAGAACTTGTGATTTTATGAGCAAAGCGTAAAGCTCTTTGTACAAAATAAAATTTTTATTCAGCCGCAAATAACGACGCTGGCCGACGGGGCCAGATCCTTCAGCGGGAACCGCTTTAACATCTTCCAGAAGCAAGCCAAACTTAATTAGGTTATCAATTTCCCGACGCACGGCATGCATTTGAATATTGGTGCGCCGCGCAAGTTCGCGTACAAAAAAAGCGTCATCAGGATGATGAAGAAAAAGCCGGAGCAGACGAACTCGCGTTTTTGAACCAAAAAGGTGTTCAAGCATTGTTGATGATTTGCTTATATCAAGGTATAATAAATAATCAATTATGGCAATTTTTTCCTACAACGCACGGGTAGACGAAGTTGCTCTTGGCCGCGAGCAAACAACCGTTCGCGCCCGCACTTACCTCCCCGCCCTAACTAGCGAGCGCGAAGCCGCCTTGGGGCGCGTTTTTGGTTTTGTAGAGCTAAATATGCTGCGCACGCCGCAAGTAGATAAAATTCTCGCGGCAATTGACCATGAACTTATTGCAATCTACGGACAGGGCGCGCTTCGCCCCGGAGAAAACCAAGAGGAATATTTTGAAAATGCTCTGCGCCGAATAGAAAGACGAATTTTTGAAGTTGCCTCCGAAAACAGAATCAGACTGGACAAAGAAAATGTTCAGCTTGTTTTTGGTGTTATTGCGGGTGAAAATATTCACCTTGCGGCGCATGGCAACGTCTTTGCCTACTTTATGCGGAGAGGAAAAGGTAAACCCGTCAAAGTCATTGATATTTTGAGCGGTCTTAATGACGAAATTGAACCAAACGATCGTCTGCTTTCTTCGGTTGTTTCCGGAAAAATGGATCCCGATGATGTTATTCTTGTTACGAACGAGACGATGTCAAAAACCGTCCCGATTGCCGACTTTGTCCAAACGACGACCGAAGCCGATCCCGCCGCACTTGGTTCACACCTGCGGAATATGACGCTCCAAAACCGCCCGACAAATCCAGCGCTTGGTCTCATTATCCGTTTAAGCGCCTCCCGCGTGCAAGAAATCAAACAGGAAAACCCTTCGGTAAAAGCTATGCTTTCGCGCGAAGAAGAAGTCGCCCGCGTTCTTGAACCATCCAGCATTCCAAAATTGCAGAACGTCATTAGCAAAATAATCGCTTCAAAAGAAAAAAACAATAAGCAACCATTCCCCCGTCTCGCAAAAAAATTCTCTTCAAGCGTATTTTTAGACAAGGTCAACCAACTGCCACGTCGGGCAAAAATTTCTCTGCTTGTCGCGATCACACTCTGTGGCATCTTTTTCTTAAGCGCCGAGGTTATTTCCTTAAAAAAGCACGCGATAAACGACGCTGCGCTTTACACTGCCTCAATAAAAAAAGTAAACGACCTCGCCGACGAAGCCGAAAGCAGTATTATTTACGACGAGATTAGATCGGCCAATCTTATTGCTTCGGCAGAAACAGAATTTGCTAAACTCCCCGACAAAACCAAACAAGAAAAAACCGACCGCGAATCACTAAAAGCACGGCTTGACGATTTGACTCGCCGTCTTAAACATATTTACACCGCCAAAACCGCCGCTCTTGCCGACCTTGGTGGAACACCGTCCACGATGCTCGCTTTAGGCGGAACTTTTTACGTCACGTCGGGCAATGATCTTTTCGCGATCAACGACGGCAAAGCAAAAAGCCTTGCCACCTTTCCCGCAACGACGGTTTGGTCGGCGATAAACGGCGATAAACTTTATTTCATGCTATCAAACAAAACATTACTTGCCTTTGATCCTAAAAATCCCATTCCCTCCTCCCTACCATATAGCGGCCCAGACAACTCGCGCGCGGGCGGTTTTTGGAATGGACGAATGTATGTTGTCACGTCCGATGGCACACAAATTCTTAAGATTAACCCCAGTGGAAACGGTTTTGGAAGCGGCACGCCATGGCTTAAAACCGCAGTTACCGGCAAAGGCATTGCCACGATCGCCGTTGACGGATCAATCTTTTCCGCCATTCCCGGCGACGCGATTTATGATTTTGTAAAAGGAAATCGCTCGTCTTTTAGCGCCTCGGGCGCCACGGCCAACCTTGACCCAAAAACGCTTTTCATTGGAAACAATCTTTACCTTTTGGGCGGCGACGGAACAATTGCCGAATGGACTAGTAGCGGCAAACTTAGCGCCCAGTATTCTGTGCCTGAAGAAAACGGAAAACCAACTGCCTTTACCGTTGATGAAGCCGCAAAAAATATTTACCTCGCTACCGACAAAGGCAAAACGTTTGTGTTTTCAATTGCCAAATAGGCTGAAAGTTTTCAAAAAAAATTCTCCGTTTTCACGGAGAATTTTTTTATGTGGTTTCCTTAAAATTATTTCAAGGTTACCTTGCCGCCTGCTTCTTCCATCTTTTTCTTCCAGACTTCGGCATCGGCCTTCGGTACGCCTTCCTTTACAACCTTAGGTGCGCTGTCAACGATGTCCTTGGCTTCTTTAAGACCAAGTTGAGTAACTTCGCGAATCGCCTTGATCACGTTGATCTTGTTCGCGCCAGCGTCGGTGAGTTCAACGGTGAATTCGGACTTTTCTTCAACCGCGGCGGCGGCAGCAGCCGGAGCGGCGGCCATCATCATGGCTGGGGCGGCGGCGGAAACGCCGAACTTTTCTTCAAGCGTTTTAACGAGCTCCGAGAGATCGAGTACCGAAAGCTCTTCGATCGATTTGACGATCGACGTGAACTTTTCAGGAACGATCACTTCTTTCTTTTCGTCTGACATATTTATAGAGATTAGAGGTTAGAGGTTAGAGGTTAGAATAAGGAATTAGGCGGCGACTTTAGCGTCCTTAATTGAATTAAGAACGTTCATAAGGCCGCGAAGATTGCCGGCAAGAACATTAACGAATCCAGAAACTGGAGCGTTGATCGTGCCAACAACCTGGGCAAGAAGAACTTCACGCGACGGGAGTGACGCAAGCGCCTGAACACCGATGGCGTTAATGATTTTGCCATCAACAACCGCGCTTAAAATCTTCATTGACTCGTGTGCCTTGCTAAATTCCGCAAGCAAACGAGCGGCGGCAACTTCGTCTTTGGACGTTGCGACGCCGATCATACCGCCAAGCGCGGTCACGTCGTATTCGGTTCCGGCCGCCTTAAGCGCTTTGGTGATCAAAGTCTTTTTAGCGACAACGTAACCAATACCTTCTTTTTCGGCCTTGCGACGGAGCTCTTCGGCTTCCTTAACTTTAAGCCCTTGGTAGTTCACGATCACGGCCGATTTTGAAGACACAAAAGCCGCCGTTAAGTCGGCAAGCGTTTGTTCTTTTTGTAATCTAGTTTTTGCCATAAAAAAATATGTGGTTCTCTTTTAGAGACACCACAGACAAATTCTCCACCTGAAAGTGGAGATTCGACCTTTTGCCTCGGCAGGATCCTTGCGGAATTAACGGCTTAATATAGCCTTCCTGCGGTCTGTGGCAAGGGCTTAAACCCTTGTGCTTGAATACTAACCAATCTTCGTTGTTTGGTCAAGACAGTACCAACTTTTTGTTAAATGAAAACCCCCACCTAAGCACGAGTGCTTGGTGGGGGCGTTGGCTACTTCTCGGCGACCAAGAAGACGAAATCGCTTAGCCACTTGCGGCCATCAAAATCGCGGACAAGGTTAAGGCCGCGTGCTTTGCCAAGCGCGTCGGCAAAAGCGTAACAAACCTTTCCTTCAAGCCATGCAAACGAACCAAGCGCGGCGATCGGAAACTTATTCTGTTCGTTTGGATGTGCCCCAACAAAGGCGAGAAACTCTTCGTAAAGCACTGGGCGAAAACCGGCGGCTTCAATGGCCGCGATGATCTCGGCGGTCGTCGCGAGCCGCTTCATCCGAAAGTAGTAGAATGTAACCGACCGCTTGTTTCGTTTAGCGCGTTTTAACTCAACCGTCGGCAAAAACCGAATTTCGCGATAAGCGGGATTGACCCAGGCAAATAAATTTTCTAATTCAGCGAACGCTGGTTGTAACATTCCAACCAAAACCACCGTGAAGGCATCAGCCGCCTTCCAGAAAATATCATTACCCTTCGCAACCATTGCAAGCGCAAGCGAATGGTTCGCGATTATCTCATCAAACAAGGAATAAGTAAGCCCAGCTTTAAGCAGGGCTGAAAAAAATCTGCGGAGCTTGCGAATTCTTGGTTTGAACAGGCTACCCATATGGCTACCCGATCCTTTCTTTCCGAACGAACATAGATCAAAACACCGCACTATGCAGCGTTTAGCAATTTGTCCAATAAAAAGAGCATCACTATTTTTCTCATTTCCCAGCCTTTCTGTCAAGGTGACAATAAACAAAACTCCCCCGCCAGAGGCGGAGGAGTTTTAATCGCTTTAATAACTACTCTCTTTTTAACTCCAGTCGGCCAATATTATCAACGTATTCATCGGCTAAATGACGTGCTGTTTCTTCGGACAAAAAATCGTGCTCAAAATAAAATTCTGCAAGCAAAAGACCAAGTGATAAAGTCGCAAAGGTCACAAAGCGAGCGCCAGTGTTATCGCTTGCCGACGACAAAATCGTGACGACAAAAAGAATTAACGCAATCAGCAGTTCAAACCAGTGATTGGAATAAAATCGCGCCTTTAGGAGACTGCTAACTTTTTGCCGCGCCTCGGAAACTTCGCCAGCCGCTTTAAGCAAGCCATTATATAACGCTTCTTCTTTTACTTCACGAATTTCAGGAATGGCATATATGTGGTATGCCAATTTTCTAAACGCAGCGTTGTTTTGGTCGTATTTTATGATGGAGTTTTTTTCAAACGAACCAAGATATTCATAGACAAAACCGTGGAGCTGAGTAAACCAAGCGCGTATATATTCGCCGCCCGACAAATTTTTTCCAAGATGGTAAATGCGGCGAATCTTGTTAAGTTCCATTGCAATCGTCTCCTTAAGCCGTTCGCGGCGCGAAATGGCCAATATTGAAAAGGCGCCGAAAATCGCCGCAAAAAGAACAGACGCGGCAAAATCAAAACCGGAAAATAGCGCGAGCGGCGCAAACGACGGTATTAAATACGTTAAAATAAATGCCGCTAAAATAATTAGACCTGGGCGAATGAACTTCATATTTATTTTAATTATTTTTTGTTGATTAGAAATTATTTAATCGCGTCCCATTCGGCTTGCGAAGCATCCCAAGACGTTTTTGTAACGCCAAACAAACCGCTAAGATTTTTGTTGAGAAACGGTTCACAGGCGCACATCGCGATAGAAAAACCAGCCCAACCGCCGCCGGGGTTATATAAATACGCGACATTATTTTTCACCTTCAGCTGCAAATCTTTTAGAAACGCACTTGGACAAGAAGACGCCCCACCAACATAACTCGCGCCGACGTCCATCAAATACGAAAATTTTTCTTCAGGGGTCTTAAGCGATTCTGGCAAAGGAAAAGAAATTTTTTTATCCAATGTTTTTCCGTAACCGACGCTATCCATATCGTCGCCGTTGCAATATTTTATTTGATCAACCGACGAATAGTAAAGCGTGACTTTTTTTTCTGACGAAAACGGCAGAACTAGCTCGGCAAACTTGCTTTGTTCGGGTGACAAAGCTGGTTTTTTGGCGGCAATAAAAATTATTACAACGGCGAGAACGGTCGCGGCGAGCACGATCAAATTAAACGCGCTTTTTTGTTGTTTCATAAAAAATTTTAATTATTATTGTTTATCGCTTTAATATACGCGCAGTAATCGCAAGAAAAGGAAGCAAAAGGAATTTTATCGGCAACGAGACACGCGCGGGCGCGGGATAGTACATCGTCCACCCACGAAGCATCGCCTTTGTATGGAATAAGGGTGACGTCAAATTCCAATTTGGCGTCAAAGGCCGCGCGGTCGGTCTTGCCATTGCAATAAACAAAATAACCGGTATCGGAAACTTGGTAGCCATTTTGCCGAAGCAGCCATTCGTAAATTTCCATCTGGCGCTTATAACCACGGTGCCAATCTTTGTTAAGTTCGGTTATCGCCTCTTCCTTTGCCGTTGCTTTATAGTCAACCACGATATACTCCCCCGCTGGATTTATCCAAAGGTCGTCAATCGCGCCAAAGACAAGAAAATTGGTCGGCTTATGCAAACATTGAACGCCAGTAAAATTATGCCGCCATTTTTCCAAGTCATTATGTGCAACCGGACGTGCCTCTATGCCATATTTTTCTATGAGCGGATGCGCCGCGTTTTTGGCGCGGTAAATATCAAATTCTTTTTTAAGCAAATGATCAACGGCCGAATTTAGAGCAAAGGGAAAACCCGGCGGGCGACCGACACCAAGACGGCGATCCAAATAAAAACAGCGCGGGCACTCCAAAAATAAATCTATTTTTGAACGCGACAATTTAAACGGTTCGGTTGCTTTTGGATCAAACAATCCCTTAGTACGCTGGGCCGTATAATATTCAGACACAAGACAATGATTAGGCTTTCTTAAAAATATCGTCGCCGTATGTTTTCTTAATAGTACGAGCCAGTGCCAAGGTTTTGCGTTTTACCAAATCAACTTGGTCTTCGGGCGCATTCATTTTGACCAAATCATTGGCCACTTTTTCGTAAGCAACGAGTCGTCGGACTTTTTCTAGAATGCTGGTTTTAAACTTTGAAATATCAGTTTCTTTGCCCGTGTAATTTTCCGTTGCTCTTTTTAGCCAGTCACCCTGAAGCATTTTGTCGGCCTTGGCGCGAGCGGCTTCGCTCAACTTTTCGTTAATATTGACGCCAATTAATTTGCCAGAGGCGTCGCGTAAAAATTCCACTTGCCCGCCGCTTTTGAGATCAACAACCGCAGCCGGAAATTTTGCTTCAAAAGGAGGCGGGGCTAATTTTGAGGAATCAGACGCGGACGAAGTTAAGTGTTCGGCGAGTGTTGCTTTTGCCTTAACAAGTGTCGGCATTATTGCCTCGCCCTTAATTGGTTGAATTTCCTTAAAAATATTTCCTAATTTTCCGTTAGCCTCGCGAACGACAGCATTATAACCAGTGAACAAGCGCGTCTCCATCTGTTTTTGGCCTTGGCGGTGCGCTTCTTCGTAACCTTCGCGTAACCCTTGAAGCTGCTTGCTGCGATCTTTAAAAATCGTGTTGATTGTTTCTTGGCTTTTTAGCGTACCCTTGCCAAGATTTTCTCCGCCATTCATCGCGACAGAATGCGCGCCAGCGCTGGCCTTATATTCATAAACAACCGACCCCAGCTGACGCTCGGGCGCGCCAACGTGACCGCTTACGTGTTCGCCGGTAAGTTCGGGAATTCCCGTAACTTTAATTGACGGCGTTTCAAGCGTAACCGGCGCGTCAAATTTAGAGGTTTCAACAATTTTTGGAATGGACGGTTCGGCTGGCGCCGACGTTTCGGCAAGGTGAGGAATTTGTTTCCCAAAAACATAATCCCGAACGCCGGTTTTTTCAACGCTAATGTGTCCGCCCTGAACAGTCAAAGAAACATGGCCAGGGTGCTTGGGGTCAAAACGCAAACGCATTTCGCGATCAGCCGAGACCAAACCGTTTTCGCGCAAAATCGTTCCGCGCATTTTTCTTGCCCATGCCGTGACACTTCCGTCTTCTGCCGGATTATAACCGAATTTTTCCGGATTTGCCGTAAGATTACGTTCAACAACCTTGGCATAGCTGTCGCCTTTTACGATTTCCGAGGCTTTGATCTCTTCCGCACTGGGCACTGCTTCGCCCGCGACCGGTTTGATTATTTTTATCTCACCTTCGGGCGTTACTTGCACACCAGCCGTTACTTCGGTATTTGGCAACTCTTGTGGTAAAGCAACTCCACCTGCAACCTGAACCTCGCTCTTTCCCAAAACATTAAACTGACGATCATCTAAAACATCAGCGCCCGGTTCGTTTGGTAGGGTTACATTTGAGATATGTTCAACCTTGGCGCTTGCAACTTCGTGTACAACGCCAGCGTTTGGAACAACAGTTGTTTCCCTGGCCGCGACAACCGCTTTGCCAGCTTTTTTAACAATTCCCATTTTTTCTCCAACAAAATGTGTCCCGTGTCCAAAAATTTTTGCAAGCGCGCCCGAACCGACAAAAATCCCGGCCAAACCGGCAACAATTCCTTTTTTTATATTGCTTACTGCCGCTTGTTGCCGCCTCTTTTCAACCGACATGTCGGTATTTCTCATCATCATCCTCACATCTTCTTTCTGTCCTAATTGCCTATCGTTAGTTACTTCAATAAAACGTTTTTGAAGCGCGTCATAAGCCGCATTACCTTCCAAGCTTCGTCCGCCCGTAAGCGCTTCGGCTTCAAATTTATCCAACCCCTCAACCACTTCGCCTCCGTTCATTGTGGCAACTTTTTCGGTGGAATAATTTGCGTCTAGACGAGCTTCACTAAAACGCTTTGAAAGACCATAAACAGAAATACTTGTACCAAGACCGGAAAGCATCCGCCGCGCGGCAATCGCGCCAAGACCAACAGCCGTGCCCGCGCCAACAATAGCCGAACCCGCGAGCAAACCGACGGTAATCGCCGTTCTAACCGAGGCCATTTTAGCCACGATTTTCCCGACCTTGCTGTCAGGTTTCCAACCGGCTTTTTCTAAATTCATTTCGCCTAATTTTTTATAACCGTCACAAACCTTTTTGAGGAAACCCTTTTCTATTGTTAAAGCTTCGCGACGCGCTTCTATTTGCTGTTTTTGCGTTGCGGCAAATCTTTCAAAACTGTCGCCGACGTATTCCAAACGTTTGTCTTCATATACCTGTTGCGCTTCGGCAAAAGCTGCTTCGTCTTCGGGCGTTGCCTTGCCGCTTCTTAATTTTGCTTCAAGCAAAGCTAAATTACGTCCCGCCGCGCGCATTTCATTTTCTAAAGAAACTTTAGCTGTTTCCACTTTGGACGCAGGCGCCCGCTTCTCACCACTTACAACTGACGAAAGATCATCGCCCAGAATTTCAATTTCACCTAATTCTTCGGTGCGCAAATCACGGGCTTCGGTCGCGAGTCTTAAATTTTCCATGTGCTCATCAGTGGTTAGCTCGCCTGCGCCGGAGATTTCTTGCGCCGTTGCTTCGGCCTCATCTGCCGCTCGCGCCGTTTCTTCTTCAGCTAGCGCCTTTTCATCAACAAACATTTCTTCCGTATCAAGAAGACGAAGTTCGCCACGCGCTTCGGGGCCTTTTAATTCTTCGTTTGGATTTATTTTTTCAGCGGCGGCTCTTTTGGCCATAGAAAATATATTATTTGCTTTTCTTATTGATTACTCCCCTTAGTTCGCTAATTTTAAGCGTTTCAACGCGCGTTCGTACTTGTTTTAAGAGCGCTAATTGCATTTTATGCAATTTGGAAAACTTATCCATATAATTGCTATGGATTTTTTTGAGTTCCGACGTTAGTTCCTTAATCCGCTCTATTTTTTGAGCGTCGGTCATAAAAATTATTTTTCGTTTTCCGGAAGCGCTGTATTTAAGACAAACTCATTTTTAACGGCATTTACTTCTGATGAAAGCAGACCGTAAAAATCTTCTACTTTTCCCGAAAGAAAAGCAATTAACTCTTCGGGTTTGTCGGCTAACGCATTTGCTTTGGCAACCTCGGCGACGGGCAAGTTTTCCATTAGCCGCAACATCACTCTTTGGAGAACAATCTCTGTCATTTGCTCCAAAAATTTTATCCGTTTTTCTTCGGGTAACTTTTGAAGACCGAGTTTTGTGATGATATTTTCGTTGAAATCAAATTTTTCCATATTGCTAAACGCACAAAAAACTTATCCGCCGGTAATTATTTATTTTTATTAAAAATATTTTTAAAGAAACTACCAATTCGGTTCACCACCGACTGCTTAACATCTGTTTTAATATCCAGTGGTAGTTTTTGAGTTAGCGTTCCAATATCGGTCACCATTGTCGCTGTAACCGCGGTTCCATTAACGTTTCCGCGGATCATTACCCGATCACCAACCTTGAGATCGGCGGCCGTAACATTTTTATTGCCAACTTTATAAAATTTTGCCTGCGTTACATCTACAATATATTCCGTTCCCTTGCTATCCTTAACCGTTAGCGAGGTGTCGCTCGCCACCGTTATCGTGCCGTTTAAAATATCTTGGCCATCCTTGGGTTTGTTGGTATTTTCCAAGCCCGGTTTACTTCCTTCACTCGTGCCGCCGGCGTTCGCGGTTTTTGGCATATTTATAATCATTACCGAATCACCAACCGCCAATTCTTTAGCTATATCAGTGGTGTCAATTTTGATCGTAACTATTCCTCCATCAATAGAAGCAATTTTACCGCTCAAGTTCCGATTGGGCAGATTAATTTTTAAGTTAGCAATCGCATCGGTGATCGCCGGCGCAATTGGCGGCATCATCCGAACTGAGCCACTGACGCCATTCCCAGAGCCTGTTGATCCTGCAGACGACGCCGACTCAGCACTAACAACAACCGCCGCTAAACCAACCCCAGCCGTGATCGCCGCAATCGCGATAAAAAACAATCCTTTTTTCGTGTACATATTGAATTTTTAATAAATTAAAAAGACTTGTATATTATACACCAAAATTAAGTACGGTTAAAGCCGTTTTTTTATCAATAATTACCGAGAAAAGACTTCTTTTTCCAATCTTTGTCTTTGTTCTCTGGAGACTGCTGATCAAGAACGTCAATTTCTTCCTCTTCAAAAAAATCATCTTTAAATACCGTGCTTCCCGAGGCACTCGCGCGGCGAAGAACAATTTCTTCGTAAACGGTTGCGGGCAGTTCACGTAAAAATGGTGACATCTCGTGCAAATAATCTTCGCCGCGGCCGCCCGTAAGCGGATAGGAAAGAAAAAGATTTTTTCTGGCGCGCGTCGCAGCTACATAAAACAGCCGGCGTTCTTCTTCTAGCCCATCATCCTCTTCGTAAGCGCGGGCGTGCGGGAAAGCGCCGTTATAAAGATGCATTACAAAAACCGCGTCCCATTCCAAACCTTTGGCCTGATGAATCGTGGAAAGAACCAGCCGATCTTCATTTGTACTAGCACTAGCATCAATATTAAATCCTTCAGTAAGAGCACTGTCGGAAAGAAAAGCGCCAACCGAGGCGTACTTTTCCGCGAACACGGCCAACTGTTCAAGATCTTCGCGCCGCTCATCGGCGTTGGGAAATTCGTTATCCAAATAATCGCCATAGGCCGATTTGATAATCGCCCTAATTGCGTCGGACGGGCTTCCGCCAGCAGCGATCATTGAAGTCGCCGAATTGGCAAAATCATTCCAACCGCCCTTAGCGCGATCCCCCATTCCCGCGGCGCCGGCCGCGAGCGCTTCTTCAAATTTTTCAAAACCGCGGCAGGCGGAAAAAATTTTTGAGGCTGTTTCGGTGCCAATGCCGGTTTGCAAACGCAAAACACGAAGCCAAGCAATTTCGTCATCAAGATTTTCACGAATTCGTAAAAAAGAAATTACATCCTTAATGTGAGCGCGTTCAAAAAAACGAATGCCACCGCGATAATCATAGGCCAGACCGCGTTTTGTTAAGGCAAATTCCAGCGCCTGTGAATGAAAGGTGGCGCGAAATAGAACGCTGATTTCGCTTAGCGGCGTTCCTTCTTTAACCATTTTTTCAATCATTCCGCAGATAAACTCCGCTTCTTCTTCGGCGCTCGCCGCGGTTATTATATTTGGTTGCAGGTTGCAGGTTTCAGGTTGCAAGTTGGCTGGCCGTAAAACTTTTGCGAATTGCTTGGCGTTATTTTTTATTGATTCGTTCGCAAAATCTAAAATCGGCGGTACGGAACGATAATTGGTTTCCAATTTAAAAACCTTCGCGTCCGGATAGCGTTCGGGGAAGGATAAAATATTTTTTATGTCCGCGGCGCGAAACGAATAAATTGACTGCGCGTCATCGCCAACGACTAACAAATTATTGTGAACCGAAGAGATGAGCGATAAAAATTCGGCTTGCACGCGGTTGGTGTCTTGATATTCGTCTACAAGCACATAGCGATAACCACCTGCGACGTGCTCGCGCACCGACGGATTCTGGCGCAGAAGATCGGTCGCGCGGCAAAGCAAATCGTCAAAATCCATCGCGTTCGCGTCTTGCTTGCGCTTTTCGTAAGCACTAATAACCGCTTCCATTTTAGAAACTTCAGCTTGAAGTCGCGGCGCTTTTAATTCAACAACTTCCGAAAACGGCAGCCGCGCGTTCCGGCAAAAACTCCAAAAAGACTGGAGAACGCCAGCCGAGGGAAAACGCTTTTGCTTAGTGTCTATCCCCTCGTCTTTAATACAAGCATTAAGCAGGTCGCGCGAATCTTCTTGATCTAAAATAGAAAAATTATTTTTAAAACCAATAAGCGGCGCATAGCGGCGAAGCAACAAATTGCAGACGTGGTGGAAAGTGCCGCCCGTGAGTTTGCCCGAGACGCCGCCCAGCAATTCTTGAACGCGCGAAAGCATTTCCCGCGCCGCTTTGTTCGTAAAAGTTAGCAGTAAAATTTCTTCGGCCGGCACGCCAAGGCTCAGCAAATATGCCACCCGATAAATAATTGTCCGCGTTTTGCCCGATCCAGCGCCAGAAATAACCAAACTCGCGCCGTCGGCGCCTTTAACAACCGCGAGCTGTTCCGCATTAAGCGCGGCCGAAAAATCAATCGGCGCGAGCGACTCGTTTGAAGGTAAAATAAAATCTTTTGGCATGTTAAGACAGATTACCGTTTTAGCCGTTTATAAACAACCCCTTAATACGAAAAACCGGCTGATTGTCCTTAGACAATCAGCCGGCGCGAGAATTACTTCTTCACCCTCCTTATGTTTGCATACGGACTCAAGCCCGTGAAACACATTTGGCAGTGTCTTACCAAACCTTCATCATTAAGCGCTTTCCCGAGATCGCCAACCGAAAGATACCCAAGCGAATCAGCGTCAATCTCTTGCCGAATTTGCTCAACCGATTTTCCGACCGCCACCAATTCTTCAAACGTTTGCATATCCATTCCAAGCCAACAAGGATGAACAATCGGCGGCATCGCGCTCCGAACGTGGACTTCGGTCGCGCCAGCTCCCCGCACAAGGGCGACAACCCTTTTCATCGTATGCCCCCGTACAATGGAGTCATCTACGATCACAACCCTCTTCCCACAAACCACGCTTCTGTCGGGATTGTATTTCAATCTGACTTTTATGATCCGCCCCTCTTCGCCAGCGGTAAAAGTTCGTGCAAAATAGTGACTACGCACCAAGCCATGACCAAAAGGTATTCCCATTTCTCTTGCATACGCCGAGGCTTGCGTGTTTGACGAGTCGGGCACAGAAATAACAACGTCGGCATTTGCTGGATAACTTTTTGCAAGAAGGATGCCCATTCTTTCGCGAACGGCACTCACGCTCATCCCCCAATCGCTGTCGGGACGCATAAAATATCCAAACTCAAACGGACAATGACGATGAATTGCTTCCGCGAACTTATGCGTTACACCATTTCCAACATCAACGATCGTACCCGGTTCAACTACTCTAATTACTCGCGGATCAATCTGAAACAGATCAAAGGCAACCGTTTCAGAAGCCAGCATCATACCGTCTTCAAACGGTGCCATAAGGAGTGGATGAATACCGTTCGGATCTACCGCGGCATACATACCATTCGGCGTCATCACCAAAAGCGAGTACGCGCCTTGCACCTTTTCAAAACAATACTTTAGGCGCGTGATCATATCATCGCTTTGTGCGCGTTTGGCCAAATGAAGAAACAAAGCCGTGTCCGAAGGTGAATCAAAGACCGCGCCATCTTTTTCCAATTCCATTCGCAAATCGGCGGCGTCAGGAATGTTGCCGTTATGAGCGATGACCATCGGCAAAGTCGCCGAATCGTCAATAAGTGGCTGAAGACATCTTTTATTTTGCGCTGCGCCAGAAGTCGGATAACGATTGTGGCCAAGCGCCGACCTTCCTGGAAGACGCTTACCGATATCTATTTCGGAAAAAACCAATTGAACTGTACCAAGCTCGCGAACGTCAAAAATGCTTTTCCCGTCGGTGGTGACGACGCCAGCGCCAGCATCGCCGCGATGCTGAAGTGCTTGTAAGGCGAGAATGGCTCTGCCAGCGGCATTACTTACGTTATAAAAACCAACGATTCCGCACATAATTCACCTCCTTGGTGATATAAATTTTCAAACAAACGCCGCAATACAACTACTGTAAGGCGGTAGGTCTGTTTATCACATTGCACTGTTTGTTTCAACCCCCTAATGCGAAATAAAAAAGCTCCGGCTAAAGTTCTTTTAGAAGAACAATCGCCGGAGCAAAAATCCGATGTGCGTCTAGACGGATTCGCTAACGAGCTTCATCTCTTCACGGGTTTTCTGAACCAGTTCGCGCGCGCCTACCCAATCACCTTTTGTCACCAACCCGCCCGCGCGCTCAATGTTACCACGCATAGCCAAATACCTTTCCTCCAAAGCCTCCGTCCTCGCGTCCGGAATTACAAGGAAGGCATCCATCTTTTCCAAAGCTTGGCTTAAGACCCAACGCAACCAGCCCCTTTCAGCATCGCCGAAAATAAATTGACGGCGTTTGTCAAACATCATTCGCTCTGGTTCCTTAAGTCCGATGATGATTTCCTCAAAGGCGATCTGACGCCGGTATGAATGAATTTCTTGAATCAGTTCTCTTGCGAGATTCAAAGCGCCGTTTGGTATTGTTTTGCTAACGGCTTCTACGAGCAGTATGTTGATTCCGTCGTGGATGCACACAAAGGGAGCCAAACGAATTGCTTCGGAAAGATTCCGGATTCTGGCATAGCTTGTCGTTACACCAGTTGCAACCCTCGTGAGCAAGTGTTCTAGAGCAACGAGACAGCGCTTGTTTTCATCAAACTCCAAGCGCAAAGCAATCTGCCAAAGTTCCAGACGCGAAACCATACGGCCGGTTTGGTAAAGGCGTCCCGCGAAAATTTTGGCAAGTGCCGAGAGGCGCTTTTTTTCGCGCGGATCGTCGCATGTTTCGGCATCTTTGACAAACTTCCTCGCGAGCTCGGCCGTTTTGTAAAGTTTTCCCCTCCCCTCGCCGCCGTAATAAGCCGTAACACCCTCGCGACCGCGCAAAAACAAGAAGGCGTTCTTGCAAACTGCCATACCTCTTTTCTTCCTTTTCGGTCCCAAGCCACACGGATACAGAACGGCGCCGGTTGGCGCTTCAAGCTTTTCCCGACCTCTTAATAAGACCGCGCCAAGCGTGACGATTTGGAGCGGCGAGGCTGGAACGGGTGCCACAGCGATATCAAACGAACCAAGGCGTGTTGGAGTATTAACGAGCATTTGATCCCTCCGATCTGTTTGTTTCCATTTTGTCCGAAGTAAAACCCTATAACAAAAAAGCCAGCGCGTCAATCGCTGTCCTTTGACTTAATTATTAAGAAAATAATTATCTAATTCGGTTCAACAACAACCACCACTTTTTGCCCGTGCGCTGTGTCGCCGGGGACATAGTCGTGCATTGCTGTCATTAAATTTTTTTCCGGATAAAGAAAGCCATTGCCAAGACGCGTGCCAGGATCGTTGGTTATCCAGTTACCCTTGGCGTCGTAGCCGTGAAGCACGACGACGTGATACGGCGGACCGCCGTGTTTAAAATTTGGATTTAATAATTGCTTGCCGTCGGCCGGAACTAAAATCGGAAAGCCTTTAGCGAGAATTTCTTTAAGATCGGCGACGGTCGGGTCGTAAACCAAGCGAACATTCTTGTAGCCAAAAAATTCGCGGAGCGTTCGCGCGATTTCATCGGCGTTCGTGTCTTCATAGCGGCCTAAGTTGACCTTTTCCCATTCAATTATTTTATTCATTAGCTGGTCGGCCTCAGCGAGATTGATAGTTTTTTCTTTTTTAAAATATTTATCAACCATAATCATATCCGCCTCTTCGCAGGTCTCCTCATGAATCGCGTCCCAAACCTTAAACGGGGCTTGGGAAACAAACGGCACCGCAAGATTAACACTTGTTTGTGACGGTGTTTTTGCAGTGTCCGGCGCGGTCACGTCTGGCACGTTTGTGTTTATGAAGACAGGCTTAATAATTTTTTTAGCCGGTTTTAAAGCTTTTTCAACCAAGGCGGATGACACATCGGTTTTACTCGGATACTTTATAAAAATTGGCGGCGGGGCGGACAAGGTTTCGGCAATAACAACACTGGCTTGCGTATCAAGCAGTCTAGCTTCCCAAACAATGGCGCCGCAAATTATGAGTGAGGTAAAAAGAGTAATAATTATTTCTTTCATACTGCTTCCGGTTCGGGCAATTTACCGAGTTGTCGTTTAAGAAAAAGCGTCGCCCTAACGTCGTCTTCGTTGTAAGCGACAATGTCGGCAAGGATTTTTTTTGCTTTAACAAGATCGCGCTTTTTTCCGCTCGCCTTAAGGCGCAAGAAATCTTCGTACCAAATAATAGAATTAACGCCGCTCGCCGACTTATGCCGCCACTTGAATCCAAATTCCTTGGCAATATCCTTAAGCGAATAAAAATAAACCGGAAGCGCCACCGACTCGCAAACGGTCGGCAGTAAATTAACCAAACACTTCTCCAGCTTTTCCAGTGTCCGTCTTTCGCCGCCGTATTTTTCCGAAAAAAGCGCCACGACCGTTTTTTCGTAAGTTCCATAATGATAGATTGAGGCGCCAGTTGGAATTTTTTTGACCATTTCCAAAAAACCAAGCCAAGCGGTTTTTTCGTCCTCTGGTTTTTCGGCTAAAACATAATCGTAAACGCCTTTGGCACGCGGGCTTTTTACACACAGCAAACCAAAAAGATAATGCAGGTTCCGAAGCGGATCGCCTTCTATGTCAAAATAATATTCCGGCATTGCCGACGGAAAAATCGGGTTTTGAATGGTGATAATCTTTCGTTCGTGAAGTGCAATTGCTTGACGCCGAAGCATTTCCAATTTACGTCGGCTCATATCGGGGACGGCGTTTTCCAGCGTTTGAAGATCGGTTGCTGCCAGCTCGCTCACGGTTTTTATGCCTGCCTCATAAAGTTTGGCGTGATCAGTTCGGCGGATTTTATAAATCAAACAAATGTCATCGTCGGTTTCGGCTTCGCGAACGCAATTAGAAAACCACGGCGATTCTTTACACGAAGAAGAAAGAAACGGGGCTGGCTTGCGACCGTTTAAAATATTTTCAATCTCGCGAAGGGTTAAATGAAAATTTTCTAAAACATTATTTATTTTGACGCGATGAATTTTTTTGTCGGCGGCGACGAGCCAACCGTTTTCCGGACGAAAACCCTGGAGTTTTTCCAAAATAAGCGCGTAAAAAGCCAGTTCAAAACGATATTCGTCTTTAATGTCTTTTTCTTCGGCAACGATCGCGCTTTTAATGACATACGGTTCATAAAGCCAGTCGCCAAAACGCGAAACGGCTCCCTGGGGTGGCGGCGTCTTTACCAAAAGATCGGGCGTGCCGATCCAATTTCCATCAACCAAACGACCGCCCAAAATTGCCGCGCTCCCCGCTTTCATAAGTTCTAGCGTTTTAACAAAGCGTTCGTCCTCGTCGCCGCCCGCGGGAATAATTTCAACTTTGCCAAAAGCCCCAAGATATTCTTCTTTGTTAAAAACCGTATGCTCGTGAATTTTTTCCAAAATTTCATCTACCTCCTCAACATCGTTTTTCTTGCCGTAAATATCCCAATACACCCAATGCGGGCAGCGCAGGTATTTGTAAAACATTTTGTCAGTCAGTTTTTTCATCATTTATACTAAACCCGAAAAATACATTATTTGCCCGATTGCGGCAAGTAGCGAGATAATAAGCGCAAGCGCAAAAAGAACCGGCTTTTTTGAGGCCAGCGGCAACTTGTCGGGGTCAAACGATGGGAAATCACCCTTAGGGTCATATACGACCGCGGTCTTAAAAAGATTATCATGGAGTGTTCGCCGTTCGGAGTTAAGCAACATCAGAATATAATTTACGCCGGCAAAAATCTGGACAATAAAAGAAAAAACCGAACGAAAACCGGCGCGCACAACGCCGATCCCATCACGATTAGGCTGATCAATCCGTACGAGTTTAAGCTTTAACAATCGCTTTCCCATTGTCTCACCAGTTTTTCCCTCAAAAAGGGAAAAATAAAGAAACCCCCCAAGGGCATAGCTCAGCAAGGTGGCAATGTTAAAAAAACCGCTGTATTTTGCTTGCGAAATTGGCGCAACATAAAGTGAGACAAGCAGCGCGGCGTTACCAATAAAATAGGCAAGCAAACCGATTAAAAATTGATCAATAACGCTCGCGACGAGTCGTCGCCAAAAACCGGCAAATTTCATATTTTTGGAATTAGAGATTAGAGATTTGAAATTAGAGATTAGTAAGTACCGGCAGATTAGAGTAATCGTTTCTGGCGTTCCAGAACATAAAACCGGAGGCGTTATTGTCGCGGCTGGCTTTTACTTCGGCCAGAATCAACTCGGGCGTGTATTTGGCGCCCATATCAAAGGCTTGCAGCCACGGACGTTGCGTCGCAAGTTTAAGATCCGGATCTTTCGCGGCCAAAGAAATAACTTCGTTCCCCTTTTTTAAAGAGTCAGCGATTATTTCGTACGGGTGAGCGGCCGGATTTTTAAATTGTAACACGCCCGATGGATAATGCGACGGATAAACCATCGGCGAAACATAATCCATCGTTCTTATGGCGTCGTCGTACCACTGGCCAATGCCCAAGTCCGACTGGTGCCAAGTAACAAAACCAAAAACATCGGCCGAGATTGGAATTCCTTTGGCGCGAAGTTCGGAATCAAGAAATGAAAAGAAACGAGAAATAACTTGTCGGTATGTTTCTTTCTTTTTGTCATAGACCGGAAAAACGATCGCCGAGGTTACGCCGTCGGTCGCAAAACGGATATAGTCAAACTGAATTTCATCAAAACCAAGCGTATACGCTTCCGTCGCCACGGCGGAATTATATTTCCAAACGTCTTCCGAAGCCGGGTCAAGCCAAGCCAAACCATTCGCGTCAGTCCATAGTTTGCCGCCGGAACGTTTTAAGGCAAAGGCCGGATGTCCAATTGCATAATTCGGATCTTCAAAAACCGGCATTCGCGCGATAAGGTACAAACCGAGGCCATGAACTTTATCGGCAAAAACACCAAGGTCGCCGAGCGGAACATTTTTCCCAATCTCGGCTTTTAACGTTTCGTTTTTGGGCAAAAATGCGAGCGAACCGTTTTCATTTTTTAGATCAACCACCAAAGAATTAATCCCGCGGCTTTTGCCCAAATTAACAACTTCCGAAAATCTTTTTTCATTTCCTGCCATTTCCGCCGTGATATAAATTGCTCTGACTTCGGACGGGACAGCGAGATGATTAGTGCGCGGCGCTTTTTCTACAACCAAAGGTGGAACGGCGCGATCGGCAACGGCGCGCGGATAGCAATAAACCGCCGCGCCCAAAATAAGCAACGCAACCGCTAAGACAAAAATAGAACGCCGAGGAAATTTTTTAGTTTTTATTTCTTCTTCCACATTATTTTTCTATGCGCGCTGGCGCGACAACTTCGGAATTTCCGTCTTTAAAAACTGTATTTGCTGCAGGTGCGTAACCATAATAAATACCGCCATTTGTCGCGTTCGTAATCATACTTAAAACAACCGGGGAAATAAAACGTTTATCTATACCATTTACCGGAAGCGCGGCGTCGTTTAAGCGATGCAAACTATTTTCCAAATAAATTCCGTTTTCCCCACCGGCGGAATAAACAAACCCGTCGGGCATTTTTCCGTCTACCATCGGATCGGCATATGAATAGGAACCAAAGAAAGCCACATCCATATCAATTACCCGCTTTGACCAATTTTCTCCGTAAAGAGCGATCGCTTGCGTTTCGGTTTGCACCCAGCTTAATTTTCCAAACGGCAAAACCGCATAAACCCGCGGGTCGGACTGAATTTTTACAAGATATGTGCCAGCACGCACGGGAATACCCCGACCAATTAGAATATCGGACATTTGTTCGGCTGGAATCGTTACAACATTTTTAAAATCGGGAAACCAAGAATCATAAACGAAAAAATTAGAAAATACGTTTCGCTTGCCGTTTAGGTACCAATACACCGCCGACGAATTAGCCGTTTTAATCCGATCGCCAGCAACAATAACCGTAAACTTTGCCGAATCGCTCGTAACGCTTTTGCCATCAGCCGACATTGAACTTACTTTATAAGAATACACGTAGCCGCGCGACAAACCGGAAACCAAAACATCGTGGGTTAAAGTTGGTGTTAGGCTGCCAGCAGAAACCGGCAAACTAAAACTGCCACCAGAAACCGTTATTGCCGAAGAACTCACAATATCAGTTTCCCAGATAATATGTGCCGAATAAGTTGTTCCTGAGGACGACGTTACCGAGCTCCAGTTGGTAAGAATTGGCTTAGCGACAATTTGCGGAATGCCGGTATTTGAAGAGGTCGTCGCGCTCACGGTAATTTCGGCGCTTTTTTTACGCGCCGAGTTTTGTGGGTCAACGTAAGTCGCAAAAATTATATCATTCTGCGATACCTCGAGCTGACCGTTTCCTTGTTCCACTGCCGCCTCGTGAACAACAATCGCCGGCGTTACAAAAACGCCGGTTGAATTGCTGGTTTCCACGGCGTTAATTATCTCTTTGTCACCTGACATTGTCGTTAAAGTTAGCCCAGCAAGCGTTTCTGCCACACTGCCAATAAAATTTTTACCGATATTTTCAATACTTACCCGAACAACGCCTGAGCTTTTCGTAAACGAAAAAATTTCCGCGAAATTGTCGTTAATAAATTTTATCGAGCCGACGGCCGTGTCTATTCCCTTATCCCCCAAAATCTTTCCACTGTTTTCTACCTGTCCTTTCGCCGAAATCGTAAATGAGCTAGGCGAAAGCGTTGCGCCCACGCCAATTATTAATTTTCCGTTTACTGTTGTTCCTCCCGAAAGAGAAAAAACCGCATTTCCAGAAAGTTCTAAATCATAATAATCGGCCGCCGCGACGGTGATACTTCCAGCGGTCGGCGCATAAACAACCGTACCGCCAGCATCAACGTTAAAACTTCCGCCGGAAATTGAAAACGGTTTCCCTTTGGTGCCGACAAAATTTATTTTTCCTCCAGAGAGCGTCACTGTTCCACCTATAAGATCAAGACCACCCGTCAAAGTCATTGTTTTTCCGGCTAACGAAAAAATTCCATCAGAAACGGTTATTTTATCATTGCTTTCAAAATCATCTGCTAATTTTACGGTCACGCCCGGCGCATTGATTGATAATTTACCAAAACTATTTCCCGATGAATAAATTAATTTATCCCCGCTTCCGGTAAAACTTACCGTGGCCGATGAAAGGACGGCAGTGCCGCCAGAAAATTTCCAATCGCCACTCACGTTAATTGACGAGGCGCCAAAATCCGCCGCGCCACCCGAAAGAATAACCGCTCCGCCAACCGAAATAGCATTACTGTTTGAAAGTAACTTCCCTCCGCTTACTTTAAAGTCGCCCATCAAAGCCAAAGGAGCTTTGAGCGAGACATTGGCTTGGGTCGTGACATTTCTCGGCATCACGCCGCTAATGTCCCATACAACTGTTGCGCCTGAAGGAAAAACAAGATCATCGCCCGAAGACGGCAAAACGCCGCTTGCCCAATTTGTCGCAACCGAAGCCAGATCGCCCGGCGCATTAGCAAGCCATTCTTTGGTTGCGGCCTTGGCTTGATGACCAAACAAAAAAGCCGTGAAAACAAATAAAAAAATGGGGAGGATTTTATTTTTCATAGGATAGCATTGTTTAATAAGAATACTCCGTAAAGAAGATTATTTCAACTTACTATTAGCGTCTAGGGTATAGGGTTTAGGGGCTAGAATAAAAAACCTCCGATAAAAATCGGAGGTTTTTTCTTTTTTCTATACTCTATACCCTAACCCCTATACGCTACGTTAGTGTTGAAGGCTAAAGAGCGCGTCTTCAAAACCGGTAATGTCCGCGCCTGTCGGAAGATATTGCCAGCCTGGTTTATTATTTAATTCAATAAAGCGATCTTGAAAACCATTCGCGGAAAAAGCGCTTTTTGACGCAAACCGCCGGCGTTCTGTACCAGTCGCGTACCAAATCGTGGTATCGCTTGCGAGTTTTAGCAAAGCGCCAGCTGGCCAAAGTTTGGCCAAATATGTCATATCAATCGGATCACCGCTTGAATAGTTAGCAAAGTAACTTACGCCAACGTCAAGAATATTTTTGTTCCAATCCGACCCACCCAAAGCAAGCGCTGTGGCTTCGTCTTTAATCCAACGAAGCTTGTAGCTCCCCGGTTCAACATAATATGTCTTTGGGTCGGAAGCGATTTTTACCCACCACGTGCCTGGACGCGAAAGAATTGGCGTACCAAGCGTAATAGAAGCAAGTGTGGTTGCGTCTATGATTTTTATATCATCAAAATTACTATACCAGCTAGAGAAAATATGATTATTAATGAACGAATGACGCTTGGCATCAAGCCCGATGTAATAAACAGCACTATCAACATCGGTTTTAGGATTTTTGTCATCAGCTAATTTTACAAGCGAATCAACCGGAAAATTTGGCGGAAGTTTGGCGTTAGCTTCGGTGCGGCTAAATTTTCCAGTAACCGGCGTTGGTGCGGGTATAAAATTTCCCCCGCCTCCCCCACCCCCGCCACCGCCCGACGAGGACGAGATCGTATAAATAAACGTGGCAACCGACGAAGCAATACCGCCTGGATAACAAGAAATTGCTTTAATTATTCTTGATGATGCAACAGCAATTTCTTCAACATAAACTATCCCCGTGGAACAAGTCGGATCAGTTCCATTGATTGAATAGCGCATACTGGTCGCACCGGTTGCCGTAAGCGTGATCGCGAGCGCGGAACTATAAGTGCCAGCAATGGGCGCGGCGCTCGGCGGTGCCACGACAATTCCATCAACGCCCGTATCTAATCCTGTATTTAAATCGCCAGTTGTTTCTGAGGCCAAAACCACACCACCCGCAACAAGACCAAGAAACACCACTGCGAAACCGAACAAAATTTTTATATATTTGTTCATTTTTTTGCGCTTAAGCAATTATTTAAATCGTCGTTTGAATCCCGTAACTGGTTGAGTATGACCCAGCCGCCGTTCCTGTTGGTACGCGCGCCTCAATCGTAACGTCTATTTGCCGACCGGCTGTGCCAGCACTAAGATCAGCGTTGAGTGTCATTGTTGAGCTATAAGCTTCGGCAACAGTAATGCTAATTGCCGTGCTTTCATCGTACGCGTTAGATGATTGCGAAGAAAAGAAACGCATATTCGCTGCCGCCGCAATAGAATGAGTTCCGCTCACAAGGTCAGTGAATTTCATTTTAAATGATGTTTCGGTGGTCGGAACGGTGACGTGGAAAGTCCATTTCCAACCATTGGCATAATCGCCACCAGTAACGGCATAGGTGCTAATACGATCAATGCCCGTGACCGCGAGCGAACCGTTGGCTTCGGCAACCGTTGTAAATTCGTGACTGCTCTTTGTGCCAGCTGCGTAGTCGGTGCTTACCGAATTGCCCGCGGCATCTTTTGCACCAACAACATAGAGATAATATTGCGTGTTGTAGACAAGACTTGCAACCGGGGTTAGCGTCACGACGAAGGTTGAAGGATTATAGAGAAGACTAGCGGAAACCGCAGTATCGTCGGAATATTTGCGAATTTGAATCGTGCCACCGTTTAACGTCGCCGCATCCATTGCTTCGTTAAAGGTTATGGTTGGCGAAACAATAATTGAAACGCCGGTCGCGCCATCGGCCGGAGTCTGGCCGGTAATCGTCGGCGGAGTGATATCGCCCGAAGTGCTCAAAACCGCGGTCATCGTACCTTGGCCGCCGATTTGCGTTGTGCGGTCGGTATAGCTTAGTGTTTTTGTAATAAACGAAGGATTAACAATTCGCGTAATCGTTCCTGTTTGTGCCACGGGAATAACGCAATAATGAATGCCGGTTGTTCCATTTTCGGCGCAAGTCACGTCGTAAAGCGTCGGACCGTCAGCGGTAACCGTAGAACCGGTCACAGCCGCGTTGTCGCCTTCGCGCTGGATTGTAACTTTAAGAGCAAATAAAACGTTAGTGATTGTATCTGAACGCTGAGCATCAGTATTTGCAACGCGCGTCGTGCCAGTAACTAAATTATGATTTGCTTGAACATAGCCATCCTGCGTTGGTACACCAAGAAGTGTGCCATCGCTATTTGCGAGAACAACTGGACAGTACCAAGCGCCGGTATTAAGAACACAGGTATTGGTTGCGGTCGCATCTCCGACAAGCAGTCCCGTTAATGTGCTTGTTAGGTTAGTGCCAATAGCTTCGGCGGTTACGGAAGTGATTTTGTAAGCAAATTGAACACCGGTAAATGTGTCGGAAATTTGAGCAGCAGTATTTGTTAGGCGCGTCGTCCCTAGAACCAAATTATGGTCAGCCCGAACATAACCTTCTTTAACTGGATCAGCTTTTAGCGTGCCATTACTGTTCGCGAGAATAACTGGACAGTACCAAGCATCAACCGAAAAGGTACAAGCATTGGTTGCGGAATCATCGCCAACCGCGAGCGTTGTTAAAATTGCGGTAATGTCGGTGCTAATTTCTGTCGTCGCTCCTGTAATTTTATAAGCGAATTGAACCGTGTTAATAGTTTCAGTGCGCTGTGGATCGCCGGCCGCGGCGCGCGTTGTGCCATTAACCAAATTATAGTTTGCCTGCACATAACCGTCTTCAACCAAATTGCCGATAAGCGTACCGTCGCTATTCGCGAGCAAAACCGGACAATACCAAGCGCCACCATTTAAAATACAAGCGTTGGTTCCCGTCACGTCACCAACCACGAGCGAAGAAAGTGTCGCTGTAAGGTTGGTACCAGGCCCTTCGGTGGTAATGGCTGTAAGTTTGTATGAGAATTTAACCGTGCTAATCGTGTCAGAAACTTGCGCCGCAGCGTTAGTAATACGCGTCGTGCCAATCACTAAATTGTTATTAGCCGCGACGTAACCATCTTGCGTTGGCACGCCGATAAGCGTGCCGTCGCTATTTGCAAGCAAAACCGGACAATACCAAGCACCACCGTTAAGAGCACAGGCCGTTGTACCAGTATCGTCACCAACCACGAGCGAAGAAAGTGTCGCTGTAAGGTTGGTACCAGGCCCTTCGGTGGTAACGGCGGTGATTTTGTAAGCGAAATCAACACCAGTAATTGTGTCAGAAACTTGGGCGGCAGCATTTGTGCCACGAGTCGTACCAATCACTAAATTATTATTTGCCGCCACATAACCATCTTGCGTTGGCACGCCGAGAAGTGTGCCGTCGCTATTTGCGAGAACAACTGGGCAGTACCAAGCGCCGCCGTTTAAAATACAGGTATCGGTTCCCGTAACATCACCAACAACTAAACCAGCGAGGGTGGCGGTAAGGTTGGTGCCAGGACCTTCGGCAGTTACGGAAGTGATTTTGTAAGCAAACTGAACACCAGTAAACGAATCAACAATTTGAGCGTCTAGATTAGCAAGACGCGTTGTGCCTAGAACTAAATTATGGTCGGCTTGAACATAGCCTTCTTTAACCGGATCGGCTTTTAGCGTGCCATTGCTGTTCGCGAGTACGACTGGACAATACCAAGCATCAACCGAGAATGCACAGGCGTTTGTTGTCGTATCGTCGCCAACCGCGAGCGTCGTAAGAATTGCGGTAATATTGGTGCCGATTTCGCTCGTCGCCGAAGTGATTTTATAAGAAAATCTAACACCAGTTACTGTATCTGAAACTTGCGCCGCAGCGGCCGTAAGACGCGTCGTGCCTAGAACCAAATTATAATTAGCCTGCACATAACCGTCTTTGATCGGGATACTAATTAATGTACCATCGCTATTTGCAAGAATAACCGGACAATACCAAGTCGCAACATTGAAAGTACAAAGTGTCGTAGCTGTATCGTCGCCAACTGCAAGCGAAACCAGTGTCGCAGTAATATTTGTTCCCGGACCCTCAGCCGTAACCGCGGTTATTTTATAAGCAAACCGAACGGTGCTAATTGTGTCCGAAACTTGCGCCGCCGTATTAAGAACGCGCGTTGTACCAATTACCAAATTATCATCACCCGATACGTACCCGTCTTGCGTTGGCACGCCGACAAGTGTGCCATTGCTGTTCGCAAGGATAACCGGGCAATACCAAGTCGTGCCGTTTAATGCACAGGCGGTTTTGGCGGTATCATCGCCAACCGTGAGCGAAGACAAGGTGGCTCGGAGCTCGGTGCCTGGGCCTTCGGTTGTAACGGAAGTAATTTTGTAAGCGTATTGAACATTAACGATCGTGTCCGATATCTGCAATGCATTATTAGCAACACGAGTTGTACCGATTACCAAATTGTAATTTGTTTGCACATAGCCGTCTTGAGTAGGAACTCCAAGAAGCGTGCCGTCGCTATTTGCGAGAACAACCGGACAGTACCAAGCGCCACCCGAGGTTTCACAAGCGTTGGTCGCGGTCGCGTCACCAACGGCAAGCGCGCTTAATGTAGAAATAAGATTGACTGCTAAAGCTTCAGAAGTTGCAGAGGTTATTTTGTATGCATATTGAACACCAGTGAAAGAATCAGTTATTTGAGCGTCAGAGCTCGCGACGCGCGTTGTGCCCAGAACCAAATTGTGGTCAGCTTGAACATAACCTTCTTTAACTGGGTCGGCCTTAAGCGTACCGTTGCTATTGGCGAGAATGACTGGACAATACCAAGCGTCAACCGAGAAAGTGCAAGCGTTCGTGGCCGTATCGTCGCCAACTCTCAGTGTTGTCAAAATTGCCGTGATGTTAGTGCCGATTTCGCTCGTCGCCGATGTTATTTTATAGGAAAAACGAACCGTGCTGATTGTGTCCGAAACTTGCGCGTCGGCGTTAGCGCTACGCGTTGTGCCAGTAACTAAATTGTAATTGGCTTGTACATAACCATCTTGCGTTGGCACGCCAATGAGCGGCCCCACGCTATGGGCGAGTGTTACCGGACAATACCAAGCGCCGCCATTTAAAGTACAGGCGTCGGTTGCACCAGAAGCGCCAACCGCCAGCGAAGAAAGTGTCGCTGTGATATTTGTCCCCGGTCCTTCGGTTGTGACAGCTGTGAGTTTGTAGGCGAACTGAACACCGGTGATATTTTTGTCGGTTTCGGCTCCCGTTAAATATGTGTCAGCACCACCGGTAGTTTGAGTAACGTATCCATCTTTGGACACACGATAAGTGATACTCTCGGCATTAGTGTCGCAATCGGCCGTGTGATAAAGAGTCGCGCCGCCAGAATCACCAAGGTCAGCCACCAAAAAAGTCACATTACCTGAAGCGTCAGTCGGGGCGACGTTGGCCACAAAACTGCCGCCGCTACAATTAATTTCAACTGTCGCGCCAGCAAGATTGCTTCCCAGCTCTTCTTTAACATTGACAACGATGTCGCCGTTCGCCGCCATTGCCTTATGCGTCGGCAGGGCAACAAAGGCAAGCACGGCCACAACAAAACAAAAAGCAAAAACCAACCCCTTGTGGTTAGCGCTAAAAAATTTTAATTTTGAAACTGCGTTCATAAATCTTTTTCTTAAGATTTAAAATCATTCAGGGATTTATCCCCTGTTTTAAATTTAATTTCACGGACTTTTTGTCCGGTTTTTTATTATACCACTTTTAGAACACAATTGTTATTAACAAATATTCAACAACAATCTTAGTCCTCCCTTTGGTAAAAGGGAGGGTGGGGAGAGTTCTGTATTATTACGTTAAAGTTATTTACGGCGAAACGAACTCCCCCTACCCCCTCTTTTGCAAAGAGTGGACTAAGACTGGTTACAGATAAAACCCTGCTATTATGCAAAGAAGGGGCAAATACAAAATTCTCAAATTAAATCTTTTTTACAAAGAAAGTGACAAAGCGCAAAAAGTCTTAGTCCTCCCTTTGGTAAAAGGGAGGGTGGGGAGAGTTCTGTATTATTACGTTAAAGTTATTTACGGCGAAACGAACTCCCCTCTCCCGCACTCGGGCGAGGGTAAAAACAAAACACCCCCGAAATTAATCGGAGGTGTTTTTAATTTTTTATTTTCTGTCTTCTACTTAGATCTGAGCGCCAATTTTGTAGTTCACAAAGAAAGCGTCAGAAACATCATCAATCATCTTGGCCCAGTCGGCGCCAAAGAGTTGCACGGCAATTGCTTCGGAGCTAACCCAGCGCAAAGTTCCACCACGTGAGATGGCATAAACTTTGGGGTCCGATTGAATTTTGACCATTCTCGTGCCTGGGCGATAAGTGATGTTGCCACCAAGCGGGATCATCGCCATATCGGCGTCGGAAATGGTTTTAACCGTGGTAAAGTCGCTGTACCAGGTAAAGTATGCCTTGTCGTTCACGAAGACATAACGCTTGCCATCGGCGCCGCAGTAGTAAACCGATGAGAGCGAGCCTTTAATGAGCGTTCCGGCGGTGCAATAAACCGTTGTCCCGGCAGGAACGGCGACAATACCCTTATCGTCCTTGATTGTCGGGTTGTTGTTTTTGGCATCGGCGGCGTTATACGAGCCGCTAACTGTCGGGTCAACGACTGGCGCGGGAGTTGCTGGAGTTTCCGGCACAACCGGAGTTTCGGCCGGAGCGCCAGTGCCGGTAATTGTAAAGACGCTATTGGAAGAATCAGAAGCAAGAAGCGAACCGGTTGAATTGTAACCATCAACTTTAACCTTGGCCGTAGTTGTGGCGGTATTTGGCATTATCCAGCTCGCGTTAGTGGAGATTACATTGCTCGCGATCACCGTCCAGGTGGCGCCGTTGTTGTCTGAGTAAGAAACATTATATTTAGCGAAAGCACCATCGCCAGAAGTCCAAGAAACACTGACTACGGAACCTGGCGCGTAACTCGCGCCGCCGTTTGGCGAGATTACGTTAACTACTGGAGGCGGAACATAGGTTGATCCACCACTACCGCCGCTTGTACCATTAGTAATGACATAGGCAGTGGACATTGTTGCGACGGAAATATTTCCGGCGCTATCGCAACCGCGGGCTTTAACCGTTTGCGATGAAGAAACAACGACGTAATCGGCGAAAAGAGTGCCGGCAGAACAATCAGCAATCGCATCGCCGTTTACCGTGTAACGAATAGAGCTGGAACCGGTTGAGGTCAGAGCAACGTTTTGAGACCTTGGATAAGTACCCGCAGCAATACTCGAAACCGGTGTTGCTGGCGGCGTAGTGTCATAGGTAACAAGCAATGTTGTTATTGTTGTGGAAGCGTTACCGGCGGCATCTTTGGCGTCAATCGTAGTTGTATAAATTGCACCATCAACCAAAGCGTTAGTTAAGGCAAAAGAAACGGCATCGGCGTTTAAAACCGAAATCGCGATCGTATGTGCCGCCGCGGTTAATTCAGCGCCAGTTAAGAGATAGATATGTGTTCCTTGCGTGTCAGCCGTGCCACCAGTGCGGATAAAGGATATTTTTGTGCCAGCATCGGCAACTGCCGCTTCGCCAAAAGTATAACCAACCGTTCGTGCGGCGTTGTTAGATGTTCCAGTTAAAGGAGTAACCGCGGAAATAACCGGCGCAACCGTGTCCAAAGAAAGGACAAGGGCGGCGCTCGCTGTACCCGGATTACCGGCGGCATCAGTTACCAACGCGGTGATACTCTTTCCGGCGCCGTCAGCGCCAAGTTGACCAGATGCAACGGTAAATGTATATTCAGTTGCCGTAATTTCACCACCCGTAAGAACGTGGGTTAAAGGTGTTGGGAAAGCCGAGCCACCAAGATACAAAGCCAGCGTATCGCCCGCAATCGCACCACTTGTACCAAGTGGGACAACAACGGCAACACCGGCAGCTTCTTCGGCATCGTTAATAACCGCACCAGCGGCGGCGGTTGGGGCATCGGTTGCAGTTGGAGCAACCGTGTCGCTTACCGTGATTGTTGGCGGTGCAGTGATTGCCACTGGATCAGGTGGGCCAGATGTATCATCGGTAATTATTACGACCGGCGCAGCAGTCATTACAGTGGACGATGTCCCTTTGTAAGTAACGGTGATGGTATTGGTCGTAACACACGCCCCGTCAACATCAAGCGAAAGCATCTGTCCAGTAGCGTTTGTGGTCCCCGCCAGATTGACCGAACAAGAGTCGCCAGCACCGACAACAAACCACTCACCATCAACATCAACGTCTAAAAGAGCAGCTTCCGGCGCCGCCTGTGGAGCGGTAAAACCGGTCGGGATGGTAAAAATCGGATTAGCGGCATCTATGGCAATTCCACTTGCACCGACCGTTAAGACGATTGTGAATACGTCGGATACCGCACGTTCGGCAGTAACGCCCGCGGCTGCCGGTTCAACACCCGGAGTTCCGGTAGTGTCGGCAATGGTCGCCGCGCCTTCGCCAGATAGGGCTAATGCCGGCTTAATGCCGGAGAGAAATAAAACAGCCAACGCAATGGCCATTACAGAAAAAGCAACCCGCGAGGTTACCTTTGCCGTATTATTTAGAAGAACATTCATAAATCTTTTTTATTTAAGATTTAAAATTGATCGCGGTTAATCCCGCGGATAAAATATAAATTTTTACGGACTTCAACTTGTCCGATTATTATTATACTCCTTTTTAAGAATTAAATATTTTTCTAGTTATCCACAATTATTTTGGGTATACACCACCAACGACACCCTCTCCCCCAGCCCCTCCCCCGCACTCGGGGGAGGGTGTAAACGTAAAACCCTCGCCCAAGTGTGGGAGAGGGTGGCCGAAGGCCGGGTGAGGGTTGCGTGGCGGAGTATGTTTACTTTATTCAATTTCTAGTTTAATCCGTATCGCCTCCAAAACTCCATCCATATTATTCATAACTTCATTATTCCAAAAACGTAAAACGGTAAGCCCAAAATTTTCTAAATACAAAGTTCGCTCTTTATCATAGTCAGCATTTTTAATATGTTGGGAACCATCAATTTCAATCGCCAAATTTTTTTCACGGCAATAAAAATCTAAAATATACGACCCGACGCTGTATTGACGTTTAAACTTTAGACCAAAAAACCTTTCGCATCTTACTTTTTCCCAAAATAATCTTTCAGCTTCTGTTTGATTTTTGCGCAAATCACGACGACGAGACAATAATTTATTGGTATTTATTATCGGTGCCATAGAAATTATTATAACATCCATTAGACGAGTTGCCCTCTCCCCCAACCCCTCCCCCGCACTCGGGGGAGGGTGTAAATAACGCAAAACCCCTCCGATGTATCATCGGAGGGGTTTGCCGTTTGGTAACGATGCTTTTTAGGTCATCGCGTCAAACTTCGCTTTCTTAAGTCAAAAGTTAATTACGCTTTTAACTTAGCTAATCAAATGATTAGAGAGAAAGCGTTTGAGACGAGGTTGGCAAGGTTTTAACCAAGTAACCATTGGTCCAGTCGGTTGAAGAGGAGGCAAAAGTGGCAGCCGTCCCAGTGTTGTGGGAATCAGCCGAGGTGTCGGACCAAACGAAGTTCGGAGCAGCGGCAGCAACAACGTTCACAAGATTGCCGGTATTGGCGCCCGAAATGCTGGTTTCCGTCGCATCATCCGACATAACGTGGCTCAATGAATCGCCCGAGATAGCTCCAGAAACCGTAGCCTTGATGGCATAGGTCTTGGTGGTACCGGCGGCAATCGTACGTTCAGTGCCAAAGACAACCGAGATAATCTTAGTTGTATCACCCGTGGCGATACCAGCAACGGTCGTCAAATCAATATTGCTTCCGCTCACTTCTGTTGAACAAGTAGTCATAACGCCGGCCACAAAGACAGGGGCGGCGGTAGAAGTACCGGAGCAGACGCGATAAAGCGAAGCGTCAATTGGCGCACCGTTTTCAAAGACACGGTACGAATTAACAGCTACGCTGTAGCGGGACATATTGAGGTTGAACTGGTGAATCGCAACATCGGCGTTGGAAGAGGATGTTACCGAGAATTGGTAAACAGTCTGTTCGCCGTTGATAAGATTTGTTGATGTAGCAACAGTCGCAACGGTCGGTTGAGTCTTACGAATAACCGAGCTATTGCCCTGAGCGCCGACAAGCACAACAGTGGTGTCAACGGCGCCAACAGTGGCGGCCGTCGCAACAGGTGAAGAGGTGCTAACAAGATCAGTACCGCTCGCGGTGAACGCGGCGCCGGCAGTGTCAACAACAGTGATTACAGTGTTGGTGGAAACTACCGTGACCGATACGATCCGGCCAGTAGCGCTACCCTGAGTAACAGTATCACCGACTACGAATGATCCACCAGAAATATCGGTGGTGGCGACGGTGATCTTGGTTGCAAGCAAGTTGTCGGAGACGGTCAAAGAACCGCCGCCAACGTCTGTGTCAACCAAAGCCGTGCCCGAGGAAACGCCAACGACCTTAATGTCGTCGGTGTAAACATCAGCGGCATCATCGGCTTGTGGAACAACGACGGCCATTTTCGGCTTATCGCCGGAATTGGCGCCGGTTGTACCAGAGCCTTCCTGAGCAAGGTTGGTCTTGATGGTAACCGTGTGGTTACCATTTACCGTGAAGAGACCGGCGTCGTTTGCACAACGCAAGCGGTTCGCGGAATCAAGCGCGCCCGAGCAGACCAAGGTTCCATCTTTGTCATAGACGCGGACGGAAGTAATGGAGCGGCTGGAAGCGATAGAACCAACGTTTTCCACAGTCAAACGGGTAACCAAGAACGCTTCGTTCACCGAGTTAAACTTAACGCGGGTGACCGAGTTGTCGTTAGTGTTGGCCGTAACAATGGAAGTAACTGGTGTGTCGCCATCAAGGCTCATAGTAAGCGAACCCGAAGCAACAATGTCGTCATAAACAGCTGGAGCGCCGTTGGTACCCCAAGCAGTGTCATTGGCGGCCGTGGTGTTCAAGTGGCTTTGTGTAGAAGACCAAGCTGTAGAAGTCGCCGAGACAGTGTTGGTGTCCTTGTCAGTCGCGGCGATGTCTGACGTGGTGTTGTCATCGCCCGTACCAACTAAGTCAATAACAATGTGGTTGGTTTGAGCTCCATAAGGCGCGTTGTTGGAGGAAGTTACCTTGGCAACAAGCGTCTTGGTGGTGCCGGCGGGAATAGTCCACGCAAGGTTAGAGAAGGTCAGAAGACCAGCCGAAGGCGACTGCGTGGTGCCAAGCTGGGTCGTACCGTCCCAGATGGAAACGGATTGAACCAAGTCAGCGGAATAGTGAGTCGCGCTTGTGCTGTCAACATCCGAAACGCCCAAGACTTCATCACCATTAATAAGGTTGATGTAAGCATAGAGCTTAACTTGAGAAACTTTAACGTCCGACGCAGAACCGGCGGTAAAGTTGATGCCCACCGCGTTAACGGTAGAACCCTTGGTTACGGTCGCTGTTGAAGGCGAGCTCGCAAGACCAACGGTCAAACCAGAAGCGCTAACCGTCTGCGGATTGCCAGCGAGGGCAGAGGCCGGGACGATATCGGTTGTGGCAACATCCAGGTTGGAATCCATATTGCGGATGTTGGTGCCAACGCGAGCGGCGAGGGTCGCCGTAACGGATTTGGCGGCGAGACCCGTGCCAGTGGTCAAAATGTCAGCCGAGACAACATAGTTAACCGTTTTGCCCGACGAAACGTCGTAGCGATCGGTGAACGTCTTGGCATACCATTGTGACGGCGTGGCGTCTACGGTTACGAAAGTAGCATCGGTGTAACCAGTCCAGGACGAAAGGTCAAACGGACCAGCGACAACAACGCCGGTGTCGGCGTTCTTGATTTTAATATCAGTGACATTAGCGATATCGGCCGAAACGTCAGCACTAAAAGTGAGACGAACGGTCGTGCTTTTCACTTCAATATTGTTCTGCGAAGTAATCGCGAACTTGAGGAGATTAGCATCGTTAGCGCCAACCGAGATATTGCCGGTTGTCGGACCATTAAACGCATAAGTGATCTGACCGCCATCAATACTGAGCGAGTTGCCCGTAGTGAAGGTGTTGGTCACGTTCACGCCCATTCCGTAAGTGGAACCAGTGGCGTAGACGTCGTAGGTCTGGTCAATGTAGAACTTGATCGTGTCAACGCCAGCGCGGTTAGCCGCGAGGACGTCGCCAACGAGCGAGAGCGTGCGTTGAATGCCTTTGCCCAAAGTGTATGGGACAGCAAGCACAAAGGTCGCGGTCGTTCCCGAAATAATCGGGTTTTGCGCGATGATTGTACCGGCATCCGTAATCTTTAGGTTAGCAAGGTTGGCCAACTGGGCAGAACCCGCGTTGGTCACAATGATGCGGCGAAGAATCACGTCTTCGGATGAACCAGCCTGAACCTTAAAGCTGGCAAGTTCAGCAGCCTGCTGACCAACCTTTGGGTTGGACGGAGCAGAACCCGGAGTAACGGCAAGCGTACCGCTCTTAGAAGCAGCGATTGAGAAGTAACCGCCCGCAATTGGGAAGGTACCGCCGACGGTCGTGTTGGTAACAACATCGGTCGCGGCATTGATCGCAAAAGCGTTGGAGTCGCCAGCAAGAGCAACACAAGCGGAGGGGGGGGTTGCGGTGGAGGCGGTGAGGGCGGCAAGGTCAGCAACCAAAGTGAGTTCTTTTGAACCGGAAACGGCAACGTTCAAGTTAGAGAACGTAACCGAGTTGTCGGAAGAAGTCACCGAGCGGCCAACGGTCAAGCGAGTGTCTCCATCGTAAAGGTAGACATTGCTAAAGTCAGCGGCAACACCAGCACCAATGCGGTGGAAGGTGAGGCCAGTAACTGTACCCGTGCCCGAGAGATTAACTTTTAGGAAGTTAACACCAGAAGCATTGCAGGTAAGTGTTGAACCAGCTGGGTTGTCCGAGGCGAGCGAGATGTTAAGCGCGCCAGCGCCGGAAAGACCCTTGTCGGTATTGATTGAGGTGGAGTTGGCTTGTTCAGTGGCGATAACAAAGTCCGAAGCGGACGAAATTTGCGAACCAACAGTGTAGTTCACAAAGAAGGCGTCGGAGATATCGTCAATCTTTTTGTTCCAGGTGGAGCCGTAGAGGGCGGAGGCGGCGGCTTCCGAAGCGATCGGGCGGAGAACGCCACCGTGACCGACGGCGTAAACCTTAGGATCAGACTGGATTTTGACCATTTTTACACCTGGCTTGTAAGTAACGTTGCCGCCGATTGTAAGGGCAGCCAAGTCAGTGTCGGAAATTTTCTTAACCGTGGAGAAATCGGTGTACCAAGTAAAGTACACTTTGTCGTTCGGGAAAACGTAGCGCTTGCTGTCGGAGCCTACATAGTAGACAGCCGAGAGCGAGCCCTTCACGAGGTCACCCGAGGTCGCCGCATGAGCGGCGCGAGGGGCAACGGCAAAAGTCGCGGCAACGGACCAAAGAATGGTCGCAATCACCACGGCAACCGTGAAGGAGCGCTTCATTACACCGTACGACAGTTTTAATGCATCTGTCATATTGATGAAATTTTTTCTTTTTATTTAAGAATAGTTAAGTTACTTGAGTGACTTCCCGGCGAGCGGGATTCAACCTTTGACGAATCAAGCCCGCCGCTCTTTAGTGCGCAGGACTCTTTACGCAAAAATTTCGTGTAAAGAGTCCTGCGCCAGAACGGCGGAATTATTTTTTAAAGAAAACGGGATTTATCCCGATTCCGTCTTTCATTTTGTTTTAAAAACAAAATGAAAGACGGAATCAGGAATGATCTTAGAGATTGGAAATTAGATTTTAGAAGACGGACACAATCTTCTAACATCTAATCTCTAAGGTCTAATCTCTTTTTTTAAATTTACAAATCAATGGCTTTAATTTTGGCAGGCTGATTAGTATTTGTGTTGGTGTTGGTGTTTGCATTAACATTCGTTTCAACTTTTGGCGTGTTGGCATTTACGTTTACGGTTGTTGTGTCAACCACTGTCGCCTTGTCGGGCGTCGCTAGCAAAACCGCTTCCTGAACCTTGGTTACTGCACCAATATAGTCCGCGCTATCAGCGGCTTTTTGCGCCGCGGTAAGCGCGGCTTTGGCCGCCTTGGCATCCTTAAGTTCTTCGGCACCTTCTGGCGTCGCGATTTCTAATTTTTTCTGAACGCTGTTTATATTTTCCTGAACGCGATTTTTAACGTCGTCATTTTTGTCAGCAGGTGCGGCGGCAAGCACGGCCACGGCTTGAAGCGAAAGATCGTCAGCCATATCTTCCACCGACTGAACCTGATCTTTTGAAGCCAAAGAAAGCATTGACTTTGTCTTGCCAATAATCGTCCGTACTTCGGCGGCCTTACGATCAACAGCCTTAGCAATTGCGACCGCACCAGCGCCGTAATCCGTTGTAACCGCCTTCATTGTTTCACTTACATTTTTCATTTCATGAGTAAGATTGGCCATTGCCGCAGCAACATTTTTTTCTGATGCACCAGAACCGGCTTCGGCCAAAGCCGCTACTTCGGAAGCGCGGCGTGAGGCAAAGTCGGCATGCAAAAGTGCGCGCGCATCATCGGACGCCGCGAAAGTCAGCTCAGCACGTTCGGCCATTGTTTTAAATCCATAAAGCTTGTTTCCTGGAAGCGACGAAGCGATCGCGCCAATGCTTCCAAAATATCCAAAAGCACCAAAACCAAAAACCAAAACAACAACCATAAGCGGACGCATTGCAAACATTAGTTTTGGAAAAAATCCAACGCGCGGCAGTTTGATGATTTCTTGTGCCGCCGTTACTGGAGCCGCCTTGGACGAGGAAATTTTTTCCATAAGCAAAGCGCGCGTCTCGGTTACCCAGAGCGCGTTCGGCTCCCCTGTCGCCTTTAGGGCGGCAAGAGCGGAGAGTTTATTTTTTATTTCCTTGTTGGTCATTTTTACTTGATTAGAGATTTGAGATTAGAAATTGGATGTTAGAAGTTTGTTATCCGTCTTCCAAAATCTAATTTCCAATCTCTAATCTCTATTACTAATTCTATTTCATTATTTCTTTTAACGCTTCCGTGGCGCGGTGTAGAAGAACGCGCGTGTTGCCATTTGTCTTTCCAAGTGCGCTCGCAATCTCCCCCACCCCAAGTCCATCAACGTGCCGCATTAGGAGCGCTTCGCGATATTCTTCTTTCAAAAGTTTGATCGCCGCGAGCGTGTCGCCAAGCTCGGACGACATCGCCGAATTCATTCTTTGATCAACGGTCTCTGGCGCGTCTTCTATTGAAACCAATTCAAACTTTTTTTTGCGCAAGTGATCCACAACCGCGCTGCGCGCAATCATATATAGGAGACCCGTTAAATGAGTCACTTCTTTGCCAGAAGAAATATGCTCCCAAGCGCGCATAAAAACATCCGTGGATATTTCCTTGGCATCTTCTTCTGATCCTACTTTGAAGAACACGAAGCGGTAGATTTGGGTAAGATAACGATCATAAATGGCGGCAAATGATTTCTGGTCCCGACCCATTTTGATTCTATACACCCAAAGCCGCTCAGTGAGCGGGTTGCTCATATAGTTAATCGTTTACTGGAGGATAATGTTACACCTTTCTATAGAGATTGGAGATTAGAGATTGGAATGTAGAAGTTTGTTATTCGTCTTCATAACGTCTAATATCTAACATCTAATCTCTATCTCTAAATAACTAAATTAAGCGATTTTTTCTCGCTTTATTTAGCTTTAAAATTGTATTTTGCCAACTAACATCAAACATTCTGCTGACTTCGACTCCAACGAAGTGGTTCTAAAGTACAACAAATAGGGTTTTTGGGCAAGCGCGTGGTTTAGGGGTTAGGGTATAGTTTAGTGTATAGAGTTTGCAGAAAGATACTAAACCCTATCCCCTATACCCTTGACCCTTGACGGTTGACATTTAGGTCAAAAACTGATAAGGTCAAGGCAGTCAAAAACCGCCTATTTGTGTACGCTAGCGTACACAAATAGCATCTAGCGCGGAGCGTATATGGATGGTTCATGGTTCATATCTAGCCCCTATCCCCTAACGACAATGTCCGACAACATCATTAGACTATCCGTATCCGAAGCCGCCAAACTATTTGGCGTTAGCGCCCTCACCGTCCGTAGGGCTATTTCAAGTGGTCTGCTTAATTAT
The DNA here is from genome assembly GCA_963708045.1 of uncultured bacterium. Taxonomy (GTDB): domain Bacteria; phylum Patescibacteriota; class Patescibacteriia; order CAIQCM01; family CAIQCM01; genus CAIQCM01. The sequence continues at coordinate 584,672 of OY970181.1, read as the reverse complement.
GTTGTTGTCCAAAATAGGTATAAGATCTCTTTTGAGTCGCTCGTAAAATGGTCGCAGGCTTCGGCGCACGTTAGAAACAAATCCGAAGCAAAAGGGATTGGCCAATTTGTCGGCAGTTGGAAGATTAGCAACAAAAAATTCTCGCCAAATCCGGCGGTGTTGAAGAAGGAAGAGAGTAAGGAAAAAATACCTAATATCTAATTTCTAATATCTAATCCGAATCGCCGCTTCGCGGCACACCGCTTTGTTAGGCACTAGACATTGGACGTATGAAAAACCTGCCCATAAAAAATTTCCTTAAAATATTTAAAAGCGTTATCGCGATAATTTTTGTTTTAAATTTATTTCCAATCACCAAAATATCAGCCGCCACGCCGACGGATAAATTTGTGCGCACGGCGGTGCCATATATGAAACTGGTGTACCAAGAAGACTACGAGGCGCTCGCTAAGTTTGATTTAATAATTTTACCAGCCGAACTTCAGGAATCACAACCCGAAGTTTTTGGCGAACTAAGAAGCCGTAATCCAAACATCATTATAATTGCTTACGTCCCGACCAAAAGTTACATTACTGGCTGGGGCGATTCATTGCACGTTAATCTTAAAAGCGGCATTAGCGACGAAATGTGGCTTCGCGATTCATACGGCGGCGCAATTTCCGTTTGGCCGGGCACACAAGCACTTTCGGCAACTTCAAGCTGGAATACTTACCTGCCCAATTACGTTCACGACAATATTTTAAACACCGGAAAATGGGATGGAATTTTTTACGACGAGGTGTCGGATAGCATCTCTTGGGTAAATAACAGCAATGTTGACTTGAACCGCGACGGAATTAATGATGGTGCGCAGACAGCCGATGCGGCTTGGAAAAATGGAATGATTACAATGTTAAAGACGGCGCGCAGCCTAGACCCGCAAAAAATTTTCGTCATCAACGGAACTTCAACGCCCGAGTTTCAGCCACTCACGAACGGCCGAATGTTTGAATCGTTTCCCGCAACTTGGGAAGCGAACGGTGATTGGTACGAAATAATGCGCCGCTATGTTGCCAACCTAACCGTCGTCGCCGCGCCCGAAGCGTTTATTATAAACGCCAACACGGCCAACACCGGCAATCGCGAGGATTATCAAAAAATGCGCTTCGCGCTTGCAAGCGCGCTTATGGGCGACGGCTATTTTAGCTTTGACTTTGGCGACCAAGATCACGGACAAACCTGGCGCTATGACGAATATGAAGTTTATTTAGGCAAACCAACTGGTCTCGCCAAAAACGCCATTACCGGCGCGAGCGTCGGCACAGGAACAGCCATTAAATTTACTTCCGGCGTTTGGCAACGAAATTTTGAAAAAGGCATTGCTTTGGTAAACCCAACTAACCAAGCGCAAACAATTACTTTTGATTCTGAATTTGAAAAAATCCGCGGCACCGAAGACAGCATAACCAACGATGGATCCATTATTTCAAGCGTAACGATTCCGGCGCGTGATGGACTTATTATGCTTCGGCCGCTCGCCAAAATCGCGAGCGCCGCCTATTTTAACGGATCATTTGTCCGTATTTGGGGAAGCAATGCCATACAAACACGCGACGGTTTTTTTGCCTATGACGATCGTTTTAAAGGCGGCGTCCAAATTTTAGAAACCGACATCAACGCCGATGGAAATATTGAAACGATTTCCGCCGACAAAACCAGCGTCACGATTTATAATTCCGCAAAAAATGCTATTGCTTCGTGGCAACCTTTTGGCGTGAAATGGAAAAACGGAATGGAATTTGGCGTGGGCGACGTGAATAACGACGGCAAAAACGAGATCATTTTAGGCGCTGGCGCGGGTGGAACACCAGAAGTTAAAATCTTTGATGTGTCTGGACACGAAATTAAATCGTTCCTAGCTTACGCGAAAAATTTTAAAGGCGGCGTGCATTTGGCCGTCGGCAATGTTGACAATGATTCGGCCGCTGAAATTGTGACTGGCGCCGGCGCGGGTGGCGGGCCGCACGTGCGTGCTTGGAGCGGAAGCGGTATTATTAAATATCAGTTCTTCGCTTACGCACAAACCTTTAAAGGCGGCGTTTATGTGGCCGTTGGCGACATTATCGGCCTTAAACACGGACAGATTATTACCGGCGCCGGCGCGGGTGGCGGGCCGCACGTGCGCGTTTTTGACCCGACAAATAAAAACAAAGTAGTTGTTCAATTTTTCGCCTTTGCGCAAAGTTCAAAAAAGGGCGTTAAGGTTTCCGCAGGCGATGTTCAAGGCGACGGAAAAATAGAAATTATTACTCAAAGCAGTGACGTTTTTGCCGCCGCCACGCTCGGCGCGCCGCCCCTTCCTATTCCTGAGGCGAGTCCTCAGATCTCCGAGGTCTTACCTCGTGTTCCAGCCGAGGTTTTACCGGAACTACTCCAAACTCCCGAGCGACCATTATTCTTGGGTATGATTCCATAAACCATAAACCATGAACCATGAACCACCATATTTGATGGTACATGGTCTATGACACAAAAAATATGCCTGACAATGAAACAAAACCAATAGAGGGCGAAGTGATTGAAGAAAACAAAAGCCCGATTGCCGAAGCGGCGCGCCGCGGCGGTGTTTTTATCGGCACGCTCAATATTATGGCCGAACCGGCAAAAACCTTTCTTACCGAACCGATTACGAACGTCTACAAAACCCGCTACGAAAAAAAATTTAAAAAGCCTCTCACCATCTTTTTAATTGACGCCGGACTGGTTCTGCTTGGCGCGCTTGCGGCAACCGCGGCGATTTATTTTGTTTTTTTCTATAAAACTTTTGAGCCGACTAAACTTACGTTTACGATCCTTCCAAACGAACCGGTTTCCGGTGGCGAAATAATCATTAAAGCGAGCGTACAAAATAATCTTGCGGACATGATTTCGGCCGATCTCTCGTTGCATTTACCAAAATCAATTTCCATAAAAAGTTCCAGTGTTCCATTTGACCACCAAACAAACATTCTTCATTTTGATTCCATTGACCCGGGCGGCGCTGCGCTTGCTCTCCTCCACGCCGACCTTTCTGGCGCCGTCGGACAAAAACAAAAAATTTCCGGTGTTTTAAGTTACACAAACACCGCAACAAACGACAAAGGAAAAACCTCAGCTTCGGGAAATTTTAACATTTCCCGTTCGCTCCTCACGATCGCCTTTGAACTCCCCAGCCAAATGATTGTCGGCCAAAATTTTTCGGGAAAAATTCGCTATACCAACAAAGGAAACAAGGACGCGGAAAATCTTTATCTCACCGTTAACTGGCCAGATGGCTTTATCCTAAATTCTGCGGACATAGCCACAAAAGACGGACGCTTAGCGCTCGGCACGATTAAAGCCAATTCCGAGGGAACTTTTGGTTGGAACGGAACGCTTACGAACACAGTTTCCGGGACAAATTTTTCAGCCGAACTTGACGCTAAGTCGGGCGGCGAATACGTGGAGCAAGCCACAACGAGCGGCGGAACTAATGTTCTTGATCCAAAAATAACCTTGTCTGTTTCTGGTAAAAACGTCGGTCGGCCCGGCGAACTTATCCCCTATTCGCTTGAATATAAAAACGACGGCGACTTAACGCTCACAAACGTTTCGTTTGCCCTTATTTCCGAAGATGGAATTGTCGCCGAAAAAATAAATCTTTCAGAAACAACCCTCGCGCCCGGCGATAAATTTACCAGCACGGCCAATGTTCGCTTGCCGCAAACTTTGCCAGGCGCGCTTGCGACAAAAAATAACCCAGCACTCGGCTTTGGTTTCGTTATCAAAGGAAAACTTGGTACGGACAATGTAACAATTTCTTCGCCAAAATGGAGCGTCAAGATTGCTTCCACGCTCGGGATCAGTGCCACTGCGCGTTACTATTCGGCCGAAGGCGACCAACTTGGCCGCGGACCACTGCCGCCTTTGGTTGGCAAAACAACCAAATACTGGGTATTTTTTAACGTGACAAACACCACCAATAATGTTGATAACGTCAGTGTTACTGGAACGCTCCCCGCAAATATTAGTTATACCGGCAAAGCGACGGTTTCCGCGGGCGACCCAATTATCTTTGACCCAGGAACAAGAACCGTAACTTGGAACGCCGGCTCCGTCGCGCCCTTCCCCGGCTCGGCAACGGACGCTGTTGGTGCGGGTTTTGAAGTCGCGTTAACACCGACCGCTAACCAAACAGGCACTTACCCGGCCCTGCTTTCAAACATAAAAATTAACGGCAGCGATTCTTTTACCGCTCTTGAACTAAACGCCAACGCCGCCGACCTCAACACTAAACTCATAGACGACACCAAAGCCGCCGCAACGGGTCCGGTGCGATAAATTATTCTTTAGTTAACAAACGATAAAAAACGGCCTAATAAGGCCGTTTTTTAGATGTATTTTTTCGCTAATTATGACATTGACAAAAAGTACGTTTTTTGCTAAGGTGCTTCGTTACTATGAAAGTCGCAATGATCGGACAAAAAGGGATTCCGGCTAAGTTTGGTGGCGTTGAACGTCACGTCGCTGAGCTTTCCGATCGCCTTGCCCAAAACGGCACGGATGTTTCGGTTTATTGCCGCCGCTGGTATGCGCCCGAAAACGAAAACACCAAGGTGAAACAAATTTTCACGCCGACTTTGCATACCAAAAATCTGGACGCGATTATTCACACTTTCACTTCCACATTACACGCCATCTTTATTTTAAAACCGGACATTATCCACTATCACGGCGTTGGGCCGGCGCTTCTCGCGTGGCTGCCGCGTTTGCTTTCGCCTAAGACGCGCGTGGTCGTGACTTTCCATTGCATTGACCGCACCCACGACAAATGGGGAAACTTTGCGCGCATAATGCTTCGCCTTGGCGAATGGTCGGCCTGTGGTAATGCCGACCGAACGATCACGGTTTCCGAATCGCTCAAGCGTTATTGCACCGAAGCGTACGAAACTGACACGGCGTTAATCCCAAACGGCGTTACAACGATGCCCGAAACTTCGCCATCGTTTCTTAACGAATGGAATCTTCACCCAGGCAAGTTTTTGCTTTTCGTCGGCCGCATTATTCGGCTTAAGGGTCTGCACACTTTGCTTATCGCCTATCGCAATCTTCCCGAAGCCACGCGAAACGAATATCCGCTCGTGATTGTCGGCGAAGGTTATTATTCCGATTCGTATCTTAAAGAACTAACCACGCTTGCCAAAGGACTGCCCGTAAAATTTGTCGGCAATCAAGTCGGTAATCCCCTTGCGGCACTCTTTCGCCACGCGACGGCACTCATTCAACCTTCGGAAACCGAAGGCATGCCGATCGTTGTTTTGGAAGCGGCTGGCACCGGCACGCCAGTCATTGCTTCGTCCATTTCTGCGCACCGCGAAATTTTGGGCGACGAAGGAAATTATTTTGAAGTAAAAAATTCTTACGACCTGACGCGCGCACTTGAGGGCGCGATCGGACAAATTGACGAAATAAAAAATGCGGCTAAAAATTTTGCGCCGCAAATTCAGGATAAATATTCTTGGGATAAAATCGTCAACCGAACAATGGAAGTATATTTAAGCACCGCCCGTCCAGTGCGCGTTCCGGTCGCTGAATAAACAAAAACCATTCGCAAGCGCGAATGGTTTTTGTTTGTCCGGCGAACATTTAAAACGGCCGCTTCGGCCGATGACAACGAACAGAAGGGAATGTGATGATTTACACCGATAACGGAAAACGCTTCAGGTTCAGCTCAGGCACATATATCGTTTGGAATAAATCTTTGCACGAGATTGATATCTCAAATCGCGTTGGTAGCGCGCTTTACCGTGTTGATGGCGTTCAACGATCAAGGATTCCCAGAATTGAAGACGAACAAACTGTGCGCGCGTTTGCCGATTTTCTAGCCGCTATGGCCGGATGTCGGATCAGGGAGGTCTACAACAAAAACGAAACCTTGAGTCTTGTATTCGTACCTCTGCCACGCCCACCCAGACAACGAACGAGGAGATAACGATGCTATACCGAAGAACTGGCGAACCGCTTAGGATTGGAAAGGGCGCGCGTTTTGCCTTTTTCCCTAGCACCTGCACGTACTTCATTTTTGACGCGCAAGGTTTCGCAGCGTCTTGCGACGGCAACGAAGTAACCGAATTCAAGGCGAGGGGTTTTAACGATTTCTTCTGCTTGGTCAACCTCGCAGCGTCCGCGCCGAGACGGAAGTGTCGTATCATTAGACTCCAAGACACCAATCTGATGATCTTCTACAAACTGATCGCTACGGCAACGCAAGGCGCTCGGCCGCGCAGGAGCAACCACAGCAAGAAGAAGCGATGAAAAACTACATCGCCATCGTCAAAATCAATGGCGGAGCAAGCGACTTGCCGATTGTGCTCAAAATCGGCAAGTATCAAGACTCAGCTTCGGCGTTACTTGGTTTTGCCCACACGTACAGAAAGTGGCTTCTCCAAACAAACATAGAGTCAATCGTTATCTGCCCAGAAGAAGACGAGAGCAGACACCGCAAGCAACCCGATGAACCACCAAAGGTGACAACCAACTGACCGGCGCGCAACCCAACGAGGGTGCCGCCGGTCGTTTTAATTTATAAAAAAATTTACTTTAACTTCCCCGCCATTTCAACAATCTCAAGCAAGCGGCAGGAGTATCCCCATTCGTTGTCGTACCATGCCAAAACTTTTAACAAATCACCATCAACGATTTTTGTCATCGGCAAATCAACAATGCAGGAAAAAGTGCTGCCGACAAAATCTGCGGAAACGAGCGGCTCGTCGGTTACGCCCAGCACGCCTTTCATTTCTTTGCTCTTTGCCGCGGCGCGGAAAGCGTTGTTAACTTCTTCCACTGTCGTTTTCTTTTTAAGCAAGAAAGTAAAATCGGCAAGCGATACATCAAGCGTTGGCACGCGAATTGCCATTCCATCAAATTTTCCGACGAGCGACGGAATCACCTCGGCGGTCGCGATCGCCGCGCCGGTTGTCGTTGGAATCATATTAATAAGCCCCGAACGCGCGCGACGCAAATCAGGGTGACCAGAAGGCGGCAGACCGTCAACCAAATTTTGTTCGGCCGTGACCGAGTGCACTGTTGTCATCATCGCCTTTTTAATGCCAAAAACTTTTTCAATAACAGCCGCTGGCGGCGCAATGCAGTTGGTCGTGCAAGAAGCATTGTTCACGACCAAATCCGTTTTCTTCATCTTATTTGCGTTCACACCGATAAGATAAGTCGGCACGCCTTTGGCGGGCGCGGAAACAACCACTTTTTTGGCGCCAGCTTTAAGATGTTCCGACGCGGTTTCTATTTTTGTAAAACGACCAGTTGATTCAATTACTACTTCAACTCCATACTTTCCCCATGGCAATTTGGCCGGTTCTTTTTCGGCGGAAACCGGAATCTTTTTTCCGTCCACGATTAAATTGGTTTTGTCCGATTTAACCTCGTGATTCCAATTGCGATAAACCGAATCGTGTTTTAACAAATGCGCGAGAATAGAGGGGTCGGTGAGGTCGTTTATGGCAACGACTTCAATTTTGCCGCCGTCCCAGGCGACTTTAAAAGCATTGCGGCCAATGCGGCCAAAACCATTGATTCCTACTTTGATCATATTGTTTTAGGGTTAAATTTATGAACCACGTACCACACACCACGCACCAATGACTAGTCAATGGTTCATGGTTCATGGTTCATGGTTCATTGTCCATTCGGAGTATATCACAAAAACCGCCCCAAACGGAACGGTTTTTGTTAATAAAGTATGAGTATTGTCTAACCAACCAAAGTCGCGCTCGTGTTGCCGATGGCAAAACGACAGAAGCGTTTGACCTCAATCTTCTCCCCCACTTTTGCCGAAACGTTGTTAATGAGATCCTTGATCGTCATGTCTTCATCTTTGACAAACGCTTGCGACATAAGACAGGTTTCGGAGTACCACTTGCCAAGCTTGCCTTCAACGATTTTTTCAATCACGCTCGCGGGTTTTCCCGAGCCGGCAAATTCTTCCGAGGCCATTTCTTTTTCTTTTTCAATCACTTCGGGCGCGATATTTTCGGATGAAAGATAAATTGGGTCAGCCGCGGCAATATGAAGCGCGAGGTCATGAGCCAATTGTCTAAATTCTTCGTTGCGCGCGACAAAATCGGTTTCCGAAAGCAATTCAACCATCACGCCGACTTTGCCGCCGGCATGGTTATAGCATTCAATAATCCCCTCGCGAGTTACGCGTTCGGCCGATTTTTTAGCCGCCTTAATCGCGCCTTTTTTGCGAAGAATTTCTATGGCCGCGTCGGCTTTGCCGTTGGCTTCTTCAAGAGCTTTTTTTACATCAACAATACCAGCGCCAGTTGCTTCGCGAATTTTGGTGATGACAGAAAGATCTAACGACATAAAATTTATGGTTTAGAAATTAAATGATTATTTGGCCGAGGGCGGCATAATCGGCCGGTCGGCGTAGAGTTTTTTGCCTTCTTTAACTGCCTCGGCAACAAGCGTCATTATAAGATCAATAGACTTGACCGCGTCGTCATTTGCTGGAATCACGTAGGAAACGCCGTCTGGGTTAACATTGGTGTCGCAAATGGCGACAATTGGCGTTTTTGTTTCTAAGGCTTCGGCAAAAGCCGTGACTTCGGTTTTAAGATCAATAATGAAAACCGCTTCTGGAAGCTTGGTAAGATTGGCAAAGCCACCGATCTTAACGTCGTGTTCTTCAATTTGCTTTGCAAATTCAAGCTGTTCCTTTTTGGTGTACTTACCAAGTTCGCCTTTGTCGCGCTTGCTCTTAAGATCAAGGTAGCGGCTTAGTAAATTTTCTTTAAGCATTCGGAAGTTCGTAAGCGTTCCGCCAAGCCAGCGCAAATGAACGTACGGCATTCCCGTTTCCTTGCCCACGCGTTCGGTAATCGCTTGCGCTTGTTCCTTGGTTCCGACGATAAGAATTGTGCCGCCGGCCGCGACAATGTCGCGAATGTATCCAAGCGCTACCGAAAGAAGCTCGGCCGTCTTTTCCAAATTAATGACGTGAACGCCATTTCTTTCGGCAAAGATGTACGGCTGCATCTTGGGGTGCCAACGCGAAGAGCGGTGGCCAAAATGCATTCCCGAGGAAAGCATTTCCACTAAATTAGGTATTGAATAAGGCATAGTTTTTGTCTGACCTTTTTAACACCGGCGTTTGCACCCCGCTTACGCGGAGAAGGCCATCGGACGCAACGCCTGCTTGCCCCGCCATTCGGCGGGGAATTTTTCCGTCATTTGACGGATTTATTGAATAAAAAATCGCTCTTTTTGGCGATTCAATGATCTTACTATAAAACCTGTTTTGGGGCAAGATGCGTTTTGTCATGAACCATAAAACATGAACCATGTACCATAAACCAATAACTACTCATTAGTGTGGTTCATGGTGCGTGGTACATGGTCCATTATCTGCTCGCCACTATCTCAAAATAGCTCGTTGTTGAATCTACTTTTTGTGACAGAAAATCGTTGGCGTTTTTGTTGGCGACAATGTTGATATTGGCGCCGATTTTTTCGGCATAAAGCAACATCGTCGCGATTGTAAACGGCGAGTCAATGTGTTCATTCCCCCAGCCTTCAATTTTAGAATTGTCACGACTCATAAGCGCGGACGCAGTTTCTTGGTCATAAACATCGGCCTCTGCCTCGGTCTTATAGTGAGAAAAATCAACGGAAAAAATCACAAGCGTATCTGCCGGAAGACGACGAAGCCAATCTGCGAGTTTACGAGCATCAAGGTCACCCGCGTGTGACGAAATAATGATGGGAATTATTTTTACGTTTGGAAACGCTTCGGCCACAAACGGCACGATGGCACCAATGGAATGTTCACCTAAAAATACGTCACTGCCCGCGCGGCAAGCAAAAGCTGTTCTAAACAAATTTATTTTTTCTTCGTCGGGCAAAACCACGCCGACCGGCGTATCGTATTCAATCGCCGACGAAGTAACAACATCAGCGCCGCGGTCGTCGTGATTCGGCCCCACAATCACAATCCGCGAATAATTACTCCCCTTGGCGCGCGCAAGGGCATCGGCAACAAGGCGCGATGCGAGCAGGTGGTGCGGCACGACCACGGCTTTTACGCCAACTTCGGTCTTTGTGTCTTTGGCCATTGCCTCGGCATTAACAAAATTTTCCTTATCGTAAAAAATATCCAGAATCGGAATGCGTTGATAATTATTTTTTGCCGTTTGCATTATTGGTTGTTCTGTTTTTTTAAAAAACAAAAATCCCAAAGCCGCCGCCGCAAAAAAAGCGACGGCGGCAAAAAACAAAATTATTGTTCTTTTCTTTGTCATTTAACGGTTACGATTCCAGCCGAAGAATAATTAATCGTTCCTGGGTCAGAAAAGGCCTGAATAATCGCCGGCTCGGCCTTGTAACTGCCTTTTGTTTTTACTCGGGCGTAATAATGAATCGTCTCCGAATAATTTCCATATTTATCCGGATCGCCGTACTTCCAAACATTAAAGGAAACAAGCTGGCCGTTTACATCAAACGGGTTGCTCCAATAGTTGTCATAAGGACGATACGCGTCATAAACATTTGTCGCCGAAATTAAGCCAGCCGGAAGAATGTCCGTCACCTGATAATTACGACTCGGCGAATTGCGCGAAATTTTTACGTCAATCGTCACACGAATAATATCATTGTCCTTAAAGTCGGTTGTATTATCGGCGCCGCCGACCACCGAATATGATCGGGTAATGGAAACGTCCTTGTTCGCGACCAGATCAACTTCGGTGATAGAAGCATCCGCAGAAACCGCCGCGCTGATTTTTCCTTCCACCGAGGTGATGTTCAATTTATCAAGTTCCGACGCCTGAAGTCTGATTACTTTTTGACCCCAGCCATTCAGATCAATTTCATTTTTCATTCCCTTAAGTTCGTAAGCGACTTTAGAGGGACCGGGCGTAAGTGTTGGGATAGCCAACATAACAAACGACAAATCTTCAAGGTTGGTCAGGACTTCAATTTTTTTATCATATTTATGATCAGTAACGTAAGCCCAGAGCGCGTCGCGTTCCGGCATATTAAGCGCGGCCGCAAGTTCGCCCAAAAAGGCCGTGCGCAGTAATGTTTCGTTCTCGTCTTTGCCGGACAAGAGATAATACGCACCGCGACTTTCGCCGCTCTTTAGCACATCGTTATAAATCATCCGCGCATCTTCGTTCGCGCCGACCTTGTAAAGAGCGAGAGCAACGCGCATGCGGCTTTCTATTGTCAGATCAGTTCTATCTTTCCAGAGCTCTAACCGCGGCAAAACCGGATCACCGAGCGACGCCAAACCCAAAAGCGCGTTAGTCACCGTCTCGGGCGTCGCATTCTTGGAATCAATTTCCGCCATAAAATATTGACGTAACGCCGAGACGCTAAATTTTTCCGGCGCTAAAGCCGCGAGACGCGCCGAAAGATCCATATCCGAAGAACCGTAAGGCAAAATCGCGATGCCGCCATCAGCTTGCTGATACGCGCTGCCGTCAAAAGTATTTTCGTGCCAATCTTCTTTAAAGTATTTAAGAAGCAAATCGGCGGCAAGCGAATGCGCGAGCGTTTGGTCAACGCGTTTTCCCCAACTCCAGCTAAGTTCCGAAAGCGGCCGATATAATTTCATTGAACTCGCGTCGGCAAAAGTAATTTTTACGGAGTCAGTTGCGCCAGGCGCAGAAAACTTTACCCCGGGCGAAACATCAGTGGATGAAAGGATTTTATTGATCCGCAAAAACGACTTGGAAACGTTTAGCGGCAAAAGCACGGCGTCATTTCCTTTTTGGCTTTTCATTGAATAGGTAACGTTGAAATTTCCCGATGTGAGCGGTGGCAGATTAACTTCGGTCGGACGGTACGCTTTGCCTTCGGTTGCAAAAGAAAATGAGGCGTTGCCAAGCCCTTCCGAAGTAACAGCGTAAGAAACCGCGTCCGTGGCTGTAAGGTTCGTACCAAACGAACGCAGTTTAGCAACAACCTGATCGCCTACGAGATAATCCTTACCAATGGTAACGTCAACAAAAGCCGGCAAGGTGGTTTTTATTTTTTGTGTGGACATTCCGACTGAAAGATTAGCACCAATCGCCTGTGTCGTAAGCCGCCAAGAAGTAACGTTATCCGGCAACTTAAAGTCAACTGTCGCTTTGCCTGCGCTATCGGTTGTGACCGTGCGAAAAAGCGCGACATCAACAAAGTTCTGACGCACGGCGCCGTCCTTGTCATTGTGAACATAGATACCGTTTGCAATAAAGGTGTGATATGGATCAACACGCAAATTGTAGACGGAAATTTTTTCAAAAACAACTTTAACCGAAGTGACAACCGTCTTTTTCCCGTTAAGTCCAAGGAGTACATCTCCAACCGCAATTTCGCCAGCGGTTTTAAAAGTGCCGCTCGCATAGATCATATGTTCGGGTGTAGCCTTGAGAAGTCCGTTGTTAACGGAAATCATTTTATTCGCGGTATGCTCAAAAACCGCGCCAACTGTTCCTGTTACAACATCGGCGTTAAGCGGATTCGCGAGTGTCGCCACCTTGTCGCCAACTTTAACTTTTTCAATCGCCTTTTTGCTACCATCAGCCATCGTAATCATCGTGCCAGGGGCAAAACAGCCACCACGTTCCGCACCGCCGGCCGTGGCCGAAGGCGGCGGTTCTTGCGTTTCCGCCGAATCAATGATTCCCGAATATTGCGGCGTGTAGATGCTTTGGAGCGGATTTGCCGAGCTATTCGCAATCGCGTAATACGCTTCGTCAACCAAATTAAGATTTAGAGCGGCGGCGACCGGACGACCATTCTTGTCTTTAACCGTTACTGAAAATTTAGCGTCGCTCCCTGGCGCATACGTCGTTTTATCAAAAGCGGCGTCAATCGTGAGTTCGCGATCAGTATATTTATATTTCGCGCCGCCGTCGCTCATCCCCCACCAGCCGTCGGTTCGCGCCGTGTGATAATTTTTTCCATCCCACCAGGCGGCAAAAAGCTGAACGTTAGGAACATCGCTTTCGGAAAAATTAAATTCATAAACTGGGCTCCCTTGCACCACAAAGCTCTTTAGACCGTTTTGGTATTTGGCAAAAAGAATGCGGTCAGTTTGCGCCATGGAAACCGGCTTAGCGTTAAGCGAAAGCGTCGCTTTAACCTTGTCGCCGAGCGAATACAGACGGTCGCTCGTGTTAAATTCAATTGTCGGTTGCGCATTTTCCCCGTAAGAGAAATAATCGCGATAATAAGTATTGCCGTCATAATAATAGAAGCCGTCGTTGTGCGCTTCGGTGCGATGCGCCGCGTCGCTGATTTTATAATTTATGTTGTAAAAAGTGTTCGGTTCAACCGCGCGACTGTAACGCGCCATACCGTCCGCGCCAGTTACAAGCGAAAGCGTGTCAACTTTTGTTTCCACCCGATCGTAACGATAAGTTTTATAAGACGTTTTGTTGATGAAGTCATAAGCTGTACCAGTTTCAACCTTGTTGTAAGTAATCTTTATTACTTCGCCAGAAATATTTATGCCCGCAGCCGGATCCGACCCTTGCCAATCTTCATCCCATTGCACGTTATTTGGGAAATTAATTTTGTTAATATCAACGTTACGAACTTTGATCTTTAATTCGGCGCGGCCTTTTTCCGGATACTTAACTTCGCTTGTTCCGTAAACGCGCGGACCGTACCAAGCGCCGTTTGCCGAGCCGCTAATGTCGCCAAGCTCCGACGACTCTGGACTAACGGTAAAATACTTCCATTGCGGCCAATATTTTGTTCCGTCGTAATCTTGGGTTGAAGAAAAAGTTATTTGTCCTTGTTCGTCGGTCGTGAAAGAGCCAATCTTTATCCCTAATTCGTCTACGACCTTCATTTTAATTCCGGCGGCCGGCGTGTCGTCAAAAAATTTCGCCGTCGCGGTAAAATTTATCTGTTCGCCCGAGAAGGCCGCGGCGCGGTCGTTAGTTACCGAAATTGAGTAGGCCGGTTTGGTATAAGGGAGAACATTTACCCAGCTTGTCGCAATTGTTTCGCCGTCAAGCGTAAGCGCGACTTCATAGTAGTCGGGGCGCAAATCGGCAAGCGAAAGCGCGCCCGTCATTGTGCCGTAGGCGTCCGGCGCAACTTCGGTTTCAACAATTTTTACCGGGTTGTAATAATAATCGTACCAACCGGATTTGCGGAGAATTACCGAGTATTTTCCGGGCGAGGCGATGCCGCTCGCGCGATCCCGAGTCATCGCAAAAAAATGAATCGTATCGGTTGATTGATAGCGCGGGCGGTCGGTATAAAAATATGACCAACGACTGGCGGCTGTTTTCCCGCCGGGATAAAAATCAGTAATCATCGTTGAGGCGCCCGCGCGAACAATTAGATAAAGCGGCTGGTCGGCATATTTGCTTTTGGCATCTTGATACGCCGCCGGAATATCAAACGTTGCCACGCCACTAGCGTCCGTTTTTACATTTTGTACCAAATCACCGACCGAAACCGTCGCCTCGGTAGCCGGCGAAACGCCACCAATCCGGTTTACCCAAACCAGCGTGTGGTTAATATCAATGTTGTAAAAAACGTTTAAATCATTCACCTGCATCCAGACTTGGAAAGTTTTGTTTTGATACGCGACTTCGGTGAGATAAAAACCAATCGGCAATTTTGACGGGAAAACAAAGAAGTTGGCGTAATTTTGCGTTTCAATTTTTGGCGTAAACGACGTGACTTTGGCAAGCCCCGAAACATCATAGTGATAATTATTCCATTTTTCCGTCCAGCGCGGATATTTATTGCGTTCATTTATACCCGCAAGAAAAGCGTCGGCCGAAGAAAACGAATATACATTAGCCGTGGTTTGCGCCTTGGTGTCGCCATAAACACCAATGAACGGACTTTCGTCGGAACTGAATTGCACCATTTTTTCATTAACGCCAAACCAATTTTCATAACCGCCAGCGTCTTTGGTTTCTTTAGCCGTTTCAAAACTAAATTTATAATCTTCGCCCAATTTTTCGGTGGATTCGGTTAGTACCAGATCAGCGCCAATGGTCACCGTATAAAGCTCACCAGCCTTGAGTGGTTCGGTTGGCACAAAAACGGCGGTGCGGGCGTGATATTCAAAACGTCCTTTAACTTCGGGACTAATGGCAAAATATTTTTCATAGCCATTTAAGTTTGGATGGCTAAAAGTTACTTCTATACCCGTATTCACCGGGACCGAGGTTGCCGCGTTCCCAGGAAGCGAATTAAGAACGCGGAAATGATCTTTAACTTGAAACGCCCAAGAAAAATCGCGCGTCGTGATTGTTCCGTTGTCGTTTATTGCCGCGGCAAGGGCAATTTTTAAAAGCGAATTGGCTGGCAATTTTTCACTCGGCGTAATCATCCATTCTTTATCCGCTGTTTGTTTGACACCGACCTCCATCGTTGGCGTCAGACTTAGTCCAGCTTTAATGTCGGCCGTGGAAAACGATTCTTTGCTTGTGAGTTTGTAGACCGAATCGGGAGTAACACCGGCGGAATCAGCCGCAAGCGAGACAAGTGAAAAGTCGTCGGCGGCGTAGGCGGGATTAATAAAAATTTTAGCAATACTCCGTTCGCGTCCGCCAAAATAACCATTAAGCAAAACACCGCCGACGACCGCGAGCAAGAGAACGATCGTTATGGCAAACGAAAAGCGGCGAGCGGAAAAAAATCCGATCAAATTCTTAAAGCCGGAAAAACGAGGCATATTATTTTTGGCGTGCGCCTCAAGTACCCGCGTTTTTAACGATTCGCGGAATTTGTCTGAGGCGTCCGTATTATTATGGTTGATAAGCATGGAGATTTTGCTCTCCATCTCTTCCAACGCTCCGCCAGTGTTTTCATTACGCTTTACCTCTTCGCTATTTAAGTTTTTTTCGTCTTGATTATTCAAGTTTTCCATAAAATTTGCTCTGTTTACGTATTTTTTGAAGCGCCCGATGAACAATTATTGCTATATTCCCCTCTTTAGTTTTTTCCGTTACGGCGATTTCACCGTTACTTAAGCCGGCAAAAAATTTAAGGTGAACAATGCGTCGGTCGCGCTCGGGAAGTTCGCCGAGGATTGTTTCTATTTCTCTAAACACGAGCCTAGCCTCGGAAAATTCGTCAGGAGCTAAACCGCGTTCGGGAATATTTTCCGCGGCAACGATTTCTTCTTCACGGTGCCGACCACTTGCCCGATAATGATCAATGATTGTATTTGTAGCGATCCGAAAAACCCAAGCGCCAAAGGGCGCGTTATTTTTTCGGCGCGGCAAAGCTTCGGTAATTTTTAAAAATATTTGTGAAACAATATCTTCAGCCGTTTCCGTGTGTCCGACGCGCCTAATCGTGTACGCCCAAATTTTTGGAAAATAAAAATCGTAAAGCGCGGCAAAAGCGTCACCGTCTTTCGTCGCCCGTTCAGCCAACTCTTTTTCATTCGCAAGTTCGGTCAGCATTTATTAAATTGTAGCATAGATGCAAATTTTAACTAACTTTTAACTGTTAACTTTTAACTTTTGGCGAATTAAAATATCTCCGATGTGACGGAGATATTTTCTAACTAAAAGTTAAAGGTTAAAAGTTAACAGTTCGGCTAAATCGGCGCGCCAACTGTATAATTTACAAAAAAGGCATCAGAGACATCGTCAATCATTGTTGCCCAGTTCGCGCCATAGAGTGCGGCGGCGATGGCTTCGGAGCTAACCCAGCGCAAGATGCCGCCACGAGAAATAACGTAGACTCTGGGGTCGGATTGGATTTTGATCATTCGGGAGCCGGGACGATAAGTAATGTTGCCCCCGAGCGGGATTAAGGCGAGGTCGGCGTCGGAAATAGTTTTAATGGTTGAGAAGTCTTGGTACCAGCTAAAGTAAGCGCGGTCGTTCACAAAGACATAACGCTTGCCATTAGCGCCGCAGTAATAAACTGAAGAAAGCGAACCTTTAATGAGTGAGCCTGAGGTGCAGAGTGATGGCGCGACTAGCGTGAGGTTCATGTCGGTATTGATGTCGGGAGTATTTTCCAGCGCTTCAGTGGGAGAATAAGTTCCGGTCGCGGTTGAGTCGGTGACAGGCGGTGTTGTGGTTGGTTGTGTTCCCTCTTCTGATTCCAGTATTGCATCGCCGACCACGACAAAGTTTCCGTTTGAAGTTGCCGAAGCAAGCAGAGTTCTCGCGGCATCATAACCTTCAACTTTTATTTTTCCTTGCGTTGTGCCGACGTCGGGAACAGTCCAACTTAACGAAGTTGAGGTTGTTTCGCCAATCGCCGAATAAGTTGTGCCATTATCCGATGAGTAATAAATTTTGTATTTAGTAAAGGCGCCATTGGCCGATGACCAATCAAGGCCAACGATTGCGTCGGCATTATATGATACGCCGCTCGCCGGTGTGCGGATTGTGATTGATGGCGAAAGAACTACCGATGAGCCACTGCTGCTTGGAGGGCGTCTGTTTGCCATAAAGTTAGCCGTCACAGCCAGATTGGTTGTCACATTCGTGTCCGTGCGCGGGTTTATTATTGAAGTATCCGACCAATCAACAAAGCGATAACCCGAGTTGGGAACGGCGGTGACGGCGGTACCGTCGGAGCCGTGATTAATGGTTTGCGGATTAGTACCGGTAACTGAACCATTTGCGCCGGCGGTGTAGGTGAGGGTGTGGGTGTCAATCGCAAAGTTGGCGGTGACCGTTATATCTCCCACTACATTCAAATCAGTGCGCGCGGCGGTAAGGACACTGTCGGACCAGCTCGTGAAGTGGTAATTCGCGGCAGGAGTAGCAGTAACTTGCGTGCCGTCAAAATTTTGATGAACCGTTTGTGGCGAGGAACCAGTAATTGAACCGTTCGCACCGGCAGTATAGGTAAGGGTGTATGACGGTAATGAAATTTCGCCTTCAATGACGATCGTCCCCCATTCGGTTGGTGAAACTCCATAAGCACCCACACCCACGCGACCATCGGTGCTTAAATCATAAGACCCGGTCTTGCTGAATGTTGCCCCACCCGTATTTGCTACACTAGACCATGTTGTAATTACTGACGGACTTGCAGTGAATAAAAAATCATACCAAGTACTTCGCTCAAGCAAACCAACATCCCAACTTGCTTCATCGATATAAGAAACACCGTTTACAACTAATTGTCGCGGGTGGTCATAATAGATTGTGCCAAGCCCTGGGGTTGGATCCCATCTTGGATTTGTATACCAATCAGACGGAAGATTGGTATACATATTTATAAAATAAGTCGGCGCAGATTTAGCATGAGCCGTGACCGACGAGGCCGCAATTGGGCGCACCCACTGCATACCTCGTATATCTCCCCACCCTCCACCAACTGAAACGGTTGAACTTCCAGAATTCCAAGTAATAGCCCCGCCGATTGTTGTCACCCAATCCGAGACTTGATCAGCAGTTGACCAATCGTAGGTAACGCGAATATGCGTTTCGTCTAACCACACGATTGAGGCCGCATGCAAACCCAAGTCGGGATGAGCCAAAGCAACGTTGGGTTTTATTAAAGAAAAAAAGATACTAAAAACAATTACCCCGACCATCACAAACGGGCCGGTTTTTATTTTCCAGTTTTTTATTTCTCTAAACTGCATTTTTATATTATATTACTTTTTTATCAAAAACTCTATTGTCGGCGACCAACTTACAGTCCCATTCGCAATCGCGCCAAGGCGCAAATAATGAAAGCCCGAACCAATTTTCCCAGGCGCGAAAGAAAAACTTTTTATCTCCCCGCTTCCAAAAACAGTCGCTTGATACGGACGGTCGTCCAAGTCCACGGTTACGTTCGCGCCGCGAAAGATTCCGGCGATAACCGGCGCCGCGGACTTAACCGTAAAAGTTTGATCAAGCTTTTCGCCGCGCAAATTTTTTAACTCGCCAATCCGATCAAGCACCGGCGCACCTGGGTCAGCCACTTCCGCCGGCATCCGAATTATTACCGGCGTTGACCAAATAGAGAGCTCGCCCGTAACCGAACGAGCGCGCGAATAAAAAACATAACTAGAATTGTGTCGCAAACCAATTAGCACCGACCCCATATCCGCGCCCCAAATACCAGCTGGCTCCATAAACGGATCAGCGACAAATAAATTTTCCGGCGACAACCAAACACCGCGCTTGGCTTCGTAAACGCCAATGGAAGTTGCTGGGTCATTAGCGCCCGATGACACATTAACTTTAATAATCTTATTATCTTTTATTTCAATTTCCGGCGGCGGCGGAACCACTGGCGGCGTCCTAACGCACGGATATGTCATAACCTGCCCAAACGACCGCTCGCCATTTTTATTCACCGCAACAACATACCGCCCGCAGGCCTGATCCGGGTCGGCGGGAATAATATTGTCCTCGGTTATATACGTCGCTTTTTTGTCATCCACCCGCTTTACAATTCTCCTCCCAAGCACGTCCCACAGTTCAAAAGCAACTGCGTTTTTGTCGCGGTTAACAAAATGCCAGCGAATTTCCGTTGAACTAACGACCTCCGCCTTTCCCAAAATCGGCGTTTTCGGCGTTACCGCCAAAACCGGGCGTGTTAAAATAAATAAAGCGAAAAATAAGGCAATAATAATGATTTTCATAACTAAAATAATACTCCAATCGTCAGAAGTTGACCAAATTACGGCTTTTTGTTAGGATAATTGTCTTATGAAGAAAGATATCCACCCAACTTATCATCCAAAGGCTAAGATCATCTGCGCCTGCGGCAAAGTCTACGAAGTCGGCTCTACGCGCGACGAAATTCACGTTGAACTTTGTTCTGCTTGCCACCCCTTCTTTACCGGCAAACAGAAGCTTGTAGACACCGCCCGCCGTGTAGAAAGATTCACCGATCGCGCCGGAAAAAAATCAACGGTCGCGACTGGTAAAAAAGTCAAAGCGATAAAACGCGCGACGAAAAAGGCTGAAAAGACCACCAAAGAAGCAAAGCCTGAATCAAAATAGCTATTCCAAAAACAGCGCCTTAATTGGTGCTGTTTTTGTATTCTATTTATACATGTTTCATGGTACGTGTTTCGTGGTACATGTTTCGTGGTTCGTGGTTCATGGTTCATGGTACGTGGTACATGGTTCATGTTTCATTTAATGTTACAATGACTTTATGGATCCAGCTTCCGAAATGAATAAAATCCGCGCCCGGGCGGCCGCCCTTGAAACCGAACTTGTCAGTCCGGAAGTTTTGTCGTCGCCAGAAACCATGGTCAAACTTTCCAAAGAATATAATAACCTTCGCGACACAATCGCACTTGCCGACGGCATTGCCAATGCCGAAGCTGCGGTCGACTCGCTTAAAGAAACGCTGGTTACCGAAACCGACACTGATCTGCGGAAAATGGCCGAGGACGAACTTGCGCTCGCCGAAAACAAACGCGCCAAATTTGTAACAGAACTTAAAGAAGCGCTTCAGCCATCCGACCCCATGGACGGTCGCGACATTATTATGGAAATCCGCGCCGGAACCGGTGGCGACGAAGCCGCGCTTTTTGCCGCCGAACTTTTCCGAATGTACTCGCGCTATGCCGAACGCCGCGGCTGGAAAACCGGCTTAATGTCTTCTAGCCACTCCGAACTCGGCGGTTTTAAAGAAGTTGTCTTTTCAATTTCCGGAAAAAAAGTTTATCGCGCTTTAAAATACGAGTCCGGTGTGCATCGCGTTCAACGCGTGCCGGAAACAGAAAAGCAGGGTCGTGTTCACACATCAACCGCCACCGTCGCTGTTCTTCCCGAAGCCGAAGAGGTTGACCTAAAAATCAACCCCGGTGATCTTCAGGTTGATACGATGCGCGCGGGCGGCGCGGGCGGACAGTCGGTCAACAAAACCGAATCCGCCGTCCGCATTACCCACCTTCCAACTGGCACGGTTGTCGTTTGTATGGAGGAACGGTCGCAATCGCAAAATCGCGCCAAAGCAATGGCGCTCCTGCGCTCGCGCATTCTCGCAAATATGATTGAGAAAGCGCACAGCGAGCGCTCGGCCGCGCGCAAAGGACAGATTGGCTCCGGCGACCGCAGCGAAAAAATCCGCACCTATAACTTTCCCCAAGATCGCTTAACCGATCATCGCGTTAACGAGAATTGGCATGCTTTAGACAGGGTTATGGACGGCGAACTTGATCCCATAATTGACGCCTTGCGTACCCTTGACGAAAAGCCGTCGGAGGTGTAAGTTAATTAGACGTTCTTTCTTGTCTTGGCTTTGGAGTGGATGCGCCAAACGCTTACGATGGTTTTATCGGGTTTCCTGGGTGTCCCGAACCTCCATCTTTAGCCCAAGGTTGCATAGGCAAAACGCGTTGTAGCAGCAGCGTCGCTAGCTAACCACTCCAAGGCCCCCTATTTTCTCCCCCGACGGAATTGAGTGCGTAACAAGACCCCCCTCCCCTTGTTAAACGTCGCCTCTTTCGTCGGGGGCTCTTTTATTTTAGAATTAGAATGTGAATTTGAGATTAGAGATTAGAGATTTGAAATTAGAAGACGAGCTACCAGCTTCTAAAATCTAATTTCTAATCTCTACCAACAAACAATGACAATAAAAGAAGCAAAAATTTTCGGCATAAAAAAACTCCGTCGCGCTTCAAAAGAATCAGCGGCTATTGACGCTGAAATTTTACTTGCGCATGCGCTTGGCATTACCCGTGAAGAACTGCTTACGCACGACGACCGCGCAATGCCAAGCTTGGCCGCAAAAAAATATCATACCTTTCTCGCCCGCCGCGCCAAGCACGAACCAGTCGCCTACATCGTCGGAATTAAGGAATTTTTTAGCCTGCCATTTTTTGTAAACAAACACACCCTCATCCCCCGCCCAGAGACGGAAATGCTAGTGGAGGAAGCCATCAACGTACTACGTACTACGTGCTACGTGCCGTTTATTGACGTCGGAACCGGCAGTGGCGCTATCGCGATCGCCGTTGCTAAAAATTACCCAAGCGCAACAGTCGTCGCCACTGACATTTCAAAAGCCGCCCTAAAAATCGCAAAAGAAAACGCCGCGCTAAATGACGTGCAAGATAAAATAATTTTTGAACGTACCAACTTGCTGCCAAAAAAAATCAAAATTAACGCACCAGCGATTATTGTCGCCAATCTCCCCTATTTACCAACCAGGGTTTGGCAAAAATGCCCGCCCGACGTAAAAAATTTTGAACCAAAAACCGCCCTCACGGGCGGCAAGGACGGACTAAAATATTACGATGAATTATTCCACCAAATTGTCGCGCGCGGAATAACTGGCATAATTATTTGTGAAATAGACCCATCGCAAAAAAGCTCGTTTCCCAAATTAGCCAAACGCCACTTCCCCACCGCAATGGTAGAAATAAAAAATGATCTTGCCAACCTGCCCCGCATCGCCCTTTTTGGCACATAGCCAAATGGCGCGTAGCACGTAGCACGTGGCACGTAGAAAACGAAAAAAACAGGCTTTAGCCTGTTTTTTAAAACCACGTGCTACGTGCTACGCGCCACGTGCTACGTGCTACGCGCCACGTGCTACGTGCTACGCGCCACGTGCTACGTGCTACGCGCCACGCGCTACGTGCTACGTGCTACGCGCTACGTGCCAATTACCTCAACCCACACATTCCCCTCGGTAAAAATAATTTCGTTGCCAAAAGAATCGTAAAAACGTGGCAAGGATTTGCCGTCGCTTTTCCATGTTCCACCAATCTCATTTCCATTTACGTAAACCTTAGCCGTGCCTTCGCCGGTTGTCTGAATTTTTTTTCGGTCTTCGCTATCAATTGACTTAACTTCGGTATAAATTATGGCGATGTTTTTCGCGCTAATCACCTCCCCATCTCTCGTTTTGTCGGCTTTGCCGCCCGAAGAACGCAAGTAGATATTTTTCTCTTTGTCAAAATTCCAAACGACGCTATTTGCAGGATCGCCAAATTTTATTTTTATCTCGCCAGCACTCCCCAATTTTAAAGCTTCGGGCGCGACAACAAAATTCCAGCCCGCAACCGAGCGCGGCGTCGGACTGCGTTTAAAAAATAATGTCTCTATGTCTTTTGAAGAAACATAGGCGTTGTGCGGGGCTTCACGCGACAAATCGCGTGAAAAATAAACGCCAGCCGCACCAATGCCATCGGCGTTAGTCACAAGCAAAACCGGATCCGCCGCAATTCGCGCCATCGCCTCGGGCGAGCCGCCGATATGAATAAATAGCGCTGGCCCCGCGCCCATTACCCAATCCAAAAAATATGGGCGCGCCGAGCGAACCGGCCCAATTTCGGAAACCGATTTTCCGCGTTCAAAAAAAGCTAGGAAGCGACTTATTCCACCCTCAACTGGCGCTTCAATGACAAATTCCGCATTGTTTAATCCAGAAACCGGACGCGCATTAACGTGGTTGTCTATGGAAACTGCATAAAGGTCAACCCAATTTTTTACCCCTGGCGCCGAAGGCAACGGCTCATTTTTTGCATTGGTTATATTTCCAATTTCCGTTTTTCTTTCGCCAAAAATAAAAAAGATAGCCGCGAGTGAAACGACGATGAGCAAGATTCCCCCGACAAACGACAACTTGATCCAATGTTTTTTTAAAAAATCAAAAATAATTTTAAGCGACATATAGTATTATACAGCGAAGGCCGCCATGAGGCGGCCTTCGTAAAAATTATTTCTTTTCGTTTTTCTTGTCAGCTTCCGGGGCGGCCTCCTCGCCTTCGGCAGCCTTTTCCTTCTTAATGACTTCTACCGCTTCTACTGATTCAACTGGTTTTTCTTCAAGCGCTTTCATTTCTTCTTCAGAACGTGGTTCAGCGACCGAAGCAATTACGTCGGTATCATGAAGGTGTTTAACGGTAATGCCCGGAGGAATAATGACATCTTTAAAGTGAATCACGTCGCCAAACTTGGTGAGCACAGAAATATCCACCGGAATCTGGTGCACCAAAGCCGAAGGCAAACATTCAACGTCAAATTCTTGAACCGACTTAATAAGAACGCCGCCCAAGCCCTTAACCGCCGGCGACTCGTTCGTAAAGGCAATCGGAATCTTGGTGTGCAATTTTTCGGTAAGCGAAACTTTATGAAAGTCAACGTGAATAACACGGTCAGACATCGCGTCGCGCGCGACGTCAGCAACAAGCACCTTGCTTGTTTCACCATCAACAACCAAATCAATCAAAGTTGATTCGCCAGCAATTTGAAAAGCTTTATCAAAAGCTTGCTCCGGGAGTTCCAGAGAAATTGACGGCTGATTCTTACCGTATATAACGGCGGGAATCACACCCGTAAGGCGCAAAGCAGCATTGGCTTTTCCCTGAATTGTTCTTTTTTTAGCTTCAAGTGTAATAATTTCCATAGTCTTATAAGACGAAAAGCAACGCCCAACGGCGTCGGCTAAATCTATGAATAAACTACATTATCGCCATTCATTCGTCAAGTGGACGAGACCAGATCGGCCGGGCGCATTGCCGAGCCGCGCGCCGCGGCGCGATATGCCGATTGGGTCAACCCGAGCAAAATAAAGTGAGCAATTAGCGAAGAACCGCCGGCCGAAACAAACGGCAAAGTAATCCCGGTCATTGGCAAAAGCCCAATGTTGCCGCCGATCGCGACGAGCGACTCCGTCGTCAGCATCGCCGCCGCGCCGATCGCCAGGAATTGCGAAAAATCGTCGGGCGCGCGGCAAGATAATCGGTAAAGACGAAAAATAATCAGTCCCATTCCCGCACAAACAATCAGTCCGGCAATAAGTCCAAACTCTTCAACAATCAGCGAGAAAATAAAATCCGTCTGGCTTTCCGGCAAAAAACGAAGCTGGCTTTGCGATCCCGAGGCAAAACCTTTTCCAAACAGCCCGCCCGAGCCAACGGCGATCTGCGCCTGAGCAACATTGTAACCGCGGCCGCGCGGGTCGCGCGACGGATCTAAAAACGTGAGGACGCGTCCTTTTTGAAAGTCTTGCAACCCAAACTGCCAAGCGAGCGCGGCAACGGCGATGGCGGCAATAAAAATTCCAATAACATAGCGCCGCGGAATACCTGAAGCGAGAAGCATCACCACCCAAAGCATAACGAGAACAAGCGACGACCCTAAGTCGGGCTGCAGCATCACCAAAAAAACGTAAATACCAGAAACAACGGTGGCGCCGATCATCGCCCGAAGCGACTTGGTTCGCGCGTGCAAGGGCAAAATTGCCGCGAGCACAATAAGGAGAATAATTTTCCCAAGCTCAACCGGCTGAAAAGATGTTCCAGCAAAACGAATCCAACCCTGCGTTCCCTTGGCACTGTGGCCAAAAATTAAAACCGCAATCAGCAAAACAATTCCCGCGATATATATAACGTAACGCAAACGATGAATCGTCCGCGGATGAGCCGTCGCCGTCACAAAAAATATTACGAGCCCAATTACTAGCGCCACAACTTGCTTTACTACCTCGTTCCCACCCCTCGCGATTCCCGCGCTCCAAATAGCCGTAAAACCAAAAAGCAAAAGTGCCGTGACTCCAAGCAGCATCCACGGATCCAATTCGCGAAGAAATAACAACACTTTTTTCATACAAAGACCATATCACAAAACCAAAACATCGCAACATAAAACCATTTTGCGCCTCCCAAAGAGGATGAAGAGATGAAACGAAAAATCTTAGCCCTCCCTTTGGTAAAAGGGAGGGTAGGGAGAGTTCTTTTTTATTACGTTAAAATTATTTACGGCGAAACGAACTCCCCCTACCCCCTCCCCGATGGCCATCGGGGAGGGGGTAAAGACATTACCGCAGGAACGATATTAAAAAAACGGATTAGATATTAGAAATTAGAAATTAGGTATTCAGTATTTACCTTAAATACACCGCATCATTCATTATATCCACCTCGGGAATAATGCGCGTGTCGGAAATTGCCTGGAGCGGCTGAAACCATGAAGCTTCAACCAACCGTGTGTCGCCAGCGCGAACATCGGCGATGGTAATTGAATTAACGGCGGCAAGCGCGGGGCCGCGATAAAGAAGAATTGAAAATTTTATCGCCTTATAGCCAAAGCCGGTATTATTTTTAAACGTAAAGGTGGTTTTTCCTGTTGCTCCGGTTTTAACCACGCTCAAAGTCGGTGCTGCCGTCCCCTCGGGCACAAATTTAATATCGGTGATGTTAAAATTAAGACGATCGGAAGAAAATTTTTGATAATCGGGTATTTGATGGCGGTCAACTCGCTTCCAAGCGATATTAGTAATTTCAAAAACCACGGTCGGCGGCGAGCCGACGACTTTTTCGCCAAGCGCCATAATATCCTTGCCATCGTTCGGCAAGACAAAACCCGTTCGCTCCGCCGTTGCCTTGTCGCCCACAATAAAACGATAGGTAAAATCTGCGCGATAACTGACGTTTGGATTTTTTACCTCCGCGGAAAAATCAACCTTGTCGCCGACTGTAAACATTTGGGCGTTCCCGATAATGAGCGGACTTGCCGTTCCGCTGCGGAACGATGAATTAAGAACCGAGGTAGCGTTCTCAGCAGCGGCCTGTTTGTCGCTTTCCACTTCAAGAACATAAGAACTAAACCAAACCCAACCGCTCCACCCGATCGTCACCGCGTCAAACAAAATTATGATTATGATTATAATCTTCTTTATTAAAAGTTTGTGCGTGACAAACCAATAACCGTAGCGCAGGGTCTTTTCCGATAGATTTTGCGGGGTAAATTCAGTTTCCGGCATAGTTTAATATAATAACAAAAATTCATTAACATATCCATTGCCCGAACC
Organism: uncultured bacterium; assembly: GCA_963708045.1. GTDB lineage: Bacteria > Patescibacteriota > Patescibacteriia > CAIQCM01 > CAIQCM01 > CAIQCM01. The sequence continues at coordinate 557,944 of OY970181.1, read as the reverse complement.
GAAACGAAATGCTAAAATACGTTCTTCGTAATGCCTTTTAGTCTGGGGGAAACCCCATCTTTGTTAAAGGGGACTCCCCCGTTTCATTATGCCTAAAAAAGAATCAACCACCGGCGAATACGGCGCCAAACAAATTACCGTCTTAGAAGGTTTAGATCCGGTCCGAAAACGACCAGGAATGTACATCGGCACCACCGGTTCCGATGGACTTCATCACCTTATCTGGGAAGTCGTGGACAACTCGTTTGACGAAGCCATGGCCGGACACTGCGACACGATTATTATTTCCCTGAACAACGATGGCTCGGTTTCGGTTGAAGACAATGGCCGCGGTATTCCCGTTGATCCGCACCCGCAATTCAAAGTTTCAGCGCTGGAACTGGTGATGACCAAGCTTCACGCTGGCGGAAAATTTGGCGATAGCGGTTACAAAGTTTCCGGCGGTTTGCACGGCGTCGGCGTCTCGGTCGTGAACGCTCTTTCCGAATGGACCAAAGCCGAAGTTTATCGCGATGGAAAAATTTGGTTTCAAGAATATCATCGCGGCAAGCCGATCGCCAAAGTAAAGAGTATTGGCACGACCAAAAAAGGCGGCACCAAAATTAGCTTTAAACCGGACGCGGAAATTTTTACAACCACGACCGAATGGAACTGGCAATATATTTTGGATCACCTTCGCCAGCAGGCATATCTAACCGCCGGCGTTCGCCTTATTATTCAGGACGAGCGCACGGAACCAAACAAAGAATACTCCTTTTACTTTGAAGGCGGCGTTTCCAGCTATGTGCGCCACCTAAACCACAACAAGGAACCAAAACACGAAAATGTTTTTTACGTTAAAAAAACCGCCGAAGAGGTTGAAGTAGAAATCGGCCTTCAATACACCGACGAATATAAAGAAACGCTTTACGCTTTTGCCAACAACATTTATAACCCCGAAGGCGGCACGCAGGTTGTCGGCTTTAGAACAACCTTAACCCGCGTTCTTAATTCTTACGCTCGCGAAAAAGGTTTTATTAAAGAAAAAGACGATAATCTTACCGGTGAAGACGTGCGCGAAGGACTCACGACCGTTATTTCGGTAAAACTTCGCGAACCGCAATTTGAAGGCCAGACCAAAGCCAAACTCGGCAACCCCGAAGCGCAAACCGCCGTGGTCTCGGTTTTTGGCGACGCCTTGGTTACTTTTCTTGAAGAACATCCCCGCGACGCTGGCGCGATTTTGGAAAAATGCGTCCTCTCTTCGCGCGCTCGCGCCGCGGCCCGCGCCGCTCGCGAAACGGTTTTGCGAAAAGGCGTTTTAGACGGTCTAACTCTCCCCGGAAAACTTGCTGACTGTTCTTCAAAAGATCCGTCGCAAACCGAGTTGTATATTGTAGAGGGCGATTCGGCCGGCGGCTCAGCCAAACAAGGACGCAACCGCGACTTTCAAGCCATCCTCCCCCTTCGTGGAAAAATTCTCAACGTAGAACGGGCGCGCCTAGACAAGATGCTTCAGAACAACGAACTGCGCTCGCTCGTAATCGCGCTTGGCACAAACATTGGCGAACAATTTGATATTACCTCGCTTCGCTACGATCGCATCATCATTATGACCGATGCCGACGTTGACGGCGCACACATCCGCACTTTGCTCCTCACCCTCTTTTACCGTTACTTCCCGCAAATTATTACGACCAACCACCTTTATATTGCCCAGCCGCCGCTTTACCGCGTTGCCAAAGGAAAAGAATTTCATTACGCTTTTTCCGAAAAAGAACGCGACGAGCACATCGCTGTTTTCCAAGCCGCGGCAAATGCCAAATCGCAAATCGCAAAAACCAAAGCGAAAAAAACCGAAGAACCAACCGAGGCGGCGCCTGAACAACTGGGAAACGAAAGCACCGAAGACGAAAGCGCCATTGTCACCGCCGGCGGCGTTAATATTCAACGCTATAAAGGTTTGGGCGAAATGAACCCCGACCAGCTTTGGGACACAACCATGAACCCAGCGACGCGCATTATGCTTCGCGTCGCGATTGAAGACGCCGAAAAAGCCGACGAAACTTTTGACGTGCTGATGGGCGGCGACGTTGAACCGCGTAAGCGTTTCATCCAAACCCACGCCAAGACGGTTAAAAATTTGGATATTTAATTTAAAAAAAGCCAAGAATATTGACAAAACCTATCACAGTGGTATTTTTTAAATATGTCAAAATTGATCCAAAGCTTGGAGGGCGGGGGTCAAAAAAATAGACTTGAAAATTTTAATGACTACTTTTTTTCCGATATTGTTCCGACTCTAAAAGAAAAAATCAGCCAGTCCCGCTTTCCGCCACCAACTTATAATTTATTATCGCACAAAATATTTTTTGCCGGCGTAGAAATTAAAATACCTTATAATTCTGACCAGAACATGCTTTGCAAAACGCTTTTTGCAAATAAGGCTTCTTTGCATAAAGAATGGTCGTGGGATGAGGTGCTTGAAAAATGGAACGATCCTAGCCCTAATAAGGGATGGCGAACTATTTACAATGCCGGACGCGAAATTAATAATAAGGTTTCGTCCGAGACAACAATCAAAGATTTGCTTTTGGTAAAAAAACTGACTATTGCGGTTAATCCAAGATACGCCGACAGTTAGATAACTTTATCCAACCGGTTTTTAAGTAAGCTATAGGTGCTTACTTATTTTTTTAATGCAAAAAAATAATCTGGTCTTTGAAGGCGCTGTAAAATATTTTTGTTTGGCAGTATTGACGTTCGCACTAGAAAACAATGTGAGCGTTGGTTTAGAAATTAACAAAAAATTAATTTTCACTAAAACAACGGCGACGCTAAGCGATATAAACACATCCGAAACGGAAAACTATGGCATCAAAATTAACAACGACGAAGCGAACACTTCTTCGCCACAAGTAACCATTAGTCTTTTTGGAAAACCAGACACAACTTGGGTTGAGATCTCCGAAGACCCGGCTTTTGGTGAAAAACGACGCCTTAATTTTGATACAAATTATAAAATTAATCACACACCCCACGAATTTCCCAACGCGCCCGGACTTAAAACAATTTATGCGAGATTTTGTAATACTGAGGACGTGTGTTCGGATATTTATTCCGATGGCATTATCTTAGTTCCAAACAACGACACAACTCAGCCCTATGACACTAATCAAGACAACCGCATTGACCTAAACGAATTTAACGCGCTGGTTGCGAATTGGGGCACGCAAAATAAAATTAACCCTTCCGATTACGACGCGGGCGGGCGAGTTGATATTTTTGATTTTAATCAGCTTATGGTCCATTGGACGATATGAGATACAAATCGTTCGCCATAATATTTTTTACATCTACCTTTATGGCATTTTACCCAGCCTTGGCAACGACTCTATTTTTTGATGGAAATCCGATTACAGCCAACGTTGGCGAGAATATAAATTTAGGAATCAATATTTCCCCAAAAAATGAAAAAATCTTTACGGTCCAAGCGGCAATAATATTTCCAATTAATTTGTTAGAAGCTGGATGGTTTCGTTGGAGTGACCAATGGATAAGTTTACCGGCCGCAAATCGCAGTCTAATTAGTAATAATACCGAGACAATCTATTTAACTGCTGGCTACCCAGGAGGAATTGATCAACCTGCCGAACTCGGAACGATTACTTTTAAAACCAAAGCAACGGGAACAGGCAACATCGCGATTTATCCAGACTCGTTTGCACTAAATTCTAAAAACCAAAATTCATTGACCGCGCCATATTCAAATGTATTCGTGAGCGTCCTCGTACCGCAAACCAGCACACCAACACCAACCGCCGCCATTGAGCCACCAGTCTTGTCAGCGCCAGAAACTCAAAAAATCGTTTTTCCGCCGCTTTTTGACGTCCAAATTTCCCCATCAAAGACACCACAAAAATCTAATTTAATCTTTTTAATCATTATTGAATTATTTTTTGTCATCATTGCTGGCATTATCCCCCTTCGCCAAATATGGCGACAAAATAAAAATCGCGATAAAATATGATTACTCAATTAAAAAAATTTCCATGCCCCTGGATTGTCACCTTAATAACCCTGTCATTTTTAGGGTCACCTACGACAGCTTTGGCCGAAGGGTCAGTCTTTTCAAACTTTGCGATCGGTGGCGGGGCAACCCGTTTTGCGTCGGGCGACATTCTCCCCACCTCGGTTGTGCTATCCAATTTTGGCGCACCCAAACGTGTTGATATCTTAATTGAATACGACATTACCAGTCCGCGCAACGTCGTCGTTTCTTCAATATCAGAAACCGTTGCCGTGGAAACTACCAGCAGTTTTATACGTCCGATCCAGATACCCAACGGACTAGGAAGCGGAGTTTATACATTAACCAGCACCGTGACTTATCCCGGACAGATTGCGCCGGCATCGTCAAAATTTAGATTCAAAATTGAACCAAAAATTTTTGGCATTTTCTTAAGCGATTTCGTGCTGTGCTTAATCGGACTTATTTTACTTGCGGGAATGGCGGCGTTTATTGGTAATTTTTACGCGGGGAGACGAATTTCGCGCGGCTCGCCGCTTGAATACAAAAAAACACCAACGCGCGATCGATTGTTTTATGAAATCACGAGCGATATTATCGCCCAAATCCGAAACCAAATCGGGAACAAAGCCTTAATAATGGCCAATCAAATTGACGGCCTTTTGGTTGATAATCGCACCGGACGAGTTATTAAAATGGAAAAAGACCCATCGGAAATAATCGCTCTCCTGATTTATAAATACGAAAACGCCCTTGGCAGAAAAATAACCGCAACCCCCGAACCAATCGGCAAAGACGTGAGCGAAGTTATCCGCCCAGTCAACAAAAATCTAAAAATTTTAGAAAAATATTTCAATCATAAATAAAAATTTATGCGTATTCTAATCGTTGACAACGACAAAAACACCGTGGAAACACTAAAAGCGGCCTTGCATAACGAAAAACAAATAACTGCCGATTCGGCTTACGGCGGCAAACAAGCCCTAGCAATGATGACCAATGATCCAAATTACGATCTACTCGTCTTAGACATAATGATGCCGGACATTAGTGGTATTGATGTTTGTTCGGCAATGGCAACTAGCGCCGAAATGAGCAAAATTCCAATTCTAATCATCTCGGCGCTACCAATTGAATCAAAAGATTTTCAGACTTCAATAGAAAAATTCAAAGAACTATCGGCGGTAAAAGGCGTTATGGAAAAACCGTTTGCGATGGACGATTTTGTCGCCAAAGTTCACGCGATTGTTAAAAGTATGAGCAATGACGCCGCCTAGCTTATGTCAACCAAGAAAAAACCATTATTAAAGAATTTGAACGCCAAAAAAAATATTCGCACGGACGCACTTTTAGCGGCACAGTTTGAAACCTCGCCCGACGGCATTCTTGTTGTTAGTTCGGAAGGAAAAATTTTGGCGCATAATACCCTCTTTGGAAAAATGTGGCTCATCCCAAAAGCGGTGTTAAGCACGAACAATGACAAAAAATTTCTTAAACACGTAACGCGGCTCATTAAAAACCCCAACCAATTTTTAAAAACAGTTACATATCTATACCAAAACCCGAACGAAAACAATTACGAACGAATTGAACTAAAAGACGGGCGCACTTTCTCGCGCTATTCGTCGCCAATCTTCGGCGCGAATAAAAAATACCTCGGTCGCGTTTGGTATTTCCGCGACATAACACCAGAAATAAACACGCAGCAAACGGCGATTATCAATGATATTAAATTTAAAACCATTTTCAAAAACACCGCCGATCCAATATATATTTTGGACGAGAACGGACGCTTTGTTGAAGTAAACAACGCGGCCTGCCGACAAAGCGGCTACACCAGACGGCAATTGTTAAAAATGTCAGCAATGGACATTAATTCGCAAGCAACACGGCCTACGACCCTAGAAAAAATCGCCTTAGTAAAACAAAAAGGGGTTGGTGTTTTTGAAACCGAACACGTGACCAAACTTGGCAAGATCATCCCCGTTCAGATCCACTCTCATATCATGGTTTTAAACAACCGAAAACTTATGGTGGCAATCTGCCGCGATATGAGCAAAAACTTCCGCGTCCGCGATCTCAAACGGCTGGCGCTTATGGGCGAGAAAAAATTTAAAATGGTTTTTGACAGCGCTGGCGACGCCATCTTTATTCTTCCCGGCGAAAATGTTTATGACAAAAAATTTATAGAAGTCAACCGGACAGCTTGTGAAAAACTTAGTTATCGCCATGACGAACTCCTAAAGATGACACCGCGAGATCTTGAAATTTTACCGGCAAAAAATAGTTTGCCTGAGATCCTTACCGAACGGGTGAACCGCGTCAAGTCCCAAGGAATGTTATTTTTACAAATAGAAATGCGCGCCAAAAATGGACAAGCCATCCCCTTTGAACTAATCGCGCGAAAGGCTGACTATTATGGCCAGACCGTCTTGGTTTGTGTTGCCCGCGACATAACCGATGTTAAAAAACTACGCGAACTACTTGAACTTAAAACAATTCAAGACGAGTTTATAAATATTGCCACCCACGAATTGCGCACGCCGCTTACTTCAATTATCGGGCTTTCGGAAATTATTGAACACGAAAACGGAGCGCTCACGACTCAGGAGCATCAGTATATCAATATTATTCACGAGGAAGCCGAGCGGTTGTCTCGGACAATCAAGCAAATCTTAGACGTCACGCGTTATGAACACAAAAATATACCAACGAATGCGACGACCTTTAAAGTTGGCGACTTTATAAACGGCTTAGAACCAATTCTAAAATCAATTGCCCGCGACCGCGATGATAAAATATTATTAAAAGTTAGTTTGCCCGAGCAAGTAATCATCAGTGATCAAGAAAAAATTTCGCAAGTTATTTTTGATCTTGTAGACAACGCGATTAAGTTTGGGCCAAGGGAACAAACTATTAAACTTTCTGTTTCTAATATTAAAAATAACAAAATTACCATAAGTGTCACGGATGAAGGGCCGGGAATCGCTAAAGAAAAACAATCCGAAATATTTAAAAAATTTGGACAACTCGATGCTTCGTTCAGCCGATCGCAAGAAGGAATCGGTCTTGGCCTCTACATCGCCAAAATGATTATTGAAAAGTTGGGCGGAGAAATCGGCGTTACGAGCGAACCCGAAAAAGGATCTAGGTTTTGGTTTACTCTGCCAATTAAATAAAAATATTTTTTATTTTTTGTTAAAAAGTTATGCACAGATGTTTTTTCCCCGACAAAAATGTAAAAACGTGCTAGAATATATTTAACGTGCAATTGTTTTACGGCACGAAAAAATTTTCTGCCGAGCTAAGCTTGGCGAAACAAATTTGAAGGGAGGTGTTTTAAATGGCAAAAAAGAAGACAGCGAAAAAAAAGGTGGTGCGCAAGGCCAAGAAAGTTGTGCGCAAGGTAAAGAAGGCGGCCAAGCGCCGAAGATAAACTTTTACCCCGCTCTTATTTTACTGACCGGTTTTAAAAAGAATTTTTGAAATATTTTTCAACAGCAAAATAAGGGCGGGGTTTTTGTTTTGCCAAATTGACACTTTTTGCAGATATGCTATAGTCATTATCCAAGCCCGCCAGGGCTTTTTTAAGACTAAAAAATTAGTTAAATATGGGTAAAATTATCAAATTCTTCCACGAAACAAAAGAAGAGCTCTCCCGCGTTTCCTGGCCAAATCGCGAAATGGTGACCAAACACACCCTGCTTGTTATTGGCGTGTCGCTTCTTATTGCTATTTACCTTGGTGCCGCCGACCTTCTTTTTACTTACGGCCTCACAAAAATTATTACTCGTTAATATGCCAAAACAAGTCATTCAACAAGGCCGACGCTGGTACGCCATTCACACCTACTCGGGTTACGAAGAAAACGTCGCCGAAAACCTCAAACAACGCATTGACTCCATGGATATGGAAGACAAAATTTTTGCCATCCTTATTCCAAAAGAGAAAAAAATCAAAATTAAAAACGGCAAGCGCAAGGTTATTGAAGAAAAAATCTTCCCTGGATATGTGCTTGTAGATATGATTGTGACCGACGACTCATGGTACGTTGTCCGCAATACGCCGAACGTTACCGGTTTTATTGGCACCGGCACTACCCCGACCCCAATTGCCGACGAGGAAATCAAGTCATTGCAAAAGCGGATGGGCGTTGATGAGCCGCAATACAAAATTGACGTTATGGTGAGCGACCCCGTGCGCATTAATGACGGACCGTTTAAAAACTTTGAAGGCAAAGTGAGCGACATTGACGCCGAACGCGGCAAGGTCAAAGTGTTGGTTAATATGTTTGGCCGCGAAACGCCGGTTGAATTGGACTTCTTGCAAATTAAAAAAATCTAAAAGAGATTAGATCCTGGAGATTAGAATTTAGAAGACGGATGATTGTTTGAAACCTTGCGCTTCTCGAGGTTCCAAAGCCATCATCTAATTCATAAATTTTAATGAACCTACAATCTACAAGCTAATATATGGCCAAAAAAATTAAAACAATCGTAAAAATGCAAATTCCGGCCGGAAAGGCGACTCCCGCCCCGCCAGTCGGAACTGCGCTCGGCCCGCACGGTCTTAATCTTGGTGAATTTTGCACCAAGTTTAATGCCGCGACCAAAGCGATGGGCGATGACATCATTCCGCTTGACCTCACAATCTACGAGGACAGGACGTACTCAATGAAGTTAAAAACCCCGCCAGCTTCCAACTTGCTTATGAAAGCCGCCGGCATTACCAAAGGTTCGGGCAAGCCACTTTCCGAAAAAGTCGGTAAAGTGAAAAAGTCGCAAGTTCGCGCCATTGCCGAGCGTAAAATGCCAGACTTAAACACGACCGACATTGAATCCGCAATAAGCCAGATTATGGGAACCGCCCGTCAAATGGGTTTGGAAGTTATTGAAGGCTAGTTGGCACGTCGCACATAGCACATTGCACGTTGCACGTGGTAAATAAAACATAAAGTAGTATATAATTAAACCGTCCCTGTCCAAGGGGCGGTTTAATTTTTATTAACCCTAAAAAGCTAAATTTATGTCTAAAGCAACACAAATCATTCGTTCAATCTATTTCTACACCGTTTCAATCATCGCTCTCTTTATGCTGGTATTTTCCTGCGTTGACCTTGTTAACCTTGGGCTTAAAACCTGGGTTTTTAAGAATGCCGAGCCAATGTACAGCCAATGTATTCCTGGTAGCTACGGCATAAAAACGCCGAGCACGGTTGGAAACGACATTCCGTCGGGTCCAACCCAAGCCGAGTGCGATCTCCAAGACAAGCAAAACAAAGAAAATACCGTCCGCCAAAACCAATCTTCCGCCGTTCGCGACCTGTCTATGCTCGTCATCGCGCTTCCCCTCTTTCTCTTTCACTTTAGGATTGTGCAAAAAGAATGGAAGGAACGAAAAGAGGTGTAAACATTAAAGCTTGACCGGAAAATATGCCTGACAAAAAACAAAAACACATTTACGCCAAGATCAGTGATTTTATTTACGAAACAAATATTCACAGCCAAACGCCGCGTTCGGGGTTTTGGTTTTTAGGAAGCGGCAAACAGTCGGTGGCCGAACACTTGTTTCATACGGCGATGATCGCGTATGCGCTCACACACCTTGAACCAAAAGCCAACAAAGAAAAAGTCATTCTTATGGCTTTGTTCCACGATATTGGCGAAGGCCGAACCTCCGACCATAACTATGTTCACCAGCGTTATGGACGGTTGGCCGAAGCCGATGCCGTTGCTGACATCGCGAAGAGCATCCCTTTTGGCGATGAAATTCTTTCTCTTTTTAAAGAAGAGCAGGAACGAAAAACAATTGAAGCAAAATTGGTAAAGGATGCCGACGTGCTTGAATGGATCTCCACCTTGCGCACCGAAGAGGTAAAAGGCAACACCAAAGCGCGCGCGTGGATTATAATTGCCCTTAAACGCCTTAAGACTCCAGCCGCGAAAAAAATCGGGCAGTTTATGAATAAAATGCACCCCGATGCTTGGTGGTTCAATGCCGATGACGCTTGGTTTGTTGACCGCGGCGAAAAAAATAAAAAATGGAAACGGCGAAAATAAATTTATCGTTATGAAAAACAAGCACTATCTCACAAGAATTTCGCAAAAGGCGATCCTTCTTAATGAGCAAGGAAAAATTTTGACTATTAGACGGACAAAAACCGCGCCTTCAAGACCGCTTTATTGGGATCTCCCCGGCGGACGTTTGGATTTTGGCGAAGACACTAAGGCCGGAATTATTCGTGAGATAAAAGAAGAAACCGGGCTAAAAGTTTCAGGGCTCCTGCTTTTGGATACCTCGTCAAAAATCAACGATCGCGGCGAGTTTTGGGTTAAGTTATATTATATTGCTTGCGCACCGCGCAAAAACGTTGTCCTAAGTTTTGAACACGACGACCTCAAATGGGTTACGCCGAACGAACTGCTGAAACTAAAAATCTCGCCGGCGATAAAAAAATTTGCGAGAACGTATATCTCGTTTGCAAAAAAATAACCTATGGCAAAAGAAAAAGATCTCTGTCAGATATCACTAAAGCTCATCCTTAAAAACGCGAGCAACGAAATTTTGGCACTCAAAGCGGTTTCGCGCGGCAGTTATGCCGGCTTTTACGACCTTCCGGGCGGACGAATTGACGAGGACGAATTTAAGGCCGACTTTGCTGATATTATTAGCCGCGAAATTTCCGAGGAACTCGGCGACGTTCAATTTAAACTTCAACCAAAAATTATCGCCTTCGGCCGCCACATTATCCCCTCCTCGCTCACCAAAACCGGTAAGGATGTTCATGTACTTTATCTTTTCTTTGAAGCGCAATACTTAGGCGGCGAAATAAAAACCAGCGACGAGCACGCCGGATTTGAATGGGTTAATCTAAATAAAATAGAATTAGAAAAATACTTTACTTCTGGCCTTTTAGAAGGAGTTAGGATGTATTTGGGGAAATAGTGCGGTGTTTTTGTCATTGCGAGGAATCACTGGATCCCAGCTTATCGCTGGGATGACGGTAGACTTGCCAAAAATACGGCTTTGGGCTAATATATTGCCATAACGGATGTGGGAGAGCCGATGTCCATCGGCTCGCTAATACCACGTCATGAGATCCAAAGACGGACCCATGGCGGTCCGTTTCTTTAATTCACCGGCAAATCTTCGAGGCTCAGCCTCGAGGCCGAGCCTCGAAATAATTGTTCATGGTCCATAGTTCATGGTCCATAAAAAAATATGTCAGGAAAAAAGTATGCCGAAGCGGTCAAGTTGATTGACCCCAAGAAAACTTATTCACTCGCCGAAGCTGTGGCTTTAGCCAAAAAAACCGGCGTGGCTAAATTTGACGCGTCCGTTGAATTCCACGCCAAGCTTGGAATTGATCCAAAACAAGGCGACGAACAGGTGCGCGGAACCGTCTCGCTCCCCCATGGTACTGGCAAAAACAAAAAAGTTGCCGTTTTCACGGGCGCGGTTGAAAAAGAAAAAGAAGCCAAGGACGCCGGCGCCGACATTGTCGGCGGCGAAGAATTAATCGCCCAAATCGCGTCTTCAAATAAAATTGAATTTGAAGTGGCCATTGCAACGCCGGATATGATGCCAAAGCTCGCCAAAATTGCAAGAATCCTCGGTCCTAAGGGCTTGATGCCGAACCCAAAAACCGACACCGTCGGCCCGAATATTAAAGCGATGGTTGAAGACCAAAAGAAAGGCAAAATCGCTTTTAAAAATGATGACACCGGAAACGTCCATGCCATTCTTGGCAAGGTTTCTTTTGACGAAACCAAGCTCGCTGAAAACGCCACCGCTTTTATGGAGGCACTTCGCCGCGCTCGCCCGTCCGCTTCCAAGGGTAATTTTATCGTCAAAGCCGTTATCACGACGACAATGGGACCGGCTATCAACCTCACGGTTTAGTGATATAATGAAGCATGAAGCACACAACATGGATCATTTTGGCCGCGCAAAGCGCGGCGAGGATGTTTCATGATTCATGTTTCATAAAAACATGCTCGTAGAAATCAAACGGATAGACAAAGATCTTCCCCTGCCGCGCCACGAAACCGAGGGATCGGTGGCGTTTGATTTGCTCGTCAGGAAAACAATGGTCATAAATCCTAATGAGATCGCGCTTGTACCAGCAAATGTTATCGTGGCAACGCCGCCCGGATATATGTTTATGATCGCGCCGCGTTCATCGCTTTCGCGCAAAAAAAATCTGCTAATGCCAAATTCGGTCGGCATCATTGATCAAGATTTTTGCGGCCCCGCCGACGAAGTCCATCTCCAACTGTGGAATATTGGAAAAGACTCCGTAACCGTAGAACGCGGCGAACGCATTGCTCAAGGAATGTTTGTTAAAATAGAACGCGCCGAATGGAACGAGGTGGAAAATATTAAAAAAACATCACGTGGCAGTTTTGGTTCAACGGGCGGCTATTCCGACAAAAAGAATTAAGAGGTAAGATTTAAGAATTAAGAAGTTTGTAACAGTCTTCTTAATTTTACATCATCATTCTTATCTCTCTATACCTAAAACCTAATACCTAAAACCTAATACCTAAACAATATGACTCATCCAGTTACCATATTAAAAAATATCTGGAATCATTACACGAAAAATTTTAAGGCGGTGATTATCGCCTCATTACCACTCGGCATTGCAATGATTGTGAGCGGTATTGTCAGCGTCTTTTTACCTTTAAAACGTTTTCAGGAAATTGTCCCCCTTCCGCCTTACGCCACGACCACAATCTACATTTTGGTAGGAATTATTTATATTGCTTTTTGTTTGGCAAGCACAATCAGCCTTTACTTTAGCCTTAACCGTCTTTTTGAAAACCAAAAAATTGAAGCCGTGACTTCGTTTAAAAAAGGCCTTTCCTTGATTCTCTCGGTTCTCTGGGTTTCTATTTTGCGTTCGCTGATCGTAATTGCCGGAACCATCCTCCTTATCGTCCCTGGCATTATTTGGAGCCTTCGCTATATGTTTGCCGAACAAACGGTAATTTTTGAAGGCAAACGAGGACGCGCCGCCCTCGCACGTAGCCGCGAAATCACTCAAGGAAAACTTTTTGTTTTACTTGTTGACCTAATTAGCATTAGCGTTATTATTGGCGTTAGCATTTTTGTCGGTGTTTGGCTCATCGCCGCTTTTCTTAATATCATCACCGTTCTTGTCTACAATCTCTCGGGCTCGGTTATGACCGCCAATATAATGTCATACGCCAACTATTTCATCACACTCATTGTCCGTTGGGTTGTAATTTCTCTTCCTTTCTTGACCCTGGTTGCTCTGTATCGCGACTTTAAGGAGGCTAGATAAACGAATCTATGAAGCTTGAACCGGTAATCGGATTGGAAATCCACGTCCAGCTTAAAACCGCGACAAAAATGTTTTGCGGTTGTGAAAACATTTCCGAAGATCGGGCCCCCAACACTGCCATTTGCCCGGTTTGCACGGGACACCCTGGCACTTTGCCGGTTACAAACGCGAAGGCGCTAGAGCTTGGCGTCTTAGCCGCGCTCGCTATAAACTGCCGTATCCCCGACCGCGCCAAGTTTGACCGAAAAAATTATTTTTATCCCGACCTTCCCAAAGGTTATCAAATTTCCCAATTTGACGAACCAATCAGTGTTGAAGGATATCTTGATATTGAACTACCAGCCGGCGCCATTGGACGACCAAAACCAAGAATTGGCATTACGCGCTTGCATTTGGAAGAAGACGCCGCCAAGCTTACACATTCCGCCGATGGCAAAGCATCGTATGTTGACTATAACCGCGGCGGCACACCACTGGCTGAAATTGTCACCGAACCAGATTTTGCTTCACCGGCCGAAGCGCGCGTGTTTTTGCAGGAACTTCAGCGCATAATGCGCGCGGTTGGCGTGTCCGACGCCGATATGGAAAAAGGACAGATGCGTTGCGACGCCAACATTAGTATGCGCGAAGTTATTGATGACCCCAAAAAAGAAACTTCTTCCGCGCGCAAACTAAATCCAAAAACCGAAGTTAAAAATATCAATTCCATTCGCAATGTGGAACGCGCTTTGGAATTTGAAATAAAACGTCAAACCAATGTTTGGGAAGATACAGGAAGCCCGGTCGCTATTACGACCACGCGCGGTTGGGACGATGCCAAAGGCGTAACCGTAGAACAGCGCTCAAAAGAAGCGGCACACGATTATCGTTATTTCCCCGAGCCCGACATTCCCCCACTTGATCTTGTTTCTCTTCGTGAAAAAATGAGCCAACTTATCCCCGAACTACCAATGGCCAAACGCGCCCGCTTTATGGACGAGTACGGTCTTATGCGCGAAGACGCGACGCTTATGACCGACGACCCAGCGCTAGCTGATTATGTGGAGGAAGCGTTTAGCGAACTACGTGCGTGGCTTATGACGACCGGCGACGCCGATGGCACCGAAGAAGAAAAATGGCAGGCGAACAAAGGCAAGCTTTCCAAGCTTGTTTCGGGCTGGCTGCTTTCCAAACTCGGCGGACTTTTGGTTGATAAAAAAATGTCTTGGCTGGAACTTAAAACCAAAATCACCCCCGACGCCTTTGCCGAATTTTTAACGCTCATCCACGAAGGCAAAATAAATTCCGCGACCGCACAGGTCATTCTCGCCGAAATGCTTACAACCGGCGCGTCACCCGAGTCGGTACTTAAAGAAAAAGACTTAGGCCAAAAATCATCCCCCGACGAACTCCGGCCGATTGTGGAAAGTATCGTCAATCAAAACCCAGATAGCGTTACTCAGTATAAAGCCGGCAAAATCCAAGTGATAAAATTCCTCCTCGGCGCCGTAATGAAAGCCACCGGCGGCAAAGCCAACCCCCAAGTGGCTGAGGAATTGCTAAAAGATTTGATGAAATAACTTTAAAGGCCGGGCTAATGAGCCCGGCCTCCTGATTTAAAAATGATATGAAAAAAGCGTTACGGATTGTCCTAGACACCATCCCGATCATTATTATGATCGGCCTTATCCCGCTCGTTGCGAATGATTATTGGCTTACAGCAATCTATGCTGCAATTATTTTAATTTCTCTCACGAACAAAAGAAATAAAAACGATATTCTTATCCTTGTCTTTGGATTTTTTATAATGATCATTGCAGAATATTTTTTCGTGAGCACGGGTGTTGAAACATTTAAACGCAACACACTCTTTGGCGTTATGCCACTTTGGCTCCCCTTCCTTTGGGCATACGGTTATGTCGCCATTAAGCGGGCAATAGAAATATTGAACTAGTACCCGTCGGATGTAGAAGATAATGATTTTTTAGATAGTCTAAAAGGCCGCTACAAGGCGGCCTTTTAGTTTTTCAAAGCATAAATACCAAGACAGTATTCTTGACATTTATCGATAATTTATCTATGGTTGAGCGACAAATAGCACCATAACAACCCACGAAAAGGAAACGCCGATGGCGCAAAATAAACCCGACTCACAAGCACTCGCAGAGCTAATGAAGAAGATTAAAATTTCCCCACCCGATTGGCCTGATCCCGTAGCAGAAAGAAAACCCGGCTACCTCACCATGTTCGCCCCGAGTGGTAATAGCGTCTACGGATACCAGGATATGGATAAAAACAATCCTTTTCTGAGTGCCCCGCCCGAAGAGGAGCACGGTGGCGTAATCTACTTTGGAAACGACATCGCGAAAGCGGACTTTGATGCGCTTATGCGTATCACCGGAATCCATGATGGTCATGGGCGCGCTTCAGTAGACTATGCCGCGTTCTTTAGTGAGTCGAAAAAAACCAATTGACGACGGATATCTCGCACAGATGCGCGTCGTCTCCAAATTCGGACTTCGTTTTATGTTCAATGTTTTAGGCGAAGAGCGATACGATCAGTTTCCCGAACAACAACTAACCGTTGCCGAAGCGTTCTGGGCATTCATTGAAATGGAACGAAAACGCTGGGGCACGAGCTGCTTTAGCGGAGGCCCCATCGCCGGAACCTTTGGTGGCGACGGCGATGGGGCACGCGAGGAACTTGCTTTTGGTTTAATGGTTGAAAACGACTATCACAACGTCTACCGCATCTGGTCGCGCGCTTGGCTAGTCACCAAATAACTCCGACTTTGAACCTTCACGACAAAGGGACTGGCGTCCGATGCCAGTCCCTTTCTAATAATAAAAAATTCTAGTTTTATAGAATATTTCCCCGAAAAAACCATGTACACCATTTCGTCCGGCCGCGCGAAATGGTGTACAGAAGGGTTTTATTTAAAATGCGTTACTCATGCACTTTTTACAAACATAAAAAATACTACTATGCTCAAAAAAATGATATACCCGACCCCCTATTTTATTCTACTTATCCACTGCTTGACACCAATGTTAGAATTATATAACATAAAATAAAGTTAATTAATTCTAACATTGAATATGACGTTAAAAACCTTTAAGCAAATTCAAATTATCGCCGCCGTCATTATCGGCATTACCGTGAGCCAAGCGATTGTTTTTGAAAGTTTTTTTCTTCCTATTGTCACAATCATTGTCGCGACGCTCGTTATGCTTATCCTGCGCCGGCGCGTAAAAGAAGTCATTGCCGATGAACGCGATTATGCTTTGGGCGGCAAGGCAGCGCTTTTAACTTTACAAATATTTTCTTGGCTCGCGGTGGTTGGGATGCTTTTCTTTTACACTTTCCGCAACACCAACCCGTCATACGAATCAATCGCGCACACGCTGGCATTTTCAGCTTGTTTTTTAATGATCGTTTATTCATTAATTTTCAGATACCACGACCGGATTAAATTAACCAACCACAAAACTATAGGTACAATCGTCATTATTCTAATTGCAGTTGTTTTGCTTATTGCCGGCCTTCGCTTGCTCTCCGGCGAAGACAATTGGATCTGCCAAAATGGCGTTTGGGTAAGGCACGGCGCGCCGTCGTTCGCCGCTCCGCAAAGCGCCTGCAAATAATTTTATGACTAATCGCATTAAAGAATTGCGCACCAAACTTAACATTACCCAAGAAGAACTGGCAAAAAAAGCCGGCGTTCGGCGCGAGACAATTATTTTTCTTGAACAAGGAAAATATAATCCTTCACTAAAGCTCGCTCACGACGTCAGCCGCGCTTTGCGTTCAAACCTAGACGACTTATTTATTTTTGATAAATAATTTATATTACTATGATAGAAGTTGAAAAAAAATTTCTGCTGAACGAAGACGACATCACGCGGCTCACAAACGGCGCTGAATTTTTAAAAGAGCGCGTTTTTACCGACACTTATTACGATACGCCATCGTTTTCTCTTACAACCAAAGATATTTGGCTGCGCGCTCGCGACAATCGTTTTGAACTCAAACTCCCCTTGCACAAAGGCGTTGACCGCCTAGCTGATCAATACGAAGAACTGGAAGATGAAGAAAAAATCCGCACCGCGCTCGGTTTAGCAAAACAAGGATCGTTTTCTGACGATCTTAAGGAAAATAACTACACCCCTTTTTGTTCACTCACGACAACGCGAAAAAAATTTAAAAAAGACGATTTTAACATTGATCTTGATACGGTTACCGGTTTTAACTTTGACTATAAAATCGGCGAAATAGAATTAATGGTGAACAACGCCTCCGAAATTGACACGACCATAAACAAAATTATAGCTTTTGCAAAAGAAAAAAATTTAAAAACCACGACTGTTCGGGGAAAAGTTCTGGAATTTTTAAAACAAAAAAGCCCCAATCACTACCAAGCCTTGCTCAAAGCCGGCGTGATAAAAGATTTTTAAAAAAATTAAATACGCTACCAATATCCCTCCCATCTTTCCACGATCGTGGAAAGATGGGAGGGCAAAAAATCATAAACATTAATCGCCATATATATTGTTCTGTATCAAAAAAATTAATTGATTATCAATTAGACGTTGTAAATTTATCGTTTATATAAACATCCCCACTTTAGTAAAAGTGGGGATGTTTATTTTATACAATAAATTTTATTTACAGAATCTCGTACTGCAAAGTTACACTGATAGATGTTTCTTGTGAGCCGGGTTCAATGGTTGGGACAGATTCTGCTTTTGCGTCGCTAGCTAAACCTACAGCGTCGTAGCTTCGGTATGCCGCGTAAGGACTATAACTGCCATCGGTAATGCCTAGCAAGCGACCAATTTTAAAGCCTCCGGCTTTTGCCATCGCTTCAGCCTTAACCTTAGCTTTGGCAATTGCTTCGGCACGCGCTTTGTCTTGAGGAGTGGTTGGATCGTCGGTGGTAAAGAAAAGAGAACCAATCTGATTAGCGCCATTTGTTACCACGCCAGACATAATGTTGCTTATTTTTTTAAAGTCCCTAATTTTAACGGCAACCGATTGAGTGATAGTGTAACCAGCAATCGCAGGCGGCGGACATGTTTTTACCATTCTCTCGGCCACGGCGGGCGCAGTCGCGACCCCCGATGACGAACCGGACGATACCGACGACTTTTCCATATAATCCAATTCGGCCGGCGCATCATAACAATTATAATTTTCGTAGCGCGGATTAACGTTGTATGACGAGATCTTAATATCTTTTGCGTCAACGCCCTGACCCTTAACAAAGTCTATGGCGTTATTCATAGCTTCGGTATTTTTTGTTTGCAAATCGGTCAAGTCCTTACCACCTTCGGTTATAACCTGAAACGAAAATTGCGCCACATCAGGAATACTCACCGACTTACCTTCGGCTGATACGGAAAAACTTCTAAATGACGACGGCTGAATTGATTTTCCATACGACGTTACATAACTAACGGCGGCGTATGCAAGTACGAGCGCGACTACGGCACCCAAAACAGCAATCGTATTTTTTAAGGTTGAATTCATAAAAAATATAATTAAATTATTAATTAATTTAATTATAGCACGAAACCAAAAACTATGACTTAGTTAGTAATTTTGAAAAATGATTAAATTGATTTTCTTTTTTAATCAACTCTTTACGATATTGACCATTTTGATGATATATCTTATAAGCATTAGCCGTGCGCTTTGACGAGATTATCCGATACCGGCCATCAATCATTGTGATGGCCGAGCAGTTATCCAAAGCAACACAAACATCTTTTTTAACTTTAACCATTTTCTTAAGCGACGTCTCGCGTTCTTTTTCAACATCAAAATGCGGACAGTGCGCCAGTGGTATAAAATCTAGACCACGAACAATAATAAAATTATTCGGGTTTGATTTTGATTTTCGCGAATCGGAATTTCCCCACTTAAACCAACAAAGCGAGCCGGCGCTTACCCCCGAAAGCACAATCCCCGCCCGGAGCGCCTTTTTTAAAATTTTGTCTACACCGCGACGGCGCCATGCGTTCATGAGGCGCAAAGTATTTCCCCCGCCGACATAAATCGCATCCGCCGAAAATATTTTTTCGGTGATTTCTTTTTTGTTCAATTTATTATTTATTAAATACAAAACATCAGTTTGGCAGCCCAAACGCTTGCCAAAATGTTTTTTAAAAATTTCGTAATAAGATACAGAGTCATTGCTTGCCGTCGGAATAAATAATATCTTGGGATATTTTTTACCGGTTAAACGGATTATTTCCTTGTCTATTTTTGTCGTTTCTACGGGATACCCCGGCCGCCCCATTTCGCCTCCGCCAATTGCGACAATTTTTCCTATAAATAACTTTGCCATACAAAATTATTATATAACAAAATCCCTCCGAGTGCTCGGAGGGATTTTGGGTTAGGCTGGTTTGTTGCCTAAAATCTTAAACATTTTGGTGCCGCAGACGGCGCAAAGGCCGGTCATTGCGCGACGTTTAACGTCGCCCTTGCCCTTCATCTCAACCTCTGCAGGGCTCTTCATTTCCCGCTTGGCCTTGCACTTAACGCAATAGGCCTCAATCGACATTGTTTGTCCTTCCATACGATAAAAATAGATGAATTAACTGCCTATATTATAGCAAATAATTGAGTTTTCCGCACTAGGAGGCAGATAACCATCTTTTTACTAGTGCGTCGGCTTCAGCCAACCCACCAATCCAATTAATCCGTTTATCGCGACGAAACCAGGTCATTTGCCGACGGGCATATTGACGCGTCCGCGCTTTTATCCGCTCCACCGCTTCGTCAATCGTCCCCTTTCCGTCAATTACGTCGTTTAATTCTTTGTAACCGATCCCGCTCATTGCCGGCAGATCCGGCAAATACAATTTTTTTCTAAGATACAAAACCTCAGCCATAAAACCAGCGTTGATCATTGTCTGAACGCGCTTATCTATTCTTTTAACCAATTCTTCGCGCGGCAAAAATATACCGAGCTCCAAAAAATCAAAAAGTGGTTTGCCTTTTTTCGTGCTTTCAGAAAATTTATTGCCAGAAGCGGCGACCACTTCTAGTGCACGAATCATTCGGCGCTTATTTTTTCCCGTTACTTTAGCCGCGGCTGGGTCAATGGAATTCAAAAGCGTATAAAGCTCGTCGGCTGTTTTCTTTTCCAATTCTTCGCGCATTTTTTCGTTGGCAGCAACTTTGGGAATCAAAAGATTATCAACAATCGCCCAAATATACAGCCCAGTTCCGCCGACCAAAATCGGCAATTTCCCAGCGCGAACCGCAGCGCGAACCGCAGCGACCGCTTTTTTCTTGTAACTAGCCAGTGTTAGCGTCTCGTCTGGGCAAACAATGTTAATAAGCTTATGCGGATAACTTAAATCCTTACCCGTGCCAATATCCATATATTTATAAACCGTGCGCGAATCAGCGGCAATCAGTACGCCGTTATATTTTTTGGCGAGGGCAATTGCGAGCTCGGTTTTACCTGACGCCGTTGGCCCGCAAATAACCAGAAGTTTTGGAAGTTTTTTTGTCATCAATTGATTGTTTATTAAATTATTCTAACACGACCGAAAATTTTATTATATCCGCAAATGAAGATGGGCGGCCGCGTGTTGCGTGCCGCCCATTTTGATAGAGATTGCTAAAGGTGAGTAGCGCTGACGCTAAACTGCCGATTAGTCTCTATGCCTTGCGTGACCCAGTAGAGGATGAAACCGATGCAGTCCGCGCGTTTGTCACCCGATGACGCAGTAACCCTACTGATCAAATCGCGAAGCACCTCTCTAAACGCGTCGTTCCGACGAAGACAGGTATTGATCGTTCGTTCACGCATCACCCCACGTGAGTGCTCGTCTTGCGGCAAACGGCGCTGAACTTGGTTAACAAGACTCAAACTTACTTCATCAATTGCTAGTCCAAAAAGGCCGTTAACCGTTTTGCTAATCATTTCAAGCTCGTCCTCAGTGAGCTCAAGTGCAAGCGCGTGCGCAATACTCCTCACAAATACTTTAAAACCCATTCGTTGACTGTTCATTTGGTTCTCCCATTGTTTGCTTGCCAAAATCTTTAACGCCGAATTATTCGGCGTAATTCTCAACAAAAATGCATTTTCAAGGCTTATGCTTTTTAGCACTAAATTAGCACTTTGTCAAGAATAAACACCAAAAAATACCCCCTACTTTTTATAAAGTGGGGGGTATTTTTAGCGTGATTATAGTTATTTATTTGACGCAATTTCCTTTTTTACCCGTTCAATAAACTGCTTTAGCGTCATCTGCTTTTCTGTTTGTTGGCCGCGAATGCGAACCGTAAGTTTTTTAAGCGACTTTTCCTTTTCACCAACAACCAGCATATACGGAACTTTCATTGTAATCGCTTTTCTAATGTTGTAGCCAACGCGTTCGCTTGGGTCGTAAATTTCTACGCGCATTTCCTCTTTTAAGAAAAGCTCGTTTAATTTTTTTGACGCACTCATAAATTCTTTACTAACGGGAACGATCGCGATTTGCACGGGCGCGAGCCACGTCGGAAAGGCACCGGCAAAATGTTCAATCGCGACGCCAAGAAAACGTTCCACCGATCCAAGAATAGCGCGATGGATCATTACCGGGCGTTTTTTGGTTCCATCGGTATCCGCGTATTCCAAACTAAAACGATCGGGCAAATTAAAATCCAGTTGCGCCGTGGCCAGTTGCCACTCGCGGCCGATCGCGTCAATGCTCATAAAATCCAGCTTGGGACCGTAGAAGGCCGCTTCACCCACGCCAAGCTCGTATTCCAACTTATTATCGGCCAAAAACTTCTTAAGCGTGCTAACAGCCTTTTCCCAAACCGCAGCGCCGCCCAAATACTTTTCCATTTCTTTGGGGTCATGCACCGAGAGCCTAATTTTAAGCTGCATCTTAAATACTTTGTAGTAGGTTTTGATAATTTGGTAGATACCGGCGATTTCTTTTTCCACCTGATCTGGTGTGCAGAAGATATGGGCGTCGTCTTGCGTAAGCGAGCGGACGCGAGTGAGCCCGGCCAGTTGTCCGGTATTTTCATCACGATAACAAGTCGTATTTTCGGCGTAGCGGATCGGCAGATCGCGATAACTTCGCGGTCGGCTCGCATATATTTGTGTGTGATGCGGACAGTTCATCGGTTTAAGCGCAAATTCATCGTCAGATTTTTTTGACGAAACGTGAAAAATATCATCGCCAAATTTGTCCCAATGTCCGGACGTCTTATATAAATCAGACTTGGTGATGTGCGGAATCCAAACCCGTTCATAGTGATATTTAGCGTTGAGTTTGCCGACAAAATCTTCAAGCAAACGGCGAAGAATTGTGCCGCGTGGCGTAAAAAGCGGCAAGCCGGAACCGACGAGCGGCGAAAACGTAAACAGATCCAGTTCGGCGCCAAGCTTGCGATGATCGCGGCGTTCAGCCTCTTCTTGCATTTTTTGATACGCGTCTAATTCGGCTTGCGTATTAAAAACCAATCCGTAAATGCGGGTGAGCTGAGCGCGCTTAGCATCGCCGCGCCAATAAGCGCCGGCGAGTTTGGAAAGTTTAAAAACGCCGATCTCGGACGCGTCGGCAACGTGCGGCCCGCGGCAAAGATCAACAAACTCCCCTGTCCAATAAACCGAGACCTCCTCGGGTTTTTTTGCGTCAAAAACTTCAGCTTCACTGCCTTCTACCGCGGTTGTGCCTTTTGTTTTTAGGTCAACAAGCAAGTCAACTTTAAAATCCTGCTTGCGCTCGCGAAAAAACGAAATTGCTTCATCAATCGGCATCACGTCGCGGCGGAACGGAACGCGGCGCGAAATAATCATTCGCATTCGTTTTTCTATCTTTAAAAGATCTTGTTCGGTTAGCGGCTTCTCGGTTTGCACGTCGTAAAAAAAGCCGTTATCCACTGCCGGTCCGACGCCAAATTTGGCACCCGGATAAAGTTCAAAAATCGCCGCCGCCATTATATGCGCCGCCGAATGTCGCTTGGTTTCTATTGGATATTCCATATGTTTGGTTAAGCCAATATCTTACAATTTTTCAGTCTTTATGTCTAATAAAATAACCCGGTATAAGCCGGGCTATTTTATTACGCAATTACTTTAAAATTATTCAACCTTAACCTGAATATGACTCTTAAGCGACGGCGTTTTGTGCACCCAGAATGGCCAAAGAGAAACTTTAGCGTCGGAAACAGCGCTAAAACTTTTTAAATATCCGACAACCGTATCGGCATTAAGCCCCGCAAGACGTTCTTTATTTAAAATTGAATTATCGGCCGAAAGCGTTGCCGTGCCAGAAAGATTAGCGACTAAGGTTGCTGTTCCGGCGCTAGCGTCGGCGTTTTGAATAACGGGAATTACCGTCGCGGCGTTTGATGTTTTAAGTTCGGTGTCCGATGGAATCGCCTGGTGAGCAACCCCCTCCGCAATTTTGGTAAATTTAGAACGATCAAAAGCAACAGCGGTAATAGTCGCTTTATATTGAATCGTAAACGCGTCTACCGTATCGCCGACTTTGGCCGAAACCAATCTTGATACTTCGTCAGTTTTTGAAACAATCCCATCGTAGCCGGATTTTTTTATGGCGTCGGAAAAAGATTCTATCGCCTTAGCCGCGAGTTGGGTATTAAGATCAGCGATCGCGTTATTTATATCATCGTTTGAAACGCCAACAACCGTCACCGTACCGCCAGTCATCGGCGCGGTAGAAACAGCGTAAACGCTTTTCTGAAGCGCGACGGGAAGACCAGGGATCGTAAAAGTTGTTGCGGAAATATTACCCAAAGCACCCGGCTTGTCGGCATAGACCGCGACATTTTTAAGTTCGCCGCCGGCCGGAATATTTACTCTGTCTTTAATCCGAAAAAGGATGCCGGTATCGGTTAAAAGCCGCGTTGTTGGAATAAGCGTCTGCGCCGAAGCACGCTTATTAATTAACGCGACCGTACCCGTCGCTAGCTCGTCCTTAACGACGCCACTGCCTTTTGGCGTAACCGTTTTTGTGTCTTCTAGTGTTGTTTTAAAAACTTTTCCAAGCACCGTATCCAACATAGATTCCTCGCCCGCGATATTTATTTTTGCCGGGGCGCTAACAGGAATTTGGTTAGCGGTAACGGTAATTGTCGCCCGAGAAAGTGTTGCCGCCAAAACCACGCCGGCCAAAATCAAAACCGGTCCCAAAAAAATAATCGCGATTTTTTTGTAAACTTTTACCGACAGGTTGCGGTGATGCGGATGCGTTATTTGATCTTTGGGCATATTTATTTTTATCTCCAATCTCTTAATTCTAATAAATAT
Source organism: uncultured bacterium (assembly GCA_963708045.1). Classification (GTDB taxonomy): domain Bacteria; phylum Patescibacteriota; class Patescibacteriia; order CAIQCM01; family CAIQCM01; genus CAIQCM01. The sequence continues at coordinate 533,352 of OY970181.1, read as the reverse complement.
TATACCACAAACATCGTTTTAATAATGAACTTTGGGAAAACAAAGCTATTTCTTTAAAGTTTGCGCGATTTCATTGTTAAATTCTTCGCTCGGGGTCACCATGTACGAGGTGTGCACTTTCCTAGAGCGGCCGTTTTCGGCATAAGCCAATTCAACAATAGTGTCACCCGGATATTTGGCAAAAACGGCGCGTAGCAAAGCAACCGTTTCGCGGGACAAGGTCGCCGGAATTTGCAACGAAAAAATTTTCTGCGGAATTGGTTCCGCGGACGCGCGCATAACCTGACGCATTCGGCCAAAATCTTCTTTAATTCTCGCCACCGTTTGCGGAATAACCACTTCCGCGCGGCCGGCAATAATTTTTGGCACGCCATCTTTGGAAGAAATTTTTCCTTCAACCACAATCGGTCGGTCCGGATCCCACAGCTGGGGTGCCATTTTATAAACCGACGGAAAAACGATTATCTCGGTGGAACCATTCGTGTCTTCCAGCTTAACAAAAAGCATGGTCTCATTTTTTTTGGTCAAAATCTTTTTGGCGGTAGCAATCACTCCCCCAACAATCGTGAGTGTCCCTTCGGTAAGCGCGAGCGCGTCCGAGATTTTCGTGGTTACGCCAGCAAACACCGTCTCCCATTGTTTCCAAGGATGCTCGGAAACATAAAGACCGAGTAATTCTTTTTCCCAAGCCAGCCGATCGGCCTTGTTGGGCTGAGTATTCTGAAGCAGACGAATCGTCGCGTCTGGAAGTGTCATCGCGCCAAAAAGTGAAGACTGCGAGCTCGCCGCCGCTTTTTGATTTTCACGCGCAAAAACCAGCATCTGCGGAATCGCTTCAAGTAACGCTTCGCGTTCGCCAAAAGAATCCATCGCGCCCGACTTGATCAAACTTTCTAGCGACTTATGATTAACCGACTTTGCTTCTAGACGCGTTAAAAAATCTTCAAGCGACACAAAGGGACCGTTCTTTTTTCGCTCGGCAATAATATTTTCCACTGTGTCCGAACCAATATTTTTTATTGCGAGCAATCCGAAACGAACGTGTGTGTCGTCAATGTAGGTAAAATCCTTAAACGAAGTGCCAACGTCGGGCGGCAAAACCGAAACCCCCATCCGGCCGCACTCGGTAACCGCTTCGGCGACTTTTTCCAAATCATCGGACTCGGCGGTCATAATCGCCGTCATATATTCGGCCGGATAATGAGCCTTCATATACGCGGTTTCAAAAGCAACCGTCGCGTACGAAGCGGCGTGCGCCTTGTTAAAACCGTAGGCGGCGAATGGTTCAATCAGTTTCCAAAGATCGCCAGCCAATTTTTCGTTGCCGCCATTCGCGACAATCCCCTTCCAAAATTTTTCCTTTTGTTTGGCCATCTCCTCGGGAATCTTTTTGCCCATCGCTTTTCTAAATTTGTCAGCCTCTTCCCAGCTGTAACCGGCGAGAATGATGGAAATAAGCAGGACGTCGTCTTGATATGTAATAACGCCATGCGACTGATCCAAAATTTCTTTCATTCGCGGATCAAGATACGAAATCTTCTTGGGATCATTTTTACGCGCAATATATTCCGGAATGGAGTCAATCGGGCCCGGGCGATAAAGCGCGACCATCGCCTGAAGATCAAAAATCGTCGTTGGATGCAACTCTTTTAAATATCGCGTCATCCCGTCGCCAGAAAGTTGGAAAACGCCAAAAGTTTCGCCGCGGCTAAGCATTTCAAAAGTTTTTTTGTCTTCAAGTGGCAAATTCACCAAATCAACGTCAATGCCTTTGGTCTGTTTAACGAGAAAAATGGCGTTACCGAGAATGGACAAGTTTCTGATGCCGAGAAAGTCCATCTTGAGCGTGCCCGAAAGCTCCACCGCGTTCATATCGTATTGGGTGATAATTTTGTCGCCGCCGCCGGATTCTTTTTGAAGCGGCGTAAAATCGGTTAAGGGTGACGGCGCGATTACAACACCGGCGGCGTGCACCGACGAGTGGCGAACACAGCCTTCAACTTTTTCTGCGAGATCAATGACGCGCTTGGCGTCGGGGTCGCGACTAACCAACTCTTTGAGCTCGGGTGTTTCTTCTATTGCCCGGTCAATTGTCATTGGAAAACCCTGTGCGCCCTGCGGAATCAATTTTGCCACGCGATCGCCAAAGGCGTAAGGAAGTCCGAGCGCGCGAGTGACATCGCGAACCGCGGCACGCGCCTGCATTGTTCCAAAAGTGCAGATCTGCGCGACCTTGTCGGCACCATATTTTTCTTTGACGTATTCCAAAACTTCTTCGCGGCGGTTGTCGGCAAAGTCCATATCAATATCCGGTGGCGACGGACGGAACGGGTTTAAAAAACGTTCAAAAGGCAATTTAAAAAATAACGGATTGATTTGGGAAATTCCGATTACATAAGACACGAGCGAACCGGCGGCCGAACCGCGAGTGGTTGAAACAATTCCCTTTGACCGCGCCCAGTTGGTGTAGTCGGCAACGACAAGGAAATAAGGGTCATAACCTTTTTTAGAAATAATTCCCAGTTCGTATTCCAAACGGTCAACGACTTCCTTGGGCGCTTTGCCGCCATATTTCGCGTCCAACATTTCGTGCGAATGTTTGTCCAAATAATCTTTAGCCGACAGTCCGCCCGGCGGCGTAAAGGCCGGAAATACCCACTTACCCAAGTCCAACTGTAAATCAACGAGGTCGGCGATCTTGCCGGTCATTTCACAAGACCCGGGATAGGCGCGAAAGTTTTCTTCCATAATCGCGCCCGAGGGAAAGCTGACGTCCATCCCGCGCATATCCAAACGCTTCGGATCGTCTACCGTTTTCCCCGTCTGCACGCAAACCAAAATATCCTGCGCTTCGTTGTCGTCAGGATTAAGATAATGCGAGTCTTGGGTCGCGACGAGCGGAATGCCGAATTCCTGCGACAATTTATAAAGCCCTTGGTTGGCGATTTCTTGTTCCGAAACCGTCGGGTGATATTGAATCTCCAGAAAAAAATTTTCGCCAAAATAACTTTTGTATCTTTTGACAAGGTCGCGCGCGCGCGAAAGATCGCCGCCAAGAATCGCCTTGGGAACCTCGCCATTCATACAGCCCGAAAGTGCGACAATCCCCTCGCCAAATTCGGCAAGGAGTTCGTGGTCAACTCTAGGTTTATAATAAAATCCTTCAAGCGAAGCTTTGGTCGCAAGCTTCATCAAATTGCGATAGCCGGTAATATTTTTCGCAATGAGCGTTAAATGCGAAGTGTCATTTTCGCCGCCGCGACCAGACTTTTCAAAACGCGACTTAGGCGCCACGTACGCTTCCATTCCAATGAGCGGCTTGATTTCCTTTTTCTTGCACGCCAAATAAAATTCTATCGCGCCATACATTGCCCCATGGTCGGTTATCGCCACGGCATCCATGCCGTGTTCTTTGACCTTGGCAATAAGCGGATCAATTTGCGTTAAACCGTCCAAAAGCGAGTAATGAGTGTGGACGTGGAGGTGGACAAACCTTGGCATATGGCTGATGGCTTATAGCCCGTGGGGATGGAGGAATAATTGGTATACATTACCCTGTTGAATATCTAATGTCTAATGACTAATATCTAATCCGAAAAAATAGACGCCTTGGCGTCTATTTAATCTTATGTGTGAATTTGGATTTATTTCTTTTTCTTCCCCGATCCCCCGGCGCGGTTCATAAACATTTGAAAGCCCTCGCCCATAACCGAAACAATGTTAAGAAGCGATTCAAATTTGCCTTTAAAGTGCCCGGCGGCGGACTCGATTGCGTCCGAAGCGCGGCGAATACCATTAACCGTGTCGCGCGCGTCCTTGAGGATGCAGATGAGGTAATAAAGCGCCCAGGAAAGAAAGATCGCGAGCCAAAGCACGGCAAAGGCCAGGACAATGAATAAAACGTCTTTTGAAGTTGCAAAATACATAGTTATTTATTATACCACTCTTTGGCGTGTGGATAAAAAACACTCCGATGGCCATCGGAGTGTTTTAAAAAATTTTTAATTAAAGCGTCTCGGGTTTGATAGTTTCGCTTCCAGGGTGCCAGCTTGCCGGACAAAGTTCGCCTTTATGATCTTCAACGTATTTGGCGGCCTGAAGTTTGCGCAGAAGCTCAGATGCTGAGCGGCCAATGCTGTTGTCGTTCACTTCCATCGCCCGAATAACGCCCTTAGGATCAATGATGAACGTTGCGCGCAAAGACACACCTTGGCCATCCAAGTAAACGCCAAGCATTTTTGAAAGAACGCCGGCTTTGTCGGATAGCATCGGGAAGTTAACGATTTTGATTGATTCGGAACTATCGTGCCAAGCACGATGCGAATAAACCGAATCGCAACTAACGCTCGCAACAACCGCTTTTTGATCCTGAAAATCTTTATAGATTGTCGCAATCTCGTGAAGCTCGGTCGGACAAACGAAAGTAAAATCGCCAGGATAAAAGAAAAGAACCAGCCACTTGCCGCGAAATGACGTTAAACTGACACGATCAATGCTTTCGCCGTTCAAAACATCTAAGTCAAAATCGGGAATGGTTTTGCCAATGAGCGGTGAGGACAATATTTGTTCATTCATATTTTTAATTTTTAAAATTTTTTTAGACGACGTTTATGTTCTGATTACGGCGCCAAATTTATTTTCAAGCATTTTTAAAACCTTAGCATGAACAACTTCAACTTCTTCGGAAGTTAGCGTGCGTTCGGGCGACTGATAAGCCAAGTGATAGGCCAAACTCTTCTTACCCTCAGGCATATTTTTACCTTCATAACGATCAAACAGTTCAACGGAAACAATGAGCGGATGAACGGCTAAAAAGGCGGCGACGAGAAATTCGTGCTCCGCCTCGCGCGGCAAAATAAAGGCGACATCGCGCAGTACTGGCGGAAACGGAGGAATACCAGCAAACTTAGGATTTTTTGATCCGCTCCGCACCAGCTCCTTAAAATCAACAAGCGTCAAAGCAACGCGCGATTCTATTCCCGCCGCACTCAGCGCTTCGGGCGACAATTCACCAACCGTGCCGATTACCGCCGCGCCAAGATGCACCGAGGCACTGCGACCAGGATGCCAAAAACCGTCTTTGGGAAAATCTTTGCCAAAAGTTAGGGTTGTGCCGGTTGCCAAAGCCGCGCGAGTAAGCAACCCCTTGGCGCGATAAAATTGTGTACCCGTTTCGTCTTTGCCCCACACGGCAATACCAAGACTTAAAATTTCCAAGGGCGTGCGATCGGTGTCGGCATCGGGAACAAAAACATTGCCGATCTCAAAAACTTCGCCAGCGCCAGAAATTTTTTCGTTCCGGCTCGCGCATTCCAAAAGACGAGCGCGATGCGACGGCCGCAAAATTGTCATTTCGTTATTAAGTGGGTTTGCCAAACGCATTGCCGGCGCGTCTGCTTCGCAACTTTTTTTAACCAGCTCATCGCCAACAAGGGAAATACTAATAAGCTCGGTCGCACCAGCATTAACGAGAGAGTTACGGACTACGTCCTCGGCGTCAAAAATTGGATTTGGCGCTTCGCCCGAAACAGCATTTGGCGGAAGCAAGGACGGTAAGCGCTCATAGCCATAAAGACGGGCGACTTCTTCAATTAAATCTTCGGGGATACAAATATCGCCTTCGCGCCAATACGGAACACGAACAGAAATATTTTTTGCCGTCGCCGTAACCGCAAAACCAAGTGCCAACAAATATTTTTTAACGATGGCGGCGGACAAATTGACGCCAATTTTTGCACAAAGATCTTTTAGCGAGACCACGATGTGCTTAGGGGTTTGTTTTTGGGAAGCAACATCACTAATTGCGGTTATCTTCCCACCACAAAGCGAAAGCACCAGTTCAGCGGCGCGCGCAATCGCTGGTGCGGTAAGTCCTTGTGGTATATTCTTCTCAAAACGCATCGCGGCATCGGAACGCAAGTTAAGCGCGCGGCCGGTGCGGCGAACAGAAAGACCGCTAAAGCAAGCCGAGATCAAAATTATATTTTTTGTCTGCACCGTCGTCCCACTCCCCTTGCCGCCCATTATCCCGGCAATATCAAGCGGCGTCGTCGCATTCGCAACGACCATCATCCCCGGCTTCAGAGCATATTCCTTGCCGTTGAGGGCGACGATCTTTTCTCCTTCCGTTGCCTCGCGCACTTTGATGACGCGGCCAGGCACAGCTGCTTCGTCAAAAGCATGAAGCGGCTGACCAAATTCTAACATCACGTAATTCGTAATATCCACAATCGTATTGATCGGCCGCAATCCGGCGGCAATAAGCCTGCCCTGCATCCACGCGGGCGATGCGCCGACCGTTACGTCTTCAATCACCGCGCTTTGAAAGCGCAAGCAATTTTTCTTGGTTTGAATATTAACTTTTAACTTAGAATTGTTTCTACTCGAAGCAGATCCACCTTTGGCGGAAACTTTTAAAACCGACTCTTTCCATAAAAATTCCCCGCCAGTTGCCGCCGCCGCCTCGCGCGCCAAGCCAACAATACCAAGCGCGTCCGGACGGTTGCTAGTCACTTCAATATCATAAACGCAGTCGTTCAGTCCAAGAGCGGTAGCGAGCGGCGTCCCGGGTTTGTATCCAAATGCCGTGAGGTCAACGATCTCTTTTTCCTCTTTAGCCGGGAAACGATCAACAAGACCAATCTCGTTTGCGCCACAAATCATTCCTTCGGAAGCAACACCGCGAATCGTCGCCGGTTCTAACGCCATGAGTTCACCTTTTCCAGACCAACGCACGCGGGCGCCCACAAGTGCGACGGCGACCAGTTGATTTTCATAAAGATTAACGCCGCCGCAAACAATGTTGAGTTTTTTATTCCCAACATCAATCACTGTCAACCTAAGCTTGTCAGCATTCGGATGTTTTGTAAGCGACAAAATTTTCCCGACAACGACTTTATCCAAGTCCGCGCCAAGTTTGGCAATCCGTTCAACCGAAGGACCGGCTTTAGAAATAAGCGCGGCAAATTCTTCGGGATTTTGCTTCATTTTAACGTATTCACGAAGCCACTTATCGGAAACTAAAATATTCATAATTTATCCAATATGGGTAAAGATGATGGCGAGAATGGCAAAACCAACGCCCGCCCAACCATAGACATTGACCTTTTCGTTAAAAACCAACGCCCCCAAAATTTCGGAAAAAATTATCGCCGCGCAACCCAAAACAACAATGGTTTTTGAGAGATCATAATTTTTAAGAACATATAACTGCAGCACAAAGGCGGCCGAGGTGACGAGAAAAGAAAAAGCAAATGGCATTGAACTGAATAAATTCCATCCAAACGGCTGGTCGTGCATCACAAGTTTTCGGACGACATCGCCAATGGAGTAGGCGGCTTGGGCAATGATGATAAAGAGAATGTATTTCATTTTAGAATTGTTTTAGAAAGCGAAGGTCGTTGTCGTAAATCATCCGAATGTCGGGAATGCGCATACCAGAGCGCATCATCATTGTTCGCTCTACGCCCCAGCCAAAAGCTAGGCCACTCCATTCTTTGGGATCAATTCCCCCAGCACGAAGCACGTTTGGATGCACCATCCCCGCGCCGCCAAGCTCCAACCAGCCCGATTTGCAAACGCGACATGGCATTCCATTTTCTACAAACCCTGTTCCATTGCAAAGATCGCAAGAAATATCCACTTCAAAACTCGGCTCGGTAAATTTAAAATGATGCGGCCGCAAACGCGTTTTTCTTCCAGCCCCAAAATAATTTTTCGCGAAATGATCCAAAACGCCCTTAAGATGCGTTAAAGCAATTCCGCGATCTATAACCAAACCTTCAAACTGATGAAACATTGGAAGATGGGTAAGGTCGGCTTGGCGACGATAGCACTTGCTGAAAGCAACCAACCGAATCGGCGGCTCGCGGCGCTCCATTTCGTGAACTTGTGAATTTGAAGTATGCGGGGTAAGCAAAAGACGTCCGTATTTTTTATTGTTCGGCGCGTCCAAAAAAAACGTTTCCCAATCGTCGCGCGCCGGGTGATCGTCGGGAACATTCAGCGCTTCAAAAGCATAGTGGTCATAATCAGCTTCGTTATAGCGTTCGCGATGAAAACCGATCCGTTCAAAAATCCGCGCCATATCCTCTATTGCCGCGCTCACCAAGTGCTTGTGTCCAACCGCACCTTCCGCGCCCGGTTCGGTCACGTCAATTTTTTCCTTTTTCGCGAGTTCGGAGGAAAATTCGGACGACAACTCTTTGCGACGGCGAGCAATCTCGTCACTGATTTTTGCTTTGGCCGCGTTCGCGGCGGCGCCAAAAGCCGAGCGTTTTTCCGCGGGCAGGGTTGGCAAAATCGCGAGCAAACGATTAAGTTCGCCCTTTCTTCCGAGTAAGGACATTTCAATGCCGCTTAGCTCTTCTTCGCCGGCGGTACTCATTTTCAAAACCGCCACGGCGATCAATTTTTCCAATTGTTCTATTTCGGACATATTTATTTATGAACCATGCACCATGAACCATGAACCATTGAAAACAAACCATTAACTACTCCTTGGTGGATGGTACATGGTACGTGGTTCATGGTATATGCTAAAACATTCCCTTAAAAAACCCACCGATTGCTCCTCCATATCTTATCAGATCTTTCCAAGTAATTACTAATACAAGAAGCATTAACAAAGCAAAACCCGACTGGTGGACGACCCCTTCAATCTTCCTAGAAATCGGACGGCGGCGCAAGGCCTCAACTAGCAAAAAGAGCAAGCGCCCGCCATCAAGCGCTGGAAACGGAATGATGTTTAAAACGGCCAAATTTAACGATAAAATTGCCGTAAACTGAGCCAAATATCGCCAGCCTAAGTTGGCCGCTTGTCCCGTTGCCGCGGCAATGCCGATTGGACCCGACACTTCGGACGAAAGACCTTTGCCAATGACGATATTCACAATCAAACTCCAAAGTGAACTGCCGATTGCCGTTGTCACCGAGGCAACGGCGGAAGCGGCGTATATTGGCGCCCGATACCAAGGAAAGCGCACAGTTCCAATATCAGCCAACCCGACGCCAATGCCACGGCTCACGGTTTCCGAAAGCGCGGCTGGTGTAATTGTGACATTAAATTCCTTGCCCGAGCGAGAAATGAGCAAGTTAATGTCACCGACGCTATTTTTTATTTCTGTCTGCAAAGCCAGAACGCCAGTTATTTTCCCGTTGTTAATTTTTAAAACCTCATCATTGGCCTTTAGCGACGCGCGCGCCGCCGGTGAATCTGCAAGGACTTCGGTTATCACCGTCCGTTCACCGGAAACAATCGCGCTAGGCGGCAAATTTTCGGTCATCTGCGGCGCGCCAACAATATAGATAACGGTAAAAATAACGAACGCCAAAAGAACGTTCGCGAGAACGCCGGCGGCCAAAGTAATCGCGCGACGCGGAATGCTTTTTGCGGAAAAACTGTCGGACGAATCGTTGTCTTCGCCATTCTCCCCTTTTATTTTAACAAAGCCACCCAAGGGAATAAGGTTTAGCGAATAAACCGTCTGGCCGCGTTTTATAGAAAACAATCGCGGCGGAAAACCAAAGCCAAATTCTTCAACGTTCATTCCCGATTTGCGCGCAGTAATAAAATGACCGAATTCGTGAACAAAAACAATTGTGGCAAAAACAATGATAAAAGCTAAGACAAGAGACATTTGGCGTTGGGTTAAGTTATTTTTTTGAATTTAATTTATCAATGGTGATTTTTTTAACGGCGATTTTTTCTCCCATTATTTTTTGAGCTAACCTGTTGAAATGCGGCGTTAGGTCGGTCACGACAACTTGCGTCTTCCCTGCTTTGCCGCTTTTTTTATAGAGCCGCGCCGCTAGAATGGCGACAGCGGAAGAATCAACAAGCCGAGCTTTTGGAAAAACCGCCGCAATCTCTTTTTTAAGCAACGGATAATGAGTACAACCAAGAATAACTTTGGTTATTTTTTTATGAGCAAGCGGCCGCAGAGTATGCTTTACGATTTCCGCGCCTTCGCGGGTGCCAGCAAAACCCTCTTCAACCAGCGGAACAAACATTGGGCAAGCGAGCGGAAATACCTTAACCTTGCCGTCGCCTTTACGCAACAGCTTTTGGTAGGCGCCGCTCCCAATTGTCCCCCTGGTACCCAAAACGGCAATATTGCTACGTGCCACACGCGACATGCTACGTGCCACAAGAACGGCAGGTTTAATGACGTCTAAAATCGGAACGGAGAATTCTTTTCGCAATTTATCCGCCGCCGCGGCAGAAGCGGTATTGCAGGCAATGATGATCATTTCTGCACCATGCGCCACGAGATAACGAACAATCTCGCGACTATATTCAACAACCGTTTCTGCGCTTTTGTTGCCATACGGCATCCGCGCGACGTCGCCAAAATACAAAATATCCGCGCCAGGAATTTTTTTCCGCACAGCGCGTGCCACGGTAAGTCCACCGATTCCCGAGTCAAAGATGCCGATCATTGCCGAACTGTTAACTGTTAACTGTTAACTTTTAGGTCTTTCCTAATAGTTAAAAGTTAAAAGTTAAAAGTTTTTTATAATTTCCATTACCTCCGCGAGGCGCGAGTTCTTTTCTTCTTCCGTATTGGCTTCAAGGTTTAGGCGGATGACGGGTTCGGTATTAGAAACACGAACCGAAAACCACCACGAGGGATAATCAATTCGCACGCCGTCCAAATGATTAACTTTGCCGTCGGAATATTTTTTCTCCAAAGCAGCAAGTGTGGCGACCTTGTCTTTAACGGGAAAATTAATTTCGGCGGTCTTGTGGTACTTAATGAGTGGCCGAATTAATTCGGAAAAAGGTTTTTTCTCACGATTTATTGCGGCCAGAACAATCGCTACAGCCAGTTCCGGCGCTTCCAAATAATTCATTTCGCGAAATACAAAGTGCATAGAAAGCTCGCCGCCAAAAACCGCACCCGACTTACGCATCGCGTATTTTAAAAACGGACTGCCGACACGGACGGTCTCTAATTTCCCATGGGCGGCGGAAACAGTTTCGCCCACAATCAAGCTCGCCTGAATTGTCGTCACAATCCAGCTCCCCGGACTTCGCCGCAACATTTCTTTAGCGATAAACGCTGTCATAATGTCGCCGTGTACAAAAACGCCACGCTCATCAACAAACCCAACCCGGTCAGCGTCGCCATCAAAAGACACACCAAGCTCCGAGTGCGTTTGCAAAACCATATTTTTTAGAGCGCCAAGCGTTTCTTCTTGCACGGGGTTGGGCGTATGGTTTGGGAAATTGCCGTTAAGATCAAAAAATAAATTTTCATTCTGAATCCCGTAGGCGCGAATAAAAGCAGGAAGCGTAATGCCGGCCATACCATTACCCGCGTCAAAAACCACACGTCGCTCGCCCACCGCTTCTTTGGGAACCAACGAGAGAATGCGTTCAATATATTTTTTAAGCAAATCTTTCTCGCTAATTTTCCCCGGCTTATGATTGTCAAATTTCTGAGCCAGCACGAGATCGCGGATCGCTTCCATTCCCGCGCCTTCGCCAATCGGCGAACCGTCTTCGTGAACAAGTTTAAAGCCGTTATATTCTTTGGGATTATGCGAGGCAGTAACATTAACGCCCGCACCCTTTTTCCCATCGCGGAATTCTTCGGATACGGCAAAATAAAAAAGCGGGTTTGAAGCCAGACCAATATCAATTACGTCAGCGCCAGAAGCATTTATCCCGCGCTCAAGAGCACGAAGCAGTGACGGCGAAGAAAGACGCATATCGCGTGCAACAAGAACCCGCTCTGCCTCCGAATACTCCACAAGAGCGCGACCGATTAGTTCGGCATTCTTTTCGTTTATTTCACTATTGGCCAAACCGCGAATATCGTAGGATTTGAATATTTTTGGACTAATTTCCATATTTTTATGATTGACGAATAGCCGCGACTGTGCGACCATAAATATATAATACTTGATTATTAACTAAATAACTACTATGGCCCTTTGGATCGTAATTGGCGTCATCGTTATTATTCTCGCTTGGTTTGTAGCGACTTACAACAAACTCATCGGCGCAAAAAACGCCGCCGATAATTCGTGGTCCGACATTGACGTTCAGCTTAAGCGCCGCTACGACCTTATCCCCAATATGGTGGAGACGGTCAAAGGCTACGCTGTCCACGAAAAATCCACCTTTGAAGATATTGCCCTCGCCCGTTCCGCGGCGATGAACGCCAAGTCCCCAGCCGAGCACGCGGTCGCGGAAAATATGCTGACCTCCACCTTAAAAACCCTTTTTGCGGTTGCGGAAAATTACCCCGAACTTAAAGCTTCGGAAAACTTTATGCGTTTGCAGTCGGAGTTGCGCGATGCTGAAGACAAAATTGAAGCCGCGCGCCGTTTTTACAACGCCAATGTTCGCGACTGGAACATCCTTATTCAATCAATTCCAACCAACATTATCGCCTCACTTCTCAAGTTTACCGCTCGTGAATTTTTTGAAACAATGACCGGCGCCGAACGCGAAGCGCCAAAAGTCCAGTTTTAGCTAAAAGTTTAATAACAAAAAAGACTCAACGCTGGGTCTTTTTTGTTATTTTCCAAAAAGTTAACAGTTAACAGTTAAAAGTTAATAATTACGTGCCCAAACTTTGATAATGCGTTATAATAAACAACTATGTCATTAACTAAACGCATCGCTTTGGGCATTTTACTTCTCGCCGTTGTTTGCGGCATGGCTTATGCCATTTATTTCTTCTTTTTTAAACCAAGCGCGGTAACGCCGCCGCCAGAAAATACCAACATAAATACTCCTTCCGGCAATCTTCCTTCGGCTGGCCAGGCTGGAAATCGTCCCGTTGTTCCAGGAAACGAAAACGCCAATACCAGCCTTACGAGCGCCTCGCTTGTGGCTCGCGGCGGACTCACGATTGTTTCAACTTTGGTTTCCGGAGAAACCGCTGGAGCAACGCTTGGCACAGATGGACGATCGGTAAATTATTATGATCGGGCAACGGGAAAGTTTTTCACCGTAAAACCAGACGGAACCAAACAAGAACTTTCTTCGCAAATTTTTCCCGACGTGCAAAATGTAACCTGGTCAACCGACGCCAAAACCGCGGTTATTGAATTTCCCGACGGCAGTAAAATAACTTTTAATTTTGACTCGCAAAAACAGACGACGCTGCCAAAAACTTGGTCAGAATTTTCTTTTTCCCAAAACGGCGACCTGGCGACAAAAAATACCGATGATGCAAACGACCAAAACTGGCTTATTGTTTCTAAAGGCGACGGCAGTGATCCGCAACCGATTGAACCAATGGGCGCGAACGCTGACAAAGTAATTATTAAGCAATCGCCAAACGGCCAAGTTGCCGCTTTCTCACAAACCGGGCCGCTTGCCGACCCTGGCAGTAAAGTTATTTTGCTGATCGGAAAAAATGGAGAAAACTTGCCCGGCATCACGGTTCAAGGAGAAAATTTTGACCCACTTTGGTCACCCGACGGCGCGCTAATTCTTTATTCCACCGCTTCAAACGACGACGACTACAAGCCGCGTCTTTATATCGTTGATGGAACGGGCGCCACGCCGGGCGGCGACCGTATTACGACCGAACTTTTTACCACCGCCGACAAATGCGTTTTTTTTGGAAACAAAACCATCTATTGCGCCGTCCCCGATGTTTTACCCGAAGGCTCCGGCTTGGATCCAACAATCTTAAACAATACGCCCGACTCCATTTATAGCATTAATGCAGCCAGCGGCACGGTGTCCTTTATTGGCCGTCCGGAAAACGATATGACCGTTTCAAAAATACAAATTTCAAAAGACGAAACCAATCTTTTTCTTTTGGACGCCAGAACCGGCTCTATTAAAAATATGCTTCTCCGCTAATGACCGACGATAAGCTCTCCGGAAAATTGGCGATTTATATTTCCCTGGCCGCGATTGCGGTAATTGGTATTTTTGCTTTTTTTGTTTTTTCTAGTCCCACCACAACGCCGCGCATCGCTGACTTTGATTTAAATAAAAACGCCGATAACATTGTCGTACCTGGTGTTTTGGCGTCTGACCCGTTCTTGGGACCAAAAAATGCCGTGAACACGATTATTGAATTTGGCGATTATGAATGCGCCGCTTGTGCCAATGCGGCAAGCGAACTTGCCGCTTTGGTAAAACTCCGAAACGATACGCGTCTTGTTTGGAAAGATTATCCAATGTCGGGACACGCCAACGCCGCGGCGGCTGCCGAGGCAGCACGCTGCGCGAACGACCAAGGAAAATTTTGGCAATTTCATGACGCGCTTTTTCAATATCAAAATTCTTTAAACGAAGAAAAATACACTACCCTTGCCGCTGAGCTTAAGCTTAATCTAGGTACGTTTTCTTCTTGTCTTAAAAACCTAGTACATAAAAACGAAGTCAATTATGGACTTGCTTCGGGCGACGCAGCCGGCATTGATTCGCTCCCCTATCTTTTTATTAATGGCGAGGTATATTCGGGCAACGTCACCGCTCAGGAAATAAATATTTTTCTGGAATAAAAATGAAAAAAATAATTTTCGCGACAATTTTAACTTTTTTTCTTTGCACACCGCTGCCAACAATGGCTAGATTTTGTTGTATTACCAAAAGCAGCGAAATGGCCAAATGCTTTCCGCCGCCGGCGCAAGGTTGCGCGGCGTTTGGTGCAACCCAAGCCCACTGTGAAACAGATCCAACTTTTTGCGATAAATATATTTCTAACACCTGCGTTTTCGCCCCACCAGGAAGCTCTTCCGGTGGAACAACGCCAACCCCGCCGCCTTGCGACTCCGCAACAACCACCTGCCTGACAAACCCAGGCGGCAATATCTGCGCCGAAACAAACGGTCCAAAAGAAAACTGCTCAACGGTCACACCGCCGATCGCCGGCTATGTTTTCCTGAGCGAGATTCCTAAAACTTCAATGGATCTGGTTCCCGAATGCGGCGCCAAAACCGAGACCACCTCTCCTGGCGGCACTGTACCAACCACGCCAGCCGCAATTCCTTTTACCGCTGTCAATCCAAAATTAATGATTGACATTCCGACTTTAAATATTTCCGACTTGGTCGCAACCCAGGACGCGAACGGCGACATTAATATCCCCTACATTGCCGTCTACATTAGCGCCTTGTACCGCTACGGCGTCGCGATGGCCGCCGTCCTCGCCGTCATTATGATTATGGTTGGTGGTTTTCGCTGGCTTATTGCCGCGGGGAGCGCGCCGCAAATTTCCGAAGCCAAAACAATGATCACAAGCGCGGTTATCGGCCTCTTGCTTGCTCTTGGTTCATACACTGCGCTTCAACTTATCAATCCACAACTAACTGCTTTAAAATCAATAACTCTAAAATCCGTAACCGGCGTGCCGTTGCCGCTTGCCGACGTTGGCTCGGACATTGGGAATTTTACCTGCGCCGACGCAGCAACATTAACGAACATTTCTGGAACTTCAAACATAACTGCGGCCGCCGGAGATAATCGTCTCACGAGCGACACGAATGGCGCGCTAGGGCAAGCTGGACAAATTGCCGCCAAAACCGTTGACCCAGGAAACCCACCAAAAGAACCAGGAAGCGGCGCGAATTTTTCCGGTCTAAAAGTTGTTGACGCCATAAGAACACAGGCCGAACAACAAGCAAAATTTAGAGACGCCGTTGCGCAGTATGGTTCCGAAGAAGAAGCCAGAAAACACGTCGCCACTGGCACTACCTGCAGCGGCGCCCATCTTACGGGCCACGCGGTTGATATTCACCTTATTTCAAAAGGGAACGAACTCACTTCAGAGAATATGAGTCAAGCTCGCATTGACGCCCTTGAATCAATTATGAACCAAGCGGGCTGGGTGCGTTATTGTCCGGAGTGGTGGCACTTTGAATATAATTTACCGCTTGGTGCCAAACGCGCCAAACCTTGCGATCGACCTTACGGAACCGGTAACTCTGCCTTCTAATGCCAAAACCTGAAACGATTTTTGAATGCGAAAAATGCGGCGCCCAGTTCCCTAAGTGGATCGGGCGCTGTTCGGAATGCGGCGCGTGGAGTTCAGTAAGAGAAGAAATAAAAACGGAAAAAGCGACCGTCTCAGCGCCGATCGCTGGCGCCGCCAAAACAGTTTCCTTTGCCGATGTTTCTTCGGTAAGCAGTGAGCGAACACCAACCGGAATTAATGAGGTTGACCGCGTGATCGGCGGCGGTCTTGTTCTTGGTGAAGTTATTTTGCTTTGCGGCGAACCCGGGAACGGCAAGTCCACGCTCGCGGCGCAAATCGCGAACGAGCTTGGGCGCACGGGTGCGAAAACGCTTTATGTTTCTGGTGAAGAAAGCGTTGAGCAAGTAAAAATGCGCCTTGACCGCATCGGCGCCGATCTTACAAAAATAAATTTTCTTGGCGAAACCGATGCCACCCGCGTTGCCGCAACAATTACTAACGAACGTCCATCGCTCGCGATTATTGACTCCATCCAAACAATGAAAACTCCGGGTGCCGATGCCGGCTCGCTGGCTGGTGTCCGAAGCTCGGCGGCTATTTTAACCGATGCCGCAAAAAAGTCTGGCGTGCCGACAATTATTATCGGACAGGTTACCAAAGAAGGCTCGGCGGCCGGACCAAAATCGCTGGAACATCTCGTTGACGTTAACTTGTCGCTTGAAGGCGATCGCGAATCACAATTCCGCGTTTTGCGCGCCGAAAAAAATCGCTTTGGTTCAACCGAAGAGGTCGGTGTTTTTGTAATGAAAGAAAAAGGGTTAAAAGAAGTCCCCAATCCTTCGGAGCTTTTCGTCCGCGAGCGGTCGCACCTCGCCGGTTCGGCGATTACCGCCGCGCTTGAAGGCTCGCGCGTAATGCTTGTTGAAGTTCAGGCACTCGTCCACCCGTCGTCTTATAGCGCTCCCGTACGGCGCGCCTCGGGTTTTGACCTTAATCGCCTACAAATGATCGTGGCCGTTCTTTCGTCGCGCGGCGGCCTTAACCTTGGCAAAGCCGACGTGCACATTAACATTGTCGGCGGAATAAAATTACGCGAGCCAGCCGCCGACCTTGCCGTTGCGATTGCTATTTATTCGGCCGCCAAAAACAAACCACTTCCCTCTGACCTCTGCGCCTTTGGCGAGGTCGGGCTTGGCGGCGAACTACGCACCGTGCGCGGCTCCGACCGCCGCATTACCGAAGCCCTGCGTTTTGGCCTTAAAAAAATCGTTTCTCCACCCGACAGCCGAACGATCGCCGATGCGCTAAAAGGATTAAATTTTTAAAACTTTAATAAATTGCAAAAATCCCGCCGCGAGTTCGCTCGAGGCGGGATTTTATTTTGAGACGTCGTTCTCTCACGAACTACAGTGTGGCGGAAACAACTGGTTGCGGTGCCGCCATCGTTCGCGGACGGTCGGGGCAAAATGGCAGGTCGTGGAATAAACGAAGTTTGATTATCTCCACAATTCTGCCCGCGGCCGCATCAACGTCCATCGCCAATTTGCTAAAAGCGGATTCCGTTTTTAGACCTAGAACAAGAAGACGCAGACGATCCGCTGCCTCAACCAACGGCAGTGAGGTAACGTTCACGACCCGCGATTCGCTTTCACGATTTTCGCAAAGTCGCGAATGGTGATCACTAATTCGCGCAAGCAACACTTCCGCGGGTGCACGCAAATGTTTGGTCGGTTCTCTGGTTTTGGCGAAGAGTATGGCGACCGTGGTACGAAGTTCGGACGAAACATCTCCCTCAGGATAATATTTACCCCTCACGCAGGCAATATGCCCAAACTGTTCGCCGTTTGAAAGAACACCTGGTTGTGTTCTGCAAACGGCGCATTTGCAGCCAACACACAGACCGGTTTCTACTGCCATAACTGACTCCTGGGTTTTGGGAGAAAACAAAAATCCGCGCGATGCGGAATCCCTTCTCCAATTTTTTTATAACATAATTACCCAGATTGTGCAAGAATCACTTTATTCCAAATGCACTGCTTCTTCGTGGCGAATTATTTTCTCGCGCAAAACCGGACAATCATTTAACTCCGGATCGGTAGCGATTATTTTCTCGGCCGCTTCGTGGGCTTCTTCCACCAAATGAAGATCGTCAAAAGTGGCAAATTTCATTTCTTCAATGCCCGACTGTCGCGTGCCAAAAACCTCGCCCGGACCGCGCAATTCCAAATCTTTTTCCGCGAGTTCAAAGCCGTCGTTAGAATTAACAAAAGCTTTTAGACGGCTCGTTATCGCGCCCGCAGGTGCAAAAGCAAAGCAATATGATTGGTTTGTCCCCCGCCCGACGCGACCGCGAAATTGATGAAGCTGAGCTAAACCAAAACGCTCAGCACCGGTAACGCACATCACGCTCGCGTTCGGCACATCAATTCCGACTTCAATAACCGACGTGGCCACAAGGATATTTATTTTCCCGCTAACAAAATCTTTCATCACGCTTTCTTTCTCGTCGGATTTCATCCGGCCATGAAGCAAACCGACCGAAAAGGTTTTAAAAACTTTTTTCTTTAACTCATCATAAAGTTCGGTGGCCGATTTGGCGCCGTATTTGTCCGACGGATCAATAATCGGCGCGACGAAAAATGCTTGGCGACCAGCCGCAACTTCGGCGGCGACGGCGGCATAGGCTTCGTTGTAACGCTCCGGTTTGACTGCTTTGGTTATGATCGGCAAACGATTGGCCGGTTTTTCTTTAAGCAAAGAAACATCCAGGTCGCCGTAGAGCGCGAGGTGGAGGGTGCGCGGAATCGGCGTTGCGGTCATAGAAAGTAGGTGCGGCATTTTTTCGTCACAACGTTTTTCCATAAGTTCTTTGCGCTGTTCCACGCCAAAACGATGCTGTTCGTCAATAACAGCAAGCGTTAAATTGGGAAGGCTGATTTTATCTTCCAAAAGCGCGTGCGTGCCAACAAGAAGCGCGGCGTCGTCTTTTCCTTCGTGGTAACTCTTTGTGCGCAAGGCAATAGAAAGACCATTCATCGCGCGGCAAAGCGTTTCATAATGCTGTTTAGCCAGAACTTCGGTTGGCGCCATGAGCGCGGTTACACCACCTATTGCTGCAACGTTTACCGCGGCAACTGCGGCGACAATCGTTTTTCCCGAACCAACATCGCCATTTAACAAACGATGCATTGGTTCATTTTTTTCCATATCTTTAAAAATCTGCCAAATCGCTTTGCGCTGATCGTCGGTTAACTTAAAAGGCAACCCGGCAACAAACTTGCGCACCACTTTTTCGTTAAACAACACGGGCACCGATTCGTTGGCCGCGACCTCGCGTTTTCTTCGCATGGCAATCAGCTGATGCAAAAGTAGTTCGTCAAATTGCAAACGCCGCCGGGCAGCAAGCAGGGTTGCGTTTGAGCTCGGGTAATGAATCTCCTTTAGCGCCGCCGCATAAGGTAAAAAATGGTGCTCGTTTAAAATTTTTTCAGGAAGCGGCTCGCGAAACGACGTGAGCGCCGGCGCAGCAATGTCAACAAGTGCGCGAAGATGCTTTTGCGTAAGATTCGCCGTCGCAGGATATACCGGCACAATTCGTCCGGTATGCACCGAGCGCGCGCCAGTTTCATAAACCGGACTGACTAAATGTTTTCGTCCATACTCGTCGGAAATTTTTCCGGCAAACGACGCTTTTGTCCCTGGCTTGAGCGTGTTTGTAATATATGGTTGACCAAACCAAACCGCGGCGATCTTTCCGGTTTCGTCGGTTAAGACCGCCTCAGTGAGCACCGTGCGCTTTATTGGCGAACGACGATTAGCAATAATTTCAACGGTCGCGTTTACCGTAACCGTTTCCCCGGGAATAAGATTGGCGATTGTTTTTACTTTAGACCAATCTTCGTAACGAAACGGCGGATGGGTAAGCAAATCCCCAACCGTTTTTATTCCGATCTTTTTAAGTCTTCCCGCAATCGCTTTTCCGTATTGACCAAGGTCAGAAATTGGCGTTGTTTCCGTCATACACAAAAAGCGTATTCCAAAACACACTTTTCAACAATACTACCAATAAATATCTAATGTCTTGGCCACCTCTTTGCAAGTGGAAAGTTGAGATTGGATTACCAATCTTAGCCCTCCCTTTGGTAAAAGGGAGGGTAGGGAGAGTTCTGTTTTATTACGTTAAAATTATTTACGGCGAAACGAACTCCCCCTACCCCCTCTTTTGCAAAGAGTGGGCTAAGATATTACCAAACACAATCTAGTTTATAACCTCCCCCGCCTCCCATCTTGACGCGGCCGCGCCAAGATGGGAGGTTTTAAAAAACATGAAAAAATTAATGGCCGACAACCAAGAAGGTTATCGGCCATAGTCGCTCTTCGCGCGGTCATTTGTGCTTTGTGAAAACAAAGCGGTCGCCGCCGTCGTCGGGCTCTAAGCGGCAAGCGCCGGAAACGGTAATGAACTTAATCCCGCCCCAACGATATTCAAGGTTCTGAACCACGTTTGCGAAAGTAAAACGATCGCGGTCTTTCTTTGGCAGTAAAAATGGACCCAGAAGATATTCGTGGTTCGGATCAGGAACGTATGACCGACAATATTCTGACGTCGGCCGCCACTCGTTGATTTCGCCGATCAGGCAAACGTTAAAGCCTTTTTCTAGCCCGCTTTGGCCATACTTGAACAAACCAAGCCGCCCCTTAAGCTTTAACGAAACATGCGTTCGCGTTACTAAGCACTCAAGCGTTGGCGAGGTGCGAACAAACACGGCCGTTTCTTCGGCGCTAGGTATCGGCGGCAAAACTTTTGGCCGCACGGGATCATCTGGAGAAGACAAAACGGTCGTCACTTTTCCATTTGACTTTGTTGCACAACCAAGAAAACTAATTACCAAAAGAACGAGACTTATTCGCTTCATCATTCACTTCCTTTCTGAACAACAAACCTTATAACTTTATGGCGAACAAGTCAATGCTAAAATGTGGCTTTATTATTTAATAATCCTAATCAAACCCTTTTCCGCATCCACTTCAACAATATCCCCGTCTTTTAAGACCTGAGTGGCGATCTTGGTTCCAATAACGCAAGGAATTTTTAACTCGCGCGAAACAATAGCGGCGTGGCAAGTTATGCCACCTGTGTCAGTTACAATAGCAACCGCTTTTTTCATAGCCGGGACAAACTCCGGCGCGGTATAGACAGCGACAAGCACTTGGCCTTCTTTAAAATCGGATATTTCCGACGAGTGAAGAATCTTTTTTACCGGTCCGGTGGCTTTGCCGCTAGAGCCAACTTTGCCTGAAATTTCAGAAAGCGATCCATAATCGGCCAAGGAATTTTGGTTTAAAAGAGGGCTCATTTCTTTTTCGGCTCTTGCACCCTGAATAATCGTCGTGCTATGGAATGGCTTATGAAAGAAAAACGTTGCCTTTTTTCTTTCTTCAACCAGATCCCTTACATCTTTTGTTTCTTTAAGACAGGCGATGACTTCGTCAATAAGCAACTGATCAAGATCGACGATGTTTATATTTAGAAACGCTGCAGCAGCGGCCCAATGTTTAGCTAAGCCGTAACGAACAAAAGGAACAGCAAAAGTTGACGGTTCATCTTTAAAGTATAATGCCGCCCTAAGAAGATACAAATCTTTTTTTATTGTTTCGGGAACAAAAATTTCTTCTTGCGACGCCGATAATTTTATTTTTCGCGCAATATCAGGAAACAACGACTCAACCGTTCGCTCTCCCCCATTTAATGAAGTTAAACAAAAATACTCATCACGCAATTCGTCAATTTTTTTCTTAAAGATCGGATCGTTGCGATAAAGATCGCCAACCTTGTTGATTTGAACAGTACCCGTCTTTTCTAATAACTCCTTAGCTAATGCCTCGGTCGCGGTTGTATATTTATCCAAAAACGTTTCTTTAATCGGCCGGCTTAATTTTGCGAGGAGTTGGTTTGCTTCCGCTTCCGAACGATCACGTTTGAGCGTATTAAGAATATTTTTCTCAACCTCGGCACTTAATAAATAAAAAGCGTTGCTGTAAGGATAAATATTGCCAGTTTCTTGTCGCAGTGTTTCAAAAAGTTTAATTAGATCAGCTTTGTTATATTCCGCATCTCTGGCCGCTTCCACAATCTTTTTTAGATTTTCTAGATGCGCGTCAAAATTTTTCAACTGTTCATCTATCCAGGCAACAGAAATCTTATCCTGAACAGACTTTAAAACGCGTTCCGGCGCGGCGCTTTCCATATACCCAGTCAGGTCTGAATTTTTTACCTCATAAATAAAACCAGCGTCCGTTCCAGTAATCCGTTCGTAGGTTTTAAGAAAATCATCACTTGACCAAAAGGAAAGCTGAAGAGGTGGGAAAAACTCTTTAAAAGTGACGTTAAATTTTATATTTTCGTAGATGATATCTGGCATATATTTCATATATATAACGGCGGTATCAATTTACCACATTTTTTGATTTTTGGGTTATTGAGGCCAGGCGCCAAACAAAGCAGTTTGTTTGCCAAACAAAAAAATCCACGTTGGTGGATTTTTTTGGTGCACGCGACAGGATTTGAACCTGTGGCCACCAGCTCCGCAAGCTGATGCTCTATCCGGGCTGAGCTACGCGTGCGAGATGAGGATTGAAAGTGCGTCCTAACATCGGTTAAAAATCACCGAGGTGATTTCTCGCAACATTGTATGTAAGGTTTTGAGTTTGTTTAAAACCTTACATACAATGTTGCGAGAAAAGCGCTGTGCGCTTTTAACCGATGTTCTTTACGCATTTTCTCCGAACGACCACGGGTATCAAGCGTAGGCCACCTGCTTTACCGAAGCGCAGATACGCGTGCAAATAATATCGTCGGAAACAAAAAAAGATTACCCGAAAAGTGGTTTTTCGTCAAATCTTCAGGATTCTTGAGAGTGAATCAATCGCGGGTTCGCTATCGTGCGTCAAATCTTCTTTTACGTTTTTAAGCAAAATTTCACGCACTTTATTGGGATCAATGTTTTCCAAGCCAACATGCAATCTGGTAACCAAAGCACTTTTTAAATCCAAGTAAAGCGAGCAAATCGGCGGATCGTAGATAATCCAAAAATCAACCAGCTCGCGGTAGGAAACAAATCTTTCGCCGATTAATATTCCCCGATCGGTAAGCACGGCTTCGTACTTATGAGGCGGACGCGTGGCTTGAATCGCAACAACGGCCGCAAACATCACCAAAATCGCGGCTAATGTAAAATTATATGACCAAACCGAATAAACGACGGACGCTGTCCAGAGTGTAACAAAAATCGCGTACCAGACCGTTCCGCGAATATAGTGGTCATGGGCGTAGGTTGGCCAAGAAAGAAGAATTTGTCCGTGCGGCGATTGATTTTCCATAGTTATATATTATAGCGCAAAAAAGTCTTGGCATATAGCCCCTCCCTTTGGTAAAAGGGAGGGTGGCCGAAGGCCGGGAGAGTTCTGTTTTATTACGTCAAGGTTATTTATGACGGAACGAACTCCCCCTACCCCCTCTTTTGCAAAGAGTGGGCTAAAATATTCGGTATAAATAAATATTTGGCCGGCCGGGGGCGGTGTCTTTTACGACCAATTCCAAACCAGGAATGGCGAAGGCATACGAAATTACCCGCGTCCCCTTTTTAAGACCAGCGACAAGCTTGTCTTTAACCTTTGTCATCACAGGCGGCGTTAAAAATAAATAAACAATATCCGCTTTAGATAAGTCTTGTTTAAAAAAATTCTTAAAGATTATTTTGGGGTTGCCTTTTTCTCGCGCCAAACGCAGGCGCGCCAAAAGGTACGGCAAAAGCGAAATATCAAAACCACTAGCCTTTGCCCCGGCACGCGACGCCACGCCGACCAACCGACCGTCGCCGCAACCAAGGTCGTAAAAAACTTCGCCCGTTTTAATCTCGGCTAATTTTAGAATCCGTTCAACGTCCCCTTGTTTTGTCGGCAACCAAGGCGCCGCGCTCGCAGCAACCGCGCTTACGAGAAAAACAAGCAAAACGAGAAAAACAATTATTTGTATCGGTGACATTTATTTTTTTAATTCTGCCAAATCCTTTAACACTTCGGCGCTATGCGCTTCGGGCTTAACTTTATCGTATGCCTTGGCAATTTTTCCTTCGGGATCAATTAAATACGAAACACGGCGCGTCATTATTCCATTTGCTCCGTACGCGTCAACGATTTTCTTTTCCGGATCGGAAATAATCGTAAAAGGCAGTGAGTATTCGTCGGAAAAATCCGTGTGGCTTTCCACCGAGTCGGTACTGACCCCCAAAACAACGGCGTCTATTTTTTTAAAACCTTCATAGTTATCGCGAATTGAACACGCTTCGGTCGTGCAACCGGAAGTAAAATCCTTTGGATAAAAATAAAGAAGCACCCATTTTCCGACGTAGTCGGAGAGATGTTGCATTTTCCCCGCTTGGTCTGGCGCCGAAAAATCAGGCGCTTGAATTCCAATTTTTAACATATCATTATAATTAATGATTATTATTCCATAATACCGCTTATTAGAATTTTTTTAAATCCAATACAATCTTTTTTGCAAAGACGAGGATGAGATGGAACGAAAAATCTTAGTCCTCCCTTTGGTAAAAGGGAGGGTAGGGAGAGTTCTGTTTTATTACGTTAGGACGGAACGAACCCCCCCTTCCCCCCGATGGCCATCGGGGGGGCTGAAATATTGCCGTTTAATTTTAATTCCTTAAGCAACTCCAGACTTGATTTGCCTTTTTGAATTTTAAAAATAGTTTCACTCAAACCTAAACGTGCGTCATTGATTCGGTCTAAATGATTCGGCGGCAGATTAACTGGCAAATCACTAACGGCGAAATATTCAATTTTATCAGCTTCAAAATTTAATGTCCGTTCACCAGAAATAATTTTGCAGGCAAAAGAAAAAACCAAATCGTTTTTCTTTTCTTTGCTGTAAACGCCAATTAACTTAACTATCTCCACCTCAAATCCCGTTTCTTCTTTAACTTCTCTAATCACGGTATCCGCCGGTGTTTCACCCGGCTCAACCGTACCGCCCGGCAAATTCCATAAGTCGTGGTCAGTTCGGTGACAAAGCAATACCCGACCTTCATCATCAAAAATCACCCCAAACGCGCCAAGCGTGAATTTAGTCTTTTCAAAATCTTTTTGCATAAAATTATTTTTCATCAAGAATTTCAACCACTCCCGTATTAGCGTCAACTTCAACAAGGTCGCCATCCTTAAGAATTCGCGTGGCGATTCTTGTTCCAATAACGCAAGGCTTTTTCATTTCACGCGCAACAATCGCAGCGTGGCAGGTCACCCCGCCTTCATCGGTAACAAAGGCTGCCGCTTTAATCATCGCCGGAATAAAATCCGGCCTTGTCATTGGGCTTACCAAAATATCACCCAAAGAAATTTTGTCTATTTCTTTGCCGGTTAAAATAATTTTTACTCGTCCCCTTACTTTTCCAACCGAAGCCGACTGGCCTTTAATAAATTTTGTGCCTTTTGCTGGAGTATTGTCGTCCAGTTCTATATTTAATTTTTTTAATATTTTATCTTGTTCCCCCGCATAAACAATGCCGTCAAAATATATGAAACCATTTTTGTTTGCGTTGGCCTCCTTAAAAAGCTCTTCCAATGGCTTTCCTGAGAAAACGCTTTCCGGCGTTACAAAATGCGTTAACGCACCAAGCTTTGGAAATAATGTAACCAGATTATAATCAAACATTTGATCACGCATTGAGGTCAAATGTTGCGTTTTTTCTCTGGCGGACAAAGCTCTATCCCTTATCTCTTTTGATAAACTTTCAACCAAGGGTGCAACCCAAGCTGCGGACTCGCCGTAGCAATAATCCTTATACAATTCATAAATGCCTTTTAACTCATCAATATTTTTAACTGATTTTTTCTTTTCAAAATACGGCATTATTTCTTCTGTAACATCAAAAAATTTTGCAATAACTCCGTAAAAATAACTGACGTTAGAGGCTAATCTTCCAAATTCGTTAAAAATCCTTTTTACCTCCCCAGGAAGATAATAAATATCTACTAGCGAACCGCCGGTATGAAGATAAAGCGCCTGGCCTATATCGGGAACGGCACTAAATTCCGACGTTGATCGTTTGTTAAATTCATTATTAGCAACAATCTGAAACAACGAGTAATTTCTAGCAAATTCTTTGGTATAAATTTTTACCTTATTAACCATATCAATCAAGCGTTATTTAGTATTCTTGGCTTGGTGCATTTTTGCTTTTATAAATTCAATAGCAATCGGGGCAACCGATAATATTATTATCGCCAAAATGACAATGGAAAAATTTTTCTTGACCGTCGGCATATTGCCGAAAAAATATCCAAGCAGAGTAAAACCAAAAACCCAAACCAACCCGCCAATCACGTTGTAATAGACAAATTTTTTGTAATCCATTTTTCCGATTCCGGCGACAAACGGCGCAAAAGTACGGACAATCGGCACAAAGCGCGCCAAAAAAATCGCTTTGCCGCCGTATTTGTCAAAAAATTTATGCGTTCTATCTATGTGATTTTGGTTGATAGGAATTTTTGAATTAGCAATTAACTTTTGTCCAAGGTAACGTCCGATTAAAAAATTAACCGTATCACCCAAAAAAGCCGCGATCCAGAGCAAGATAAGCAAAACAACAATGTTAAACGGGCCGATGGCTGCAAACGCGCCGGCCGCGAACAAGAGCGAATCGCCGGGCAAAAATGGCATTAACACCAAACCTGTTTCAATAAATATTATTGCAAACAAAAACGCGTATGCCAAAATCCCGTAGTGAGCGATAATTTCGCCCAAGTGAACGTCAAAATGAAGAATAAAATTTATGACGCCTAAAATAATTTCCATTTATATTTTTAAACTTAAATTTCTTGAAGATAGGAGTCCAACCTTTTTTGACTATCTTTAATCGGTTTTAAGGATACATCTTCAACCAAGCTGCTATTATCATTGTATCCAAATGGATTATCCAAATCTTTAATAAAATAAATCATATAAATTAAAATAAAACTAACAAAAGAAACAAAGAAAACGCTTTCGTAGAACGGATCCATTTTAATAAAGACCAAACCAACCGTCAGGACAAAAGTAATGATCTCAGCAATGGCGTAACCCGTTCCCAAAAATGATGTTTCGCGAATCGTATGAACGCGGTTAATCATTTTCCTGATAAAATTTTGTTCTTGCTTAAGGCGAACAATAAAATTTGCCTGCGTTTGGCTTTCAAATGACAAAAAATCATCATTAAAAG
The DNA here is from genome assembly GCA_963708045.1 of uncultured bacterium. Classification (GTDB taxonomy): domain Bacteria; phylum Patescibacteriota; class Patescibacteriia; order CAIQCM01; family CAIQCM01; genus CAIQCM01. Next base: position 506,186 of record OY970181.1, on the reverse strand, counting down.
AAAACAATTTTTTCATTATGCCACCTGTCCGTTCTTTTCCATAAAACCAATTCAACAGTTCCGCATTAAATTGCGACAACTTAACCAAAAAGTTTTTTGCTTCTTGGCATTTTTTATTTTTAAAAATAATCATCCCTTCATCGGCCATTGTTTCTATACTTGAAGCAAGGTCACCTGGTATTTTTTCGCTTTCCTTATAATCAACCAAAACACCAGAAATAAGAAAACCGATTAAAAATATGTTAGCAGAGATTATCGCGGTAAAAAGAGAATTTAAAGTTAAAAACTCGTAACCAAGATAGTGGGCAATAAATTTAACCATAACGATCGCGATAACAAAAGGCAAAGTTTTGAGTGCTAATTTCCAGCGCGAGTGAATCGGAATCACTTTAAATAAATTCATATTTTATATCCCCTTTCGTTTCAAGCCGACAACAAGCGGTAGGACGAGTGTCAAAATGTAATACAAATATACATCCACCTTATAATAACCATCCGCGGGCTTTAACATTTTTACAATAAAAAGATAATCCATCGCAACGGCGATGATCGCCCAAACAACCGCGACGATAAGATAATATTTAAACGAGTTGCCCTTAACTTTTTTAAACAATACCCAAAGCGTAAAGAGCGTTGCGATCGGCATTATAAACCAACCGATAAGCGCCGGAGGAAAAATAAAGAAAAAAACAAAGCCCAAAATATATCCAACCAGCCAAAGCACAGTCCCCCACCCCAACGCGTCTTTAATTAATTGTTTATTCATAAAAATTTTGACGACAATGATAAAACTTACTATCCGAGCGGAGAGGGTGAGATTCAAACTCACGGAACCCTATTAAGGTTCAACAGTTTTCAAGACTGTCCCAATCGTCCACTCTGGCACCTCTCCGCACGGACAATAAATTTATGATTCTAATTTTCTTTTTATAGAAAAATATTCTTCCGATTTTTCCGATCGGACAAACTCGGAAGAATGCTTTTTTGTCTTTTCAAACACCTTCCGAGATTATAGGGGTTTTTGTGGGTATTGTCTACGGAGCTAGTTGATTTTTGATAATTTATACTGCCCAGCTACTTTATATTCATTTTGTTTAAAATAGGCCAAAAATTGTTAAAAAGCCACGTGTGTTCTATTGACAAAATAGCAAAATCTGGTATTATCTTACGTTAATAAGCTCTTTAAAATCAGTTGCTTTTGGCCACTCTGTTTACATTACCATATATGTAAACAGAGTGGCCGGAAGTAACTGTTTAATCAGAAATCAGGAGAAGGAGACACTCAATGAAAAAGATCGCAATGTTCGGTTCTGTTGTTTTCGCCCTCGCCTTTGCGTCCTGCGCTCACAAGTCCAGCGTATCCAAGGCGACACCCGCCGCAACGAGCATCGGCGAGAAGTCCAAACCAACGGATAGTCCCCTCGTCAAGCTACGCGCCTACGAAGCTATGTTCGCGCTTCAAATGTTCGTTGATGACCAGTTTCTCTCAAACATCTCGGTAATGGAGAATGTGATAGAGAAGGCCAATGTGGCTCTCAATAATTTGGATGCGACCAACACCTCTCTTCGCAATCAGTGGCGCAAGCTAGCCACGGCTACACGCAGGCATCACGTCATTAACAGGTCGTTCGTTGTTCTTCGCGCTTTTGATGAAAAACCAGGCGAAGTCATCGGCACTGCCGAAAACGCGGTGGCCGAGGCAACGCAGGCAGTAAGCCTGGCGACGATGTTTGAGATCGACAAGAAACTAGAATCCGAGCTTAAGGATCTCGCCCGTAAGGCGCGTATTGGATTTGCCGAGCACATGGTTCAGCGTCTACAGGATTGCGTCAACGGCAAGACTGCGATGTGGCACGATGCCGTAACCGACGCCGTCAAAGCAGTTGATGTAGCTTTCCGTGCTGGCGACAATGTCGGCGGTATAGTGACACAACTCTACGGTCTGCGCCTAGCCGCTTGCGCCAAAGACGAGACAGTCTGCCAACGGTAGACTCACCCTAGACAACCCCTCGCCAAAAGCCGTTCGTTCCCACAGGGACGAACGGCTTTTCTATTTATTTTTATGAAATTAAAAAGGTTAAATTATTTTATCTAGATCGCTGTTTATAACAATTGGTTTCATATCCATTATCTCATCAACGTAATGAATTCTTTCGCTTCGCGCCGGAATATTATTAAAGAGATAAATTTTTTTACCGTGCCCATAAGCAAACCCCATCTCCATTAAAGTACTGCCGCCGACATAACCAGCAATCCCCTTTTTATCAAGATTAAGCACCAGGATAGCATCAGAATTTTTAATAAAATCCCAATATCGTTTTATTAGGTCAACGTTTTGGTCTTTTCTAATAGATATATCACCACTGCTTTCTTTTGTTTTCAAAAAATCTTCATAAGACAGAAGCCCGTCAATAATCTTCTGGGAAACATAAGGAATATTAACTTTCCAGCCCTTATTTTCTAAAATCTCCCTGATTTCTTTTATTTTTGGCGTAAAATCAACGCTTGAGCAAATAGTAATTACCATATTTATTGTGCGTTACTTGGTACTAATAATCTAAAGAGTATTATAAGGAATTTTATTCAGTTATACTATCCGTTAACCTAGTTGCCCTAATAAATATAAATTTCCATCTTTATCAACCGCCCACTGGTGGTAGATAAAAACACCAATTGATCCGACAGTAGAATTTTTCAAAACTTCTAAACTGCCGATTTCAATATATCCTTCCTGTATTTCACCAGCGTCCGTGTCTTTGCCAACCGATGACCAACTAAAATTTTTCAGGCACTCCTTAAAATCATTTTTAGAAATGATTTGTTTTCCGCAAAGCTCGTCCATTTTCTCCCAACCCCCTTTTCCGCAATCAACGCAGGTTTTGGAAACATTGGGCGCGTTTGAAATAACACCAGTCGGCAAGTTTTGTTGGGGTTTGTAAAAATAAAATAAAAAAACAACCGCAATAATAGCTAGGAAGAAAGCAATGGTGATGATTATTTTATTTTTTATATAATTATATATGTCGCCCATTAAATACGGGACGAGATCGTTTTCCGATAGCGAACACTAAAAGCATCCGTACGGCTTACGGTGGTAAGTTGATTTGCCGCCGCCAAGGTCGCCAATTATTGCAATGACCAAAATGGCATACTGCCAAAAACCCCAGTGACCGTTAGACCAATTAGCAACAACGCTATACCAAAGCATTGTCCGCGGCATAAAAATAAAACCCAAAATCGGCCAGCCCTTGGTATGAAATACGCCCGCAAACCAGCTAGTAAAAAAGTAAAGATATATTGATACAAGCCGCGGCGCGCAGATACCGACAATAAACCCAATAATTGCCCACATAAAAAAATTTGTTAATCAGTTAATCTAATAACAATTCTACTCCTTTTACCCATTGATACAATTTACTTTGGGTTGCTTTTGATAAGCTCTGTTCAGCTAAAAAAACAAAGAAAATTGACATTTAGCCGTTTTTTTAATATATTTTACTCACAATCAACGAGATATGGAGAGTTGGCCTGCGCCCGAGGCGCACCAGCCTTTGGCTGGGAGTGGTTCTACCACGAGGCCAACGAACAATTAAAATAATATGGAGAGTTGGCCGAGTGGTCCAAGGCAGCAGTTTGCTAAACTGCGCTCCCGTAAGGGGGCTCATAGGTTCAAATCCTATACTCTCCGCCATAAACCACGTGGGGTTTATGGCAAGCCATTCTATATATGGTTTGTCATGCTCTACGTGTTTTTTGATAGATGAATACTCAAAGCAAACGTGGTTTATGGCAGCCGTGCACCTCACATGGTGCGCGGCGCTTTCCGGGTTTATAATATGTTATATGCACTATGTATATGTTTTAAAAAGTCAAAATAGAAACTGGATATATGTTGGCAGCACCAAAGATCTAAAACGCCGTTTCCAGCAACACGAACGAGGCGAAACACAATCAACAAAAGCTTACCGCCCATTAAAAATAATCCATTATGAGGCGTATCTCACGACATCCGATGCAACGAGGCGAGAAATTTATTTAAAAACAACCAAGGGAAAATCAACACTGCGCATGATGTTAAGAGATTCGTTATTGGTAAACGATGGCACTATTATGGAATCAGTTGTAGAATAAAAGCTAAGACAATTTCGTATCGAGCGACCTTAACTCTTATGAGTATGAGGCGAACGACGTGGTATTGTCCAGACGAATTACAATCAAAAAGATATGCTCATAAAATTCATAAATAAAAACGCATTGGTGTTTGCGTCATATTGTATATTAATAGCATCTTTTTTGTTCATTTTTTCAAAAAATTATTCACATAGTTTTATTGAGGATTTTTTAGGTTTTGGTGGATTCACTGTCCTAATAATTTCTGTTACGTCCTTTATTTTTTTGAATGTCAAAAAGAAGCAATTTAAAATTTCTTTTTTTACTTTTTTAACTCAAGATAGTTGGTGGGAGAGATTGCTAAATGTTTTAGGTTGGTTTGTCTCTTTCGTCTCATTAATATTTGGTTATTTAATTGAAAAAGGTGAAGTCAATTGGCGTTTTAGTGATTCAATTGATGTATATGGTTATTCGATAATAAATGGAATTTTTTGGGGCTTTTTAACCATGTTTTTAATACAAGGTATTGAACGCATCGTATTGTATATAATACATGGCAATCGTAGATAGGTAATTTTTTGCTTAAAATTATTGTTGCAGGTTTTTAATATGAAGGCAGAGAAAGGGACTTTAAAAAGGGATTTTAGTAGGGACTTATATTGGGCTAGAATTATTATTCTCTCTGATGATGAGAAAAAACATACAAAAATATTTGTTTGCTCATCGTTGGAGTATTTAAATGACCTTTACAAAATCCCGTATAACGGGGAATTATCAAACGATAATATTGATAATTGGTTTTCCTTAGTCGTAGAAAAGTGGTCAAAATTTGGAGAAAATATTTTCGATCAGGACACCCATTACGACATTTATACGAATACTCATGATGGCGAAATAAATGGTTTGAATTTTTTAATTAAAAATAACAATTAACATGTCGCGCTTATTTTCTGATTTTACAATCAATTTATTTTGGTCATTTAAAAGAATGGATAATGTTAATTAGTAGTTAACGAATAGGACGGGACCATTTATTTCTTTTTTTAGTTTTTTGTTTCAGCGAATGGTCATATCACCTTCGCTTCATGAAGTCCGGTGCCAAAAACAGTCAATATTTGGCTCTATTTTGATTAATTTGGGTAAATTGTCAATAGTGTAAAGACTTACAAAATCAATTTTAATTTTTTCTCTTAAAATCTGGATTTTCGAAGTATGGTTTTTCACGAATTCTAAAAACCTTCAAAAAAGCCTTTTTGCACACCGTGTGGATAAGTGGGTTTTATGGGTGTATGATGTAGCCCATATATGGATAACATTGAATTGCAGAATAAGCTTTCTCAAGCCCAAGAAGCAGAAAAACAGAAAGACTTTTTTCGCGCTGCTTTTTTCTATAAAGACGCGCTGAAGATTGCGATAGGACAGCGGGGCAAATCCAATGCCATAACATTGTGCAAAAACAAAATTGTCGAAATGAACAAAAAATCGATGGCATCCGGCAAAGATTTCAAAGAACTTTCTGTTACACAAACACTTTCCGAAGATAAGATAAAATTGCGCGAGGAATTTATAACGAAATTTTTAAACCAGGGCGACTTAAAAACCATCTTACGAGCGATAGGAAGAAGTCCGTTATTCTTTCCGAAATTAGCAATTATGCAACAACAGGCCAGTGGGGAAATGTCTATCTTTCGCCAGATTACGAGCATGTCAACCATTTCCAATAATGGGCATATTTTGCGCGGGGGTTCTGACGGGAGGTATTCTTGGTTTATCGATATGTATAATCTTCATCAACAGTTAGTGATGCGATTTTATCTAGGCAGAGTCATTTATGAACTTATGGAAAACAAACCTCACGGCATAAATTTAAACATGAAGGAGTTATCTGAATATTTTTCTGAGGCTAGAATTTTTGAGGATAAAAATCTTAAAATAATCTTGGTTGGCCTTCAGAAATATTTCGATCGCGATTATGTCTCTGCGTTACATATTCTTGTACCGCAATTTGAAAACGTTTTCTTAAAAATCTCTGAGAGACTAGGTATTAACATCGTGGCATTAGACCAAAAACAAGGAATTGCAACGAGAACAAAAGTCTTATCGGAAATGGATTTGGATTCAGAGGAATTTAAGAAGGCGTGGAGCGAAGACTTCTGCAGGCAAATAAAATTCGTTCTATTTGAACAAATGGGATATAGAATTAGGCACAAAATTGCGCACGGTGAAATCGAACCAATGGAATGTAATTTTGAAAATACCACGTTGGTTTTATATCTTTACCTTGTTCTACTGGGTAGGGTCGTTATAAAACCAAAACAATAGTTTTATGCTGCTACCTGAAAAAGCAATTGACGAATTCCAAGAAATTTACAAAAAGACGTACGGCACGGAAATAAGCCGTCAGGAAGCAACCGAATCCGCAAATAGGTTGATAGGTCTTTTCAAGGTGCTATTCGATTGTTCTTTACGAGAACGACAGCTTAAAGAAAAATTAAAAACTTCTCCCAATGGTTTTCATATCATGAACGGAGGGACATATAGCTGCGCCATTTGTTCGGCCCAAATAAAGAATGAGGAACTTTGGTACGATAAGTGGGGTAAAAAATGCCTAGCTTGCCAACATGCCGTCAACAAAAAAGAGCTCCCCGGCAGTGCCTGCCGCAACAACGAAAGCTGGTACTCTTCAAGCGATCTCGATATATATTTGAAATTGAAAGCTCCGACCGTTAAAAAGCTCGTGCGCGACGGCGTTTTAAAAGCCAGAACCGTTTCTAAAAACGGCTTCATGATACTAACGATAAAAGACAACGCGGGGATCCTACCTCCTAAAAAATTATTGAAATACGTCTCCGTCCCTCTTAATGAAAGCCCAAATACCATAGCAATGAAGCCATGGTATGAAGTTTATAATCCTAAAGAAATTCTCAGCAAATATTTAATCTGGCCATATTTAAAAGCTTTCCATTAAAAATGGAAAGCTTTTAAATAAAGAACCTCGCAAGTTTACCGTTATTTCTTTTCTTTGGTTCGGCCTCTTTTGGTGGCCTGTCTATTAATACAAATGATAAGTTCCAGAGTTCGGTTTTGAACTTCGGCAATCTGTATTTTTATCTCCTGTATCCTTTTGGGCGTTATTGATATTTTATTATTGTCAATTTTCAAATCGTCTGTTCCTTTAGGGTCTGTCAATAAAGAATTTAAAGCCAAGGTCTCCTCAAACAAATCATCAGTTTCTTTTTTGCAATTACTGTGAGTATCGGTGATTTTGCTAATTCGAATATTTATCGTTTTAAAAAAACTAGTGACGGAAGAAAAATCCACTGGATTGCCGCTCACGCAACAACCATCGACAAAATCCTTAATGCACTTAAGTTCTTCCTCGAGCCGGCTTATGAGTATGTTTTTCTCTACGCGTTGGATATCTTGCAATCTTTGCAATACAAGCACGATGACGACCGCGAGAATCGTATTTATGACAAGTCCTAATATCGATAGGGTGTTTGACAGATCCAGCTCGCTCCATTTCAGCCATTCAGCATGGCGCAACCAAACAGGAGAGCCAATGCAGATTCCCAAGAGCAAAAATAATATCGGGCTGATTAACCACTTAAGTATGCTTTTCAACATCATCAACATAACCTTTTATTTCATCTTTCAGCCACGGCTCTTCATTTGATGTTATCTCTATTCGGTTTCTCACAAAATCAACGCCTCTATTGCGCGCGGTTCCGCCAAAAATTTCTTCAAGAAAACTTGTTCCGTAGCCTAAGGTACCATTGAGATTAATCTCCAATTTTAAATCTTTGTCCGCATCCATTCGTTTGAATATTGGTTCCAGAATCGTTTCCAAAAAAAGCTCGGCCGAAAAATCACCCTCCCTTTTGTTTCGTGGTCCGGGGGTGTATGAGAAATCTTTAACGGAAGTTTTTATTGTTTCGCCCATATTTTTTTCTCACAATCTTTATCAAGCATCCAGCTAATATATGTGCCAGTAAAATCCTCGCTGAGATCTCTGGCTACGCCGTTGCCAGCATCGACTACCGCTCTGTTAGTAACAACATTTAAGCATTTTAAGCGTTTATTATCAAGGGATTTTTTTAAGCTCGGAATTCCTTTCCCCCTGTAGTATTCGGTTTGCGATTCACGGTGTTCATTGTTCAGCAAGCGCAAAATAATATTAGAAAATTGATCTTTTTGGAATAATGAAAAAGCCAATCTCTTGAACTTTTTTGCAATACGATTGTTCTCCTTATTTAGGACGCTGTCGATTATGCCGCAACCGTAATCTATATAGTGGAAAGACACGGTTTTATTATCTTTATCATGATTTGTTGATAACCACCAATGGACGGTTCCTTTGTGTTCTCCCGCGTGCTCATACGTATTTTGCATCAATTCCATAAACATCGGGTGCAGTGTTGGGAACACGTATTTTGACGACCCTGTAATAGTTTGCGATACGTCATCGCATATCGCCAAAGAGGTATTCGGGTCTATCGTCTGCGTACCAGCCTCTCCAATAATTTGGTTGTTTCGTTTAATGGTGTAATCCTTGCTACTCGGGCGAACCATGTTCAATCTTTCAAAAAATTGAGACTCCTGAATAATCGTATTCGCGGTTTGGTTTGCAGGAAAATCGCCATTGAATTTAATATTGGCGACGCGAAAACGGTGTATTAAAGAAAGGAGCACCGTCGTAGCGCTATGGTCAATGATCTCTACATCTTTTAACGCGACAAAAACGCACTCCCTCTTTTGCCATAACGCATTAATTCGTTGCAGGAAACGAACGGTTTCCTCAGTATTCAATAATAAAGAAAAAATTTTCGGTGCACGAACGCGGTTATCTCCAAATGCTCGAAAATTCCTTTAAAAATTTTTTACGATTATCCCAGCTTCTTTTATAAAGAAGCCGCCTTACTCGCTTCTGTTTTTTTCTGTGCCGTAATCGCGCTTTTTCACTACGCCTAGAACGCCTCTTTTGGCGGAGGAGGTATTCGATTTTATCCGTTATTTTTTTCATAAAAATCCAATCTTTCCTAATAAAGGATACTCCTTTTAAGCTAAAAAGAAATGGCTTAAAAGCCCAAAGTGAGACACTCCAAAAAACTCGATTAAAGTGTCTCATTTGTCTCATTTTGAAATCCGACCGCCGACCTACACACCTCAAAATCGCCATTGGCCAAAGCCTTCAAAACACCTTATAATACCGCCACAAACCGCATGGGGTTTATGGCAAGCCAGCAGGTTGGTACCAGACCGGTACACACCGTTCAAAAACTCCACGCTCTGGCGCGGAGTTTTTGTATAGAGTATAAATAAGGGGTCATGTCCCTGATTATAATTTTTAAATAAAATAGTATGCCAAGAGAGATAGAATCATTCTCACAGGATTCGGAGCGGGAGTCGAATCAAAAAAACCAGGAACCCACAGAAGTAAGCAAGGAACAAGAGGGTTATCTTTTGCTTGAGAGATTAAAATTGCGCTCGCCAGAAGCAATAGAGTCCTTCAATATTAATGAGGATGGGTTAGCTGTACACGGTAGTGATTTAAGTAATCTCGAAGGCATTCTTACTAAAGGATTGGGGTGGTATCGTCTACCAGATGGGATAGAAAAATATAATGTAGATTTTAATCTTATTGGTGTTCCAGCGGTTGATAACTCTGGTCATAACACTAAAATTGGGTTTGGCCAAGATAGAGTAATATTTGGTGGCCAAATTATTTTTGTTACAGATATTTTTAAAAAATTGTGGCCGAATTTAATAAATGGCGTGGTTAATCTTACTAGCGGCCGGGTTACTAATGGTGTTGGTGGTGAAATATTAGTTAGACACGGCGATGGTGACTTACATGAGGACCTAGGTAGAATAGAATTTTACGGCATTGACCATGCGGATTGGGGCAAATTAGAAAACTTCCCGGAACCAGAACAACTTTTAATCCCCGAATTCAAAGGAGAAAAAAGTTATGTGGGCAAAGATGGTAAAAAAACATATGAGGCTGGTGAATTTTTGCCGGATGACAAGGAAAAAGATAAACGCGCCTATCGTCAACTTTTAAGCTGTAAAACGATTAACGCGATTGTTATACCGGACGACATGAGGGAAAATAGGCGTGGAGATGCCCCACCAACAAAAGAAGCGGCACTAGAACACATTATTAATGTCCAGAATAAACTATTGCCAAAAAACGAGCAGATTCCAGTTTATAATGAACAAGGAAAATGTCTGTATAATCCATTGGAAAATATCTTTCCAGTGGAGCGCTTAGAGAAAAAGAAATTAGAGGATTTGGTTGAGAGAGTTGAGTCGTTCCCGGTAGAAACTGGTTTACCATATCTAAGTGATCCGAGAGAAAATCAATTTATTCAGGCCACACGATTAAAAGAAGCGTTGGCTTCCGGAATATTATCGGAAGAAGATTTTGTCCGTGAGTTAAAAATTAACCGATCGCAAACATTGGCAGAATCAATTGCTGATGCCGAAACTGCTATCAAAAAATACGATTTAGGACAATGGAGGCTTAAGAGCTATCGCACCATGCAGCAAGTAAATGAGCATTATATACCCATTGAGGACAATACCGTTTTTAACATTATTGCTGAAGACAAAGATCAGCTGATGGATGTCATTATCGAATGGCTAAAAAATCATGGGGGTAAAATATCCTCAAGTGAGGATGGTGGGGAATTGATGATTGAAGATCCAGAACTGCTAAAAAGTAAGCACAAGAAAGTTCGAGCGCAATTCAGCCTGGATTATCCTTCGCTGATACATGCCGTTAACATTCACGAGGTAAGAAAAGATGAGAGGGATGGGAAAACTAAATATATTCTCACGATTGGCTTCTCTCATACTGATGCCGTTGAGATGCCTGAAGATAAAATTCCGGTCGCGCCGGATATTCTTTCCGTTATAAAAATGGCTGAAGCCTTCAAGGGAAAGGGAGTTCAGATCAAATTAGGGCTGGCCCAAAATTCAATTCGTAAGGATGGGAAAGTGGTAACTTATTTTGTTGAGTAAAATTTTTATGGGGTCAGGCACCTTGGATAATCGAGTATATAAATGGGGACATGCCCTGTTTCGGTTTATTCAAATCCTACACTCACCGTTTAAGAAGATCAGCAGCAATGTTGGTCTTTTTTAATTTCTAGGGGTAATATCAAACCATACGAAATGGGGTCAAGTCCAATTTTTAAACATCTTTAATATAATGGGACTTGACCCCATTTAGCCATTTACATTTATTTACACGCATCAAATATGAAAAGCAAAATATCTCTGGAGGCAAAAATATTTATAGGTCTGGCGGTCTTCGCCTTGTTATTAGTTTTAGCATTTTGGACATCGCCAAACGGTGAAAAGGTCGGTGCGTTTGGGGGGTTAGCCGGTCCAATTTTTGTTGACAAAACAACAAACGTAAACATCACGAAAAACGATCTCAGCACGGTGGGCTTTCTTTTCCATTCTAATAACGGTATCGGCCGTCTGGGTCAAGACATACTTACTAGACGCATACTAATTACCGACAGCGATACTGACGAGCTATGCGGGTATATTAAGGTTGAGCTATATACTTTTTTTAACGTTAAATTTGTAGATACCAGTTACCGAAAAGGGTGCCCATAACAATATTTTTAGCTCCGACTCATACACCTCAAAAATGACTATCAGCCAATGTTGGTTTTGTACTATAATATCTTTGTTAACACCGCGTCCGCATCACCGAGAATCATTATGAAAGACATATCTCCCAAAAAGAAAACGTTGGACAAGTCGTTCGTGGAATTCGTCATTGATCAGATCCATAGTGTCGGGAATATTTCGCACAAATACATGTTCGGGGGTTGTGCGATCTATCGCAACAAGAAAGTTGTTGCGCTTATCTGTGACAACCAGCTTTATATCAGGCCGACGCGAATGGGAAAGGATTTTCTCGGCACGGTTGACGAACAATCGCCATACCCCGGAGCAAAGCTGCATTTCTTGATTGAGGATACGGATGACGGAAAAAAGTTGCGCGACCTAATAATGATCACAGACAAAGAGCTGTCTTCTGTAAAGAAATAAGAAATGGGGTCAAGTCCAATTTAAATTCACTTCCGACTTTCACACCTCAAAACCCTTCATTCATTAAGAACGGTGAAGTGTCATGTCCCCTTCCGAGGAGATTGCCGCGTCGTTCGCTTTGGCTCACTCCTCGCAATGACAAAGAAAAAAAGAAAGACGCGAACCACTTAGGGAAGTGGTTCGCGTTTTAGGAATTTCATCGGACTAGATGACGAGCTTGGACTTGTAAACTTCAAGCTGCTCGCGCCAATGCGCTATGAGCATAGTTTGAGTATCATTCCCGTGATAGGGCAAGCCGCGGCCATCGTTCTTTTCTGATGTTGGGCTTAAGACACCCTTGGTTGCCAACTCCGCAAGAAATTGATTGCCTTTGGTTACTATACGGAAGAGCGTAAAGACGCTCTTAAGATTCTCGTGGCCAAGGTTTTGCCAACTTAGGTGCGACGCGCGCGTGAGACCGGTGAATTGGACGGCGTATGCCGGCGGATTAGGATCGTTGCCAACGAGAATATCAAACATCTTTCTGTTGGAGGCCTGACAAATCCCTTGTTCTTCTTGTCCGCAGGAGATCGGTACGATTGTGACACCTTTCTCATCCATTGAGTCAATGTAGAGCTTGAGATATAAGGTGATCCGGAAATCGTCGTCTTTGGGATCGGAGTGTCTCTTGAAAACCCAAGCATTCAGGAACGGCTCGCCGTTTATTTCAGGCTCTTTAACATCATCGTCGGTTAGTATCAGCTGATCGCGAGTCTCGCTCGCGCGAATGTTGTGGCGAGCAAGAACGCGTAAATGTTCGGAATCCAAGTGGTACTCTCGGAGAAGTGGGTAGTCTAGCAAAGCGCTATCCGCCGGAATACCTTTGAGCGCGAGAGCTTTGGTGATGATCTCGCTGTGGTAAATAGGCGATTCATGCAATTTTGCGAACAGAGCGGTGATATCCATCGGCATCTCCCAGCAAGTTGTTAGGGTTCATTTGCTTGGCCAGACCTTAGCAATTTTTAATAAATATTTCAAGCCCCTTGGTTAATACAATATAGAAAATGAAGTCGGGTTTATTTGTTAGCATTTGCTAACAGCCCGCGTTCATTAAAAACTTAATAGAATCAACAAAAATCAACGTGACTGAAAGAGTGTGTTAGTTGTGTATAACATTTTTGTCACAAAAACGCTTCGTTCCCCTATTATGGATTAGTGGTCGCCTCTCACGCGGTGCAGTCTTAAATATAATGATATAATCGCCGTATGTTTAAAACACTTAAAAAATATTTTGGGTACGATGAGTTCCGCCCGCTCCAACAAGACATAATCAACAATGTCCTGGCTGGGCGGGATAACGTCGTCCTTATGCCAACGGGCGGGGGCAAGTCGCTTTGTTTTCAGCTGCCAGCCATAATACAAGAAGGTCTGACCGTAGTTGTTTCGCCGCTCATTTCCTTAATGAAAGATCAGGTTGATGCGCTCTCGGCAAACGGCGTTCCCGCGGCGCTCATCAACAGCACGCTGTCACCCGAAGATATTCGGGAAGTGATGGGACGCGCCTTAAACGGCGGGTTGAAAATCTTATATGTAGCGCCGGAAAGATTTCCGGCGACCGGATTTGAAGATTTTCTCCGCGCATTAAAGATTAGTTTGTTTGCCATTGACGAAGCGCACTGCATCTCCGAGTGGGGACATGATTTCCGCCCGGATTATAGAAATTTGCGTTCCTTGCGTTTGTTGTTTCCAAAAGTTCCAATTATCGCGCTAACCGCCACCGCCACTCCCAAAGTACGGGAAGATATAATTAAACAACTTGGACTTAAAGATCCGCAGATTTTTATTTCAAGTTTTAATCGCCCCAACTTAAGTTACGAAGTTTTGCCAAAGAAAGATTCGCTTGCCTTGGTCTTGGCGCTTTTGCGCGATTACCACGACAAAAGCGCGATCATTTATTGTTTTTCCAGAAACGATACGGAAAAGTTAGTTGAAAATTTGGAACGACACGGGTTTAAGGCGGCGGCGTATCATGCCGGGCTGGCTCCGGAAACGCGCAAAGAAAATCAGGAGCGATTTATTAAAGACGAAATAAATATTATGGTCGCGACGATTGCTTTTGGTATGGGTATAGACAAACCCGATGTGCGTTTGGTTATCCATCACGGCCTACCAAAATCCATTGAAGGTTATTATCAAGAAACCGGCCGCGCTGGGCGCGACGGTTTGCCCGCGCGCTGCGTTCTGTTATTTTCTTTTGCCGACAAATTTAAGCAGGAATATTTCATCAACAGTATTACCGACGACGCCGAACGCCGTCAGGCGCAGCTAAAATTGGCACAGGTTATTGATTACGGATATTTAAAAAGCTGTCGCCGCCGGTATTTGCTTGAGTATTTTCACGAAAAATATCTGCTTGATAATTGCGGAAATTGTGACGGCTGTATAAAATTTGCGCCGCTTGTGATGTCGGAGAAAATTTATGACGACGATCGGTCAAGAAAAACGCGGACGACGGCGATCGTAAGCGATTACGATCCGGCGCTTTTTGAAGAATTGCGCAGTATCCGTATGCAAGAGGCGCGCCGTTTGGGCGTTCCGCCATACATTATTTTTGGCGACAGAACACTTAAAGCAATCGCCGCTTCTTTGCCACAAACTAATGACGCCTTTTTGGACATTAGCGGCGTCGGCGAACAAAAGCTTTCCCAATACGGCGAGTTATTTATGACGACCATCCGGCGCTACGCCGCCGCGCGCGACGGACAAAAACCAAACGTCTTTATGTGTGCTGGTTCAACGTATGATGAAACAAAAAAATATTTGTTGCAAAAAATGTCAGTGAACGAGATTAGTTTAAAACGCGGTCTCTCGCCCGGAACCATTGTCGGCCATATTGAGAAACTCTTTCTTGACGACCCATCCATAAATATTGATTATCTTAAACCATCCACCGAGCGTCTTAATAAAATCGCTGACGCTTTTAAAAACCCAAACAATACGACACTAACAATGGTTCGCGAAATACTAGGCGAAGATTATTCTTTTGAAGAGTTACGGTTAGCGCGGTTGTTTATATAGTGATACTCCAAGGAGATTGCCGCATCGTTCGCTCCATCTCACTTCTCGCAAATGACGCCACCCCCGCCGTCATTCCGAGCCTGTAAGGTCGTTTTGTCCAAGGCTCAGCCGAGCTCAGCTCGGCGAGGAAACACGGAGCTTGCTAGAGACTTTGAGTTCCCTCGTTATCACTCGGGATGACGCCATCTAATATTTACGGCGCGTCCTGGTTGGGACGCGCCGTTATGTTGACGATAAATTGTCTGCGAGAAAAAAACTAACCCTGCTACTTCTTTTTCTTCTCGCCTTTGACAAAGAACAACGGCAGAACGCCATGCTCAAGTCTGGCCGAATCTCTTTCCGTTTCAATCTCGCCTCCATACTGATCAACGCCGCCGTAGGTCAAACAATTTTTCCCATCGGCCGGATTCTCACAGCGGAAACTAAAAATGTGCATAGGCGAGCACAGTGTCGCCAGACGCCAGCACAAATCAATGAACACTAACTCGTGCAGGCGCGCAAAACGCACTGTAAAATTAGGATACTGTCGTTGCAGTCTACGGAGCTCGTCTTGCTGTTCTGGCCAAGTATGATTTTCCAACCAAAACTTTTTTCCGCTATCATCGGCGGCCCAAGTAGGCAAGGGCGAAAAAGCAAAACTATTTTCCATCGGCCACCTTTCACAAGAAGCGACGAGTGGAGCTGTTGAACACCCAGAACGCAGTGCCGGATGAATGCCGAAATACTCTTGAGGATTCTCAATGATCCGATTCATCCCATTGTCAGCGGCAAATGTCACCGGCATCATACACGGATGTTTCCCTGGAAATTCACCATCAAGCGCAACAGGCTTGCCCAATTTTTCTCCCCACCCGATGGCGATTTCTGGCAAATCAATTTCAAGACGCGCACATCTGACTTTTGCCATCAAGATGATCGCTCCCACTTGTTGCGGTCCACGGAACGGCTCTGGCAAATAATTCACGGCCCGTTGTTGATCGCGCTGCAAGTTAATAAAGACCTCAAGCGTTCGCGAGCTTAGAACACCGCCCTTGACCATATTGGTCATACTCGTAAGAAGACTCATTACATGCCGAAGATGCTCTTCTGTACCTTCATTCAACTTTCGTCCCCCAACGAATTCCGTCAAGGCAAAAATCGGATCCATTATAACTTCCATCTGCTCGTCAGAAAGAGCCAAGAGCCCACCAAGCGACGCAGCCAGCTTTCCTCTCCTAATGTTCGTGTCAAGAATTTTCACAAGACTTGTCCTAAGGTCTGTATCGTTTGCCATTTATTCATCCTCCTCTATCGTTAGGGGTTTTGAAACGTTCTAAATATGAAAGACCACACCCCCCTTCTTTTAACAAATTAGAACAAAATAATCAATGTCACTCTTTGCGGTTGCAGCGCCTTGGGATCGTGGTAAGATAACCGACTAGAATTAATCTAATGCTTTATGAAGAAAACCACCTTAATTATCGGAACAATCGCCGTTATGGCCTTGCTCGGCGCCGGGTGCGCCAAACCAAACGAGTCACCAAACGCGAAAAACGAAAATAATCAAAAACCGGCGGAAAATATTCCCGCCGTTAGTGATATGAACGAACTTCCCGCAATCACGCCGAGCGCGACGCCGATTGACGACAGCGCTTGGAAAACAACGACGACCAAAACCGGCGTTACCCTTCGTGCGCCAATCAAGGGTTCCTACGCGCCAACTTGGACATACACTCTCCTTGCAAACGACGATCCGCACCTTAAAGGAGATTGTTACGTTACGGAAAATACGGTATATAAACGAACGACCGGATTTAGTTTTGAAACCGCCTGCCAAACAACAACCGCCCTTAACGCTGGCCCCAGCGAACGAACTGATTATTTTGTTTTTCATAGCTACTACGAAGATAGCGCAGGAAAACAAGTCGCAAAAAATAACTTATTTACTTTCACCAAAAAATATCCGGCTAATTTTGATATGAATGCCTACAGCGCAGTTTTGGAACACATCATCAATATTATTGACTAGCCCTATAATATTTATTAATCCAAAAAAATCAGCCAGCGGCTGATTTTTTGTTTGTTAATTTTATTTGAGCGCGCAAACAAGATTTTTGTAGTATACTTTTATTCTATGCGCCAAACGATCTTCGCTATATTAATATTTTTTGCGGCGATTATCCCCTTTACCACCAAGGCGGCAGTTGGGCCGTATCTTAAATCACTTTACGCCGAGCGCGCCGACCTACAAACGCTTTTTGACGAAAAAACATATTTAACAAAACCCGAAGCAAATACTTCGGCGCTTGGTTTGGAGGATTGGGCAAAACAATATGGCTGGCGTGAAGACAAAAAATTGCTTTTCTACAAACCGACCGGAAAAATTCCAACACCTATTAACACAACCCCAGCACCCGACGTTTCCGCAGCTAGCTATATCATTATTGATAAAGCGACTGGGTTAATTTTGTCCGAAAAAAACGCCAATGCGCCCCGCGCTATTGCCTCGCTAACCAAATTGATGACGGCCAACATTGTTCTTTCACGCAAGGTGCCGCTTACAAAAATCCAAACAATTACCGCGGACGATCAAGTCGGCGGCTCGCGGCTTGGTGTGCCCGCCGGAACCAAATTTAGCGTGAACGATCTTTTTTACGCAGCCCTGCTTCCTTCGGCTAACGACGCGGCAAACGCCCTTGCCGATGCAACCGGACTTTCGCGTGAAAAATTTGTTACCGCGATGAACGCGGCGGCTCAAGTGCTTGGGCTAAACCGCACCATTTTTGCCGACCCCACTGGCCTTAATGAAAATAATATTTCCACGCCGCGGGAATTTGCCGCGCTCGCCCAGTCCATCTTTGGAAAAGACGCGATTCGCCGTTTTACCACAACCGCGAAACGCACTTTATATAAACTTCCGAGCCGAAAAAAATTAGTTGTTAAAAACAGCGACGCGCTTCTTACCTTGCCCGAATATGATGACATCCTCGTTACTGCGAGCAAAACCGGCTATCTTGGCGCCGAGGTCGGCTGGAACCTCGCCGTCGGACTAAAGAGCGCCAAAGGCGCGCCACGCGAACTGATTTTGGTAATTTTTGGCGAACCCAAACTCGCCACAAGCATGAGCGACGCCGACGCCCTCGCCAAATGGGCATGGACGCATTATCAGTGGAAGTAGATTTTAAGATAGGATGAACGAACTCCCCCTACCCCCTCTTTTGCAAAGAGTGGGCTAAGACTGGTTGTATCTCACAAGGCTACCATTATGCAAAGAGGATCTAATGCGAAACAAAAAATCTTTAGCCCTCCCTTTGGTAAAAGGGAGGGTAGGGAGAGTTCTGTTTTAAAAATATGTTTTTTATATCCCTCATCCGTGCGTGAGGGCGAAACCAACAACGCGCTCGGCGCCGGCGGATTTTAAAGCAAGGGCGGCGGCTTTCATTGTCGCGCCGGTTGTGACGACGTCGTCAACCAAAATAATTGTTCCGCTTGTCGGCTTAGCACGAAAAGCATTTTCACAATTTTCCGCGCGCTCGTGAAACGGCAAGCGCGCCTGCTCGTCAGTCCGCCGCGTCCGACAAATAATTTCACTGTCAAATTTAAACCCAAGCGCGGTAGCAACCGCTCGGCCAATAACCTCCGACTGATTAAAACCGCGCTCGCGCTCACGACGAATATGAAGCGGCATCGCGACGACAATCGCGTTTTCTGAAAATAACAAGCGCAGGGCGTTTGCCGACGCGGCGGAAAGATCTGCAATAATTTTTTTACTCTCCCCCGCGCCGCGGTATTTAAAATTTTTTATCAGATTACGGACAAGCGGATTGGCATACGGGTAAGGCGCGATCAGCGACGAGAGCGGCGTTTTTGTTTGGCAATCGGGATGTGTTGTTCCAGCCGGCGAAAAAAGCCCGCAGGCGCTACAAATAAAAAGCGGAGCGCGAGTAATCGCGCTCCGACAATTTGCACATAAAATCTTCCCTTCCTCTTTACAACCAACGCAATAGACCGGAAGAACAGCATCAAGCGCGGCGCGGAGAATTTGTGTTGCTCCTCTTCGGCTTGAGAAGGTGTTTATTTCCATTTGAAGAAATTTACCAACCAACTTGCCTCGTCTTTTATTAATTTAATTTCAAGCGTCGTATATTTTGTTTCGCTCACCGTTCCTGACCAAACTTCTTGCATACTTAATTCAAAATCAGCGGTCGTTCCGTCAAAAGAAAGTTGACGAACGCTGATTACTTTGGCGGAGACGCCCAAATAGGCATTTTTTGGGGGAAACGTTTTTAAAAGCTTGGCGCGATAATCGGTATCAATAAATTTATACGCCTCGGCGGTAACAAGCGGCGCGAGATCGTCCAAATTTTTCAAATTGCTTTGACTGGAATAACTATCAAAACGTTCGGCAAAAGTAATGGCGATGGTTTTGGGCTGGGTCGCGGCTTTTTCAATATCAGTCATCGGGCGCGGGGCGGAGGGTGCGTTTACGTTTGTCGTCGTACTTGGCGAAAGTGATCCTGTGCCCGCGTTTGTATTCGCACCCGGCGCAGGGGTGGGGGTACTACTCGGCCAAAAAATAAAAACTAGAATCGCTGCGATCGCGATCGCGCCGGCTCCAAAAAGAAAAACAAATTTAGTGCGTCTATCCATATTATTATTGTTGCGCGGGGGGCGCATTTTCTTCGGCAAAACGTTTTTTCTCCTCTTCAATTTCAAGCAGTTGGCGCGGGTCGGTCGTAATAAGCTGTTCTTCGGTGTACGAAGAAATAACTTGAATTCCAACGTGCGACGAACCGGCAAAGAAAATTCCATTACCGACATCGGACTCTAAAAGCAAATATTTTTCCGTGTCGGTGAGCATAAACGTCTTTTGAATAAGGTCAATTGCCGCTGGCGACTGCTTTAGCAGAAGCTGAATAGCCGAGTTGTTGATAATCGCCTGCCCGTAGGTAGAAGTTAAAAAGTCATTAACGTCCTGCGTAATCGTCGTAACGCCAAGGTAATATTTGCGACAGCGCTTAACGAGCGCGAAAATAAATTTGGCCGAATCCTCGTGTTGCATTAGCCACCACGCTTCGTCAATCACGAGAATGCGCTTTTTGCTGACCGAGCGAACGACGTTCCAAATATAGCTAACAATCGTGTAAATCGCCATCGGACGAAGTTCGTCTTCAAGATCGCGCACGGAAAAAATCACGAACTGGTTTTTCATATCAACCGTTGTCGGCGAATTTAAAAGCCCAGCAAAAGTTCCGTCGGTATATTTCTTTAACCGTTCAACAAGATCGGTCGTGCCAACCATTCCCGAAAGCACTTCTTCAAGATCTTGAAGAATCGGCGGTTCGTATTGTCCGAGCTCAAGCGGATTAATGCCCGGGACAATGTCTTTCTTGGCATATGCTTCAAGTAGTGCCCGGTCCAAAATTGAATCTTCGGCCGTTGTGATCGCACCAAGCATAATACGGAGCAAACCTTTGACGGTAATGACCGCGCTCCTAATAATATCTTCGGCCGTTTGCGTTTGATCCATTGGCCGCGGCAGGTCAAAAGGATTGATCTTGGAGTCGGACGAAAGCGAAATACTAATGTAGGTGCCGCCGACAGCGTCGGACAAATGTTTGTATTCCATTTCTGGGTCAATCACGATAACGTCCGTGCCAAGCATGAGTGACCGTAAAATTTCCAGTTTGACAGCAAATGATTTTCCCGCGCCGGACGTGGCAAAGACGACCATATTGGGGTTTTGCATTGAGAACCGGTCAAAGACGACGAGCGAGCTGTTGTGTTTGTTAAGGCCGTAAAGCACGCCGGAGTTTGAGGTCAGATCGGCGCAAATAAACGGAAAGGACGAGGCAATGGGCGAGCTATTCATGTTAAAGGTAATCTGAAGCTCGTCGTTTCCAAGCGGCAGGCAGGAATTAAAGCCCTGTTCCGATTGATAAAAAACGCGTTTTGAAAAAATTAGTTTAGCACCAAAAACCGAATCAATTTCTTGGACAATTTTGTCTAGGTCGTCGGTCGTGCGCGCGTAAGCGGTGACGTAGAAGGCGTATTGGAAAAAATGCTCTACTCCCTGGGTGAGGTCGTCGCGCAATTTTTCAATGTCGCGCAATGCCGTTTCGCGAAGCGGGTCGCGCGCCGCGCCTTTTTCCGCGTCCATAATAATCTGGGCTTCAAGCGCGCCGACCTTATTTTTTAATTGTTTCAAAATAACTTCGGCTTTAACAGGATAAAAAAACATTGAAACATCCAGCGACCGATTCATACTGATAATCGGATATGACCAGCCGACCGAAACGTAACGCGGATAAGTAACGACGAAAACCGTCGCCGCATAAAGATCGCCCAAACGAACAAACGACGGGTTAACTTCAAACGATGCCGGCGCGATCAGGTCGCGGATAGAAACAGCGCCGCGGCGATAAACGCGCTCTTCTTCCAGGGTAACTTTTTCCGCCGCCACGATCGCGAGTTCGTCGGGGGTTTGCTTTTTTGGTGTGGTTTTCTTTTTTCCAAACAAGGCCATATTAGTTTTCTATGCGGACTTCGTTAGCGTCAGGAAGTTTTTGCGTTTCGGACGCGACCGGATTATAAAAACTGTAATACAATTCAATCAGCGTCTGTGTGTCTAGCATCGTTACTGTAAGACTCATCGCCGAAAGCGCGCCGATCACGTTTGTGACCCGTTGAATCAACCCTTCTTTTCTTTCTTGAAACTGCTTTTCTTTTAATTTAATCGCCGCGGCCGGGGAAAGAACTTCGCCCATTCGCGTCCAAAAATTCTTTTTCTTTTCAGTAATTGGGTCATACGGCACGATCACGAAGAATTTTTTACTCATCGCCTCGCCGCTTTTAACAAGTTGTTCAACGAAAGCGCGATAATCGCGAAGCTGGGCACGGAGTAGCTCGTTGCTAATTATTTTTTCGCGAGCGTTAAGTTCGTTTAAGTACGGCTCAATATTAAACTTGCGCGACTGAATCATTACCTGAACCGGGTGGTCAATTAAATTTAGAAAACCGACATAGGCAGAAATAATCGCCTCTTGCTCGTTTTCCGCCTTAAGCGCGAAGTTGATTGAAGAAACAGCGAGCACAGCGCGCACTGTGCCGTCTTTTAGCACAACGACGTCGTCACGAATTTCGGAAATATCAAGAAAGCGGACAGTGGACGGTCCGGGTTTGGCTCTTGAAAGTTTTGCCGATTGCATTTCGGGCATATTTTCATGAAACATGAATCATGAACCATTAACCGCTCATCATTGGTGGTATATGGTGCGTGGAACATGATTCATATTGTTCACACCCAATCCTCGGGGCGATAAACGCCGCCGGTATTGGCGATAAGCGTTAATTCTTGTAAACGCGAACTGGTTGCTCTTTCTTTGGTTAATGTCGGAACAGAGGGTGGCGCGGGCGGCGCGGAAATGCGCGCCATTAGCTCAACATTGGTTTCTTCTTTATACCAAACGCGTAATTTTGGTTTGCGGCTAGTTTGAATTACGTTAAGAAAAAAATAATGAAAAGGCTGGCCGTTAATTTTTGCAAAAGAAAACACAATTCCGACGACCAAAATTGGCAAACCAAAACCGATAAAATAAGCCATCGCCAAAATCGCGTACATTATAAATAAGATAAGCGAGGTTGCGAGCAAAATTAAAAACTGACGGGTGGTAATCGGCCCGATGATTTTATCTTCAACATCAATAAATTGCGGGACAACGAACTGTTGGGGCATTTTTTAGAGATTAGACGTTAGAGATTAGACGTTAGAAGATTAATAGCAAACTTCTTAATTATTTCATTTAACTCTTTAGTTTGCGATTCAATACCATTATAGCACGAACTTCGGCTTCGGTGAGCGATTCCTTGTTACTTGTTTCACGCGCACGAATCACTGCCGACACTCCCCCGCCGCCACCAAACGATTCATTCAAAATTGAAAGATAAAGCTTGTAAAGCGGCGATTCTTGCCAAGCTTTTACGCCTTCGGCGCGATCGGCATAAGATTGTTCGTCCAAAAGAAGCACTTTGTCATTTAATTTTCGGCAAGCTTCTTCTGAATTAGAAGAAAGCCGACGAAAATCTTGCAAATTCATATTGCGGAGTTCTTCAGCCGGACCCGTAAGATGCAAAGCGGTTTTGCGAATATCCTGCATTTTTGGAAGTGGCGCAACGGGTGGCGGGACAAAAACCGGCGGCGGCAACGAAGGACTTGGTACGGGCGAAACCGGCGGCGGCACAACCCGAGCCAATGGCGCAACCGGGCGAGCCAAAACTACTTCTGGCACAACTTGAGGCGCTACTTGTTCGGTCAAAACCTCTTCCTGCCGAGGTTTCGCCTCGGGAGCAGAAGGAGCAACCGGGGGAACCGGCGGCGGCACAATTTTCGCCAGCGTTATTGAACGCGCGGCGTTTTCAGTTTTCGGCGCAATTTTGAAAGCAAATGGATTTTTACCAGAAAGTTTTGAGTATAATTTATCACGCTCGGCAATCTCCGCATTTTGACGGGCGTTTTCTCTTTCCAGCATCTCGGCGTTTTGTTTTTTAGAAAAATCTTCTTTTTCTTTTTTCATCACCATGGCGTTTTCCAACTGAATCTTTTTGAGTTCGTCATTTAAAAGACCAATCGTTTTTTGCGCGATGACATCGTCAAAACCCATTCCCCCCGAGGTGGTGGTCTTTTTTAAGGTTGCTAAGGTGTCGCCCGACTTGCGTGCTTCTTTTAGAAACGCGACGATAATTGCCATCAACCGATCGCTAAGTTCTTTTGGCACAGGGACGCCAACGCCGCCTGCGATGCGTACAGCCGTTCCAAAAAGACGGCGTTCAAAATCAATATTAGCTTGGGAAATACTTATTTCGCGTTTTACTTCTGGCGGTCTAACGGTCATCGTTGACAATACCGACACCGCCGGCAACATTTGCGGCACGGCAGCTTGATCGGACGGCCGAGGCGAAACCTCGGCCAAAACCGGCGTCGGAACCTCTTCTGGTCGAGGTTTCGCCTCGGCCGCAACCGGCGCGGAAAAATCAATTTTAACGCTGGCGGTTTTTTCGGCCAAAATATTTACGATTTTCTCGGCATCGGCGTCAAGAAAAGCCACGCCGCCGATTTTTTCCGCGCGCGTCAAGCGATGGATTGTTTCGTCTTTACTGCGTACGCCACGCACAAATGATTCCAAAATTTCGCGTAACCGCCCTTCTAGGTGCGCCGCAAGCGGCAAGGTATTTTCATGTAAAACTTCAGACACAACCTCTTCGGGCGTAAGCGAACGAATCGTGATTCTCGTCGCGGGATAACTCGCGGGATCACCACCCATACTTTTTATGTATTCGCTAACATTTCCCAAATATGACGAGGCCGGCAAAAACTCATGGCCGGCAAATTCCAAAATTATTTTTTTAACTGTGTCTTCGGGTAGTCCTGTCGTTTTAGTAAGTTCAGGGATTAAATCATTTAATCCGATTTCTTTTTCATAAAGACGATTGATGGTTTTCGTAAATTTAATACTGGCCTCTAACGATACCGAATAACGGCGCATTAAATCTATACGCTTTTTTATATTGTCAGGTGCGACGATAAAACTTTTTATCTGGTCAGGTATTGGCATGGATTATTTACGACATATGATGCCCAAGGTCGGGATGTATGCTTGCATTTTGTGCAAGAGAGGCCGCTCTTGCATTACCAGCATTACCAGCGGCAGCTACCGTCTTTAACAACCAATTTAATCTGCGATCGTCTTCGGCGGTCGTGGCACGACTAGCAAAATCAACAAGATCTTGATCTTGTAAACTGCTTATTATGTGCTGAGTAATTTTTTTTGTTTCGTCATTATAAGCACTTTCCGGCAAACTCATAAGCATGTCAACTTTTCGCGGCGAGCTTAACGCCGCGACAAAAGACGACTCCATTCTCGGATCAACAAAAGTTCCATCATCTTTAACGCGGTATGTGTCTTTCAAAAGCTTTTCCCGGCTTTGTGCGTTAGCTCCTATATTGGCGATAATCGCACCCTCGGCCAAACGCATATTGTCGTCGGTCATTGTTCCAGTATGACCATCAAAACCAGCACCAGTTGAAAAATTTAAATTCCCCCGCAAAGCATCGCGCATAGCCTCGCCAAAAAGATGAGCATCCTCGCGCGACAAAAATGCGCGTATCTGCCCGGGTTTGCCGTTTTCCAAAACACTTCTTGCTAAATCAATATTGGTTTCGGTAGAGCCATCCGTCCTCCCTGGAACATAACGTTCTGCGGGTAGATCAGCTATATCATCTGCGGTGAGTTGACCACTCTTAACTGCCGTATCCAATTCCGGCCTTGTTGGAAGCGAGCCCATTCTATACGCATCAATCGCCCGTTTGCCGTCGGCGCTGGTGCGCTTATACAATTCTTTAAGATCGTCAGGACGAAGGTTGTGCAAAAATTCATTTCTATTCGCTTCCGACATTAGGTCAAGGCGAAGTTTTGACGCGCCTTCGCGAATATTAAACCCGTGACCAAAGTCGGCAAAATTAACCGGTTTCGGCCCCATTGCCAAGGCTTCGGGACGAACTTCCTTAACTTCCTTAATCG
This sequence comes from uncultured bacterium, assembly GCA_963708045.1. Taxonomy (GTDB): domain Bacteria; phylum Patescibacteriota; class Patescibacteriia; order CAIQCM01; family CAIQCM01; genus CAIQCM01. Next base: position 480,390 of record OY970181.1, on the reverse strand, counting down.
CATCATCCGCATCTTTGTCGCCGTTAATTTCGGAAAGCGTTTTAATTGACTGTTGCAATATTTTAAGCCGACGTTCGGCCTTGGCGCGTTTTTCGGGATCAGCATCATTAATATTGGCATTGCGATAATCTTTATCCTTCGCAATACGCAACGCGGCGGCACGTTTTTCTGGGTAACTAGAAAGGCTACTGGAAGCAACTTCTTCAACCTGATCTTGACTGTAATACTGCATCCTGTCACGCGCCGTTTTATCGGCGGCGGCTAATTGTTTATTGCCAAGCGAAGTTGCTAAACGGCCAGCCGCACCAATTCCCGTAAGTCGCATTGCCCACCGAGCGGCGATATTTTTATTTTGCGCCGCCGATATTCCGCGTCCTATGCCAGTTCCCGCCCGACCCAAAATACCTTTTCCGGTTTCGGTTCTTGACATCAAATAACCACCAGCAATAGCTCCGCCCAAAACCGGCGCCGCCGCCACGCCGACGCCGATTGCGCCAAGTTTGAGTGCGCGCTTACCAACATAGTTCATCGCGCCTTTTCCTTTGTTTAACGCCGCGCCAGCGAGCTCGCCACCCACACCTTCAAATTCTTTGGCAAACATAAGACCGCCCAAGAGCATTAGCGCAGCGATCACGAAACGCATTATTTGTGACTGTTTGCAAAATTCGCTGGTGCAAGAAGTGATTTCTTTAGCACCAGCAGTTTGCGCGCCCGAAATACTGCCCGGGCCAGTACCAGCAAGATCGGCACCGACCGGCTGTTGCTGAACCGTTGCCAAAGTTAGCCACAAGAAAAAGGCAACCAGCGGACCAGTTGTGAGCTGGGCGGAAAAACGCTTCCACCATTCGGCATAACGCGGCTTGGTCATTTCTGTTCCGCCCATTGCAAAAGCGAGCGGTGAGACGACAATTAAAAACCACAGCGTTATCATACGCATTACCATTGCGATCAAAATTATGCCGATCAAAACAACGATGATGACCATCATTATTAAACCAACTAGTTGCGCGCCAATAAGGCCGGTTAAAGGAGCGGCTTCGTTCGGGTTTATTGTCACCAAACTGCGCATTCCAAGGGCGTCCACAAAATTACCACCAGCCGCGGCTTTAAAACCATTAACAAAAGTGAGCATTACAATGTTGGAAGCGTCAATACAAAGTCCAGCGATGGTTTTGCTAAAGTTTACAAAGATGGCATAAAGAAGCAGGCGGACAATGGCGCGCATTCCCTGAAATTTTCCCGGGTTAACAATAGTACCAATGGCGATGACGAGAAACATTGCCACAAAGAACATATTGGCAACGTCGCGCACAACAATCCAACCGTTCACCACCGCTGGCGACGTCATATAGCCGGTATAACTTACGACTTTAACCAAAAAATCTATTAAAATTAGCGCGACATTACCAAGCACGCCAACGAGCGGAGAAATAACTAATTTATTTAGCGCCCAACCAATACCTTCGGAAATAACCTGAGAGGTAACGGTTTCTCCTGCAGCCTTAGCCGCGGTCGCAAAAGCAAAAGACAGAGTCACCGCCCCAAGGCTGACCAGCCAAAATTTTATATTGTTTAAAAACTTTTTCATTGTGCGCAGTAATTTAATATAGTATAGCAGAAAGAATATTTTGCTCATAGGCCAAATTTATCCGCAAAAATATAAGAAAATCAGCCGCCCCGATAGCATTGGAGCGGCTGAAAAGGAAGTTTGCGAAATTGTTAAGAATTGGCCGGAATCCAGGCTGTTCCGTTAAAAACAGCGTAACCATCGCAACCTGTGTCTAGGCAGTAGAGCCATTTACGTTCGGTCGCCGTAGCGTTCGGCGCTGTGCCATATTGTGCGCCGTCCCCACCCATTCCATCATCGCCGCAAAAATCAGTATTGGCGCAAGTCGTTGCCGGCACATCGGCCCAAAGACGGTAAATTCCCGCTGGCATTCCGACAAAGTCCCAGCAAAAACGATTTTGTGCGTCCTTGCCCGTAACCGGTCCGGCATTTGTGCCAGTTACATACGGTCCTGTCCACGTTCTTAGCACCGCCCGTGTTGCCGAACGCGGCATAAAGTAAACCGCATTCAAACAAAGTTTCGTCCCATCCCCCATCCAAACCCAGGTTGCTGGCGTACCTGTTGCAACAGCGGTTATGGTAGTTGTCTGCGTCGTTGTTTGCGTTTGCGCTGAGGTTGCGACCGAAGTAACCGAAACCACACTTGCCGTTTGCGTACTTGTCGCAAGCGCCGTCGCGGCGCTCGTCACTTGAACTGTATTTTGCGTCGCTGTTTGCACCATTACGACGGTTTGTGTTTGTATAGGCACCGAAGTCGCAATTGAAGTTGCAACCGAAGTCGGCATTGTTGTCGCAACCGAGGTCGCGACCGAAGTTGGAGCCGCGGTCGCCATGGTTGTTGCTGTTTGCACCGAAGTCGCAATTGTCGTACGGGTTTGCGTCGCGACCGACGTTCCCACCGAAGTCGTGGCCGAAGTTTTGACGCCCGTGTCTTCCACCGTAATCGGCGGAAGCGAAATGTCGCCGATTTCTTCTTTAGCGCACGAACTTAAATATTCAGCATCCAAACAAGCCAATCCGTCGGCGCAACTTCCAACTTCATCAACAAGATTTCTTATTGTTCCGGCGTTTACGATTTCAACTGATTCTGTTTTATAACCGGCGGCCGTAAAAACATCCATACTGACAATTGACCAAGCAATACCATCGGAAACAATATAAACCGTGGATTTGTTATTCTCTTTAACAAGCGTCCCGTCGCGCAGATGTCCTTCGCCAGGCGCCGGCAGACCGCTTTTAATCGTTTTCCCCGTGCGATAGCAAGAAAATTCCGCCGCCGTAATTGTCGCGACCATCGCGTCCGAATATCCCGAGGTGTGCAGCGCAGTCGTGTTGGAAAACGAAGACAGTGTGCCGTCGCTCGCGACCAAGTATACCGTTCCCCCGCCTGCCAGTTTGACCGCCGTCCCTGGGAGATGACGCAAAACCTGCGCCGCCGTGATCACGGCACCCGTTGATTCGCTGACCGAGTTTGGTGTTGATTTTGTTGCGGGCGTGGAAACACCAGCGTCAAACTTTTGTGTGACCGTTGTCCCCGATCGCGTACCAGTCGTTGTTTCTGTTGCGGGTTTTTTAACCTTTATTTCCGCGCCGCAGGATGCCAAAAACAAAACTACGATTGCGAGTGTCTTCGTCTTCATTTTCCGTGCCTTTCGTTGTTTGGTTGATTTTTCAAGGTGCTTTCACCCACAACCAGTGTACGCAATAGCAAAAAACCCTTTTAGCAAAGTGTCGGCTGTGCATAACAACACGCAAAAAATTTTGTTTAACCAGCAAAAAAATATGTCGGCGCCGCCCGACACTTTAAAAATATTTTTTAAAAAACCGAACAACTTTTTTTAACGACGAAAAAATATTCACCTGTTATCCACCGCCAACGCTTTTTCCGATTAAAAATGACACTTGTTGATGCACGCCAACACTTTGGTTAAATTTTTTTTCGTATTCGGTACGATGAAGATGCCATTTGGCATTGGTCATTTACAAGGAGCAACACGATGAAGACAAGAAAAACGGTATTGCCGATTTTTTTCATAGCGCTTTTTTCACAAACCGCCTGCAGCAAGGAAACACTGGGACGAGCGACGTCCGTTGGAAGCGATGAAGACAACGTAAATGTTGTTTTTGAAAACGGTGCGACCGCCGCCAACATTACCGAATACGAAGCATTAATTGCAGTCAGTCCCCCGCTCATAACCGAAGAAAACGCTTTTGAACTTACGTTTTCTTCGGATGAAGGGCCAACTGTTTCCGTTGGTAAATTCAAAATCAAGATTTACGTTTCAAGCGAGTACATGGCCGGCTGTATCAACCAATGGGCGCCGCATCTTGTTTTGGAAGTAACGAACGAACGCACAACAATCACGCTTGTTGAACTGCATCTTGCCGGTTGGTTTAAAAGCCGAACGCCGTGCATCGGGGTAATAAACAAAAGCGTCATTGCCTACGGTTTTTGCCTCAAGGGATGCTTTGACAATCCCAAGATTGGGATGAAAACGTCGGTCAAGAACAGTCTTATTGCCGCCGGCGTTTCAGGGTCAGTTGCCGCAATTCTTGCCGCCCTCACCGCCCCCGTTGCCGTCGCCGCTCTCGGCATATAACGCGCCACCGCAAACCAAAAAACAATCTGACCAATTACTTCAAATGACTTGGTTTGCCCGCCCGCGCCAACCGCGCACCGCAAAATCCCGACGGAGAAACTTGTTTCTCCGTCGGGATAACTTAAATAAATTTCGTATTTTTAAAATTAAAAAACAATTTCAAATAACACAAAAATTACATTCAGCAGATATATTAAAAAAATATTATAAACAAAAATTTACTAACATTTTCTTTCTTTATTTTTTATCTCGTCTACCCCATCCCATCTTTCCACGACCGTTGAAAGATGGGAGGGCTAAAAATTATGCAAAACAAATATTCAAAAAATACATTCGCTGCATTAAAAATTATCGGAGATCACGGAGTCGTGACTTTAAAGAAATTTTTAACATTTATTGACGAGGCTATTGATCCTTGTTCAATTAAACGAACTGATTTTAAATCACACTGGCGGATAAATTATACAACACGTCGTTTGCGCGAACGCGGATGGATAAAATTAATTAGAACAAAAGGAATCGCCTATTATTCACTTACCGCGAAAGGTAAGGCAGAACTTTTACGATATGAGATGAAAAATATCAAAATTAAACAACAAAAACGTTGGGATAATAAGTGGCGAATAATATCATTTGATGTTCCTGAACGACAAAGATATTCTCGCGACAACATAAGAACGTTTTTTAAAAACCTAGGATTGGTTCAATTGCAAATGAGCGTCTGGATATATCCATTCCCATGCGAAGACATTATTGAACTTGCTAAAACAAATTATCATATTAGACGCGGCGTTATATATTTTGTCTGCAACAGATTCAACGGCGATGATAAATTAGCATTTAATTTTGGCTTGGGACTAAATCCAAATGAATAATTTTTAATTGCAACACTTTTTCCCTCGCCTCCCATCTTTCCACGACCGTGGAAAGATGGGAGGGCTAAAAATTATGCAAAACTAATATTAAAAACTGCGCATATTCATTATTAAACTATAAGAAACGACGGCGAGTTTTGTTGCTCGCCGCTGATTAGATCTCTGCTTGTCCAAATTATTTCGTTAACAAATTACTACAGGATCAGAAACAACTATCTATTCTTCAAAATTTTAGGTAGGTCGGCAAGGCTGTCGATTGTCTTCCAAACCACATCTTTAAACTTACTATCATTGAAGGTGATTGAATATTTTGAGGCTTTAAACAACAATTCATCATTATCCCCGTCACCCACAATAACTGTTTCTTCCATATCCACTTTTTCTTAAATGGCAGAGGTCTTTCAAATGTGCAAATTTTGTATACTTATCCTCCCCATCCGTTGAAATATTAATTAAAAAATTGTTTTCACCAAAGATTAGTGTATTATTAAAACGAAAATTCTTGATTTTTAGTTTATTACTAACTAATTTAACAAAAACATCTGGCGCAGAAGAAATAATAGCAATTTTAAAATTCATTTTTTTTAATTTTTTTATACACTCTTCGGCGCCAGATGTATATTCAAAGTCCTTCAATATATTTTGAACATTTTTCTTAGTGGGAATACTTCGCGTTTTATAAATATCTAATACCCGAGAAGTCCATTCTGTGAATTTGTTTTTTTGATAATATTCTTCAGACAAACTAATATCTTCGTCTCGCGTCATACCTAGGCCAAAATTCAAGCGCGCCCAGCTATAACCAGCAGTTATGGTTTTGTCTAGATCAAAGACGATCAATTTATTTTTATTAAAAGTGGCCATTTAAATTATATTAAAGGTATATCTTTGTCACCAAAGTGGATATGCTCCTTAATTTGTTTATTCTGCAACTTACATAGGCGCTTATACATATCATCACAGGATAATCTTGAAGCGTCATCTTCTTTTAGGCCAATTTTTCCCAAGATCTTTTCCAGTGCGCTGTGACCAATCGTTTCGTTAGCAAATTCAATTTCCAACATTAACCCATAAGGAAAACGGTCAAGAGTTATTTTTAAACCATCGTCATAATAATGAGATCGCTCTCGTTCATACGACGAAATTAGCGGACATTTTAAAATATCCTGAAGAATAGTTTGCATATTTGCAATTGAATTATCAGAAATCTCACATTCCACCTCGTGCTCATGACGAATCGCCGAGTGGGCATGTTCGGGAATTCGCTGTTTCCAAGATAACAAACCAGTTGTTTTGTTTTGTGTATCACCATCCAAACATTTCGCCACCCTTAATCTTAACCGACCATCAACTTTCGGGTGATAAAAGCTTAAGTCGGGGTTAGGATTATCAAACATTGACGTCATCTCATGAGTTGTCCCCGTATATTCAAACATGCTTAAAATAGAGCGCAGCTCTCCAAATCTTGATAACGGAAAAAAGTATTTTATTTCTCTTTCAACAGGCATAATTTTAACCAATGAAATATTTTTTATAGAAATTAGTTTCCTCAAGCGCTAATTTATTCCAATTGAAGTTAGTAGGCGTCTTAGCATTTGCATGGCTCTGATCAGAAAGTATGTTGATTTCCGAAGTCTTTAGTAGTTTATTAATTTCGTTCATTAAAATATCAACCTCGTTCTTTTCTCCCATCAGGCTCAAGACCCGCAAGTCATGTGAATACCGTTTGATCAAAGTTTTTATGTTTTTAGATTTATTTACTACCTTATGCGTAAAAACAGGCAAAGCATGAACATTATAATCCTTAAGGGAAACATCAATTAAATTGATAATATCTTCATTATCAATCCCAATACACTTGATCAAATTATTTTTGTCTTTGATTGGGATTTTATAGATTAACTCGCATTGTAATGGATGTTTGAGGTCATTCAATTTGAACGCTTTTCGTATTTTAAGAGTCCGGCAAGGAATTAATGAGAAGTAAGGCAGGTCGTAAAAAAAGTTCTCTTCATAACGCAACAATTCATCACTTATCAATATCCCAGACTTGAACAGTTTTTCCAAGCCATCAGTATCAATGCGTAGTTCCGTGTGGTATTCCTCATAAGCTTCCGAGTCTTGAAAAAGATCGAGACCCTGAATCAACTCGCGTTTTTTCTTAATGTTGAGTAGCCCGATCAAATGTTCCAATAATTCGCCATTAGCATTAAAATGTTTTCCTAGTTTTATATCCTCGCTAATGAAACGCAATACAGAGGCGGCTCGCTCTGGAATTTCTTTACTTGAATTAATGATACCGTATATATCCTTTAGCTCTTCGTCGGACAAAACAAAACTTTTTGAATAAAGCTTGGACAAATATTCTCCGATATTTTCAATGGTTATATGACCCTTGACCTTGTATGTTGAACTAATCTTAACTCCCAAAATTTTTTCAAGAAATTTTTTCTTCTTCGGATTTTCACTCATCAACGCGAACTTATATTTACGAAGGTTCAGACTTTCAAAGACTGTTTTTATTGATAAATACTTTCTTTTATCTAATTTTTTCAAATCACCCAGCATAAGCTTTGCTGCTTCGGTGACGCTTTTCTGACCAACGAATTTTCCATCAGGCAAAAACCCGTTCACTTGAAGCTCTAATTCCATTGCCTTATAGAACAAACCATTACCCTGCGCTTCCTGGGGTATATGAATAAATATCCCTTCACCATATTTATGGATTTCTCGAAGCGTACAAATCCGTTGTGACTCGCAGTCGCAATGCGTATCTCCAAAAGAACTAAACAGACACTCCGAAGACAATCGTAATAAAACAGGTTTATCGTTTACAAAAATATTCGCCTTTCTGATATCTTCAATGGTAAGTAATTTTTTTAAATCTACACGACTTTTGATAATGACAAGTAAGTGATTCACCAATAAATGATCATTTGTTATCTCTTTTTTACTAGGACGATAAACAACAGAGGTGCAATCACCTAGGAAGCTATTGCTATTCATATGATAAATAGCAAATTTATTTTTATGGCCAATAAATTTCATGTAAATTAATCACGGAACCAAAAGTAAATACCTTAAAAAGGTATCATCATCAGGCTGTTTTAGCAAAGAAAGATTTATAAATTAACTCCGCAATATAACTATTGTTAAATTAAAACTAACAAAACTAAAAAACTTAAAAGGCGACGAAAAAATGTTAAAAAAATAACTAGAAATAGCCAAAAAGGAGGGGAAAAGGCTTGACAAAAACCGGAAATAGGAGTATGGTTTAAGTACACTAAACGCGGGAAATTGTACTCTGGCTAATACGGCCATTTACACGTTTCAGCGCTCTTTACAATTCATCGTTTCAATTCGTCGCTCCAAAAAGCGGCGGTAGATTTGCAACCCAAGACGGAGGTACATCATGTTCAAGAAGAATCTGTTTGTTGTATTCGCAATCCTTATCGCTGCCTTCTTTGGCGGCACAACCCTTTTCGGATGCGGCGGTGACGGATCCGATCCCCCAACGATCTGCGTTGAGGGAACCGGCGGCGCAAGCCCTAACTGCGTCACCACAACCGACACTGACACCAGTATCACGACCGACACCAGCACCGCCACCAGCACCACAACCGATGGCTACCTGACGCTGACCATGAACACTTGGGAAATTGCCATGGAGAAAGAAGTTGGCGACAACTTCTACGGTTACGAATTTAACGTAACCAGCCAGACAGGTGGATCATTCACGGCTGATATAGTTAATGGTCGGCCATCAGATCCGGCGAACTTTGCCGGCAACATCACCAAAGACGGTTCGTGGACGTTTACCATTGGAAACGGCCGATTTGAAGGCAAAGTGGTTGATTTTACCAAGACCTGTTGGTACAACTTTACAACGGGTTGTATCAACCTCGTGGTCAAAGGCAAGTTCTACCACATCAAGACAGGCGAACACCTTGGCATCTTCACAATGACACCAAGAAGCGGTTCTAACTGAACCGAACAACAAGAAGGGAATAAGATGATTGAAGCGATACGAAGAAGCCCTCATACAGTGCGCTCATCCGATGAGCATTAAACACTGTGTGGGGGTTTTTTAAATTTATTGAGATTGCCGTACACCCTCACCCGGCCTTCGGCCACCCTCTCCCGCACTCGGGCGAGGGTGTGAAAAAAGTGGAGATTGCCACGTCGTTCACTTCGGCTCACTCCTCGCAATAACAGACTACTCGGCTTTTTTAAGGGTAATCGTCGGGGCAATGGCCACGGCGGTGTAAAGAGCGTTCCCTATGCGCCAATTGTCGCCGACGGTAATGATTGGGGTAAAAACACAACTGTCGCTTGCACAAGTGTAAACATGTGAAAAGGAAAATGGCGTTGTGTCGCAAGCCGATGGCGCAAGCGCAAAACTTGACGCCGCCGCGTCGTTTGCAGCGCAATTAGACAAATGGTTTTTAAACGAATTATAAATGCCGGAATCATAAACCGTCCCGTCGTTCCAGTCAATTCTAATGGAACGAAGCGGCATATGGTTGGCGTCGGCGCCAGCATAAAACTTTAGGTCAGCCTTAAACGGCGCAACCGCATTAACCGGATCACCCGAGCCGTTAATTTTTATATTGCTTACACTTGGCATTGAACCATTAATCCCACTGTCAGCTGGCGAGGTGCCAGAATTATCAATCGGCAAACCGTTGGAATTATAAGGCTGAGTAAAGGCAAAGCCGCCGGGCTTAACGCCAGTTGGGTCGGAACCAACCGGGTCTTCGTTAAACAAACGCCAATCCCAAATATTTTGATACAAACGCTTAAGCGCGCCCCACGAACTAAAGATCGCGCCCTTGCCAAACTGACACTGGGTGCGCGTGCCGCTGTTTATCGTGCTATCCAAAATAATAGAGGCCGGATCGGGGTAGGTAAAGACACCCCAGGGACAATTTTTGTTGTTATAAGTAATTGTTGGCGGCTTGCCACTAGCATCGTTTATGTCGGCAAAAGCCGTAACCGAAGCGTCGTAATTTTTAATTGAATTAAGACGATTGGTAAAAGCGGTTGGAATATTTTTTTCCGCTTGTGGGTTTGAAGAACCAATATAGCCAGCTAGGCCGCAGGCTGGCGAGTCAACCTTGTTTTGGTCTTTACCATCACGCCGGTCTTCTAGGTGATAATTAGCGCCGTTAATGTAAAAGTAGCCCTTAGTGACATTATCAAGAAATTCCACACGCATTCCGGTAAGACGAACCGGTGTGGTATTACTAAACAAGGCTTTAAAGGTTGCGTTACCTTCTTTACCAGCGAGCGTTGCCGACCAGCCGTTTGAAGTGCTTAGCACGGCAAAATTTTTGGTAAAATTCTCATCATCGTTATTGCTATAAAAAGTATAGCCAAGGTTTAGGTGTGAACATTCGCTGTCCCAAAACCAACCAGCAAACAAACCAACAACAATCGTAACCGGCGAAATAAAGACCCCTAAACCATTACCCGCACCGACAGCCAAACCAAACTTTGTCCAAGAAAAATCCGAAGAACAAATATTAGAAAGTTCGTTCTGCTTAGAGGCAACAGCAATTGTAATGTGCGAAAGCTGGCTTTGGAGAAGAAGCGCTGGATAAACCAAATCATAATTAACCGTGCCCATTTCTTTTTCGGTTATATAATACATTCCCGTAAAATCGGCCGGATAACCGCTAATGATATGTCCGGTTTCAAAATCAACTGGCTGTCTTTTGCTACCGCTATCATCATTACTCTTATAGTCTGACCACGGACCGGAAACACTTTCGGGTGCCGTGCTAACGGCAAACTGCAAAACACCATCAACCGTGTAGGCTTTATTATTTCCGTTGCTATTCATTTCTGTTGACCAACCAAGCGAGTGGGCGTTTGGCGGATAGTCATAAGCATTATGGTCGGGACTATTTACTGTTCCTTTGCCAAATTCATTGGCCGTATATTCAGTATTATTAACGGCAATTTCCTTAACCGCCTGACAGCTGGCGCTTGGCACCGAGGCCTTGCATTCGCTGTCATTGGTGCAATATATTTTGCCCAAGCTTTCGCATTGTGCTGGCGTTACTGGCAAACAAACGCTAGCGCCAATCAGCACGGCGCAGGTAATAATGCGCGCTTGAATTAGCTCATTGGTTATAACCTGTTCTGGCGTATCTTTGCGTTTAAGATCGTCACAATCAGCACCAGGGGCAATCAGCGATTGACAGTTGGTCGATCTTAAAAACGGACTATTAACGCAAGACTCGCGCATATCAAAACAGTCTTGATGAAAATTATCCCCACCATAAACATCATCAAAATTCGCATCGGTACCACACTGATCTGGATATGCTTTTTTAATATTATTTTGACAAACCGTTTGAGCGCCAGCCACGGAACAAGCCTGGCTAATCATATAACTGCACATACTCTTACTTCCGGCATCAGTTATTTTTGTGTTCTTCCGTGCAGTATTGTCGCACCACGGCGAGGGTGTTTCAGCACCGCAATCGCTTGGATAATTAACACTGTTCGCGCAACTGCCACCATCTTTATATCCACCTATCGGAGGCGGAACGCTGTATTGAGTTTTTTTAATTTTTTTGCAGAAGTTATATTGTTCACTGCCATTGTCGCAAAGGTCGGCACCACAGGCTTTAAGCGGGGCGGCGCAATAGCGTTCCTGACCCGGATTTGGGACAAAAGCGGCTGAAGCAAATTGATTAAGAATATCCTTGCCGTTTGGCTGATCAATTGGGAACCAAGTGAGGCAAGCGCCCGGGTCTACCCCATTCACCATTGTCCCACTGCCAATAGACGAGTCATACTCCAAGCAATATCCTTTTCCGCCAATCACCGACTCAATTTTTGAAATCTTAGTGCAAGTTCCGTCGGGACACTCGTTTTCTTGATCCGCGGCAAGCGGGTTACACTTTTTACCCTCTTTTTCCACAGCACCACCAACACAAACCGCCGAAGGAATTTCCGCCGGCTGAAGCAAAACCTGTCCCCTAATTGGATAATCACTGGTTTCGGCTGTAGGTGGGAAATATTTATTAAGACCACCACTGTAAGAAACTTTGCGATACGAACAGTCGCAAGTTTTTCCGGTCGGATTACCATTTGGCAAGTCGCAAACATTTCCGCCTTTTGGCGCCAAGCCTTGGGAAAACGGCGCACTGGCTTCGGGATATGACTTGCAGGATTGGGCAAAATTCTTTCCGGAAACCGAAAGCGCGTTGCCAGCATAATCCGCGCCAACACTCGCAATAATCTGCCGCGCCGTACCGAGTGATCCAAGACCCGGGGCGGAATAACCTGTAAAGTCCGGCGAACCAAAAACCACCGGCCGGCTAGCATAAGTTTCGGCCAGCAATGTGCCAACACCGTTGTCTTGCCACTTGGCGCAGTTTCCGTTCGCGTCTTTTTCTATACACGAGCCCAGCGACAAGCATTGCGAAACCGTTTGCCCGTTTGCCGAATTTTTAACCGTTTCCCAACTGTTACACTCCAACCATTCGGAACAAGTACGGTCAAGTTGGGCTTCAAGCACAATATTGGCGTCATTTGGTGTCGCTGTTCCAGCGGTAGAAACTGGCGGCGTAAAATCAAAATTATTTTTGGCGCTCGCGTCATAAGTCGCGGCGGCATTCCAAATCGCGCTCGGGTTTGACTGATCATTAAAGAGAACGCAGCCTTTTTTATTGGAAGCACCTTTGGCACAGTTTGCCGACGCGTCGGTAATCTTGTTGTTTTTAATAAAGAAGTATGACTTACCACCAAGCACCGATTGGTCAAAGGTGTCGCGATATTCGGTACAACCGGCCGCCGACGTTATACAAACGCCAGCAAAATTGGCATAGTACTCATCAAGATTTTTGTGAATCCCAAAGGTTGAACCGGTAACGACAAATTTTGGATCGCACGGTTCGTTTGAATTTTTCTTAAACCAACCGCTTGATTCTGTTCCAGCCACAATGACGTTGCTTTTATATTCACAAAGAACATCGCCCGGATTTTTAAAGTATTGAGTCGTGCCAGCGCCAGACGTCCATGCATCGCAACCAACCGCGTCGGCGTTACACAAATCGCCTTTGGCAAAATTATCGGGTTTTACAATTCGGTAAACCGAACTTGCAGGAAATGAAGGCTTGTTTGGATCAACAGAATAAGTACAGGAGGTATCACCTTTAGCCACAAAACAGGCGACTGCCGGATTGGTTTTTGTTTGCAAGATACTATCAGAAACACCGGTGCAAGCACAGCCACTTTTTACATTACAGACTACTCCCCCCGCGAGCGTACAGGTGGAAGTTTTTCCGTATTCAATTTTGCCAAGCTCAGTGCAACCGACGGCCGCGCGTTCGCAATTATTTTCTTCTTTGGCAACAAAGTAACGTATTGTGTCGGCGGGGACAGCAAAAATATCAGGAGCGGCGGCGTTGCCAACATTGCTTACAATCTTAAAGGCCGGCGTGCTCGCGGGCAAAATTCCATCTTTGTTAAAGCGACAGAAAGAGCTATTGGCCGAAATTGTGCAAAGCGTTTCTGTACCAATCACGCATGGTGTGGAAACAAGAACATCGGCCGAGCTCGCGGTTTCGCAACGAACATTATACGAACCAGTAAACGGCGAGACTGTGCCCGCGCGATCAATAAATGCCTTGCAGCCAATGGCACTGTTCCGGCAAAGGCTGGTAAACGATTTAAGATTGGTAATCGTGCCGGCGGTATTATTGTAAGCGGCGCAACCAAGCTGAGCTTGCGGCAAAGGCGCGCCGTCCACGGTCTTATCGCAAACGTCCGGCGTTTTCCACGAATCCTTAACAATCGCAAACTGGCCATTTGTTGCCGTAATTTCTATATTGTCAAGATAATCAATATCGTTAATATTTTTCCCAGCAAAGAAAAAATTAAGAACTGCCTCGCTAGACAAATCCGAATCAATAAAGACCGGTCCCAAAACATATCTTTGCCAATTGGACGTCAAAGCCAAAGTATTTGAATAATCACCATTTAAAATATAAATTTTCCCACCGCCAAAATTCCTAGAATTAGGAAGAATCCCTGCACCAAAACTGCCCTTTCCCTTTGCCCAAACGGTCACCGTGTAAGATTTCCCCTTTTTAAGGATACTTGTTCCGTCAACACCAACAAGGGGTTTATAGGCTATCGCGTCAACGGTTCCGTTGGGCGGTACGTTTGACGATGCAAGCGAATGCCCGCCAACAACCGTTGCTTCGCCAGAAATTTGTCCACCGACCCAGCCGTTTGAACCGCTTTCAAAATCATCAAACAAAATCGTTTCGGTGTTGGCGCCGTTATTACCGGTGTAAAGACGACAACCGTTGACTTGCGCTTGGCAGGTTATGCTTTCCGCTGACAAACCTTCGTATGTACAACTGTTTGCATCCCAAATACCGCCCGTGCCAACACAATCAGCCTCAGCAGAAATTGTTTTGCGGAAATTATTGCACTCATCGGTGGAGCTAATCGTTCGCGAAAGCAGACGATAATAACGATCGCCATTGGCGTTAATAAATTCACGACAATCAGGATTGTAATTGGGATCAGTCGCCGCTAGATTAACAATCGCCGACGAACATTTGGACGCGTCAGTCGTGCGAATATAAGTCGGTCCGTTTGCGGGCGACGTATCTCCCGCCGCGCTTACAATACTCATTCGCGTGTCGGTCGCGGGGCCAGTACGCAGAACAAACGACTTAAGTTGATAACCAGAGGTGTCAGAGCCTTCCCAAATAAAGAAGGTGGATTCGTTCGCCTGATCAGACTTGCGACAGGCGCGAAGGAAAGTAAAATAATTTTTTGATTCGCCACCCGCGGCGACTTTTTCTAAATTAGTAAACTCATCGCAACCAACGTCAGGAAGCGAACAAGATTTTCCAGTTGACGGAATAAAATATTTTGGAAAACGCACCGTATCGGTAGCTGTCACTTCCCACTGCGTCGCCTCCTGTTTAAACGTACTGTAACCAACACAAACCGCCGGACAAATATCGGTAGCATTCACAACGCCTGGGATTGTGGTTCCACCAAGAACTGGTGTAAAACCATCGCAACCAGCTTCGGTGGCGCGACAGGCGGCGGCGTATTTTTTACAATCAGCAGGATCAGTTTTTTCATCGCCAGAACATTTTAAGTAGGCCGGCGGAATTTTTATATTAGACGTCGTACCATTTAAATCCGATCCACCAACGTGAAAAGTTGTTGCCGACGGCGCAAGTTCCAGTTGAATGGCGTCCAGATAAAAATCACCGCCATTGAAGAGGAAATCTAGATAGTGAGTATTACTTGAGGTGGCAAAAGTCATCGTGTAACGCTCATAGCCGGAAGATAGCGGGAAGTTAAAACCAAAAGCGGATTTTGGAACCGCAGTTCCAAAATCAAAATTATCAATAATCGTACAGCTTACAGCTCCCGAACCGGTTGTTGCACAAGCTGGAAGAATCCCAACATCCGCCGTCATATTTTGAAGACAAGACGGTTTGGTGGTATTTGTGCCATTGTCGCAAGCATGATCAGCTCCGTAAAAAGGCGAATCAAAAGCCTTCATTGTGAGCGTGCCCGTACCACTGCCTTTGGCGTAAAAAGAAAACGTGTAAACCGACTTTGGCTGGACAACAACTTCGCCATAATGATCGGCGTCGGTAGGTTGGCCGTAATTATAACCGCCGAGCTTAAGCCCATCGCCTTGAACATGATAAGACGCCTTGCCGTCAAAAGCATTAACAACGTCACTCGCAACATAAGCGCCGCCCAAACCAAGCCAACTAACGGCAAGTCCGTCGGCGCGCGCGTTTTCAAAACTCGGGTTGGAAATTAAATTACGTGTTGAAGTTGTTGCGGCGTCTTGGAGGGCTGCGCAACCAGCGGCCGAAGCTTCGCAAACTGGCGCCGATGAAGTTATATAAAGACGCTTGTTGTCAACCCATTTCCCAAAACTTTTATTAATAGCAAAGGCGCGACAACCAGCGGTCGTGGCCGTGCACGCTTTGGCGTCTAAAGTATTTGAAAGCCAAGCGCCGTTTTGATCAACTTCACCATCAGCAACGTTGGTTTTAGCGTAAGCTTCACAACTTCCATATTGCGACGGACACGAATCGGCATTAACTGACCAACCACCCTTTTCCCGCGTGCAGTATCCATATCCGCCAGTGCACTTGCCGTTTGTATCTTCAGAAATACAAGTACTAACATCGGTACAGACTTGGGCGCGATCAGGGGCGCCGGTTGCTTCAAGCGTCTGACCACTCACAAGCGCATTACATCGTTCAAGCGGTATTTTTAAAACCCAATCTGGATCAATCAGGTGACAATATGGATGTGTCCCATCAATGCTGCCCGATGAATTACAATCATTAAATCTTGACATTACCTCTCTCAGCGTTACGCCTTGTCTGGTGCCGATTGCCTCAGCCGCCAACTCCCAACCGACAGGAACAATGTCCGCGCGGCGCAATTTTCGCAAATTGGTATAACAATATCCTTTGGTATAACACTCACGCGTCCCATCGTCAGGATTTCCTTTTCCAATAATGGCATTATTGGGAATAATGCCCTGAAGAAGAGCTCGTTCAACGGTCAAATAACCGCCCGTGGTTTGTTTTTGAAGCGCGTTTGCAAATTGCTGATCCATAGCGCAATTATAAACGTTGCGCGCCACACCGTCAGGACAAGCAATTAGATCAGCCAACAAACTATAGTCCGAATTAGTGCTTGGCGTTGCGGTAAAAATTGACGTGTAGTAAGCGTCGGCCAAAGCAACGGCGTTAGCGCCAAGCGCGACCGTATCCGGAACGCCGGAGTCGCCGTTTTTTTTGCATACGTCAAGTTCACCCGCAAGCCTAGTTGCGCAAATCGCGCCGGCAAGCGAAAACATTCCCCCTTTGGTATATTTATCAACCAACTTAGTGGATAGAGTATTTAAAAACATTTTTCCGGCGTTCGCGGCAATACCCGACGCTGCGCTTTTCATCACGTCAACAGCGCCGATTGTTGCTTCAAATTTATGCTTGTTGGTGTCATCGGCCGATTTTTCAACGATGGACAAATTTTCCTGAATCATTGACGCCGGCGTTTTTATATCGCCAGAAATCAGACTGGTCAAATCAGAAAAGCCGCCGGCTTTAGTCGCGTCTAAAATAGTAAGACTGCTGGTTTTTTGCGCTTCATTGCGCGCGGCATAGTGTAAAGTTAGCGCGTTATCAATATCATTTTGCGCCGGCTGAAAAGCCACGGAGAAATTCTTAAGAAAAGCTCCGGTCTGAAGCGTGTTCTTCATCGTATCGTAATTTTTTGAAAGCTGATTCCATGTACATTTTGGCTTGGACGGCTGAAGATCGCGGAAAATTCCTAATTTAATATTAAGAGTTATCTGCGGGTCAACTGGTTGACAAAGGCCGTAGCCAGTGTATTTAACGGCTAAGGTATTTAAAAAATCCGAGGCCGCGTTAGCATACGAATCGCCAGCAATTTTGCCAAGCGACTTGAGCCAGGCGAGCGGACTACGCGAGGCGCCGCCGGTCGCAAGCCAGGTGGCATAATTTTTTGCCATTGTTTGCGTGGCCATATCCAAAGCCGTTATAAGCGCCTGCGTCGTTGCGAGTTTCCAACTGTCCATGGTCGCGTCTACCGCTTTGTTCATTATTTGTTCTTGCGTTGCCTGCGCGTCCACGGTGACCTCTACCGGAATCGCAGCCGCTTGTTTTGGAAAAACAAAACCACAACTTAGAACAACTAACAATATAGCCGCCAAGGCCAGAAAATTTTTTTTGTTTTTAAAATAATTCATTTTTACGGAGTATTTTTATTTCCGTTTACGTTAGCGTTTGTCGTAGTCGTTTCTTTAAGCGAGTCGTTGTAAAGCTGAAGCAAATCAACGTCGCTTATCCCCTTGAGCGATTGTTCGTCCAAACCGGCGTTGATAAGCATCGCCCTGACTTCGGCCGCAGTTGGCGCGGTGGATGTGTTTACATTTAACGCATCGGCTGAAGTATTTACAGGCGCCTCCAGACCAGCCTGTTCATTCATAAGCCCGTTAAAATTTATTTCGGAGTCAGACGGAATTTGATTATTCACTGGGGTCGGGTTGGCACAAGTTTTTCCTTGCGGACAATTTGGGTCGGTGTTGTTTTTTAACTCTTCGCCATCGGAAAGACCGTCGGAGTCGGTGTCTTTAAGATAAGGAGAGGTGCGATAAACATTTGTTTCATCATAATCGGAAAGACCATCACCGTCAGTGTCTTTGGTTTTTAAAACAGTTGAATCATTTTCATTCAATTGTTCAAGCGCAGTGCGGTCACCTGCCGCAAACGGACTATTTATTTTTTGCGTTGACTGTTTAATACTCAGAAAGATCGCCGAGACGCCAACGGCAACAAACAGAATTACGCCAAAAATTTGCGACGTTTTTCCGGACATATATATTAGTGGATTATAGCAGACACGAACGATCAATGTCTAATATCAATGATGCGAAATACCTTTTGCCTGAAACGAAGCTAAAAATAAGCGAGAAATCTAGTCCTCCCTTTGGTAAAAGGGAGGGTAGGGAGAGTTCTGTTTTTTGCGTTAAAGTTGTTACTTCGCGAACGAACTCCCCCTACCCCCTCTTTTGCAAAGAGTGGGCTGAGATTTTCCACAACGCTACCCACTTTTTGAGTGAAAGATCAGCCGGACGTGCGTCAGGGCGTTCGTTTATGGCAACCAAGGCGGCTCTAATCGCTTCTGCGCGACTTTTGCCAAAGGCATTACTCATCATTTTACGCTGGTTTTTGAAGAATACCGCGGTAAAAGCAATAAACTCTTCGGCAACTAAACGTTCTATCCCCCATTTTTCAAAAAACGCCTTGTCAGAATATGGTTTTAGACACACGACTGCGGACTCCACCTTGGGCGGCGGATTAAATGAACCGCGTGAAACATGAAGAAGATATTCGCATTCGGCGTAAAGGTTGCACATTAAACCGAACAAGTTGGCACGTGGCTCGTGGCTCGTGGCTCGTAGACAGACGCGCTCGGCGACCTCGTGTTGAATCATTATGACCATCCGTTCGGGGGGATTTTTTTCGGTAAGAATTTTTTTAAAAAAAGGCGAGGTGATGTTATAAGGGAGATTAGAAATTAGGGTATAGGGGTTAGGGGCTAGCGTTGAGTTAGAAAAAAGATCGCTAATATTTATTTTTAAAATGTCGCCTTCTGTTATTTTTACTTTGGGGTTAGCGCCAAAATCCTTATTTAATTCTTTAACGAAACGCGGGTCAAGTTCTACGGCAAAATATTGTCCGACCTTCGGCAAGATTAGGTGCGTTAAAACGCCCAGTCCGGGGCCGACTTCCAAAACCGTCGTCGTAGGTGTAAGGGCGGCGGCTTCAACAATTTTTAAAGCAACGTCCTTGTTCACGAGAATGTGCTGTCCGCGAAGTTTAGTAAATTGCATAAAAAAATGTCACGCCGGCGGCAAGAATAAAAATTGGCGTCAGGTTTCCCGGAAAAAGCGTTAATAAAAGCACAGCAACGCTAGCGGTTAAAATTTTTCCTACCGTGATACTCATTTCGTAGATAAGTGAACTCTTGGTGTTTGAGTGTTCGCGCGCCTTTTCCCCAGCAATACTCATTAAGGGCGTCGTTACCGCGAGACGCGCGACGCGATAAAAAGACTGCGTAAAAAGCACCGAAAGCGGGCTGGCTACAAAAATACGTAAAACCCAAGAGAGCGACGTCAAAAGCGAACCCGACCGTAAAATAGGATGCCGATGATGTTCGTCGGTAATCCGGCCGATAAAAATTATCGCCACAAGCGTAAAGACGCCAGCAATGGCAAAGGCTGCGCCCATTGCCGCATACGAAGGAATGACAATAACGACAAAGATCGGCCAAATAAAATCCGAAATAAATTCTTCACCATAACCAAAGTGACCGACAACTGTTCGTCGAAAATCCGGACGCAGTAAACGGCGATAGGAATTTATATAACCGACTGGACGCGGCTCAAAAACCTCCGGCGTAATAAGCATTGGAATATTGGAGAGCAAAATAATAATTGCCGAAACAATAAAGAGCGCCATAAATCCAAAGAGACCAAGCACGACGCCGCCAATGAGCGGCCCCGCGAGCGCCGCGGAAAAAGAAATTGCATTAAGCCCAGAAACAACCCGCCCCCCTCCCCCTTCTGGCGAATATTTTGAAATGATTGATCGCGCGCCCGGCCAATAAAAAGTTCTAAAGAAAGCTAGCGAGACGGCGGCCAACGCGGAAAAATATACGCCCTGCGGTGCCAAATAAAGACCAACAAAATAAAGCAAACAAAACGGCGTAGAGAGCGCGATAGAATTTTCGTGCCCGTGGGCGCGAGCAAATTTTGCCCCAAGCGGCGCCACGCAAAAATAAATAATATATGAGGCGAGAAATAAAATAACGATATTTTTTACTGACCAACCAGCGCTCCAAAGATAAACCGGCTCAAAGATCATTGTTAAACTAACCCCAAAATCAAAAATCGCCGTTGATGCATAAAACTCACGCATCTGGCTGCCGAGTGAGTCGGGAAAAAATTTTCGGAATGATTCACGGAGGGACATACAAAATTTATAATGTCTAATGTCTAATGTCTAATCCGATGGAGCCTTTACGAATTACGTTGATTAACCCGTCTTTATTTATTTTAATTATCGTGGAGGGTTTGCGATGACGCAGGGCGCCGGCGTCTAGGACAACAAGATTCATTATTTCCCTCGCCCGAGGGCGGGAGAGGGTGCCCGAAAGGGCGGCTTGCTCGCCACGTAGGCGAGGAGCGGGTTGTTTTTCAAACTGCCGCAGAAAGGCTTTGGCTGAATAGCACGTTGGCGCGCCAGAAAAATTTGCCGAAGTGGCGACAAGTGGACGGCCGAGAAATTTTGATATCGTTTGCGCGATTAGCGAATCAGGAACCCGCACCGCGGCCGTGCCACTCGCGAGCGCCGCTTTCGCGATCCCCTTTTTCGCTTCTACAACAACGGAGAGTGGAGCTGGCCAATATTTTTTAGCGTATAGAGAATAGCGTTTAGTGTTTAGAAAATATTTTTCCACCATTTTTAAATCGGCACAAATAATCGGCATCGCCTTTGTCTTAGGACGTCCCTTGATTACAAAAATTTTGCGAACCGCGGCCGCGTTCGTCGCATCACAACCAATCGCATAGGCCGTGTCGGTTGGATAGACAACAATCGCACCCTTTTTTAATTCCGCGACAACTGGTCTTAACACCGAAGCGTTTTCTTTTTTTATTCGGATTACTTTCATTGTCCAAAACTTTTAACTATTAACTGTTAACTTTTAGCCGTCTTTCTAGAAACTAAAAGTTAAAAGTTAAAACTTAAAAGTTATTTCTTGTTCTCCCGAGACCACTTTAAAAACGCTTCAACAAACGGTTCTAGTTTTCCGTCTAAGACCGCGGGCGTATCGCTGGTTTCATATTCCGTGCGGTGATCTTTTACCATTCGGTACGGCTGAAGAACATAGGAACGAATCTGGTTGCCCCACTCGGCTTCGTGATACTCGCCTCTAAGTTCGGCGCGTTCCGAGGCCCGTTCTTTTTCGCGCATAATGAGCAGTCGCGCGCGCAAAATTTTCATCGCCGTTTCTTTGTTTTGCAACTGACTGCGTTCGTTTTGGCAAGTCACCGTAATCCCCGTCGCCAGATGAACGATACGCACGGCCGAATAGGTCGTTTGCACGCTTTGTCCGCCGTGCCCCGACGAAAGATAAGTATCTATGCGAATGTCTTTTGGGTCAATTTTTAATTCTTCGTCTTCGGGAATTTCCGGCAAAACTTCAATGAGCGCAAAAGAAGTGTGGCGCATTTTTTCCGCGTCAAAGGGCGAAATTCTGACCAACCGATGCACGCCATGTTCGGAACGAAGATACCCGTAAGCATAAGGACCTTCTATAGAAACGGTCGCGGATTTTATCCCCGCTTCGTTGCCTTTATGCTCGTCAACGACGCGTGCGGAAAATCCGCGTCGTTCAGCGTACCGAAGAATCATTCTAAGAAGCATTTCCGCCCAGTCTTGCGCTTCGGTGCCGCCGGTTCCCGCGTGAATGGCGACCAAAGCGTTGGACTCGTCAAATCTGCCGCGCATTAACACGAAAAATTCCAGCTTTTCAAAACGTTTTAAAATTTCTTGGTAATTTTTTTCCGCTTCTTTACTGAGTTCGGCGTCTTTTTCTTTTTCGGCGATTAGGGAAAGCTCGTTAAGTTCGTTTGTATCTTTTTCTAAATTATCCCATTCCAAAAATTCAGCACGAATCGCTCCGGCGTGCTTGGAGCGTCTAGTTGCTTCGTTTGAGTTTTTCCAAAAACTTGCGTCCGCCATCGCCGCGTCTAGCGCGACGAGTTCCGCCTTTTTTCCTTCGTGGTCAAAGCAGCCTCCTCGTTTCCGCAATGCGGATGAGGAGGCGAGGAATGTCTTTAGTTAGGTCGGACATTGTTTTAGAGGTTAGGGTTCAGAGATTAGGGGTTAGTTGAGTAGGGTTTAGGGGTTAGGGTATAGGGTATAGTTCTTTTTCTATACTCTATCCCCTATACCCTTGACCCTATACCCTAAGTTAGAGGCGAAACTTTTCAGCGTACTTGCCGATGATCGGCAAAACCCAACGACGGCCAAAAAATACTGTTGCGATCCCGATAATCGCGACAACAATAAGAATGAGATAGCCAAACGGAACAATCAGCCCAAGCAGCGGAACTAGGCCGATCGCCCAAAAAACAAACCAGACGATAAAAAGCGCCAACCCTTGCCGGCCGTGAAATTGAATAAAGTCATCATTTACCCAGCCCAAAAGCGGGATTAAAAAAATGACCGGTATATACGAGAGCGCCGCTAAAAATTTTCGCTTAGTTGATATAGTTTCCATAGCTTTGAGTATAGCATAATCCGGCCGCGAGCCAAGGGACAATTTTCGCGAATTTCACCCTGAAAATATACAAAAGCCCCCGCAATAAGCGAGGGTTTTCGCTTGCAAAGATTTTCTACTACTTCGCGAATTTAATTGTCTTAATGATATCTTTTGCCGTATCAGAAAGTTGTTCGTATGTAACCTGACCCGTCATTATCTCGCCTATTTTTCCATTCCTTTCAAACACCATTTCATAAATTGTAAACGTACCAACACCCGGCACTGTATTGGTAGAAGAAATCTCATAAACCACTTGACCATCAATAAACATCGTATTGATAAGTGCCGGGTTTGCACCTTTGTCATTAAACGCATTAGTAGCAACAAGAGAAGCAAGCGTTTTAGAACCAGAAAAATCTTTAAAATCTTTTGATCGAGTAAACGATCCAATGAAATCATTTAGATCAGACTGACATATAACAGAAATGGTTCTTGCGTCCGGTCCAAGCGGCGCATCGCCCTGTGAATTTTTTATTAATTCTTGATGTGTCTGGTCAAATTCTAAATTCACACGCACGTCTTCTGGACTTAAAATTTTTGATATACCAAGCATACCCCCAACCGTCCAGTCGTTTGGAATTTTAAAACTTAGACCGCAACCAGCATTGTTTATGGTTTTCCAGTCGGGATTATCAATAATCGGTGTTCCTATTGGATTAGTTTGAGAAACCTGTTTTGTTTTAGGAAAAAATATAACAAAACAAATAACAACCAGTACGACCAGTAAAAATAAACTTAAAATAATATATTTATTACGTTTAGACATAAGGATTTTAAATAAAACGTTAATTGATATTAAAGAGAAGAGTGTGAGGCATCGGCGATCCGACGCCTCACACGAGCAAACAAGTTGATTGATTACGAGTTTGGGTTGTCAGTATGAATGGACGAACGATCTCACGGCGCTATAATTTCCCCAACCGCCGTAATCGTTGTAAGCGATTCCGCGAACAGCCCAATACCAAGTTGTGTACCCTAGAGAAGCAGAGTATGAGGTACTGCGATTTGCTCCTGTCCCAGTAGTTTCTGCACCAACCATTCCACCATCGGGGTTGATACATCCGGTCGTTAACGCCGCGTTCATACAAATCATTACGTGCGACCGGTATGTTCCCGAACCATTTGACCATTGCAACACGATTGAACCTATGACTGTCGCGCCGTTTGCTGGACTCACAAGCGATGGTGCTACGGGCGGCGCAACCCAATTACGCCCAGCAGTGTTCGTATACGTTCCTGGTGCAACGAAACTGTCGGAACTACAACCAACGGGGAATGATTGTCCTGCTGGCTGCGAAGCTCCAGCGCAAGTAACCCGACCCCAATTTGTCGGCGCTGTTGTTCCAGGACGCACACCCCAATGCAGATGATCACCATCTATTAAAGTACCGTTGGTATTATAATAGCGACCAATTACACCAACTGCCGCGCCCGGCGTAAACGTTGTTCCGGGGCCATAATTGGAATTATAACGAAGATGGCCGTAAACAACTACAAACGGATTGCCATCGTCATCATAGTGCTGAACCGCAAGCGCCATATTGCAAGTATTACCCTGATTGTAATCATAGCCCCAGCCCGAAGAACAGTTGTTTGCTGGGTCTTGCGTTCCACTCCTTGCAATAACTGTTCCGGCCGCCATTGCGTACACTGTGGTGCCATAGCTGGCAGAAATATCAGATCCGTTGTGACATTTGTTAGTCAGGTAGTACGAACCACAGGCGGCGTAGTTGTTGTTCGGCCACGAGCTCATTGAAGAAAGTGGGTAGGTGAACCCATTTGCGGCGACGAGTTCGTGGGCGCTTGATTCTACTCCGACAGTTTGATCGTTTTGGGCTGGCGAGCAGGAGACGACCCCAAGAGTCGCGACCGCTAGCAATAGAATTGACAAGGAACAGGTACGTTGCATCCAATCCTCCAATACGTTTTCTTCGCGCGTTATGCGCGAAGGATAAATCGTATCTGTTTTTTGCCCCCCCCCGTCAAATTTTTAACAAAAGCCCCCGCAATAAGCGAGGGCTTTTGTTGTTTATTTTCTATTTGCTATATGCGAAACGCTATTTGCAAACTAATAGCCCATCTCATCCATTCCGTGGCTATGGCCGCCGGCTGGTTCTTTTTCTTCCTTCTTAGGCGCGTCGGCAATGGCGGCTTCGGTTGTGAGGACGAGCGCGGCAATGGAAGCGGCGTTCTGAAGCGCGATGCGCGTGACTTTGGTCGGGTCAATAATGCCAACGGCGACTAAATCTTCAAAACGATCTTCGGCCGCGTTGTAACCCATATTGCCGGATGACTTTTTAATTTCTTCAAGGATCACCGAACCGTCTTTGCCGGCGTTTTCCGCAATTTGGCGAATTGGCGAAGTCAAAGTTTTGCGCAAAATATTTACGCCGATCTTTTCATCGCCTTCGGCAACAACCTTATCAAGCGAAGTAAGAACGCGGACATAGGCAACGCCACCACCCACCACAATTCCCTCTTCAACCGCGGCTTTGGTGGCCGCAACTGCGTCTTCAATGCGCTGTTTAACTTCTTTCATTTCCGTTTCTGTAGCCGCGCCGACTTTAATTACCGCGACGCCGCCCGCGAGCTTGGCCAACCGTTCTTGCAATTTCTCGCGATCAAATTCGGACTCGCTTTTCGCCAAGAGCGCTTTAAGCTGGAGAACGCGATCTTTT
Source organism: uncultured bacterium (assembly GCA_963708045.1). GTDB lineage: Bacteria > Patescibacteriota > Patescibacteriia > CAIQCM01 > CAIQCM01 > CAIQCM01. Next base: position 454,733 of record OY970181.1, on the reverse strand, counting down.
ATTTTTTCTTCAGAACCTTTGCCCTCAACAATCGTTGTTGAATCTTTTGAAGAAACAATTTTGCGGGCGCGACCAAGGTCGGCGAGTTCCGTATTTTCAATTTTTAAACCAACATCTTCGGAAATAACGCGGCCACCCGTAAGAATGGCGATGTCTTCAAGCATTTCCTTGCGGCGGTCGCCAAAACCCGGCGCTTTAATCGCGAGCGAGTTAAATGTTCCGCGCAATTTATTAAGCACCAGCGTTGTGAGCGCTTGGCCGTCAATGTCTTCGGCGATAATGACAAGTTCCTTGCGTCCGCTTGCGGCAACTTTTTCCAAAAGCGGCAAAATCTCTTCCACCGAGGAAACTTTTTTATCAGTAAGGAGAATATACGGCTCGGAATATTCCGCTTCCATTCGCGCGGCGTCAGTTACCATATAAGGCGCGACATAGCCGCGGTCAAAACGCATTCCTTTAACAACTTCGCGCGACAAACCGAAAGTTTGCGATTCTTCAACCGTGATAACAATTTCTTTAATGTCCTTAACTTCTTTAGAAACTTCTTTCATCGCTTCGGCGATTTGTTTGCCAATCTCTTTGTCGTTTGCGGAAATAGACGCGACTTGTTCAATTTCTTCGTGCGTTTTAATTTCTTTGGAAATAGCTTTAAGACCGTCAACAACAGCCATAACACCGCGATCAATGCCACGTTTTAAGGCCACCGGATTAACGCCGGCGGCAACCGCTTTCATTCCTTCGCCGACAATCGCCTGTGCGAGCACCGTTGCGGTCGTTGTTCCGTCACCAGCTACATCGTTGGTTTTTGAGGCTACCTCTTTAACGAGTTCAGCGCCAAGATTTTCAAATTTATCTTCAAGTGTAATTTCTTTAGCAACCGTTACGCCATCTTTGGTAATCGTCGGCGCGCCGTAGCCGCGATCAATCACCACATTGCGACCCTTTGGGCCGAGCGTTACCTTAACGGCGTTCGCGAGTTTGTCCACGCCGCGACGAAGCGCATGGCGCGAATGTTCAGAATAAAGAATTTGTTTGGCCATATTTGTAACTTTTAGGTTTTAACTGTTAACTTTTAGTTATCTTTCTTCCTATTTCACGATTGCAAGGATGTCGCCTTCGCTTATAACGAGATATTCTTCTTTGCCGATTTTGACTTCGTCGGGACTATATTTTTTAAAAACTACAATGTCGCCGGCCTTAACCGAAATCGCGCCACGTGTTCCGTTTTCCAGCATCTTACCCGGACCAACCGCGACAACTTCGCCGCGCTCTGGTTTTTCCTTGTCCGCCGTGTCTGGAAGGATTATCCCGCTTGCAGTTTTTTCTTCGGTAACCGCTTTAATAACAATATGATCGTTTAAAGGCAATAGCGCCATATTAAAATAAAATTAGCGAATAAAAGCGATTAGCAGACTCCTTCCTGGAGTGCTAATTGTGTTGCTTAGAGCTTAGTTAAAACCGCTTAAAACGTCAAGGCCTTCCGCATGTACCATACGGGTGGTTCATGGTGCGTGGTTCATGGTTCATAGCTGAATTTCCGGCCTTATCTTTTCAAAATACTCTTTTAGATTTTCAAACGTGAGGCGCGATTCAACTTTGTTTATGTGAACCCATTCCAATTTGTTTTCAGAGTACGTTGGTTCAACGCGCAATTTTGAATCATCAAGCGAACGGACGAGAAAAAAATGAGCCAGCGCGTCGTGGCCGTGTCCGGTCACATACTCGCGATTCGGCAGCTGGCTAATAATATCCACGACAAGCCCGGTCTCTTCCCAAACCTCGCGGCGCATTGTGTCTTCGTACGACTCGGCCGGCTCCATATGCCCCTTTGGAAACGTCCAATCGCAATACGCCGGACCAAAACGATAAAGAAGAAGAATTTTTGACGGATCATTTTTTGAAAGAATAATTGCGCCAGCCTTGTGTGTTATTTTTCCGTCATTACAACCGCGAAGCGATAGTCCCCAAGCGGCAAAAAAGATCATGATTCCAGCAAAGGTCGTAACTGGCCAATGGTCGCCCGCGGCAAAAATTATAAGCGCGGCAGCAAGCCCGGGCTTACCACTTCGCCACGCCATTAAGGCTAGGTCGCGAAATAAAATCAACAAAATAATTAATCCCAGAAAACCAATTTCGGCAAAAACTAAAACAAATGCACTGTGTGCCGGTTCATAACCATAAGCACCCCTGTTTTGATCAACGTTTTTATAAAGATACGATGAGAATGAACCAGCGCCAACGCCAGCGAAGGGACGCGTCCGAATTAGTTGCCACGCATCTTCCATTGACCCAATCCTTGTTGTTATTGATTTTTCTTCAAGCCGGCCAGACGCCGAAAGACGGGCAAAAACAAACGACTGAAATAATCCAGCGAGCAAAATAAAAATAGCAAGAATAACAAAAGCATTTTTAATAAACACGCGATCGCGCCGCGCAAAGAACCATTGGGTAATTAAACCCACCGCGAGCGCCGCCCAAGCCAAACGCGAAAAACTTAAAAACAAACCAACCGTGAGCAGGACGTACGCGGCCACACTAAGAGCGCTCGCGCGACGAAAAAGCGAACGCGCGAGCAAAATAGCGGCAACAAGCATTCCGCCCAAAATATTCGGGTGCGGCAAAGTTCCATAGGCGCGCAGTAAACGCATACCATGAGCTTCAACAACGCTCGCGCCGAGGTTATAAGCCGCTTGCGGCGAAACACCCAAAAGCGTTGAACCAAAAACACTGCCAAAAATAAATTGACTGATCGCGACAAGTGCCTGAAGCAGGGCCGACGCAAGAAAAGCAAACCGCGCTTCGCGCTCCGACGGAGCGGTAATAATAATAAAAAACAACACCATCCCTTCGGCAAGCCGCAAGGAAATCGTCAGAGTCGCGATCGGTTCAACAGAAATAATGATGGAAAAAATTGAAAGCAAAACCAGCACCGAAAAAGCGACAAAAATTTTATTTAGCGCGCGCAGGGCATATTTGCGCTTGCCGCCGGAGAGGACAAAAAGGCGAACAAGAAAAATCGCAAAAACGCCGACTTCAAAAGCGTAAAGCGAGATCGTGAGCGGCTCGTGCGGCGCGCCTGCCAAAAATCCTTGGCGAAAAATAATCCGCGCCTGCCAAGGAATTAAAAACACGAGCAGTATCGTCCCCCACCGATCAATTTGATTTATGATTTTTATATACATTTTTTAGGACGTCATTTAGATATTAACTCCACCCATCGCCGTCATCCCGAGAAGTGGTAGCGACGAGGGAACTCAACGTCTCAAATTCACCTCCGTGATTCCTCGCCTTGGACAAACCGACCTTACAGACTCGGAACGACGGCGGGGTGTATGGCGTCATCCCGAGAAGCGGTAGCGACGAGGGAACTCAACGTCTCTTAATTGCTCCGTGATTCCTCGTCAAGACAAAGCAACTAACCAGGCTCGGAATGGCGGCGGACGGATTAGATATTAGGTATTAGGTATTAGATATTCGCCTGTTCCACATATTGTATATCTCGCCGCGGCGATCGTTAAGGTGAAACTTTAATACTTCGTCGGAAATACAAACCGCGCCATCGCGTTTTTTTTCCGCCAAAAGCAGAGCAGCGGGAAAATGACGACTTTGAAATTTCTTTAAAAAATTCCCTGGCAATAAATTTAACGGAGAAAAAATATATTTGCTTAGATTATTTTTTTTGCTCACCACGCCACAACCAAAAATATTCGGTAAAATTTCTTTAACCCAACCATTTTCCGACAAAAATCTTTCGTAAATACGGACGTCGCCATAAAGCGGCATCATTTGACCGATCCAAAAAGCCAAATATATATCCGGAGAAGCGGTGATAGCGAATTTTTGCAAATTTAAATTATCTTCGTCAACAAAAAACGAGAGACAAATCTTGTCGCGCCCTGTTTTTGGCGTCGGGCGCAAACGAAAAAGCGCGGCCATGCCGGCGGCAAAAAATCTTGTTCGCCAAATCGTGCCGCGACGGACAATGATAAAAAAATCAATATCCGAACTGTCTTTGGCGTTACCATACGAAAGCGTGTTGCCAATACCAACAAGCGCGACGCCAGGGATGGCCGAAAAAAAATTCGCCCAACGGTGAGCGCGGCGCCATTTGCGCGCCGCGTGACGATAACGTGATTCGCGCTTAAAAGCGATACTTCCCCGCCCCGGAAAAAATATTAAACCGTTTTTTTCTTCAAGCCGCCCGCTTTTTACGAGCGTCGTAAGAACGGTGTCCGTTTCGAATAAATTTATTTTTTCGCTGATTAAATACTTCCAAATCTCGGCGCGAGTAAGCGGATAATCAAAAAGGTCAAAATAGGAAATTGTTTTAAGCACCGCTTCGTCTAGAAGCATATGTTTCCTTGTTTCCTCCACCCACATTACGCGGATGTTCGTGCCTTTTAAACCGTCGGCGTTGTAGCCGCTGCCGCCATCTTCCTTTTGTGATTACGGAGGAAGAGCCATTGCTGGAGAACGGACATGAGCGTTGTTATAAGCCAATAAAGAGTCAAACCACCGGGGAGCGTTGCGCCAAGAAAAACCGTAAACGCCGGCATCATATAAAGCATCATCTTATTCATCTGCACGAGCTGGCGTTCGTCTTTGGCACCATCGCCCATATTTGCGGCTGGCGAGCTCATCGGCATCATTTTGGTTTGCCAAAATTGCGCAAGACCAGCAAGGACGGCGAGCGGAATAGATTTTTGCGATAGGTCAAGAAAACCAAAAGCAATCTGATTAATTGATCCTGGATTAGAAACAAACGGATAAAGCAGACCGAAATCGGCTTTAGTGAGACCGCTCTGAAGCGTTTGGTAGAGCGCGATTAAAAACGGAAACTGAATTAGGAGCGGCAAGCACGAAGAAAAAGGCGAAACTTTTTCCGTTGCATAAAGTTCCATCATCGCTTTATTTTGCGCGACTTTGTCGTCTTTGTATTTTGCCTGAACTTCTTTTAGTTTTGGCTGAAGTGTCTGCATCGCCTTTTGCGACTTGAGCGCCGACTGCTGGAGCGGCCAAAGAATGAGGCGAATAACAATCGTGAGTGCGATCACAGCAATGCCAAAATCACGACCCGGAATGGTCGTATAAAGCCAGACGAGTAGGTTCCAGATTGGCTGAAAAAGAATTGTGGTATAAAGATCCATCATAAAAATATCTAATATCTAATTTCTAATATCTAATCCGAACGGTTTTATTCGCCGTCTTTGTCGTTTACTTCTTCTTTGGTCTTTTCTTTCGACCTCGGTTTCAGGTTTTTCTTTGGATTCTTCCGCTGGTGTTTCGTCTTCGGTCGGAGCTTTGTTTTCTTCAATAATGTTTATCTTCCAACCGGAAAGGCGCGAGGCCAAGCGGACGTTTTGTCCGCCGCGACCGATGGCGAGCGACAACTGGTCGGTCGCAACCGTGACATTCGCCGTTCCCGAGGCCGCGTCCAATTCAACTTTGCTTACTTTGGCTGGCGCGAGCGCCATGGCGATAAATTTTTGCGCGTCTTCTTCCCATTGAATAACGTCAATTTTTTCGCCGCCCAATTCCGAAATAATCGTTTGAATGCGCGTACCACGCTGGCCAATACAAGAACCGATCGGATCAATATTCGCTTCTTTGGAACTCACGGCAACCTTGGCGCGCGAACCAGCTTCGCGAGCAACGGCATGAACGGAAACAACGCCCGAAGCAACTTCGGGAATTTCCAACGAAAAAAGTTTGCGCACAATTTCTTCGGAGGCGCGAGAAACAATTACCTGCGGACCGCGCTGGGTAACATTAACAGCGGTGACAAAAACCTTAACACGATCGCCGGGGTTGTAGTTCTCGGTTGAAATTTGTTCTTCAGGCGGCATAACGCCGGTTGTCCGACCAAGATCAACGAGCACCATACGGCCCTCGCGGCGTTGAACCACACCAGCGACAAGTTCGCCTTCCTGGCTTTTCATTTCGTTATAAACATTGATCCGTTCAGCTTCGCGCAGGCGCTGGGTAATAACTTGCTTGGCGGTCATCGCCGCCATTCGGCCGAAAGCCGAAGGGATTTCCAATTCCAAACGCAACTCTTCGCCGACTTCGGCGTCTTTTTTTATTTCGCGCGCTTCTGAAAGCGCGAGATTAAGTTTTGGATTATAAACCGGCTCTTCAGGAATGGGCGTGCCGTCGGGATTAAGCGCTGGCGCAATCGGTTCCGCGCGCTTTTCTTCTTTGCGGTCTTCCGGCTTTATGCCAAGTGCCACTGCTTCTTCGGAAGCTTTTTTCCGATCTTCTTCTTCTTTAACATATTTTTCGTAAAGCTCTTCGGCAACAATCGTCTTTACGTCAAAGGCACGCATATTGCCGCTTTCCGGATCAAAAACAATTTTGACGTTCTGATTTTTTTCGCCAAAATCTTTTCGGTAGGCAGCCGCAAGTGCCGCCTCAACGGTTTCCAAAACTGCTTCGGCAGAAAGTTTCTTTTCGTCGCAAATTTGCTTAATAGCTTGAACAATAGGGTTGGACATATTTATTGAGATTAGAGATTGGAAATTAGATTTTAGAAATTAGGGGTTAGTATTGGTACAAAAATGGACATGTTGTTCAAACATGTCCAGTTAATTACCTTAACAGAAACAAGCAAATCCGTCAACTATTTCCCATCCAGCCCGAGCGTCTTCTGGCTTTGTTTGGCTTCAGCGTCAGCGCGCGCCCAGTTGTATTCGTTCCAATCAACAAATTTTAAAAGCCCGGTTTCGGCGAGCCAAGGGGCGCGGGCGAAAATTTCTTTGCAAATTTTTTGCGCGACGCGACGGTAGTTGGGATGTCCCTGCGCCACGGTGCGCAATTCCAAAAGATGCTGGGCCTCACGCAAATTCATTCCAATGCGGAAGCGTAACTTGTGGCCAAAGAGAACGCAGTATTCGGCGGCGTCGGCATTAATTTCTTTTTCAATATTTTTATAAAGCGCGGAAACGGCCTCGGCAAGCGCGGCAACTTCGTTTCCCATTCCGATTACGATGATATCGTCTGGCATCGCGAAACCAAGATACGGCGTCAGCGCTTGGCGCTCCAAAGTGAGCATTCGGTGGCGATGCAAATCGCGATACGCGCCAAAGTCGCAAACCACTTCGGCGTTCACGGGATAACCAAGTTCAAAAGCGCGCGGCGAACGGTCACGGCGATTTTTTCGCCCACCAGCAAGGTGTCCAATAAGCCCAACGTAATTGCGGCGGCTGTTTTTAATACTCTCCACGATTTTTCCGTATGAGACACGCGAATGCGGATAGAGCGCGGCGGCGAGCAAATGAATTTGCGCTTCCTCCCCCGGGGCGAGCAAGTTTGGCAAATCAATAAGCTTTACCTCTTCGCTAGGGTCGGCATTATTTAGCTCGGGATAAGTCGCGGCAATCTGTAGTCCGCGCACGCGCAAATCGCGCAAAAATTCATCACCTGCTGGCAGGGCACGCTTTACATACTGGGGAATTATCCGGTTGAGCGTACTATGCAGGCGTTCGGCAATGTCAGAAAATTCGGGAATATCGGCCGAGTACAAAACTTTTAAAAGATATTCATAGGTGCGGCCGTTTGCGACCATTGCCATATTAGTTAGGGTCGCGGCTGGCAAAACAACGCGCGCCGTGTCGCAAGCACGCGTCTTAAGATCGGTTTTGTAAACACGTTCAAACTCTTTGCGCTCGTCGTCGGACCGAAGTTCCAGCCAGCGCAGTTTGCGCGGTTCGTCCGGACGGATCGCATACTCGGCGTCCTGAAGTGGTTTTATGCTCGCGTAGTAGCTTGTAAGCATTTCCGAAAGTCGCGCATAAAGGTCAAACGCCGCGTCCATTGTCCTTTCATAATCTTTTGCAAAAGCGCTCGCCATAATTCGCGGCTCGCGCGCATAGCGCCAAGCTCGCGAAACCGGATCGCGCTCCGTGTAAACAACATAGCGACTGGATTGTTCAATGTAGCTACCAAGACGGCGGTCTTCAATTTTCTTAGTCGCCAAATTGGAAATAGAAGTAAAGAGCACCGTCGCGCATTCAAGCTCTTGCACGGAATCGTCGCCAAACTGAATGAGCACGCGGTGAATAAGCGCTTCGGCTTTTTCGCGATTCACCGTGCCGTCGGGTTTTAAAAATTCTTTGGCCAAAATATCAACAACCGAACCGTGCGCGCGGCTTTGCCGCGCGAGAAGTGCGCCAACGAGGCCGGTCAATTTTGCCGAATCAAGCAGAGTGACGTTAGAACTTGGCGTGCCTAAAAAAACCGAAACCAGATTAAAAACTTCCTCGCGCATAAACACGCCAAAGGGAAGCGTTTTCCCGTCGCCAAAAGTTACAAATTTCTCGCCGGCCGCGTTTACAATCACCGCGGCGCGGTCGTTTAAGCGTTCTAGATTGTAACTTTGTTCTTCGGCCATATTTATTAGCAATTAAAGGCTATCTTTTAATAATTCAGGAACCTTATCATTCACTTCCCGCGCGCGCAATGTGAATAATATTTCTCGTTATGATAACCTACAACCAGCAAGCACGGTAAACAAAAATTAAATTATGATTTCGCAAACAAATATTAAACCAACCAATCACCAAACTCCCGCCAAAGGCCGATTTATCGTAATAGACGGAACCGATGGCAGTGGCAAGGCAACGCAAACAAAATTATTACTAGAAAGATTGATTTTGGAAGGATACCCCGTGCAAATGACCGATTTTCCCCAATACGGAAACAAATCGGCAGGGCCGGTTGAGGAATATCTCGACGGAAAATATGGACAAATGACCCCGCGCGCCGCCTCAACCTTTTATGCAATAGACCGGTTTGACGCTTCATTCAAAATTCGCGAATGTCTGAACCGCGGCGAGATTATCGTTTCCAATCGTTATGTAACGGCTAATGCTGGACACCAGGGGGGCAAGATTGCGGACATCTCGGAACGGCTTGCGTTTTTTAAATGGCTAGACGACCTTGAATACGGCGTCTTTAATATTCCCCGCCCCGACCTTAACATTATTTTGCATATGCCGGCGGAAATGGCGCAGTTGCTAGTTGATAAAAAATCAGCCGCCGAACGCCGTTATGTAAACGGAAAAAAACGCGATCTGCATGAGGCTGATATTCAACATTTAAAAAACGCAGAAAGAGTTTACACCGAGATCGCCGAGATATTTCCCAACACTAAACTAATTGAGTGCGTTCAAGACGGACGAATGCTTTCGCCCGAAGAAATGCATCAAAAAATTTGGGCGGTCGTAAATTTGGCGGCAGAATTTCCCGCCTAAGCGCTCACGGCGTTTTTAATGTGATTCACTGAAAAATTTATTCCGTCGCCAAGAAGCGCGATAACGTCCACGCGCCACGGATCGTTAATCCGACGAATTTTTTGCAAATAAATTTGCGCGGCGGCAAGTAAATGCCGCTGTTTTGTTTTGGTAACCGCTTCTTCGGGCGCGCCAAAACGTTGGTCACGCCGAGTTTTAACTTCAACAAAAACAAAATCCTCCCCTTCTTTGGCAATAATGTCTATTTCACCAAAGCGCGTCCGAAAATTACGGACGATTATTTTATAGCCCAGATTACGAAGATATTTTTCGGCAAAATTTTGACCGATCAGTCCAAAAGATTGGTTGGACATACTTTTTCATGAACCACACACCATGAACCATGTACCACGCACCATGTACCATCCGTATGGTGTGTGGTTTATGGTACATGGTTCATGTTTAGAGGTACTTTTCTTTTTCTTGTTTTTCTAAAAATGTTTTTCGGGCGGGGGCGTAATTTTTTTTGAAATCAATAAAAATAAATACCGCCCAAACAATGCCGCCAATGGCGATTAATGCCCACCAAAAACGAGCCGAGAGTGTTGGCAAACCTTCAAAGTTAAAGAAGTAAAAAAGAAGCGCGACAACGCTTACCCAAAGGCCAGCACGGCCGGCGCGCGAAAGAATCCGGTGAAGCGGCGGATTTTTTCGGTTCGCAAAAGACAAATATTTTGTAGCGGCCGAGGCAACAAAAAGAACAATAATCAAAATTCCAAGAACCGTCCAAACGAGCGACATAAACGGCGCTGGATTTAAATTAAACCAATAAGATAACGAGATAAGAGATTTTAGATATTGCATATTATAATTTATGTACCATGAACAATAAACCATGAAACACCCGTGTGGTGCGTGGTCCATGGTATGTGGTCCATTCGGAAAAGATTACACGAACCGCAGCAAGAAGGCAATATCAAAAAGTCCCATCAGGGACTTTTTGATAATTATTTTGCGAAGAGCATTCCCCAGTGATACGGCCCTGGCTCAAAATTTTCAGTAAGTTTAAGACCGGCTTTTTCCGCGTCTATTCTAACTATTTCTGCCGCGACCCTTTCCCCCGGAGGCGGACCAAGCGGCGTTGCCGCCGTTTTCCAATCTATAATCACCACTTTGCCTTCAGGCTTAGTAAGACGCGCGGCTTCGGCGAGAAATACGCCGCGGTTTTTTGCCTGATACATATTGTTTATGACAAGGGTGATGTCGCAAGTGTTGTCTGATAATTTTACGCCGCCCGGGCGTTCACAGTCAGCCCACAAAGTTTCTAGACTGGTTAAGCCCTCAAAACGCGCGCGGCCAGCAACGCCGGCTAAAATAGATTGAATAATATCAACAGCAATCGCGCGGCCGGTTTCACCAACTAAGCGCGCGGCGGGCAAAATAAAATACCCAGTTGTGCCGCATCCAAGATCAGCCACAACAAAACCGGCGCGAACGCCGGCGCGGGCAAGGACGGCATCGGGGTCAAGAAGAACGCTTGTTCCAAGAGGCATAAATTTAATATTCAACCGGCTGGCCGGGAAGGAATAGCTTTTGAATGATTATTCCGCCAACATTAAAACCATACATCCAAGAAACCAAAATCACGATACAGCCGATAATTTTTATAAAAAGACGCGATCCACCTTCGGTTCCCAAATACTTTTCGGCAAAATCAAACCGGCCGGTAAAACCAAAAACAGGCTCGGTTTTCCAGACCAGCATAAAGCCGGCAATCGTTCCGATAAGCGCGATAAAAAATCTTCCCCAAGTCATATATATTTATTATAGCACAAAATTATTACAGGCTGGAGCGATAAGCCCCAGCCTGCGAATGTGTCAATCTTCATTCCCCTCAAGAAACGCTTTATGACCGTGCTCGTGATGCGCCCGCCAGTTAATTCCACCAAACTGAACAAAGCTCGGCGTCCAATTAAATAGATCACCCACCACAGCTTCCTCAATCAAACGCGGTTTGCCTTTTATGCACAATCTGTCGGGAACCAAGAGCCAGTGCTCCAATGGGTCAAGGTCAGATATGTCCACAGTTTTGACGCGGCCGGCGTAATCAAGATTCGTACCATCATTACAATGAACAATTCTCCCTCGTCGCGGAAACCAGCCGCCAAGCGAATAGCGAATCATCCAACCATCTCCCCGCTCACCATCCAGTACTTTTTCTAAACTCGCTCCACGAGGTCTGATGGAAAAAATTGGCCCTCCGTCGCCAACTTTTAAAATCCATACTTCAAAACCAATAACATTCTTGCATAGATAGTTTAGGAGAAATTTCCAATCACCCACGTAGATGCCAGAGAAAAACATCTGAAACACAGAGCACACAAAGACGGTTACCAATACGCCAAGTATACCGACCGCGACCAAATGCGGCCCAAGGTGCGCTGATTTTAACGCCGCAAACCACACATATATAATCGCCGCCAAAAAAATCAACATCGGCATTGTCTTAAGCCAGCCAAAGCGGATCGGATAAAACTCTTGCGAAAACGTTTGATTTTTCATGAACTTTCCCTCCTAAAATGAACGTGCGAAGCAGTGCCAAAACCAAGCCGAGTTTAACGCAAATCGCAAAAAAAATAAACAACCCTCTCCCCAACCCCTCCCCCGCACTCGGGGGAGGGCATAAAATAAATACGAAAAAACCGAGGTCATACCTCCTCGGCTTATACGTTTTGATTTGTGCGCTACGGAAACCCGACAACGGAATCAGGCATTGGCATCACCTCCTTTTACGGCGGTCGCGGTTGTCATCGTAGGGTTTGAGAAGAAGTGGAAAGTTGTGGTCGTCCGCGTTGCATCATTGGTACCTCACGGGTAGTACGCCTGTGTGGATCTTTGCACTCAGATCCACTTTTAGTTTTGGCCATTGTCTGAAGATCGCAGTGGATCTCCAAACCGGCACCTTCTTTGATCTTGAAAGCATCAGTTGCATATCTTTTCGGGTATGACGAAAAGCGACAACCGAATCAAACTTATCCTACACAATCATATAAATAATGACAAGGACTGGAAAAAAATAGGCTATTCTGTTAGTTTAAAGAGGCAACTTGTTTCGCACGCTTAGCTCAGCGGTAGAGCAACTCCTTTACACGGAGAAGGCCGTAGGTTCGATCCCTACAGCGTGCAATTAAAAGATCCCGCTTTGGCGGGATCTTTTTTATATCACCTTTTTAATTTTTAACTCGCGAACCGAAAGCCAAAAGAAAAGTCCAATAACAACGACGGTGATGAGCGGTGGTAACAGCGTATAAACGTGAACGGCCAAACTTTCCATAATCATCACCACGCCAAGCGCGGCGACCGAATACATGGCGCCGTTTTTAAGATAGCGGTATTTTTTAACCGTCGCGATTCCGTGCACGGTTATATAACGAACAACAAACGCGCCCAAGCCGTTTCCAATAAGAATGAGCGGGATGGAAACGGTAAAAGCAAACGCGCCCAAAACGCCGTCTATAGAAAAAGTCGTGTCAATAATTTCCAGATAAATAATTTTGCTTAAGTCCGAAAGCCCGCTTCCCGCCATTAGCCGTTTTTCCGTTTCTTCGGCATTGTGCTTAAAGCCGTTCGTAATGAAAAATGCTGTGGAACCAACGACCGTACCCAAAGCGATCATTGGATTTATTTTCATTGTGAGCCAAACCAGCACCAACAAAATCACCGAGGCCAGCGAATAAAACCAAAAATACATCTTCTCGTGAACGTGGCGTTCAAAAAAGAAAGCATATTCCTTTTTTTCAATGAAGAGCCAGTGCAAAAATAGAAAAACCAAATAAAGACCGCCGCCCGCGAGCAAAACCGGCGTTTGTTTTTCTATAATTTCTAGAACCTTGGGGTCGGAACTAAAGGTGGCCGAAAGCGCGTTCCAAAGTCCGAGGCCGGGCGTAGAAAAATAAACAATGAGGAGTGGCAAAAGACCGCGGACGACAAAGACGGCGATAAAAATTCCATAAACAAGAAACCACCGCCGTGCCTTCGCCGACATCGTCGTAAGCACGTCGGCATTAATAACCGCGTTATCAATTGATGAGACAATCTCAAACAACGTCAGCCCAAGAACGATCACAAATATTTCAGCAATGCCCATAGAAAGTTAATGATAGCATTTCTATTAAAAAATCCCACTTTAAGGTATTTCGTGTGTTCCGATTATTTCCAGCTTTTCTTTAGCTTTCTCCCACTTGGGATATTTCTCGCTTAGTAATTTATAAAAATTTTTATTGTGTTCTTTGTATTTAATATGACAAAGCTCGTGAGTAATTACATAATCAATGCATTCCTTGGGCGCGTGAATCAATTTTGGATTTAAAATTATCATTTTTTCGTCCAAATAACTCCCCCACCGTTTTTGCATATATTTTATCCTCAAAGGGGGAACATTTTTATAATCAAAATACGATAACACTTTTTTAAAACGTTCAAAAAATATTTTAGAAATCCTGTCAAAATACCAATCGCGTAATAATATTTGTGTATGCAACATGTCGCTTGTACCAAATTTTGTTTGTGCCAGCATAATCCCCTTGACTAGAGATACTCTGTCTTCGGACGCTTTTTTTATCATCAACGTATATTGCTTGCCTAGGTACAAAAATCCCTCTCCTGAAATATATTCCTTTTGATATACCTTTCGTTGATATTTTTTAAAAAATGACAACTGCTTCTCAAGCCAAAACCATTTTTTCTTTAGGAAGTTTTCAACCCGTTCTTCTCCGGCACTATGTGGACATTTTAAGGTTATACCAAGATCAGGCTTAACTGTAAGGCTAAACGTTTTTCGGTCTTGCATTACAAGGTCGTAATGATATGCAAACGAACCAAAAATAAATTCCTTTTTTCCGCTAAACAAAGAGCTCATAATTATTTTCTGCGAGCGAAAGCACGCTTGAAATAATTAACTTCATATTGTCGTCGGACAAATCAATTTTTTTCTCGTTCTTAACGACATCATAAAGATAGTCGTCGAGCTTATTAATAATCTGACGCTTGGCGTCAAGGTTTTTATACCAATCAACAATCGCCTCACGCTTAACCAGATTAAAAATATCCAAAATAATGGCAATATATAAGTCGTCGGGTAGTTTAAACAAAACAAAGCAATCCCGCAGGTTGCGATAAAAGACATCCGACCCTTTAAGAGCGACAATTGGTTCAGGCAGGTCGTTATCTTTCTTATTAATCACATCGTCTTTAATCAACTTTAGCTGTTTAAGCGCGGCAACATCGGCTAACTTGCCCTGGCGCATCTCTTGCAGAATAAGATCAATTTTTTTAGAGAACCGTTCATAGAATTCTGGATCAGTCTCCATTTTTTCGCTAATAGTTTTATTAGTTTGCATGGCAATCGCCTCCGCCTTTGACCTGTCCGAACCTAAAGTATCAATAGCTTCTTCAAACTGCTTACGATCAGTAATATTGATCTGCTTGGTTAATAACTCAACACCACGAGCATCAATATATTTATCAAGGATATTAACGAGCGACTGTTTGTATTCGGCCAAGTCAATGCGATCGGCATATTTTAAGCTCGCCGCCTTCCTAAGTTCCATTAACTTTTTAAGCTCGCGCGTATATATATCCAAATGTTTGAATTCATGCACAAAATCCTGAAGAACAAAACATTCATTTAGGTTTTTAATGAACGCGGCGAGCGACTTATAAAACATTTCGCGCTTAGGATCGTCTGAAAGAACGCGCAAAAAAGCTTCGTCGTCGGACGATCCTTTTATGCCGCCAAAAAGATCATGCACTAGCGCATAGCTCTGTTCCAATTCCTCCACCTTTTCTTTAACATCAATAAGCGTCCCTTTAACGTCATCCTTGTCGTAATTGCCGAAGAGTTTCATCGCCGTATCAATATTCTTGGCGTTTTCCGAGTAATCAATAATATATCCCGCCGTCTTGGGAAGTTTTTTGTTTTCAAACAAACGATTGACGCGGGCAATGGCTTGAAGCAGATTATGATCGCGCAAGTCTTCGGCCAAGTACAGCACCGTGTTTCTGGGCGCATCAAAACCCGTCAGCAGTTTATCAACAACGATAATTATCTCAATCCCGTCTTCATTGTTTTTAAAGCTATTGATTACTTCTTTCTCATAACTTTCAACGCTACTGTGGTTTTTCCGCACGGTATTAAGATAATCAACCACTTCTTTTTTGTGAGTATCAGCTTCGTCGCCATCGTCGTGTTCATCGGAAATTACGACAGCGGTGCGAATTTTGCCGTTCGTCTGAAAGAACTTTTGGAAAAGAATGGCCGAAAATTTGGACGGCGCGACAATTTGCGCCTTTAGGCCGGTGTTTTGGAAGTTCCTTATATAGTGCTTTTCAATGTCGTATGAAATTTCTACGATGCGCTGAGGATTATCTTTGACAATCCTTGAACCAATATATTTTTGCAGATCGCGCTTTTGCTTGTCGTTTAGGTCGGCGGTGATCCGCTCAACTTGGCGATCAACCTGCTCTTCGTTTTGCACCATGTCCACATACCGCCCCTCGTAGATGAGCGGCAAAATAATTTTATCGGCCAAAGCGTCGTCAATTGTGTAGCGGTCAATGTAGCCGCCGAACTTTTTCCAGCTTTCTTTTTCCGAGGTCATGAGCGGCGTACCGGTAAAACCGATATAGCAAGCGTTCGGAATAATCCGGTTCATCTCAATGTTCGCAATGCCGTTTTGACTGCGGTGCGCTTCGTCAACCAAGACAAAAATATTTTTATCGTAGTCAACTAAACCGGTCTTTTTCTTTGAGGCCGATTCAAACTTATGTACGAGGGTCGTAATTACGGCAAGATTTTTGTCATTAATCAGACCAAGCAAATGCTGGCCGCTGGTCGCCTGTATAACTTCTTTTTTTAAATTGCAATTCTTAAATGTATCCCTGATTTGTTTATCAAGATCCCGACGATCAGTAACAATAATAACGCGCGGGTTGATAATGTGCGGGTTCTCAATTAACGCTTTTACAAACATAACCATTGTAAGCGATTTGCCTGACCCTTGCGTATGCCATACTAAACCGCCATGCCGCCGTTCGCCGCCTACTGGCGATGCTTCCTCCTCAAAAATACGCGCCATCATTTTATTGATCGCAAAAAACTGCTGATAACGGGAAAGCTTTTTAACTCCGGCATCAAAGAGAATGTAGTTCTTGGTTAGTTCAAGAAGCCGCTCCGGCTTAAACAAAAATACGATCCCTTTGTCCTGTTCCGTAACTAAACGAACCGATTGCGGTAAAGCATCGCGTGTATCACCGTTTAGGTCATCGCAGACATTGTTATAATCATTTAAATAAATTTTCTTTTGCATGACCGAAACGACTTCGCTTTCAATTTCGTCATCTGTCATCCCCTTTTCCTTCCAAACCGCATAAAACTTATTCGGCGTTCCGGTCGTGCCATATTTAAGTTCTTTGCCGTTCGTTCCCACGAGTAACTGTGTGTAGGTAAAAAGCTTGGGACAAAATTCAGCCCCTTGGTTCCGGTTCATCTGGTTTAATGCCTCAACAACATCAACGCTTGATTTTTTGTTCTCAATGACTGCAAGCGGAATACCATTAACAAAACAAACAATATCCGGCCGAATATTCTGCTTACCCGAAGCCTCAAATTCGGCCGTCACATGAAAAGTGTTATTCCGTGGGTTTTGAAAATCAATAAAACGAAAATTTTTAGATACTGTTTTTCCGCCAACGCTTACCTTGATCGTTTTCCCCCCCGAAGTCGGCATAACGATATTATAAATTTTCTGCGCTGTATCAATCAGTCCTTCATATTGAATATGTTCCAACTCATCAATCGCATCCCGAACATCCTTTTCGCTAAATTTTGATTCTACCCCGTTAATCTCATACCCATTGATCGCCATCAATTTTTCAGCGGCAATATCTGTAAGGATAAAATTACTCGTATCACCTCCACGCTGGCGTAAGCATTCTTCTGCTGAAATATATTTGTATCCCATCGCCAAAAGCAGCTCCAAGGCGGGGAGTTGCGATTGCCGTGCTTCGTCAAAGTGTACGTTTTCTAACATATGATTACTTTAATCGTTTTGTTTTCCGTCCGCCTGTTAAATAATTTTCTCCGCTCACTACTCGTTTTCCAGTTTTTTCCTCAAGCGCCAAGCGTGCATTCTTTGCAATTTGTCCTCCGCGCAAGGCTGGCGACTTATTTCCATCAAACCCGATGGCTTTTTCCGTCTCAGCAATCTGCCTAGTAGAAAGCTCTGCCAAAGCTGTAAAAATTAGCTCGGCCTCATTCATATGGTCGCGTAAATTATTGACCTTGGACAACCCCTTAAGCGCTTTGTGATCTTTTACGCTCAAGTCGCTCCATTCTTGATGGATAATATTCGTGAGCACGGCATATTCCTGTCCCTCCTTAACCCCTGTCTGTTTCCAGTAATCCGTCAGCCTATTGCGAGATTCTTGTCCCATCATTCTTTGTTGAATCCATTTTTCGCTTCGGCCATGCTTTTTCCAATATTCACGAGAACGGTTAAGCGCAAGTTCGGGGTTCTGCATTTCTTCTATCCGCTCGCCCCCAACTTTTGCCAACCAACGCTTAAAAGGTTCAGCTTGTGGCGAAGGAATTGACTGAACAATGCGAAAAATAGAGGCTAGACTGGCACAATTGAGCTTTTGAACGCCGCCTTTTGTTTTAACGGAAAGGGGGGTGACAATCTGTCCCCACCCTTTGGCTAATTCAGCATCACGCTGCCTCATTTTCTTAATATAATCGGTAACATTTGAGGTTTGCGACAAAACCCCAACCACATCGTTTATCGCAAAAAACCATTGCTCTTTATGCCAAACCCGTCAAACCTCGGACTGTTCAAACATGGCCGGATGATTGATGGCGGATAGTACTTTTTTCATATTGTTATTTTTAGACTGATAATGTTTCAGGTGTTCTGATTGTACCAGTAATCAGTTCGTTAAGAAGATATCTTTTTTGTTCTTCTAAAAGTGAGAGGGTTTTTTCGAGTTCAGCAATTTCCTTATCGGCTGTGGTCAAAATATTTGCAATCGCAATTTGCTCAGTTAGTGGTGGTAGATATAATTTTAATTTTTCAATGTCACCCTTTGAGACTTCAAGAAAAGTACTACCGGATCCTAGTTTTATAAGTTTTGATTTAATTGACTTAATAAAATAATACAGATATTCAACTGTTGTATTTTTCTTAGGAACTAAATTTTTAAATCCCTGGTTTGTGCAAATTGGATATGTAGAAATTGAACATTCTCCAACCGTCGCACGAGTACATATGACCAAAGAATTTTTAGGTAGTAATTTTGCTGAGCAATTTTTAAGACCAGCGCCTGTGATCTTCTTCTCTGTTTCTAATACTATATATTTGCCTGTTTTAGTAATTTCTGTCGGAGTTATCCAATTTATCTCACCACTCCAGAAATCCTGATTGCTTGTATCGGGCGTTCCTCCCGAAAAAATTTCAGCAATATCAGCAAGTTTTACGTTCGCCCATTTATCTTTAAATCCGATTAGACGCTTCTGGGCTGTCAATAATTCTTGCATTAAAACTTTTTTAATCTCTTTTTTAATCTCAATTTTTTCCGCCAATTTTTCAATCGCCTTATCCCAAGTTTCCAATACTGCAACAATCCGGTTTTGTTCGGGGAGGGGTGGAAGCAAAAATTCAAGTCGTATCATTTGGGATACTTTAACACTTGGCTGTGCGGCGTTCATCTCAATATTCTTAAATTGTTGATTGTTCTTGTCTTGGGTTAAAAGATAAAACATAAACTCAGGATTATCTTTTCCGAATCTTAACCCTATTAAATTTTGAGCAATTACCGTCTTTATTTTTGCAGTATAAAGAGAGCAAGACGCAGTTCTTCCAACGGTAGAAAAGAGGATATCATTTTTCTCTAAATGTTTACGGAACCATGTTTTATAAGTTTCTTCACTAACAAACTTAGTTATTTCAGAATATTCAATATTCTTATCGCCAATAGCATTTACCTCTGCCATAGGGATCCCACTTGTTTGAATAGGCGGTGTTTTACCACGATTATCTACAACAACAGTAAGGAGATCGCTAAGTTTATAAAAATTCCAACCATGAGGTATGTTTGTTTGTGGTTTATTAATTTTCATAATCACTTAAAACTTTCCAGTATTCCTTTAATATCACTAAAAACTTCCGGTTTTTCATTCAAAGCAACGTCAATATATACTTGTCGTATTTTGATTTTATCTTCACCAAGGACATCACTACATAACTTTGAGAAAATATTTTTACCCCTAAATTCATCTTTCCACTTATCGCTGGTCAACGCGCCATCAAGTCTTTCTTTTTCTCCGTTCATCCATTCTTTCAACTTTACGTCAGACAGGTTAGACACAAGGCTATGTAAAACACTCGCTATTTCAAAAGAGAACTCATTAACCACATCAACGCAATTTTTTGTATCAAGTGATTTGACAGTAGGAATATCAAAGTTATGATTTGTTGCTATATATTCTTTTGTATTTTGAAGTAAGTTAAGACTAACTTGTTCAGAAGCAATGATTTTAAGCTGTTCTTCAATATACTGATGTGTAACAGTAGGTTTTGTAGTGGTTATATAAAGCTTTTCCGCAACTTTAAACAAAACATCTGAATCAAGAAAATAATTTTCAATATGTCTTTTCCTAAGACACTTTATCTTACCACCATCTTCAAGAGCGCTAATTTGAGTAGTAGATAGCCCATCTTTATCTCGGACCATATATAGGTCAATTCCAAATATAGAATTTCTAATCTGCCGCTCAAAAACATTTAAAGTAATCAAATTCTCAACTGAACCAACGGGTATGACCTTTGCCTCTGGCAAATACTTTTGTGCCAATGCATGGTATACAAGCCTGTCCGTACTAGAATCTTCACCTTCAACAAATACAAGTTTTTTTCCTACTGCAAACAGCCCAAGATTTTCACCTATCAAGCTTACCAGCTCCTTATGGCTGTGATTAAGATCGCTTAGCCTATGTGCCTGGTTAGCGCCACCCTGCTCTGAGTCTATAAAATAAACATTACCAGTCGAGTAATAGGTAGAAATTAAATCAGCAGAGTGTGTCAAAAATATGAATTGATTTGTGTGATCCCCCACGGATTTAAGAGCTTCAATTAATTTGAATGTAAGAGTTGGGTGTAAATGAAGTTCAGGCTCATCCACAATAATTACCGAGTCTTTTATATCTTTCCTTGCAACATCAAACAGAATCTTAACAACTTCTTGCTCGCCAGAACTTAAGGAATTAAATGGTAAGACTACGCCGGTTTTATCCCGGTATTGAAATTCACGAGGTGATAATGGATCAATATCAAGAAGCTCTTTTTCCGAAAGTAGAGTTTTAAAGATTTCTTTATATTTCTGTAGTGGGTGTGGCAATTTTTCCTTAATAGTCTTTGCTGTTATTTCTGACCCATTGATAACTTCCGTAGCTAGTTGATTTTGGTAGGCAGCTACTTTTTTATGAATATAAGTCATGAAGTCTTGCCACCTGTTGGTAAAATTTTGATAATAAAAAGTACTTGGCGTTTCGACTTCATCTGGATCAGAAACTTGCCAACTAACCTGTGGGTATTGAGTGGTCTGAATATTTCGTTGCGAATCTATTTGGACCAGAGAACCAACATACTGGCCACGGCCATACCGCCTCTTCCTCATATACTCAGCTAGCGTTTGACTTGCAACCCCTTGTGTAGCAGTTAGAGTACCTCCTCCAAAATCTTCATTTTCTTTTTCTCTTGTTGCCAGCAAAGAGATGGACATTTGATTCCCACCTTGAAAGGTACTTACTATAGCCTCTTTAAGTCTGCTTTTCCCCGAACCATTTGCTCCAGCAATAATTACAATATCCCCAAGATTTTCCATCTTTAGATTTTTAATTGGCGGGAAGTCTTTAATTTCTAATGATGAAATTTTCATAGACTATTTAATTCCAAGCTCTTTTAGATACTCATCCATCTGTTTTTCTAGCTTCTTAAGCTCCGGCTCAAGGGCGGCGAGTTCACGGAGGTTGGCTTTGATGTCTATCGGAGTTTCTTCAATGAAGGTGTCAACATAGCGTGTGATGTTGAGATTGAAATCATTTTCTTCAATTTCCTTTAATTCAACCTTGCGTGAAAACTTAGTGATATTTTTGCGTTGTTTGTAGGTGTCAAAAATTTTGGCGATGTTTTCGTCGGTCAAGGTGTTTTGCGCTTTTCCGGGTTTGAATTCCTTAGAGGCCTCAATGAACAAAACATCTTTCTTCTTTTCATTCGCGCCGCCTTTTTCGCGTGAGCGGTCAATAACCAAAACGGCGACCGGGATACCGGTTGTCTGAAATAAACCAGCAGGTAATCCGATCACGGTATCAATGATATTTTCTTTTAATAGCTCGGTGCGGATTTTACCTTCGGCACCGCTCCTAAAAAGTACACCGTGCGGAACAATAACGGCCACGCGGCCGGTTTTGGGTTTGGCGGTTTCCACCATGTGAGTAATAAAGGCAAAGTCGCCTTTGTCCTTGGGCGGAATGCCGCGCCAAAAACGGTTGTATTTATCTGATCCGGCGTGTTCGGCGCCCCACTTTTTAAGCGAGAACGGCGGATTGGCAACGACCACATCAAAATGCATAAGCTGGTCATTTTCAACCAAGAGTGGGTTATTAAGCGTGTCGCCCCATTCAATCCGCGCCGAGTCTTTGCCGTGCAAGAACATATTCATCCGTGCAAGCTGATAAGTGGAGCCAGTTGATTCTTGACCATAAAGCGCGTAGTTTTTTGAGCCTTTCTTTTCAACCTCTTCGCCAGCCAAAAGAAGCAAGCCGCCCGATCCACAAGCAGGGTCGGAAATCCGGTCGCCTTCTTTTGGTTCAGCGAGCATCGCCACGAGCCGCGCCACGGATTTAGTTGTGAAAAATTCTCCGGCTTTCTTCCCAGCATCGGCGCCAAAGCGTTCAATCATGTACATGTACGAATTTCCGATAATGTCGTCGCCGACATCCGAAAGGTCAATCTTGGCAAAATCCTGAATAAGATGGCGGAGCATTTTATTGCGCGAATCCAATTTTCCCAGTACTGATTCAGAATTAAAGTCCACACTAAACACGCCGTCCAGCTTTTCCTTGTTGGCGTCTTCAATGCGGTGTAGCGCTTTATTAATTTCTTCGCCAATGTTGTCTTCCTCAATCTTACTGTAGATGTAATCAAACGACGACTTAGGAGGAAGATAAAAGCGATCCAGCTTCATTTTTTCTTCAACGCGCTTTTCGTCGTTCTTAAAACGCGCCTTATACTCGGCGTAGCGCTTTTTATTCAAATCGCTGACGTATTTTAAAAATAGCATCGTGAGGGCGTAATCCTTGTAAACACCACCGTCCACATTGCTGCGTGACGAATCAGCCGCCGCCCAAAGCGTTTTGTTTAAGTCTTCCTGAGTGTATTTTTTTTCAGTTGGCATAATATTTATTTAGCGGCTAGGCTGGTAAAGATTGCGTTCATAAGATTGTGCTTTATTTCGCTCTGACGGTTGATAATTTTTTCTTGCTCACGTATATTCCGATCCAGATCCACAACTGCTTTTTGTTTTTCTAGTGTCGGGATGGGGATCTTTATTTTTTCCACTTCCTTACGCGGCAGGGAGCCGATATACGAACCGGAAACGATCTGCGTAAGCGCGTCTTGGCCAATTTTTGAATTAAGATACCGCGAAACATATTCCGGCATTACGCCAGCGGCGGTTATCCGAATTATGTGGATGGAGGACGAGGCGATTACGTTTGGTGCGTCGGAAACAAAAACCGCCGACCGAAATGACCCTGACCTCATACCCCGAGCGACAACCAAAATGTCGTTCTTTTTAAGATGACCGGCGTACTCGGGGATGTTATAAGAAATTTTTGTAAGTGTACCAACGTTTTCAATAGCTTCGCCAGCAGTGAGGTCTTTGGCTTGAAAAACACAGATATCGCCGTTATTATCCGGCTGTATCGCTTCCCGAAAGACATAACCACCGATAACTTGTGCAAACTCTTTTATTAACATACCGCCACCTTACTGCATAATATCAAGATCGTCAATATCCTTTAATCACAAATTATCCACATTACAAAACGTCTTTGTCTTTCAGAAATCTCAATACAAAAAATCCTACCCAAATAGGTAGGATTTTTTGGTGCTCGGGAGAGGACTCAAACCTCCACACCCTTACGGGTACTACCACCTCAAGGTAGCGTGTATACCATTTCACCACCCGAGCTTACTTCTTTGTTACTGAGGAGATTATGCTAAAATTTTTAATCCTTGTCAACGTTTATGCCAAGGCGTTCAAGGAACGGCGCGACTGTTTGTGGCGCAATCTTTAACCCGCCGACATGCTCGGGATAAAAAGATTTTCGGTCTTTCATATCCCCTGGAATGTCGCAAATCGCGCCGTGCCAATCGCTTCCAGCCGATACCAATAAATTATATTTCAGGGCGAGCGCGAGGGCGAGCGCCGTTTCTTCGGGGCCGTATTCCGACTGATAACACTCCATCCCGTCTATACCCGCCGCGATTATTTCTTTAAGCAATACCTCTTGCCCCGCCGGCGTCGGATCAATTTTTTTAAGCGACGTGCCGCGAGCAAAAGGATGCGACAAAATTGCAAGCCCATTGGCTTCGTGAACAGCCCGTATTGCATCAGCAACAGAAACAAAATATCCCCCACCATCACTTAAGCCAATGAGCAATTTTCTAGTTTTTTCAAAATCCGTAAAAAAACCGTTGACGATTAAATATTGCGCTGTTTTTTCAAAATTAAAATATTTTCCCAGCGTATTTTCATAATCTTTAAGATTCACCACCCGCCGCCCTTCGACATTAAATTTTTCGTTTAATTTTTTAACAACCTCAAGCAATCGATTTTTTCTTTGTCAATAAATGCCCGACAAAAAACTATTAAACGCGGCGTCATCTAATGGCAAGCCGTAACCAAGCAAATGAATAGTTGAATTATGAAAGACGGTTGATATTTCCACACCGCAAACAATTTTGACGCCATATTTTTTGCCAGCCACAAGCGCTTCTTTTAAACCTTCCAAATTGTCATGATCGGCGATGCCGAGAATTGAAACATTTTGCTCGGCCGCCATTTTAACAACCTCCGACGGCGTATCATGGCCGTCGGAATAGGTCGTATGCGCGTGCAAGTCAACGTATTTGCTCATATCTTCCGTTCTTTGCCGACAATCACTTTAAAATGCCGCGGCATCACTTCAACGCGAAATTCAGCGTCGGAAATTGCTTGACCATCGGCCATCCCTGTTACCTCTTCGCCATTACCAGAACGTATAATTGCTTTCTCCACGGGAAAAACACTAACACTCGCCGCCGCTGGCGTGCGAGCAAAAAGCGAACCAAAAAAATTTCGCTTGGTTGTCTTGACCATTGTTTCAAGCAAGCCGTCGCGCGGGTTAGAAGCCGAACCATCAATAGAAAAATTATTCACACAGATTTCACCGGCAGAAATCGGCGAAACCGTATAGCGCCCGTCGCACTCGGCTTTCACAACACCCGGCACGCGAAGCGAAGTCAAAAAATAATGATTATTTACTTTGCCCAAATCCAATTCTTCAATAAGCCGCGCCGAGAGTGTGTCGCAAGCGGCTTCGCCAATCGGAATACCCAAAAGTTCGGCGATGTTGTTTTTCGTGCCAATTGGCATAATCCCAAAAATCGCGTCTTTAAACTCGGGAATCGCGTCAACGGCTTTGGCAACCGAAAGATCGTCGCCGACAATCACGACCGTTTTTGCGCCGCGGCGCACGGCGTCGCTAATCGCGCCCTTCATTGACTTAAAAAGCGCCAGGCGATGAACGCTGCCAAAAATTCCCAAGTCCGTCAGCCGATTTTCTATATTACCAAGGATCTTTGCGTATTTGGGATCGGTTAAAAATGAATCGTAAATATAGTGGTACACATTTTTAAAAATACCGACCCTTAGGCTTCGGCCTCGGCGGTGCGTTCTCCCTTTACGCGACTTTTTGCCGACGATGTTTCCGCGGCAATGGAACAATTGCCCAAAATTGTCGCACCCGCTTCAACTGACATTACCTTAGCGGAAATATCGCCGCTAATTTTTGCTGTGCTCGTAATTTCCAATTTGTCAGAAACCGTGAGATCGCCGACAACTTCTCCGGCAATCATCGCGTTTTCCGCTTTAACATCCGCCTCGATTCGTGCTGTTTCGGAAACAAACAAATTTCCGTCGGCTTTAACCGAACCTTTCACAATCCCCTCAATGCGCACATTGCCGGGAGAAACAAAATCACCTTCAACTTTTACGCCGGCGGCGATCACTGTTTCTACCGCCACTCCGTCTTCTTTCTTGAACATAGTTTTTTAAATTAAAATTAATAGTTTATGTCTAATGTTAGAGTAACCCATATCCCCCGCAATATCCAGTGGAAAAAATGTGATAACTGAACACTTTTTGTGCGCACTCTACATTTCCTTTGGCGCGGGGATGGCGAGCAGTTCCAAACTACGACCAAGCACCAACCCGACGGCGGCCGAAAGCGCGAGCCGCGAGGAGCGAAATATTGCTTCGGCTTTTATAACCGGAACGTTTTCGTAAAATTCGGCGAATGATTTTGAAAGATCGTAACAATATCGGGCAATTACCGAAGGGTCGCGACCGCTTGCGGCCGCTTCTATAGCATCGGCAAACTCAGACAAGCGCAAAACAAGCTGCCACTCCGTCGGCTCAATAAGTTTAGAGGCGTCAATTCGGCCAATTTTTATTTTATCATGAGCGGCTTTGCGCAAAATAGAAGCAATGCGTGCATTTGTATACTGCAAATACGGACCAGTCTTGCCGTTAAAGGACAACGACTCTTTTGGATTAAAAGTCATTCCGCTCGTCGCCGTAACTGACAACAAATAAAACTTAACCGCGCCAAGAGCGATTTCTTCGGCGCGCTTGTCCACTTCGGCTTGATCCAAAAAGTCGTGGCGCTCTTTAATTTCCGCCGCCGCGAGCTTGGAAAGGTGTTCTACTAATTCATCAATGTCCACGACCGTGCCTTCGCGCGACTTCATCCGGCCTTCGGGAAGAGCGACGTGCCCATAGAAACATGTTCAAGCGCGTCTACCCACCTGTAACCCAAAAGCCGCATAATACCAGTAAGCTGGCGCAAGTGCTGGTCTTGTTCCATTCCAACAACCCACAAGCACCGCGACAATTTGAATTCAGTCATTTTTTTAACCGTAAGCGGCAAGTCGGTTGTAATATAGACGGCCGTCCCGTCAGCACGAAGAACAACTTTATCAGGTTCGTTCGGAAGTTTGGCGACAACGTTTCCTTTTTCGTCTTTAGAAAAAATCCCTTTTTCCAAGGCCGCCAAAACCATTTTCTGGCCTTCATTATAAAACGCGCTTTCGCGATAAACTTTGTCGTATTTAACGCCAAGCATTTTTAGCGTTTCGTTTTGTCCCTTTACGCACCAGTCGGTCATTACCCGCCAAAGAGCGCGCGTGGCCTTGTCCCCCGCTTCCCATTTTCTAAGCGACTCAGCCACTTCGTTTTCAATTTCTGGGTGCCGAACTTTTTCTTGTTCAAACATCACGTAATATTTTCCAACAAAATGATCACCTTTCATTCCCGAGCTTTTTGGCGTTTCGTTGCCACCAAAATGTTCGTAGGCCACCATCGCTTTGGCAACACCAACACCCCTGTCACTTAGTAAATTAGAGCGAACAACCGTGTTGCCGGCGGCTTCTAAAATCCGGCAGAGTGATTCGCCAAGCGCGGCGTTTCTAAGGTGTCCCAAGTGAAGCGGCTTATTAATGTTCGGCGCGACAAATTCAACCATTATTTTTTCCTTAGTTGCTTTTCCGTTGCCGTACTTTGCTTTTTCTTTGGTAATGGCCGCCATTACGTTGTTTATGACTACTGATTGATTCAAGCGCAAATTTAAATACGGCCCGGCAACTTCGGCGCTCTGAATCGTTTTTAAAGACGGCATTTTTTCGCGAAGCTCTTCGGCAATCGCGCTCGGCGACTTACTTAAAACTTTTACGAGCTTAAACATTGGTACGGCGAGGTCACCGAGCGCCGGACTTGGCGCGGGAACAATATCCGAAACAACCAAAGTTGAGTTTGGATAAACTTGGGCAATCGCGTTGATGATTTCTTGTTTTATTTTTGAGAGTGGAGACATTTTTGAATACCTAATACCTAATATCTAATTTCTAATCCGCCGTCATTCCGAGCCCGTAAGGTCGTTTGTCAAAGGCAAGGAATCACGAAGCTTGCTAGAGACTTTGAGTTCCCTCACCGCTTCGGCGTTTCGGGATGACGGAATTTCTTTCCCCTCTCTGTAAGGTAAGAGCGGGTAGGGTGAGTTATAATCCTTTCATAACCCCTCCTACCTCCCCTTACCTTAAGGGGAGGAAAAAATTAAACGATTCTTACAAAGTACCTTTTCCCTTTCTGAATCAAGCTGCCTTTTTTAATTTCCATTAAAAAATCTTTAGTAACTTCGCCATCTACCTTAACACCACCTTGTTCAACCGTCCGGCGGGCGTCGGTTTTGGACGAAGCAAAGCCAACTTCAACAAGTACATCAAGAAGCGTATCAGCTTTTACCTTTTTTTCTTCTATCTCATCCGGTGTTTCTTTTTTTTGAAAAGTTTTAACAAAAGCTTCTTCCGCCTTCTCGGCCGCGCCTTTGGGGTGAAACAATGACACAATCTCCCGCGCTAAACGCATTTTAATGTCGCGCGGGTTTGCACCGGTAAGCATTTCATTTTTTATCTTGGCAATTTCTTCGGCCGTAACTTCGGTTGCCAATTCAAAATAATTAGCAATTAGCGTATCGGGTATACTCATCACTTTGCCATACATACTTTCGGCCGATTCGGTAACACCAATGTAGTTACCAAGTGACTTGGACATTTTGTTTGTGCCGTCTAACCCGACAAGGAGAGGGCAGGTGATAACCGCCTGTTCGGGAAGGCCGAGCTTTTTCTGGAGTTCGCGACCAGCGAGCATATTAAAGGTTTGATCCGTTCCCCCGACTTCTACGGACGCCTTTATCGCGACCGAGTCGTAAGCCTGCATTAGCGGATAAAGCATTTCGTGAAGAAAAATTTCCGTTCCCGCTTTGAAGCGCTTTGAAAAATCGTCGCGTTCAAGAATTCGCGCAACCGTAAAATGCGCGGCGTATTTTATAAGATCGGCGAAAGTTAATTTTGAAAGCCATTTGGAATTTTTAACCAGCTCAATCTTTTTTACGTCCAAAATTTTTCCGACTTGGCTAAGGTAAGTTTTGGCGTTCGCGTCAATCGCCTTTGGATCCAGCGCCGGACGGGTTTTTGAACGTCCCGAAGGGTCGCCAATCCGCGCGGTGTAGTCGCCAACGATAATCACGACCTCGTGACCAAGATCTTGAAGTTTTCGCAACAGCCTCAAACCAACAGCGTGTCCAATATGAATGTCGGGCGAGGTCGGATCCATTCCCATTTTAAAACGCAAAGTCTCACCTTTTTCTAAAGCTTGAAACAAGCGTTCACTGCCGACTATTTCCGCCACCCCGCGGCCGAAAATTTGTTTGATTTGTTCGCTAGTAATTTTTTTCGCCATAGTTAGTCACTTTATCGTTTTGTGTGCCTTGCGTCCAGTTATTTATTCAATATCTCATTTATAAATTCCGTCTTTCTGCGATAATACTCGCGAACCGATAAACCGGCACTATTTTCTTTTAGGATCCGATATCGCTCCAGATCAGACGGATGCGACAATAAGCGTTTATGAAATTCAACGCTGTCTTTCCAACCATCATCGTCTTCGTTAATCACAAAAACGTCAATATGTTTTCCGCCAATCTCGGTTAAAAAGTGCGCGCGCTTTTCAGGGTAAAGGCTGTGCGGTTCGCCGTATAATAACTTCATGCGCTCAATTGAAGCATCAAAGAAAGCAAGTGGAACCGGTACATATATATCAATCTCGTCTTGACCAGAAATTTTAAGCGCGCTCGCGCCAGAATGAACAACCGACTGGTCTTTGCCGAACAAATTTTGGATATCGTCTTTTACTTTTTGATATTTTTCCTCGCAGGTTGGATCAAATGGAACAACAACAATGGTTTTAGTATCGCTCAAGTGATCAATCCATTTTTGTTGTTCCGGCGTAATCATTACTACCCCAAATCTTTAAGTTGCGCTTCCAGTTTTTCCAATTTGGCTTTGGCTTCGGCGAGTTTAGTCTTCTCCCCTTCCACTACTTTGACTGGGGCTTTGCCGACGAATTCATTATTGCCAAGGCGCGCTTCTATGGAGGCGATAAATTTATTAGTCGCAACAATATCGTCTTCAATCCGCTTTTTTTCTTTGCCGAGATCAACCAATTCGGCAAGTGGAATTGAAACGGTATTTGTGCCAACGGTAACAGTCGCGGCCTGATCAGGTCTTGCAATTTCGCCCGCGATTTTAAGATTAGCGACGCGGCCAAGCGTTTTAATGACCGACTCAAACGACACAAACTCTTCAGCGTATATTGGAGCTTCAACCACAACATCAACTAATTTATCTGGCGTTACTTTATATTCAGCGCGGATGGAACGTATGGCGGAAACAACTTCTTGAAGTGAGGACATTATTTTTTCGGCATTAGCGTCGGCGCGAGCCAAAGATTTTGGCCATTCGGCGATCATTAACATTCCTTCGCCGCCGAGCTCGCTCCAAAGCTTTTCCGTCACGTATGGCATAAATGGGTGCCAAAGTTTTAAAAGCGTCATAAACACATCACGAAGTACCGCGTCGTTACCCTCGCGTTTATTAATCTCAACATACCAATCGGCAAATTCCGTCCAAGCAAAGTCGCGTAAAATTTCACCCGCTCTGGAAAAATTAAAGGCGCTAAGATTTTCGGTGACGTCGGTAACAGTTTTATCCAATCGCGACAAAATCCATTTGTCGGTAATGGACAAATCTTTCTTTTCGTTTCCCGCGCGCGACACATAGCGGCCAATATTCCAAAGTTTGTTGGTAAAGTTCCGGAAGCCGGCGATTTTTTCTTCACTCATTTTCATATCCTGTCCGGGCGAGGTGCCAAGAATAAGCGAAAGACGCACAGCATCGGTGCCATACTTCGCACTGACGTCCAGTGGATCAATCACGTTTCCAAGCGACTTAGACATTTTGCGCCCTTGTTCGTCGCGTACGAGTCCGTGCAGGTAGGTATATCTGAACGGTACTTCTCCAAGCGCGTAAGTGCTCATGAGGATCATTCTTGCCACCCAGAAAAAAATAATATCGTAACCCGTTTCCAAAACCGTGGTCGGATGATATGTTTCCAAATCTTTAGTCTTTTCCGGCCATCCCAATGACGAAAATGTCCACGTGCCAGCCGAGAACCAGGTGTCTAACGTATCGGGGTCGCGCTCCCATCCTTCGCCTGGGTTTTCCGCCGACATTTTTATTTCATCGTTTTTATACCAAATAGGGATTTGATGTCCAAACCAAATTTGCCGCGAGATGCACCAGTCGCGCAAATTGTTGATCCAGTGAAAATAAATTTTTTCAAATCGTTCGGGAACGATTTTTGTTCCGCCCGCGGCAACAGCTTCGGTCATTAATTCTTTAAGCGTCGCACTCTCCCCTTTTTTCCATTTACCTAAAGTATCTTGCCGTAAAACAAACGGCTTTTTAACACGAATCCACCATTGTTTCATCGGTATCTGTTCAACGGGTGCGCCGCCGCGTTCGGCAATCGGCAAATTTTGCGAAACGTCTTCTACCTTAATAAGCAAGCCAGCGGCTTCCAAAGTTTTTTCAACTTTTTTACGAGCCTCGACAACAGTGAGACCAGTAAAATCAACGCCCACCTCCGGCAGCATCTTGGCGTCTTTTCCAATCACAACAACCGTTGGCAAAACGTGTCGTTCAGCAATTTCCGCATCAATCATTGAATGTGCCGGTGTGACACCCAACGCCCCAGTGCCAAAAGCCGGATCAACTACCGCATCGGCGATAATCTTCACTTTTATTTTCTTGCCACAAAATACCGGCTCAAAAATTTTGCCGACAAATTGTTTGTATCGTTCGTCGTCGGGATGCACCGCGACCGCTGTATCGCCAAATTTTGTTTCCGGCCTGGTGGTGGAAATGGCAATCGGAAAATCAGCGTCGTATTTAAAGGTAATGAGCCGCGCATTAACTTCTTTGGTCAACACTTCGTCGTCCGAGAGTGTTGTTTGAAATTGTGGATCCCAATTTACTATGCGGTATCCGCGTTCAATAATTCCGTCCTCGTACATCATTCTGAACATTTCATTGACCGTCTTGTTTCGCGGCTCATCTAGGGTATAGGCTTCGCGCGACCAATCACAAGAAGCGCCCATACGTCGCATCTGTTCTTCCATTCGTTTTCCGGATTTATCAACAAAGGTGCGAACCTCTGCAACAAATTTTTCCTTGCCCAATTCTTTGCGCGGATCTTTCATTCCTCGTTCAATAAGCAATTGTTCAACCTTAATTGACGTGGCAATTGACGCATGATCAGTGCCAGGAACCCACAAAGTACGCTTCCCGCGCATTCGTTCAAAACGAATCATTAAATCCTGAAGCGTCAAACCGGTCGCATGACCGATATGCAGTGTACCCGTACGATTGGGTGGAGGCATACTAATCGTAAATACCTCCGGGCGCTCGCCCGGCAAATTATCCGGGTTAAAATAGCCAGATTTTTCCCATTGTTCATAAAGCCCGATCTCATAAAGAGCGGCTTCGTACGCTTTTGGCAGTTCGTTTTTTTCTTCCATATTTATGGAATTTAGCATAACAGGGCGGTAATATCAAACAATAAACATGTACCACGCACCATGAACCATATACCATCCGATAATGATTCGTAATTTTTTACGTATTGTTCATGGTTCATGGTATATGGTTCATTCGCACAGGTCTTGACCAAAAGCCGTATATTTCGTAATCTAACCCATTACCTTATGAGTTGAATCGGGGGCTACCGAGACAGTAGGGTGGGAGCTATATGGCCTTTGCGCCTTACGAACAATTTTTTGAAGCCGTGAAACGCAGCCGTTCGGTTGGGGTATTTTTCCGTTCGGCTTGGAACGGCGATTCGCTCGGGAGCGCCCTTGCTGTTGCCGAACTTGTCTCGTCACTTGGGAAACCAGCCGAGATTATTTGCGATAACTTTGTCCCCCACCCTTCGTATAATTTTTTGGAAAAACAAAATAGCGTTCTCCCCAAGCCACGCGAAATGCGTTTGCTTAATTTAAAAATCAACGCCGCGCCCGCCGACTACGACCTTACGCATACGCATAAGGACGGCGCGATTCATATTTCCGTAAAAACGGAAAACGGTCTGATTGGCCCAGAAAATATTGCCGCCACGACCGAAGAATGGAAACACGATCTTATTGTTTGTGTGGACACACCCGACCTTGCTTCGCTTGGCGCGATTAAAAACGACTACCGCGTTTTTTTAAACGAAACACCGATTGTAAACATTGACCACGACCCAGCTAACGAACAGTTTGGGCAAATAAATTTGGTGGACATTCGCGCTTCGGCGACCGCCGAGATTGTCGCCGATCTTTTCGCGGCCTTAGATTGGAAACTGGTGAATCCCGAGACAGCGACAACTTTGCTCGCCGGCATAATTTCTAAAACAAAAAGTTTTCGCACCAACGCCGTAACGCCAAAAACTTTGGACACGGCCGGACGGCTGATTAGTGCCGGCGCGCGCCGCGGCGAAATTATTGAAAATCTTTTTAGAATGCGACCAGTGGAAGCGCTCCGTCTTTGGGGACGCGTCCTTGCCCGCCTTAAACAAGACCGGCAAAGCCGCTTTGTTTGGTCGGTTTTAACACGCGCCGATTTTGTTCACGCCGGCGCCGACGAGTCACATCTTCCAAATGCAATTGAAGAGTTAATTGCTTCAACAAGCGACGCCGACATTGTTTGCGTCATCCACGAAAATTCCGCAAACGACGGCAAAATTTCCGCGCTCATCGGCGCCGAACGCGGACAAAACGCAATGCACCTTGCCGCACCTTTTTCTCCCACCGGCAACAACAAACTGGCGCGTTTTTCGCTTCCGGCAAGCGACCTAATTTCTGCGGAAAAAAACATTGTTGATCACGTCCGGAGCACTATTGCCGCCGCGCGCTAAGGTGCTATCTTGACGCGCCGAATAATTAGTGATATCCTGCGATTTGTCCTTTTTCTCCGTTAGAAAACAACCCCGTGGAGGAAACCGAAGCATGCGAAGAGCAAAGAACATTACATTTGGAGCAAGCGCTGCACACAGTGCTATGGAACCACCGCCAGACACGGACGACGGCTTGGTTTTCGCGCGATCGCCTGATCCGTGGCCATCTCACCCTCGCCAAAGCGTCGGCGGTAGCATTAACCGAAGCGACCGAGTACAACCACCGTACAACCGACAGCCGACCTTTCGCGGACGGCCAGCCGGTTCGCGGCACTAGTCTGGACAGTCAGAGCACTTATTGGTAGCTTATCTTTTGTGTGAGAGAGCCGCCGCGCTTTTGCGGCAAAACCCCAAACCCAGGCAGGAGTATCCGTATGCCAATAGTTGAGTACGATGAAGAGAAACCAATTGGCCATCGCGTTGGTGAGCGAAGGAAGCTTGTTGGAAAACGCGCTTCCAGTACAGGTACGCACCACCGACGGCCAAGATGGCAACTCGCTGAAGAGCATCACAACGCTGATTTTGATGAACGCGATGAAAATCTAACTTTCTGCCGATTCCGACCCCGCCATGGAGAAGTCCTCGGTCTTGCCCAAGGCAAACCGATTGTAGCTTCTTCCACCTAGTTTCTCGCTGGCGTAAAGACGCCAAAAAAGCCGTGAGCGATTTCGCGCCACGGCTTTTTTAATTTCTATTTCTTTTCCGGCAAAATCATTTTTTGAATAATTTCTTCCGGCACAACCTCGTCGTAGTTATATATTGTTTCGCCGTCTTTTTCTTTTAAAAAAGAAACGCGCACGGTTCGCTTTCCAGCGTCGTCGGTTTCTATGTACACATTAAAGCCTTCTACAAAACCAAAGCCATTATTAATTTCTTTGTCACCCTTTTTAACGGCCAAAGAATTAACAAACGCGTCGCGTTCTTTCTTACCTTCGGTTAATTCAATTACCTTTGCTAAAAAAGATTCGCCGATTCCTTGGTGCGTGCCAAGAAAACGCCTAAGCGTGTCTTCGTATTCCTTTTCGGAGTCTTGGACAAGTCTGTCCCAGCGCGGCGCCGTTCTAATATATTTATAAATCACTTCGGCAATTTTGCTAGCAGTCTTACTATAGGGCTCGGCTTTTTCGTCATGCAATGACTCGGCTAGAGCGTCGCTCTCTTCAACAATAAATTTTAAATATCTTCCCGCCATAAATTCTTCCATTGCTTTGGCGCCAAAGGGAGACTTTTCGTCTATTTCAAAATTCAACCGTTTATCGGTTCCTATCTTACTGCCATATTTCACTCCTTCGTCTAATTTTTTTCTGAGCTCATCAAAAGTTTCCTCGCCGGTTATTGTTTCTTCGGCCCCGCCCATAACCAAAGCCGCTGTTTCCTGAGCACGTTTGCGATTACTGCCTTTGGCGACTGATTGTGAAAGACCTTCACCCGCCAGCCTTTCGCCTGCCCGCGCCGCGCCAATCTTTTTTGCCTGCAACCTACCCGGCGCCGTCAACAATATTTCTTCGTCCGGCTTGGTCGGATCTTTTTCTTTATCGCCATGCCTAAAAATTTGTAATTCAATTACCGAGGTGATGTTCCGTGGCTTTTCTTTAGTTTCAACGTCGTTTGGTTCAGATTCAATTCCTCGTCCCTCCACCGGACTAAAATGTTCCGCTGATCTCATAAAATTACTAATTATTTTATAAAATATTAAATTATTCTATCAAAAAATCGCCAAAAAGTCAAGGCGGTTTGGTCGAGGCGAAACCTTTACATAAAATACAAAAACACCTAGTCGTTTTGGACTGGGTGTTTTTGGTGGGCGGCAGAGGGGTTCGAACCTCTGACCTTCACAATGTCAATGTGACGCTCTAACCAACTGAGCTAGCCGCCCTAATATTTGCTTGCAGACGCCATAATAACCCAAAGATTTATTTTTGCCAAGAGCTCACACTCGGCGTCATCCCGAGTGGTAACGAGGGAACTCAAAGTCTCTAGCAAGCTTCGTGTTTCCTCGCCTTGGACAAAACGACCTTACAGGCTCGGAATGACGGCGGGGTAGAAGCGATAGCGAGGTATATGGCGTCATCCCATACAAAGCGAGAGATCGCTAAGCGTCTTAGTTCGCACGGAGATTGTAACTATCAACGTCTTAAATCAAGCTTCGTGTTTCCTCGTCCTGGACACACCGACCGCACGGACTCGGAATGACGGCGGGGGTAGGAGCGACGAAGGGGTGTGTGGCGTCATCCCGAAGCGCCGAAGCGATGAGGGAACTCAAAGTCTCTAATTATACTCCATGCTTCCTCGCTCTGGACAAAACGACCTTACGAGCTCGGAATGACGGCAAGAGGTCTGGACTTAACCGACTTTACAGACTTGGAATGACGGCGATACTCCCTGCAATTATTTGCTCTTTTAATTCCGCCGCCGACCACGAGGCGATGTCGTTAAGCATTTTGGCTTTTACCTCGCCCTCGGCCAAAACCGGCTGGCTTTGGGGAATTTTATATGGCAAAAGTTCAATCGTTTGTTTGCTGGCCGATAAATTTAAACGCAACATCATCCCCTCTTGAGTTTCTTCGGAAAAATATTGGTCAAAAACCAAATTGCCGAGCGAGTAAAAAATCGGCTTGTCTTTATATATTTCTATCCCTTCCAAAACGTGCGGATGCGAGCCGACGATAATGTCGGCGCCGGCGTCAATAAATTGCCGCGCTAAATCTTTTTGCGACTTTGTCGCGGTATGTTCGTATTCAATGCCCCAGTGCGGCATTACGATAACAATATCGGCGTTCTTTTTGGCGTCGGCAATCGCTTTGGCATATCCATTGGGATCGAGTTTTCCGTAAACCATTTGAAAACCAATGACGGCGATCTTTTTTCCGGCCGCGGTAAATTCATAAACACTTCCGTTGGTTGCGGATGGATCGCCGAAATATTTTAGACCAACGGCCTCAAGATTTTTCTTGTCATCAGTAAGTCCTTTGCTTCCTTGATCCAAACCATGATTATTGGCGAGCGAAAAAGCGTCAAAGCCGACCATCGCGAGCTCTTGCGCTAGCGATGGGTCAAAATGAAAACGCATTCGGTTGGCTGGTTCGTTATTTATTTTCGTAATCGGTCCCTCTAGGTTCGCGATCGCAAAATCCGCAGCCGCGATGGTGTTATTTATTTTTGCAAAAGGATAATCCGTGCCATTGGTTTTAATTTGCGCGGCCACGCTCCGCCCCAGCATTATGTCGCCGCCAAAAATTATTGAAATAATCGGCTCTTCTTTTGGCAATTGCGCTTCTTCTTTTTTAACAACCGATTGGTTTACATCGTTTTGTTTATTATCCAAAATCACTACGGTCTTTGCCGCTGGCAAGACACTATAAAAATACGCGCCTATCCCTAAGCACGCGCAACCGCCAGCAACATAAAGCAATATTTTATTCATTAAATTTTTTCAATTTTGCTTTTTATATGGGCACGCTAGGGATCGAACCTAGGACCAGACGTGTATAAGACGTCCGCTCTACCGCTGAGCTACGTGCCCGAGCCCATAGAAAAAGCAAAACTATCCGCCCACATTTATAACCCCGCCTTTTTTAACTCTGCTTCAAGGATGGTGTCTTCTTTATCCGTTCCGCCTTTTATAATTGAGGCACCGCGCAAAAAATCGCCAAGTTCGGTATATTTTACCCCGACCGAAGCAAGAATTAAATCCTCTGCCGATTTTGCCGTAATCTGATCATTTCTAGCTTCGGCATAGCGGCGAACATTTTCGGCAATCAGCGCGATTGTTATTTTAACATCTTTTTCGCTTGCCGGCGTGTCGCCTAATTGCGGATCATTTTTTAATTTACCAGCAAGAATGTCCTTAATCATTCCCGGCACATTTTCTGGCGAAAATTTTCCAGTTTCAATTAAACTGGCGACCGGGCTTCTTAGTGATTCAATAATAAATCTGGAGCGTTCGTCACGATCAACTTTAAAAAGCGGACTTGGTTCGCGCATAGTCGGCTGATCTATAAATTCTTCTTCGCCGGCAAACATCGGATTTGGACCAGAAATAGTTTTTTTACCGGCTGCTGTTAGATCGTCTCCAAACCCTTCTTCTCCAACTGCACCATCAATTACCAACTCTTGACTGTCTTCTGGTGGCTGTTCTTCCATAAAATTTTCCCCCGCATGTCTTTCGTTCATATTTTAGATATAATTACGATAAATTTATTTAAAAATACCATAATTGACAGAATTTGTCTAGCCTGATATGGTTTGACGTTGAACCGAAAGGAGGTGTTGTTATGGACAGATTTTCCTATCTCCCCGGTCTGGTCTTTGGATCGCAAACTGAAAAACCGAATACGAGCATCTGGCGTTTTGTCCTTCTTAGCGAAATCATTGCTGCTTGTCCACAGGCAATGAAAAACATTTTCGCAAGAAACTTTTTACTTGCTTTTGAGTTTCATTTTCGGGATGTGATTGACGCAGCCATTAGAACTAAGCCGATGTATCGGCTCTGGAGCGTTGACCTCATCAAAGATATGATTGAAACTCTGCGCAAAACAAGCATTGAGATCAAAACAAAAACGCCACAAGGACAAACCGGACACTTGGAGCTAACAAAGCTCTATGACGACGCCATCGCCTCGCTTCAGGCCCACGCGCCAGAAGAGGCAGATCTTTTTAGTCTGCAAGTTGGACGCATTTATGCGTTCATCACGCTTCCCCCGCTCGAGCGCGCCATTAGTAAAAGCGCGCCGTAAACCGCCGACCACCGAGTTCGCTCTCTGGTCGGCGTTCGCTTTTTTACGTAACATATAAGTATGGACAAGAAGCTAGCCAAACTTTCCGCCCTCGGACGCAAGGAACCGCTCCGCACGCTCGTCGGAGCTTTTAAAACCCGCTTTAAAAAAGGCGAGATCTTTTTGGTCGGCGGCTCGGTGCGCGACGCACTCCTTAACCGTGACGGAAGCAAAGATTTTGACATTGTCGTTCGTGGCGTAACACCCACGGCGCTTGAAAAATTTTTAAAAACGCATGGCACAGTCAACCTTGTTGGCAAACGTTTTGGCGTATGGAAGTTTGTGCCAAAATCGGTTGAAGCAAAACCGCGACAAAATTCTGGGCGGGCGTTGGACATTGCCCTTCCTCGTACCGAGCACTCGTTTAATGAAGGCGGTTATCGCGACGTAGAAGTTTCTTCCGACCCAAATTTAAAAATTGAAGATGACTTGGCGCGGCGCGATTTTACGGTTAACGCGATGGCTTATCGTCTTTATCCAAAACCGATGCTGATTGATCCCTTTAACGGACAAGCTGATTTAAAAGAAAAAATAATCCGCACAGTCGGCCGACCCGAGGAACGTTTTCGCGAAGACTACTCGCGCATTTTGCGCGGCATTCGTTTTTCCGTTCAGCTTGGCTTTGCGATTGATAACGACACCCTGACCGCGATGCGCGTTTTTATGAAAAATTTAAACGACTTCCGTTCCACTCGCGAAGGAAACGTTCGCGTTATTTCCACAGAAACGATTGCCCGCGAAATACTAAAATCATTTATTGCCGATCCCGCGCGCGCCTTTGATCTTTTTTACGAAACCACGGCGACCGACAACCTGATGCCGGAGCTTCTCACAATGCGCGGTTGTCCTCAACCAACTAACTTTCACAGCGAAGGCGACGTTTGGGCGCACACGCGACTCGCCCTTGCCGAGCTTTATAAGCCAGGATTTAAAAAATATTTTGACAATGAAACGCCATCGCCGCTCGTTATAATGGCGACACTGTTCCACGATCTTGGAAAACCGGCGACAATTCAAACACCGGAACGCGACGGCACCGACCGCATTCGCTACAACGGCCACGACCGCGTTGGCGCGGAAATGACTGAAGCGATTGCCAAGCGACTGACGTTTTCCGCGCCCGAAGACATCGGCGTTTCTCCGGACAACATTGGCTGGATCATCCACCACCACCTTTTTACCGTTCATGGCAATATTGACGACATTCGCCCGAGCACGCTGGAAAAATATTTCTTTAATCCCAACCTTCCCGGCCGCGAGCTTTTAATGGTAATATACGCCGACTCAATGGCAACGATTCCGGATGGCGGAATGAAACCCGACCACCTGAAACATCTTGACCTGCTCGTGAAAAGAATTGATGAGCTCGCCGCAATGGGCGCGGGTAAAAAATTACCGCCGCCATTGATTGATGGTTGTCGGATAATGAAAATAACCGGACTAGAGCCCGGCGAAGAAGTCGGCAAACTAATTGCCGCCCTTCGCGAAGCGCAATTGGAAGGAAAAATTAAAACAGCAAAAGAGGCGGAGAAGTTTGTTAAAAACTTTTAACTGTTAACTGTTAACTTTTAGTTAGCCACCTAAAAGTTAAAAGCTAAAAGTTAAAAGTTTAAAAAATGAAATTCATAATTGATCAACAAAATTCAAAAAAGCGGCTAGACGTCTATTTAGCCGAAGCGCTTGGTATAACCCGCTCGGCGGTTCAGCATATCATTCGCCGAAACGAAACCAGCCTTAACGGCAAACCGGCAGGCGGCGGCATTCGCTTAAAGGCGGGCGATGAAATTAATACTCTTCCCGCGGACGCCTCGGAGCTTCCAGCCGAAGACGGACTGCTCAAAATAATTGCCGAAACAAAAGACTATATCATCCTTGAAAAACCCGCCGGCCTTACCGTTCACGCAACCGCGACGAGACACAAGGGCACGCTCGTAAACCTTCTCCTGAATTATTTTCCGCCCATTCGCGAAGTCGGCGAGCCGCACCGCCCAGGCATTGTTCACCGTCTTGACCGCGACGTTTCCGGCTTAATGATCGCCGCTAAAACGCAAAAAGCCTACGATTACTTTAAAAAACAATTTGCCGATCACAAAATTAAAAAAGAATATTGCGCCGTTGTCCTTGGGTCAACCAAACTTGAAGCAGGAACGATTAACGAGCCGCTTGGCCGAAATCGCAAAGGAAAAATGGCGGTTAAAGAAGACGGCCTGGCCTCGGTTACGCATTATGAAGTTTTGCGCCGCGGCAAAAAATCAACTTTGCTAAAAATAATCACCGAAACTGGAAGAATGCACCAAATCCGCGTGCACTTAAAATTTATCAGCCACCCGATTGCCGGCGACGCGCTCTACGCTCCAACCAAAGCAGGGCTTAAACCAAAACGCCTCCTTCTCCACGCTTCCAAAATCGGATTTGTTGATTTAAACGGAAACGAGGTATCGTATGAATCTGAAATGCCACCAGAATTTACTAACATCCCCTAGGTTTTAGGTTAAAGGTTCAAGGTGTCAGGGGACAACCCGACGCCCTAAACCTAAAACCTAACACCTGAAACCTAACACCTATGATAATAACTATCGCTGGCACGCCCGGTTCGGGAAAAACTTCGGTTGCCAAAGAACTTGCCAAGCGTCTTAACTATACGCTTATTTCGGCTGGCGACCGTCTTGGTATTATCGCAAAAAATAAAGGCCTAACCATTGACGAGCTTATGTCAGGCGGCGACGAGGCCGATATTTTAATAGATAATTATCAAAAAAAATTAGGCGAAACCGAAGACAATATTATTGTTGAAGGCAAGCTTGCATGGTTTCTAATTCCCAAATCTTTTAAAATTCTCGTTACTTGCGACGAAAACGAAGGCGCACGCCGAATTTTTTCCGACCAAAAATACGGCAACCGGCCAGACGAGCCAAATTACGCCACCGTTCGCGACACCAAAAAAATAAACGCAGAACGCGTTCAACGTTTTGTGCAAAAATTTAAGCGTCTTTATGGCGTGGAAAAATGCTTTGACCCGAGCCATTTTGATTTTGTCTTGGACACGACCAACGCCAAAGGCCCAATGGAAAACGCTGACAAAATTATGGCGGCGTTGCCAAGTAACGCATAATATAAGGGGGTATTGCCAAGATTTGGCGGTTTGTGTATACTTTTAACCACTAATGACTTCCCCCGGAAACGGGGTTATTTATATGGAAGAAACCAAACAAAATTCAACCGAAACCACCGTTACCGCACCGGCCGAAACCGCGAAACCCGCGGGAAAACGCCGCTGGGATATTAAACCTGGCATGACGGTTAAGGTTCACCAAAAGATTCGCGAAATCACGCCAAAGGGCGAAGAAAAAGAGCGCGTTCAGATTTTTGAAGGCATCATTATCGGCATCCGCGGCGCCGGCGTTTCGCGCACTTTTACCGTTAGAAAAGAATCATACGGCATCGGCGTTGAAAAAATCTACCCAATGGATCTTCCGACAATCGTAAACGTTGAGCCGGTCAAGCAAGCCAAGGTTCGCCGCGCCAAACTTTACAACATCAAAAACTATACCAAGAAGCTTAAGGAAAAATCCCTTCAGTAATTTTAAAAATCCTCCCCGCCAAAAGCGGGGAGGATTTTTTTATTCAGAAATTATAGTGCTTAATTGGGGAAGAAAAAAGATAAAAGAAAACAAATATCAATTAAGTCCCACGATACAGGACACATAGGTAGCAGTTGTACCATACATTTTTCCAATGCCGCACGTGGCAGGAAATTCTAACAAATATTCAATGGTCGGCAATCCTCCATTCACAGCAAATGCCCCATTATATATATAACCTTCGCAACAACGCGCATTTTTATCATCAGGATCAGTTGGCTTGGCCATAAAAGGCGTAAAGAAGGCGTCTACTGTCGCACTTGCGGGGAGTACCGCCCAACCGCCAGTGCACACTGAACCAATGCATTTCCACACGTCGCCGCCAGTTGAAGGATATTGGCCTGTCGCGCTAGCATCAAGACCTAAACCAAAAGCCGTCACAAGCTGTTTGGCGTCAGCAATCCGTCTGACGTTCCTTGATTGCCTTCGTGCGGTTGAAAGCGAGATTATCGCAATCGTGGAAAGCAAACCAATAATCGCAAGCACGACCAAAAGTTCAATTAACGTAAAGGCTTTGCGCTTCATAAAATGATTTTATCATTTTATGAAAACAACTGCTATCACAAACCCCCTGCAATAAGCAGGGGGTTTAATATTTGAGTTTGGGTTTTTAGCGGTTGGGAAACGGTTCAAGGGCAAAAATCAGTTTAGCCTCGGCGTCGTTCAATAAATTTTTTCGTTGAAGAATTTGCACTAGCATTTTAACCTTCTCGTCTTCTTTGCGCATCATCACAACCATATCACCTTTCATATCCAACAACTTGTCATCAAGATAATCCTTGGTGACCATAACAGCCTCAACTTTCCCTAGTTTATTCTCAACTTTCTCAAGCCTATTCTCAACACTTCCCAATCTATCCTCAATCTTATCAAAACGCTGCTCTACCCGATTAGAGAACTCGCCGATGGCTTCTAGTATTTCATTTTTTGATGCGTCTTCCATACCAAAACAATATACACCTCTTATAGACTCCCCTTCAAGTACTTCCCCGTCACGCTTTTAGCGTTCTTCGCGACTTCCTTAGGCGTGCCTTCGGCGACAATTTCGCCACCGCGCGCGCCGCCTTCGGGCCCCATATCAATCACCCAGTCAGAACACTTGATAACGTCCAAATTGTGTTCAATTACAACGACGGTGTTACCTTTTTCAACCAAACGATTTAGCACTTCAAGCAAACGTTTAATGTCATCAAAGTGAAGACCAGTTGTTGGTTCGTCCAAAATATAAACGGTGCGGCCGGTTTCGCGACGCGACAATTCGGTCGCGAGTTTAACGCGCTGCGCTTCGCCGCCCGAGAGCGTATTTGCCGGCTGTCCCAGACGCAAATATCCAAGCCCAACTTCGGCAAGCACGCCCAGTTTGTCGGAAATAGAAGGCGTGTCCGAAAAGAAACGGCGCGCTTCTTCTACCGTCATATCCAGCACGTCGGCGATATTTTTGTCCTTGTAGTGCACTTCCAGCGCTTCGCGATTATAGCGCCGACCGCGGCATTCTTTGCATTCAATAAATACGTCGGGCAAAAAAAACATTTCTATTTGCACATAGCCTTCGCCCGAACACGCTT
Source organism: uncultured bacterium (assembly GCA_963708045.1). Classification (GTDB taxonomy): domain Bacteria; phylum Patescibacteriota; class Patescibacteriia; order CAIQCM01; family CAIQCM01; genus CAIQCM01. The sequence continues at coordinate 411,255 of OY970181.1, read as the reverse complement.
CGCAACGGCCGCCACCTTTAACGTTAAAGGAGAATTTTCCGGCGTCATAACCTTTGGCTTTGGCTTCGGGAATTTCAGTAAAGAGATCGCGAATCGCCGTAAAGACACCAGTGTAAGTGGCTGGGTTGGAGCGCGGCGTGCGGCCAATCGGCGACTGGTCAACGGCCACGACCTTATCAATATTTTCTATTCCTTTTATTGCTTTGTGTTTTCCGGGAAGTTCGCGAGCGCGATGCAGTTTGGCGGAAAGCGCTTTCCCTAAAATATCCAAAATGAGCGTGGACTTGCCCGAACCGGAAACGCCGGTCACGGTAACAAGTTTTCCAAGCGGAATTTTCGCGTCTATTTTTTTCAAATTAAATTCTTCGGCGCCAAGAACGGTAAGCGCTTTGCCGTTTCCTTTGCGATACGCAACTGGCGGGGCAATAAATTTTTTTCCAGAAAGATACGCGCCCGTTAATGACTTGGGATTTTTTATGACCTGCGCGACTGTGCCTTCGGCGACAATTTCGCCGCCGTATTCCCCCGCGCCCGGTCCCACGTCAATCAGATAATCAGCGGCGCGAATGGTGGCATCGTCGTGTTCAACAACGATGACCGAGTTGCCCATATCTTTTAGCTTGCGCATCGCGAGAATGAGCTTGTCAGTGTCAGCTGGATGCAACCCGATGGACGGCTCGTCCAAAATGTAAATGACACCGGAAAGCGACGTGCCGAGTTGAGTAGAAAGCCGCACACGCTGGGCTTCGCCGCCCGAAAGCGTCACGGCCGAACGATCCAGAGTTAAATAACCAAGTCCGACATCAAGCAAATATGTAAGCCGAGCGGCAATTTCTTTGGCTGCTGGCTTCGCAATTTTAAGTCCATCATCGTCCAAGCCGATTTTTTTGCCGTTTGTAAGACGGCTGATTTCGGAAAAGAATTTAGACGCTTCGTCAATCGGCATTTTAACAATTTCAGAAATATTGCGATCGGCAAAACGCACCGCAAGCGCCTCCGGTCGCAAGCGGCGACCGTTACACGCCGGACAAATGAGCGTCTGCATATATTCTTCCAGCTCTTTTCGCACATAGTCGGAATCGGTTTCGCGATAACGCGCCTCTAGGCTCGGAATCACGCCTTCAAACATTTCTTCTTTTCCCGAAACGGTATATTTTTCGCCGTCCGTGCCATAGAGCAGAATATCCATCGCTTTTTTGGGAAATTCTGAAATCGGCAAATTGGCGGAGAAGCCATAGCGCTTGCCGACTTCTTCAATAAGCGCGAGATTTATTTCGCGATTTCCGGCAATGCGCATCCAAGGTTTGACCGCGCCCTGCGCGATCGTAAGTTTGGGGTTGGGAATAACCAAATCAGGAACAAAAACCAATTTAATTCCAAGACCAGTACAAGCGGCGCAAGCGCCTTGCGGATTGTTAAACGAAAACAAGCGCGGCTCAACGGTCGGCAAAGAAACGCCGCAATTGGAGCACATTAGGTCGCGTGACAGTTTGACGACGGCACCCGAGGCAACGTGCATTACTTCAACAAAGCCATCGCCCCATTCTAGGCCATGGCTCGCGATAATTTTGGCGCGAGAAATTTCGGGCGGCGTTGTGAGGCGCGCGACGACGGCGTAAATATCGTGACGGCGATCGCGAGCCAACCGATCGTTCTTTGCCTGCGCCGTGCTTTTTATTTCGCCGTCAATCTGCACTTCCATTACGCCGCTCTTTTCAAAATCTTGAAAAATATGTTTATGTTCGCCCTTCTCGTCCTTAACGACCGGCGCGAGTACGATGATTTCTCCTTTGGCCGCTTCTTTAATAATCCGTTCAGCAACCTGCTCGGTTGTTTGCGCAGCAACGACGCGTCCGCAAATGTGACAATGCGGCGAACCGGCGCGTGCAAAAAGAACGCGCAAAAAATCATAAACTTCGGTGATCGTGCCAACGGTTGAGCGCGGATTTTGCGAACTGGATCGCTGGTCAATCGCGATTGTTGGCGAGAGGCCGCGAATTTCATCAACGTCGGGTTTGTCCTGAAGCTCAAGGTATTGCCGCGCGTACGACGAAAGCGATTCCATATAGCGGCGCTGACCTTCGGCAAAAACCGTGTCAAAAGCGAGCGACGATTTGCCCGAACCGGAAAGTCCGGTCATCACGACAAGCTTGCCTTTGGGAATATCCAAAGATACGTTTTTTAGATTATGTACCCGCGCCCCGCGGATAGAAATTTTTTCCTGCATAAAATATTGTGACGGACTGTCTTATGCAAAATTCATAAAACTTATTTCATAAGACATGCGAACGGACAGCGTATCATTAAAACACAAAAGCCGCAACCCCCCGAGGGGGCTGCGGCTTTTAGCTATTTTTATTATTTTACGCAAACGCCGCCGGTATCTTCTATCGCGCAATGACTGCCGGTCGGACAATCGTGATTTGAGAAACATTCGCCATCAAGCGTCGGCGTACCACAGACGCCCTGTCTGCTTTCGGTGTTCAGGTCATAACCAAGACACACCAAACCACTAGTCGCATTATTGCAATCGCTGTCCCGATAACAGTAAGATCCGAGCGTGCCGGTCACGCAGGTTCCTTTTGTTGATCCACCAGGCATCGCGCAATTACTACCCGCGCAATCAGCGCTCCCAGTACAAACCGCGCCGATTCCAAAACCTCCACCGCCGCCGCAAACATATCGCGAGGTATCGCATTTGTACCCGCTTGCACAATCTCCGTCCTGGCCACAAGGAGAACCAACCGCGCCGTCGGTGCATTTTTTATAAGCATCGGAAACCGTTGTAACACACTTGGCCGAAGCCTGTATTTTTTTACAATCGCTTTCCGTTTTACATAGCGAATCAACCGTGCCATCAAACACCGCGCAAATTCCAATTCCAAGCGATTCATCAATCGTCAAACAATAATTTGAAATACAGCCTTGGTTGTCGCCGGCTTGGCAGATTTCACCTTTGGCAATATCGTGGTTGGCAAACGGCCAGCAGACGCCTTTTTCGCCTTTACTATTTTTATCCGAACCCCAAAGCTCGCTCGCTAAATAAGCAGTCCCAGCCAACGGAACACCAACAACAGTACCCACGCCGCCAGCTGTTCCGCCGAGCGCTTTTCCAACGGTAAATTCAAACTTGGTCGCGGCCCAAATTGCCCGCCCACCACCTCTTAAAATATTCAAGGTAGCTGAGGCGATCGAGGCACCACTGGCCGCGCCCGCGGCGGCAATACCTGCCGCGGCGCCACCAACGGCAGCCGAAATTGATAACATCGCAATTGGTATGCCAATAGCAATTTTCGCGGCCGGTGGTTCTTTTAGAACTTTACATATACAGCTATCACAAGCAGCTTTGCAAGCTTCGGCATCACTTTCCGTCCAACAAGCGCTTCCCTTACCAATGCCATTTGACGGCGTAAGTTGATCCAGATAACTCGCCTTAATAAGTTTTAGCCGCGGTGACTGAAGACTAACAAGCGCGGGGTTAACCGTCTGGAGAAGAACGTAGGAACAGAAAATAAGCACCAACCCGAGAACGGCGCTCGTAATTTTTTTCCGCCCTTCCCCCACCTCACCGCCGCCAGCCGAATAAAGAATCTGGAAACCGCCAATCATTATATAAATTACAGCGAGCACAGCGGCGCCAGCAACCATATAATTATAAAAGGCGGCGATGTATTTGGTGAGCGTCGTTGTACCAGAGACACTGCCAATGGAAATCATTATCGGCGACGGCACTTCTTTGGCAAAGCAATCAAAAGTTTGCGATGAAGCATCCGTAGGCAGCCAAGCGCCGCCAATTTTGGCGCATTCCGTGTCGGTCCAAGCGGTAGATGTAACGCCGGCCATTGCCAAGACTGGCGCTAAAAAAACAAAAACCAGCGCGGCCAAAGCAACGCCGACGCGCAAACCAGAAAACAATTTTATTTTTTTACAAAAAACAATCTTATTTTTTCCCATACTTCGCTCGGCAAGGCGCCCTCTATTTTAATCGGCGCTCCTTTTCCAAAAGAGATAAAGAAAGTCGGGGTTCCGGTAACGCCGCCCGTTTTCCCCGCGCCAATGTCGCTTGTAACCTTTTTCGTCGTTTCCGCAGACGTTAAACATTTCTTAAACCGATTTTCATCCAAACCGACACTGCCAGCAAATTTTATTAGATCGGTATCAATAAATAAACCTTGATTGGCGAAAAGTTTGTCGTGCATCGGCCAAAATTTACCCTGTTCGTTCGCGCAAACGCCAGCCGCGGCCGCGAGGTCAGCGCCAGGATGAAGTTCGGTAATCGGAAAATTTCTAAATTGCAGACGGAAGATAGATGGATATTTAATAAGCAATTCGCGCAAAACCGAGCTTTCATCTTTTGAAAATGGACAACCGAAATCGGCAAACTCAATGAGTTGAATTGGCGCCGACTCGTCGCCAAGCAAAGGCACTCCCTTTTCCCAAAGTGGTGCCGCTCCATCTCCGACGGCGCCCGTGCCGCGCGTAAACCTGTCTCGTGATTCGTTTACGGAAATTAAATCAATGTTGCCGGTTTTAATAAGACGATAATTGATCCAGACTTTTAAAACAAAAGTAGCGATTAAAATAAAAACTGTCCCCAAGATCAATATCCACCACAATTGTTTTCGGCTTTTTTTTGCCATAGAATGATATTATAACATAAAAAATGGACAACATACCACATACAATGGACAACTATTTGGTACGTTGTCCATAATACCGCCTATTATATGAAACATGACATATTACTTACCAAGGCCGAGCGAAGAGAAAAACACAAAAAACCCAAGATGGCGGTTTCCGGACGAAATATGAAAAAATTGGCTGGGTATATTGCAAATCGCGTTAAACGTTGACTAAGAAGCTCGCGAGTGATAAATTAACCCACCGACGCAAAATGCGTCTTTCATTATATTTAGAGCCGCTTATTATGCAAAATATAAAACAAATCTTGTCTATCGTTCAGATAATTATTGCCGTTCTCTTGATTACCGCCGTTCTTCTTCAACAGCGCGGGGTCGGCTTGTCCGCAACTTTCGGAGGCGAAGGGAATATTTACCGCACCAAACGTGGCCTTGAAAAAGGTCTTTTTATCGCTACTATTGTTCTCTCCATTTTATTTTTTGGAGTGGCTTTTACTTCGTTTCTCGCGGCGCGCTAATAATCGGCCACGAGTAAGCTTTTCATCGTCGCGCCACCACCTTGATCATTACCATTCGTATGAATTTTTTTAAAAAAATTTTTACTGTCAGCCGCGAATGGTTTAAAAAAAAATCCGATAACTTAAAAAGCCAGCGCGAAGAACGCGCCGACTTAATGATCGCTTACCATATTGTTGCCAAGCGCAGACTCCCCAGTCTAAGCCAATGGCGGCATCTTGGAAAAGTTACAACGCCGCAAGAGAAAAAAATAATCACGATCGGCATTTCCGTTTTTACAATCGGCCTTATTCTTGTTGCTGGCGGCTGGGTAGCGCGCCACATAACCCTTGTCCCAGCCGCGGGCGGCGAATACACCGAAGGAATCGTTGGTCGTCCGCGAACGATAAACCCAATTCTTTCAAACGGGAATGACGTTGACGAGGATATTATTAGCCTGGTTTATTCAGGTTTATACCGCCACGACGGATCGGGCAACCTCGTAACTGATCTTGCCAATAATGTTTCTGTATCGGCTGATGGTAAAATTTATACGTTCACTTTGCGTAACGCGCGCTTTAGCGACGGAACCGAACTTACCGCCACTGACGTTGCCTATACTTTTCAAACGATCGTGAACCCAATATGGAAAAGTCCGATTGCAAAAAAATTTTCCGGCGTTTCTGTAAACGTCATTGACCAAGAAAAAATTACCTTTGTTCTAAAAGAACCCAATTCTTACTTCCCCTCCCTGCTCACGGTGGGCATTATTCCTAAACACCTCTGGGAAAAAACCGATCCTGCTACGGTCGCAAATTCCGATTTTAACCTAAAACCAATCGGAAGCGGTGCTTATCATTTTTTAAATTTTACTCGTAATTCGGACGGCGACATTGTTTCTTACACTTTGGCCGCGACCGAAGGATCAAATTCAAAAATTGATAAAATTACTTTTAAATTTTTTGACGATTACGAAACGGCCGTTGAAAAACTTTCCGCGAACGCCGTTTTCGGACTCAACTTTGTTCCATCGCGCCTCTATCCCGCCATCCTCAAACTCCCAAACGTAAACACTCACGAAATAAATCTTGACGAAGATACGGCGATCTTCTTTAACCCTAAAGCCCAGCCGATTTTTTCCGATCTTGATGTCCGCCATGCTTTGGCTATGGCCATTAACCGCGAACGAATCATCATTGACGCGACCGGTAACACGGCGATTATAAGCAACGCGCCGCTTGACGATAAAAATTATTCTGCTGACGTCGCCATTTATAACTATGACCCAGCTGGAGCCAAAGCCCTGCTAGAAAAAGCTGGCTTTGTTTTGTCGGAAAACTCCACCGTTCGCACAAAGACCCAAACAGTAAAATCAACGGCAAAAATCCAGCCACCGCCAACTATAACCGAACTTAGTATTAAGCTGACGGCAATTAATACTGAGGTTAGCCAAAAAACCGCGAATTTGATTAAGCAGGATTGGGAAGCGATTGGCGCAAAAGTGAATATTGTTCTTGTGTCCGCGGCCGATGCTCAAAAAACCGTAATCAAGGACGCAAACTACGAGGCGCTTATTTTTGGCGAAATCTTAAGCGAGGGTGGCGACCCATTCGCCTTCTGGCATTCGTCGCAAGCTGAGGGTGGACTTAATCTGTCTAAATACTCAAACCGCCGCGTTGACGAACTTTTAGAAAAAGCGCGAGCGACGATCAACGCCAACGCCAAACAAGCAATGCTTAGAGAATTTCAAAAAATTATCACGGCTGATTCGTCCGCAATTTTCCTTTACTCACCTCGTTTTCTTTACCCCCAGTCAACAAACGTAAAGAACTTTTCCGTTACTTCAATCTCATCGCCATCCGACCGCTTTGCAAATATTACCGATTGGTACATTAAGAAGGCCGTGGGTCTTAAATAGAGTTTAGGGTCAAGGGTATAGGGTATAGTTTTCTAGCGCGAGAATGATTGTTCGTTTCTTATAGAACTAAACCCTGAACGCTATACGCTATACCCTAATCAGTACTTGCCAAAAAAGCGCCAATGTGGTATATTTATAGACTTAGTTTTCCTCTATTTTAAAGTCATCTGAGAATTTTCTCGGCGATTTTATTACAATTTTTCCCTCTCCCCCTTGTGGACTAAGGGTTGGAAAACGTATCCCGCACAGTCTTTTGCCCGGATGGCGGAATGGCAGACGCGCCAGCTTCAGGAGCTGGTGTCCGCAAGGTCATGGGAGTTCGAGTCTCCCTCCGGGCATTGGTTTGTGCGGGAACCGGTCGCAAAGCAAAAATAAATTACAGGCGGCCAGTGAATATTTTTGTAGCTTATAAAAATATTCACTGTTCATCTCTTTAATTTAGTCGCGCATAAAATTGCGCGAGCGGGCTGATTTTAGCCCCTTTTAGTATTAATCTTATTCCGAGAAAAACAGAAAATTATGGTGCAAAACCAACAGCACCCGGTTCAAAGGCACGACAATCCAAAAAATCACGCCCCCTTTACACCGGCAAAAAGCAATCAGGGTGTAAATCGTTTTAATCAAGGTTCCAAAAAACCAAGCGGGCATCCGCCTAATCAAAAACATTCCGGCGGCGCGCGCGGAGGCGGACGTGGTCCGCGTTTTCGCGCCGAACCGCGCGAAGTCGTGAAGCCACCAATGCCGACAATTAAATACGATCCGACCAAATTAAAAGTTTACGCACTTGGCGGACTAGAAGAAGTCGGAAGAAATTGCGCCGTCGTGGAAATGGGCGATGATATTATTATCGTGGACATGGGTTTGATGTTTCCCGAAGAAGGAATGCCTGGGATTGATTACATCATCCCTGACACTTCCTGCTTGCGCGGAAAAGAAAAAAATATCCGCGGCGTGATTATTACCCATGGACACTATGACCACATCGGCGGCATTCCTCACGTTATGCCCAAGCTTGGCTGGCCGGTAATTTATACCGCCCCGCTTACCGCTGGTCTTATTAAAAAACGCCAAGAAGAATACGGCAACCTTCAACAACTCAAAATTCAATTGGTTAAAACGGCCGATGTTCGCATTCAGATGGGCAAAAATTTTGTTTTTGAACCATTTCATATTAACCACAATATTGCCGACTCTTTCGGCGTTGCTTTGCATACGCCATACGGAACGGTAATTTTTACCGGTGACTTTAAATTTGATCGCGACCCGATTCCGCCAGAACTGCCGGCCGACCCCGCGCGCGTCGCCGCTTTTGGCGAACGCGGCGTCCTCTTGCTTGTGTCCGATTCAACTTCGGCCGCTTCACCCGGACGACAAATTTCGGAAACGGTCGTAAGCGAAGAACTTTTAGGTATTGTTTCCAAACACAAAGGCCGCATTATCGTCGGCACGTTTGCTTCGCTTCTCACCCGCGTTCAGCAACTCTTAACGATCGCCGAAAAAACCGGCCGCAAAGTTTTGCTTCTCGGACGATCAATGCATTCCAACGTGGAAATTGCCCACCAGCTTGGCTATATGAAATACAAGCCGGGCACGATTATTGAAGAAGACGAGATTAAGCACATTGCTCCGGAAAAACTTATTATCATCTGCACTGGCGCGCAAGGCGAAGAAAACGCAGCTCTAATGCGCATCGCAAACCGCGAACACAAATCCGTCCGTTTAGAAGAGGGCGATATGGTTATTTTCTCTTCTTCGGTCATTCCAGGAAATGAACGCACGGTGCAATCGCTTAAAGACACCCTAATCCGCCAAGGCGCTAAAGTCGTGCATTATGCCAATATGGACGTGCACGCTGGCGGTCATGCCAAACAAGAAGAGCTTAAAGAAATGATTATGCTCACAAAGCCGCGCTATTTCCTCCCCGGCTACGCCAACCTGTTCTTGCGCCACGCGCATGCCGACTTGGCCGAAGAAGTTGGCGTAACACGCGACCGCATTTTTATTCCGGACAACGGACAGATTGTTGAATTTGATGGAAACGGCGGCAAAATGACCGACGACAAATACCCGATTGAATATATTATGGTGGACGGCCTGGGCGTTGGCGACGTTTCGCACGTCGTTTTGCGTGACCGCCTGCAGCTGGCCGAGGACGGAATGTTTGTTGTCATCTGCACGATGGAACGAAACACCGGCAAACTTATCGGCAGTCCCGATATTATTTCCCGCGGCTTCGTTTATCTTAAAGACGCGCACGAACTTGTGGAAAAATCGCGCGCCCGTGTCCGCAAAATCCTTCACGACGCTGACCCGCGTTCCCCGGCTTTTGAGGAATATACCAAAAATAAAATTCGCGATGACATTGGCCAATACCTTTGGTCACAAACCAAACGCCGCCCGATGATTCTTCCGGTTATTATTGAAGTGTAGTTTTTAGGGTTTAGCGTAGAGTTAAAAAATATCATCGCTCAAGCGATGATATTTTTAATTTAGTGATATAATATCAGTGAGTTCGTTGGCCAAAGCCAGCGTCTGTCGTTAGGCGTCATCCCGAGCGGAGCGAAGGAACTCAAAGTCTCAAAACAGGCTCCGTGGTTCCTCGCCGAGCTGAGCTCGGCCGAGCCTTGGACAAACCAACCTTACAGGCTCGGAATGACGGCGGATTAGTCACTCGACATTAGACATTAGAAATTAGACATTCGTTTAATGACTCGTCGTGCTTTTACTCTTATTGAATTACTTGTTGTCATTGCCATTATCGGCCTCCTCGGCACGATTGCGGTGGTGTCTTTAAGTACAACGAGAATGAACGCGCGAAACCAGAAGCGAAAAGTTGATCTCGTCCAAATTTCTAAAGCGCTGGAACTCTATTACACCAACTTTGACGCCTATCCTTCAACGGGCGTAAGCGGGTGTTGCAGTTGGTGGGGAGTAACTTCAACTTTTGGTAGCCATGACAGTTCTGGTTCAAACGGATGGATTCCCAATCTAGCCCCTAATTATATCGGACGACTACCAGACGATACCAATATGGGCAAAACTAACCCAAGCTCTGCCTTAGCTGGTTGCAGGAGTCAGGCTGGCTGGAATACATATGTGTATACTTCAAACGGAATAGATTATAAATTATTAGCTTACTGCACGCCGGAAGGGACACTCTCAGCAAGTGATCCGTTTTATGACCCCACCCACACAAATAGCGGTTGGGCCATCTTCACGCCAGGAGCATCAAGTTGGTATTGATACTGCTAGAGAGTGATGAAAAGAAACGGTTTAATTTTAAAAAATAGAGCATGAAACGTAGCGCCTTTACCCTAATTGAACTTCTTGTTGTGATCGCGATTATCGGACTGCTTTCCACAATCGCGGTCGTGTCTTTGGTGACCGCACGTGATAAAGGAAAAATTGCTGCCGGACAATCGTTTGATCAAAGCTTGCGCAACGGGCTCGGCGACCAACTCGTCGGCGAATGGCTTTTTAATGAATGTTCCGGCAATACCGCGAGCGATGCTTCTGGAAACGGCAACACTGCGACCTGGAGTGGCGGCGCCGGATGGTCAACGAGCAACGCCCCAGGAAATACCGGATGTTCGGCGAATTTTTCAGGATCAAATTATCTTAGTTCAACGCTTAACCTACAGGCGACCAATGCGACTTTCACAACATGGATCTATCCGACAAGCACGACTGGATATAATACGATCCTCTCCAAATTAGCGCAATACGAATATCGAATCCATGACGGCAACTTGGAATCCTTGATGAGTTGTGCTGGTGTGGGCTGGTCGTATTCTTTATACCTGACTGGGCCGCAAATTCCCGCGAACTCCTGGTCAATGGTCGCCCTTTCAATCAACTCGGTCAACCAGACGATGAAACTTTTCTTTAACGGACACGAGGTCGGCAAAACAGCCACCTGTACAATAACTGCCTATAATAGTGTCACTTTAGCGATCGGGAGCTATTCACCAATCGCATTAGGCGATCCGTTCCACGGCAACATAGACGACACGCGAGTTTATTCTTCAACCCTTAGTTTAGCGCAAATAAAAAAAATGTACGCCGAAGGTCTTCGTTCGCACCAAGTGGCTACGGTCGTGACGGAATAAAATGATTCTTCCGGTTATAATTGAAGTGTAATTTTTAGGGTTTAGGGTATAGCGTTTAGCGTATAGTTAGAAATGAAAATGCCCCGATGATTATCGGGGCATTTTTGTATTGGTGGTATAATATCAGCACAAAACCAATTGGTCGTTTATCGGATTAGATATTAGACATTAGATATTTCGTCATGTCTCATCGTGCTTTTACTCTTATTGAATTACTGGTCGTCATTGCCATTATCGGCCTCCTCAGCACGATTGCGGTCGTGTCTTTGAGTAACTCAAGAAGCAAAGCGCGGGACGCCAAACGCGTTGCTGATTTTAAACAAATCAAAACCGCCCTTGATCTCTACTTTGACGAAACTGGCGCTTATCCAACTTGCGGGCAGGCTTGCCCAGCCACCTGCGACTGCGTCTCGGTCGCTTATCCAGGCGGAAGTTTTACGGCAATGGAAATTAAACCAAATTATTTAAGCAACATACCGGTTGACCCAATCAACACCGGAACGCCTTATGCTTATTATTACGTGCGCGGGTATAAACCAATCAGTAAATGCGCGTTTGGATATACAGGCCTGCCGACTAATTATATGATGGCACTTAGCCTGGAAAACCCAACCTCGGTACCTAACGGTTGCACCACAACATTCTCAGCCTGGAGCCGAAATTTAAATTATTTAGTTGGCGAATAATCAATATCAAAAACACCCCCACCCCGATGTACATCGGGGTGGGGGTGTTTTATTTTCAGAATAATTTACTTAGTGATTTCGTAGAGTCCGCGGCCCCAAGTTGAGAAGTAGGCTTTGGAATTATCATTATTTGACACGACGCCGGTGACTTCAACAAACGGGATACCGTTAATTTTTGACCAAACCCATTTGCCGGCCGCGACCTCGCGACCAACGAAAGCGCCCGTGAGTGTGCCAACGTAGATCGTGCTCGGATTGGAAATATCCATATCCATATCACGCACCCACGCGCCGCCGATAAGGTCGCCGGTTAAATCAGCTGGCTTAAAAGAGCCGCTATAAATTTCTTTTAAGCGAACAACACGCGTACCCCAATCAACGTTAAAGGCGATCGTGATGCTGTCAGCGGAAGCAACAATTTTTGCCACCGACTTTTTGTTCGGTTCGGTATAAATTGTTTTCCAAGTAGCGACATTAGAACCAATCCCTGGGACAACCGACTGAACCGCGCCATTTGCGCGACCAACGACAATACGTTCAGGCGCGTGCGAAGGACTAATTGCTGTAATTGCGGCATCAGAGTTGCCATTACCAAGTCCGCTCCAGCTATCGCCACTGTCAGTTGAGCGGTAGATGGTCGCGCCAACTGCGGCGTAAATCGTTCCGCCGTTTGACGGATCAGCCGCGATTAAGCTCGCGCTCCCAGGAGTCATATATCCATTGATCGGCGAAAAGTTTTTTCCAAAATCTTGCGAACGGCCGATGCCTTTATTGTCAGAAGAAAGGACATAGACAACATTGGCACGCGTCGGATCGGTAATAATTTTGCGAGCATCGCCCCATGAGGCATCGCCCCAAGCTGTGTCATAACGCATAAGCGAGTGGTCTTGCACCGCTCCGTAAATATTTCCATTTTTTCCAACAGCCACTGCGTACCATTGCGTCGTATCCAATCCTTTATTTTTTACCGTCCAGTCCAAGCCGCCATTTACAGAAACGCAGACGCCCGTATCGGTTACAGCATACATCACGCGGCTATTGCTTGGCGCAAAAACAAGATTACGGACTTCAAAAAGCGGAAAAGCCACCGGTACGACCGTCCAACCGCCCTGAGTCGCGCGATTAAGATAAGTGCCAGCCGTAAAAATAACGTCGGCGTCAGTAGGATCGGCAAGCACGGCGTAGTTACGCATACCGCTATACGGTTGTTTGGCGACTTCGTGCCAGCTCGTGCCATCATCATCCGAACGGAAAAGTTGATACGGATCGGCAAAAGCCGCATAGATAACGTGCGAAGCATCGCCGACTACGGTTTTGCCCGAGGACTGTGTTATCGTTACGCGGTTAAACCAGGGGTTGTCTTCAGGAAGACCGCGCTTAATATTCCAGCCGGTCATTTTTTCCCAAGTCGCGCCAGCGTCGGACGAGCGCATTAATAGCGAAGACGCGCCGGTCGCAAAAATAACTGACGGATTTTTTTCCGAGATCATCAAATTTTCAATAAAGCCGTCGGCGATTTTTTTCCAATTGGTTCCCGAATTTTTTGTTTCGTAAACACCGGCATTCGTGCCGAGATAAAGATGATTACCACTTGTGCGATCAACAACGATACTGGAGATCGCGCGCAAAGCAAGCGGCTGGGTTCCCGGCATAAGCGACCAATTTTTGCCGCCGTCCTTGGTTACATAAACGCCGTTATAACCGTATTCGTCGCCTGGCATATAGGTTTCACCCGTGCCGGCGTAAACAATGTCGGAATTATTCGGATCAATCGCGAGCGCCGCGATATGCATTGAATTTAAATTATCGGCAACCGACGACCAATTTTCGCCACGGTCGGTGGTTTTGTAAATACCGCCCGAAGCCGAACCAATGTAGGCGGTATTTTCGTTTTTCGGATCAACGGCCACGCTCATAATGCGACCCGAGGACGAAACCGAGTTGGAAATAGCCGTCGTCAAAACCGAAGACGAATTGTTCGCGGGTTTGACATTGTTTGAATTTGTAGACGAAGCAACAGGCAAAGCGCCGGCACCGTTGGCGGCAATCGTCGGGGTCGCGGCGATTTCCGTAGCCGGAGAATAATCAAGAATTGTCGCGATCGGCGTGCCGACTTTATAATTTACAAAAAACGAATCATTAAGGTCATCAACTTTCTTGTTCCAGTCTTGACCATAAAGAGCGCGCGCCGCGCCTTCAGAAGCGAGCGGACGCAAAACGCCGTTCGCGGCAACCGCATAAACTTGCGGTGCCGAACGAACCTTGATGAGTTTAGAACCAGGGCGATACCAAACAACGCCGCGGAGCGGATAGCTCGCGAGCATGGAATCGCTTATCTTGATAACGCCAGCGTAGTCCGAGTACCAAGTTTTGTAGACAGCTTCATTGGAAAAGGCGAGACGATTTCCCGAGGCGGTAATGTAATACACGGCCGAGGAACTGCCTTTAACAAGCGATCCTGGGTTTACACCAGCAGCGCCCACAGGCGTCGCGCCTGCAATTAAAACAGCTAAAATAACGAGAATTATTGCTTTTTTCATAGGTTTATATTTAACCGCTTAATTTACACTAAACTTGGTTTTTTGTCAAGAGGCCGGTATAATACCCACATTCTTATCTCTATCTTTTGATTATGCCAAACGACAAAGAAACTATTGTTACCGGTCTAAAACCAACAGGCGTTGCGCACCTTGGCACTTATTTGGGAATGCTTCGTCAACTTGTTGATCTGCAAAAAGAATATTCCGGACGCATGTATGTTTTCATTGCCGACTATCACGCAATGACCCAGCACGAAGAATTTATAAATTATAAAGCCTATGCGGCAGATATGGCTGTTGATCTGCTGGCGCTCGGACTTGATCCAAAAAAAGTTACACTCTTTTTCCAGAAGGACGTTCCGGAAACAACCGAGCTCTGCTGGATGTTTGAAAACGTTACGCCGGTCGCGTTTTTGGAGCGGATGACACAGTACAAGGATTATGTGGCCAAAGAAAAAAGCGTCAACGCCGGACTAATGAATTACCCCGTCCTCCAGGCCGCCGACATTCTTATCTACGGCGGCAACCGCGTGCCGGTTGGCGAGGATCAGGTCCAGCACGTTGAACTTACTCGCGACATTGCCCGTTTTTGGAACAACCGTTTTGGCGAAACCTTTGCCGAACCAAAACCACTACTTACCAAAACAGCGCGCGTGATGTCGCTAAATTTTCCGGAAAGAAAAATGTCCAAGTCGGTCGCCAATTCGGCGATCTTCCTTACTGACTCCCCCGATGAAATTCGCGCTAAGGTAAGAAAAGCCGTAACCGCCACCGCTGCAGTCGCGGGCACAATGCCGCCAGGCGTTCGCAACCTTTTTGAATTATTTACCGAATTCGGTCCAGCCGATGAAGTTAAAAAGTTTGAACGCGAGTACGCCGATGGTTCAATTCGCTACAGCGAACTCAAGGACGCCGTTGCCGACCACATTATCGCTTACTTTGCCGACTTTAGAACGCGGCGCGCCGAACTTCTTAAAAATCCAAATTATGTTAAAAAAGTTTTTGCCGCCGGCGGCAAGCGCGCCCGCGCCAAGGCCGAAGAGACGATGAAAATGGTGAGGGAGAAAATAGGGTTTTAATCGTCGTCATCCCGAGCGCGAGCGAGGGATCTCAACGTCTCAATTCCTGCCTTGAGGTTCCTCACCCTAGACAAAACAACATCACGGGTTCGGAATGACGCCATAAAAAATTCTCCCCGCCTCTGGCGGGGAGAATTTTTTTAACTAAACCCTAAACGCTAACCCCTAACACCTATTTAGTAATCATCACCCACGCTCCGTTCCAATCGGCGGGCGGCGGGTTTTCCATAAAATATTTTGAGCGTTCCCAAAAAACATTGGACGGCGCGTCGGACGGATTTAAGGCGAGAATATCACCAAACTGAATAAACGCCCCGTGAAAATCGCGCGCTTCATAGCGCGCGAGCGCCCGCGCAAAACGATCAAGTTTATCCATCACTTCCGGCGCGGCGTGCTGACGAAAACCAATAACTTCATAAATCCGCACTGGTTCGTTTTTCCCTTTTACGGCGACACGGTCAAGCTGACGAACAATATAGTCGTGCGGCAAACCTTTAACCGTTTCTTCGGTAACGAGAATTTCCGTGCCGTAAGTTTTGTTGAGACCTTCAACGCGTGAACCAAGATTAACGGTGTCGCCAATAACCGTATAGTCAAAGCGGCGATTGGAGCCCATATTACCAACAATCATTTCGCCCGTGGAAACGCCAACCCCGGCCCGAAGCGTGACGCCAGCGCCGAAATAGTCAGAATGATTAAGCTCGTTTACCCGGTCGCGCATTCGGATGGCGGCGCGAATCGCCCGTTCGGCATGATGCGGATCGTCAATCGGCGCGCCCCAAAAAGCCATTATGGAATCACCCATATATTTGTCCACGACGCCATGTTCGTCAAAAATTATTTCCGTCATTGCGTTCAGGTAACCGTTTAAAATTTTGATAATGTCGGACGGATTTAATTTTTCGGAAAGAGTAGTAAAGCCGCGGAGATCGGTAAAAAGCACCGACATTTTGCGGCGTTCGCCCGAAAGCGCTAATTTTTCCGGATGCGCCATTACCGAATTAATAACCGACGGGGCAACATATTTTTCAAAAGCCGACCGCAGATGGCGCCGCTCGGTGGTCATTTTTGCGTAGCGGAAAATTATGAGCGAAACGCACGCAAGCAGCAGCGCGAGCGCGATATTTATTATTGGTAAAAAATATCCAAAGAAAGCCGAGACGCCGTAAGCGACAAAGTAAGCGACAAAAATTGCAACCGTAAAAATTATCGCCGTTCGCGTTCGCGCCGCGGCAAAAATTATGCCGACAACAAACAAGAGCAATAAACAAATGAGCGCGGCAAGAAACGGTGAGACTTCATAGAAAAAATTTCCCGAAAGAAAAGCGTCGGCAAGATTGGCTTGCACTTCAACGCCAGACATTAGCGCGCCCGACGAAGTCGGGACGCGATACTGGTCGCGAAAAATCGCCGAGGTGCCGCCGACCATCACGATTTGATTTCGGAAAGACTCGGGCGGCAAGCGGCCGGAAAGAACGTCAGCGGCGGAAACGGTACGGATGCGTCCAGGCGCGCCAGAATATGGAACAAGCATCATCCCTTTAGCATCCAACGGATAATTTTCTACGCGAGCGCCAGCGCGACGAGCAACAATCTCCCCAAGGGCGTGATAGGTATTGCCATCGGGCGCCGAAACAACAAGCGGCAAACGTCGTAAAATACCATCAAGATCAGGGAGCACGCTCGTGTGCGCGATAGCAACAGCCGCGCTTGCAAGCAATGGGATTGGCGTCGTCGCATGCGCCACAGTTTTATTATCAGCCAAGTAAGTTATGTCGGTCGGCAAAACAACTTTGCCGAGCGAGGAAATTATTGCCGCGAGTGACGCGTCAGCGTTTGGCGTGGGCGAGCTTTCGGGAAAATTTATATCTAGCCCGATTATTTTTGCGGGCGCGAGATTGCTTAATAGTTTTACAAACGTAGCGCGATCCCACATCCAGCGGCCAACGGTTTGTAACGAAGCGTCATCAATTGCGACAATGACAATGTCCGGTTGCGGTTGGCGCGCGTGATAAAGAAAATCATGAATTCGGCGTTCGGAGGTTCCAAAAACACCAAGGAGAATGAACGCCGCCGCGAGCACGCCGCAAGCCAAAGAAATCAAGATTTGTTTTCCTTCAAATTTTGGAAATTTCATAACCAACGATATTAGCGCGTTTTAAACAAAAAATCAAGACCCGAACCGTTAATCATTATATTACTTGAATGAACAATGAACAATGAACGATAAACATTCTCGGGCAGATATGGCACATCGGAGACCTTGACTTTTCCATAAAAATGGGCTATATTCACCATTGTCCGCGCGTCGGATGGTTGCTCAATTCATTTATTTGAATTGATTAGGAAAGTCCGAACACCTCTTATGCCGCAAGGCGTAAGGCAAGTAATAGCCGCTAACAGCGGCGGGGAGCAAGAAATGATTTCGCCTCTCGCGAGAGAAATTTTTTCCCAAGCCCACGGAAAGTCTTATCGCAAGATAAGGTATCCCTTAGACGGCAACGCTTAAGGGAACGCAACAGAAACATACCGCTAACCTCCTTAACGGGAGAAGCAAGGGTGAAATCGTGAGGTAAGAGCTCACGCGGGACTGTCAGAGATGACAGCCGGTGCAAACACCTATTCGGTGCAAGGCCGTACGGCCGCTTGAGGTTCATAGCAATATGAATCCCAGATAGATAACCATTGCTCAATTTTGCGAAAGCAAACTTGATGACAGAATTCGGCTTATAGACGCACGGACAAAAAACAAACCTTCCTCTCGGGGAGGTTTGTTTTTTAATCGTTAACAAACTACCACGCCTCGTTCACGGGAAAGCGCTATCGCGAAAAACGAACTCCCCCTACCCCCTCTTTTGCAAAGAGTGGGCAAAGATTGGTTACAGATTATAAGCACATCATTTCGCAAAGAACGGGCAAAAACAAAATTCTCAAATTAAATCTTTTTTGCAAAGAGAGTGACAAGGGCGCGAAAAATATTAGTCCTCCCTTTGGTAAAAGGGAGGGTAGGGAGAGTTCTGTTTTATTACGTTAAAGTTATTTATGACAAAACGAACTCCCCTCTTTTGCAAAGAGGGGCGAAGACAGATCGCCTTAACCTTTTCCGTCCAATCCTATATTATTAGATTATATGAAACGACTTGATTTGTTTTTTCTCGGCGTGCTTGTGCCGCTTGACTACGCCGCGCTAGTTTTAGCCGCGCTGGCCGCTTATTCGCTCCGTTTTGGACCGTTTGCCGAAACCCTTCCAACGACAACAACCATCTCGCCCGCCGACTTCTTCGCGAGCGTCGCCTTTTTTGCTCTGGTTTTTATTATTGTTTTTACAATCGCCGGCCTCTATTCCCCGCGCGTGCGTAGGCGGATGGCATCGGAATTTCCAAGAATCATTCTCGCCTCCTCAACCGGCATTGCGATTGTCATTGTTTCAATATTTTTCCAGCGGCAATATTTTGCCTCGCGCTTTATTATTATCGCCGCTTGGGTCTTTGCGATATTTTTTGTTTTGGCGCTGCGCACCGTTCTTCGTTTCGTTCGCCACCTGCTCACTCGTTCCGGCATTGGCATTACCCGTTTCGCGCTTGTCGGACAATCGGTCGCAGGCGATGCCATAGAAAAAACTTTTCTTTCGCAATTCCGTTGGACAAGTAAAATTGTCGCTCACTTCCCGCGCTGGGACGAACAAACGCGCGCTGACCTCGCCGCTATGCGCGAGCGCAACCTGATAGACGGGCTCATTATCGCCGACCCGACTTTTCCGCGCGACAAAATTCTTTCTATTCAAAACTTTGTCGTAGACAATCATCTTGATTTCCGTTACGTCGCCGATCTGCTTGGCACGGAGCGCGCTTCCATAGAAACGATGATGGTTGGCGGCGTGCCAGTCGTGGAAGTTCGCCGCACCTCGCTTGAAGGCTGGGGAATGATTGCCAAACGTATTTTTGATATTATCGGCGCTTTCATTTTAATTATTCTACTCTCCCCCGTTCTTCTTGCGGTCGCGATCGCGGTTAAATTAAATTCAAAAGGACCAATCATTTATAAAAACGAGCGCATTGGCAAGCACGGCAAACGCTTTATGCTTTTTAAATTTCGCTCAATGTTTGCCGAACTTTCTACGGGCGCGGAATTTGGCGGCGAAAAAGCTTTGGAAATTGAAAGAAAATTGATTGAAGAAAAAAATATCAAAACCGGACCAGTCTTTAAAATTAAAGACGACCCGCGCGTTACCAAGGTTGGACGTTTTATCCGCGAAACATCATTGGACGAACTACCGCAACTTTTTAATGTTCTAAGTGGCACGATGTCGCTCGTGGGTCCGCGTCCGCACCAACCGCGCGAAGTGGAAAAATACGAATCGCACGAACGGCGCGTTCTCGCTGTTCACCCGGGCATTACCGGTCTCGCACAAATTTCTGGACGGTCAAACATTCCTTTTGCCGACGAGGTGCGCTTGGATAATTTTTACATTGAACATTGGTCACTTTTAACCGACATCATCATTCTCCTTAAAACTCCCTTTGCCGTGATCGGCAGAAAAGGCGCGCTCTAAATTAGCGCTTTACCCGTAATACAATGAAACGCGCTTTTACTTTAATTGAGCTCTTGGTCGTCATTGCGATAATCGGCCTGCTTTCAACAATTGCCGTTGTTTCCTTAACGACCGCGCGGAGCAAAGCACGCCTTGCTGTGGGGCAACAATCAGACGTCAATATTTACCAAGGCCTTGGCGACCGAATTGTTGGTGATTGGGGATTAGACGAAACAAGCGGCACAACAATCATTGACGCATCGGGGAATGGAAATAATGGAACGCTTGGCGGTACAATCAACGGTTCAACATATACAACAGGTATTTTTGGAAATGCGATATATTTTAATGGTACACATATTGATACTGCAAATTCACTTACTGTCTCGCTTAATTCTTTTACCTCTTCACTTTGGCTTAAAACAACATCAACAGGTGCTTATCAATGGATTTTTTCTCCCGGTAGTGGCAACGGTGGGCAACCAATCGGAACAGACAACAGTGGAAAGCTAAGGATGTGCGATACGGTTAACTGTTATACAGGAACAAGGAAATTTAACGACGGTAATTGGCATTTTGTCGTCGTAACAGGTGACAGCACTTCAATAAAAGGTTATGTTGATGGAGCCTTGGAGTTTACCACCGGTCCTAGTGCAAGCGTGATCAATCATGTATTTACCATTGGGGCTGATAATTCTTCCGGCGTAAATGGTTTTGTGGGGACACTAGACCAAGTTCGCTTATACAGCGGTGCAACGACCGCCCAAGCAATTCAAAAACTTTACGCCGAAGGTATCCCCCACCACCTCGCGCGAAACGAACAATAAACAAAACCTCCCATCTTGGCGCGACCGCGTAAAGATGGGAGGTTTTAAAAAACGCGGAGGGTCCCGATGGACTTACTCCGCGTTTTTCGATTGTGAGGTTGTGACGCTATCTCTTAACGAACCCGCCGTGATACACGTAGTAACCGCATTCGCCGGTTACCGTCACGCGATCGCTGAGAACCCAACGAACAGGCTTGCTGTTGAAATCACCGAAGTTGAACACGCGAGCAACGTCATCCACCCGAACGGTATAGACGAACTGCCGCTTCTCATTCATCTTCGTGCAGTAGATACCGGTTGTATCTTTGATAGGTTTCCAATTGGTGGCATCGCCGACGAGACAAAGGATGGTTGCGTCTTCGCCGTGAATGTTCGCCTGACCAAAGAGGCCATCGTTCGTCGAAAACCCAGTTAGCATGGAATCTCCGTAAAGCGTTACGTATGCCAGTCCGTTTGCGACCTGACAGTCCACGACTGTCTCCGCACCCTTTGGAGGTGGTGAAACTGCCGGACGATCATGTTTGCAACCGGCTACCATAGCGAGACTGAGAATTGAAACCAGAACACTGTACTTAGACATGGAAATCTCCTTATCCGAACTCGATGTTTGTGTTTTGCAATCACTATTGGCCGAAGAAGTCGCCGCCCTGACCGAAGTTTGCTTTGACTTCTCTGACGGCTCTCTGAAGCGGCTCGGCAAAAACGGCCGGGACGCGCTTAGGGTCAATCTTTGATAAGCCGTCTATGTCTCCCCTCCTCTCGTGACTATTGAGCGCATCAGCCACGAGGTCTCGTGGATCAACAAATTGATCTGAGTCGAAAAGTTCTTTGTGGTAGGTATCGGGCTCGCCCTTAAGTTTCCCCCAGGGTGAAATAAGAACCCATTTTTCGCCGGTGTGCGCTCCACTCAAGAAGATAATCACAGACACAACGGTCGTAGGGTTATGAAAATTTCCACCCCCATCATAGGAGGTACAGAATTGCCTTTCCCACGCCAGAACATTATCTGTGTTTTCTTTTTTTGCGAAACCAGCAAAACAGACCCTGTCAAAATGGCTTCGCAGGAGACAAATTTGAATTTCATTTTTCATGAACATGACTTACTCCTTTCAAGAGCAACACCGAGTCACACGGTGCCCATATTTTTTGCGCCACTACGGCGCGACTCAACATGGGAGTTTCAGAGAACAAGTTCAACACCACCACAGCGTTGACCCCTCTGAAGATAGTTCTGCAAGCAAAACCATCTTTTAATAGGTCAATGAGTAGAGTGTTTAAATTTTTTCACGACGACGGATTAGAAAGGGAATGAAGGTGTTTCGCCGGAGCGAGCACCGTTAATGGCTTGGGGCTGAAGTTGATCAGGGTTAGCCGATCAAAATCTGGCCTTATGCCGCGCCGAGCCTGATCGCCGAAGGCGAGTTTGCTCAAGCGTTCCCTCTCCTCATCTGTCGTCGCGATTTGGCACGTGGCACGTTGCACGTCGCCCGTAGAAAATAAAAAGGACGCATTTGTATTCGTCTTTAGAGACAACAACAAATGCGTCCTTTGATTAGGCTTATGCCTGAATCAGGTGGCCATTTTTTCCCATTGGCCTCGGGTCTCTCTCCCTCAATTGTCAACAAAATATAATAACACATCCTTATGATTTTGTCAAGTATTTTATACTAATTAAATGGCTTAGATTAGACATTTTATTTGCTCTAAATTGAGACGATTTTTTAAAAATAAAACGCGGAGGAGTCCCGATGGACTTACTCCGCGTTTGGCAGACGATTCTGCCTTGAGCGCTTCGGCGTTCACTCGCCCAAAAACCCGCTGTCGCCGGTTCCAGCATTCGATCGTCTCGGTTGGAGACCAACCGCGATGATCACCTCCTTTATCTACGGCCGACATAATGAATGCAAGCAACACGAATATGAACGCTCCAATGGCCAAACCACTAACTCCCTCGTTCCGTGCTTGATCCTCGCTCGGTAAATCAGCGTTTTCCAAACTTGTGTGTCCGCCTTCGTTTGTCATAACTACTGACACTCCATTACTGAGCAAGGGTTGATGGTTTTGCCTTGTGGATTTGTCACTTGAACGTGCAGGTTGTCATCGCTTCCCGTCTTGGCAATCACCTTGCCGGCCTCCACTTTGTCGCCGTCGGAAACAGCGACCGACGAAAGACGAATGTAGGTAACATCCTTTACCCCCTGCTTGCCGTCGCCGTGCACCGTCACAAAACTTTCCCCCCGTGGCGTCTTTCCGACCGATACAGTTCCGGCAACCCCCGCCTTAACATCCTCGTTGGGTTCAGACTCAAAGTCTGTCCCCGCGTGAGTATGCCCGCTTTTATCAACGAGCCCGAAACTATGTTCAACAAAGATACTGCGAACCGGATTTGTAATAAAACGATTCGAATTTCTAATTAAACTGTTTGGCTCACCAAAAAAACTCTCCTCAGACACGTAGCAGTGTTCAACGCTGTCCGGCATCACGCTGGTTGTCACGGTAAACATACCAGGCGGCAATTTGAAGTTGAGATCAAGCGACGTCTGTTTTTTTGCCAACTTGGCCAAACAACAAGTTTGGTCGCCTTCGGCGCGACAAACAAACTCCGGCTTCACCACTGATTTATCCCGAGCTATATCAAGCGGATTATGTCGGAACGCACCACCAAGCAAAACAATCGCCACTGCAAAATAGATACCAGTGATCAGAATTTTTACAACAGGCTTCAAGGCTTCGAGTTTTGACATTGCGACTCTCCTTTTCGTTTTTTGTCAGGGTTCTGCGAAAACAGTAATGTAACGATTTTTTGTAAAAAAGTCAATAGTCGGCGGGGTTGCCCGTTCTTCTGAAAAATAGTAAGGTAGTGCCATGAAAATAGCGTTGATTCACGACTATCTGGCACAAGACGGCGGGGCGGAACGAACTCTTTTTGAGTTGCAAAATCTTTATCCCAAAGCGCCAACCTTTGTCCTTTTCAACGACAAGGACAAAGCAAACGCGATGTTCAAAGGAAAAGACATTCGCACAAGCTGGCTCCAGAAAATTCCCGGCGGCGTAGCTCACTATCAATGGCTCTTGCCGCTCATGCCCAAAGCCACGGAGAGTTTTGACCTCTCCGCTTTTGACGTGGTTATTTCTTCAACCTCGGCTTTTTCCAAAGGCGTTATCACAGGCGACCACACTTTGCACGTTTGTTATTGCCATACGCCGACGCGCTACCTTTGGTCAGACACACACTCGTACCTCGCCGACTTGCGCCACGGCCCATTGGTTAAAGCCGTTGTCCGCTCACTCCTCCCCAACCTGCGCCTTTGGGACAAAGCTGCCGCCGATCGCGTGGACAGTTTTATCGCCAATTCCAAAACCGTCGCCAGGCGTATTTCCAAATACTATCGTCGCGATTCCACGCTAATTTATCCGCCGGTTGATGTTAAAAAATTTTCCATTACGGGCAAACCGGGCGAATATTTTTTAATCGGCGGACGGGTTGTCAATTACAAACGTTTTGACATTGCCGTTGACGCCTGCTCGCGGCTCGGCTTGCCGCTAAAAGTTTTCGGCGATGGCCCAGCGCTTAATGATTTAAAAAATCGCGCCAAGGGCACGGTAGAATTTTTGGGTGCGGTTTCCGACAAAGAAAAAATTGAACTCTATAATAATTGCCTCGCCTTTATAAATCCGCAAGAAGAAGACTTTGGCATCACGGTTGTTGAAGCAATGGCGGCCGGACGACCGGTTTTGGCGTATGCCGCGGGCGGCGCTCTGGAAACCGTCATCCCCGGCCTTTCTGGCGAATTAATTGATGAACAAGATTGGGAAACGCTGGCCGACCGCTTGCTCAATTTTGACGCGAGCAAGTACGACGCGATGACAATCAGAAACCACGCCGAACAATTTTCAACGCAAAATTTTCACAAAAATATTTCCGAGTTTGTGGAGAGGGAATATACCAAATTTAACGGCAACTTTTAACTGTTAGCTGTTAACTTTTAGGAAGCAACAAAAGTTAAAAGTTAAAAGTTAAAAGTTATGCGTATAGGGATAGACCTCCGTTCGCTCCAAGACAAAACCAGCCGCGGCGTTTCGGCGTATGCCGCGCCGCTTATTTCTGAGTTAACAAAACAAAACGACGCCAATCAATTTTGCGGCCTTGTTTCGCTCCGCGCTCACGCGCCAAATTTTAAAATCGCGACCAAAAAATTATTTCTCCCCAGTAAATTAGCAAACGCCGCGCTCGCATTTTTAAATTATCCAAAAATTGATGAATATTTAGAAACACCAACTGTCTGGCTGCCCAACCTTAATTTTTGGTCGTTTAAAAAAACGGCACGAGTTATTTTAACGGTTCACGATCTTTCTTTTTTAGTTAATCCATCGTGGTATTCGGCAAAGGAGCGACTTTGGCACCGCGCAATTAACACAAAAAAATTAATTGCCCGCGCCGACAAAATCATCACCCTTTCTAGTCACACGGCGCGCGAATTAACCGAGCTACTAAAAGTCCCTACGGAAAAAATCGCCGTAATCCCGCCAGGCGTGCCGCCGGTTGTATCTTCGTTGCACAATCCCCACGGAATGTCGCCCTCTTTCCCCTACATCCTCTTCCTCGGCGTTATTGAACCGCGAAAAAATATTCAAACGGCCTTAGCCGCCTTTAACCTGCTCGCGCAAAAAAACAAAGACATCCATTTTGTCCTTGCCGGCCCACGACAAATGAACCATGTACCATATACCATGAACCACCCGGACAGAATCCACTTTCTCGGTCAAGTCACTCAAGAAGAAAAAGGCGCACTATTACGAAACGCGCGAGCCTTATTTTTTCCCTCATTTTACGAAGGATTTGGCTTTCCCGCGCTAGAAGCAATGACTGCTGGCGTACCCGTCGTTGCTTCGTCGGTCGGCGCTCTCCCAGAAACTATTCACGACGCTGGAATTCTTTTAAACCCAAGAGACACTGGCGCTTTTGCCGAAGCACTTGATCAAGTTTTGAGCGATAACAATCTACGACAAACTTTAATAAGCCGTGGTTACGAGCGCGTCAAAAATTTTTCATGGGAAAAATGCGCCGCAGAGACGGTGAAGACAATAAAAAACTTTTAACTGTTAACTGTTAACTTTTAGGAAGCAATCAAAAGTTAAAAGTTAAAAGTTAAAAGTTATGAAAATAGGGATTGACGCCCGCCTGATGGGGCCAAATAGTCGCGGTATCGGACGCTACGCGGAACGACTGCTCGCCCATCTTGCCGAATCAGACAACGAAAATGAATATACGGTCTTTACGCGAAAAGAAGCCGCGGTTTTGGTGCCCCCAAAAATGAAAACCATTATTACCGACATTCGTTGGTATACGCTTGCCGAACAAACAAAACTTGGAAAAATTTTTGACGCAGAAAAACTTGACCTCATCCACGTACCGCATTGGAACGCGCCGCTTTGGTTAAAAACCCCACTCGCCATTACCATTCACGATATGATTCTTTGGGAGCATCCAGCGCTTGCTTCTACAACCCTTAACCCGATTGCATATTGGTTTAAATATTTTTTCTACCGTTTTGTTGTTTCGGAAAATGCCAAGCGGGCAAAAATTGTGTTCACTGTTTCCGAGAGCGCCAAAAACTCCATCTTGCGGAACATTAAAGTCTCCCCAGAGAAAATATTCGTCACCCCAAACGGTGTTGATCAATTTCCTTATAACCCTCCCCCAAAAATGGGGGAGGGTGGCCGAAGGCCGGGTGAGGGGTATCCGCTCACTCCCTACATTTTGTCCGTTGGTTCCGGTTATCCGCACAAGAATATGGAAACATTCTTTAGGGTTGCCAAAGAACTAATGACTAGCGACCAAAAGCTAACAACTGTCATCGCCGGCACTGACCCCGCTTTTGCCGAACAACTAAAAAAACAAGCCGCAGAAATAATTGGCGATAATCTTAATCGCGTTAATTTTGTCGGCTTAGTTTCCGACGCCGAGCTTGGAAATTTATACAAAAACGCGAACGCGCTTATTTTTACTTCGCAAGTTGAAGGTTTTGGCTTGCCGCCGCTTGAGGCCGCCCTTGCCGAGACTCCAGTTATTGCTTCGGCAATTGATACTTCGCGAGAAATGTTGGGAAATACCATTCCGCTCATAAATCCGTCTGACGTTAGCGGTTTTGTAAACGCCTACCATAAAATAATGACCGAAACGGACTATAAAACGACAATTTTATCGGCAGCAAAAGCCCGCGCGCAAACCTTTTCTTGGTCAAAAACCGCCCAGCTTACCCAAACTGGGTATAAACGGGCTTTTTCCACTCGTTAGCGTTTAAAATTCGTGCTAGAATATGCGTAATATGCCGAGCGCGAAGTTTAAAAACAAAACAAACGAAATCGCCCCGGAAAAATCGGTTTTAAAAAGCCGGGCGCGCCCCGGAAAAAATTTAAAACCGGCTAAAATTAGCGTTGCAAAAAAGTCGCTGGCCGAAATTTTTTCTTATATAAAAACCTTGACCGAAAAAGCCGAAAAAACGCCGGCTGTTTTAATTGAACCCTCTCCCCTAAAAACCTTTAGCAGTAATTTTGTTGCTCCGACCACGCCCTTTATTCCCAAATATCTCCTGCCAATTAAAAAAAATGCCCCGCTCAAAACGGCGGCCATCGCTCTTTCGCCAAAACCACTTTCCGAACATATTGTTGACCTGCGCGCCATTACAACGATTTCAAAAAAAGCCAAGCCAACCAAACGCCAACCGTTTGCTTATGCCGAACCGCGAATAATTTCGCATCGCCGGGTTCGTTTTTCTTGGCAAAATTCTTTACCCGTCGCTTTTGCAAAATTTATTGCGGCGCTTTCTAAAAAAACCGTTGTCGGATTAGGCAAAGCTTTGGTCGCGCCAGTCACAATTGGCCTGCGTTTGGTTGAAAACATTGATCTTGACCGCAAAAAAGACATTCTTGTTACATCGCTTGTTGCAAAAAAGGAAACCGCGGCACCAGAAAAAATTTCCAAAGAAACCGAACCCATAATCGTTTCCGCGCGACCGTTTAATCTACGCCGCGCGATTCTCTCGTTCGCCACCGTTTCTATGGCCGTAGTTTTGCCGATGGAAGGAATGAACCTTTACCGTTCGCTTAGCGACGTAAAAAATAAAGCCGAAAGCGCCGGCATAAGCGGACTGGTTATTGCCGACGTCGCAAAAAACGGCATCCTTCCCGACCCGACAACGATTGAAGCGGCGCGAATTGCTTTTGCTGACGCCGGTCTTGCCGTTGCCAAAGTCGGTTTTTGGGAAAATACAATAATTGACGCCATTCCCGTGATCGGCGAAAAATTCCGCTCTGGCAAAGAACTAATTTCAGCGGGTGAAAAGTTGCTTAAGGCCGCCGCGTCATTAAACGATCTTGCGGCCGCCTTGTCGTTAAAATCAGAAGACGTAACCCAAAAAATTTCTGAATTAGAAAAAATCGCCGCGGCGGCCGAACCCAATCTTGGCGGCGCAGTTAATGATCTTCTAAAAATTAAAGCAATACCGTCGCAAATTTCCAAAGAAAATTTCAATCATAATCTTTCTTTGCTTATCGCGGCCGATAATTCGCTAAAATCATTTCTCAATCTCGCCCCCTCGCTTTACCAAATCCTTGGAAAAGATTCCACCAAACGCTATTTGGTAATTTTCCAAAATAACGCTGAGCTTCGTCCGACCGGCGGGTTTATGGGATCGTTCGCGCTTCTGGATGTTGACCGCGGACGCATAACCAAAATAGAAGTTCCAGCCGGCGGACCATACGATCTCCAAGGCTCGCTAAAAGCATCGGTGCTCGCGCCCGACCCTTTGCGGTTAGTTAATGCCCGCTGGCAATTTCAAGACGCCAATTGGTTCCCTGATTTTCCAACCAGCGCCCAAAAAATAATCTGGTTTTACAACAAAGCCGGCGGACCCTCGGTTGACGGCGTCATCGCGTTGAACGCGCCGGTTCTTGCCAAACTTGTTGACGCAGTTGGTCCGATTGATATGCCGGCCTACGGACAAACCGTCACGAGCGACACGGTTCTAAAAATCACGCAGGAAATCGTTGAAAGCAATACTGCGCGCGCCAGCGGAAAACCAAAACAATTTATCGCCGACCTTTTACCAAAAGTTCTTGATAAAGTTATGACAAGCGATCGCGACACCTTACTCAGCGCTGTTTCTATTTTTGGCGATTCGCTTGCCCTAAAAGACATTCAAATTTATATGCGCGACGGCGATATTCAGAAAAAAATTTCGGAAATGAACTGGTCTGGTGAACTCGCTCCCCTGCCAGCGAAGACCGATTTTTTTGAACTGGTTCGTTCAAATATTGCCGGACAAAAAACCGATGCCGTAATCGCGACCACTATTTCACACCGTTCAAATATTGCCGACGACGGAACAATTACCGACACGGTCACGATTACTCTTAACCATAATGGAAAAAAGAACGAACCAATGACTGGCGTGCGTAACGTAGAATATCTGCGTGTTTACGTTCCCGAAGGGAGCGAGCTTGTCTCTGACTCGGGCGATATTAACGCTCCAAGCTATAAACTATTTGATACGCCGCCCGCCGGCTGTATTCCCGACCAAACATTGGCCGACGTTACTGGCGCTGTTTTCCATGACCAAACGACCGGCGTTGCCATTAACAACGAATTTAGGCGCACGGTTTTCGGCGCTTGGACACAAACTGATCCTGGCGAATCATCCACCATCACTTTTGTTTATAATCTGCCATGGAAAGCCGTCCCCGCGCGCGCCGTTGCCTCACTTTCCAAAAAACTTATCTTTGCTTCCGAACCGGTTGGATCGTTTACCCATAATATAATTTTTGCTCGCCAATCCGGCGCTAACGAAACCAAGGTCACGGCCTCGCTTTCGCTACCGCTTTCATGGTATCCACTTTTTGCTAGCCCCGAAGGTATGGCAACGTCCAACGGATACCAAACCACGTTTGAATTAAACGGCGATAAAAAACTTTCTCTTTCCGCGGTCGCGCCAGCCGATAAACAATAAACCAAAGACCGTAAAAAAATGGATATGAATGAAAACGCGCCAAAAGACGCGGCTTTGCCAAAACGCAAACGTCCTACAACAAAAAGCCAAATAGAACAGCAGCTTAAAACGATCTACGAGGACGAGCGCCCCGGCGATTTTTCTAAAATTGAGCGCGTCCGACGACGCCGTTGGCCAAAATTTATCTTAACGGCCGTTTTCTTTTTTGTCTTGGCCGGTGTCGCGGCCGCGGGCATAATGCGTTTTGGCGGAAATTCAAAATACGGAAACAACATTACCCTAACCGTTAACGGGCCCGCAACTGTAAGAAGCGGCGAAGTATCCGAGTGGACGATTAGCTATAAAAACAACGACCGCCTGCCGATTGCCAGCGCCGATATTTTGTTACGATTACCGCCGTCAATCTCAGTACTCACGACCGATCCCGCAACCGTGGACAAAAATTTGGAATGGAAAATCGGAACCATCGCCCCCGGAAACGAAGGCAAAATTATTCTTCGCGGAAGGGTGGTTGAATCTATTGGCACGGATATTTCTACTCAGGCCGTTCTTTCTTATCGTCCGGCAAATTTTAACGCTGATTTTCAAAAAGTCACAAGCTGGCAAGGTAACGTTGCCGACTCAATTATTGACGCGAGCTTAAATGCTCCCGACGAAGCCGTGCCGACCGATCTGGCTGATTTTTCAATTTCTTTAAAACTTCGCGAAGACGCGAGTGCCGAAGCAACGCTTCCCGATCTTGCGATACGCTTTGACACGGGCAATGCCGTTATTGTAAAAAAATCCGATCCCGCAATGGCCACTCCGGAAAATAAAACTTGGAGCGTAAAAATTCCCGTCGCCAGTGCAGAAACGAAATTAAATTGCTCAGGAAATTTTACTTCCGGACTTGTCGGCGATGTTATCGTTAAGGCCGATATCGGCACGACCGATGCCAATGGAAATTTTATTATTCTCATTCCCCTTTCCGCAACGGTAAAAGTTACGCCGGGCAACTTAGTTCTTTCTATTATCAGAAACGGATCGGCGGCGGACGGCACCATTGACTTTGGCGATGTGCTGCATATTTCCGTTGACTACGAAAATAAAAGTACAAAACCGATAAGCGACGCCAAAATTAATCTTTCTATCACCGAAAACGCGACCAGCGAAAAGACCTCGGTTCTTGATTGGACAAGCCTAAGCGACGCGCGCGGCGGCAATAATCGGAACGGCGTAATTTCTTGGGGAAAAGGACAGATTCCCGAACTGGCCACGATCGCCGCCGGCGAAAAAGGGACGATCGATCTTTCCATAAAAACTGTTGCCACGCCGCCAGCCGAAGTAAAATCTGACTCGGAAATAGATCTTTCGGCGACTGGTACCATCGGCGCCCTCGGCGGAAAAATTAGCGGCAAAACTGTTTTAACTCCGACCGTAAAAACTATCTTAAATAGTGACGCCAAATTTTTTGCGGCCGCCGCCTGGGCCGAAGGTGCTCTTCCGCCAAAATCTACCAATCAAACAACTTATAAAATTGTTTGGACGCTCACGAATTCACTTCACGAAATTTCTGGAATCAACGTTAATGCCATCCTCGCCCCAGGCGTAAACTGGGAAAACAGAAGCAATGTTTCAGCTGGCGATTTGCGCTATGACACGGGAAGCCGCAAGGTTATTTGGACGCTTAACCGTTTGCCAACGTCAATAAAATCAGTTTCTTTAGAATTTTACGTGAGCATCACGCCCGGTGTTTTGGATATTGGCAAAATTTTACCACTCCTCTCAACGACCACGTTCGGGGCCACCGATAAAAACACCGGCACAGCTATAACGCGCACCACCGCCGCAATTGACACCGACATACAGTCCGACACTGACAATGCCGGCGTTGTGATGCCGTAGTTTGCACGTGGCAAATAGTTATAAAAAATCCTCCGGTCAATGGAGGATTTTTTGTATGCACCCACCAAGAATTGAACTTGGATTTCAGGCTTCGGAGGCCCGCGCCCTATCCATTGGACTATGGGTGCAAAAAACGATATTTAAAAACGCAACCGGCGTGCTAACGTGTAAACGCTATACCAGAAACGACTTACGGGCAAGTCATAGGTGCCGGGTGCACTAAAATCTACCCCGCCCCAACCGCGCTTAAAGCGAGTGATCCCCGCCCAGCCAGACTTGGGGTCGTCGGAAATTCCCCAAAGATCATATTTTATAGAACCTCGCGCTTTGGCATTTTTTATAATTTCCCAATGCAGCGCGTATGGCGCCATTACATTACGCATTTCGCCTGCCGACGCACCGTGCAAATATGTCGCAACGCCGTTAGAAAATATAACAACAGCCGCAGCTAGAATTTTTCCCTCACACTCGGCAATAAACACTTCAATGTTCGGCATTTTAATCTGCCTTTCATAATATTCGCGCGGGTGCAAGTGAAAACCATCGCGCGCCGCCGTTTCTGAAAATAAATTCCACACGTGATCAAATGAACCATGAACCATGTCCGCCCGAGGCGGATCAGCCTTTGGCTGAGACCATGAACCAACTACGACGCCGTGCTTGGCGGCGACTTTAATATTATAACGTGTCTTTTGGTGCATTGCGGAAAGCAGCTCGTCTTCGGATTTTGTAAGATCAACGATACTTGTCGCCCTTGGACTTCTGTCATGGGATTGACTTCCTCCACTAGCAATAACGTCTGCTGGCTCAATACACAAAAAAACCGCTCCCGCCTTTTTTGCGCATATTTTTAATTCATCAATAAACGTATTGTTCATGGTACGTGGTTCATGGTTCATGAGAGGGCCTTTCGGACAAAACCAATATTTTTTATTAAACGGCAACGGCAATTCAATAATCTGAGCGATTGCGCCGTCGTTTGAGAGTCGGTAAACTTTTCGGTCGCAGGATTTTTGAAATTCGCCCCATTCCCAAGATTGTAAAAATTTTCCCGAAGCCGAAATGGCCTGGGAATACAATTCGTTCCATTCTTTTTGATCAATTATTTCACGAAACATATTTAAGCCGTCATTCCGACGAGCTCAGCTCGGCGAGGAACCGCGGAGCATATTAAGAGACTTTGAGTTCCCTCATCGCTTCGGCTCTTCGGGATGACGCCAACGGATTAGGTATTAGAAATTAGATATTAGGTATTCGGATACTACCTTCGTCCCAACCTCTTAAGCGCAGCCTTAACCCTGTCTTCCACACTTCCTTCTATCCCCGCGACCGCGGAACGCGCTTCGTCGCGCGAATAGCCAAGTCCGACCAAAGCATCAGCCGCTTCATCGCCGCCGCCATCCGCGTCAATTAATTTCCCTTTAAGTTCCAAAATAATTTTTTGCGCAGTTTTTTTGCCAACACCGTGAACCGACGAAAGTGCAGCAACGTCGCCCGCGTCAATCCATTTTTTAACTAAACCCGACTTAGCCGCGCCAACAATCGTGAGCCCTGTTTTTGGACCAACGCCAGAAACGGTGATGATTTTCCAAAACAATTCCAAATCTTCTGGCGCGTTAAAGCCGAAAATTTCGCGTCCATCATCACGCACTTGTTCGTGCGTCCAATACTCGGCCACCTCGCCGGCTTTTGCGGCAAAGGCCCCGCTTTCGCCAAGGTATATTTTGTAACCGATATTCTGATTTTCCAAAATCACCCAATTCCCGCCTTTTCTAATTATTTTGCCCTTGAGGTATGAAATCATATTATGGCATCTTAACGCGTTTGTTGCCGTTCATCAACGACCCATTTTAGGTATTTTACAACATCCTGTGCATGGGAGACGATCACAAATTTTTTAAAAATCTAAATCTAGCCCCTCCCTTTGGTAAAAGGGAGGGTGGCCGAAGGCCGGGAGGGTTCTGTTTTATTACGTTAGGACGGAACGAACTCCCCCTACCCCCTCCCCGATGGCCATCGGGGAGGGGGCAAAGATTTTTCCAGACACAGAATTATTAACACTATTCAGTTTGACACCTAATACCCCCCGGGGGTATAGTTCGTAACTATGCAACACCGACCACCAATGCGACTTATTCGCCGTTTAAAAATTATTGAGGGACAGGTTAGAGGCCTGCAGAAAATGGTTGAGCACGGATCGTACTGCATTGACGTGATCACCCAAGCCGAGGCCGTCAAAAAAGCCGTTTCCGGTGTAGTGGACGAAATAATGGAAAATCATTTAGCAACCCACGTTACCGAACAAATGACTTCCGGAAAACAAAAACAAGCCGTGGCAGAAATAATGAAGGTTTATAAACTTTCCAAAAAATAATTTTATGCAGCACATAACCATACCAATTCGCGGAATGCACTGCGCCTCGTGCGAAATAATGATTAGCGACAAAATAAAAAACATTCCCGGGGTTAACAATGTCACTGTTGACCGAAAAACCGGAATGGCAAAAATATATTTTGAAAAAACTACACCTGACCAACAGGCAATAAACAACGCTATTCGCGATCTCGGCTACGATGTTGGTGAGAACAGCGCAACGCCGTGGATTTCACACAACTTATCCGACTATAAAAATCTACTCATTGCTGCCGTTATTCTTTTCGCCCTCTGGCTTATTGCCAAAACCACCGGCTTAATCAATTTTAACACTGATCTAAAACCAAGTGGCCTTCTCGTGGCGCTTATGGTCGGGCTAATCGCCGGCGTTTCTACTTGTATGGCGCTCGTGGGCGGTCTCGTTCTCTCGCTCGCCGCGCGACACAGCGAACTCCACCCCGAAGCAACGCCGTTCCAAAAATTTCGTCCGCATCTTTACTTTAACGCGGGGCGCATTGTCGGCTACGCGATTTTTGGCGGCGCAATCGGCGCAATCGGCCACGTCGTCCAATTATCTTCGGGGTGGCTCGGGCTCATGACCGCGCTTGTGGGCGGGGTAATGATTTTCCTCGGTCTTAAACTAATTGAAATTTTCCCAGCACTAAAAAATAAAACTATTTCTCTGCCCGCAAAAATCGTCAAAATTTTCGGACAAACAAATGACACCCGCAAATATAATTCGCGAGCGGCGATTATTTCCGGCGCGTTGACTTTTTTTCTTCCCTGCGGCTTTACGCAAGCAATGCAGCTTTATGCGGTAAGTACCGGCAGTCTGTATCGTGGCGCCGCAATAATGGGACTTTTCGCCTTAGGTACGGCGCCCGGACTTATCAGCATTGGTGGGTTAAGTTCAATTTTTAAAGGCCGCGCCGGACGAATATTTTTTGCTGTGGCTGGGATCGCGGTGATTATCGTCGGATGGACAAACCTTACAAATGGCGCGCGAACCATCTTTGGTTCAATAAAAGTTCCCATTGCCATAAGTCACGACAGCAAAGACGGAAATTATTATAGCAACAACGAAACCGCGACCGAGCAAACCATTAGAATGACACAAGGCAGCAACGGCTATTCGCCAAATAGCTTTACCATAACGCTTGGGAAACCGGTTAAATGGATTGTTAATTCAACTTCACCCTACACCTGCTCGTCTTCTATTTTAATGCCGGCTTATGGCATTAATAAAACGCTTGCGGCGGGCGATAATATTATCTCGTTTACCCCGACTAAAATTGGAACAATCCCCTTTTCTTGTTCAATGGGAATGTACCGCGGACAATTTGTCGTTGTTAGCGATGACACCCAAACCAATAACGAAAATGCCGTAAAAAATCTCGTTCCCGCGTGGAACACCGATAAGAAATAGAATAAAAATTTATGGCCAAAAAACAATATTCCGTAAAAGGCATTCACTGCGCGAGCTGTGCCGTGATTATAAAAAAAGAATTACAAAAAACACCCGGCGTTCTTGCGGCGGACGTAAATTTTGCCGCCGAAAAAGCAATCATTGATTTTGACGACAAAAAAACTGACGTCGTGGCGATGAACAAACAACTCTCATCGCTCGGCTATTCGCTTTCCGAAAAAGAAAACCCCGATAACGCCGAAAAAAAAGAAAATAATTTTATTTTGTATTCGGCCTCGGCTGTTTCTTTGACTGTCTTTATTTACATTGTCTATTCACTGCTCGCCGACTTTTTAAAATTTCTGCCAAAATTAACAATGCCGACACCAATAGAAGATGCTGTATTTTTTGTCATTAGCGCAACTATTTTTGCTTTGCTTGGGCGCCCATTTATTGCCGGCGCTTTCCGCTTTGCAAAAACCGGACGCGCGAACATGGATTCGCTTATCGGTATCGGCACGCTCGCCGCCTTTCTCTGGAGCGCGTTTGTTTTGTTCTTCCCTGGAGTCGTCACAGGTGCCGGACTTACCGAACAAAAATATTTTGACGCCGCGATCGTCATTATCGGCTTTGTGTCTTTTGGAAAATTTATGGAAAAAAATTCCAAAGCCAAAACCGGCGCTGCTTTGCGAAAACTCGCTGGGTTACAAGCAAAAACAGCCATCATTGTCGCTAACGGCAAAGAAACAGAAATCCCGATAGATAAACTTGAAGTCAATGACATTATGGTTATTCGCGCTGGCGAAAAAATTCCAACAGACGGCGTCGTTGTTTCTGGAAATTCATTTGTTGACGAATCCACCATGACCGGCGAACCGATCCCGATGGAAAAAAACAGTGGTGACAACGTAATCGGCGCGACCATTAATGGCTCGGGCGGACTGACGGTTAAGGTGTCCAAAGTGGGCAGTGAAACGATTTTGGCCGGCATTATTAAAATCGCTAATGAAGCGCAAATGTCGCGGGCGCCGGTTCAACATTTTGCCGATCGCGTTTCGGAAATTTTCGTCCCTTCGGTGGTCGCCATCGCTATTTTAAGTTTTGTCCTTTGGCTTAGTGTCGGCACATCGTTTATCGGTTTTAGCGCCGCCCTCGCTCACGCTATTTCGTCGTTTGTTGCCGTACTCGTCATTGCCTGCCCGTGCGCGCTTGGTCTTGCCACGCCAACCGCGATCATTGTCGCGGTTGGTCGCGGTGCCCAAAACGGCATTCTGATAAAAAACGCCGAGGCACTACAAAATTTAAGCAAAATTAAGACGGTTGTTTTTGATAAAACCGGCACGATCACCAAAGGAATCCCGATCCTCTCCGACGTTATTATTCTTGGACAAGAAAGACGGAATGAAATAATCGCTCTCGCGGCGGCGGCCGAGCAATTTTCTGCCCACCCGCTCGCGCTCGCCTTAAGAAACGCGGCCAAAAATGAATCTGTGAATATTCCCGAAGCGAAAAATTTTACGAACTTGAGCGGGCTCGGTGTACAAGCAGAGGTCGGCGGCGCGACAATAACTGTTTCCAAATTATCCGACGACAAAATTTCCGCCGAAGCCAATAAACTTAAAACCGAAGGAAAAACAACCGCGACCGTTAGTAAAAACGAAAAAATTATCGGCGTTTTGGGTTTTTCCGACACGATTAAAGACGAGGCGGCGCCGACCGTTCGCGTTCTCCACAAAAATAAAATTAAGACCGTGATGATTACTGGCGATCATCGCGCTTCAGCGGAATATATCGCGGCCGCCGCAGGAATTGACGACGTCATCGCCGACGTCCTCCCCGCCCTTAAAGCCGAAAAAATCTTTGCCCTTAAAAAATCAGGAGGCCGCGTCGCGATGATTGGCGATGGTGTTAATGACGCCCCCGCCCTCCTTGCCGCCGACGTGGGGATTGCAATGGCAACCGGCACGGACATTGCCATAGAATCAGCTGGTATCGTTCTTTTGGGCGGAAATATCGGTAAGGTCGCCGTTTCTCTTAACCTTGCCCGCGCTACAATGCGCACGATTAAGCAAAATCTTTTTTGGGCCTTTGCCTTTAACACCGTTGGTATTTTTGTCGCAACGGGCGCACTGTTTCCGATTTGGGGAATAACCTTAAATCCGGCTTTTGCCGGCGCGGCCATGGCACTAAGCAGTGTCACCGTGCTAAGTAATTCCTTGCTCCTCAAAATTAAAAATCTCCAAGCAACGCGGGCGTAAGCGTAGCTTGGAGATTAATGATACCTGAGGACTAATCATTTTCATCCTCAGTAATAAGTTCGTTCGGTATTCTTGAAAGAACCGGGCATTGGACACGTTCGCGCTCTTCCGTTTCCGCGCGCTCGCGACCAGCTTGCCGTTGCGCCAAAAGTCCACGAACTTCGTTATCTTCCTTTGAGTCAACCATCGGCTTTCTCCTTTTAGATGCAAATCTAGTGCGGCATGAATCTGATTTAGACTAGCAATCGCAAAACAAAACGTCAAACAAAAAACTAACTTCCTAAGAAGTTAGCTCGAGGTGACACCGTTGGGATTTGAACCCACACGATTACCCTGCTCCTGGTGGTCCAGGGTGTCTTGCCTGACTTTCGCAGGCGGTGCCATACAGAGGAAACAATGTCCAAAAAGTTTTCAGACCGGAAAAAATAATAATTCCGTTCTAAAAACTTTTCCCCACACCAACGGCCGCGAATCGGCTGGTTGGTGTGGGGCGTAAAGGGTTGAGTCTTACCTGCACTCAAGCAGTTTTCGGTCGGCGCGAGTAAACCGCGGCGAGCCTTTTTTTCGCCCGACAAACGTAGCACGTGGCTGATTCAGAAGAATTTCCGATTCGTCCCGACGCATAGCGGTCAGCACTTCTTGCTCGTAATCAGTATCCCGATGGATACCATCGGAGTCGGCGGCCAAGCCAAGGTCGTGCCCCCCTTCTCCATCCGGACCAAGCTCGGCGTTGAAAAAATTCAAAGCATCAAACGGATCTGTCACTGGGCTTATCATCTTCCCACCTCTCACTCGTTCCGCATTAGCGAACGTATGCGAAATCTCGCATTTTCAAACGTCGCTATTTTCTTCGCGGAGACGGGACAAAAAATATTTTCATTTCTTATCCTATATCTGCGAGGATTTATTTATTCTAGTAAGTTTTCAGAACGCAATCAAGATTACGTTCTAAAAACATATGCTTACACATAGCTCGCCATTTCAATGGCAAACTTTGTGTAAGCACCCCCGGATTCGTGCCTTACCTTGGGTCTGGCGTCAAGTTTTTGTCGGGATTGGCAGCCCTAGCCCTCATCAGGCCGAATTTTTTCCCCAGTCCGTCTGAAGCATACAGCTTTTACGCCTAGCTCTTAACTTCTTGGGGTGCGCACTCCGCGCTGTTTTATCTCACTCCTGCCTCCTTCATATTTTCGCATCTAGACAACGACGTCTGGTGCGATCTATGGTGAAATTGTCAACCTGCCTCCCAAAAGAAACTCCCGGCCGCGCTGTTCGTCGAAAACAACCACTGATTGCCCAGTTTCGGTATGCTCAAGAAAAATATACCTGAGCCGAAGTTCGTAGGGCGAGAGCGAACCCGCGCCACCGAAAGCCTGAACAATGGGAACGGTGACAAACAAACGAACGCCGCCACTTTGAGCGATCCCGGTGATGAGTCCAACCACAGTCTGAGGAAGTACATTCATCCCGATTGGTTCACCGGTGAAGACGTAGTTATCTCTCGCATCAACCCCGAGCAGATCAAAGGTGAATTTTTTGCCAATCCATTCAAGCGGATTCACGTGGTAACCACAGTAATCAAGCATCTGCTTCAGATTCATTTGACCCTCCCGAAAACTGTTCCCGACGACTAAGTCGCCGGTAGAAAATCACTTCAATGTTTCACGAAGACGGATTAGAAAGGGAATGAAGGTGTTTCGCCGGAGCGAGCACCGTTAATGGCTTGGGGTTGAAGCGAATCAGTTAGACCGATTCAAATCATACCTTACGCCGCACCGAGCCTGATCGCCGAAGGCGAGTTTGCTCAAGCGTTCCCTCTCCTCATCTGTCGTCGCGAGTTGGCACGTGGCACGTTGCACGTCGCCCGTGGAAAATAAAAAGGACGCATTTGTATTCGTCTTTAGAGACAACAACAAATGCGTCCTTTGATTAGGCTTATGCCTGAATCAGGTGGCCATTTTTTCCCATTGGCCTTGGGTCTCTCTCCCTAAATTTTCAATTTATTGGCGGTCGTTCATCCTTACAAGAAGTAGTATAACACTTATCCACAGTTTTGTCAAGGGCTTAGCGATTATAAAATGGCTCATTTGAGCCATTTTATTTTTGCTAGATTATACTACTTTTTAATCGCGATCTTAACCTTCACTCCTTCAAATTCCAATTCGCGAGCAAGCGCGGCATCCGTTGGCTCAAAGACGACTTCGTCGGCGCGGGCACCGGTTGCCAAATGTTCTTTTTCCGTCGTAAGCACTGACTTAAGCGTGACATCATCAACGTCAAAATATAATTTAATGCGATCAGAAACAGTGAGCCCGGCTTCTTTGCGCAAATCATTTATCTGACGCATAATCTCGCGAAGCATTCCTTCGCGTTTAAGCTCGGTGGTTATTTCGGTGCGCAAGGCGGCAGTAAAGCCAGACATTGTTTTGCTTAACCAATTTTGTCGCTCTTCAATTTTGTCGGCAATGCGAACAGCTTTGACATTAAGTTCTTCGGCAATAATCGGAAGCAATTCATCGTTATTTTTGAGCGATAATTTTTCTATTTCAAATTCAGCAAGCGGCTGGCGCAATTTAACTTGCGCGTCGTCCCTAAGTGAATGACCAAGTTCAACAATCTTGCGGATACTTTCCATATCATGCAAAAGTTCCGCGTCAATTTCTTTTTCCTTATATTCCGGCCAATCGCAAAGGTGGACCGATTCCAGCTCTCCACCAAGTTCACGGTAAAGTCCTTCGGCAACAAACGGCGTAAACGGCGCAAGCAGTTTGGCGACGGTCATAAGCGCGTCCTTGAGCGGTTCGGTGGAAGCGCCAGTGCGCAGACGATCGCGCGAACGGCGTACATACCACGTGGAAAGTTCGTTAACAAATTCGGCAATGGCACGGCTCGCCTCGGTTGGATGATATTTTTCCAATTCTTCTGTCACCGTCTTCACGAGTATTCCAGTGCGCGACCTAAGCCAAGCGTCCATAATATGTTCATGGTCCATGGTGCGTGATTCATGGTCCATGTCTTTAGACATTTTCCAAAACTCCATCGTATTCCAAAGGATAAGAAAAACTTTTTTTACGACCGCGTCCACGTCTTTGTCGTCGTATTTTTTATAGTCGCCCGGCTGATTTATGGAAAAGAAATAAAAACGCAAGGCGTCGGAACCGAAAGTGGAAAAAATCTTTTGCGGTTCAACGATGTTGCCTTTGGACTTGGACATTTTAAAACCCTTTTTGTCCAAAACCATATTTAGGGTGATGACATTTTTATACGGCGCGTCGTAGCCGAGCAATGTTGACACCGCGAGCATCGTATAAAACCAACCGCGTGTTTGGTCAATGCCTTCAGAAATATAATCAGCGGGAAACGACACGCCTTTGTCTATGCGCTCTTTGTTTTGAAACGGATAATGCCACGAAGCAAGCGGCATTGCTCCCGAATCAAACCACACGTCCATCACGTCTTTTACGCGCGCCGCTTCTTTGCCGCATTTGTCGCATTTAATTTTTATTTCATCAATATAAGGGCGATGCGGATCAAGCTCGCCATCGTCGTTTATTGGCCAGTTTGGCAAGATTACTTCGGTTGGGTGGGCAAATTCCGGATAGCGCCATTCTTTAAGCTTATCGTCTGGCACGCGGTTAAAAACACAGTCTAAAATGTAGAGCGGGTCACCGTGACTGACAACAAGCACGGTTTCGCCTGCGTGTTTCAGGTTTATTTCACGAACAAAAGCCATCATCCGTTTTCTAGTTTCGGAAAAATTTTCCCCGC
This sequence comes from uncultured bacterium, assembly GCA_963708045.1. GTDB lineage: Bacteria > Patescibacteriota > Patescibacteriia > CAIQCM01 > CAIQCM01 > CAIQCM01. Next base: position 369,733 of record OY970181.1, on the reverse strand, counting down.
CTTCAGGGGCGTGCGTCCAACGGTCGGACGGCTCGGGAAAAGCGATGTAAAATTCTTTAACCGTTTTTCCATCCATTGCCCCAGAATTTATTTCACGAAGCCGGTCGTCAAATATAACCGGCAGACCAAGCGTCTCTGCCACCAGCTCAGCCGTTTCTTTGGTGCGCATAAAAGGTGAAGCATAAATCGCCACAACTTTTTCTTTGCTTAATTTTTTTGCCGCTGACTTGGCCATCTTAACGCCTTGTTCCGTTAAATCCGCCTTGCGCCCAGCTTCGCCGCTTGCAATCATATCCAAAACATTGCTTTCCGCTTCGCCGTGGCGCATTAGCAAAAGTCGTGCTGGGGCGGTAAAACGTTTTTCTTCCAAATCATCATACGACCCAACTACGGTCACGTGACCGTCCGCACATTTCCAAACCGGAAGCGGCGTTGCCCAATAACGCTCGCGGGTGAGCGCCCAATCTTTTACACCTTTAAGCCACTCGCCAAAGCGCCCTTCCTTAATATGCTCCGGCACCCAATTTATTGTTTCGTTGGCCTTGATCATTTCGCTCGCAACCGCTGTTGTCTTAAAGTACCAACACGGCTTGGCATAATAAATGAGCGGCGTTTTACAGCGCCAGCAGAATGGATATTCGTGTTTTATTTTTTCTGTTTTATAAAGTTTGCCGCTGCTCGCAAGGTCTTCAATAATCAGCGGGTCGGCTTTTTTAACAAACATTCCAGCCCACGGCTTAACCGCCTCCATAAATTCGCCGCGCTCGCTAATTAAATGTTTTTCCGGCAATTTTAATTTCGCGCCCAAAGCAAAGTCATCGGCGCCATACATTGGCGCGATATGAACAATGCCTGAGCCGTCGGTTGTGGAAACAAAATCAGCCAAAGCCGTATAATGACTCTTTTCGTCGTAGGAAATAAAATTATAAAGCGGTTCGTAAGAAATATTCGCAAGTTCACTGCCGGTATGTTCTGATATTTTTTTAAATTCGCCGTCTATTACGCCGAGCCGATCAGTCGCGAGCAAAAGCCGCTCGCCCGCTGCAAGTTCAATGAGCGAATACGAAATTTTCTCACCCAAAGCCAAAGCGACGTTTGAGGGCAGCGTCCACGGCGTCGTCGTCCAAACAAGAAAACTCGTGTTTGGAAACCGCTCATCCAAAATTTTAAAGCGCACAAAAACAGAAGTGTCTTCGGTTTCGGCATACCCTTGTGCCAGTTCGTGCGACGAAAGCGTTGTTCCACAACGCGGACAATGCGGCACGACGCGATTGGCTTCATAAAGAAAACCGCGATCATTTATTTTTTTAACGATCCACCAAAGCGTTTCCATATAATTAGGATCGTAGGTGATATACGGATGCTCTAAATCCAACCAATAGCCGGAGCGGTGGGTAAATTCGGTAAAAGCCTGTTTAAACTGCCAAACGGATTCGCGACACTGTTTGTTAAAAGCGGCGATGCCGTATTCCTCAATGTCGCGCTTGCTTTTAAAGCCAAGTTTTTTTTCAACTTCAATTTCAACCGGAAGACCATGCGTGTCCCAACCGGCTTTTCGTTCAACGTGAAAACCACTCATCGTCTTATAACGCAAGATGACATCTTTAAAGTGGCGGGCAATTAGGTGGTGAATGCCAGGCTTGCCGTTCGCGGTCGGCGGACCTTCAAAAAAAATAAAATTCCCCTTTGGCGAGGGTTTTGCCAAAGTTTTGTTAAAAATATCGTTTTTATCCCAATCTTTAAGAATCTGCTCTTCAAGTTCGGGAAATTTTGGGATGGCCATATATAATTTTTTATACCGATGGGAAGAGGTTAAATTACCGTTTTTTGGCAAAAATGTCCAGAATGAAGTAAAATGGCTACTAACATAAAACTAACCATCGCTTATGACAAAGAAACCAAAGCAATCCTTACTCCCGGCACATCTTCAGCACCAATACAAAATCTGCGTTTCCGGCGCGGCCGCTGGCGAAACCGTCACTGGCGCGGCCGACCTTGCCTACGAAGTTGGCCGCCAAATCGCGCTTCAGGGCGCTATCCTTTTGACTGGCGCCACGACTGGCCTGCCGCTTTTTGCCGCCAAGGGCAATTACGAATGCGGCGGGATTGCGATTGGTTTTTCTCCGGCTGCAACGGTAAAAGAGCACGTCAACGCTTATCGCCTACCGGTTGAATACCACGACGTGATCGTTTATACCGGCTTTAATTATTCCGGCCGCAACCTTCTGCTGACACGCGCCGCCGATGCGGTCATCACGATCGGCGGACGGATGGGTTCGCTTAACGAATTTACAATTGCTTTTGAAGACGAAAAAATTCTTGGTGTGCTCGCTGGTTCGGGCGGCATTGCCGACGAAATCCCCCACCTTTTGCACACGGCAAAAAAAGAATTACGAAACAAACTATTTTTTAGTTCCGAGCCGAAAATTTTGGTGGAAAAAGTTATTGCCTGCATTCACGACGAATATACCAAGGCCGGATATTTTAAATTGCGACAAGCCAAACGCATCAAATCCAAAGGATAATTTATGACCCTATATTTTGCCGCCGACCACGCCGGCTTCCGCCTTAAAGAAACGCTAAAAACATACGCCGAAAAACTCGGCTGTAAGGTAATTGACGCTGGCGCGTTTTCGTTTGACACCGAAGATGATTATCCGGATTTTATTTTTCCGGCGGTCAAGGCGGCTGTGAAAACGGGCGAGCGGGCGGTAGTCTTTGGCGGCTCGGGGCTTGGTGAATGTATTGCCGCAAACAAAATAAAAGGCGCGCGCGCCGCGGCGTGCTATGACGCATATACCGCAAAAATGTCGCGCTTGGACAATAACGCGAACGTTCTCTGTCTCGGCGGACGAACCGTCACAAAAAATTCCATTCTCGCTAAAAAAATCTTTCGCCTTTGGTTAACGACAAAATTTTCCGGCGCCGAAAGACACAAACGACGTCTTCAAAAAATCTCAAAAACCGAACAAGGTTTGCTATGAGCACGGTCATCCCCGCAATTCTTGCGGAAAACGAAAAAGATTTTAGCGGAAAAGCTAATCAAGCCGCCGCTTTTGCCAAAGCGGTGCAAATTGACGTTTTAGACGGCACGCTTTTTGGAAAATCATGTTGGGCTGACCCCAAAATCATCGCCGCGAGTCACTATCCGTTTCGTTTTGACGCACATTTAATGGTCGCGCGCCCCGACGCCATTGTTGACGATTGGATTGTTGCCGGCGCCAAAAGAATTATCGTTCACCGCGAAGCCAGCGGCAACATTGGAAAAGCGCTGGAACGAGCCCGCAAATTTAATCGCGAATTTGGCCTGGCTTTTAATCCCGAAACCGACTTGGCCGAGCTTGAAGAATTTATCGCCTTTGTTGATTATGTGCTTTTACTTGGCGTTGACCCGGGGGCGCAAGGCCGAGCCTTTCACCCCGACACCATCGGACGCATTCACGGACTGCGCACTGCCCACCCCGACATAAAAATCGGCGTTGACGGTGGCATTACTGACACGGCGCATTTGGCGCACGAGCTCATTGCCGCGGGCGCCGACGAACTCATCGTCGGCTCAGCACTATGGAAAGCCAAAGACCCTGCCGCCGCGTATAATTCAATCGTCGCTGACGCAAAAATTTAAATTTTAAAATTAATTTTTAAAAAATATGAGAAAAAAACTCTTATTCGCCGTTGTCGTGATCGCCCTTATGGGCGCCGGTTGTGCAAAAACAAATCCGCCGGTCGCAAATACAAACACGAACGGCCCCGCAATCGGCACCACGCCAAATAATCCGGCGAGCGGCACGATGACTGTGCTCATGATGGAAGACGGCTCGTTTGAACCAACAACCGCTTACGTAAAAGTCGGCACGGTTGTGACTTTTAAAAACAACTCAACACATATCCATTGGATAGCATCCGATCCACACCCAACACATACCGCCCTCCCCGGCTTTGATGCCAAAACCAACATTTCTCCGGGCGCGAGTTACAGTTATACTTTTGACAAAGCCGGCCGCTGGCTTTATCACGACCACCTAAATCCGGCTTTTGGCGGCGTCGTGGAAGTTACAAAATAATTTCTCAAACAAGACATAAAAACTTCGCCTTATGGCGAAGTTTTTTGTTGTTTACAATCGTGATATAATAATAAAATTACAACATTTTGAAAAAACATAACCAAAAATAAATTTATGTTTGATCTGACCGATAAAAAAGTCCTTGCGATAGAAGCCAAGGCCAACACGATTCGCGAGGACATTATTAAAATGCTGGTTGCGGCCGGAAGCGGACACTCGGCGGGACCTTTGGACATGGCCGACGTTTTTGCGGCTTTTTATTTTCACGTTTTAAATCACGACCCAAAAAATCCAGAGTGGTCGGAACGTGACCGCCTTATTCTTTCGGCTGGCCATATTTGTCCGGTTCGTTACGCAGCAATGGCCGAAGCTGGATATTTTCCCGTTAAAGAACTGCTCACGCTCCGAAAATTTGGTTCTCGGCTTCAGGGACATCCGGAACGCCTACACCTCCCCGGCCTTGAAACAACCTCAGGACCCCTTGGCGAAGGTATTGCCCAAGCCGCCGGTATGGCTTATGCGGCGCGGATGGACGGCAAAAGCTGGCGCACTTATTGCGTGATGGGCGACGGCGAACAAGACTGCGGCATTGTTTGGGAAACCTTGCTTTTTGCCGGCGCTTACAAACTTTCCAATTTAACCGTTATTATTGACCGCAATAATATTCAAATTGACGGGCCGACCGAAAAAGTAATGCCGCTTGAATCGTTAAAAGCCAAATACGAAGCGTTTAATTGGCGCGTTATAGAAGTTGGCGGTCACAACATTCGACAATTTGTTGAAGCGATTGAAGAAGCCAAAGCAACCGAAGATCGTCCCACCTGCATTATCGCGCATACCATCGCGGGCAAGGGCGTGGACTTTATGGAATACAAATTTGAATGGCACGGCATTATTCCTAACGCCGAACAAGCCGAAAAAGCGCTTAACGAACTCCGAACGCTTGGCGGAAAAATTATTTCAGAAAATCAATAGGGGTTAGAGGTTAGGGTCTAGGATTTATGGTTTAGGGTTTAGTTTAAAAAATAAAATTATGAATGATAGAATTAAATTAGACATTAGCGGCAAAGTGCAAAATCCAACTCGCGTTGGGTTTGGCGAAGGATTAGTAATCGCTGGACGAACCGACCCGAACATTGTCGCCCTCTGCGCCGACCTCACGGCGTCAACAAAGATGGACGGCTTTAAAAAAGAATTTCCCGACCGCTTTATTCAGATGGGCATTTACGAACAAGCCTTGGTTACCATCTCGGCCGGACTCGCGCTTGCAGGGAAAGTCCCCTTTTGCACTTCGTACGCCATGTTCTCCCCTGGCCGCAGTTGGGAACAAGTCCGCACTGCCTGCCTTAGCGAGGCAAACATCAAAATAATCGGTTCACACGCTGGCGTTTCGGTAGGTCCGGACGGCGGCACACACCAAGCGATTGAAGACATGGCCATTACTCGTTGTATTCCCGAGTTAACCATAATTTATCCCTGCGATGCGATTGAAGCGCGCAAAGCAACGATTGAAATCGCCAAAATTATCGGCCCTGCTTATCTTCGGCTTGCCCGCGAAAAAACACCGGTCATGACAAACGACGCCACGCCGTTTACAATCGGCGAGGCAATGGTTGTGCGCGAAGGAAAAGATGTCGCGATTATTGCTTGCGGCCCACTGCTTTATCAAGCGCTTCAAGCGGCCGAAGAAATGGCAAAAGAAGGCATTGAATGCCGCGTTGTTAACAATCACACAATCAAGCCAATGGACGAAAAAACTATTCTTGCCGCGGCACGCGATTGCGGCGCCGTTGTGACCGTTGAAGAGCACCAAATAAAAGGCGGCATGGGTTCGGCGGTCGCAGAAATTTTGGTCCAAAACAACCCTGTGCCAATGGAGTTTGTCGGCGTTCACGATAAGTTCGGTCAATCTGGCGAACCAAACGAACTCTTAGAATTTTACGAAATGGGAACTAAAGACGTCGTCAAAGCAGTTAAAAAAGTAATCAAACGAAAATAGCCAAAACCCCGCAGCGTCGGGGTTTTGTGATATAATAATTACTTAATATCTAATAACTAATACCTAATATCTAATCCGTTGCCGTCACCCCGAGACGCGGGGTTTCCGGCTGGTCGGATTAGAAATTAGATATTAGACATTAGATATTCAAATATATGCTAGACATTCTTTCAATCGGCGACGCGGCTTTGGACACTTTTGTTCGCTTGCGCGATGCTTCGTTAAACGACATTGCCGGCATTAAATCCAAACAGCTTTGCCTAAATTTTGGCGACAAGCTTCCGATTCAGGCGTTGCACGAAAAAGTCGCGGGAAATGCTCTAAACAACGCCGTTGGTTCGGCACGGCTTGGGCTTAAGGCGGGATTTTATTCGGTCATCGGCGACGACGATACCGGCGCACAAATCGTAAAAAAAATGCGCCGCGAAAAAATCAGCTTAAAATATTTGCAGGTTCAAAAACGCTCGGCAACCAACCATTCCGTTGTTATTAATTTTAAAGACGATCGGACAATTTTAACTTTTTCTCATCCGCGCGAATACTCGCTTCCCAAAGAAATTGAACCGACGCGTTGGATTTACTATACGGCGATTGGAAAACAGCACGCCGAACTTGAAAAAGAAATCATCAATTACTCCAAAAAGTGTCGCGCTAAAATTGCCTTCAACCCCGGCACCGGCCATTTGCGCGAAGGTGTTAAAAAAATGCGCGAAATATTGCGCCGCACCGAAGTGGTTTTTGTAAACCGCGAGGAGGCGGAAATACTTGTCGGCGACAGTACCGACATTCCTGGACTGCTTTATCGCTTACACGAACTCGGACCGCACCTTGCTGTAATTACCGACGGCAAAAACGGCGCTTACGCATCAGATTCAATTAATACATACTATCTACCAATTTTCCCAATCAAGGCCATAGAAACCACTGGCGCTGGCGATGCCTTTGCCACTGGATTTTTAGCCGCGCTTTTTTACGATTACACCGTTCCCGAAGCAATGCGCTGGGGCGCGGCCAACTCTGCTTCGGTTGTAACGAAAATCGGGCCGCAGGACGGTTTGCTCACGCTTACACAAATCAAAATGATGATCAAAAAATACAAGCATATTAAACCCAAGATCGTCATTAACAACGTTAAAAAATAATTATGCCCGAACTTTCCAAATACTTAAGCAAAGCCACCGCGGGAAAGTGGGCGATCCCCCATTTTAACGTTGCCAATCTTGAAATGTTCCGCGCTGTCGCTGAAGCGGCGGCGGCAATGAACGCGCCGGTTATGGTCGGTACTTCGGAGTCCGAGCGCGCCGCGCTCGTCCCCGAAGCAGCTGTGGCGATCGCGCGCGCTTACGCAAAAAAATTTGGCGTACCAATTTTTTTAAACGCCGATCACACGCATTCCGTTTCTGGCGCCAAAGCGGCGATTGATGCCGGTTATTCTTCGGTGCATATTGATCTTTCCAAGTTGCCGTTCGCGGAAAACATTAGCGGCTCGGCCGACGTCGTTCGTTACGCGCGAAAAATGAACCGCGAAATAAACATTGAAGCCGAACTCGGCGCGCTTGCGACCGACTCGTCAACAATTTACAAAACAAAAATTAAAGTTGACCGCGCGTCGTTTACCAAACCCGAAGAAGCGCTGGAATTCGCCCACAAAACCGGCATTAATCGCTTGGCGCCAGCGGTTGGCAATTATCACGGAATGTCAGCGACTAAAAAAGCTTTGGATTTTAAACTGATTGCCGAACTTCGCGCCAAACTTAGAAACAACGTCGCTTTGGTTCTCCATGGCGGCTCGGGAAGCGGCGACGAGGCGTTTAAAAAAGCCATTCGCGCCGGCATCGCCAATATTCACGTTTCTACCGAATTGCGTTTGGCTTTTTCAAAAACTCTCCGCGAAACATTAAAAGCAAATCCCGACGAAGTCGCGCCGCTAAAATTAATGACCCCCTCGGCCGACGCCGTCAAAATAAAAGCCATTGAACTCATAAAACTTTTCGGCGCCAAAGGGAAAGCCTAAAAAAAGAAATTAGAGATTTGAAATTAGAATGTTGAAGCCATCCACCGTCTTCTAATCTCCAATCTCTAATCTCCAATCTCTAATATGTTTGACATCATCACTTTTGGCGCGGCGACGCAGGACGTTTTTCTTCGTTCTAAACAAATGGAACTCCATCGCGAGCATGGCATTATGGAGGCCTGTTTTCCTTTTGGCGCAAAAATTGACGTTGAGGAGATGCTGATTGAAACGGGCGGCGGCGGAACAAACAACGCGGCGACTTTTTCGCGAATGGCGCGGATGAAAACAGCGGTCGTGACTTCGGTCGGGACGGACGCGCCGGCCGACGATATTATTCGCGCAATGAAACGCGACGGAATTAGCACCGAGTTTATTCAAAGAACCGATCGCGACAAAACCGGATTCTCGGTCATTATCCTTTCGGGTGTCGCCGAACGGACGATCCTTACCCACCGCGGTGCTTCTTCAATGCTTTCGGAAAATAAAATCCCCTGGAGCAAAATAAATGCGCAACTTTTTTACGTTTCCGGCCTGTCCGGCAATCTTAATTTGCTTCGCCAAATTATTTCTCGCGCCAAAAACACCAAGGCCAAAGTTTTTATGAATCCAGGCGGCGGCGAACTGCGCCTTGGCCTTAAAAAAACGGCAAAACTTTTTTCTGAACTGGATATGATTATCCTGAATCGTGAAGAAACTGCCGCACTGACCGGCCTTCCCGTAAAAAATTTAAAAGGACTAGTAAACGGCCTGAGAAAAATCTGCCCGCTTTCCGTTTTAACCGATGGCCGTGCTGGCGCCTACGCGATTACGCCAAACGAAGTTACCCACGCGGCGATCATTCCCGTAAAACGAAGCAATCTTACTGGCGCGGGCGACGCCTTTGGCTCGGCCTTTGCCGCCAGTTTTATTAAAAACGGCGATCTTCGCACCGCCCTTGCCTTGGGTACAATAAACGCCACGGCCGTTGTTCAACAAATGGGCGCCAAAGTCGGAATTCTCAAAAGTTGGCCTTCGGTTCGCGAAATCAATAGCGTCAAAATTAAAAAAATAAATTTTTAATAATTATAATTTTCAATTATATGAAAGTTTACGTTACGCGACGTATCCACGAAAAAGGTCTTCAACTACTCCGCGACAAAGGGCACGAGGTTGTAGTCAATCCCGACAACCGCGTTCACACTAAATCCGAACTCATTGCCACCCTGCTTGCCGAACGACCGGACGCACTGCTTTCGCTTCTTACTGATAAAATTGACAACGAGGTTTTGGATGCCGCGCCGCAATTAAAAATCGTCGCCAATTACGCCGTTGGTTTTGACAATATTGACCGCGACGCCGCCAAGCGCCGCAATTTGCCGATTTCCAATACGCCGTCCGAACTGCTTTCCGATTCCGTCGCCGAACACACCTTTGCTCTAATGCTCGCGCTTGCTCATCGCGTGGTTGAAGCCGATTCTTTCACTCGCGCCGGGCGCTACATTGGCTGGGACCCCTTCCTTTTCCTTGGCACTTTGCTTAAAGGTAAAACTCTCGGCATCATCGGTCTTGGTCGCATCGGCGCCGACGTCGCCAAACATTCGCAAGGAATCGGAATGAAGGTTTGTTATCACGATATAAAACAAAACCTTGATTTTGAAAAAGAAGCTAACGCTAAATTTTTATCACAAGACGAGCTCCTTAAAACCGCTGACGTTATTTCGCTCCACGTTCCGCTAATGCCCGCAACGCGCCACCTGCTTTCAACAAAGGAATTTGCAATGATGAAACCAACGGCGCTCGTTATCAATACCGCGCGCGGACCGGTCGTGGACGAAAAAGCCATTCTGACCGCCCTTAACGACAAAAAACTTGGCGGCTTTGCCACCGACGTCTTTGAGTGCGAACCATCTATTGACTGCGACCCGAGCGATCACCTAGAACTTAAAACCATGCCCAACGTGATTATGACGCCGCATATCGCTTCCGCCACCGAAGAAGCGCGCGCTGATATGAGCTGTATGGCCGCCCTAAATATTATCGCTGCTCTGGACGGGAAAACGCCACCCAATTTGATCAAATAAATTATGCAAAATTTATTAAAACATAAGTACGCAAAACTGGTTATCTCCGCCGCCGTTGTCGTTTTTGGTGTTATTTTTATGTTATTAACCGCGCCCAAGCCGACGATGAAACCAGCCGCGCCTGCGGCGAACGTTAATTCAAATGCGAACACAGCAATTAACGCGAACGCTAACGTTCCCGTTACGACAAACACCAACAAACCAAAAGCCGTTGTTAAAAAACCCACGCCAAAAGTAATTAGCTTTACCGAAAAGAAAACCGCGCACTTTGTTTCTTCAAGCGTCGCGAATAACGCCACCCTGACGCAAATGCCCGAAACAATTACAGTTTCTTTTGACACCTCCATCAGCGCTTCTACCCAAGTGTTAATGACTGTTAAAAAAGACGACACTACTATGGTTACACGCGGACAAAGTTATATCGGTAGCGACCGCAAAACGATTTCCGTTAATTTAAACCAAACTGTCACGGGCGGCGACTTTTACGTTTACTATGTCGCCTGCTTTGCCGACACGGGCTGCAAAGACGGACGCTTTGGCTTTCACCTAAAGTTGCCATAAATTACAACCTCTTTCCTGAATTTAAAAACCAACCTCCAAAATAATTGGAGGTTGGTTTTATTATTGACAAAAAGCGATTTTTTACTCAACATTCGCATTACAATCTTATACGCGGTCGCGTATAAGATTGTAATGCGAAAAAAATTTTATATAGTATAAGGGGTCCATGCCGTTTGGCATAGACCCCTTTTTATTCGCGTGTTTTCTCCTAGACGAGACCAGGCCTTCTGAATTTCTCCACTTGGTCGTGGAGGTCAAGCAGGGCTCGCCTGGACGCTTGGTCAAAGCGCTCGCTTTCACTCTGCCGCTTCGCAAAGATGATACTACCCGAAGCATTGATGATCATTCCCTGACCAGTACTGTCTTGTCCTTTTGTGACCACCTTCTCTACATCCCCTCCTTGTGTGCCGACGCCGGGAATGAGAATCGGAATATCGCCAACAAGTTCTCGCACCAAACCAAGTTCTTCTGGGTAAGTCGCCCCAACCACAAGCCCGCAATTTCTTTTCTTGTTCCAACGCTGAGAAACATTTCGCGCAACACGCAGGTAGAGTGGTTCGGCTGGCGCATACCCGACTTCGGTTGTCACCATCAAATCCTGAAATTCGCCCGCGCCTTTGTTTGAAGTGCGACAAAGAACAATGACACCCTTATCTTCACACTCCAGGAATGGAGCGAGTGCTTCAGCGCCGAGATATGGATGAACGGTGATCGCGTCGGCTCCAATCTCACTAAAAGCCGCGGCGACATAACCGCGGTTGGTGTTGCCGATGTCGGCGCGCTTCGCGTCAAGAATCACAGGGACACACGGCGCGATCTCGTTGATCAACTTAACTGTTCTTATCAACGCCGCTATTCCTTCTTCGCCCAATTCCTCATAGAAGGCCATGTTCGGCTTGTAGGCACAGACTTTGCCGTAGGTAGCCTGAATGATAGCCTGATTGAATCGAACAAGCGCCCCATACCTGCCTTCTCCTGGCACCACATTGGTCTTATATTGATCGGGGATCTTCGCCCATTCGCTGTCCAGCCCAACGCAAACAAAACGTCCGCAAGCCCATTGTGCCGTAAGCAATTCCATAAAGTTCCGTTTTACCATGTTCGTCTCGCTTTCTTTTGATACGTTTTTGTTCTGGTGCCGAAAACACCTTAGCCGATCTTACCCAAAAAATCAAGGGTCTATACCCCCGCCCAAACCAAACTAAAAAATCTAAAATCACCACATTCTTCCGACCTTTACCGATCGGTAAAGGTCGGAAGAAATTATTTTTCTGGAATAAATTTTATGGAAAGCGAATTAACGCAATGGCGCGTGTCCTTGGGCGTCATTTGCTCGCCAAAAAAAATATGACCTAGATGCGCGCCGCAGTTAGCGCATTCAATTTCCGTGCGCCGTCCGTCCGCGTCCGTCAATCGTTTAACCGCGCCCTCTATTTCATCATCAAAACTCGGCCAACCACAATGCGCGTCAAATTTGTCTTTAGATTTATATAGCAGCGCGTTACACCGACGGCAAACATAAGTCCCATTCTGAAAAAAATTATCATACTCCCCGCTAAACGGCTTCTCCGTCCCCTTTCCAACAATAACTCTTTCTTCTTCGGGTGTGAGTTTGTTAAAAGATGGCATAAGTTTTATTTAAGCTACTTATTTATGACTAGGACAAATAACTGTACAAGTATTATATAAACAAATCGTCTGCATTGGACAGCGCGAGATCATCATATATTCTGGCGGGGTTTCGCATTCTTCGTCTTTTTTACACGCTACGCCTAAATCTTTTTCAACCGTATAATTTTTCATTGTGTAACCAATTGGTAAATTCGCATTCCTATCTTCAGCAATAACATTTTTTGGCTGAACATTATCTACCGACGGTTTATAAAGCCTCAGTAGAAAAAACCCGCTTATAATTACACAGCAGATCGCCACTAAATAAATTACTTGCTTCTTTGTTTTCATATAAAACTACTATCCACCTTTTGACCCGGCCGGGTCAAAAGGTGGATATATTAAAAATCGTTTTTTATATGTGTTTTAATTATAGCCAGCGCGGCGGGATTGATAAAATTTTCGGGTATATCATCAAGATTGCACCATTTCCATTCGGAAAACTTTTCTGGCTCCATAAGCTTTGGCTCTTCGTCGGTTGAACCAATAAACACAGGCACAATATCCCCCTCTTTCGCGCCTGGCACGTCGTTTAAATATTCAAGAATGTTTAAATTTGTAATTCCCGTCTCTTCCGCTGTTTCCCGTCTTAGCGTCTGTTCAATCGTTTCGCCGTCGTCGCACCGTCCGCCCGGCGTTGTCCAAAGCGATATTTTCTTAAACTTCTCCGGCGTATAGTGCCGCAAACCAATGAGCATTTTACCATCCCTAATAATCGCAATCGCCGGGCAGGTGGTTTTTGCGCCGGCGGTTAATAATTTATGTTTAAGGGCATCACTCATATTACATTTTATATATTTCTTCCGCGGCGAGCGTGTGGCTACAAATTTTGTGCTCATTATAAAAATCGCAATTGCAGAAAATCACCCCGTCTTTCAATATCAATTTTCGCAATCCGTGTTCGGATTTTACTTCAATAATATCATCGTTTTTAAAAAATCGTTCTGGTTCATTTGCGTATCGTTGCGCTTTTTCAATTTTTTTAATTAATAAACGCACGAATTTTTCTTTTTCCAACCTATTGTTTTCTGTTAACTCAATAATGATGATATCTTTTCTTTTTCTTATAACATCAGTGAAAAAATTTTGATAGATTTGCGATAACGACGCCAAAACAATATTTTTTGAATCCAAATAATTCAGTACTAGCCCTTCAAAATTTTTTGAGAAAAGCTGCATTTCACCGATCTCGTCCAAATACAAAATATCGTTTTCTTTAAATTTTGAAACTTTTGGAATTATCTTATCTAAATTTAAAACGTCAACAAAATATTTTGAAACCTTGAACGGCGTTTTAAAATCAATGTGCGACAAAACTGTTTTATCGCCACTGCTCGTTTCAATTTCAAACCCAACCCTGCCTTCGCCCTGTCTAATTTCATTGGTCACAAAACCGGTTTTGTTTGGAATATCAGATATTACCTTTCCTAACAAAGTTGATTTGCCACTTTTGGGAGCTCCAGTAATTAATATATTTTTCCTCATAAGACAACACTTTTTCTTTTTATTTAGCGACACTCTCTACATTCAATCTTTTTTCACCCCCTCCCATCTTTCCGCGGTCGCGTAAAGATGGGAGGGGGTGCTTAATTGTCTAAACTGCGGCTAGTGACGACGCTTATTCTTTTTTGACAAGAGAATAATTTCGGCGACAAGGGCGGAGATGATAAAAATGATCTGTAAAATTATGAAGACAAGGTCGTGAATGCTAATACTGTAGGCGAGAAGCGACAAGCCGCCGATGATTAGTATAAAATTTTTTTGGCGGTCGTTTTTTATCCAAATAGAATACGAGATAATAAGCAACCCAACAATGCCGAAACCAATGTACATACTATTTAAGGTCTTTAGACTTTTTTAACAAGATCACACTTAAAACAAAGGCGAGTGCAAAGACAAGCGCGCCATAAAAGCACGGTGTTATAAACGGATTAACCAAACCAACGGCACAACCAGTACTACAGGCGCGTTTGTTAAGCCAGTCAATAAGTTCAATGGTAAAATTTGTCCAAGCAAACAACGTGCCGGCGAGTAAAATAACAAATTGGGCGACGATAATATTTTTCATATTTATGAAATATTTATTAGTCTACTTTGGCAAACAAGACGACATAGTTTTTGCCGTAGGCTTTGGCGCATTTTGGGCAAGTGGTGTAGAAAAAATATAATTTCTTAACTTCTTTACCCTTCCCTTTCACAAACGTCATCATTTCACCCACCCATTTGCCAACATTTTGGTATGGCCCCTCAAAAACTTTGGTTATAAACGTACCGGACAATTTTACCATCTTTGCACCAGGGACATCTTTTGTCGTTTCAATAAATAATTCGCTTCCCCAAAGCGAGCCTTCGTCGCAAAGTGCAATCTGTCCAGAAGCGGCGGCGCCGGCATTGGTAATAAGCTTCATATTCTTTATCATTTTGCCGCCAAAATTAAGCGGCATATGCAGGAAGCTCGTGATGTGATCGGTCGCAAACAATTTATCCTGCCAAACAATTGTTTTGTCTTCCCATAACGTCGGGTTAAAAATTTCGCAGCAGCCCGTTGGTTTTATTTGTTGTTCTTGAGGCATAGTGAGATTATTAAATATTTTATATATAGTTGAGTTTTTTAAATAAATCTTCCAGTGGTGGCGTCAATCTTATCTTTTTCAAGTTATTAATTTCTGTCCATTGGAAATTAACTAAATCATCGTTAAGTTTTACTTCAATCTCATTGGCATTCTTATCATCTATTATTATTTTATAGACATAGAATTTCATTTCGCACCAAACCGTTTCTCCAGTTTTCAGAATTTTTTTGGATTCACCCCTGCCAGAGCTGTCAATATGTTCAATCTTGTATCGAGAAATATCAATGCCGGTCTCCTCTTTAACCTCCCGCATTAATGCGCTATTTTTGTCTTCCCCTTCTTCAATGCCGCCGCCTGGAATATGCCAGCAATCAGTATACACGCCACCTTTGTTTACATCCTTCATCCCTTGAAATATTTTTCCATCTTTTGAAAAAATTATCGCGGATACAATTTCTCTTTTTATTTTTCGCATAGATGTAGACGAACGGCGAGAATTATTTTATGAGCTCTGGCGACACTCCCCCGCCGCTATATATTTTTAGCTATTTGTAACCTGATCTGAAATTGGGGCATATTAGCTAATAATATATTATTTTGTTGTTTTCGCGATTCTTACAAACTCGCTGACTTTATCCATGTCTTTTTCGTTGCTGCCAATTTTGTCGGTTTTGGTTTTGGAGTCAACACCATACGGACGAACCTGCCTAATTGCTTCGGCGATATTTTCTGGTCCCAAACCGCCGGCGAGAATCACAGGTATCTTTACGGACTCAACTATTTTCTTACTTATACCCCAGTCGTGAGTTAAACCAGTTGCCCCAACTTGGTTATCATCTTTTCTATGACTATCAAGTAAAAGATAATCAGCCACGCCGTCGTATTGTTTTGCCAAAGCAACACTTTCTTCACCAACAACCGGGATCGTCCTCATAAATTCTATTTCCGGAAAACGCTGTTTTAATTTTTTTAGATCATCGGGTGTGAATTTTTCTGGCAAAGTTCCAAGATGAATAATGTCCGGACGAAGACCGTCTAAAATCTGCGCGATTTTTTCTAAATCACCAGAAAGCGACAGCGCGACTTTTTTAACATGTGCCGGTATAACATTAAAAACAGCTTTTGCTTTTTCAATACTTAATTCATTTGGAAATTCCCCGTCGCCAACCAAAACGCCGATATTATCAACGTGAGCGGCAACCGCCTCGCGAGCTTCTTCGGGATTTCCTATTTCGTAAATTTGGGTGATCATAAAAATTGTAAATATTAAATTTTGCCAATTTTTTTCATATACCCCTCAAAGAGATATAGAGAACCAATAGCAAAAAATCCGACGAAAACAAAATTGATTCCGCCTCTTCCCAAAAAGAGTGAGGCGATAAGCGGCAACAAGAAAAACCAACCGCCGATAAGCGGTTTTTTCCAGGCTAGAATTCCAAAGAGAAGAACGACTGTGGCCAAAACAAAATGCATTAACCCCGACTGCCACCCAAATTCCGGCGAAAATGCTTCCAGCACAAATATATAGAGAAAGGCGACAGCAAGCACGGTTAACACTCGCGGGAGATAATGCAACAATTTGCGAATCATATTGTTAAACCTTAGCAAAAATATATAATTTCGGATAGCGCATAACATAACCCCTCCTCGCCCCCCCTTACCTCCGACATTTTGATCTCTTCAATAATGTAGGGGGTCGGAGTCCGATTAAACATCGGACTTAAGGGGAGGAAATATATACAAAAAAACAACCTCAAAAGAGATTGTTTTTTGGTGGACCTGAGCGGGCTCGAACCGCTGACCCGTCCGATGGACATCGGACTGCTCGTCTAAGTAATTATGTACAATTTTTGGACCTGAGCGGGCTCGAACCGCTGACCCCTGCCTTGCAAAGGCAGTGCTCTACCAACTGAGCTACAGGCCCGAAAATTGTACAAAATGTTTTGGGCGGATACCAACTGAGCTACAGGCCCACGTAAATAGAAATTTACTATATTTATTAGTTTATTTCAAGAGCAAAAGGCGGTATAATATATTGTATGAAATACGTACTCCCGATTGTTTTTTGCCTTGGTTTTTTGACTTTTGTCCAACCAGCAAACGCTGGCACAACCGCGGCACCAAACCTAACCATCACCAAAACCGGCGCAAAGACGATCACTGTGCCGATTTTTGATAAATGGACCGACGGCGCAACTTTGGCCATCGGCGACCTTGGCACCGATGGCGTTCCCGAGATTATTGTTGGCGCGGGCCCAGGCTCACTTCCAGAAATCCGCGTTCTTCGGCAAAACGGATCGCTTATTAATAAATTTAACGCTTTTGACAAAACAATCGCCAAAGGCGTAATCGTAAATATCGGCGACGTTAACGGCGACGGTATTAACGAAATTACCGCGGCAACCGGACCCAAGTTTGGCAACTACATCCGCGTTTTTAACGGCGAAGGAAAACTTCTTAATGATTGGTATCCACGACCAGTGAGCGTCAAGTCAATGCTTACAGCGGCAACCATAGACACAACCGAAACCAAATTCTCCGTCCCCGCGCCGAAATTCACCAACAACAAACCCGAGGTTTTTAAGGCGATAGAAATTGATCTTAAAAAACAGCGACTTTATGCTTTTGAAAACGGCTTGCTGGTTGCCACTTATCTTGTTTCAACCGGCACCAAAGCCATGCCAACCAGACCCGGAAACTATTCCGTCCTTCGTAAGGTGGCGATTAAGGAATACATCGGCGCAAACTACGATTATAAAAATACGCATTGGAATACTCTTTTTTCTCTACGCGGCGAATATATGCACGAGGCTTATTGGCACAACAATTTTGGAAAAGAAATGAGCCACGGTTGCGTTAATATGCGCATCGGCGACGCCAAATTTATCTATGACTGGTCATACCTTGGCACACCAGTCACGGTTTATTCCTCCTAGTATGAAAAACGAAGCAACCCAAGTTGGAATCATTATCGTTGTTCTAACAATCGGCGGCATGCTGGCTGGAAAATTTATTGACAGTTCATTCCATTCCGCGCCGATTGGCATTCTTTCAGGAATATTCATTGGTATTATTTCCGCTTCAATCCTATTGTTTTTTAAATTTAGTTCAATTATCAAAAACCAAGGATTGTTATATACTAAGGACAGCAAGGAAACAAAAGGAGGTGTTTCTATGAACGAATGTCAAAAGTGCGGACACGCGCACGACGGTGTTTGCGATTGCGGTTGCGTTGTCGCTAAATGCCCGGAATGCAATCACACACACGGTACTGCCGTCTGTGAATGCGGTTGCGATAAATAATTTTATGGAAATTAAATCCATCACAATTTATTCCACCGTGACTTGTCCTTATTGCCAACTGCTTAAAGACTGGCTGGAAAAGAAGGACGTGAAATATAAAAATATTTTTGTTGATAAAGACGAAAAAGCCGCCGAGCAAATGATTAAAGAAAGCCGCCAGATGGGCGTGCCAGTTACGGAAATATTTTTTACTAACGGAAAAAAAGAAATCGTCATCGGTTTTGACAAACCAAAGATAGCCAAGTTGTTGAATATCAAAGAATAGCTAAAAATCCTCCGCTCCCGCGGGGGATTTTTTAATACCTAATATCTAATGTCTAATGTCTAATCCGCCGTCATTTTGAGTCCGTCTAGTCGCTTTGTCTTGACGAGGAATCACGGAGCTTGCTTAGAGACGTTGAGCTCCCTCGTCGCTTCACTCCTCGGGATGACGCCAACGGATTAGGTATTAGACATTAGATATTAGTTATTACACCAACTTCGCTTGTTCCATTTTCTTTCTTTCGGAATCGGAAAAAATTTTTACGGTTCCGTATTCGCCGTCATAGCCGGGTTCTATTTGCAACTTTCCTTCGCGCACGCGTTTTATTCCGCTAACAACATCAGGCGGTGCAAACGACATAATCTCGTCATAGGGAGCGTGAAGTAAAATTTTAAATTCTGGCATCCTGCCAACCATTTGTTCGTAAATTGTTTGCACGCCTTTGGTCGCCGCGCCGCGGTCTAGCGCTTCGGCGATAATTTCGTCTAGCGGCACAATGCTTTTAAACGGCACCATTCCGGGCGGCCGCGTCCCCTCGAACGCGATCGGCGAGCTTGGCGACACGCGAATACACGCCGACCGTCACCGGTTTTTTGCAAACCGGACAAAGGCCGTTATTTTTTGCCGTTTCTTCAGGATGCATTCTTTTTTTGCACACGCGATGGCCATCAAAATGATACATCCCCTCTTCGGGATAAAATTCTATCGTGTACAAAAATTTCTTGCGATCTTTTTCGCGAAGAATTCTAATTATTTCCGCATAAGATAATTTTTCCGGCGCGATATCAAAAACATTTGCCTCGCGGCCAAGGTTGCCAAGCGAGTGAGCGTCGGAATTTGAGACAAGCAGGACGTCGTCCAGTTTTGAAAGCCGCCAATTCATTAGCGGGTCAGACGAAAGACCAGTTTCAATGGCATAAATATGTTTTTTATTTTCACCAAAACATTCTTCAAGCGAATCAAAACCGGACATAGAACCAAAAATCGCAAACCACGGCGTCCAGGCGTGCGCCGGCACGAGCATACAATTTGGCGAGGCTTCAAGAACAATCTTTAAGAGCTCTTCTGAGTCCAAACCAACAATCGGACGTCCGTCCGACTTTAAATTGCAATTACGTTTTGTAAGTTCGGCAATAATTAAATCAACAGCCGCAAACGACGGTGCAAAAATGCAATTATGCACGCGCCGCGTTTTGCCGCCGCGTTTATAAATGCACGAAATCTCGGTCGTAAGCATAAAACGCGCTTTGGCATTTCCGTTTTTTAATTTAAACAGTCCAGACTGGTCTTCGGTCAAATTTTCTTTAAGTTCTTTTAGCCACGACGGATGTGTAAAGTCGCCGGTTCCTAAAACATTAATGCCTTTTTTGTCGGCCCAAAGCGCCAAATTGGCCGGCTCCAAAAGTTTAGAGCAGGCGCGCGAATATTTTGAGTGGATGTGCAGGTCAATAATTGTTTCCATATTCACCATTTATATATCAAAAAACATTATTTGTCATATTGAAAAAGGCTATTGTCTTTTGGACAACAGCCTTTATTTGAAGCGCGACGTTTTTCTACATACAAACCAAAACTGCGCGGCGATTCTGCGCTATTGCTTGACACAGTAATTCGGAAATTCGCGCGGCGGTTATGCCGACGACGCTTTCTTTCAAACTTGCCACTGCCGAAGCTTTGACAGAGCATGAAGCAACAAGCGCCGTGAAGCAAACGAAATCCTGCCAAGAAACATACATTGGCGACGGTTCACCAATCTCAACCGGCACCCTTTCGCTCCACCCTGTTTCGCCAATCGTTTTGTTGATACCAGTACCAGCAAGAGGAAAAACTTCAACAAACTCAGCGCCTTTCATTGCCAGAAAAAGTGCGGCAACGATGCGATACTGGTTTCCGGAAGTGAAGAGGTACTCGTATGTTTCCGTGATGTTACTGATGACGACCGAGCGCCAATTAAAACTAACCAGCCGATATCCGGACGCAAGTGAAACCAGGAGACTCTGAAGAACAAAGTCCATACTGATTGTTTTTTGTCGGCGAAGCTGTTCCCTTGTTGCAACTCGCAAAACAACCTGTGAAGAAAAATTCATATACATCCTGCCCTCCTTCTTTCTTCAATGTGAAAGTACCACGATGGCGATTTTCCGATTTTTATCGGTTCGCCACTTTAACTCCGAAAACTAGTTTAGTCAAAGAGAAAAGGGAGCCGCCATCGGACGACTCCCCTTTTTAAAACGTGAGTGAGATGCTCTACTTGGACTTTGCCCGTTTAAGAGCTTCGTCAACCTTGACCTTCAACGCAGCAGCGCTCATTTCAACGATCTGTAGAACATTGATGTTTCTTTCGCCGATGGCAACCATTGCCATTACCTTTGGCAGATCAGATAGATAAATCGCCACCGACCCATCACTCGGTTCAAGACCTGCGATTGGATGTGCACAATTGCCCAATCGGTGAAAAGCCTCCAACCGGGATTGCACAGTACGAGGAACCGGCTCACCAAAGCCGTTTGCGGCGCAGTAGTCCACAAGGGCACAGAATAGAAAATAGTCGCTCGCAGCGAAAAACCAAATCTTTTGAATTCCGGTAATCTTACCGCGAACCACCACGACCGACGCATCCTCGCCAAGCGGATGCTTGTCCATCACAATACCTTCTGGTGCGCTACTCTTGGTGCCAAGGTACAGAATTTCCTGTCCCGAAACAATACTGGTGAACAGTTCTCTTGCCTCATTGGCAACAACGTTTTCCGTTATTGTTCCCGGTCGCGTGCTTGGGTGAACGAGTTGAGGATAACACCTTCCACGAAGATCCATTGGCCTCTGATTTACTATTTGCATCGCATGCTCCTTGTCGTTGACTGTCTCTTCTAGAATTTTCCGCAATTTTTCGCGCGCCCTCATATCGGACATCCGACACGAGAGCGGACAAATACTGCGGGGATGGAGCGACTCCATCCCCCGATGAACCAAGCGCGACCGCTTAGTTCTGAAAAGCCAAGTTCATTGCGCTTGAAACGGTAATGTATCCCCGTTCAAACTGTGCAAGCGAATGCACTTCAACTTGACTCGGCTTTTTCCCGCGCTTTGGCAAACGAGCCTGAAGGCAGGACGCGTACTTAAACACATTGTCTTCGTTCATTGCCGGAACGCCAACGACCAAGATTGGCCTTAGCTCGGAGCTCTTCGCTTTCTTAATGACAAGGAAAAGCTTTTGGTTTTTGTCGCCGCATTTTCGGAGCGCGGCGGCGGTTTTCAATCTTCTCAGTCGCTTCTTGCGAAGCAGAGAAGAGCGTGTCTATGAGAATGACTTTTTCGCCATTCTCGCGCGGCTCTTTTGTCGAGGCGAAACCTCGACCATTAACGTGTGCTGCCGTTGATTTTGCCAATTCTGGTCTTGCTTCTGGTTCTACCTTTTCTTGTCGAGGCGAAACCTCAACCATTGGGGCGGGAACTGGCTGGCTTGGAAGCTGAACGACAACAGGTTGCGGTTCTGGAAGCGGAGTATCTTTCTTTTTCTGAAATTCTATTTTCATCTGCGACATTTCCGCCTTCATACTTTGGTTCTGATGGTAGACGAAGACGCAAACGAAAGCAAAAAAACCGAGCACAAGCGCAACTGCTGCCGCCGCTAGGACGACATATATCTTTCGCATGACTTTCCCCCTTGGTTGTGGTGACTATAGGGATACTTTCCCTAAAAATTTACGAAACCACGCTGGTTTCTCGCTTATACCCGCTTATCGCGGTAGCGATAAGGGGGCAGGTGTTTCATAAACTTCATTGGAAAAATATGCCATTTATGGCGATTTTAAAGAACATTAGAACTTACACTAAATTGAAGATTTTGTCAACCCCACGGGCGACGCGATATGAAAAACAGGCAGAAGGGCGAACCCTTCTGCCTGTTTGCGACCACCTTGCCACCTTGCGTCTTCACGCCCTTTTTTCAGACGATTCGGACGGCATTGGCATTGGTGGTAATTCTCCGAGCACGAATGGGAATCTGTTTTTAATAAGATATACTTCACCACCACTCATCTCTCGCTTATCTGCCAAGGCGACTTGGTATATCGCTCGGATCAGATTTTGGTGAGAAGTCAGTGAAGCCACGCGTTCATCGCCAGCGATCGCGAGCGCCGCTTGGTAGAAGCAACCTTCACCCATAAACGCGATGACCTTTGCCCAACAAACCATCACTGCCGAGAGCGTGTTCCCGAGCAAGCTGGTCACCTCAGCCATGTGGCTCAGTGCATTAACCGAACTATCAAGCGCACCCGCTATTCCATCCAATCGCTGAAGTGGCGCGAAGGTAGCTGAATCAACCAAAGCCTTGGCAACGTCGTGAGTAACGGCTTTGGCCTCTTCCTCAAGCCGACGATTCCCGCGACCACACTTGCGATACGAGACGACCATCCAGAATACGGCGTAGATGAGTGTGCCAACACTAACAAGTACACCGAGCGACGAAATGATGGTCTTGTATTCAATTAGCGCTTCTAATCCTTGATGTTGTATCAATTCAAAATTGAGACCAATAATGTTCAGTGCACCACCCACCACGGCAAGCGCGATTACGACAAGTACCTTTGCAAAAACATTTGATCCGTGATTTTTGTTACTCATTTGTCTTCCTCCTTCAGTTTGCGACCACTTCTAGAACCCCACGAAAAGCGGACAGTTCTGCGACCAGATTCGTCTATTTCCTTGAACAGCCTCCCATGCCTCGTGCAGACGTGTGGGATTTGACGCAGTAATCGTGATCTTGGCAAGCGGCCAACGAGTATCAACCAGGCCATCCCCTGTTGGCAATCTATTCATCACAATACTTGCCAGATTGTGACCTACAAGTTCCAGTCGGTGACTATCGCTTTCCACTGACATGAGTAAGCGGAAAAAATAGGTGCTAAAACTTTTCGCGCGCAAAAACGAGACGATTGCAAATGGCGCGGTTCCGTTAATCATCACCTTGATCGTGTTACTTTGAATGGTGAAGAAAACGTCAACAAGCCCAGCAAGCAGAGCCAGTACAAGAATCAATCCGAGGATATTCATCGTAATGCCTTTCTTTTTTTGGTGTTCTGAATTTATTGAATTGTGACTTGACGCCGCTTTCTTGGTGAAAGCGGACCGAGCAAAAGATTCAATGTTGCCCACGCGGATACAAGTGAGTCGGGCAAAACTTCATTGCTCGCGACCATCGCATCATGAACATCGTGGCGCGCTTCGCTGATTCGCTGTTTTAACGAAAGCGTTGTATCGCGTTTCCACGAATAGTCAGGATCCGAAACTTTGCGCGGACACTTTGTTTTTTGTTTTTTAATTTTCATAGAACTCTCCTTTTCTTCCCAATGAAGTACATGACAACCCTCTCCCACCCTTTCGGGCACCCTCCCCCATTCTTGGGGGAGGGAAAAAAGGTGTTTCATGAACTTTATTGGGAAGGCGAGCGCGAGATGGTTTGATCCATCAGAGCGCTCGCCTGTTATTTTGTTTTGCGAAAGTACTAATCAACCGAGATGGTCTTGCCCCCCTCGGTGCTACACGAACTATCGGAGTGTGGGGCGTAATGACGTACTGTACCTCCCTTGTTTGCAAACTCGGGATTTACATTAGCAACCAACATATAGTTGATTACTTCTCCTCCGCGCAGAGTCGGGCCAACGAGATCTTTCCAATGAATGCCGAGATTGAACCAATCATTCGGCCCAGTGAAAAGATTGCTACCCAGATCAAACATCCCTATCTTGTACCCCCCGCTTGAAGCATCAAAGAAGTCTACCTGAGAAGAGATGTCATTCCACGATCCACTGGCATTCATTACCCAAAGGCGGTAGTAACCGACATTGAGTCCATTTCTTGTAACCTGAACGTTCAACCAGCTGAAGTGGGTCGCCGATGCATTCTTGGAATTGACGCTGAACCGAAGGACTTCCCCGTTAACCAACGCTCTGGCCCAGATAGAATCTTGACCCGACGGAACGTCCATCTGAATTGAGTTATCAATCAGACCATCACAGTCATTGTCAATACCATCACCGCACCTGTCACCGAATGGATACGGAGTTGTTTCGCCAATGCAATTGTTGTTCCAATACGTTCCCTGGCTTGTTACGACGCAGGCATTGGTTCCATCACGACATTGACCAATGTTTCTTGTCTGCGGCAAACCTCCGTAGCAAGACCGTGTTTGTCCGGCAAAGCAAATGGCGGTTACAAACTCGCCGACCACGACCGCAGACTGCGGGCCAGCAACTGGCGTTGCCGCATCAGCCTTTACACTCCAAATGTAGGTAGTGCTTGTCTTCAGCTTCTCTGTCCAGTTACCCGGAGCGACATTGGCCGAAAGCACTGACGAGGCGTCCCACATGATTGGATCCCAACGGAAGATGGCTCCCGTTGTTTTCTCGTTTATGGTTAACCAGATGTTCTTGGCGGGACTGGAAAACTTGATTGCAAAACTGCGAACGTCCTCTGCAAGAACACCAAATGAATCTTCTCGCTTTACGGAAACCGATTCGATCTTGAAGATTGCCATTGGTGCGGTATCGGCAAGCTGCGTATCAGTGGAAACGACGGGTGTCGTATCCGTTGGAAGTGCATCTTGCGATCTGATTTCCGTTTCAGCAGAAACAGCATCGGCCGAGACGACCAACACATCGATGCCAACCTCAGGTCTTGCTGTGTCAACGATGGCATCGGGCGTGATGTTCGGTGCCATTGTGTCTAGAACACTGACGCTAGTCGCGTCGGGTGCAGTAGATACTCCAGCGTCAGACACTTCTGTTTTGGGTGCTGACGCTGCGGGCAGTTGCAGATTGAAGTAGTTGTTGGTTTCGCATCCGACCAACACGAACAAAGCAAACAACGAAACGATTGCGTTCTTCATCTTCCTTTACCTTTCTTTCTAACGTTTTCAAGTCAACGAACTTTCTGTTTCTTCCCAATGAAGTGCGTGACAGCCCTCGCCCTCCCCCATTCTTGGGGGAGGGAAAAAAGGTATTCACGAACTTTATTGGGAAGACGAATGGTGACTTGCGTCAAAACTCGTCTTTTCCAATGATGTGATTTAACTCGCATCGATCAAGCGGTTGAAGAGAGAGATAATCAACTGCTTGAGAATGCGCCCCACTATTTTGTATTCGCCGTGGGGTTGGGCGTGGTGGTCGTTATGCGCGCTCACGCATTAAACGACGAAAGATAGTCCGAAACCGCCGTTTGATATCAAGTTCAAACCACCAATCGCTCAAACGTTCACGCGGTGACGAGATGTAGTATTTTCCGCTCGCGCCTATCGTCGCATTCCACAAACGTCTGAAAAATTCCGAGAGAATGAGACCGGCGATCAACGAAACAACAAAGATACCAACAGCAGTCCAAAGAGCGATGTGCAACATGGTGCACTCCTTTTTTCACAAGAATCCAACCTTCCTTCGCGGCTTGGAACTTCCAAGCTTAAAGAAAGATTAAAAATTGCGACGGAGAACGGAACTTAGCTTTAGCGAGCTATGTTCCGTTCTCCGATTGTGCTGGTCTACGCTTCTCCGCCGAACTGGCGAGTAAGCGCAAAGGCTTGACTAGCCGAACTGGCCGAGAGCGGACGCGGGATCATCTGCCAGATAAGAAACCGTGTCATATACGACACGCCGCGGAGAACGCGGTTTACATCGCGAGCGATGCGTTCTTGGACATCGCCGTGCGCCTGGCGAACCCGAGCCGTTAGATCAGACGAAACTACGTGATGAAACATTGGTTACCCTCCCCTTTTCGCGAGCCATTGTTTTTGGAAATCAGTCGCGATTTCCATATTTTCTCTGATGAGGGTTTCAGCCTCACCGTTGCGACCACCCTTGATCGCCCTAGCGATCGAATCCAGAACGTCCAACTTGTTGGACGTTGCTTCGTCGGCCATAAATGGCCGCAACAAGAAATCCACGATCCGTCTTGTAATTCCCATCGAATCTCCGTTCTGCGCTTTGCGCTGTTTTCTAATTGCCAAAAGACCGATTATCGTCTGAAAATATTTTAGCAGATGTGAGAAAATATTCTCGGATGATAAGGCGAGTTCTTGCGAACTCGCCCGAGACCAACTCCGTTGAGTCGTCTCTTGTGTGGCGCTACTCGCCGACCGTTGTTGCAACCGTGATGCGCGATGGACGAAGGTCGTCAATCAGCTTCTTGTTTTTGACGCTGGCGACTGGAGCGTCATTGCCCGTTTCCGGAAGAACCGTCGCTTCCTTAATGGGAAGCATCTCAGGGCGATACTCCACCCGCGTCGCCGTGATGGTGACAGGGTCGGAGGGGCTTGCGAAGTAGAACGTCACTTCGCCAGCAGTGATCGGTGCCTTCGGCGCTTTCTTGGTTGGCTTCTTTGCCTTGGCCGCAGTGGCCGTCGAGCAGTTACTCGTATCAGCCGAAGTGGCCGTGGCAAAAGAAAGAGAAAGGGCGAAAGCGATCATAGCGAAAAAAGAACGTGGGTTCATCGTAGACTCCTTTTCGTAACCGTGCCCGGAATCAACCGACTGAGTCGGAGGGGGCAGGAACCTGTTCGTGGCAAGGGGGCATATAAACACCCCACCCGCACCGAACAGATTTCTGACCCTATAAAAAAGACGCGACTGAATTTGGGAGTTGAGAAACCAAATACAATCGCGTCTTTGGGATCCTTGCGGATCCTGAAATCAAGGTCTAGTGATTTCGTGCTAGTCTCTCTCCCTAGTTGTCGTTTAAAGGGCGCGCCTATTTCATTCATTAACAAACAACTATAACACGCTTTAACGAATTTGTCAAGAGGGCACGGTAAATAAATTGTTTATTTTTAGCTAAAAATTAACGCTAAATAATGGCTTAAATTAACGTAATAAAACAGAACTCTCCCTACCCTCCCTTTTACCAAAGGGAGGGCTAAGATTTTTTGTTTCGCATTAGCTACTCTTTGCACAATGATAGTCTTGTAAGATGCAACCAGTCTTTGCCCCCTCCCCGATGGCCATCGGGGAGGGGGTAGGGGGAGTTCGTTCGCTGTTAAGTATATTTCAGCCCTACTTTTTGATAAAATTAATTTGTAGTTATGTTTAAAAATAATCTTGCCCTAAAGTCATTAAGACAGTCATTGCGCGAAAGCCAAACGGTGGCAGAAAAGGAACTATGGCAACAGCTAAGAGCAAAACGATTTTTTGGTTATAAATTTTTTCGGCAATATAGCGTCGGAAAATATATTCTTGATTTTTATTGTCCGGCGCTCTCTCTTGCTATTGAAGCGGATGGCGGAGGACACGCCGAGCGCGTTGATTATGATCAAGAAAGAACGAATTATTTAAAACTGAATAATATTACGGTTTTAAGATTTTGGAACAACGATATAATGAAAAATCTAGACGGAGTTTTAAGCGAAGTACATAATTGGATTTTAAATAATTCTAATAAAAAGTAACGTTAATTACAGAACTCTCCCTACCCTCCCTTTTACCAAAGGGAGGGCTAAGATTTTTCACGGCTTTGTCACTATCTTTGTAAAAAAGATTGTATTTGAGAATTTTATCCTCGCCCTCTCTTTGCACATTGGTAGACATGAAATCTGTAACCAGTCTTAGCCCACTCTTTGCAAAAGAGGGGGTAGGGGGAGTTCGTTTCGCCGTAAATATTTTTAACGTAATAAAACAGAACTCTCCCCACCCTCCCTTTTACCAAAGGGAGGGCTAAGATTTTTCGCGACTTTTTACCAAAGGGGGTTTTAAGAAACAAAAAAACACCCTTTCAGGTGGTATTTTGCAGAGCGTTTCAGCGTCTCTTTTCTGTTATTTTTTTAATAAGTTCAGGGTCTTGGCAACGGCCTACTTTCCCAGGGACGGGTTGGCCCCAAGTATCATCAGCCCTGCACTGCTTAACTGCCGTGTTCGAGATGGGAACGGGTGTGACCAGTGCGGTTGGGTCACCAAGACTCTGAACTTATTTTATAACAGAACGAAGACGCTGCTACGCTCGTTGGTTCGCAAATACCGTATCAAAAAAGACGCGATATTCACTAAATGTAAAGTACGGCAACTGAAATAACTTCAGCGCGTTTTTGTGGTTCTCTGATTTTTTACCAGAGTTCCCTGGAGAACTCGACCGATTAGTACAGCTCGGCTCAAACCCTTGCGGGCCTTACACCTACTGCCTATCAACCTCGTCGTCTCCGAGGAGTCTATAACGAAACCTAATCTTAGGGGGCGCTTCGTGCTTAGATGCTTTCAGCGCTTATCGCCTCCGAACTCCGCTACCGTGCCATGCCCTTGGTAGGACAACACGTACACGGGAGGTTCGTGCTTCCCGGTCCTCTCGTACTAGGGAAGCATCCCTTCAAGTTTCAACGCTCGCAGTGGATAGGAGACCGACAATTATGTTGCGAATTCAAAAAATAAATTTTGAACCGGCGCATCATTTCTGATGCACTCTCTATGTCGCCATAGAGTTCGGACTATATCTTTCACTAGGGGTTTCTAGCTATCAGGCGTGTAGTCTCTGAGGATTTTCTTTCCATTGTTGATTGTTCTACGTGTAATGGAAGAACCTTTCCTGCTGATTGTCTGCGCTCGTCACGTTGTCAGTCGCTTGCGCGACTAGTGCGAGTTCTTTGATCTTCTCTCCAAAGAAGATCGGACCAGATTTTCCAGCATTTAGCTCCAGTGTTATCTTGCGACAACACCGGAATCCTTTCGCATCTTGTGAATTGCGACTTGGATCTGATTTTTAGACAGCGCGGGTATTCTCACTGTCTCACGACGTTCTGAACCCAGCTCACGTACCGCTTTAATTGGCGAACAGCCAAACCCTTGGGACCTTCTCCAGCCCCAGGATGCGATGAGCCGACATCGAGGTGCCAAACCTTGCCGTCGATATGGACTCTTGGGCAAGATCAGCCTGTTATCCCCGGAGTAGCTTTTGTCTGTTGAGCTTCGGCCCTCCTCTGAGGGACCGTCGGATCACTAACTTCGACTTTCGTCTCTGCTCGGGCCATCACCCTCGCAGTCAAGCAGGCTTCTGCGTTTGCACTTTGAGCTCGATTTCCATCCGAGCCAAGCCTACCTTTGTAAACGCCTCCGTTACTGTTTAGGAGGCGACCGCCCCAGTCAAACTACCTTCCAGCCACTGTTCCGCTAACCGGATTCACGGTTTGCAGTAAGAATCATATCAACATAAGGGTGGTGTCTCATTGGCGCCTTGCGGCTCCCACCTACGCTGAACATAAGTAAACATGATCCAATGGCAAGGAGTAGTAAAGCTTCACGGGGTCTTTTCGTCCAGCTGCGAGTACAGCGCATCTTCACGCCACTTGCAATTTCGCCGAGTACATCGTCAAGACAGTTATGAACTCGTTATGCCATTCGTGCGGGTCGGAACTCACCCGACAAGGGATTACGCTCTTGTTGTTACATTACACTTTGTAATGGCGTGGTGTTCAATCACGCTCTGCTTATTACTAAGCAGTTCGGACTATATCTTATTTAACCAATTGTTAAACTTTGGCGTGTAGTCTCTACGGACTCTCTGCACATTGCAGGTTGCCTCGGTATTGTCCTTGTTTTTAAACAAGGAGGTTCACCGAAATAGCCAAATTTTCTTCTACCTCTTTGACAATGGCTAGTCAAAGTTCGAAGGAGGTCTGTTACCTCACTAAGGCAGTGTTGTCCACCTTAGGACGGTTATAGTTACCGCCGGCGTTCATCAGCGCTTCGGTTCAATGCCTTCTCCTTGCGGAGTCAACATCTCCCCTTAACGTTCTGACACTGGCCAGGCATCAGCCCCTATACATCGTCTTGCGACTTAGCAGGGACCTGTGTTTTTGATAAACAGTCGGTTCATAGACGCTCGCTGCGACCCTATCTTGCGATAGGGCAGGCCTTATCCCGAAGTTACGGCCACTTTTTTGCCTAGTTCCTGAACGATGTTTCTCTCGTCCGCCTTGGCACACTTGTGCCCGAGGACCTGTGTCGGTTTACGGTACGGACTCAATAGGATAGTCTCCAGACGTTTTCTGGGCACCATACATTCACGGATTGTCTTCCCCTTTCGGTTCAGACTGCGTCCTAATCAGTTGCCCAATTAAGACACGCGCATAACCAAAGAGCGCCCGTGTATTTTTGATGCGTCAGTCTGGGTAGTGACCCATTGAGGGGCAGGAATATTAACCTGCTTTTCCATCGACTACGCCTTTCGGCCTCGTCTTAGGATCGCCTCACCCTGAGCCGATTTGCGTTGCCCAGGAAACCTTCCTCTTACGGCGTTGATGGTTCTCACATCAATTTTTGCTACTCATGCCAACATTCGTACTTCGAAACACTCCAGCGGGACTCACGTCTTCGCCTTCAATGCGTTTCAAACACTCCCCTACCGCTCTATAAAGTTAATTATAGAACCCTCAACTTCGGAACTATGCTTAGCCCCGGTATATTTTCGGCGCAGAATAACTCGACCAGTGAGCTGTTACGCTTTCTTTAAAGGATGGCTGCTTCTAAGCCAACCTCCTGGTTGTTTGAGTCGTTCCACATCCTTTTCCACTTAGCATAGATTTAAGGTCCTTAGTTGGAGATCAACGGCTGTTTCCGTTGCGCACCGTGGAGCTTAGCCCCCACGTGCTGACTGTCGGGAACACTAACTGGCATTCGGAGGTTGGTTGGGAAACGTAGGATCACTCCACCGTTCCCCATTCAGTGCTCTACCACCAATTAGTTATTAACCGACGCTAGCCCTCAAGCTATTTCGGGGAGAACCAGCTATTACCGAGTTCGATTGGAATTTCACCGCCAGCCACAGCTCATCACAAAGTGTTGCACAGCTTATGTGTTCGGACTTCCATTTTACTTTCGTAAAACTTCATCCTGGCCATGGCTAGATCACCCGGTTTCGGGTCTTGTGTATGCGACTCACTCACTCAACAACTTCTGCGGTAAACCGCAAAAGTTGATAAGTGAGAACGCGCTTTCACGCTCGCTTTCACTACGTCTACGCCCTCTCGGGCTTAAACTTTGCCACATACAGCAAACTCGTTGGCTCATTCTTCAATAGGAACGCGATCATGGATATTGCTATCCACTCTCACTCCTTGTAAGCATACGGTTTCAGATACTTTTCATCGCCCTTCCGGGCTGCTTTTCACCTTTCCCTCACGGTACTTGTTCACTATCGGTCGTGGAATGTATTTAGCTTTGGGAGAAAGTCCTCCCGACTTCACACAGGATTTCACGAGTCCCGTGTTACTCTAGAACATAAACTGCAAAGGGATAACCCCATTCGCGTACCGGGCTGTCACCGTCTATGGCCGGCCGTTCCAGGCCGTTCTGCTTGGGAAGATATCGTTTGTAACCCTTGCTTGTTCGATGCAGGCGAACAACGCTTACGTCTGAACACTCCATAGTATATGAGGCCCTACAACCGCCACACGATACGCGATAACACATCTTTCGACATATCACCCGTTTTCATGCTTAACACTTTGGAGTTTAAGCTCTTCCCCGTTCGCTCGCCGCTACTAGGGGAATGAGCACAACTTTTTACCGCAGATCGCGGAACACACATCCGAAGACATGTGAATCGCGAAAGGCGATATAAAAATTGCACCTTTCTTTCTTTTCCTTCGGCTACTGAGATGTTTCACTTCGCCGAGTTCCCTTCTTGTACCTATATATTCAGCACAAGATAATCCGATCTTCCATCGGATTGAGTTTCCTCATTCGGAGATTCACGGGTCAAAGGTTGCTTGCCACCTCGCCGTGACTTATCGCAGGCTGCTACGTCCTTCATAGGCATTCCATGCCGAGGCATCCACCGTACGCCCTTAATGTCTTCCAGAGAATTCTGGATCCGTCCCAGTCTGATACTAGGACGGTAGTCGCTTTGGATTGCTCCATTGCGACGAGAACCACAAAAATTCGTTGACGTTATTTTTAGATGCTCCAGTTTTGTACGTTAACAAAACTGAAATTTTGATTTCTTTTGGAAACCAAAATTCGTACTTACATTTATTACTCTTTGCTTGGTTGTCAACGTTCCTAAATTCGGACTTGCTCTTTCCGCCCTCCGCGGAAGTAGGTTTTCGGAATCTTTTGTAAGGGGCCACCCTCTAAAAAGTTTCCGAACTGATTTTTCTAAAAAGAAAACCGCTGGCAAACCAGCGGGCATTGGGACACAAAATATCCGGCTAGCCGCTGGCTTTCATATTAGGAGTTAAGTTACTGCTCATAGTATGTCGGGCTCTGTGGATAATGTGGATATAATACTCTATTCAAAAATATCCGTCAAGAGCCAAGGTAATAATCAAAATATGGCTGAAATTAGGGATTCATTTTACCCTCCCCCAAAAATGGGGGAGGGCGGCCGAAGGCCGGGTGAGGGTTTTTGAACAGAATACAGAAAAGCCCTGGTGAGAAGCGTAAGAAACTTCTCTCCAGGGCTATAACGTGCGTTCGTTGCTTGCCTATTTATCAAGGCCGAAAATGTGCCGAATGATCTCCTGCCTGTTCTCTTGCGTAATTAGCGGAACCTCAAATGTCGCCCGCTGCACAAAACAACACTTGGCAAGTTCGCCATATTCCGGATCATCACATTGAAAGACAACCACTTGCCCTTCAGGGATCGGGATTAGGCGACCTGAATACGCCCTAAACTCGGCGGCGTCGTATGCCTCATCACCTGCTCTCACCTTGTTCCAAAAATTTACTGTGGCTGCCCAAAAGTCGTCGGCCAAAACCACGGCAATCCGACAGTTTACTTCACAGACACAGACAATCGGCGTGCGATCAAATAACTTGTTCATGATTCGCTCCTCGCTTTCGCGCCCGTCCCCTTCCTACGTTTTTATAGGGGTGTGAGGTAGGCGTTAAGCAAATTAGCTTTAACATTTATTAATTTAAAAAACAAGATGACGGTAGGGCATTTTAAAAACTCCGACACAGGTCAGAGTTTTTAAAATGCCCGAGGCGAGACTTTCAGCCAGAGGCTGATGCGCCTCAGGTGCAGAACCCGCAAGCCCTTTCGGGCGTCCCGCCTTCATTCATATGCCCAGGGAGGGATTTGAACCCTCAAACTCTTGCGAGTGCCAGCTCCTAAAGCTGGTGCGTATGCCGTTCCGCCACCTGGGCATATGAATGAGCGGGATGTGTTTGCCATTTTCCGCCTGAGGCGGATGCGCCTTGGGCGCACGCCACCCGGGCATAAGTGGAGATTATGATAAATGTGACAAATTTTCAAGGGGTATGTGTCAGGCCGTTCTAACACAATTTTTTGTATTATCTAAAAAATTTTTTACACGGTGTTATTAACAGCTAACGCTTTGCTTGGATAAAAAAATGAACGCGGGAAAATATAAATATATGAAGCACTTTTATATTTTTCTTGTCGTTGTCTTATTCCTCTTTTACGCTCAGGCCGAGATACCACCAATATCCATCGGGCAAATTCAGGCGAGTGGCGTCACGGCTGACGACGAATTTATTGAGATCTTGAATACCGGCGGCACAGACATCGCAATCGGCGAATGGTCTATTCAATACAAAAGTGCAAGCGGGACAAAATATTACAAAAAAAATTTTGCGAGCGGCGCGATAATCCCCGCAAACGGACATTACATTATTGCAGGTAGCGGCTATGCCGGCGCTTATGATCTGAAACAGTCCACGATTTCGCTCGCCGCAGGCGGCGGCACGGTTTACGTCGTCGCCAATCAAATAACAATTGAAAACGATACCGACTCGGACATTGTCGCGCAAAAAACTTACAGCGCCACAGACGCGCCGCCAGCAAACACCAATCAAAATACAAACACCAATTCAAATACTAATGTTAACGCGGGTGAGACGGAAAACACCAACACAACATCGCCGCCCGTCGCAAAAAATACCGTACCAGTTTCTGTTTTGCCGATAAAGATAAACGAAGTAATGCCAAATCCGTCCGACACGGCGGAGTGGGTGGAACTTTACGACGCCGACGATTACGCCGTTGACCTTGCGGGCTGGCACTTGGCCGACGGAACCGGAAAAAATATTGCAACGCTTTCCGGATTAATTTTCCCGCGCGGCTTTATGAGAGTTGAACTCAGTGTCGCGCGATTAAATAATATTGGCGACTTAGTTATTCTTCGCGACGATAAAAATCGTGAAGCCGATTCTGTTGCTTACGGCGATTGGGAAAGCAACGAAAATAATCCACCGGCGCCAGATGAAAATTATTCGCTGGCTCGCCGCGCCGACGGACTTGATACTAATTCTGACTTTAATGACTTTGCCGTTACACAGACGCCCACGCCCGCGCTCGCAAATATCATCGCGCCGATGGACGGCCAGTCGCAAATGGCAAATAGCAAAGTAGCAGCAACCGCAACTAAACCGACAACAAAAATTGATACTAAGTGGTTGGTTGATCTTTTTAAAACGCAAAGCGATGAAATTTCTAAATTACTCAAAGCCGATAATGTCATTATTATTAACAACTTATATATAGGAGCGGACGCGACAGCAAAAACAATTACCGCGACAACATCATCTACCACAAAAAGCGCGACAATAAAAACTTCGCAAACAGCAACGGCAAAAACAGTAGCAACATCTTCGCCGTCAACGCCCAAAACAACAACCACAAAGTCCGCAACAAGTGTGAGCGGCACTGTTATTTTTCCGCCAAACGTCATTGCCAAAGACGTGTTCGTGGTTAAAGAAACCAATCGTTCGGTTGAAGTGCGGCTGGCGCTTAATTCAAAACTATCGCCCGCGGTTGGCGACGTGGTTACTGCTTATGGTTCTTGGTCAACAGCAAAAAGTTTGCCAATGCCAAAACTTTTGGTAAAGACCGACTCGGCAATGACCATAAAATCAGGAACAGCGCCGGCGATTAAAAAAATTGAAATTAAAGACGCGGAAAATAATTTAAATTTAGTTGTCGCGGTCACAGGCGTGATCGCGGAAAAAACAGCGAGCAAATTACGAATTGCCGACAGTGACAATTCAATTCTCATAAAAACAATTTTTGAAGCCGCAAAAGGCGAGCGCCTGAGCGCTAAAGGATTGCTCGTTAAACAAGGCAGTGACAACGTTTTAATTCCCGCGACGACGAGCGATCTTGCGATTATCAAATCACCCGAGGAAAGCAAGACGCCGACGCTTGCGCGACGCGCGTCGCTCGTTGCGATTGCCGTGGGGCCGCCGCTATTACTCCTCGGCGCGGTGATTATTGGCAAACGATTTAAAAAGAAGGGGGGTGATGCTAATGCCTGAAGAAAGAACCAGTACCTATTTAGACTTCCTTTCTGGCCAATGCCGCGAGCTCGCCGCGCGTTTTCACCTTTCCGGCGAACACACCGAAGCTCTCCGAAAATTCGTTGTTGAAACATCCATCCGCTCCTGGCGAAACGGACACGACAGCGGTTTTAAACACTCGCAAAACGGCCAGAACGGGAGCGCGACAAATTAGTGCCATTACGGCGGGGGCGAAAGCCCCCGCCGTTTATGCGACTCTTATTGCCTTAAGACAACGACGCAACACAAAATATACGAATCAGTAAGGATGGCACCAGTGAACAACGCGTAATTTGTATCATTCGTTTTCTTTGCTATCTACCAGTATGGAGGTTGACGCTGCATAGCGGCCGACCAGTCATCATGGTAATCAAAAAAATTGTCGTTAATCGCGAAATAAAAAAATAATTAATTTAAAAAATATCAAGGATCGCAAAAACATTTTGCTATCAACACCAAAATCCTCTAAAGCCCGATCGGGCATTAGAGGAAGAAATAATATGGAGCAAAAACGAATCAAATTTTTAACAAAAAAATCTCTAACGGTAACAGCCGAGATTTTGCTTAAAATATTTCAAAAAACTGACGATCTATTCTTTTTTCTTAATTACCCTTCTCTTATGCGGAATATGAGCGTGCGTGCGGCGCGACAATATCTTGAATATAAGTCGGGTGGCCTGCCTAAACCAATTAGTAAAATATATAAAAATGGCTGGATTGAAATACAAAAATTAAATAATGATATCTTGGTCAAAATAACTGATCATGGCAAAATTGCCGCTCTGCAAATTTGTATTTTTAAAAAGAGAAAATATCTGCCAAAAGGAAAAAACCTTGTCGTCGCTTTTGATGTACCGGAGTTGGCCAAAGAATCCAGAACAATGTTTAGACGGTCGCTTAAGAGGATGGGGTTTAAACAAATTCAAAAAAGTATTTGGTCAACGCCTTTTAATGTCACAAAAGAAATGAATCAATACATTAAATTATTAAAAATTGAAAGGTGGGTTTTATTATTTATAACAACATCAACATAATTCTTCCCATAATGTCCGATCGGACATTATGGGAAGAATTATATTTACTACTGATCTATCTTGATTGGCGCAGTTTTTGTGTAAACACAAACATTCCCCCGTGAAATAGATAATCGGCGGGCTAACTAGATTAAGCTCTTGCCGAACCCGCTCGCAGCTATCGTATGATGACTATTTCCCGCTGAGCCAAAACAAAAATGACCTCAGGGAACTGAGATCATTTTTGGTGCCCCGACACAGTCTTGAACTTCGCTTATCCAGCACCACAAGCGTTTTAGGAGGTTCGATTGGCCACCTTTCCGACCCAAGTAGGTCGGTGTTGATTTGGCAAAATGCGACAAATGCGACAGTTGTTTTGAGAAACGAGACAAATGAGACACTATTAATCAATATTTTAGGGTGTCTCATTTTACTGTCTTTTAGGCTTTCTTAAGCAGTAATTCCCAAAAAACCTTATCTCATCAAATTATTGAGTGGACCCCGTATACCAGACACAGTTCTTCTAACAGCGGGTTAACCAGATCAATAAACAACTATTTTGGTCTGGTGATTGCTATTGAACTATCAGTGGTGATCAAAAAAAATATTTATGAATAATTCTAGGTTAAATATCCATTCGTTTTACCATCGCTAACAAAAGATTCCGCCTCTTTCAAATATTTTTCACAAAGCGAAACGACCTCCTTGTCTTTTGGATCACCCACCGGACTATCGACAAAAAACCATCTTGAAGAAATTTTTGAACCGCTTTCTCCTATTTCGCTATTTTGGGGTGTATTAATCGTAGAAAAACTCCCTACAATACCCTCATTTGAATCATGTATTTCTATCGCGATTGCATCGTCTTCTATGAGTACGGTGTCAAAATTTTCTAGAGCGACATTTTTATCTGTTTCTATTGGTTTATGATGAATTACCGTATCGCGTTTATCTTTAAAGAATTTAACATATTTACTCAGATTAACAACTTGGTCATACCATGTTTTAGGGACTGTTGGAGGGTGTTGAATTTCTTCAAGCGCATATTGAAAAACGGAACGTGTAGATGCTAAAAAAGCATTTAATTCGTAGCGAAAAATATCATCTTCGTTTAAAGAATCTTTCATTCGCAAAAGATGATATTTTGCTTCTTCAATTTTTTCGGATTCGTGCATATTTTTAATATATGGACTGTACGGGGCTCGCACCCGTTTCCGTCGCTTGTTTCTACTCAGAACGACAATTCTGAACAAAACAAGCGACTATGTTACTCCATACACCAACAGCCCACCGTTAACAAGCATACAACACGCCAATGACGAGGCAGCTGTCTTTCAAGTTAAATCCAATGTTGGATCACCAATATAAAAATCTCCTGTCTCGTCCATATTAATTCGCCGTTTAACTTCATCGACGATCTTATCGTTCAATTTTTCCTTATTCTGCCCCTTTGCAATTCGCCCAATCAAGTCGGAAAAATTTATAACCCAAGATGGATTATCTGTGTTCTTTACTTTTATTGAATAAACTATTCGAATATCATTA
This sequence comes from uncultured bacterium, assembly GCA_963708045.1. Classification (GTDB taxonomy): domain Bacteria; phylum Patescibacteriota; class Patescibacteriia; order CAIQCM01; family CAIQCM01; genus CAIQCM01. The sequence continues at coordinate 331,401 of OY970181.1, read as the reverse complement.
TACACATCTAGAATCTCGCTCTTTCCCTCGGTAATTTCTATATCAAAATTTCCACGCTCTGTTTTATAATTTATCTTCATATATCTTTTTTAATTAGACAACATTCCGACCGATATTTTTCGAATATTATCGTTGGTAATACCCAAGCTGAGAAAGCGCATAATCTGATAAGCTGCATTCCCATCTTTTAAATAATATCTCTTTGAATCTTTTGGATTGATATACCATGCCTCACCCCTTGATTGGACTTGCAATAGTATTTTACCACTCAATTTACTAACAAGGTTACTGTCGGTCGATATTTTGCCAGTACCCAATGGATTGCTACCTCGACTCAATAACTCATCGCCGTCCAAAACACCATCCCCATCCGTATCAGGATTGTTGGGATCGGTTCCTAATCCCTCCTCGAGCTTATCTGCCAAGCCGTCATTATCGCTATCGGCGTCGGAAAAACGGCTTTCAACCCCTACTGGTATCTTGCTTAAGTCGGCATTGGTTATTCCCAGACCAAAAATTCTTAACGCCTGATAAGCGGCTTGGCCGTCAGGCAGATAATATTTATTTAGGTTGGTTGGATTAACGTACCATGCTTGGCCATGATTTTCGACTTGAAGCAAAATATTTCCAGCCAATTTCTTTGATAAATTTCTATCGACCGATGAAACCAAGCCCGTTTCTTCTTCGATTACACTTTTTAAATTAGCGGCATTGCTGGTATTAACATTCGTGTCAATGCTGTTAGTTGCTTGAGGTTGTGATTCTACATTTTGCTGTGTTGTGCAACTCTGTTCTGTTGCAGGTGATGGCGTCTGTACACTAGGACAGTCAAAAGTCTTTATGCAGATTCTTGATTGAATGTTCCCAGCACTGCAAGCTCCCCAATTCCCGCAGGACCAAATATCTGATGAACACGCAGGAACATAATTACAGCTCCGGCTTGTGACAGAACTTCCGCCAGTGCAATTCGATGGCGAACTGTTCAAAATCAATCTTGATTGAACGCCGCTTGAACTGCAATCACCCCAGTCACTATATATAAAATCCGTGCAGGATGATATCTGATAATTGCATGAAATCGTTTCTTGCGTTTGGTGGAAAACACCGCCATCACATTGACCTATTTTTGACCATTGTTTTGTCTGCTGTCCAATGGCAGGACACGACGATGGCGATAGAGATGATGTCCAATTATTTTCCGTGCACGCAGGCACTGAACTACATTCACGGCTTAATACAGAATTTCCGCCAGAACAATTCGTTGGTGTTGCTGAGGCTATAGATCTCGCCTGTCGTCCTTCTGTGCACATACCCCAATCGGAATATGTCCACGAAGAACATACCACGGGCGAAGGTTGACAACTTTGGGTTAAAACGGGCATTCCGCCAATACAATTCGACGGCATTGAGGAAACAATTGATCTCGAGCGTTGGTTGTTTACACATGTTCCCCAATCACCATAGGTCCAAGACGTACAAATTGGCGTCAATTGATTAATCCCCCCACGAACAACACGCACATAAATGGATGAACTATCAAACAGAGTATTTATACAACCCCCAATTCCTTGGTAACCGTCAATGCGGTAGGCATATTTTTTATCACCCTCAACACCGCATATTGTTGAAGTCCAGTAAGAAGCCGATGTTAATGGAACCGAAAAATAATTTCTATCAAATACTGGTGCAAAAATATTGTAATTAACTATAGAAAAAAGCTCTTTCTGGCTGGGCAAACGCCAATCATTCAAATCCGGACAATGATAAATTTTCACTATATGAAATTGCATCGTCCCATGTCATGCCATTACTTGACGGAGCGTAAGACCAAACTAAGCCAGTATCAGTATCTACTACGGTCCCATCGCCATTATTTACAAACTGATCTGACAACCCAACTGATGTACCCCTAACGGCCATGACGCGATAAACGTTTTTGCTATACTCAAATTCAGGATTACCATGATTAAAATTAACGGCCCATCCAACATTTACACCACCAGCAAGATTCGTAGAAGACCAATATGGTGCTGCCACCAATTTAGGGAAATAATCAGTATTAACTGCAGCGGATGGATATAACTTATCATGATCAATTATTGTTATAAGTTCTTTAATTGTCGGGAGTCGCCAATCAGAAAAGCCACCAAATTTTGTTGAATTTAATTCGGACGTAACGGCTTGAGTGTCGCTCTTATTAAACTGTTTGTTTTGGTCATGAATTGTTCCATCGTCCGTTTTCATTTCCCAAATTAATCCTGTCAGATTATCTTTCACCATATCCCATTCGCCGCTAGTCACGGTTTCACCTGCCGAATTTAATTTAGTGTATGAAGGAGGATTAATAAGATAATCGGAGTCCTCTCCATATGTATCTGTAAAGGATGCGGTTTGACCCGTGTCAGATAAACTATATGCGTAAACTGCAATAGTTGACGGAATTAAAAAGACAGAAAAAATAATAGCGGGCAAAACCGATAAATATTTTTTCATAGTGTTTATAAATTTAAGAGTCAATATTATACACAAAGCCCCGCGCTAGCTAGGCCTTGCGGCCAAATATTCCTTTCGGAATATTACCCATGACAGGACGCTAAACGCGGGGTTCAGTATCTGTCATGGGATTTCTGCCATGCCTCGCCATCGGCGCGGTTTAGGCAATATTAAGTTGTGCTTAAAGAATAGCTCAATGGGCTAATTTTTGAAAGTGGACTTACCTACAGCCCCGCCTAGACGCCACAACAGGGTTGCGGCATTACTTGGTCGTATGAACGACAAAAACCAAGGAAACGCCGCCATAATGCCTAAAACCCGATATTGCCTATACGCTCGGAAGTCGACCGAAAGTGAGGAAATGCAGGTGCTTTCCATTGATAGCCAAATTAAAGAAATGTTGGCGATTGCCGAGCGCGAGGGGTTACTAGTAACCGAGATTCGAAAAGAAAACCATTCAGCCAAGGCGGTTGGCCAGCGTCCGGTCTTTAATGAGCTCCTCAAGGACATCAGAGCGGGCAAGTTTGGTGGGATAATCACTTGGGCACCAGACAGGCTTTCGCGGAATGCTGGTGACCTTGGGGCGCTGGTCGATTTGATGGATCAAAAACTCTTGATCGAGATACGAACTTTCAACCAGAAATTCGCCAACTCGCCGAGCGAGAAATTCATGCTGATGATCCTTTGCTCACAAGCGAAGCTTGAAAATGACAACAAGAGCGAAAATGTTAAGCGGGGTATGAGGGCGCGATGCGAGCAGGGGTTGCGTCCGGCGGTTTCGCCGACTGGATATTTGAACGAGAAGATAAAAGATAAACCGTGCGAGGCGATAATTGATCCAGTGCGTGCGCCAATTGTTCGGCAGATGTTTGAGAAAGTCGGAAACGATGGATGGTCGGGGCGGAAACTGTATCAATGGTTGCGATACGATATTAACTTTAAAACCAAGTATGGAAAGCCGTTGGCGCTGGGAAATATTTACCTTATTTTAAAGAATCCCTTTTACTACGGCGTGTTTGAACATCCGCGCGGAAGTGGAAAATGGTATGCCGGCAAACATACGCCGCTTATTACGCCGGAGCTTTTTGAAAAGGTTAAAGCGCAACTTGTCCGAAGCGAGATTAACAAAAACAATCGCGAGTTCGCGTTTACGAAGCTCATTACTTGCGGATTGTGCGGGTCGGGCGTAACCGCCTGCGAGAAATTCAAAGAGCAAAAAGCTGGTGGAACACATCGCTATGTTTACTACGGTTGTACCAAAGCAAAAGATAAAAATTGCCAATGCGGATATGTGCGCGAGGAGGAAATAATTGACCAGCTAACGAAGCTCGTCGACACACTTGATTTGAATGAGATTGGGGTAAAACATAAATTTGCTGCCGAGATTTCGAGGTACGAAAAGTTTAGAAAGATTGCGTTGGGGAAATGCGAGGATAAAAAGACCAAAGAAAATTTTGACCTTAGAGCTTATGCAACTTATTTGCTGACCGAGGGGACGATTACCGAAAAACGAGAGTTGCTTACGAACTTGAAAAGCCGGTTGACGCTAAAAAACAAAGTACTGACGATTTCGGTAATTCTCTGACTGCGCTACCGCTTCGCTCGAATAATATTATTCTTTGGTCATCGCCGAACGACGGCCCCTCACCCCAACTCCGCTAAAGCTACGCTGGGCAGGCCTACCCTCTCCCCACTCCGCTATCGCTGCGTGGGGCGAGGGGAAAGAAGAGATTGCCGCGTCGGCTTCGGCCTCCTCGCAATGACGGATTAAATAGATACCAAAAACAGCAACCGTGAGGTTACTGTTTTCCGTTCGAGGGTTTGACGCAGGTCGGTCGCGCTAATGCGTTGACCTGTTCAGTCCCTCGATACAAATTGTTTTTGGTGCGGGTAGAGAGAGTCGAACTCTCATCTTGTCCTTGGCAAGGACACATAATAGCCGCTATACGATACCCGCAAAGTGAGGCACATCGCGCAATGACCGAGCCAAGCTCGGACAATCGCAACTCGGACGCCTAACGAAACAAAATATAACAAATACTTTTATTTTACGCAAGATTTAAATGGTCGTTTGCTTGTGTTCATTGACAAAACATTCGTTTTGTCGTAAAAGTATTTATTCCTTGAAAACCAACAATCTGTAACGAAAACGCAAAGGAGCGACCATGGCCAAAACGCCCGAACCCACAAGATCCTGTCCACTGGTAGAAGACTACCCCCAGAAAATAGAGTCACTGACCCTTCTGGGTCTACGCCTGCGCGCTGAGATAACCGTAAGTGTTGTCATTAGAGAAAATGGCGATTCGGAGACTGTTGGCCTTTGGTTCATCGGCGAGAGAGCCGACGGAAGCGACTGCGAGGAAACAATCGTTGTCGCCGAAAACGTCCGGTTCACCCATCTGCCAGAGATGCAAATTTCAACCGCAGACATGGCCGAGGCTATGGAATACGGCACAGGCTTTACCTGTGAAGAAATCATTCGCCACGTCTTCGCAAGGACGATCTGCAAACTCGGATCTGTCGCGATTGAAATTCAATCCGACGAAGAAGTTGGCGACGAAGAGGTTCGGCTATCCATTGAAGCGGGAACATTCCGCGCTTCCGTAATATGTTCGCTCGCTCTTCTCAGCGACTTTCTGGAAGTAGCCGACGACAACAATGGCGCCGACGAAGGCGTCCCCGAAGAAGAACCTTAGACCAACAAAAGGAGACAACCCGCGCAAGAGGGATCGGCACACCGACCCTCTTGTTTTGTATTTAAAAACAAATTAGAGATACAATAATATAAATATGACCAACTCGGTGATCGCGCAAAAATTAAAAGAAATGGCGGCGTATTACGAAATGAAAATCGGGCCAAAAACCAAGGCCAGTGACCCGATTCGTTTTAAACCCCGCGCGTATGAACGCGCGGCCGAAGTTATTGAAAACTATTCCGAACCGCTTGAAGAAATTTTCCGCCACGGCGGGGAAAAACAAATTATAAAAGACGTGTCCGGCATCGGCCCCGGTATTGCGCGCCACATTGCGTCAATCGTTAAAACCGGAACTTTTTCTGAACTAGAACGCGAACGGCGAAAAACGCCGGTTAATATTTTTGAACTACTGCAAGTTGACGGCGTTGGGCCGCGGTCAATAAAAACACTTTGGACAGAATTAAAAGTTAAAGACCTTAAAACGCTAGAAGCGACGGCGCGCGCGCATAAAATTGACAAGCTCGCTCATTTTGGCGAAACGTCGGAGCAAAAAATTTTAAAATCCATTGAACACTTAAAAACTTCAACCGGGCGGCACCTCCTTGGTGTCGCGCTCCCCCTTTCACGGCAACTTGAAGAACGAATAAAACAAATTCCTGGCGTCCGTCGTGCCACGACCGCCGGATCGGTGCGCCGAAGGCAAGAAACAATCGGCGACATTGATATTTTGGTGACGGCAAAAAATCCAAAAAAAGCTCACGAGGCTTTTATAAAAATGCCAGAGGTGGCCGAGGTCGTCCGAGGGGGCGAGGGCGAAGGAATAACTTCGGTGATTTTAGAAGGCGGCATTCGCGCCGACATCAGAATTTTAAAAGAAGACGAGTATGGTGCTGGATTGCAATATTTTACCGGCGACAAAAACCATAACGTAAAACTGCGCACGCTCGCAATTAAAAAAGGTTTTAAACTTTCCGAATACGGACTTTTTAAAGGAAAGAAATTGATCGCAAGCAAAACCGAGGAAGAAATTTACAAAGCGCTAGGCATGGACACGCCACCGCCAGAAATTCGTACCGACGAGGGCGAAATAGAAGCGGCGCGCGCCCACAAACTCCCCCATCTCATTAGCTATAACGATCTCTGTGGCGACTTTCAGGTACAAACTGATTGGACGGACGGCGACTCGTCTATAGAAGAAATGGCAGCGGCGGCGAAAAAAGCCGGACTAAAATATATCACCATCACCGATCACACGGTTTCGCTCGCGATGACCGGCGGACTAAACGATAAAAAATTATTGCAACAAAAAGCCGCGATTAAAAAAATAAATTCCAAACTTAGCGGCTTCCGCGTTCTTGCCGGATCGGAAGTTAACATAATGAAAGACGGTGCGTTGGATATTAAAAACGAGACTTTGGCGGAGTTGGATTTTGTCGGCGCGTCCGTACATTCATTTTTTGGACTATCAAAACAAGAACAGACCAAACGAATCATTCGCGTGATGGAAAACCCGCACGTGGACGCAATCTTTCACCTAACCGGCCGCAAAATAAAATCACGGCCGCCGATTGATTTGGACATTGACGCGATAATTAAAGCCGCCGCCAAGACGGGGACGATTTTAGAAGTAAACGCGAGCCCCGACCGGCTGGATATTTGCGATAAGTATATTAGGAAAGCTGTCGCCGCTGGCGTAATGCTCGCGATTGACTCGGACGCGCACGCTCCGGCTCACTTTGGATTTTTAGAATACGGCCTTGCAACCGCGCGTCGCGGCTGGGCAGAAAAGAAAAACATTTTAAACACACGGTCAGTGGATGAGGTTATGAAGTGGCTAAAGACGCCCAAGGGGTTGCGCTCTTGAAAAAAACACCAAGATACAATATTCTCAAAACACGCCCAGGTGGCGGAACGGCATACGCTGAAGACTTAAAATCTTCTGGAGGCAACTCCTTGAGGGTTCAATTCCCTCCCTGGGCAAACAAAAACTACGACACTAGTCGTGGTTTTTGTTTTGACAATTATTTATCGTTAAATTAAGGTGTGGCCAACAACGGTTCATTAGAGGAGGAGTCATGCCCAAAGAAAAACGATCAAAAGAAGCTCGGGCTCGTCTTAGGATAATAAACTACCTGGAGGAAAAAACAGCCAACACCACCCCGACCGGATTTGAACGTAAGGAATATGGTCCGCACAAATATGCCGGCCACGACGGGACGTTGAACTGCCAACACGAGTGCGGTTGCTGGATGGGGCCAAGCAGATCAGGCGGCCCCATTGGTCTAGATCCCGACGGCAAATGCCCAGGCAACCCGCTGGACAATCAACTACTCGGCGGCCACCCGCTCGGTGATCGTCCAAAAACGCCAAGCGACGGTCCTCGTCCAGGTAGTATAGACCTTCAATATGTAGTCATGGAACGAATCGCGCGCGCGGAAAGTCGTTGCTATCACCTCACGGAGCTGCTAGTGCAAACGAACCCGAATATCAATCTCGCGGAAGCTCTCAAAAGAGAGAAACAAAAAACGGCTCAGCTAACGGCGCGGATCAAGAGGATCAAGGACATCACAAGGGAGCCCTGAAACCAACGCCCGCTTCTCGCCCACAAAACCGGCTGCGATAACATCAAAGCCGGTTTAAAATTGAAGTATGGAAATAAACTAAAAAAAGAAACGTCCGGTAAGGGTTTCCCTATACCGGACGCGATGACCTCCTTTTGATTGGCGACTCAACTCAATTTGTCGGCCAACAGACGAACCCTGGCTGGATCAAGTTCGGTGTGTGACTTGCTCACGCCAGTGGCCACGAGAAAGCAGTCGGCGTGCGGCGCAAACAAATGAACGTTCTCCGGCGTGATCCCGCTCGCGATTGCGAGAGGATGATTGCCGATCGCGTCTTTCATAGTCGCGATCTTACCGACGTCCGGCGCCTTACCAGTTCCCATGCCACTCGTCGTGATGACGTCAACCCACGGGATCGCGGCTTTGGCAACGGCAGCAAAGTCGGAAACAGGCTTTTGATACTTAAAAGCGACCCCGCCGAAATAGATACCCTCCCAGCCGACGCTGACGCGAAGCTCGGCAAATTGCGTTGCCACAGCAACGCAATCATCACCCGCCTCTTCAATCCCCGCATTGTCAATCCAGAGCCCAGCAGTCGTTCTCGGAATAATCTCAACAGCATTCCAACCGTAATCCAGACAGTTCAAGCCGACCCAGAAACCTGGCAATTTGTCGGTAACAAATCTGAAAGCCTCGAGAAGCTTAAGGGCGGGGATATTGTGGTTGATGAGAAATATCCCGTCCGCTCCCCCGTTTTGCGCAATGCGAGCGTTTGCTAGCGCCTGGTCCGCGGACACGGCATGAACCACAACCAAAAAGGTATGCGGCTTTGTGAAAGTGCGTCTGAAGCTGTTCATTTTGATCCATCCCTTCTTTTGCCACTACACCTTGCCACTAAAGCACCCCACCGTCAAAGAAGATCTATGGCCGCTTTTTTGTGTATTTAATTTGCTGAAAATTCAGTTCACCAAGAAAAAACGCGAAATAACTGGGGCACCTTGACATTTTCTCTAGAATATGTCATTATTACGTGCTTTGGTAGAATTTTTCTTCTAGCCACGGCACTGGCTTAGAAAACACGAGCCAGTAGCAAAATCCGTTCATTTCAAGGAGACTCAGATGAAACCCAGAAAACTGTTAGTGTTGATGATTGCGTTTGGATTGTGGGCAGGATGCGCCGAGGAAACAATCAGGAAGCAGCCCATCCCCGCCGTGAGCGAAGAAGCGCCCACGGACGATACGAATGGGATTGCACTAAACCCCAGTGGCAAAATCAACTGCGAGCCATTACCGTGTTCGTGTCCAAATGGGCAAATCGGAACACGTCCGTGTGGCGAGCAGAAGATTTTCAGGGCAGTTCGGATGAAGAGCGTCGTTCAAATCAACGGTTGTCTTTGCCCCGAGCCAGACCCTGACAGCGGCGTGACCGACATTCCCGTTGCACCAGATGCGGCGCCGGCAATACCGCCGATCTACATCTATGCACCACTGCCCGATGCTGGCACAAGACAAGTAGATGCGCCACCGGCAATCGCGGTCAAAGTGGATGCCGCCACCCTCAAGGACGCGTACGTTCCGCCGCCCACCGTCATCACTCCTGATGCAGGTGTTGCCAAGGACACGTACGTTGCCCCACCAGTCGTGGTCATTCCCGACGCTGCAATTCCCGTAGACACGTATGTCGCACCGCCGGTTATCATCCCCGATGCGGCAATCATCGTGGACACGTACGTTGCCCCGCCAGTTCCGACACCTGATGCCCACATTATTCAGCCAGACACCAAGGTAGTGGAACCGGACACCAGGCGTGATTGCGGGTGCCAAGAACCCGACACAACGCCAGAGCCGCCGCTTGTCATTCCCGACGCAATGCTTCCCGATACGACACTAGTAGCGTTGGAACCAGACGCCATGACGCCGGACACATCGCCCGACCTTATGCCAGACGCTGAGATTGTCATTGACACCCTCGCACCGACTCCAGATCTTCAGCGTGACACAGTACCAATTGAGTGCACCAAAGATGCCGTGTCCTGGGTGAATTCAATCACTCTGACTCAAAGCGACGTGTGCAGCATTAGCGTGAACTGGCTTACGGAAGGCTGTTCCAGCAAAGGATACAAAGTCATTTGGTCAACGAACCCAAACCCGGAATACCCGCCGAGAAGTGGTGATCACCCTATTTACTTAAGCGCACCGAACACCACGAGCACGCAAATTAACAATGCCCCAACGGGCGTAACGATATATGTGCGCGTCTGCCAATATTTGAGTGGCGCTTGCGGCGTCTACTCAAACCAGATCTCCATTATCCTATAACCCTTTCACCACCTCGCCTCCCCGACGCTCTCACGTTGGGGAGGTGATTTTTTTACTTGACTTTCTTACCGCAAAAGAACACATTAGCATTATAAATCACTTATTAAATTTATGACTTGGACATACATAATTTTCATCCTTATAATCGCGATCATTATCGCGAACATTAAAATCGTTCGGCAAAACACCGTGCTGGTCGTAGAAATGCTTGGCAAATATAAACGTGTTATGACAGCGGGGTTTAATGTTAAGGTGCCGCTTTTGGAACGCATTGCGAAAACTGTTTCGCTTCGCTCGCAAAACTTCGTCATCGCCGGCAAATATCCGTCGGCCGACAAAGTAATAGTTGACGTTAATACCAACCTTATCTTCACCGTAAATCCGACCGACGATGGCATTCAACGTTTTACCTACGCGCTTCAAGACGCCTCCACGTCCATTGGCGCAACCATTGAAAACTCGCTCCGCACCTACATTGCCAAAGAAACACACGAGGGAATTTTAGAAAAAAAAGAAGAACTCGCCCAACACATTCAACGCGACTTAGAAATTCAGTTTGCCGAATGGGGAATGCTTATTAAAAGCTTCCAGATTACCAATGTAAATTTCCCGCTTACCATCACCGATGCGATGAGCGAAGTGGTTGCTTCGCTTCAACTTAGAAAGGCCGCCGAAAACAAAGGCGAGGCGACAAAAATTCAAGCGATTAAAGAAGCTGAGGCCGAAAAGGAACGCAAGCGTTTGCAGGGCGAAGGTATTGCCTTAGAGCGCGAAGCCATTGCCGAAGGTATTCGCCGTTCGGTTGAAACAATGCAGAAAATCACCAACCAATCCTCGGCCGAAATTATGGCCATCCTTAACCTTACCCAATACTTGGATACCTTAAAGACCATCGGCGACAGCAATAATTCCAAAGTTATTTTTCTTGATACCAGCGTTTCAAAAACTTCCGACCTAATGCACCAGCTTATTAGTTCAAACGAGGTTAAGGGGTAGAGACGCAGAATATCTAATACCTAATATCTAATGTCTAATCCGGCGGTCATTGCGATCTACAAATCCCCTCGCTTTATGCGGGGGGTTTTGTTAAACAAAAAATAAAATCAGAATAATTTACCAACCGTACGCCCCTGGCGTATAAACGGCAAAATGATAATCACCACAACTCCAAGCTGACGAACCTTTATAAAAAGGATCCGGACTTACGATGGGACCGGTTTCCGCACCGCAATGCGTGCCAATTTTATATTCCGTACCTGCACTATTTGAACGATAAATATAACAATACTGGCCAACATCCGTAATACCCGTGGGGCCGGTCAATGGCCCGATATTTGTTCCACGGATCGGATCAAGTGGGAGCTTGCCTATAAATTCCGGTGCCAGATTAGGAATCCAACCATTAGCACCGGAAACACCTTTTAATCCCGTCCAACCATCACAGGTTGACCACCACGTGGTTGCGATGGGATAAGAATTGTATTTGTCATAATACAATTCTAAAGCAGTTGCCAGTTGCTTTAAGTCGGTTTTTCTTTTTAAGTCGCGCGCTTTAGCGCGCGAGCCGCTCATAGAAACAACCGCGATCGTGCCAAGTAGGCCGATGATCGCGATTACGACAAGAAGTTCAATTAAAGTAAAAGCGCGGCGTTTCATAAAATTATTATACCGCCGCGCGTCTTATTACACCAAACCCCTCGCTTTATGCGGGGGGGTTTTGTTAAACAAAAAATAAAATCAAAATAATTTACCAACTATACGCCCCCGGCGTGTAGACAGCGAAATGATAATTGCCGCAGCCCCATGCCCCAGATCCTTTATAGAACGGATCCGAACTTCCAACAGGTCCACTTTCGGCCGAACAGTGGGATACTATTTTATAATCCGTGCCATTGGATACATAAAGATAGCAATCTACGGTATCCGAAGTAGTCGCAGGATTCGTCAGGACCCCGACGCCAGTTCCGCGTACTGGATCGAAGCGGGAGCTGGCCGATGAATTCCGGCGCCAAATTAGGTATCCAGCCACTGGCTCCCGTCACGCCCTTAAGCCCTACCCAACCCCCTCCGTCTCTGCAGGTCGTCCACCAGTTACCGCCAGTGCTCGGATAACTATCATACTTGGCGTAATACAATTCAACGGCCGTCGCCAATTGTTTGAGGTCGGTCTTTCGTTTAAGGTCGCGCGCTTTGGCGCGTGTGCCACTCATTGAAACAACCGCAATCATAGAAAGCAGACCAATGACCGCGATCACAACCAGAAGTTCAATTAAAGTAAAAGCGCGGCGTTTCATTTTTTAATTGCCTAATAGATAATTAATATTAGGGTTACCATAAGCGCTTACTCCTTCAGGGCAACTGCCAGATACGCCATTAGGGTTTTCCAATCTTGTTCCCATGAGATAATCCGTATCAAGGCCGGTTGCAAGGTAGGAACAACTTCCGGTCTTCTTGAACTGAGTTACGTAATAATAACCATACTGACCAGCTGTATTAATAGGATCAGTGGGGATGTTTGGGATATAAGCTGATGCCACGCCGAGTGAAGATGGGTAAACGTTGTTGTCAATCATATAAAATTCAACCGCTGATTGAATCTGTTTAAGATCTGCCAGTCGTTTTGTGTCGCGGGCTTTGGCGCGCGTGCCAGTAAGCGAAACTACAGCGATCGTTGACAGCAAGCCAATAATCGCGATCACTACAAGTAACTCAATTAAAGTAAAAGCACGGCGTTTCATAAAATTATTATACAACCACGCGTCTTATTACACCAAAACCCCTCGCGTTGATTGGGCCTCGGATCACGGTTCGGAATGGCCGCCAATGACAAGGCGGTCAGATTTTGTTAAAGTTATGACAATATGGACGACGCGATAAACAGCGATAAAATTGACGGAAACGAGCGAACGATTTCGCCAAACGAATTGCCCGAGGACACCAAAACCGACCTCACCCTGCGGCCGTCGGCGTTAGACGATTTTATCGGGCAAGACACGCTTAAGCGCCAGCTTAAGACTTTTTTGGGCGCAGCAAAAAAGCGCAATGAGCCGATTGAACACACGCTTCTTTATGGTCCGCCCGGACTTGGCAAAACTACGCTCTCGCATATTATTGCTCACGAGATGGGAAAAAATATTCGCATTACTTCTGGTCCGGCGATTGAACGCGTTGGCGACCTCGCGGCGATTCTTTCAAACCTTGAGCCCGGCGAAATTCTTTTTATTGACGAAATTCATCGCCTACCAAAAACGATTGAAGAAGTTTTGTATCCAGCGATGGAAGACTTTGCTTTGGATATGGTCATTGGCAAAGGTCCAGCCGCGCGCACGCTCCGCTTAGACATTCCCCGCTTTACGCTCGTTGGCGCAACCACGCGGCTGTCGCTTTTGTCATCCCCGCTCCGCGACCGCTTTGGCGCGACATATCACTTGGATTATTACTCGGCCGAGGATATGAAACGAATCATTATGCGCTCGGCAAAACTTTTGGGCGTTCACTTGGACGAAAACGCCGCAAGCGAACTCGCCAGCCGAAGTCGCCGCACGCCGCGCATAGGGAATCGCTTGCTCCGCCGCGCCCGCGACTACGCGCAAATGCATGGCACAGGCGAACTGACGAACGAAATCGCAATGAAAGCGCTGGATGAACTTTGCGTTGACACAATGGGACTAGACAGCGCCGACCGAATTATTCTTGAAGCGCTGATTCAAAAATTTCACGGCGGCCCCGTTGGCATTGGTACTCTCGCCGCGGCAACGCACGAAGAAGTCGCCACGCTTGAAGAAGTTATTGAACCATACTTAATGCACATCGGCTTTTTAGAGCGCACCCCGCGCGGACGAATGGCTACGATTTCTGCATATAAACACCTTGGTCTTGTTCCCCAATCTGGTGAATTGATATAGAATTAATTAATAACTTTTAACTATTAACTGTTAACTTTTTTTCGCGAAGACGCCTTAAAAGTTAAAAGTTAAAACCTAAAAGTTCAACTATGCCTCTCTGGCTTCTTCTCGCACCATACGCTATTTTTCTTCTCGTTTTTACCATCTTTGCCTTGGTTGATTTGGCGAATCTTTGGCGTTTTCGCTCGGGCTTTGTTTCTGCAATGGTTGTTACCATACTTTTTTTGGCCGGCACACTGGCAATTCTTTACGGAACATATTATCTGCTTTCGCCTTTAGATTGGACGCAGAACATCAACATAAATTTTTCTTTTGGTGTGCCGACAACGCTTTAAATTATGAACATCAAGCATCTTTTTAAACTAAAACCATACGAACACATCGTCATCATTCTCCGACGGCATGTTATTTTTGTCGTCCGCGACGTGATTGCGCTCGTAATTTTTTCGCTTATTCCGCTTGTCGCGATTTATTTTTTGCAACTAAATTTTCCCGCGATAATGTCCGGTCAAGTTACCTACCCGCTCATTGTTTTGGGAGCATCAATTTACCTGCTCGCCATCTGGCTCTTTTTCTTTTCGCTGATTATAAATTTTTATCTTGATATTTGGGTGGTGACAAACGACCGGATTATCGCCGTTGAACAAGAAGGGCTTTTTAGCCGCACGGTTTCGGAAATGGATTTGTGGCTCGTACAGGACGTTACTTCACAATCCAACGGAATCGGCGCGACGCTTTTTGGTTATGGAATGCTGTCGGTACAGTCGGCCGCCGAACAAGCACGCTTTCATTTTGAACGAGCACACAACCCGAACAACATTCGTCAAAAAATTCTTGATCTTGCTGATGATGACCGCAAGTATCACGTCGGCGGAATGAATCTAAAAAAAGTCGGACTCTAAAGTCCGACTTTTTAAATACCTAATATCTAATTCCTAATACCTAATCCGAGCACACACCGCAATTGCGGTGTGATTCAGGATTAGACATTAGATATTAGGTATTAGATATTCGTCTAATAAATCTTCTTCAGTACCGTCCCCGTGTAAAAATATTGCAGAATCCAGTCGTAAGTTTTTCCGTCGTTAGCCCAGCCGAGCGCGTCGCTTGCGGACATACCAACGCCGTGACCCCACAGCGTTTTGCCAACGTCGTGCGGCGCGGGCACAGACTTTAGCCAGGGCTTAACTTTGCAACACCAGACTTCTTCCCAGGCGCGCGTGCGGCCGTCGGAGCGCGAAAAGTATGGCGTCACAACAACGTCGTTGCCGTAAGTCACCACTTGGCCGCGGGTTTCTTCAACCGCTCGTACCAAATTCGGCCGAATCGTTTCCGAGCCATAAGCGCGATAAACCTGATCAGCGGCGGTTGGCGTAACGTCAAAGAGCGCGTACTTGCCGCCGATAGAATGGACAAAGTAAGCATAATTGCGCGCGGCAACGATTAGCGTTTTTTGAAATTCGTGATTAGAGTCGTTTGAAGTTTCGGCGAGGCCGCGCAAATATTGTTCTAGCGGCAATTCTTCTATGAGCCAAACATTGTCGTTAGGTTGATAATAATTCAACTCCATTGTGCCGCGGAATTGGTTAACGTAAGCGGTCGCGTCCCAGCCGCCAAAGTTTGGCACTTGAAAAAGCCCGCTTGGACTGGACGGAACGAAACGAACTGGCGGCGACGAAACAAATTGTCCGCTTGGCGTGGAAACAACGACGGTTTTTGTTTCGCGATTAAAACCAACGGTGATGGTCGTCCCAGCCGGAACCGTTGTTATTGTTGTTCCATTGCTTCCGACAACATTAAACGACGCGGAGTTTAAAAGCACGGCGCCGCCTGGCACATTCCAAAGGCCGACGCGAATATTTGGTTCGCCAGCTGACGCGGAAATTGGAATTTCCTGTGTTGGAAGTTCGGGCGCGTCTTCGGTTACGGTAACCGGAATATCAAATTCAGTTCCCACAACATCAGTGCCATCCACGACCATCTTTAGCGGCAAATTATACGAGCCTTTGGAAACCGGCCCCGTGATGTTAAAGGTAAAATATCCGACATTGCCCGGCGAAATCGGCTCGCGAACGCGCGATGGTTCTTGGGCATTTGGCCAATCGGCGCTCGCAAGCGAAGTCACGTCGGCAATGTTTGTGCCGCGCGTATGAAGGACGCGCGTTTGCCAAATTATTGAACCAATATTTTTAAAACCAACGGTCACGCTAACGTTTTGTCCACCCTTTACAATCACCGTATCGGTAAATGATTTAATGAGCAGCTGGGCAGAATATGGCGCAATCGCGATTGGCGTTGTTGTCGCGGGTGCGGGTGGCGGCGTTGCCGAAACAGAAGCCGCTGGCGTTTTTCCATCATCAACCGTTATAGAAATTTTAAATTGCGCGCCGTCTATCCAAGAATAATTTTCCGCAGCTAACCAAAAACTTTCTTCATAAACGCCGGTCTTGGTTGGGGCTTTCATTTTAAAACTTAGTGTCGCGGTTTTCCCAGGCGCAACGCTCGCCTCCTTTATCTTCGCAGGTTGATTGTTGCGGTACCAAGAAGCGCCAGCAAAAGCGCTTACGCGATATTTTGGCGAATAGGTATAAGCCGACAAAAAACGACTGCCGGAATTTTTCCAAGTTACCGTGCCGGTATTTTTTACGCTGATATTGAAAGTATAAACTGCGCCGGGCTTTAATGTTGTCTTTGCCGCCGATTGGCTTAAAATTTTTCCCGAGTAGCCTGGTTTGGCGACCGAGGCGGCGGAAACAAGTGTGCCGGAAACAAAAAACAGCGACAAAACAATGGCGGAAATTAAAATCCGCTTAAACGCGCGCGCGATTGATGTCATTTTATCCATTTATTTACAGATTCTTGCTTCCTATTTTTATTCTATCACTCTATTGTCTAATTGCCGAAGCTGACCAAAAACTGTAAGCTGAAATTATGAATTTATCGCAAGCGATCGCAAAAAATGCCGCTATTCAGTATACGAGCAAAGTGATCGGAACGATCCTTGGGCTTTTCACAATCGCTCTCCTTACCCGTTACCTTGGCGCGGCTGGCTTTGGCGAATACACCGTTGCCGCTTCTTACCTGCAATTTACGGGAACGCTCGTGGACTTTGGTTTTAATATTACCGCCGTCCGAATGCTCGCGGTTGCCGGCGCTGACCGCAAAAAAATTTTTGGCAACATTGTTACCTTGCGGCTTATTTCAGCCCTGGTTGTTTTCGCGCTGAGTGCGCTTTTGGCGCTCCTGCTCCCATGGGGCGCGCCGGTTCATAAAGCCATTGCCGTTGGCGCGTTTTCTTTTGTCCTGCTTTCTTTGTATCAGGTGTCGGTTGGCCTTTTTCAGCAAAGTATGAAGATGGAATTTCCGGCCGTGGCCGAAGTCGCCGGCCGCGCCGCGCTCCTTATTGGTGTCATTGTCGTAAACGCGATGGGCTTTGGAATCGTCGGCGTAATGGTGGCGATGGGCGTTGGCAATTTAATAATGATTGTAATTGCACTCGCTTCGTCTAAAAAAATTCTTGATTGGAAATTACAGCTTGATAGAGCAACCGTTCGGGACATTGTTAAACAAAGCGCGCCAATCGCCATCTCCATAATGTTCAACTTAATCTACCTGCGTGGCGACATTATTATAATGAAGATTGTCGGACGCGGGGCGGAGGAAATCGGTTGGTATGGCGCGGCGTATAAACCATTGGACGTAATCACGGTTATTCCGATTATTTTTATGGGGCTTGTTCTGCCGCATTTTGTTGACGCGTGGTCAAAAATTGATAAAGCCCGAGTGCGACGAGTTGTGGAACGGGCGATGGATGGCGTTTCCCTGCTTGCCATGCCGACGCTTGTGGGCGGCATTTTGCTCGCAACCCCGCTCATGATTTTTCTTTCAACAAATGAATTTGCGCCGGCTGGTCCGTTGCTTGCGCTCTTGGTAGTTGCCGCGTTTATGGTTTTTTACGGTTCACTTTTTGGCCACCTTATTGTCGGCATCAACCGTCAGCGACTAATGACTTGGTTTTATGCCTTGGACGCCGCAATTTCGCTTACGCTCTATTTTATTTTCATCCCCCGCTTTGGCGCGACCGCGGCGGCGCTGATTACGATTTTTTCCGAAGCATTCATCGCCGTTGTCGCCGGCATTATCGTTATTAAAGAAACGCAGGTCGTTCCGTCGTTTAATATTTTCTTTCGTTCGGCCGCCGCGGCGCTCGCGATGGGCGCGGTAATTTATTTGCTTCCTTCTTTTAATGTAATTGTCCGCATTGTTGTCGGTGCCGTTTGTTACGGCGTTTTCGCTTATCTTTTTGGCGCGGTAACAAAAACCGAAATTAAAAAACTTATCACAAATGGTTGAAGCAATTGTTTTTATTGTTTGCGCGCTCCTTCCCGCTTACGGTTGGCGCTTTAAAATCGGCCCACTCCCCACGACTGGCTTGGAGCTTGTTTTGCTGCTCACGATTGGCGCTTTGGTTTATAAAATCAAGACGAGCGCCAACTCCCCCCCCCCTTAAGGTAAGGGAGGGTAGGGTGGGTTATGATAAACTTTTTTGGCCGGCAATAATCTTAATCGCCGCTTCCACAATCATTAGCATCATCATTGCGCCAGACAAACGCGCGGCGCTAGGGATTGCCCGCGCCTATTTTTGGGAACCGATTATTTTTGCCATTTTACTGATTAAAATAAAACCAAACGCCAAAAAAATTTTTAACGCTGCCCTTTACGGCTTTTCCCTAAACGCGCTTTTAATTATTGGCTATGGAATTTTTCAGTATTTTTTCCCGCGCCTTATTCCAATAACCTACCAAGCCGATCATCGGATAACGTCGTTTTATTCTTACCCAAACGCCATTGCTCTTTATCTTGCGCCGCTTATTCCACTATTTCTTTCGGCGGCTTGGGCTTGGCCGCTCGTCATTTTTGGCGTTGTCGCGATTGTTATGGCCAAATCGGCGGGCGGACTAATTGCCGTTTCGGCTGCACTTTTTGTCGCGGGTTGTTTGTTTAAAAAAACGCGCCTTGCGTCAATCGCCGTTGCCCTCATAATTGGGGCGGCAGTTATTTTCGCGCCGCAACTTTCGGGCTTGCGTGAACAAATTTTGATGAAAGACTGGTCCGGCCGCGTCCACCAAATCGGCTGGCAGGAGTCGGTCGCAATGCTCCGCGACCACCCAATTTTTGGCGCCGGACTTTCCGGTTACCCAACGGTCGTGAAGCCGTATCACACCGCGAAGGGTGTGGAGATTTTCCAATATCCGCACAATCTTTTTCTCGCCATCTGGTCCGAACTTGGACTTATTGGACTTATCGGTTTTCTTATTATCTTTATTTGGTTTTTTAAAACAATGTTTGGGCGCTATACCCTAAACCCTAAACCTTATACCCTAAAAATAATGGCCGCCGCAATGGTCGCCATTCTGGTACACGGACTCGTTGACGTTCCATATTTTAAAAATGACCTAAGCTTGATGTTCTGGATTTTAATCGCCATAACCGCGATAATGAAAAGAGAATATGCCCGAGACGCAAACAAATAACAATCAAGCGGCAATGGCCGCCGATCTGCGTAACCGGCAAAACGCTGCTTACCAAGATCAGGTCGCGCAAATTAATATGGCGCAAGCGGTTAATGCCGCGAATCTGATGGATATTGAAGCGCGTCTGGCGCCGCTTAGAAAAAAAGAAGCAGCGCTTGTTAAAAAATCTACGGGCTGGAAAAGGCCGTACATTCTTCTTCTTTTTGGCGCAATGCTCGTTGATGCTTTTAATATCGTTTTTCAAATCATCGGAATTTTAGCGGCGCCAATTTTGATTGTTTCCGCCCTTCAAACACTTATTTTCACCGCCGTGCGTTTTATAGCTTTGCGAATCATAAACAAAGACACGACCAAAAAAGAAGAGTGGCTTAGAAACTTGCGCACCTTTTCTTCGGGCTTTTTAAAACTCGCGCCGGTCGTTGGCGCTATTCCTTTTCAGACCATAACAATGTATACCGAGTGGACGATGAAAAAAATTGAAACCGCGGAGGTGGACAAAAACCTGCGCACCCTACGCAATCAAATAAAACAGTTAATGCGGTAATAAAAAAATAATCAACCACAAAAAACACCTTCACTTTAATATTTAGTGAGGGTGTTTTTATTTTTTAAATCCAAAGCGGTGAGGGTGAGATTTGAACTCACGGTACCCTTACAGGTACACCTGATTTCGAGTCAGGCGCCTTCGGCCACTCAGCCACCTCACCGCTTTGGATTTGAATGTCTGATAAGGAAGAATATTATCAGAGGATATGTTTTATTTCAATATTATTGAAAACCCCTGCCGCGATATCGATCGGACAGGGGTTCACGCAAAACGGTTTTGGCTTTTACTATTCCTTTAGCTCCGCCGTCCTCACAGGAGGAACGAGACCAAGAAGCGCGCGTTCAGATGACGTAAGCTTGTCCAGAACAACTTCGCGAAGCCGGAGTCGTTCTTGTGCTTCATCAGGGATCTGAGCCGGCTCTTGGTTTGAAAGGACAAAACTGACTTGACCATCGGTCAAAACCAGCGCCAGCGAAACTCTCGTACCACTTTCTCCGGTTTTGGTGTTGGCGGCGAAAACGGTCGCGACGTCCTTGTTCACAAAAAAACCAAGCGAACGGACTCTTGTCCCGTCTTCATTGACGGAGCAGGCCTCAAACATTCTGACAACTTTGAAGCCCGACAAATCAACACCGACCAAATCGTCCAAACGACCAATTCTTGTTCCGCTTTCATCAGCCATCAGAAGCCTCTCTTTCTTGAATTGATTGTTAACTGCGACTGTCAGAAAATTACCAACGCCCGCACCAAAAGTCAAGCCAACCACCAACTCAATTAATAAATTAATGATTTTTAATTTAACGGCGTCATTCCGGGACGACGACAAATAAATATTTGCGTTTTTTGATAAGCAGCTATAAGATTCGGCCAGAACCTTTTACATTCTACTAGACACTCACAGCATCCAAAGAAAGGGTGAACCAATGAGCAGATTAACCGACAAAGTCATCCCTTGTTGGATGAAGTTAGTTTGGCAAGACAATCCGCCGACGATTGGAATTCTTGTGCATCAAAGCATTGTTCACGAGCTCTACAAAATTCCAGCAGTCGCGCCGATCATTCCAATCTATCTCCACTCCCTGCCCAAAGGAACAACCTTTTCCGCGGCGAGCGAAGGCGGTTGGGGTTTTAACGCGAGCCTGAAACAAGCCCAGGTAACGCCTGACGGTTTTGTTCCGTTTGTGTTTGAAATTCCGCTGGTCAAAAAAACCACCGAGAACGATTGCACCTTCTGCAATGGAACCGGTCACGATGATGAGCGCGATGACAAGTGCCCACATTGCACCAACGGAAAATGTTATTACTACGACCGAGCTACGATCTGGCCGCTTTCGGCAAGCATTGCTCTACTCTGTATGGCGCTCGGGCGCTTTCCGCCAGAGAACGACACACCTTCCCAAGCACCGCAACTCTTGTCGTTTGACGTTTGCGCTTCGTCCGGTCGTTACGGACTCTCTGGCGAATTTAGCTTTCTTCTCGTGGACTGGTTCCGTCGTTTGGGTGTCCAGAATCTTGAGACGCCAACGAGCGCAATGACCGCCGTTTGGACACAAATGCACGGCCAAAAAGAAAAAGGCTACCACCGTTTTGACGCGCAAATAGCGTATGCAAGCGGCTGGGTAAACATTCATTGCCCAGGCGACGCTTGCAGTCTTAACCCCGATAGCGGCCATGTTCCAGAAACCGGAGGTTACAGCTTCTCCGACCACAACATAGACGGCCCGTTTCAGCTTCTTACTTTGCTTGCCGCGCTCGCCGCAATTGAAACCGAAGCGCGCCAAGCGCTTGGGTACTAGCAACTCCCATCTCGCACCCCTCTTCCGCCCGCCGGAGGAGGGGTTTGCACTATATATAAATCAGTTATAAGATCTGGCCGAGGACAAAACCGACTAGCTCATTAAAAGAAAGGTACGAACAAGATGGAACCAATGCCAAAGGTACTCAGCCATCAATCCATTCCCTGCTGGACGCAACTCTTTTGGGATCAAATGCGACTCGCGATTACCATCGCAATACATCGCGATATCGTGCCAACACTCTACGAGGTTTCTCTAGGCCACCTTGGGTTTGCAGATTTCACTGAAGCGCACGGATTCTTTTCCTGCGCGCCGGAACAAAACTGGGGTTTTGGAACCGGTCTAAAGCAGGTGATAGACGCCGAGCGCGGATTTACCTACCTCAGCTTTGAAATCCCGCGCGTCAAAAAGGTCACCGATACCAAATGCGACAAATGCAATGGCACGGGGGAAGATCAAGAGCTGGGAAACACCTGCCTCTACTGCGAGCGCGGCTTTAAAACCGTAATTGATTGGAAAGAAGCTGAAGCTATCCACGCCAGCCTGTCCGTACTTTCGCAAATCATCTGCTCTATGCCGCCCGAGCACGACACCTCTGCAACAGTACCCCAACTCCTGAGTTTTACGACAAGCTCTCGTCCAAGCATCATCGCACTGGCTGGAACATACAGCGGCGCGGTCTCCCATTGGCTATGTCACCGCAGGGCAAAGAATCTCGCGGAACCACGTGCGGCCATCCTCATCGCTTGGGATAGAATGATGGGGGTTGATGGTTTTGACCAAATGAACACCAATGTCCGCATTGAAGGGGAAGGCGGTTGGCTCAATATCACGGGACCAGGATCTGGTTGCGGACTTTTCCCAACGCAATCATCTTTCAGGAAAATGTACGGCTACGATTTTTGCGACCACAATATGGACAGCTCCGCGCACGCGCTTGCGCTCTTCGCCGGCCTTGCCGCGCTTGAACAGCTAATCAGAAACAATCCGCTCTAAGGAGTAAATCCGCACCCCCTCTTCCGCCAGCCGGAGGAGGGGTGTTTAATTATAGAAATTAGAGATTGGAGATTAGATTTTAGAAGACGGTGGCGTATACGAATAACTATTAGCTATATGCCATTTGCCACAAGCCAAGCCGGCGGGTATGCTTAAAAAATATGAACTCAATAAAAAAATTCGCAATAATAATTTTTATAATCGCGTTAACGTTTCCAGCGTTTGTGGGTGCGGCGGGTTCACTTTCGGCGCGGCTTAAAGGTTATGTTCTTCTCCAAGTGCAAGCCAATGGCGAAGCTTGGTACGTTAACCCGACCGATGAAAAGCGTTGGTATTTAAAAGACGGCAGTGCCGCTTACCAAATTATGCGCGCGCTTGGGTTAGGAATTTCCGAAAGCGATTACGCAAAGTTTGCCGCAGGCAACACTGCCCTCCGAACACGGCTAATGGGAAAAATCGTTTTGCGTGTTGAAGCGCACGGCGAAGCGTATTATCTTTGTCCGCGCACAAAAACGCTTTCATATATTAAGGACGGCGACGCGGCATACCAGATTATGCGCGCCTGCGGACTTGGCATAACGAACGATGATCTTAATTCAATTACGATGAACGATGAGCAATATACAATGGACAATCCGATACCGGCCGCAAATGGTTCCAACCCAACCATTGCTGGCTGTTCTATTTTCCCCGCAGATAATCCTTGGAACGAAGACGTTACTAATTTAACAGTTAATAAAAATTCAAGCGCGTATATCGCGTCTATTGGTTCAAGCAAAGGCTTGCACCCCGACTTTGGCGAAACTCGTGAATACGGCATTCCTTATAATATCGCCGACAATTCCACGTCAAAAGTTTCCGTCACCTTTGATTATGCCGACGAAAGCGACGTTGGTCCGTATCCGATTCCAGCTAATCCAAATATTGAAGATGGCT
This sequence comes from uncultured bacterium, assembly GCA_963708045.1. Lineage (GTDB taxonomy): Bacteria > Patescibacteriota > Patescibacteriia > CAIQCM01 > CAIQCM01 > CAIQCM01. The sequence goes on along the minus strand of OY970181.1, from coordinate 307,618 downwards.
CTGACCAACATCTTTTGATCCTGCAAAAAGACGAATGCAAACTTTACGAACTTTACGACGCCTCACTTAATTCGTCGGCTGGCGCCGGTTGGCACGCTGGCTCGGGCGCGATTTGGGATTTAAAATCAAACGCCGTCAGGCCGGCTGGTTGGACTTCGGCCGACGCCGCCGGCCTCCCGATTCTCCCGGGTCTGGTGCGTTACGACGAAGTGATGGCCGGCGTCATTAATCACGCCATCCGTTTTACCGCGCCAAAAACGCAAGCCGGATATATTTTTCCGGCGCGGCATTTGGCAAGTTCCAGTACCAGCACTACTCTGCCGCCGATGGGACTACGCGTCAGGCTAAAAGCCAGCTACGATATTTCTAAGCTTCCGACGCAAGCAAAAATTATCGCGACCGCGATGAAAAAATACGGAATGATTTTGGCCGACAACGGCTCGTCGTGGTATTTTCAGGGCGCCTATAGCCCAGGCTGGAACGACGAAGACCTTAACACGCTAAAAAATATCCCCGGTTCGGCTTTTGAAGCATTAGAGACGGGAACGATTGAAAAATAAACAAACTTGTTCTAAGTTAAACAAAACTTTACTCACTAGCAGGGTGAAGTTTTGTTTTTATAAGCGTGATATAATAAATAACTATGACTATGAAAATACGCAAAGCGGTTATTCCCGTGGCCGGAATGGGCACGCGCTTCCTCCCAGCAACCAAGGCGCAACCAAAGGAAATGCTGACCTTGGTGGATAAACCGATTATTCAATATATTGTGGAAGAAGCGGTCGCGGCCGGAATTGAAGAAATTATTTTCGTAACCTCGCTTGGCAAACGAGCAATAGAAGACCATTTTGACCGCAACTTTGAATTGGAATACCGCTTGCGCAAAAAGGGCAAGAAAAAAGAACTTAGCGAAATTTTGGATATCACCGATATGGCGAAATTCGTTTATGTGCGCCAACGCTCGCCGCGGGGCGACGGCGATGCCATTCTTTCGGCGCGCGAAATTGTCGGCGACGAACCTTGCGCCGTCTTCTACGGCGACGACATTGTTGAATCAAAAAAACCAGCGATTGCACAACTTATGGAAGTTTACGATCGTTATCAAGATCCCGTTGCCGGCGTGAGCCGTGTGCCAAAAAATATTGTTTCGCGCTACGGCGTCATTGACGGAAAAAAAGTTGGCGAGCGCGTTTATGAAGTCAGCGCCTTTGTAGAAAAACCAGATATCGGCAAAGCCCCGTCCACCCTAGCGCACGTTGGACGCGAAATTATTACGCCAGAAATTTTTGACATTCTAGCGCGACTTAAACCGGACAAGAGCGGCGAAATTCGTTTAGCCGGCGCTTACGCCGAGTTCCTCAAGCGCCGACCGATTTATGCCTGCGAATTTGACGGCATTTGGCACGACTGCGGCGCTAAACTTGGTTTTCTCAAGGCACAAATTTCGTACGGCCTAAACCATCCCGAAATCGGCGCCGACTTCCGCGCTTATCTTCGCAATATCAAATAGTATATATATGAAAATAAAAAAGTCCTTTCGTTCATTGGTCATCTCCATCGTCGCCTTTACGATGCTTATGGGCGCCGGCTGTACCAAAGCCCCGTCGCCCGAGGTAATCAAGGCCAGCAAGCCAGTCACCATAAATTGGTGGGGAGTTTTTGACGACGAAGAAACCACGCACTCAATTATTTCGGCTTATAACGCGATTCACCCGAACGTCAGTATCGCTTTTAAAATGTATCGCTCAAGCGAATACGAAAAGGCGCTTCTTAACGCTCTTGCCGAAGACCGCGGGCCGGATATTTTTTCAATCCACAACACTTGGGTAAACGCGTACAGCCCAAAACTGGCGCCGATTCCTGATTCTTTTAACCTCCCCTACTCAACCGAAACCGGCACGCTTTCAAAAACCACGGTCACGGTTATGAAAACAACGCCGGGAATGAGCATCAACCAATTTAAAAATACTTTTGTTGATGTGGCCGCCGCCGACTGTATCGTAAAAGTGCCAGGCGAATCGGAATACGATCCCAAAACCGATAAAATTTTGGCCATGCCGCTTTCCGCCGACAACCTAGCGCTTTATTACAACAAAGATCTTTTTAATGCCGCGGGCATTGCCGAGCCGCCGACCGACTGGACAGCCTTTCAAAAGGACGTGGCCAAACTTACAAAACTTGATACCCAAGGAAATGTTATCCAATCTGGCGTTGGTCTTGGAACGTCTTCAAACGTCTTGCGCTATGCCGATATCCTTTCGGTTTTAATGATGCAAAACGGAACACAAATGACCGACGAATACGGCGGTCTTACTTTTGACAAAACCCCAGCCGCCGCAGCCGGACGCGCCAACCCGCCATCCGATGATGCTGTAATCTTTTACACCGATTTTGCTAATCCTTCCACCGAAGTATACACTTGGAACGATAAAAAACCCGACAATCTTGCCGCTTTTGTGTCGGGACAAAGCGCAATGTTCCTCGGATATGCTTTCAACCTTTCAGACATCCGCGCGCGCGCACCAAAACTTAATTTTGGCATTGCTAAACTGCCCCAGCTAAATTCCGTTTCGCCGACTAACTATGCCAACTACTGGGTGCAGGGCGTGTCCAAAAAATCAATCAACCAAGCTTGGGCATGGGACTTTCTCAAGTTTGCCGCCTCGCCCGATCAAAACACAAAATACCTTAACGCAACGCGCAAACCAACCGCGCTCCGAAGCGGCATCAATAAACAGCTTGATGACTTGGATCTCTCGGTTTTTGCCGACCAAATGCTTACGGCAAAATCATGGTATCGCGGAAAAAATGAAGCTGGTTATGAAAAAGCTTTTGCCGACCTTATTAACAACGTGTTAAACGGCGGCAAAATTCACGAGTCTGTGAGCAACGCCCTTAATGCGGTTTATGAAACGATGAAATAGGGTTTAGGGGTTAGCATAAAAAAGTTCCGTTTATCGGAACTTTTTTCGGATTAGATATTAGGTATTAGATATTAGGTATTTAGTGTATAATGTAAAAACATATGCACAAAAGATTCGCTTGGATCTTACGCCATATTTTTCTAGCCGTTCCGGTTACGGCGTTTTTTTATCCCAATTCAGCTTTAGCCGCCGCGCCAGGAGGATTACTCACTGGCATTTCTGACAAATGCGCGAGCGAGGGAACCTGCCAACTTGTTGATTTTTTGATCGTTGGCGTAAATGTAACCAAAATTATTTTAGGACTGTCTGGTTCAATAATTCTTATTATGTTTGTTTATGGCGGATTTTTGTGGCTTATTTCGGCTGGAAACAGTACTCGCGTGGAACAAGGCAAGAAAGTTTTGTCTTCGTCGCTTATTGGGCTTATAATAGTCTTTGGGGCTTACACGCTTATCGGCTTTCTACTTGCGGCTTTTGGCATTACCGACATTGCTGCTTATTTTAAAACCCCTTTTAGTTCTAAATAATTATGAAACGGTTTTTTTCTTTAATTTTCTTAACTTTCATTGTTAGCGCTTTTTTTGTTCCAATTGCGGCCAATGCCGGCGTTTGTATGTGTGGTGGTGTGGCTACAGCAACGCCTTGTAGCACTGTTGCCGACCCAATTTGTACCAATACAGCGATCTGCCCGTCCGTTTCCGTGCCTGGTGGAACTTGCGACGTGAACGGCACCACTCCATCTTCTGGCGGTCCAGGAACCACCCCCGGAGGATCAACCACCCTAACCAATCCCATTGGCACAAAAATTTGCGCGGCCAATGAAACTGGTCAGCAATGTATTCAACATGTTCTCGGAAGCGTTATCAAAACGGCGATGGGTATTGTCGGTTCAATTGCCTTGCTTATGGCAGTTTGGGGCGGATTTTTGTGGTTAACTTCAATGGGCAATGAAACGCGCGTAGAAACCGGCAAAAAAACGCTTATCTGGTCAATCCTTGGTCTTGTTCTTATCTTTGGCGCTTACGCGCTTACAACCTATATTTTCTCGGCGATTGCGCCGACCAAATAACGGGTAGGGGTTTGGCCGTTTTTCGCGACCAAAGCCGTACCCGCAAATGAAAGGGGGTGTTATGAAATGAAAGCACTCAAAAAAATAGCCGGAATCGGCGCCGCAATTAGCGCGGTCGTCCTTCCTTTTGCCGCTAACGCCCAGCTTAACCTTGGACTTAATAACGTCACGGGCACCAGCTTGGGAACGCAAGAACTCAGAACGACGATTGGTAAAATCATCAACGTCGCCTTGTCGTTTATCGGCGTCATCGTCCTCGTTATCATCCTTTACGGTGGTTTCCTTTGGATGACGGCCGGAGGCAACGAAGAAAAAGTTGGCGAAGCCAAAAAGTGGATCTACGGAGGCGTTATTGGCCTCGTTATCATCCTCTGTTCCTACGCCATCGCTCAATTCGTTATCAATTCTTTGGTTGGCGCTACAACCAGCGGATAATCGCAAGTCTCGAGACCTGCTCCTGCACCAAAAAATGGGGTGCAGGACGATACTGACCTTAGCTAGATCATTATCGTTCTCCACCCCATTATGATTATGAAAAACAAAAAATACTTTGCGATATTTTTGGCGATTTTTGCGATCGGTGCCGGTCTTTTATTTGCCGCGCCGAGCACAGCGCTCGCCCAATACGGCATAGAAGAAACCGCCGGAACTGCCGAGCTTAACAAAGGCAACACCAGCGTTGAACAAATTATCGGTACCGTCATAAGAGGCGCCCTTGGTTTGGTCGGCGTTATTTTCCTAATTTTAATGATCTACTCCGGCTATTTGTGGATGATTGCCCGCGGCGACGAGAGCAAGGTTGAACATTCGCTAGATACGATCAAGGCGGCAATCATTGGTATCATCATTGTCGCTTTGGCTTATGCGATTACCGACTTTGTCATTAATCAAGTTCTCACAAAAAATCCAGCCTCAACACCGCCAGCGTCATCGCCATAGAATCAATTGCGTTGCAATGAAAAATAAAAAATACATCGTTATTGTTTTCGCGATTATCGCCATTGGTGTTGGCCTTGTATTTTTGGCGCCGCACGTTACCTTTGCTGATAAATATGGCTTGTCAAAAACCGGCGCCGTTGCCGGCATTAATACAAAAAGTTCATCGCTTTCAAGTATTGTTGGCGAAGTAATTAAAGGCGCACTTGGGTTAACTGGTATTATTTTTCTTGTTTTGCTCATCTACGCCGGATATATTTGGATGATTGCCCGCGGCAACACCGAAAAGGTTGAAAAATCATTAAACACAATGAAGGCGGCGGTAATTGGCATTGTGATTGTCGCCCTTGCTTATGCCATAACTAATTATGTGGTGTTCCAGGTGCTTTCCAACCAAGGAACGCCTACTGGCGGCAGCGGTTCGTGCAACCCAGCCTGCACCGGCACCGATTACTGTGGTACCGACGGACAGTGCCACGCGGTGCCACCAACCCAACTTTAAACTTATTGTTATGAAAAAAATTATTCTTGCTATTCCAGCTTTTTTCTTACCATTTATTGCGCGAGCGCAAGATTTTGGCAGTGAACTTTTGACAAATACTGCCCAAAAAAATGGCGGATATTCTAATGCGCCAATTGAAACTATCCTCTCGCGAGTAATCACTGGCTTCCTTGGACTCTTAGGTGTTATTTTCCTTGTTCTTATGCTTTACGGTGGTTATATGTGGCTAATTGCCCGCGGCAACGAAGACAAAGTTGACACGGCTAAAGAAACGATTAAAAATTCAATCATCGGTTTAATAATTGTCGTGGCCTCGTACGCCATTTCTCATTATGTCCTTACTGCCGTCTTTAAAAATACGATCACTAAATAAAATTTTAGCGACAATTAGTTGTTTGGTTTTTCCGTTTGTCGTTCACGCTCAAACCGCCATTCTAAGACTAGAAGAACTTGGAGATAAAGGCGGTTTTGGTCAAAGCCAAAACGATCCGCGGATAATTGCTGGTAGGATTATTAACGGCGCACTTGGATTGGTTGGCGTTGCCCTTCTTACACTTACGATTTATGCTGGCTTTACGTGGATGACGGCCGGCGATAATTCCGACAAAATTGAAGAAGCAAAAAAAACTATAAGAAATTGCGTCATCGGCCTAATCATAATCCTCCTTGCCTTTGTGATCAGTCGTTATGTGATTAGCATCATTATCGGCACACCCGAAACGGCAAAATAATTTTTAAATTGAAAAGCTCGTGTGCGTTGGGCGAAACCCTTTTGCACACGAGCTTTTTTGAATCAATGCACCCTAGTGACAGCTTTTTCTGTTTAGGTGCTGACTCGAGACGACGACCATATTTGCCTCAGCGCTGGTCGTATTCGGATTTACTCTTTGCCCCACACATCCGTGGCTTGGAGTAAAATCAGGGTCGGGTTCGTAGTACTCACCAGAATATAGATCTTTCCGGTATGGCACATAGTCTACCTCAACCTTGATCCTGCAGATATCGTTGACACTATCGCCATCCAGAACCGCCATACAACGTCCTGTTCTCGGATTTCTGCCACATGGACAATAACTGAAGTAGACTTCTTTGTTTGGTCCAAGTCCAACCTCGGGCTCCGGACGGCAAGCGTCGTAGAGCACAAGCTCCTGTCCATTGACTCTGATTCGCGAGAACCAAAAGTTGGTATTGTTCTTCACGTACGTGACGAAGCCACCAACAAACGGTGTGAATGAACCATAGATCTTCCCTTCGGGAAGACTCGCCGGATCAGCCATCGGACAGAGCTCTCTCTGGTTAGAACCACTAGGTGTTCCGTATGGTTCGTATTGCACCTTTTTTTGTTGCAACGAAACCCGCGGACGCGTTTGAACTTGTGCGCAAGCCGAAAGCAACATTGCCAATACAACAAATAGTCTCATGAGAATCTCCTTGATGAAAGCACTTCGGTCGCGAACGACCGAAGTGCGGTTGTGCGAACACTACTTCTTCTTCAGGAACGGACGGAAGGAATCAACCTCCCTCACGATCTGATCCTTGGCCAAGGGAAATTCCTCGGCCGTCATTTTCTTGATCTCTGCGGCCTGTGTCCCAAAGACCTTTTCTTTTGCTTGGTCGTTTACCGCATACTCGGCGGCTTTGTTAAAAACCGCGAGGAGTTGGTCTTTGTCTTGGGCGTTCATCACGCCCGCTTTGAATTGAAGAAAGAAATCATCCCCGACCAAAGCAGAATCAGGAACGATTGTTCCAGCTGGAACCGTCGCCTGCGGCGAGCTTGCCTGAGCCGACGCTTGAGGCGCTGGCGCGGGCGGTGTTTTTACTTCGGGTTGTGACGTTGCCGCGACTGGTTTTGAATCAGTTGTCGGAATCACTACATCAGACGAAGCAACCTTCTTGCCCTTTTTGCCTTTGGTTTTTCCTTCCAGAAAAATCTCAAGTGCCTTGCTTGTTCTCTCAGCAACTCGTAGCGCCTCATTGGCTTTCTGAGAGCCCGGCGCCGTGTTCATGCTTTGTTGCCCCATGCGCCTGTATGTCTTTGCAACCTCGCGCTTCATATTGTAGTTGCCAGCATGATCAGCAAACGTTCCTGCCTGTTCCATTGAGGACGGGCCAAAAACACTTGCTTCAATCACTGGCCGGCTTTGTGTGACCTGTTGCGGACCATTTGGCCCTTGAACCACGACATCAACGTCGTCATAGATCACACCCGAAGCATGACCTTGAAATGTCCCGTATTGCAACGGGGCACAACCAACCAAAGAAATCAGAACCAAAACCATTGTGAATCCGTGTACGTTCTTCATTGTCTTTCCTCCGGAAAAATCTGCACATCCCGCCGTGGCGGGACTAAAATCCAGCCAAGCTGGACAAAAAATGACTAAATCTATTAAATTTTCAAACTACACTCTCCCCCACGATAACAGGGTAATCTATCACAAAAACACGATTTTGTCAATGGTTTGCGTGCGTTAACGACAACTTCATCAACCCTCGTCATTGCGAGCGGTAGCGCGGCAATCTCCCTCTTGGTCAGCAACCATGGCGATACTCCGTGGAGATTGCCGCGTCGTTCGCCTCGGCTCACTCCTCGCAATGACGGAGAATTAAAAAACCGGCAACTCCCACGAAGGAAGTCACCGGTCTTACGAAACGTACTGCTCTTACTCCCCCCTCAAAACCTTGAGAGCGGCCATGGCGGCTGCAGCTTCGCCGTCATCATCGTCGGTTTTTTCAGTACCACTTTCTGGCTTGTTTGCCGTAGTAGGTTTTCTATCCTCCTTCTCGTCTTTCTTCTCATCCTTCACCACCACCGGCGGGGCGACCTCGTCCCACTCCGGATGATAGCGGTAGTACTTGCTTTGTACTTTTCCGCCATCTAGTGACGCGAACCGGTTGCGGCAATCCGCATCCGTCTTCACGCACTTCCGACGACAAGCTTTGTCGTCGGCTCCACACCTACCAACGCAAGCGCTATCAACACTCACGCAAGTAGGATCAATCGCCCAACAGCCAATATCGTCCTTGTCAATGTAACGATTGCCGTTGTTGTCTATATTGTCCGAACAGGTCGGGACTGGTGGAGGCGGAGGTGGTGGTGGAGGCAATGCCGGTAATGGCCGAGCCTCTATTGCCCCTTTCTTTATCCAGCCCAATTGGCTGTTTATGTAGGCGATTCTGTTTCGATCGTCAGCTGTAGGGTTGGCTTTGTTCTCCAGCTCACGCATCTCTTTGCCCAACACCGGAATCTCTTTTTTCGCCTCCATAACTTTGTCTAGAACCACTTTCTCAATATCCGGCCCGATCGCGTCGGCGATCTTCTTTTTAAGTTCTCGCTCGTCAAGCCAAGCCGCTACCTCCGGAAACATCATTCTTCCGTAATGCTTGATCGGCGCACGACCCACAAAGACGATTGTCACCAAGGTCATTTCAATGACCGAAACCAGCATAAACTTCCGCCAAAAAGTCGTATCTGGTTGAAACGCCTTCTTATAGCAGAAGAATATCCCAACGGCCACAATCGTGAGCAGAAACACCGCCGGGTTTTTGTACAGTCCAAAGATGACGAAGTGGTAGTAGAAAACAAACACCCAGAAACCCGCCGCCGCAATCTGCTTCATTGCCCTGTCTATCGGTGCGGTCAGGCACGATTCACACGATTCACTTTCGTCTTTCTTCTCACTCCGACCCTTCAGCATTTCCGGCAACAATACGCCCAGCTTGTCAACGCCTACCGACAGAGCCGTTTCAATGATCCTCGCTCCCTGGCCAAAGATATCAATCTTGCTCCAATGAATCACGAACAAAACGACCATTGGAACCAACGAAGCGATTAGGATGATGCCAGCCGGTTGGATTTCTCCAAAAACATAGCTGTCGGCATCGCCTTTGGAAATATATCTCAGCGTTGCCACAACAAAGGCGGTGACCGTTCCGAGAAACAAGATACCGACCCCAACACCAATTCGCGTCATTGTTGACTTAAATTGGCCTACCAACCAATGGGCCGCGTCACGAACTTTCTGGTCGGCCACTGTTCGATTGATTGCATCCTTGAGCTCGGCGAAAAACTTACTACGCCGCGTGATGCCCATATACAGAACGAAAAGCCTCAGCAGGTCAGCGATAGTACTTTTTTCGTTCTTAAAGTACGCAATGATTCTATCTAGATCTAGATTGTCCATCGTGTCACCCTTTCTCTAGAACAAGCAAAGTGGAAGAAGAACGACCCGCCTAAGAGCGCGGGCAAACCATCCACGTGGCTTTGTGTTTTTGTTTACCAGTTGAGGATTTGCGGCAATGGCTTGATCAACCATCGCCACGGTAACGTCATCAAGATCGCAAGGTTGCCCATACGCCTCAACGAAACATGTCTGTACTGCGGTGATGCTCGTGCCTTTTCCTTTGGCGTATTGGCTTACTGCCGCGCGTCTTGCGAGCACGTCATTAAGCTTCTGCGCTTCGTCGTTGCTTTTGGCAATACGTCCAGGCTCTTTCCTTACTACTCTTCGTACTGGCGCTGCCAGAGAAGCAGCCGCACCCAAAAGCCCCTCCAACCTTCCAACCTCTTCGTTGTTGCGTAGGTGGTGCAAGTGGGTTGAGAACTCCGCCTTCTTTGCATCAATCGCTGTCTTGTTCCCCGCCGCAACAAGCGCTGTAATCCCGCTCGCATTTCGTGCGAGCGTGATGTACTCGCCCTTGCTGTTGCAGTAACGCAGCCCATGCTTTTCGTCTTCGTCAAAGAGGCCGAGCATTACGGCCAACTCCGCAATCGCTGTAAGCAGGGCAGTGTCTTTGTTCAACGTCGCTTCGCCAACCACTTGATACTCAAGCTCAGCGAATGACGGCCTTGCTTCGGGTTTTGACGCCGAAGCTGCGGCTGGCGCTTTCTGTGCCGCTTCAAACGCATCGATGTCCGCCTGCAACCTACTTGCGCAGGTGCAACCAGCACCGTGTGATGCCGCCGTCGCGCCCGCCTTCACAGCCGCGTAGACGTTAGTAAAACTCGTGAACCTCGTGAGCGGGACATCAACCGACTTTTTGATCGGATCACCTTTTGGGGTTCTACCGACCACTTTTTCAACAGGAGCGGTGACCGCCAAGAAATAGCTGCAATCCACCAACAGAAGATGTTGTGGATCGCTGGCAAGAGAAGCGTACGTAGAATACATTGGAATCCTTTCCGCGCCGCGACCAGTGTGCGGCGATGAACTTGAAGTTTGTGAACCGCGCAGTCTTTGTATGTCAAAAATGTCATCCAATTCTTCTCCGACTGAGGTGCAAAAACGCACGATATCGTCTAGCTTGTTGATTGGTATCCCAGGAAAAAACCTTCCGAGAATTTCAGCTATTGTAAAACCTGCAATACCTCCACCAACCGTGGTCCCAAACTCACCAAGATCAAACGGGATTTTAAACCCCATTAGATCTTCCGGCTTTTCCAACAAATCTTTTGCCTTATCAGGCATAACTGCCGCCAGAAGTCTGGCGACAAAGTTGGCTCCTAGAGACAGACCAACTTCTCTTCCTGTACTTCTAACCATCTTGAGGATTTTCATTTTCCCCTCCTTTCTCTTTTTCGTTTTCTAAATTGTCAACGAGCGCCGAAATGGCGTCCGCTAGTTTCTGTTTTGCCACCCCGCCCCATTCTGGAGTTTTTGCGGAAAAATGCGCTTTAGCACATCCCTCCAACAAACATTAAACACTATCACAAAATATCAGTTTTGTCAAGAGGATTACCGTGTTTTTTGGCTAAAAATAGACCTCCCTTTGGTAAAAGGGAGGGTGGGGAGAGTTCTGTTTTATTACGTCAGGACGAAACGAACTCCCCCTACCCCCTCTTTTGCAAAGAGTGGGCTAAGACTGGTTACAGATTTCATGTCTACCAATATGTAAAGAGAGGGCGAGGATAAAATTCTCAAATACAATCTTTTTTACAAAGAGAGTGACAAAGGCACGAAAAATCTTAGTCCTCCCTTTGGTAAAAGGGAGGGTAGGGAGAGTTCTGTTTTATTACGTTTCGCGCTACCACCCGCAATGACGAAGCTTTTTTGTAATGCAATATTTTTAAAAAAATAAAACGACCGATAGTCTCCCTGCCACTGGGAAGCTATCGGTCGCTCGTTAAGCGAACGTCTACTGTTTCTTTATTGCCTCTTCGGCTGCTTCTTCAGCTGCCTTAATCAGCGCTTCGGTTTCATCTTCCGGCTCGGGCTCGTTCTTTGGCGCCGCTTCAAGAGCCTTGCTTGGCTCCGTTGGTTTTGCCTTGATTAACTTGGGCAACTCCACTTCAACCTCATCTGGCTCTTCGTCCGAAGCCTCGTCGTTAACGGTTTCATTTTGAGCGGCGTTTTCAATTGCGTCGTTAATAATTTCTTCGTTAACAGACTCATCAACCATCTGACGATCTTCCTTGTCGTCCACCTTCTTTCGCGACATCCCTGCCACCAAACCACACGACTCGCCGTTTTCCAAAATACAGAGTGTGTCTCCCCAAAGCGGAAGGGCGGCTCCGGCACCAGTTTCTTTGGCACCCAAAGTCGTCCGCTTCTCAAATCCCACCCAAACGACAATTGTGTATCGCCGCGAAAAACCAGCAAACCAAGCGTCGGCGTGACCCGAAGTCGTTCCGGTTTTTCCACCAATCCGACCCGGAACAATTCCCTGAACCTTTTTCCCTGTCCCCGATTCCACCACCGCGTATAAAAGATCTTTCGTTTTCTCTTCATACGCCGGTGAAATTACCAACCGACCACTGTCACGCATATTTTCGCCGCCAATCTCGGTAAAGATCATCGGCTTAATGTAGGTACCACCGCGAGCAAACGTGGCGTAAGCTCCGGCAATTTCCATTGGCGAGATTCCGTATGTACCAAGCGCAAGCGACAAGTCCGGCTTTAACTCCGAAGTCACCCCAAGCTCGCGCGCGGCACGAACAACATTCTTTGGACCAGCGGCAATGAGTACCTTAACGGCGATCGTATTCGCCGAGTGGGCAAAGGCGGACGTAAGACTTACGCTCCCCATTGACCCAGGCTCATAGTTAGCTGGCCAAGGTTTGTTGTTCATCATACTTACCGGTGAGTCCAGAAAAACGCTCGCGGGCGAGAGTCCTGCATAACGCAATCCGGCATAATACACGAACAACTTCATTAGCGACCCAGGCTGACGATCGCCGTTAACAAAGTTAAAACCGCCAGCAAAGTATGGCGCGCCGCTAATCAAAACCGGTATTTCTCCGGTCTCGTTATCAATGACGACAACGGCGACTTGCGGACGCTCCTTGTTTTTCCGGAGCATCTCGTGACGTTCCTTAATCGTGGCGACCGTGTTTTCGGCGAGCCGCGACACTTTGGCCATCAGTTTTTGGCTGACGGACGAACGAATCACGATTCCTAAGTTACTCATCCTTTCTTCGCACTGTTCCTTCTCTTTCAACTTCTTTATGTTCATCCCCGCACAGTGCTTTTTGCGGAGTTGATCTTTGGCCATATCACAGATGTTCTGTGCTGTGCCGCGATACGGATTAGCGTCTACAACCGTGATCGGTTCAAGTCCAAGCAAGGTTTTAAAGTCCTGCTCAAAAATGCCGAGCACCGGAATTTTCTTTGGCGCAAGCTTTGGCGCGTATTCAGCAAAAACGGCCTTGATGTCGTCTTCGCTAATATTGCCAAGCGTTTTCATTTCCCGAAGCACGGTTAGACGCCGCGCTCGGTTTTTTTGCGGATGACGGATTGGATCATAGGCCGACGGATCTTTTGGCATTGCCGCAAGTGCCGCTGCTTCCAGCACGTTCAGATCGGAAACTGATTTTCCAAAAATCTGACGTGCCCCCTCTTCAATCCCAAAACGATCTCGTCCAAAGCTGATCTGGTTAAAGTACAGCTCAGCGATCCGTTCTTTGGCCTGAAGTTTGCCGCCTAGTTTTGCCGTAAGCTCTGTCTCTAGCTTGAGCGCACTTACGATCTCAATCTTTTTTCGGTATTCCCGTTCCTCTTTTTTTTCTTTGCGGCGGTCGGGGAAAAACCGATTTTTGATGAGCTGCATATCAAGTGTTGACGCGCCGCGTGGCTTTTGGTGCTTCACATAAGTGTTCCACGCAACCGCGAGAACACCTTTATAATCAGCGCCGTCGTGTTCCCAGTAACGCTTGTCTTCAATCGAGACAAATGCCCTGACCACGCACTTGGGAATTTTTGCAAACGACGTTAGAATGCGTCGCTCTTTGCCAATTTCGCAAATTGTCTCATTGTCGCGGTCAATAATAATTGTCGCGAGTTTGGGATTTTGCTCAAAGACTTCAAACGACGGAAAGTTTGGATCAGCTAGAATTTTCTTGTACTCGCGGTTTACCAAAAAACCAAGAGTACCCGCTACCACGATCGCTAAAAATAAGATCACGATCGTGGAGTAAAGCACGATTTTTTTGAACATCTTAAGACTCCTTTTTTTGTTAATGCGCAAAGCCGTCTTTGCGCATCGGATTATCGTTAATTGTCAGAGTGCCCCAGAGAATCAGCAACATCGGATTATCGCATATTTTTGGCAAAAAGTCAATCCCACTCCTAGGGTTTAGGGGTTAGGGCATAGGGGTTAGTATTTTTTCGTAGACGGTACCGATAATTGTTTATCTGGAAACATCTTGGCCCCCTCCCCGATGGCCATCGGGGAGGGGGTAGGGGGAGTTCGTTCGCGATGTAACAACTGTAATTAAAAAAACAGAACTCTCCCTACCCTCCCTTTTACCAAAGGGAGGGCCAAAGATAGAACTTTTCTATCCCCTATACCCTATCCCCTAAACCCTATAAAATAACTGAATGACTACAGAAAAACGAAACAAAATCATAGTAGCCGCGGGGATGGCGATTTTTGTCGTCTTTTGGGGCATAATCGCGATTTTTAAATATTTGAACGGCGGCTATAACGGCTTGGATCTTGCGATCTACAACAACACTTTTTGGAATACTGCCCACGGCCACCTTTTTGCCTCATCCATCAACATCCCGTCCTACCTCGGCGATCACGCCGAATGGTACATTTTGCCGCTGTCTTTAATTTACGCCATTTTTCCACATCCCCTGACTTTAATAATTTTACAAATTCTCGCCCTCGCCGCCGCCGCCATTCCTATTTACCTTATTGCCAAACACCTTCTTTCAAACAAAAAGTACGCGATAATTTTTCCACTCATTTGGCTTCTCAACTTTACCGTCTGCTACAACACGCTTTGGGAATTTCATATGCTGACTTTTTCGCTGGTGTTTGTTTTCTTTGCCGCATATTATTTTATTCAAAAAAAGTTTTGGCAATTTCTGCTATTTCTCTTTCTTGGTTTTTTAGTTCGCGAAGACGTCGCCTTTATTTCCATCAGCTTTGCCCTGGTTTATCTTGCCGACCGAGGCGCTTGGGCAAAAGGAAACAGAATACAGATGTTAAAATGGACGGTTTTGCCACTGGCACTTGGCGCGCTGGTCTTTTTTGCCGACATTAAAATAATCACCGCAATGAACGCGAACGGAATTTATAAATACGCTTCGCATTATTTTGCCGGATTTGGTCAAACGGCCGGACAAGTTGTTTTAAACGCCATTCTTCACCCCCTTCCGATTTTGTTAAAATTATTTTCACCGACTTCACTAAAAATTATTTTTGTTAGCCTCGCGGTTTTTCTTTTTCTCCCTTTGCGCCGACCGCGCTTTCTTTTGCTTTCGCCAATCTCGTACCTGATTATCAGCACTGCCAACAACAATGACTGGTTTTTGCCGCTCCAAACCCATTATGCCCTCTTGATGTTCCCTGGCATTGTCATTGCCGCAATCTACGGCTTCCAGAGTTTACAAAACGACGCGAAACAAATAATTCCCAAACCACTTCTTGCGCCACTCGCAGTTTTTGCGCCGCTATTTTTCCTTTTTACCTTAGGTCCGATTACGGCGATCCCAAAAATTTTTGCCGCACCATCCGCAACCGAACAAGCGCAAATGGAAGCCGTCGCCCTTGTTCCGCCAAACGCTTCGGTTTCGTCGTCTTTTGACGCGGCAACGTTGCTCTCAGGCCGAGAAAAATTTTATTATTTATATTATGCTTGGGTCGGAAAAAACGAATTCTTTAGGGGTGATTATGCGTTCCCCGAATTGCCCGAGTATCTACTTATTAACGAACGCTTTTTTCTCGCAAACGCGCCAGGTAAAAATAATATCGTTGGCGAAGTTTTTGAACAGGCGCTTGCTGGCGACGAACGTTTTAGAAAAATTTTAGCAAACGGCGAATATCAAACGATTTTTGAAAAAAACGGCGTTGTCCTTCTTAAAAAAGGCAATGGGGATGGCTCATATCCGTTTATCAATCTCCTCTCTGCTCCGCCTGCGAACACAACTAAATCACTTAGTTCGCTTTCTCCGGAATTAGACTTGATCGGATATAAAAAAAATCAAAACGGTTGGAAATTATATTTTAAAACAAACGGAACTTTGGACAAATACACAGTTATAAAAATCAACGGCGAAATTTTGCCCTTTGGCCAAGGAATCTTTCCGCCAGAAAAAATTTCAACCGGAAAAATTATTGAATACAGCTATTCCACATTTTCGGACAAAGTGGAGATAAGGCTATTTACTGGAATGAGTTCGTTTAGTCTGCTTCGCGACGAAACCAACCAAATTGAATTTTCCAAACTTAACGCACTCGGCGCAACCGCGACACTTCCTTAATCAAGTTTATAAATCAAACCTTCTTTGTCTTCGTAAACCAGCTTAAAACGTTTTGAATTTACTAAAGAATTTTTTAGCGCTTGATGGTTAAGGTCAAGTAAAACATACCGCGAGTTTAACTGCTTCATTACACCCACGGGGTCGTTTGATTTTCCAAGCGTCAGGTCAACATAATTGCGATACAAGTCGGGGTTAGCGCGATAAAGAAACGTCGGATCCATTCCCATTATATAACGATGAGTGTCGTCGCGCATAAACAGCATTGGAAAATCATCCCAGTCGTTATGAACGATTATTTCTCCGGCCGGAACATTTTTTTTAAGCCAATTTGCTTCGCCGACGTATAAATTAAAATCATAACCTTTGGTTAGGTCTTTGCGATCAGCCGAAATTTCGTTACCCGCAAAAACCACGAACATAGAAGCCATTCCCAGCGCCGCCACAGAAAGAACCAAACGATTTTTTGAAAAAATATTTTTTATAAATGACCCCAGCGACAATTCTAGCCACAGCGCCGAGGCAATCAGCGCGAGCGGAACAAAATATTCCACGTGCCGGCGCGAACGCAGGGTTAAAATTAAAAATAAAAACGTGCCAATGGAATATACGAGCGCACTGCGGCGTTCTTTTCCTTTAGCAAACGGCCAAACAACGACCGCCGCGGCCATAAGCAAAAACAAAAGCGGCAAACCGGAAATTAAGTCGGATGAATTATACGGATACCACTCCGAACCAACGCCGATTTTTGTTTGGTAATTGATCACGGCAATTTGAACGATCTGCTCCCAGTAAAACTGAAGATTATGCGGGAAGAACGGATTAATAATTAAGCCAGCCAAAATTCCACCCCACAGAGCGAGTAAGGGTTTAGTGACGCCACCCTTCTTTCCCCACGCCGAAACAATAATCGCGATGGTGCCAAGACCAAGGAGCGCTGGCCAGCCACCGTGCGTCCAAACATAAAAAAACGCAATTAAAAACAAGGGTAATGATTTTCGTTTAACAGCAAAATACATTCCCAAAACCAAAAGAATAATTCCCGGCGCCGAGGCTTTGGCCAAGTTCAAACGAAAAACAAACGGACTCGCGACGGCAAGCGCGAGCGCATAAAACGGCGCGGCTTTGGCACCAAGACGACGCAAAACAAACGACACAACAGCGATTGCGAGCGCCGCTAAAAAAGTCGTCGCGACTTTCATTCCAAGAAGTGGACCGAATAATTTAATAAACGGAACAAGCGCCACGTGATACAAAAAATGATGGTCGGCAAAATTTTTCGCAAGGGTGGTAAAAGGCATCCAGACAAAATCACGCACTGGACCCGAGACCGCGGTCAGCTCAGCCATTTTAATGTGATAAAAAGAGTCGGGATCTGGGAAAACGCCGTTATTCTGAAGCGGCCAATAAATTAAAAAACAAACAACAAAAACCACCGCCTCGCCGAGCCACGCGTTGCCGACTACCCAGTTTTTTAATTTTTTTAAAAAATTAAACATCACCAAGTCCATATACAAAATTTAAAGACGGGATAATTTATTTATCCGAAACGGTATATGTGTGCAGTATCTAAAGACGGTAGTAATTACGAGAAAATATGTATATTCTGACTTTTGAGGATAAATAAATTATCCCGTCTTTAAATAAATCCTACCAACATAATTAATAATGCAAAAGGCCGACGCAGGCGCCGGCCCTCGCGACCCAGTGACCGCTTCGTCCCCAAGCATGGGTGAGACGAAGCAGTGAAAGATCTAAGCTTCACTCCCTTTTTAGTTCCTTCTTAAAGAAGTCTACCCAGGGAATGAACGAAGGATTAACGCGGTTTTCCATTGCCATATAAAATGACACCCAGCCGCCGAAGGTTAGCGCCTCAAGCGCTTGGCCAATTCTTGTTTTACTTTCCGCGCACCACTCTATGTGCTGATAATTTTGTTTAGCAACGACTTCTTCGGTAATGGCGAGTCGCTTGCTGAGTTTTTTTGAATACAAGCTAGAGTTAAGGAAAAGAAAAACCAATTCCGACGAAGCGTTCTTTGGAAATTTAAGTCCTTCCATTAAGTGATGGTTAAGTTCGGGAAGCGGAAAGGCGGCGCAAAATTGTTTTGGGCTTTCGTGAATTTGATTTTGTAAAATATGACCATTCGCAACTAGATGCTCAGCCGAAACAATAACGGGAATTTTTTCTGCAAGCTCGCGCGCCATTATCTTGGCCGAATTTACGGCGCTAGGAACGCCGAGTTCCCATTTTTTTCCAGCTTCACGCAGGCCGACCAAAGTTTTTTTCAAATCAACGAGCACCGTTCCCGAGAGTTTGTTCGTTGCGACCAAAAAAGAAAGCAATCCCGTGAACATATAACCCAAACCCATTCGCGGTTGTTTGCAAGGGTTAAAATCCGGAGAAAAAATATAGGCCGGCGCTTTTATTTTCTTTAGTTTTTCGGCAAGCGGACCACCCGAGGCAATGCCGCAAATTTTTGCACCGCGTTTTTTGGCTTCATCAAAGCAGGCCAGCGTTTCTTCGGTTGTGCCAGAGTAGGAAGACAAAATAACAAGACTATTCTTTCCAACCGAACCAGGCAAATGATAGCCGTTTATAAAACAAAACGGCACTCTAATAGAGTTGCCGTAAATAGATTGCACGAGATGCGCACCCAGAGTTGAGCCGCCCATTCCCGCAACGACGATTTCGGAAGATTTTTTATAGGTAGCGGCGAACTTAACGCGCGTTGCCTCGTTTAGGGCGGCGTTAATTTGATCAGGTAGGGCTGAAAGCGAATCGCGAACGCGACCGTGATCCAGCTCGCTAATAATCTTCTCGTCATCCAAGATCATTGGTGTGATTGGTTTGTAATCGTCATCACTTTAACCCTGCGCCCGAAGAACAGCAATAGCCGCGCTGTGGATAGATCTCCACATTAACCATGAACCATGTACCATGTACCACTCATTATTGATGGTTCATTTTTAATGATGGGTAGACATCTGTAAAATAAGACGATAGTGTTAGGATATGGACGATAAAAATAAACGAGGAGATGCCGAATTAATAACGGCGTATTTAAAGGGCGACGAGGAGTCGCTTTCAGTTTTATTTAAGCGCTATTTAAACTCCGCGCTTATCTTGTGCCGCGGCCTGGTTGGCGAAAGTGAAGCCGAAGACGCTGTTCAAGAAGCCTGCGTTAAGGTTTGGCGCAATCTTAAAAAATTTGATCAGCAAAAAAAATTTAAAACTTGGTTTTTGACCATCGCCAAAAACACCTGTCTGGATTATCTCCGAAAAAAACGTCCGACGGTTTTTTCGGATTTTGAAAATGACGATGGTGAAAATACTTTTATTGATTCTCTTGCCGACGACGCGCCGCTTGCGCCAGAAACAACCGACGCCTTACTGTCCGCGGAAAAAATCCGCGGGGCGCTTGACGCCCTTTCATCAAAAAATCGCGTGGTTTTGGAAATGCATTATTACGATGAGCTAACGCTTCAAGAAATTGCCGACGTTATGAGCGAGTCGGTTAACACCGTAAAAAGCCGTTACCGGCGAGCATTAACCACCCTTAAGGAAACATTAGAACACAAAGATTAAAGATGAACCAAAATTTGCGAATTTTGCGTATAATTAACAAAACAATATGAGCGATGCGTGGAAAAATTTAATTCTAAAAGCCAAGCCAGAGCCGGCGTCGGACACCCTTTTAAGCGCTGTATTTGCAAGAATTTACGAGGAAAGAACGGCCCTGCAAGCACGCTCAAAATTTTTTATTTTTTCCGCACTTTCATTTCTTTCGGCGGCGGCACTTATTTTTTCTATTGTTCTTGCCCACGGCGAATTTAGCCGATCGGGTTTTTCCGCTTTTGCCACGCTGATTTGGACTGACTTTTCCGCGGTTGCCAGTTTTTGGAAAAGCTATCTTTCTTCGCTTGCCGAAACCTTACCAACAATGAGTGTCATCCTCGTTCTCGCTGCTGTTTTTGCGTTTATTAATTTTTTACGGATGGCGCTAAAGAATCTACCCGCGAACCATCATCATATTGGCCATAAAATTGCCTAATCAAAACTTATGAACTTAAATAATTTCTCTAATTCTAAAACCATCAAAACCGCCGCCATTATCGTTGGCGTCATTATTTTTAGTTTGGCCGTTTTTAAACTGGGAATGATCGCTGGTTTTAAAAAAGCCGACTTTTCCCACAGCCTTGGAGAAAACTATCGGAATATTTTTACCAATCAAACACCATCGCTTGGTGAAAAAATAAATGATCGTAATTTTATGAACGCCAATGGCGCGGCTGGAAAAATAATTAAAATCAACGAGCCATTTCTTTTTATTGAGGAACCAAACAATGCCGAAAAAATTATTTCCACCAACGAGACGACAATGATCCGAATGTTCCGCGATCAAATTCCTTTTTCGCAACTTAAAACCGACCAGTTTGTCGTTATAATTGGCGAGCCGACGGTCGGCGGGCAAATTGGCGCCAAACTTATTCGTGTTATGCCGCCCGTCCCTGCTCCCCTTAATCCTTCAATGATGAACCGATAAAAAATTATGAA
This sequence comes from uncultured bacterium, assembly GCA_963708045.1. Taxonomy (GTDB): domain Bacteria; phylum Patescibacteriota; class Patescibacteriia; order CAIQCM01; family CAIQCM01; genus CAIQCM01. Next base: position 286,929 of record OY970181.1, on the reverse strand, counting down.
AAAAATCTTTAGCTTTCTTATTCGTCACAAATTTATTACGGCAATATTTATTTTAGCGCTTGCAACCGGCGGCTATTATTCATTTAAGGCCGTAACGAACAAGCCCCAGGAGGCACATTATGTTCTGGCCAAAGCGAGCAAGGGTAATATTATTTCAACCATCAGCGGAACTGGACAAATTGCCGCCACTAATCAATTAGACGTAAAAGCCAAGGCCTCGGGAAACATTACTTCTCTAGTTATTAAGGAGGGTGACACGGTAAAGTCTGGCCAGCTTCTTGCTACAATTGACAGCACTACGGCTTTAAAGGCCGTACGCGACGCGCGGACAAATCTGGAAACCGCCCAGCTTTCGCTTAAAGACCTTACCAGCCCGGTTGATGAACTTACTTTGCTTCAATCACAAAATGCGCTCATAAACGCTGAGAACGGCAAAACTTCAAGCCGAGACAATTTAAACAAGGCTTATGCCGATGCGCAAAATGCCATCGCGAGCGCTTTCTTGGACTTTCCCAATATTGTAAGCGGCATTAAAAATGCGCTCTACGGATACGACATCAGTAAACAGCAAAGCAATCTTGACTACTTAGCCGACTCGGCCAAAGTTTATGACCTTTCGGCCGATCTTTTCCGCGACTCGGCAGCAAAAGACTACACAGCCGCCCGCGCCGCTTACGATGCGAACTTTCTTGATTATAAAAACAGCGGACGATCTTCCGACACGGCAGCGACCACCGCGCTTCTGAACGAAACCTACGCCACGTCCCAGCTTATTTCCCAAGCCGTTCTTTCGGCCAACAACTTGGTGCAATTTTACGAAGATCGTCTGACCGAGCACGGAATTGCGCCGATTGCCGCGGCTAACACACTGCTTTCAAACCTCAACGGCTTCACCTCAAAAATCAACAGTTTACTTTCGTCGCTTCTCGGCTATACCCAATCAATTAAAAATTATACTCAGTCCATTTCCGACGCCGATCGGACGATTGCCGAAAAAACCGCCTCGCTCGCAAAAACCCAAGCCGGCCCCTCGGACTCCGATCTGCGCAACGCGCAAATTAATATTGCCAGCAAACAAAACGCGCTTTCCGACGCAAACACGGCGCTGGCTGATTATTATATTCGCGCGCCGTTTGACGGCGTTATTGCTTCGCTCGCCGTTAAAAAAGGCGATACCGTTTCAAACGGCACATCGGCCGCGACGATTATCACCAAACAACTTAGCTCGTCAATTACTTTAAACGAAATTGATGCGGTTAAAGTTAAGGTCGGGAACAAAGCGACAGTTACGTTTGATGCCATAGACGGCCTTTCTATTACCGGCACGGTTTCGGAAATTGACGCGCTCGGCGCCGTTTCTCAGGGCGTAGTAACCTACGGCAGTCAAATCGTTTTTGATACGCAGGACGACCGCGTCCGCCCGGGAATGAGCATCACTGCTTCAATTATTATTGATTCACGCCAGAATGTTTTGATCGTACCGAGTTCGGCTATAAAAACAGCCAACGAAATAAGCTATGTGCTTGTTCCAAGCGAAACGGTTGCCGACCTTGGAAACAGCCGCACAGGCGTTACTCTTTCCGCCGCGCCGATTCAAAAAATAATTGAAGTCAGCTTAAGCGACGGCACAAATACCGAGGTCGTATCCGGACTTACCGAAGACGAAGTCTTTGTGGTTAAAACCATCGCCGCAACTAGTGCCACGACCTCTTCGGCAACTTCCGCGACGCAAAGCCGCAGTATTTTGCAAACTGGCGGCGGAGCAGTTCGCACGGGCGGCGGCTTTGCGCCGACTGGACACTAACCCGACGTCCAACTTTATAATTCAAATCTCAAATTTCTAGTCTCAAAAAATTAAATGATTGAATGCATTAACGTCTCAAAAAAATATTTAAGCGGCGAGAACGAATTTCTCGCCCTAAAAAACGTCTCGCTTAAAATAAACGACGGCGAATTTGTGGCAATTGTCGGGCCGTCCGGTTCTGGAAAATCAACGCTTATGAATATCATCGGCGCTTTAGACAAACCGTCCGAGGGCGCCTATCTTTTAGATGGCAAAGATGTTTCGGCGATGACCGACGACGAACTCTCCGAACTGCGCAACAAAAAAATCGGTTTTGTTTTTCAGTCGTTTAATCTCTTGCGCCGCGCAACCGTTCTCCGCAATGTTGAAATGCCCCTAATTTACGACGATGTATCAAAAGAGTTACGAACCGAACGCGCGCGCGCCGCTTTAAAATCGGCAGGAATGGACGAAAGCCATTTTCAACATCTTTCCAACGAACTTTCCGGCGGACAAATGCAACGCGTCGCGATCGCGCGAGCGCTCGTCGGAAATCCGTCGCTTATTCTGGCCGATGAACCAACGGGGAACTTGGACAGCAAGACTGGTGAAATTGTCCTTGCCACCTTTGAAGAACTTAATAAAAAATTTGGTCATACGATTGTTCTAATCACCCACGAACACGAAGTCGCAGCGCACGCCGACCGAATAATCCAGATTCGCGACGGGATGATTCTTTCAGATTTGTCCGACCACAAAATATTAAAAACAAAAACCGCCGCAAAACAATAAACCAATATCTTGCCGTATGAAAACATCCGATTTGTTAGACGAAACATACTTTGCCTTGTCTGCTAATAAGGCCCGTTCTGGGCTTACGATTTTGGGTATTGTCATCGGCATTGCTTCGGTTATCGCGATGATCAGTATTGGTACCGGCACGCAGAATTCCATTTCCTCAAGCATCCAGTCGCTTGGCTCAAATTTAATTTTGGTGTCGCCAGGCGCGCAGCGCGGCGTTGGACAAGCCGTAAGCCAAGGACGCGGTTCGGCACAAACTTTAACGATGAACGATTACGACGCGATTAAAAACGAAGCCACCCTTTATAACAAAATAACCGCCGAGGTTTCTAGCCGGTATCAGATCGTTGCCAAAGGCACAAATACTAACGCCACGACCAACGGAACGACCCCAGACTACGTCAGCGTACGTAATATTACTGTTGACCTTGGTAATTTTATTTCCGACGAAGATGTTGCTAACGTGAACAAAGTCGCCGTCCTTGGTTCAACCGTGCGCGATGACCTCTTTGGCGAGGGTACCGACCCGACAGGCGAAAAAATAAAAATTAAAAACATTGAATTTAGCGTCATCGGCGTCCTAAAATCCAAGGGGTCAGGCGGCTTTGGCAGTCAAGACGAAATTGTTTTTATTCCGATAAGCACGGCTCAGCGTTTTCTTACTGGAAACAGCCGCGTTACAAACATTGATCTCCAGGCTCAAAATACAAAAGTGATGACCGATCTACAGACGCAGGTAACCGACATTCTTCTAACCCAACACAAAATTTCCGATCCGACCCTCGCCGACTTTAGCGTGATGAACCAAAACGACATCATCTCAGCCGCTTCGTCTATCGCGAGTACTTTCACCCTTCTCCTCGGATCAGTCGCCGCGATTTCGCTTGTCGTTGGCGGCATCGGGATTATGAATATGATGCTCACGACCGTAACCGAACGCACGCGCGAGATTGGACTACGCAAAGCGATTGGCGCTCGCGCGCGCGACATCTCCCGACAATTTTTGGCCGAAGCGGCGGCGCTCACAATTTTGGGAGGAGTTGTTGGAATTATCTTAGGTTGGCTGGCCGCTTTCCTTATTAGTAAGCTTGGAAATATTGCCGCGTCGGTCAGCACCACCTCCGTCTTGCTCGCCTTCGGCGTTTCGGCCGCAATCGGCATTGTCTTTGGCTATTATCCAGCGCGCCGCGCGAGCCGCTTGAATCCGATTGAGGCGCTTAGGTATGAATAGCTACAACTTTTAGGTTTTAACTTTTAACTTTTAGTTTCTTTCTAAAAGTTAACGGCTAAAAACTAACTGCAAAGTTATGAAAAAAAATCTTATTATCACCATCGTTGTCGTTATTGTTGTCGGCGTTGCCGCTTTCTATGGCGGGACGGTTTTTGGAAAAACTAAAAATACTGCCGCGCCGAATTTTAACGGCGCTAACTTCCGCGGTGTTGTCGGACAAAATAGTAACGGCCCCGCGCGCGGGGCGATGGGGGCGGGAAATCGCGGCGCGATTGGCCAAATTCTTTCCGCCGACGATAAAAGCATAACCATTTCTTTGACAAGCGGCGGATCAAAAATAATTTTCTTTTCTAGCGCAACTAAGGTTAGCAAAACCGTTGAAGGAACAACCACTGATCTAAAAACCGGAGAAAATATTATCGCGACCGGCACGACCAATTCCGACGGCTCAGTTTCCGCGACCGACATTCAAATTCGTCCCGCGGGCATTCCGGCCATTGGCAAGTAGCACGTGGCCCGTGGCTTTTGGTAAATGGCTAATAGCCTATAGCAAATAATAAAAAATTACCCCGATAACTTCGGGATAATTTTTTTATCTAGCTATGTGCAATTTGCCACGAGCCATTGGCTAAACTATGGATACAATTTCTCTCCGGTGTCTGCGTTCCAAACGGAAATCGCGGCGACGGGACAAGACTTGGCGGCCAAAATTATTTCTTCTTTTTTAGCTTCGTCAGCTTCAATCACCCGCTCGTAAATACGGCTGTCTAGTTTTGCTGTTTCGCCATTATCAAGAACAATCGCTTTGGCGTCGCTGTTTAAAGCAAAATGATCCGGCGACACCGTGACGCAAGCGGCGGCGCCATAGCACATTATAGGGTCAACGGAGATTTTTAGTTTCATATAACTAACTGTTAACTGTTAACTTTTAACTATTAGGTTTTTCCTAAAAGTTAATAGTTAAAAGTTAAAAGTTCGGCGCCTTAAAGTATTTCTCCTTATAAAACCTAATCAACTGTTCAACCTCGGGAATGCACGAAGCATCGCCAGTACCAACCTTGGTACGCGCTTGGACTTTTTCCAGTGTGTCGGCGCCCTCCAGCACCGCTTCTTCAATATCATGATCAGTGATATTTAAAACCTTATCAATGACGCGACTTTTTTCGGTCATCATTCTGTCTTTTTTGCCACTGCGGCGAAAATAGTCGTTAACCGCGGCGCGCAGAGCCTTGTCCGAAAGCACCGAGCAGTGAATTTTGCGATCAGGAAGCCCGCCCAGTCGTTCAATAATATGCTGAGGGCGAATCGCGAGCGCTTCCTCTATGGTTCGGCCGCCGTTTTCCGTCACCATTACCGAATGCATTGAGGTGGACGCAATTGCCGAACCACAACCAAACGTCCGCCACTTCATATCAATAATTTTTTCCGTTGTCGGACCAACTTTGATCCAAACCGTCATCATATCACCACAGGCTGGCGAGCCGACCATGCCAATACCATCATGATCATACCCTTCGTCGTCAACCATAAAATTATGCGGGTTAAAAAAATGTTCTTTAACCACTTCGGAATAAAGCCACTTATTTTTTTCGTCTTTTGAGACAACGTCGGGGGTGTTCATACTCATGGGGATGAGATTAGATATTAGAAGACGAAAAACCAACTTCTACAATCTAATCTCAAATTTCTAATCTCTGTTACTTAAAATTCTTCATATCCAATCGCACTGGGGAAAGTTTACGAAGCTTTTCCACAATCGGTGGCAAGGCGGCGAGGAAGGCATCAATTTCTTCTTCGGTCGTAAAGCGTCCGAGCGTCACGCGGAGCGAGCCGTGCGCCGCTTCATAAGGAAGGCCAAGGGCGCGAATGACATGCGACGGCTCTAGGTTAGCCGAGGTACAAGCGGAACCAGTGGAAACGCAAAAGCCCTGTTCATCAAGATACAAAACCATTGCCTCGCCTTCAATGTCCAAAATTGTTACGTTGACGTTATTAGGAAGACGCTTGGCTAGGTGCCCGTTCACAAAGGTCTTTGAAATTGAAAGCATGCCCGCAATTAATTTGTCGCGCAAAGGAATTAGCCGAGCGTTTTCCTTTTCTTTTTCAGCCGCAGAAATTTTAAGCGCTTCGCTAAGCCCGACAATCGCGGCAACGTTTTCTGTTCCCGAACGCAATCGCCATTCTTGGCCACCGCCGTAAATAAGCGGTTCTATTTTTGTTCCAGTTTTTACAAAGAGCACGCCCGCTCCTTTTGGTCCGCAAATTTTTGAACCGTTTAAAGTTAGCAGATCAACGCCAAGTGTTTTAACGTCCAGCGAAAGCGCACCCGCGGCCTGACAAGCGTCGGTATGAAAATACGGCGGCTCATCAGCCTTTCTGCCATTTTCTTTTTTCCAATCGGCAATTGCTTTGCCAAGCTCAACAAGCGGTTGAATCGTGCCGATTTCGTTGTTCGCATACATTATGCTCACGAGCGCGGTTTTGTCTGTAATCTTAGAAACAACGTCGGTTGGATTAATGATTCCTTCACGATTAACTTTAATGTAGTCGGAAAAAAAACCTTCGTTTTTCGCCAGCTGTTCAACTGGATTTAAAATGGCGTGGTGTTCAATCGTACTCGTGATAATATGATTGCATCGGGCTTTGTTCTTTCTAAGAACGCCGAAAACGGCCAAATTATCAGACTCCGTGCCACCCGACGTAAAAACAATCTCGCTTGCCCGACAATTAAGAACTTTGGCGACTACGTCGCGCGCGTCATCAAGCGCGGTTTTGGCACGTCGGCCGGACGAATGTAAGGACGAAGGATTGCCAAAAATACCGTCAAAATACGGTTTCATTGCCAAAACAACGCGCGCATCCAGTGGCGTCGCCGCTGCGTAATCAAGATAGACTTCTTTTTTCTCACTCATAATATCGTGCCTTATAAATTAACATTCTTGAGCCAACTTATCAATAGATAATTATGTCTAAAAAAATCATTCTCAACATTGTTTTTTACGGACTTATCGTCGTTGTTGCCGCTGGTGCTGGTATTTTTTATGGACGTAATTTTTTAAGCAAAACAAACCTACCTCAACAAAAAACCGTTTCCACAACCAACCAACCGGTTACAAAAACCATTCCCGCGCTTAATAAGAACAAGAACATACCGACACCAAACATAAATGCCAATCGCTGCATTATCACGGTTTTGGGAAAACAATACGACGTTACTGAATTGCGTAACACGCACACGGGTGGCGATGTTTTTAACTGCGGAACTGACATGACGTTAATTTTTCAAGGTCAACATGGCGACAATCTTAAAATGATTGAAAAGTATCTTGTTAAATAGTTTTTATGACTCCAAAACGACTAGGTTACCCGATTGTTTTTCTAATTCTCGCCGAAACACTGGTTCTGTATTTTCTTTCCAAAAATAATTTGTCCGTGCTTTTGTTGCGGCCGTTTTTAAGCTTGGCTCAGCTTAGCGCCCTCTTTGGCGCCATCCTTTTTTCTTTATCTTTTTTACTTGCCACGCGCTTCGCGATAATTGAAACCGCTTTTGGGGGATTGGATCGCGTTTATCGCGCCCATCACCGCTTTGGCGTTTGGGCGTTTTCATTTTTAACGATTCATTTTCTCGCGCTTGCCATAAACAGCACGGCGATTTTTAACGCGATTTTTATTTCGCAACTTCCTCCTTATGTTTATGGCGCATTCGCGCTAATCATGATGGCGGCGGTTGTGGTCACGATTATTTTTATCCATATCCCCTATCGCGCCTTCGTGATTATCCAAAAATTCTTTGCCCTCCCGCTCGCGTTTGGCATTTTACACTTGTTTACCATAACAAGCGACGTCGCGCGCTACGCGCCGCTTGGCACGTTTATGGCAACGGTAATGATCGCCGGTTTTGCCGCCTGGTTCTATCGCGAAATTTTGTATTATTTTATCGCGCCCAAAGCTTTTTATACCGTCAAAGAGCGACGCGATATGGGCGGCGACATTAGCGAATTTACCCTGACACCAGAAAATAAAAATATAAAATTTTCTTTCGGACAGTTTGGATATTTTTCGTTTCGCTCAAAGGCTGTAAGCCGAGAAGCACATCCGTTTTCATTCTCTTCAGCGCCAGATGAACAAAATTTGCGCTTTGCCGCAAAAGAGCTTGGTGACTACACTGATAAATTAAAAAATGTTGCCGCGGGCGATCGTGTTTGTGTTCACGGATCATACGGAAAATTCTTTTCAAATTTTAATTCGTCCGATGAAAATGTTTTTATTGCTGGCGGCATCGGCATTACCCCATTCCTTTCACTCGTGCGCTCGGGCACCCGTCTCCCAAAAACGATTTTCTTTTACTCGGCCAACTCGGCGCTTGATGCGGTTTATAATACCGAGCTTCAGGAGCTTTCCAAAAACAACGAGGCTTTTCATTATTTTATTCACGAGAGCGATCGGCGCGGACACATTACCGCCGAGATTATTGAAAGACGCTGTAATGGCGTTAAAAATAAAAAATTCTACCTTTGCGGACCTGCAATGATGATGAAAGAAATTTCCGACGGCCTAAAAAGAAAAGGTGTTCGTTCGGCAAACATATTTTTTGAAGCGTTTAGTTACTAATTTTTTATAAGCCATATCATTGACCGGTCGCGATCTTTGTGATACAAAAACCTGAAGCTGCAAGTCCGCAGTTTTGGAGGGAGAGCAATCATGCGAGTACAAATTCGTTATTTGGAATGTGTGCGACTCGGAATGCCAACCATTACCTTGGGACTCGTTGCTACGGGGCCAGGGGCGAGCAAGTTAATTGGCATTTTTTTGGCGGGTCGGGAAATACCCCTTGAGAAAACTCCGTGGGCCAACGAGGTTCGTGAGGCGACAGACAAAATTGTCCAACAGATCGCCCGTGGCACACACCTAAGAAGACTCACGCTTCCTCAGAAGCAACGACAGCAAGGGTTTGTTTTGCAACCGGCAATTTCCGTGGACTCTTCACATCACCTTCGCGACCTGCGCGGCGCACTGGAAGACTATTTTCAAAGAATGGTTGTTCAGGATCCAGCTGCCAAAAAAACCGGGTTTGAAACCCACCTCGTGGTTACCAGAGATTTTTTACCACACAAGTAACCAACCCCGACCCCACACAGGCACGATGCTTGATGTGGGGTTTGTCATTAGCGTTGACCGCGCTAAACATTTATGGTAGCTTTTGTTCAAAAGCTGAAGGATTTGCAACTAGCAACAGAAACGGAGGATCCTATGGTTACCGCCCTTTACCGCGTCTTAAGTTTGAGACACAACGGCAAGCTCATTCCAATCGGCCTGGTCATTAGCAAGTGGCAAGGTGGCCCGTTCAGCATGGCCTTTGTCTTGCGCGCCGAAGATGGTGCCAGTCCACCCATACCTTTTGATGCCATTCAAGGCTTTCTTTGCGAGCAATTGACGGCGCGCGGCACAAGTCTTTCTTTTCTCAAGGTTCCGGAACAGCACGAGGCCACCCTCTCCCTTTCCGACACCATGAGAACTATGGTTCCGAGCAATGACGAAGATGCGCTCGCTTATATGCTAAGCCACATCGTCCTGTCTCGGGATTTCTATGTAGATCGGGCATATAAGACAAGAAGCCAAGAACTTCCCCGAGCCACGGCCTAGTCAAAGCCGCGATCCAAACACTCCCCTCACCCCACACCCTGCCGGCTCGTCCGCGCAGGGTGTAACTTTATAAAATTTCGGTGACGGATTAATTCGCGTTTCGCGCTAACGACAATTGACAATGCACGCCGTTTCATCTACACTCATCTTTATGTTAATGAATAAGCAAACTTTAACTTGGTCTGGATTTTGCGAATGTGCTTCCCCAAGTGACAGGGTGCTTTTTTAATACTCAAGATAAGTATTGATTACAGCCCCTCTGGGGCTTTTTTGTTTTCACAAACAACCAACCAAGGAGATACGATGGAAAAGAGAGTGCCTCGTTGTCTAGTTCACCACGATTTTGGATTGACGATTGTCCCTTCGGCAGAAACGCCGCCACCGGTTTTTGTCACAGTTCAACACGACGGACTAAACAAAGACGTGTTTCGCGGCTTGTTTTTTGACCGGCTAACCGAAAGTTGTTCCGACCTAAACGCGTTACCGCTTGCAATGGATATTTTTCGGGCGGCGTCGCCGCGGGTCGGCGTTATCTATAATCAGTTCAACCGAAATTTTGTGGAAACCAACGTTGAACCAGAAGACGGATATCGCGACCCACTCCTTAAACGATATTACGATGGCTTTCACGCAGAAATAGAAAAGCGACTTGCCGAAGCCGAGTCGGTTCACGGACCATGCCTTCTTCTTGACCTTCATGGTTTTGCAGACAACCCAAGCTATGCGCCACCGGGCGGCTATGACGCAATTCTTGGAACAAGAAATCGCGGAACGGTCCGAACTGGACTAGCCTTGCATAAAAATAGAAACTCACTTGATTATCAACTCAGAGATGCGCTCAAGGCTGTAGGACTATTGGTTTTTTGTCCTGAATCTGAACCAATCCAAGAAAAAATTTGGCGAATAAAAGTGAGTAAAGATTGGCCAAAAGCGACCGTTGTTCAACGTGGCTCGGTCGGAGAAGACGAACTTTTTTCCGGCACGATTACTGAAGTACCAAACCTTCCCGACAGATATAACGGTGGCTATCTAGTACGCAAGCACGGCAATCCTTTTGGCCACCTTGCCGCGGCCATACAAATTGAACTTGCTTACGGCGTGCGTCAACACGACAGAACGACAAATGTTAGAAATGAAAAACAAGATAAATTTATTAAAGCAATGGACACACTCATCCGCATAGCTTTCCCTTAGTCCACCTCTTAATTCCCCGCACCAAAATTGGTGCGGGGAATTTTTTTATGTTTATATTCAACACGCCAAATTAATCCCGACTTTACACCAGCGATGGCTGGCAATAAGTGATTCAAAAACTGCTCCGCGGTCATGCGAAATTTTTTACCTTTTGCAGAAATTTTTACCCAACCATCTTTATCGCGAAAATAGCTTTCAGTAAAATTTTTTGTGCCAATAGAAATTTGATAACTGTCATTTGTCAGTTTCATAATTCAAATTATATCAAAAATATTAAGCCGAATCACGGAGCACAAACGAAGCGATCTGTACCCCTTCGTTTGTGCTATAATTACTTCTTATGTCACGCAAAGGATTTACACTTGTTGAATTACTGGTTGTGATTTCTATTGTAGGCCTTCTTTCAACAATTGCGGTCGTGTCTTTGAGTACGGTCCGAAAACAATCAAGAAACACCAAACGAAATGCCGATGTTAAACAATTGGTGACCGCGTTCAGCCTTGGTCTTGATGCTGGTGGGACATATCCCTCAACCGGCGGCGATGCATGGAAGTGCATATCTACTGCGTGCACGAATTATTTATCAAGCAACACGGTGGACGCATTTTTCCAGCCGTTCATGCCTAATAAACCCACCGATCCAAACGATGGCAATTCACGCGGAAACAGTGGTTACGTTTACAATGGCGCATCCGCCGCCGCCGGAAACCTACCAACAATAGTTTACTTTCTGGAACCACCAGCGACATGCAGTGTTGGGGTAGCTTATGTAACAAATGCCAATTATGTTGAGTGTCTCGCGAACCTTTACTAATACCCGAAAGCAATCGGCAGGTTTGCATATTTGAGAATGTCCACCAATGAAAACCGCCAGCTAAACGCTGGCGGTTTTGCATTTTAAATTCTTTTTAATATATTTTAAACAGTTTTTTAAAATCAAGCCGCCGGATGTTTTGTTGGGTAGCATCTCGGGGTGAAATTGTAGGCCAAAAATTAATTTGGATTGATGAGCAATAATCTCGCAACCGTCTTTTGATGAGGCTAAACAGATAAGCGGTTTTTTAGCTTTTTTGACCACCCAGCGGTGATTTTCAAAAGCTGTAATATTTTTAAGGCCGGAAAATATCGGGTGAGGAAACGCGGCGGTCATTTTAACAATGTTATTTTCTTTTGCTTTAAGTTTAATTAGCGTCGCGCCAAAAGCATGCGCAACAAGCTCAAAACCAAGACAAATACCAAGAACGGGGCGGTTCCCCTTTTTAATTAAACTAAGTTCATTCATATATTCTTGGTCGTGGTTTTTAACCGTAAGTGAATGTCCGCCGGATAATATAACCACATCGCACGATAATTTTTTTATCTTTAAAAATTCTTCACGAGTAATTACAGTAACATCATTAGGTGACAAAGCTTTAAGGAGTGGTTTTAAATACGATGTTCCATTATTGATAACTAAAAGTTTCATACATTTTAAGTATATGCAAACTCTTGATAAGCCGCCAGTCAAAGAACTAAAACTAGGACACGGCCGCTTAACATAGACCATAACCGAAGAACCCTTCGCCGATTGACGAAGGGTTCTTCATAGGGTCGCCTATCTGCGGCGTTCGGAACTGCGGATTGGGGTGAAATTAACCAATTGTTAATCGGTGTCAGAACTCTAATTTAGAGCTGAAACTAATTTTCAATTTACAAAGAAGTGGTTACGACCAACCTTAACAGAATGTAGTATTCCCGCTTTTTCTAATTCTATTAAGTATCTACTCGCTGTTGTGTAGTGAATATCTAACACACTGGCCATCTTCGAGGGATTTATTACTGGATAAGTAAAGAGTGCTTCTAGCAAATCGCCAGAATATATTTTGGGGTGTTCATTTTTGATCTTTTGTTTGAGTTCCCTAATCAACGACTCAACTTTTTTCAAGGCAGCTTTTGTCTCTTGAGCTTGAACACAAAAAGCCTGCAGCATGAATTCAATATACGCAGCCCAATTATTATTTACAGTAACGTCGCGCAACAAACGATAATAATCCGACTTGTTTTTATTTATATAACCACTAATAAATAAGATTGGATGATCTAACACACCATCTTTGACCAGTTGTAAAACCATCAAGATCCTACCTGTCCTGCCGTTTCCATCTAAGAATGGGTGAATGGATTCAAACTGGTAGTGGGCGATTGCCGCACGGAGCAATGGATCAAGACCATCATTGGTATTTACGAATTTTTCCCAATTACTTATTAATTCTGGGATGCTGACACAGGTCGGTGGCGTATATAACACCTCTTTGGAGCGGGTATTTACGATTTGATTTTGAATTTTGCGATATCCTCCTAAATCGTTTGGTAACAATTTTTGTTGTACGCCAATAATAATGCGGTTTGATAATGCAAACTCATCGAGCTTGTTCGCGCCCCAATGAAGCGCTTCTCTATAATGGATGACTTCCTTGTCAGGGGTGGATTGTTCTGATTCTGGCAAAAGCTGGTTCTCAAAAACCTTAGCAACGGTAGTATTTATGTTTTCAATACCAGAGCTTTCAACTGATTCCCTAACCATTAGTGGCGTTATTAAAAGAAGGGGGTTAGGAATATGCCCTGTCGCCCCTTTAAGTTCGGCTAATTCAACGCGAGCATTAAGCAGGAGATCGTGAAAATCGCCGTTTTTAATGGCTTGTTTTGGCGGTAATAAATCTAATTTGTGTGGACCTGTTGGATTGAATGACATATCAAAAACAATATATCATAATAAATCAATAATTGCAATATGACGATACCGACATATAACTCTGCGCAGAAGCTCTTGCAAACAGCCATAATTCAACCGCTGTCACCATATTGAAAAACCCTTCGCCGAACGGCGAAGGGTTTTTCATGGGGTTGAAATCGTGGAGGATGTTAGAACTATTAATGTTGAGGTCAATGATGCAACGATCTATATTCCGGCCTTGAGCGGTCCCGCCGGTTCATAGGTACCAACAATCACTCCGGTCGTAGAAATTTTTGAGTCCACAATTTTCCAGTGTTCGGCTTGGGTGCCTTCCGCGAACAGTCGCTTGCCGATACCAAGAGTGATTGGGTATATCCAGAGATGCATACGATCAATCAAATTATTTTTGAGCAAAGTCTGGATGAGATTGCCACTGCCCCAGACCCACAAGTCTGGACCGTCTTGTTCTTTAAGTGCTTTGAGTTGTGCCACCACATCGCCAGCAATGCAGATTGAGTTGTTCCAAGAAGGTTCAAAAGATTCATGCGAGACCACATATTTTTTGTGCTGTTAAATGGAGCCGCCACTTCAGAGATCGGTTGTTGCATGGGGCCAGTATGCGGCGAAGATATCATAGGTGGTCTTGCCGAGGAGAAGCTCGAATTGCATGCCAAAAAATTCGTTTAGGATGGAATTCAACATTTTGTCTTTCGGAAAAGACATTTGCCAGCCGCCATAGGCAAATCCGCCCGACGTGTCCTCCGTCGGGCCTCCGGGGGCCTGCATGACGCCATCCAATGTAACAAATGTGGTTGTAATAATTTTTCTCATACAATTTCATCGTATAACAAAATCCGACCTGTTAAAAGGTCGGATTTTGAAAGGGTGCCTAGTGGGGATCGAACCCACGCTAAGGGCTCCACAAGCCCCTGTGCTACCATTACACCATAGGCACCATAAGCATATTTTCGTGCCGGGTTTTTCTCCGGCGACACTGAGAAAGATAATGGATTTATCGGTTGTTGTCAATAACAAAACGGTGTTTTCGTAGACTAAGGATTTGTGATAAAATAGGTTTATCTTCAACAAAAACTTATGGCAATTAAAATAAAAACAACCGAAGCGACCTTCACCCCGCCCCAAATCCAAACCATGCGCCGCCGGCCGCTTACGACGTTTATCGTTATCGTTGTTCTTTCGGCAACAACCCTACTTTCCGCGGGCGCGGCGGTTTATTTTTATCTTCAATTTCAAGACCTTAGCAAAAACCCGACCAAACCGACGGACAACGAAAATAAAAACCTAATCGCCCGTGTGGGTAAACTAATGGTTTTGCCGGTAAGCGAAACGCCGACCATCGCCACGATAACTGACCTCGCGCCATTTAAAGATCAGCCATTTTTCGCGAACGCCAAGGTTGGATATAAAGTTATTATTTATTCAATTTCTAAACGCGCAATTCTCTACGATCCGGTTGGCGATAAAATTGTTGAGGTTGCCCCGCTTGATACGAGCGCGCCCGCTCCGAGTCAGAATACTGGCGAGGCGCCGAAGAAATAGCCCGTAGCGCGTCGCTCGTGGCACGTAATTAAAACCACTCCAATCTGCACTGGGGTGGTTTTAAAAAAATAAATTATTTATTCATAAAATTTTTTCGTTCGGCGGGAGAGAATTTTTCTATTGCGTAACGAAGCATTGTTCGCGGCATTACATTGGCGAATTTTTCTAAAAAATTTTTCAGTGTTTTGGGCGAGCGTTTGCCAACCTCACGAAGCATCCAGCCAGTTGCTTTGTGCATTAAATCTTCTTTGTCGTTTAAATATTTTTTAGCTAGGGCAAGTGTGTCGCTAAATTTTCCTTTTTTAATAAATGCGAAGGTGGCGAGAATAGCAATCCGCCGCTCCCATAAATTTTTAGATTCTGATAATTTTTTAAAAAACACTTTCTTCTCTTTTAGAGAAGCGCTGAGGAGGTATCCGCCGACAATCGTCGGCGCGGACAAATCAACCAAGTCCCAATTATTAATTCGCCCGGTATTTTTTAAATAGAAATTAAAAATTATTTTTCTTTGTTTTGGATCCGCTTTAACAAAATCGTTTGCGAGGCAAAACGTACCCACCATTCGTTCCTCGTGAAAAGACGAGTCTAAAAGTTTTTGTATTTCGCGAGGAGAAACATTGCGACAATCTTTAATTGCCGCGCGAATATCGGGAACGGTGACGCCCAAAAATTTATCGCCTTCTCCGTATTCGCCAACGCCAGTTTTAAAAAACCGAAGCAGGCCAGCGGCGCGTTTGGCCGACGCTTTCTTACGCAAACGTTTTTGAATTTCTTTGGCAGTAATCATTTTGCCATCATAACACAAAACCCTCGCGTTAAGCGGGGGTTTTGTTTGATTGATTATTTAGTATCCGATGTAAGCCGTAAAAAATTACTTTGTGCTTCCGGAACGGAGTTTCTCGTGAAAAAACTGTGTTTCATCAATCTGCGCCCTAGAGCGTCACGATGTATTAAAATACCACACTTCGCCTTTTTTGTCAAGGTTAACCGCTTATTATGCGTAGTTCTGAGCCTTTGTCTTATAGCTTGCAGCCTTGACGCTTTCACTAAAATACCATAATGTGCGAGGCACCGTCGCACTTTTAACCAAGGAGAAATCCGTGGACATCAAAACCTTTTTGTTCGCCACCTTCATTGCCGCCGCTTATACGAGCTGGCCAAATCTGGCCAAGGCACTTAATGTCAAACTAGGAGCAATCCTGTTCGTTGTACTCGTGGTCGCGCTTGTGATTGCCATTCTTGTGTTTTGGAAAGACATTGCCGAGATTGGAAGTGTCCCTCGCAAAGCTCTCTTTATCATCTTTGCCGTCGCGGTCGCGAACGGGCTCGCAACCTACCTCTGTGGCGCCGTTGCCGCCGACAAAACCGTCCAAACCGGAATCTTTCTTGTGGTGGTCTTTGTTTTGCAAATGGCCTTTGCGCCAATTGCCGACTGGCTCATTAACCACAACAAACCAAGCACGCTGCAATACATCGGCCTTGGCCTAGCCGCGCCGATAATGTGGCTTCTTGCCCAGAGTCCAAAAAAGTAAGCAAGCACCAAATCTCAAGCTCGCGCAAAAAAGCCCGTACGGCTTTACCGCGCGGGCTTTTTTGTTTTCGTATTTTTTTAATTTCTCTTACAAATCTTCTAATTGGGTTCGCTCGCTCGTGTTAACTAGCCTGTTTAATAAGTCCTGTAAATTGCTTTAGTCGTTCGTTGGTTGGATTATCAAGAATGTTTTTTGTTCCTGATACAACAATCTTGCCGTTCTCAAGAAAGATAACTTGATCGCTTACCGATCTGGCAAAATTTAAAAGGTGTGTTACCAAAACAATGCCCACGCCGCGTTTTTTAATATCATCAAGGTGCGCCAAAATAACAGTAATCTGCTCAACATCAAGCGACGACGTCACCTCGTCCAATAGAAGGTATTTTGGATTTAACATTAACGCGCGGACGATAGCGGCGCGCTGCCTTTGTCCGATTGAAACTTCATTCGGATATCGTTCTACAAAGTCGCTCATGTCAAAAAGTTTGATTAGATCATCAAATTGCTTTTTCTTTTTTCCTGACACCGCCCCACCCAACGGTAAAAGGATGTTTTGTTTTAAGGTGAGGTGCGGCCAAATAAATAATTGCTGAAAGACGATCGTTAATTTTGGCCATGGTTCTCGTCCTTTAATGGTTGTTGGGAATTGATACAAAGAATCATTGATTGCAATTGATCCCGAATCGGCAAATTCAAGCATACCAATTGTTTTAAGAAGCGTTGTTTTCCCCGCGCCGCTTGGACCGATTATTGCTGTAATTGTTCCTGGTTCAATATCAAAACTAATATTATCCAAAATAATCTTATTGCCATATTTCTTTGTAATATTTGATATTTTCAACATGTTATTTCTCCGAAAGATTACGGGTATATTTATTTTTTAGATAAATTGCCAACCCATTTAACGGCAAACAAACGATTAAAAACAAAATAGCAAGCGCGGTATATATTTCTACGGGTTTATATATAACCGAATTAATACGCTGAGCAACCCTAAAAATCTCTTCAACCGAGATAAAACTAGCAAACAGTGTAAGTTGAAGCATCGCCACTTGCAGGGTTAAAATTCCAGGAATAATTTGGCGAAAAACAATTGGAAGTTCAATCTTTTTGAATATTGCCCGATCGGAAAGTCCGCAAACTCGGCCAGCCACAATATACTGGTTCGGAAATTCTACAAGCGCGGTTCTCACTATTTCAGACACAGCAAAGATGTTGATGAGCGATAAGGCAAGGGTGGCGGTTATGAACGGATCAACCACAATACCGAGAATTTGTTGAAGCGGATAGTGAAGCCAGAATAGAAGAACAAGAGCGGGCACGCCAGAAAGAACAAAAGCGATTGTTCTACTTGTTCCACCAACCGACTTTGAGCGAGAACTAGAAAATCCAATAATCGTGCCAACAATAAGTCCTGACGCCCAAATTATCAAGCAGAGTTCTAATGTAACAAGAAGGCCTGCCCGCAGACCCTCTTGATACTTAATAATTATATCGAGGACTGACATTATTCAATTATTTCTGCGGCGCTATATACGGTACAGCAACACGATAGAAACCGCCGGGATATTCTTTTTCAAATTTATTTATTACATCATCAATAAAGCCATTACTTAACAACTCGGTTGTCGCATTATCAATCGCTGACTTAAGCGTGAATTCGCCCTTTTTAAGCATCATTGAATTTCCATAAACGACAAGCGGTTTTAAAACCGTAACGTTCTTTATTTTGCCAGGGTTATTTTTCATATACTGATACGCCGTGCTCGCTTCTTGGAAAGTCATATCCGCTTTCCCATCGGCAACATTTACGAACAATTGAGCCGTATCGGTTGATTGGGGCAATTGTAGCGTCTTAGCGTTGGGAAATTTTTGCGAGGCAATCACCTGCGATGTTTCTCCGTTGATTGTCACTAATTTAAAGTTAGAACTATTGACTACGGTAATATCATTATCAAAACGCTTATCATCGGCGCGTACATATGCATTTATTGCGCTGTAATAAATCGGTACGGCGAATTCTGCTGCCTTGCCCCGAGCAGAATTAGTCCAAACATCGGAACCAAGAAGGTCGCATTTGTTGGTGTTTAGAGCTTCAATTGCATCACCCCAACCAACCTCGGCGTTCCAGTCAACTTTTAAACCCATATTATCAGCCGCCTTGTTCAAAGTTTCATAAAAAATACCTGACAATTTACCCGTGTTTGGATCTTTAATAAAGGCGGGTGGGTAAACAATATAGCAGGCGTGAATAACGCCTGATTTTATAACGTTATCGTACGCACTAGCTTTTATTTCTGAAGTAGTGCTGTTTGGGGTGGTGAATAATTTTATTGTTATTAAACTAACAACAACGGTTAGTATAATAATACCCAATACCCTGACCCAAATATTTTTCATAAAAATAGTAAAAAAATATTAGTTAATCTTGCTTAAATATTATCATGAATTACAAACAAAACCAATCATGCTTTATTGCTTTATAAAAACAGGAATTAAGGCTTTTGTAGTATTTAAAAATTGCCGTGTCTTTCATGCCCCCAGAGGGAATCGAACCCCCATAATCAGCTTAGAACGCTGTCGTTCTATCCGTTGAACTATGGGGGCAAAAAAGGCGCGACAATTCAATTTAACCTACGCCGAAAATAAAAATTGGTCAACCGTTTGTTATTAGTCAGTGACGACCAGGCTCTAATTATCCTTTCTTGTTTTGTCGTGAAATTTTTTATGAACTTGATGCAGTTGTTCGTTGGTAACGTGAGTGTAGATTTGCGTCGTTGTAATTGACGAGTGACCAAGCATGCTTTGCACCGAGCGAATGTCGGCGCCGTTTCTGAGCAGATCGGTCGCGTACGAGTGTCTAAGGGTGTGGGGGGTAATATTCTGCGTTATTCCGGCGGCGCGCGAGTAGCGGTCAACCAGACGCTGTACAGAGCGCGGGGTGAGGGCGGCGAGGTCAGCATTCTTCTTAATCGCTCGGTCGTGGCGCACGAACATAAACGGTGCAATATCCCCACGCGTTTCTAAATATTTTTTTAAAGCGTCGCGAGCGGTTTCCGAAAGAAAAACGACACGAAGTTTTGAACCTTTGCCGCGCACGGTAAATTCATCACGTTTTAAATTTACGTTTTCTTTTTTTAAGCCGCAGAGTTCGGACACGCGCAAGCCGGTAGAAAATAATAATTCCAAAATCGCTTTGTCGCGCAAGGCCGTTTCCGGATCATCGGCGTATTTAAACGGTGCCTCTAACAAACGCGCCAGATCGTCGCCTTCCAAAAAGGCAACCTGCCGATCGGGCATTTTTCCAAGTTCAACTTTTTCCGGCGAAAGGGCTTCAATGTCGCGCTTGGCTAAATATTTTAAAAAGGCGCGCAGGGCGATGAGGTGATAGTTTTGCGTATTTTTTTTAAGCGCCTCGCCGCGCTCGTCGGTTAAACGATTAAGGTATAAACGGTATTCGCGTATTCGGTCAGCGGTTATACCATTTGGTTCGGTGTCGCCGGCAAATTTTATAAAACGATTTAAATAAAAATCATAATTTTCGCGCGTCCGAGGCGAGCGATTTTTTTCAATTTCTAAATAATCTAAAAATTGCGTGGTTAGGGCGGAGATTTTCATTTTTTGATTATACCCTGAAATGCGTCGCAAAACAAAGAAGGAAGCCTGTTTTTACCCGTATTTAAGCCAAAACCATTGACAAACAGCCGGTTTTGTGATATAAATATATGTTTCTATGAGAGCGATCTCGTAGAATCTACTCCGTCTTGCGGAGCAAAAATGAACCTTGAAAACCTAAACAAGCGCCCGCGGGCGCAAGAAAGGAGAAGGCAAATGAAAAATTTTGCTTTCGTCGTAAGTTTGGTAGCGCTCGCGCTTTGCACTTCAAAAAATGCAGGCGCCGAGGATCTGTTTCCACCAGCCAAAGAAACATACGATTCAATCTTTGGCAAAGCAACGCCGACCGAGCCACTTTTTAAGGATCCGACCAATCAAGCACCACCCTCTCCTCAACCAACATCACCAACCTTGCCCACCATCGTAAAGGCTGGCGAGTCACCGACATCGTCTGATACAAAAGACGACAGCGGTGATACTGACGAGGAAGAAGGGTCAGAGGCACAGGGAGATGAAATTGAAGTCCCTGGCGGACAGTCTATCTTTCCAGAAGAGGTGAAGGGTATTGTGGCACGGTGTGCAGAATATTCACCACTCTTTGCAAATCTGATTGGTCAGTTTTGCAAACCAGATACCAAAATCAAACCAACAACGATTTGTGGTGTTTGGCTTAGAGAAGGACGACCAAGAATGTGTCTTGGTGGAACACGCGGCGAAAGGTGTATTCCTTCACGGGCTGGAGCAGAAGGTCCCTTTCAATGTATCCCTTCAACGGCGAGACGTTTTGGAAACGCCTCATACAACCCGCAGAGCTTGGAAGAGTCGGCAACATGCGGGGTGCATTACCTCTGCGATCTTGAAAAATCAGTAGGCGAAGAAAAGATGTTTATGGCCTACCAATCTGGTCCGGGTGGAGATTTTTCAAGAAAGAATCCTCAAGTCTACAATCAAACGGTTCGCGAAATGATTGCGGTTTTTGAGGGGGCGGCGGGAATTGATTCCAGTAATGGAAACAGTTCACAGGTCGGCGTTCCACCAATTGATGCGGGTCTTGCCTACATCAGTTCAGTGGTTGGCGCTTTTAGAGCCAGTCACCCCGACATACCTCATCAAGGACAAGATTGGGCAGCTCAACCCGGCACACCTGTTAAGGCGTCCTTTAACGCCAAGATGGTTATTGCTGGGTGGACAGGAACACCGGCTGGAAAACGCTGTGGTGGACAAGTTGCCTACACAATGGGCAATGGTGAAGTGGGATCGCTTGGGATGATTCGTGGTTGTCACCTTTCAGAAGTAACTGTTTCCCCAGGACAAAAAGTAACTGCCGGACAGGTGATTGGAAAAGTTGGTACACCTGGTGATGGAAAGTCTGGGGTTAATAGTTCTGGCGCTCACTATCACTGGGAAACTCACATTGTCGTGAGTAGAACCGTGGTTGGCGGAAGGATTATCGTAAAGACGATGGCTTTCGCAATAATGGCGAGGTGGTTTGACTTCTCGCCCTATGTCGCAGGAACACCGCAACAAAACCCCCGTTACAAGGGGCCGACAACACCGGACGTTCTCAGTAAAACAGCAAAGTTTTGGAAGAAACCATAACTGAGCTGAAATTTCTCTAACCAAAAGCGGCGATCCGAGGATCGCCGCTTTTCTAATACTTAATTATTGTTTGATCGGCATCACGATATACAAACTGCCAATATTTTTATCAATCGGTTTTATAAGCACTGGCGAATTACCGTCTATGATTTCTAAATTTATATCATTTCCGCCAATCGTGTTTAATCCGTCTAATAAATATCTAAAATTTAAAACCACCGACGTATTACCACCCTCAACCTCACAAGAAACATCGGTTGTTTCTTCGCCAGTTTGTGCATCGCGACCAATAACGGTCAAGTTTTTATTTTCTGAATTAACACGGAGTTCAACATCGTTTAACCCGACTTTAGAAAATAATCCTGCCGCGCGAACCGCCCGCGTTAGTAAACCTTTTTCAACTTTAATTTTTATTTTTGTTTCGGTGGGGATAATTTGTTTATAGTCGGGATATTTTCCTTCAATCACACGCGAAGTTATTGTTGTATTTCCAATCGTGAACGAAATTTGATTTTCGTTTATTGAAAATTCAACATTATCCCCTTCTTCAGACGTGTTGATAATTCGCAAAACCTCTTGGCAGGTTTTTGCCGGAATAATTATATCCTTTGCTTCGCTTCCTCCTTGCGCGATAATGGTTTTTTCCGAAAGACGATAACTGTCGGTTGCGGCCATAGTTAAAGAACCGGCGCCGTTCCAAGAAAACAAGACACCAGAAATTTCTGGTCGTATTTCCGAAGCTGATGCGGCAAAAACCACCCCCGAAAGTGCTTCGTTTAAAATATTAGCCGCGACTTTATAATTTATATTTCCTGTAAACTCAGGAATTAATGGAAACTCACTAGCGGCGATTCCTCTAATTTGTGTTTTAACGCCTTTTGATGAAATTTTTAAGGCGCCATTGTCGTATTCACACTCAATCGGGTCAGCGCTGGAAATTAAAGAAACAAAATCAGAAAAAATTTTAGCCGGAACAGTAAAATTTCCATCTACTTCAACCTTGCCGCGAATTTGCGCTGTAATTGCTAATTCTAAATTTGTTGTTTGAAACTTAATAACCTTATTCTCAACTTTAATAAGTATATGGGAAAGGATTGGAAGGGTGACGGACTTATTAGCGAGGTGTCCGACAATAGATAATCCTCTAGATAAGTTCTCCTGTGTACATATTAATTTCATAGTAGTTGTAGTAGAGGGTGGGGATAGTATGTATAAGCGTAGAACTAAATTAGATATGGGTGGATTGGGTGTTAGTTCTTTGTGTGGATGAATTGCGGGATGAAAGAAAATGGAAAATTTGGTGGATACAAACTGTTAATAGCTTTTAACTTATGAACGTAGTTATCAAGTAGTTATTAACAAGTTATCAAGGTTAGATGCTGTAGATCTTCGCACGGAGCTGATCAATATCTTGTTTAAGTTTGTTGTTTTCTTCTTTTTCGCGGTTGATTTTGTCGTAAGCGTGCATCGCAGTGGTGTGATCACGGCCGCCAATTTCAACACCAATCGCGGGATAAGAAACACGTAAGTCTTCGCGAAGAATAAACATTGCAATTTGTCGCGGAAAAGCTAGACGTTTTTCGC
Source organism: uncultured bacterium (assembly GCA_963708045.1). Taxonomy (GTDB): domain Bacteria; phylum Patescibacteriota; class Patescibacteriia; order CAIQCM01; family CAIQCM01; genus CAIQCM01. The sequence continues at coordinate 263,674 of OY970181.1, read as the reverse complement.
GGGAAGCGCCAAGAAGATCGTTAAGAGGAAGATCAAAATATTCCGCAACAATTTGAACAATTTGTTTTGGGGTTGTTGATTTTTTGCCGGCAGAGGCGGAGATATTTGAAATAAGCTGGCGGGTTAGTTCTGGTGACGGCGCGAGATTTCTTAATTGGCAATTAGCGATCAATTTATTTAAAGCACCTTCTAATTCGCGAATGTTTGTTGTGATTGAATTGGCAATAATATTGATTATTTCCGAAGAAAGCGAGAAATTCTTTTCGCGACATTTTTCTTGAAGAATAGCGATGCGGGTTTCAAAATCCGGCGAGCCAATGTCGGTCGTTAGTCCCCACTCCAAGCGCGAAAGCAAACGCTCCTCGGCTAAAATCGCTTTAGGTGGGCGGTCGGAACTCAAAATAATCTGGTTATTTAATTGGTGTAAGTGGTTAAAAGTATTGAAAAATTCTTCCTGTGTCTCTTTTTTTCCGGCAATGAATTGAATATCGTCCACTAAAAGCAAATCAACATTACGATAGCGATCTTTAAATTCGCGCGTGGCGCCGGTTTTAACGGAGTTGATAAAATCATTGGTAAATTTCTCACAAGTCACATAAAGAACACGCGTTTGCGGATTTTTTTCTATAAGGGCGTGGGCAACGGCGTGAAGTAGGTGGGTTTTTCCCAAACCAACGCCGCCATAAATAAAGAGCGGGTTATAAACTGTGCCCGGGTGCTCAATAATTGCCTTGGCGGCGGCGTTAGCCATCTCGTTTTGTTTGCCGACAATAAAGCTGGAAAATTTATATTTAGGATTAAGGCCAAAAACATTAGTGATTGGCTGTTCGGCTGGTTTTGTTTCCTGGTTGGAATAATTTTCAACCGGCCGCTCATTAATTGTTTGCGCCGATGATGGACGAGCGTCTACAATATAAGTAATGGTCTTAACGGCATTAGAAGAAGCGTGCGAAAGGGCTTTGATAATCGCGAGGTGATACTTTTTTTCAAACCAAGTTTTAGTAAAAGCGTTCGGCACGGCGATCGTAGCCGCGGTTTCTTCAAAAAAAGACAAATACGTATCTTTAAACCATGTTGTAAAGTTGGGCTTTGAAAGGGTAAGCTCAAGTTCCCCGAGGGTGGCCTGCCAAACTTCCTGGTAATTCATATTTGAAAAGGTTATAAGCGGTAAAGGAATAATGATACTGTTATCCACAGGTTATATCAAGTCTTCTCAAATGTGAAATATGTTGATAATGTGTGTGTAGATTGTGGATACCGCCCCATAAATTATTAACAAAAATTGCGGAATTCGTTTATAATACATAACTATGCCAAAACGCACTTATCAGCCAAACAAGCGAAAACACGCTAAAGTACACGGGTTTATGAAGCGAATGTCTTCCAAAGGAGGCACCAAAACCCTCTCCCGCCGCCGCGTCAAAGGACGACGTCGCTTAACAGTTTCTGGCTAAATTAAGCCAAAAAGTATGCTTCCAAGGAAGCATCGTTTAACTACCGACACAGATGTGACGCGCGTCCTTCGTAAAGGACGCGCTGTCTTTACTAATTTAATAAAGGTTAGAGCGTTGGCTGGAGGCACTTCTGTACCCCGCGCCGCAGTAATCGTTGGTTTAAAGGTACATAAACGCTCAACCAAGCGAAATTTGATCAAAAGACGCCTTCGCGTTGCCCTACAAAAGTTTTTTCCCGACTTTAAGACGGTCGTTGATTTAGTTATCGTTGCCGAGCCGGAAAGTGTTGGTCGCGATCAAAAAACCCTTTCCGCGGCGCTGGAATACTGTTTGAAGAAACTATCCGTTATTTGAATACCTAATATCTAATCCCTAATACCTAATCCGGGACACCCCGCGACTGCGGGGTGATTCAGGATTAGACATTAGATATTAGGTATTAGATATTCGTGATGTATTCATGAAAAAGATAATTTTAAAATCAATAAAACTATATCAGCGCACCCTTTCTCCTGACCATGGTTGGGGGCGGCTATTTTTTCGTCACGCCGGCTGTCGTTTTTATCCGACCTGTAGTGTGTACACCACTGACGCGATCATGAAATATGGAATCGTGAAGGGTTCGCTCCTCGGCGCGTGGCGCATTGCTCGTTGCCACCCCTGGTCGCGCGGAGGAAATGATCCGGTACGGTGAGCGAAGCATTCAACATGAAACACGCACCATGGACAATGAACCATGAACCTTGAACAAAACCGCTTGCGCGGTTCTTTGTTTTATCATTGACAATTTTACTGCAGTGCGGTAACAAGGTTTTATTAACGGGGAACGAATTTGGAAATTTTTGGGACAAAAAACCGTGATGCACCAGAACAATTTGCAAAGAGGGAACGATGAAGACACATGAGGACGTCATTGATGAATATCTTGGCCGAGTTTTTGCCGCTCGGCCGACAATTTTGACGATTAAGAAAATTGCCAAGGTGGAAATGATGCAGGCAGGTTACGCCGAAATTTCAGTCACCGGTCTGGCTTGGTATTATTTGATTAACCGACACGGCTTTCGTGTAGAGCTTAATTATTCTTCAAAAAATTCCATCGTCATTTTGATTGAATTTGAAAGACGGCGCAGTGACGGCGCGGTAATTGAAATCAAAAGCCCAAGCGGCACGAGCGAGGGTTTATGGAAGGTTTCTTTTTGGAATGCTTTGCCGCGAGGAAAGGCCAGAAAGTACGCCAACGCGGTCGCAAGAATTTTTGGTCTTTCCATAGTCAACCAAACAAGCGACGCCTGCAGTGCCAGCGAGTGTCTAATGCCAAAAGGCGAGGTACTCGTAAAGATCGGCCAAGCCGGAGCGCGTCTATGTGCTGACGCCGAAACCGAAGCAAAAACAATGCGCCGACGCGCGCGAAAGTAGGGGGCAAAATACAACACCGTGTTTAGCAACGTGACCATTCGGGCCACAACGCTGAACACGGTTTTTGTTTTTAAAATTTTTTAATATCTAACCAGCCGCCGTCATTCCGAACCCGTAAGGTTGTTTTGTCTAGGGTGAGGAAACACGGAGCCTGCTTTGAGACTTTGCGATCCCTCGTCGCTTCGGCTCCTCGGGATGACGTCAACGGATTAGAAATTAGATATTAGGTATTAGATATTCAGAACAATAAACTCTTTTATCGGACTTTTGGCGCCGCGCGTCAGTTCAACCAGCGATTTTGAAACTTTAAATTTTTTCGCAAGCATTTCGCGAACCGCCAGATTGGCTTTGTTTTCTACGGGCGGCGCGGTTACGTAAATATGAAGATCGCCACCCGCTTCAACAATTTCATTTTTACTGGCGCGGGCGTGAACGTGGACGCGTACAATCATTATGGTTTTAGATAAGGAAAAAGAATAACGCCAAGCCAAATAAAAAATCCTAAAAGATGATGGGTAATAAGCAGTTCGTACCAAACCGTTTTTCCTTCCTTGCGGCCAAAAAGACCAAGGCCAACAATAGGGAAAATCACGCCGCCGACAAAGAGATAAAAACAAAAAGCATAAATAAGCAGGTTGACCAGATGATATGGTTGAACAACCTCGCTCAACACCAAATATTCGTAAAAAGCGCCAAAAAGGGCAGCGATGAGCAAGTGAATAAAAAGTCCGAACCAAAAAACTTCGCCGCGCGTAAGCCTGGCGCCCCAAAAAGTTTTTATATCAACCAGCAGCGGGATATTTTTTGGCGCGCGCTTGCCAAGCTCAGAAACAAAACCCGGAACCGCGGTGATAAGACCAGCGGCGAGCGACAAGAAGACGGCGCTGATTATGGGCATATGCAAAAGTTTAATACCTAATATCTTCCGCCCATCTCCCGCTTCGGCGGGATTGGGCGGATCCGCTCACACGAATGTGATGAGCGGAAATGTCTAATCCTGAATCACCCCGCAACTGCGGGGTGTACCCGGATTAGGTATTAGGGATTAGATATTAGGTATTCGTTTGTTTTATATAGCTACTTTACCATCTTTTCCTTAATAAAGGCGATAACCTTGCGGTTCTTTAAAACAAACTGCACACGCTCAGCGTATTCAAGCGAGCGAATCTGTTCTTGTGCCTTAGCGTCGTCAACGTTTAAATTCATTTCGCGCTCAACCTCGGCGGCAACTTCTTCGGGCGAGGCATCAATATTATTGGCTTCGGCAATGGCGCGAACGACAAGCGCCGACTTGATTCGCTCAAGCGCTTGCACGGCAAAGTCTAACTTGATTTGATTTTCGCTCTTGCCGGCTTTTTCCAAATATTCTTTCCAATTCATTCCCCGTTCTTCCAAACCGTGCTGAAGTTCGTGAACCATTTTCCCGATTTCTTCGTTAACAAGCAGTTCAGGAATATCGCCAAATTTTGTTTTCTGTACGATTTCAAGAATGGCGGCGATTTCTTGGCGCTGGTTTTCTTTGCTCTGTGCTTCGTGGAGCAAATTATCGTTCAAAATTTTATCCAAATCAGCAACAGTTTTTTGTCCAAAGCCAAGCGCGAGCTCGTCCCCCCATTCCGGAAGCTGGCGTTCAAAAACGTCGTTCACCTTAACCGAAAATTCAACTGGCTTGCCGGCAATGTGTTTTTGAAAGTGTTCTTTTGGAAAAGTTAAAGTGAAATTTTTTGTGTCGCCCTTTTTAAGGCCGATGAGTTCGTCGGAAAAACCAGGAATGTAATGTTCCTCGGCAGTGTAAACCGAATGGTTTTTTGCTTGGCCGCCTTCCAGCGGCACGCCGTCCAGTTTCATATCCATATCCACAACAACCTTGTCGGATTTTTTTGCTTCGCGCACAACCACCGTTTCTTTAGCACGCATTTCACGGAGGTCGGCTTTGGCGCGATTAAGGTCGGCGTCGGCAACTTTAACTTCTTTTTTCGCGACGGAAAGCGAAGCAATGTCCGGCAATTTAACCTCGGGAAGCAATGGCACGGTGGCGGTGAAAATAAAAGGATTGTCTTTGGCCAGCTTTTTTACGGCCACCGCTGGCGTACCGACGGTGTTAAGTTTTTGGTCAACAACGGTTTTAACATAAGTCGCGCGCACGGCTTCTTCAGCCGCCGCTTCCATTAAAACATTGTCGCCAAATTTTTTTGCAATCACGTCCGCTGGCGCTTTACCCGGGCGGAAGCCTTCAATCGCGTGATCGGTACTCAGGCGCACGGCGGCCTTTTCCAAATACGGTTTCATTTCCTCGGCGGAAAGTTCAATCGTGATTTCTATTTCGGACTTTGGTAAATTTTTTGTGGAGACGTTCATATTTATAATTTAGGTGTTTATTTTTTGCGACAGAATAATTTTTTTGCCGCAAAAAACAGCTTGAATAAGTCAATGGATATTACCCATTTTTTCAATTTGCGTCAAGAACGGAGTTTTGGTAGGGTTTGGCCAGGAGGGAACGATGAGTACATTCAATTCGCTCGAAGAACTAATGGCGGCGGTACCTGACCTCTTGCCAATTGTTAAAGTTTTGACAAGTGCCGGTATCGGTCTTTCTCAGCCGATAGTTTATCAAACGGGTTCTTTTTCAATGGCCGAGCTTAAGTCGGTTGACTGTGGCAATGGTAAAATTTTTGTCGGTTCTAAGGCAACCGTTTCGTGCAGTGCCATAGTTCTCATAAGGATTGATTTGTCCAATGACAACAAGATTCTTTGTGACAAAAGCCAGGGAGGCTGGAAGATTGTTTCACACTGTAACAGCGAAGCGCCGCCGTGGTTTGTTCTGGCCGTGCACACTTTTTTAGATATTGAAATGGGTGGGTGTGAAAAAAGTCAAGGAAGCGACCATCGCGGCCACAACGAACACACCGTAACAGACCTGGCGGGTCTTTTAGCAAAGATGCTAAGAGGTGTCGCCGCGATGGAAAAATAGTTAGATTTCTCTAGTGGCAAATACTGTCACAATAAAACGGTTGGGTTCGCCTGGCCGTTTTTTTGATATTTAAAAAGACTCCGCGCGGAGTCTTTTTAAATATCAAATATTAGTTTATCTGACGAGTAGGGTGACCAAGAGAAGGGCGACGATGTTCAAAATTTTGATCATCGGGTTGATCGCCGGGCCAGCGGTGTCTTTGTAAGGATCGCCAACGGTGTCGCCCGTGACTGCGGCTTGGTGGGCAAACGAACCCTTGCCGCCGTAGTTTCCCGCTTCAATATATTTCTTGGCATTGTCCCAAGCGGCGCCGCCGGTTGTCATTGAGATGGCAACGAAAACGCCGGTAACAATTGAACCAATGAGTAATCCGCCAAGGGCGACGCGACCAAGAACCAAACCAACGACAATCGGTGCGACAACCGGAATTAGCGCCGGGACAATCATTTGTTCAATCGCGCCTTTGGTCACAACGTCAACGCAACGAGCGTAATCGGGCTTGGCCGTTCCTTCCATAATGCCCGGGATCTCTTTAAATTGGCGGCGAACTTCTTCAACAACGCGGCCGGCAGTTTTGCCGACAGCCTCCATGGCGCGCGCGCCAAAAAGATAAGGGAGCAAGCCGCCGAGAAAAAGTCCGGCCATAAGCATTGGATCGGTTAGCGAGAAATCAACTTTGATTCCCTTGGCAACAAATTCTTGCGTGTATGAAGCAAAGAGAACGAGCGAAGCAAGCGCGGCCGAGCCAATGGCATAGCCCTTGGTAACAGCTTTGGTTGTGTTGCCAACGGCGTCCAAAGGATCGGTAATGGCGCGAACCTCTTCGGGCATTCCCGACATTTCGGCAATGCCGCCGGCGTTGTCGGTGATTGGGCCATAGGCGTCAATGGCGACAATAATGCCAGTCATAGAAAGCATGGCAACAGCGGCAATCGCGATGCCGAAAAGTCCGGCTAAGAAATACGAGCCAAGAATCGCGGCGACAATGACGACAACCGGCGCGGCGGTTGATTTCATAGAAACGGCCAAACCCTGAATGATGTTGGTGCCGTGACCAGTGGTTGACGACTTGGCAATTTCTTTTACCGGAGAATATTTTGTTGAAGTGTAGTAATCGGTGATGACGACAATAATGCCAGTCACCGCAAGACCGATTGCCGCTGACCAGAAAATATTAAGCGGTTTGTCTACGACGCCCGAAAGGAAGCGTGGAATGATTACCCAGAAAGCAAGGAAAGCAAGAACGCCCGCGGCCACCAGTCCTTTGTAAAGCGCGCCCATAATATTTTTGCTTGCGCCAAGGCGAATCGCGAACGAACCGATGATAGAAGCGATAATAGAAACGCCGCCAAGTAGTAATGGGAAAACAATGGCGCGCTCGTTGCCGTTAAAAGCGAGGTTAGCAAGCAACATCGCGGCAATGGTTGTGACGGCATAAGTTTCAAAAAGATCAGCGGCCATTCCAGCGTCGTCGCCCACCATATCGCCAACGTTATCCGCAATCACGGCCGGATTTCGTGGGTCGTCTTCGGGGATTCCTTTTTCAACTTTTCCAACAAGGTCGGCACCAACGTCGGCGGCTTTGGTAAAGATGCCGCCACCAAGACGAGCGAAAACAGAAATAAGCGATCCGCCAAAAGCCAAACCAACAAGCGACGAAAGATCGCGCGTGATCATGTAGTAACCGGCAACACCGATAATACCAAAACCAACAACGAGCATCCCGGTAACCGTGCCGCCGCGAACCGCGGTTTCAAGCGCTTTCGCCAAACCAATTCTGGCCGACTCGGCCGTGCGGATATTGGCTTTGGTGGAAACAAGCATTCCAATGTAACCGGCGAGTCCGGAAAGAATCGCGCCGATTGCGAAACCGACAGCGACTTTCCAACCCAAAGCAAAAAGCAAGATTAAGAAAACGACCGCGCCGATGATGCCGATCATTTTAGACTGGCGACCGAGATAGGCTTTGGCGCCTTCTTCAATTGCCAAAGCAATTCCCCGTCCCTTTCCTTCGGGGACGGCAATTTTCATTATCAGTTTAATAAGAACCGCGCCGTAGATAACAGCGATGACTCCGGTCACGAGTGCGAAAATGAGTGTTGAATTCATAATTTTTATTAAATTAAATAAAGACGCTGGGTCTTTTTATACTCATAATTTAGGCTAAAAAGACTTTTTGGTCAATCGGTAAAAGGATCGCCAGGTTGAAACGAAGTCGTATTAGTAGTACATTGAAGATCAAGAGTGGACGCGTTCTTTCGTATATAATTGTTTAAATTTAGCCAAAATCTGTCTCACAAACTTAAAAAAATTCTCATAAAGATTCTGGTTGGTTTGATCCGGCTTGTAATGATGCTAAAAAAGCTGATTATTTGGGTCGGGCGCACGCTTTATAGGATTTTGGCTATAATTGCGAAAAAAATCATTTTACCGTTTTTAATTTCAATTTATAAAATCATTAAGCGTTTTTCTAAGGCTTTAGAGCCAACCGAGCGACAGATTACTTTTGCTGTTTCACATCGGCGTTTTTTGCACATTGTTTTGGGGTCGCTCGTATTGCTTGTTTCGGGTGGTAATATTTATGCGCGAACAAAAAATATTGTTTATACCGGCGAACAATCGGTTTTGTATCGCTATCTTTCTGGCGAAGAAGAATTAGTTGTGGAGTCGGGTGCACCAAAATTAAATGACGAGCAGGACATCGCCGACAATACGCTAGGCGACCAAGCAGCTGACGCGCAAAATAATTTTGGCGAAAGTCCTGAAACCGAAGGCTCGGCCGCGTTAATTGAACTTGGCGCGCTAATGCCGGGTACAGTTCTTCCGCCGGGCACGCCACACCGAACGCAGGTTGAGAAATATATTGTTGCGAACGGCGATACACTCTCGGGGATCGCTGATAAGTTTGGTATCTCCATTGCGACAATTCTTTGGGAAAATAAATTAACTGTTCGCGATTATATTAAACCTGGGCAAGAACTGTCCATTCTACCTTCCTCGGGTGTGAGCTACACCGTAAAAAGCGGCGACACGGTAAACAAAATCGCCACAACATTTAACGCCTCGGTAGACGAAATAATTTCTTGGAATAATTTGTCCGATGAAAAGATCGCCAAGGGTCAAGCGTTATTTATTCCGGGCGGACAGATTGCGGCGCCGGTTGCGCCAAAACCAAAAGCCATTGCTTCGCCGGTAAAAATTTTGACCACCCCGCCCGCGGCTGTGGACGCCGGCAAAACCGATTTGCTTTGGCCGGCTGCGTCGCATCGTATTTCACAATATTATGGCGTTTGGGAACTTGGAAGAAAAAGCCTGGGTCGCCACACGGGTTTGGATTTGGATGGCGACACCGGCGACACAATTTATGCGGCTGATGACGGCATTGTGACACACTCTGGTTGTGGCGTGTCATGCAAAAAAGGCTACGGATATTATGTAGACATTGACCACGGCAACGGAATTATTACGCGCTATGGCCACGCCTCGCGTTTGCTCGTTTCGTCCGGCGATCAGGTGCACCGCGGCGACCCAATCATGCTTATGGGTAGTACCGGTTTTTCCACGGGCTCGCATTTGCATTTTGAAGTGCGCTTGAATGGTAAGGTTACTAATCCGTTGCCTTATATTAAATAACTTTTAACTGTTAACTTTTAACTTTTATTAAAATATCCCCAACTGGGATATTTTAAATTTCCTAAAGACTATTCTCTCTTCGGCCGATACTGCAAGGCTTCGGTAATGTGTGACTCGGAAATTATTTCTACCGCGTCTAGGTCGGCAATAGTGCGGGAAACTTTTAATAAGTGATGATACGAACGCGCGGAAAGGCGGAAGCGATCCACGGCGAGCGCGATCATGTTTGCGGCCTCGGGCGTAAGCGGACAAAATTTTTCTAACATTCGCGGTGGAATTTCGCTGTTCGCCAAAATTTTTGTTTGTGAAAAACGATCAGTTTGCCGACTGCGCGCCGCGGTAACCAGCGCGCGGATGGTTGCCGAGTTTTCGCCGTCTCCACCTTTCGCAAGTTCGGTCCAAGACTGACGCGGCACCTCGGCGGTTAGGTCAATGCGATCCAAAAGCGGTCCGGATAATTTCTTTTTGTAGAGATCAAGTCGGTGCGGCGGACAAGTGCAACTTACTTGCGGGTCAGAGGCATAGCCGCAGGGACACGGATTTTTTGCGGCGATAAGTAAAAATTTTGCGGGATAGGTATTGGTTCCGGCGGCGCGCGAAACGGTAATCGTGCCGTCTTCAAGCGGTTCGCGCAAGTGTTCCAAAACCGAATGCGGAAACTCTGGAAATTCATCCATGAATAATATGCCCCGATGCGCGAGCGAAATTTCGCCAGGCCGGGCATTACTGCCGCCGCCGACAATGGCGACAGCCGAGGCCGAGTGGTGTGGATGACGAAACGGTCGCGTCTTAATAAGACCCTTACTACCAAGTAGGCCGGCGGCGGAATAAATTCGGGTAATTTCTAAAGCCTCATTATATGTCAGTGATGGGAGGATTCCGGCGAGCGCATGCGAAAGCATTGTTTTGCCCGAGCCGGGCGGACCCGACAAAATAATATTGTGTGCGCCAGCGGCGGCAATGGTGAGAACGCGTTTCGCTGTTTGTTGTCCGCGGATCGCGGCAAAATCGGTTTCCCAAGGCGTGTCGTCAATTTCTGGAAGATGATGTGGTGTTCCTATAATTATTTCCGTTTCGTCCAAATGCATTACTAACTTAAGCAGTGAAGCAATGGGAATTATTTTTATCCCAGGAACAAGCGCCGCTTCGGCGGCGTTTTCTACCGGTACAAACAAGCACGACGCTTTTGTTTCGCGGCAGAGTTCGGCAATGGCGAGCACGCCCGCGACTGGACGCACGGCGCCGTCAAGCGACAGCTCGCCAACATAAATTGCGCCTTCGGGAAGCTTTCGCAAAAAACCACACTCGCCCAAAATCGCCGCGGCAATGGGGAGATCATAAGACGAACCGGCTTTTTTTGAATCAGCCGGCGCAAGGTTAACCGTGACGCGGCCGCCGGGAAAAGAAAAGCCACTATTTTTAATGGCCGCGCGAACGCGGTCGCGCGACTCGGAAACGGCGGCGTCGGGAAGACCGACAACGTTAAAAGAAGGAAGACCCGACGAGACGTCGGCTTCAACACGAAGCGGCCGGGCGCAAATTCCGCCCAAAGCCGCACTCATTATAGCTGTCGCCATATTTTGGAAGACAACAGAAACAGGGTATAGGGTTTAGCGTATAGGGTCTAGAAAACTAAACGCTATCCGCTATCCGCTATCCGCTAAACGCTCGTTGTCGGAAAAACCGCCTTTGGAATCTCGTTTCAGAATGAGAAACAAAATTCCTGCGAGGATCATGATATCTGCGATATTCCACGCAGACCGAGAAAAGAAAAGTAGGTAATCAATAACGCCGTGAAAATAAAACCGATCAAACAAATTGCTCGCGCCGCCCAAAGCAACAAGCAGAACGCCGATCATATTTGTTGGCAAAGCAAACCAGTTTGGCTCGCGTTTAATTTTATAAACCAACCAAACAGTTAGCGCGACGGCGGCAACGAGCGAAGCGGTAATCGCGAGCGGGTTATTGAATAGGGAAAAAGTTAGTCCGGTATTTAAAAAATATTTATAATCAAAACCCGGAAACAAAACCGCGCCCTCCCCAGGGAGCGCGGCAAATGAGTGCCATTTTAGGAAGCGGTCAAAAACAACCGCAAGCAAGGCGCAAGAAACGGCAAGTGTCCGTTTCCACGACATAAAATTAACTTTCTAAAGTCAAACGCTTTTTGCAATCAATGCAAGAAGAAGAAGCTGGTCGCGCGAGCAAACGTTTTTCGTCAATTTCTTTTTCGCAATATTTGCAGGTGCCGTATTTTCCCGTCTTAATGCTTTCCAAGGCTTTGTTGGTGTCGCGGAGTGCTGCTTCAAGCGTCCTCTCTAAAGTAAGGTTGTCGGTAAAGGTGGTGACCTCGGCGGCGTTTTCGTCTTCAGAACTTCCGAAGTCGGGAAAATTTGCCTGATAGTCAGTCGGGTTTTTTGTGTTCTTTGTAGAAATTTGGCCGAGCTCGTTTTCAAGCTTAGTTTTTTCTTCTAAAAGTTTTGTTTCTATTTCTTTTAAGGTTTTGGCGCTAAGAGCCATAGCTGTAACACGACGTTTAAGGTCAGTAAAGACAAAACGCGACGTGATTTTAAGATTAATTATTTACAAACTCCTGAGCAACGCACGAAAAAGCTCTGCGAACAGAGTTTTGTCTCGTTCCTTAGGTATATTCAATATTATCCTTTGGGCGCGATATAGTCAATCGCCCAAACAAGTTGAAAATTTTTCAATAAAAAAAGGCCCTAGCTGGACTATAATATGGTTTCAAAGTCTGCTGGGCCTTTCGGCCCTTGCCCACAAGGGCATCCCCACTATAAATCCGATTGCTCAGGTTTATGGTGGGAATGCTCGTTGATGATAGCACAGGCCGTAGTGCGATCACCTTTACCGAATCCGTGGAGGTTTTTCCCGAATCGCCAAAGCGATTCTTTTGGGAGCCTCCAGATCAACTTATGTATTCCGTTGATGGAATCAGTACAGGTGAAAGATATTTCTCCGTCTCTTTATGAGGGACTGAGGAACTTCTCTAAAGAACAATGCACTCTCTTGAGTACATATATATAATATCACAAAAAACGGTTTTCGTCAATTCTGTGAACAGGCGCTAAAATCATCTATAAATAGATGAAAAAATTAACAAACAAATCTAAAAACTTAGTTAAACACAGGGTTAGGCAATACTTATCAATAGTTTATCCCCAAGGTTATCCCCCTTTTTTCTCAAGAAATTTAATGAAATGTGGAAAAACTCTGGAAACATTCAAAATTAGCTAAATATTGCTTTGTTGAAAAAAGCACGTTTCTCAAGAAATAATCCCTATTTTTAGCGAAATTTATGATTTTTGTGCCTGAGGGGAGTTCTTCACAGCTAAGTGGTGATAAGTATTTATTTGCTTTTTCTAGCGGATTTTTGCTTGTGGATATTGTGGTGATATCTTCGTGGGTGTTTATTGAAAGTGGAATAGGGAGCTTGGTTGGATTGGCCTTGTCAGGATCAGCGACAAATTCAATGTAAGTTGTATTATCTGGCATTGTTATGCGGTTTTCCGAAGGATTTTCATAGGCGGCAATCAATTTAACTAGCGGTTTTGCTGCATATTCTTCGTTAGTTTTTCCAGAAAGCGTTAAAGTGACGGGCAAGGCGCCGGCGCTTTGAGTAATAATGTTCAGGGTTCGTTCGCCAGTAACCGATGAAAGCAAAGCGTTCACGCTTCGTTTTAATGTTTCCCCCTCTTTAAAAACCACGCCTTTTTCGCCCAAGAGCATTTTTCCGTCTGCTAATATTTGTTCGTTGCTAGTGTCAGCTAAAATTTTCGCCAAAAGGACAGTTTCTTGCGGTAGGTCGCGTGATTTTAAGATAACCGTCGCGAGCGGTTCAAAAGTAAACCCGATCGTGACCAAAACAAAAAACGCCGCCAGGGCTACGGTTATGGTCGCTTCTTTTTTTGAGGCAAAGTCAAACATTGTTAACAAGTAATTATTACCACATTCCCCCGTTTTTCAATAGTCAGTTCGCAGTGAAGATTATTGACGCGAAGATATTTTAATGATACAAGACGATATTAAAGCGACGGATTTTGGTGAGCTTTAACGGACATTACAATTGAAAACAAGGAGGTTGTCTAATGTTTGAGCCAATCATAATTCATTTTAAGAACGAACCGTTTATGGCACGGGTTCGGGTAGAGACGAAACGCCAATAAAGTGTACGCCGTTTGTCTTTGAGAATGCTTTTGGTTGTGGGGTTGGCATGTCATACAGAGACGGTAGAGAAAACGTTGCCATCCTCGGTCGGACCAACGAGCGAAACTTTGTCGCTTCTTGGCGAGCGACGGAATTTTTGCGACGACTCTCGGTCATTCAGAAGACTACCCTTGACAATGCATATTTGGCGGGTTTCCGTGGTCAGAAGATAAGTGCTTGGCGGTTGCCCGCAAATCCGGTTGTTCGCGAGGTTGGCCACAAAGCGTATCGTGAGATTATGTCTTTGCCTGTCCCCGAGAAAATCGTTAACTCAATACTGCTTTGCTATAACACAGGATTAGAACCGGCGTTTTATCCGATTGTGGAAGAAGTGCGCGCCGGAACAATAAAATGGCGTCAAGAGTTTGTCGAGGCTGGAATTAGACACCCTGACGAAATTGACGCCGCGGAACGCGCAAAAAAACTTCTTGTGAACAGAATGAATTGGCTAATTTCTTCGTACGCGTGCCGTCGATCGGTTCATCGTCACTCCGCCGAGATCTGTCTGCTTGAGGATTATCTATTCGCGCTTATGAATAATGGCATCGGCAACCACGAACCAGACCATGTTGTTGTTGCTTTGGCTGGGGTGGTAGCAAGACTGGCCTCGGCAGAAAGCAGTGTAATGGGGATGTTTATTGCGATCCTTGACAGTGAAGCATACGAATTGAAAATGCGGATGGAAAAAGATCGTGCGATTAGCGCGGCGGCGAAGTGGCTTTTTTCGGAAGACTTGCTTGCTCCTTCAGTGCTTTGTCATTTTTTATTTTGGAAGCCACAGCTCCGATGGTTTCGTCTTGGCGACGCGATGCTCTTGCTTGCACGTTTGCTTGATGAATATTTTCCACCGTGCAAAGCCGATCCAAACACTTAGACGATCCGAATGTCGTCACAAGCCCGCTCCGATGGTCATCGGGGCGGGCTGTTTTTTTAAAATTTTTTTCGCATCACATTAATTCGCGATCGCGGTTAAATGTGATGCGGTGTTATCTCTTACCCTCCCATCTTTCCACGATCGTGGAAAGATGGGAGGGTGGGGTAAGTTGACAAGGACACAGTTAACGACTAAACCTTAAACAGGTTCTAGTTTCATTTTGGAAACACGAAACACGAGGAGAAAAATGGTAAGCATACAACGCGCACTTTATAATGATGGTTTGAACCCCGCCGCTCTTGAAAAAGAGGCGCTTGCGGCGCTCTCCACAATGATTGATTGTTTAAATTGTACTCCGACGCTAGCTAACTACTGCCGTCGGTACGGCGTTCTGTATCTTGGGGAAGCATGTCGGTTAAACTTTGCATCCGCACGTGATATATCCGAAGATCGTGAAGAGCTTGGTGGACTACTTAATCAGCTTGGTCTTTCTTTTGGCAACGACCCGATTGCCCTTGGTTGGCAACCGCCGTATTGGAAAGACGCGGAATGGCGGGTGTTTCTTGACACGCCGCTTTTTAACGTAGTGCAACTTACTCAAACCGGAAAAAAATTGTACGGAGTAATCAGTACGAGTTCGGTCGGAGAGCTTATTATGGGTTTTGCGAAATTGCGGCCGACCGATTGGATGTGGTTTCAGGTGGACTACGGACGCAAGTTGTTTCCAAGACTACGCGCCGGAATGGTTGTTCCGACCGATTGGCGGCCAGGCGCTGTCGTTCAACGGGCGCACGCGTTCGGTACAATGCAAGAATGTCGCGACCAAGTTGCTATAGCACTAAGAGCGCACACGTCTCTCATGGGTGCTGAGCTTGAAAGGGTCACTGGCGAACTAGCCACGATTGTACAACGCGTTGGTGCGAAAGTGCTTAGCACTGTCGTGAGCGACGTCGTTGGTAAACTACCACTTGCTGAATCGGCGAAGACTCCATAGATCCGAATGACAATCGCGCATGATAGGGAAGTGGCCAACAGTCGCTTCCCTATTTTCTATGTTGATTTATATTTTGTAATATTTTTTCACGCATCACATTAATTCGCGATCGCGATTTAATGTGATGCTGTGTTTTAAATCTATAGACCGATTTTGGATCGTTAATATTAAATTAGTAATTGATTATTTTTTTGCCCTCCCATCTTGGCGCGGCCGCGCCAAGATGGGAGGGGTGTGCCAGAGTGGAGAAGATGAGATACATCGGTAACACTCCTCGAATGGGGTTAAAATGAGACTGTTACCCATCTAACTCATCTTTCTATGAGCAATCATACGCTTCGTTGGTTCCACACCGGCGGGTATTTCAAACCCGGTATCGTTTTAACTAAATCGCGTCGGGCGCGCCTTCGCGCCGTCGCCGACCTGATCGGCATCTCCGTTCCCGCTAGACGTTCGACTAGATTGGTTCCTTTGGCACGAGGAGCACGGCGGCAACGCTCTTTTGACGGCTCGTCATTTTGGCATCGCCCCCAAGACCTTTTGGAAATGGAAGAAACGCTTTAACGATGCCAACCTCCGCACCCTTGAAGAACTTGATCGTACCCCCAAGAAACGCAAAGAGCGGGCCATTACCCCGCTCCAAGCTGAACGAATCATTTCGTTGAAGAGGACGCATATCCGCTATGGAAAAGCGAAGATCGCCACTCTCTATAACACAGAATATCACGAGATCATTTCTGAGTGGAAGGTGCAGAAGACTATTGAGAAGTACCGTCTCTATTACCACCCAATAAAACAAGCCAGGATCAACAAAAAACGAAAGAATAGTGTTAAACGCAAGAAGATCACCGACCTCAAGACCAAGAAACGATCGGGGTTTCTACTCTGCCTCGATACCGTCGTTATTTATTGGAAAAGCAAGAAGCGTTTCATCTTCACCGCCATCGACAAACACTCTAAACTAGCTTTTGCCCGGATGTATACGTCAAAGAGTTCATCAAATTCTCGCGATTTTCTTTATCGCCTCCATCATCTCGTTGATGGGAAGATAGAGAACGTTGGGCATGACAACGGCAGCGAGTTCAAGGGACGGTTTGCTGACGCGTGTCTTGCTCTAAATATTCCCCAATATCATTCGCGGATCAAAACACCCAAGGACAACGCGACGAACGAACGGTTCAACCGAACCCTACAAGAGGAGTTTGTTCAGCTCGGGAACATGACCGACGACTGCGCCGAATTCAACCGACGGCTCACTGAGTGGCTGATCGAATACAACTTCCGTCGGCCGCACCAAACCCTGGGGTATATGTCACCGATCAATTTCATCTACAAGCACGAGCACTTGTTACCGATGTACCCGTCTAGTACACAGAGTTGACATAAGTGCGGAAAACAATTAAACAGTTAGCAGGTTATAGCTCTTTTTACGAAAACGCGAGGTGAACAAATGAGACGAAAATTCATAAGCTCACGAGCCCGTTTGGCTTTGACAACCTTTCAAATCACGGAAATCCTAAAGGTTTGGCGCGACGAAGGTGGTCTTGCAGACAACGTTGCCGCAGACTTGAAAGAATGGTTGGGTGGTTTGCGACCAGTCACAAAAATTCAAACACGTGCAATTGTTTTTGCGCAAAGTGGTTTGAATTTACTGCGTCAAAAACTTGTGAAGCGTCCAACGCCGCCCTGGACAGTTAACACTCCGGTTCTGCCCAAGGTTTTTCAAACGATTTCCGATAACCGTGGAACACAGATTGCGACGAATCTGTTTGCGATGGACGTGGTCATCTCCGGGTTTTTCGTTTTTAGAACTCCTGGCGAACTAACGTCTATATATCAAACCAGCGAAAGGGCTCAGCTTGCGCGACGACTTTTTGACATTTCGTTTGCTCAACAAATTGGCTTCCTGAATGCTTACCTGCGGGCGGCTAATGATTGTCTTGGTGTTTTTAACGACCGCATTGGAGTTGAAAAACTGCTCGTCATTGCTTTGGTTTACCTGCACGGCTGCAGAAGAAAAATACCGTGGGAATTTGGCAAAGAATTAACTCAGCCAATCAGGCGCGAGGTGGTAGGGCTGCTTGAAAAAATGCCGATTGATCAAACGGACGCCAGAGCATACTACGCGCCAAGAGTTGAACTGCTTCTGCGTTTGTTTGAAGAGGTAAGAAGTAACTTGCGCGGAATAGAGAAAGAAAAAGAGAAAGCCGCACTTCGTGCCGCCGAGGCCGAGGCGCAACGACAGCGGTGGAGACAAGGGGACATTTAATCACTCAACCGTTCGTATTCACACGCAGTCTGGTTCGTCCGGGCTGCGTGTCTCTGTTTTAAGCGGGTTTGACAAAAAATGGATTTAAAAGGATAATATTTTTTCCCCAAAATTCACCCTGACGGTCGGGAAACCGTTGTTCATTACGTAAGGAGAAACAGCGATGCAGACAGGAATTCCTAAGGTTGATACAGCAACAATTGTTACGCCAGAAGCGGCACGCACGAGGATCAGGGTTTTGCGCGAGGCGGCAGGAAAATCAAACGAGGACTGGGCAATAACCCTACGGCGTGAGGCTATTCTGGTTCAAAACCGTTTGGCCTATCTCACAGCGCAACTGTTTGTCGCTTTTGACGACGGCCAAACGGCTGTACTCTACGGCGTCTCGTCGGAGGTTGATACTCAGGTTTTTTTGGTCGGTCATCCTGTTTGTATTTGTCAAAATCCGACCGAAGACGAAGGCAAGACCGATCCCACCTTCGCGCTTGTATTCACGTCGCTCTTCTATATCGCGCTTGTGCCAGGAATTGCCTTTCCGTTTGGCCAGAAGCAAAACAATGGCCGCTACGCCAACAACACGATGCGGGTCTTTGCGAGCGAAGATGAAGAACAAGCTCGCGCATGGGTTGGACACCATAACCGTTTATACGCTAGCGCTAGTCGCTGACCCCGCCGTACATCTCGCCCACCACGCGCAGTCTGGAATTCCCAGGCTGCGTCGTTTTTTTATGATAAAGTGCGTAATAATAATTTTTATGGCGTCATTCCGAGCCCGTAAGGACGTTTTGTCTAGGGCTCGGCCGAGCTCAGCTCGGCGAGGAATCACGAAACTTGCTAAAGACTTTGAGTTCCCTCATCGCTTCGGCTCTTCGGGATGACGCCATAACAAAAACTCGCTCTGATTTTTCAGAACGAGTTTTTATTTTATTATTTATCTTCGTCCGCCGTGGCCGCCGCGAGAGCCGCCGCCAAAACTTGGGCGCGGGCTGCGTGGCGCCTGCGGCGCCGACTCGTAGCCTTCCGGCATTACGAATTGTGCTTCTTTTAATTCCTCGCGCGCGGCTTTTACCGACAAGTTAACGCGACCCATTTCATCAATTTCAATTACTTTAACTGGCACTTCGTCGCCAATGTGGACGACGTCTTCAATGCGGTTAACGCGCCATGGGGCGAGTTGGGAAATGTGCACCATGCCGTCTTGGTTTGGTGTGAGTTCCACAAACGCGCCAAAGTCCATTGTGCGGACAACTTTGCCGCGATAAATTTCGCCGACCACGACTTCTTTCGTTAGCATCTTGATCCACTCAACAGCCTTCTTCATTCCTTCTGGCTTGGCGCAGGTAACGGTGACGCGGCCATCATCTTCAACGTCAATTGTCGCGCCGGTTTCGGCAATAATTTTATTAATCATCTTGCCGCCGGGTCCGATCACGTCGCGGATTTTTTCCGGATTGATCATAATCGTTTCAATGCGCGGCGCCCAAGCCGAAAGTTCGGCGCGCGGCGCGGCCAAACATTTTTCCATTACTTCCAAAATTTTCATTCGGCCATCCTTGGCTTTGGCAAAAGTTTCTTCAACGATTTTCATTGAAAGGCCGAGCGTTTTGGTGTCCATTTGAATCGCGGTAATGCCTTTTTTGGTGCCGCAGATTTTAAAGTCCATTCCGCCGATGCCGTCTTCCAAATCCTGAAGGTCGGTAATGATTTTGTATTCATCGGAACCGTGGCGGGTCGCAATGCCCATCGCGACGCCGGCAACCGGCGCTGTAATCGGCACGCCCGCATCCATAAGCGCGAGGGTTGAACCGCAAGCCGAGGCCATTGAGGACGAACCGTTTGAGCCAAGGACTTCGGAAACAACGCGGATGACGTAAGGAAATTTATCAACGGTCGGAAGAACTGGCTCTAGCGCGCGTTCAGCCAAAGCGCCATGGCCGACTTCGCGGCGACCCGGGCCGCGGTTGGGTTTAGCTTCGCCGACCGAATAGCCAGGGAAGTTGTAGTGGTGCATGTAACGCTTTTTAAGATCGGCCTGTTCCATTCCGTCCAAAATTTGCGCGTCGCCCGGACCGCCCAAAGTAACGACCGACAAAACTTGCGTGTCGCCGCGCTCAAAAAGTCCCGAACCGTGCGTGCGCGGAAGCAAACCAACTTTGGACGCAAGCGTGCGCACCTCGTCAATTTTTCGTCCGTCAACGCGGCGGTTTTTTTCCAAAATCGCCGTCGTCACCGCTTCTTCAATAACTTCTTCAACTTGCGAGTGCGCGAGTTTGCGCGCATCGTCGTCAGCAGTTTTTGTTTCAAGTTCGGCTTCCAAAAGTTCGTGCAACTTCTTTTTAGCCGTGGCGCGTTCAACCTTGTCGGCTTTGGGCGCGTTAAAGAAAAGCTCTTCAATTTTTGGCATTAAGAAAGCGCGCGTCGTTTCGTAGGCTTGCTTTTTAGCGGCAACAATTTCGTCGGTTTCGTTATTTAATTCGTTGACGTCAACTTTAGGCACGCCAATTTCTTTGCGCATTTTTTCTATCAGTTCAACCACCGCGGCGTTGGCTTCTAAACCAAAACGAACCGAAGCGACGGCGTCGTCTTCGGAAACTTCTTTGGCGCCCGCTTCGGCCATGATGAGTTTGTCTTTGGTGCCAGCAACAACGATGTCCAGATCACCCGCGTCGCGGTTAATAAGCGAGGCGTTTAAAATAAGTTTGCCTTCGGCGCGGCTAATGCGTGAAGCGCCGATCGGTCCCATCCACGGGATGCGCGAAATATGAAGCGCGGCCGAAGCGGCAATAAGTCCCAAGGTGGCGGGATCGTTTTCTTCGTCATAGCACAAACAAGTAACCGTTACTTGTACTTCGTTTTTTAATTCCCACGGGAAAAGCGGACGAATGGAACGGTCAATCAGACGACCGGTTAAAACCGCTTCGTCGCTTGGTTTGCCTTCGCGCTTAATAAAGCGGGAAGATTTGATTTTGCCGGCGGCGTAAAGACGCTCTTCAAAATCAACCATTAGCGGAAAATAATCAATGCCGTCGCGAATGCCGCCGAGAACGACGGTCGCGAGAACAACGGTGTCGCCATAGCGCGCTTCAACCGAAGCGGTCGCTTGTTTGGCGAGTAAGCCGGTAGAGAGTGTGAGCGTTCGGCCGCCCCACTCTATAGAAAATTCTTTCTGGGTCATATATTTTTTGACCCGCAAACAGCTGACTTCCCGCATCTTGCGAGAGATCATATTGTTTGGGGGCCACGTTAATTAGATTTAAGATTTATGAATTAGGAATTAAGAAACGTATAACCGTTTTCTTAATTCCTAAATCTTATCTCTTAATTATTTTTAAAAATCAGTAATTGGTTTGCGTTCGGTACGGACATTGGTTTTTCTAGGCGGACGATTGTCTCTGGTCGGCGCGAGATATTCTTTTTTCGGGAAATCAGTTTTGGGGCGGGAAAATTCAACCTGCGGTTTTGAATTTGATTGAATAAGAATATTTTCGGCGACTTCGGAAAGATCGGTAAAGGCGTCGGCCGCCTCAGCGAGTTTGGTAGCCGTAGTTTTGCGGAAGCCGGCGACTTCAACTTGAAGTCCGTGGTTGCGCAAGTATTCAACGAGCGGGCAAAAGTCGCCGTCGCCCGAAACGATAATGACAACGTCCAAAAGCGGCGCGATGCGGATTGCGTCAATCGCGAGACCAACGTCCCAGTCGGCTTTTTTGCCGCCGCCGTAAAAAATTTGCAAATCTTTTTCGCGCGTTTCAATGCCGGCATGCTTAAGCGCTTCAAAAAACGGTTTTTCTTCGCCGCCGGTCGTGCTGATGACGTAGGCAATAGCGCGGACAAGGCGACGATCGCCGACTGCTTCTTCAACCAACTTGCCAAAATTAACGCGCGCGTTATAAAGATCGCGCGCCGAGTGATACATATTTTGTGTATCAATAAAAATTCCGACTCTTTGCTCCGGGTGTTTGATGACGGCCATTGTTTTATTATTGAGATTAGAGATTGGAGATTAGATTTTAGAAGAACGTCGTCCGACTTCTTCATTCAAATCTCTAATCTCTAATCTCTCTGTCTCCAATTAAATTAAAAAATAAAAAATTAAAATTTGGTTTTTTCAAGCGCTTCCACGAGCTTTTTGTATCCGCTCGGGTCTTCGTGCGACATATATTTAAGCAAACGGCGGCGCTCGGAAACTTTTTTAAGAAGTCCGCGACGCGAAGAAAAATCCTTTTTGTGCGATTGAAGGTGTTTGGTAAGGTCGCCGATTTCAGCCGAAAGGATGGCGACCTGGACGTTCGGCGAGCCGGTGTCGGTCGCGTGCGTCTTAAATTTTTCAATAATTTTCTCTTTGGCGTTTTTGTCTAACATATTTTCGTGTGGGAAACCGAGTAAAATCGCCGCCGGCGGTTTAACCAAGTGTCCTACTAATTAAATAATTATTAAACAATACTACCATTTTGGCTGAATTCTGTCAACATTTCACAGCCCTCATCCGCCCTTCGGGCACCTTCCCCCACACTTGGGGGAAGGTAAATAGTGGAGAAGATGAGATACATCGGTAACACTCCTCGAATGGGGTTAAAATGAGACTGTTACCCATCTAACTCATCTTTCTATGAGCAATCATACGCTTCGTTGGTTCCACACCGGCGGGTATTTCAAACCCGGTATCGTTTTAACTAAATCGCGTCGGGCGCGCCTTCGCGCCGTCGCCGACCTGATCGGCATCTCCGTTCCCGCTAGACGTTGACTAGATTGGTTCCTTTGGCACGAGGAGCACGGCGGCAACGCTCTTTTGACGGCTCGTCATTTTGGCATCGCCCCCAAGACCTTTTGGAAATGGAAGAAACGCTTTAACGATGCCAACCTCCGCACCCTTGAAGAACTTGATCGTACCCCCAAGAAACGCAAAGAGCGGGCCATTACCCCGCTCCAAGCTGAACGAATCATTTCGTTGAAGAGGACGCATATCCGCTATGGAAAAGCGAAGATCGCCACTCTCTATAACACAGAATATCACGAGATCATTTCTGAGTGGAAGGTGCAGAAGACTATTGAGAAGTACCGTCTCTATTACCACCCAATAAAACAAGCCAGGATCAACAAAAAACGAAAGAATAGTGTTAAACGCAAGAAGATCACCGACCTCAAGACCAAGAAACGATCGGGGTTTCTACTCTGCCTCGATACCGTCGTTATTTATTGGAAAAGCAAGAAGCGTTTCATCTTCACCGCCATCGACAAACACTCTAAACTAGCTTTTGCCCGGATGTATACGTCAAAGAGTTCATCAAATTCTCGCGATTTTCTTTATCGCCTCCATCATCTCGTTGATGGGAAGATAGAGAACGTTGGGCATGACAACGGCAGCGAGTTCAAGGGACGGTTTGCTGACGCGTGTCTTGCTCTAAATATTCCCCAATATCATTCGCGGATCAAAACACCCAAGGACAACGCGACGAACGAACGGTTCAACCGAACCCTACAAGAGGAGTTTGTTCAGCTCGGGAACATGACCGACGACTGCGCCGAATTCAACCGACGGCTCACTGAGTGGCTGATCGAATACAACTTCCGTCGGCCGCACCAAACCCTGGGGTATATGTCACCGATCAATTTCATCTACAAGCACGAGCACTTGTTACCGATGTACCCGTCTAGTACAAATAGTTGACTTTTTATCGTAATTTAGATAAGACGCAATTAGCTTTAGAGGAAACGAAGAACAAGGGAGGCGACCGATGCGTACATTGAAAGAAATCAGAGGTTCCTGGCAGAGTCTTCTAGATATAAGTGTAGCAAGTTTTTACAACAACATTCCAATGCAAGAAGATGAAGCCGAAGGGGCAGAAGCTCTTTTGGCAATCGTCCGAGTCGATGAAGCGGATAGTCGTAATTGTGACGCCATGGCTTGGCGAAGAGGAATGGTGGAGATAGAAAAGGGCCATCTTTTTTTGGCAGTTCGTCATCATAAACGTCTTCTTGGGGTGTTGGAAGAAGTTGTCTGCGAGACGTCTTTGCCGGACGGATATTCCGACAAAGATCTTGCTATTCCACTCATTCGCACAATCAATTTTTCGCTCACGCGTGCGTGCATTTTCTCTGGTTTTGTCCTAAATCTAGCCAAAACTAAGCAATGGGGGAGGGTGTGGGCTATATTGAACACAGTCGACTTTGGTTCGCCGCTGGTGCAGTTTCAGACGGGCTTGTCTGTTGCCAAGCTCCAGGACGACCCACCCGCGTGGTCAATTGTTCGCGGGATGGCCGATGGACTGGAAAAATGTCCAGGGATTCATAAAAAGCACTTTGCTCGCGCACGCGCCTACCTTGCTATTTTTGGCGAAAAGCACGAAGAGCTTGATTTGTTTGTCGCGAAACAGACCGCCCATGCGGCTGGGATTGGCGCCGAAGAGGCCGCGCTAATCTATTTGGAAGTATATTCCGCGACTCATAATTCGGAGGATTTGGAAAGCTTTGGTTCATCGGTTAGGAAGGTTGACGATTTGGGACGAAGGGGGGCGCTTTTGGAAGCTTTGTCTTGCGTAAGCTAAAAACAGCCTGACAGTTTTTTCAAGCACACGAAGAGGTCTGAATCCGCACGCGGAATCGGGCCTCTTTAAATTTCTAATTTATAAAGCAAAACACCCGGCACGAGGGCTGGGTGTTTGGTGTAAGGTGTTATTTGGTTAAGGATTGAAATTTATATTAAGACCAACCGACGCGGAGTTATAGAGATCGTCTTCGGCGGTGGCGGTCAGGGTGTGAAAACCTTTTTCGGTTCCTGTGGGAACGATAAGGTTGGCATAAAAGGCTGTGCCCGAGCCGCTCGTCTCGCCAATCTTTATTCCATCAAGCGCAAAAATTATTTTGCGAACGCCGCGGCGTGAGGAGGCGTTGACGCTGGCGCTAAAATTTGTGGAAACAGCGTTGCCGTCTAGCGGGCTTGCAAAACTAATTGTTGGTTTGTCCTCGGGCAAATGCACATCGTCATACGCGGTCGGCGGCACGGCCGGAATAAGATTGTTTTTTCCTGCCCAGCGCGCGGCCGAATCTTCAAACGGCTGATACATTTGGTCGGTCGGGTCGGGCGGGGTAAGTCCGCGCGGATCGTCTTTGTTTATGTAGTAAAGAATGTCGTGAACGGCGTTATAAGTTCGCTCCTCGCGCATTTCCACGGGCGTAAAGTCGGTCGCGAGTTTGCCGGAAATTTTATCTATAACCACGGTTTGGCCGGGCATTTTGCTGCCGTCCAAAATTGGTTTGCCAGTGACAATCGGCTGGGGCGGCGTAAAGCCTTCGGGCGCTGTGCCTTTAAGCGCCAAGCGCATATATTCGTTCCAGATCATCACGGCTGACGAAGATTTTTGCATTGCTTTAGGGTGGTTATTGCCGACCCAAACGCCGGCCACAAGCGACGGCGTGTAGCCCATTGTCCAAGCGTCTTTAACATCGTTCGTTGTGCCGGTTTTGGCTGCCACTTGCCGGTCGGGAAGGGTGAGCCCAGTTACGGCGCCAAAAACAAATTGTCGTGACGCGTCGTCTTGAAGAATGTCGGTAATGTTGCGGACGATCTCGGCGTCAACAACCCGCGTGCCATCTTCGGCTTTCCATTCCTGAAGCGTCGCGCCTTTGGCGTCTTCAACTTTAAGAACAGAAACGGTTGGGTGTTTTATTCCTTCGGTCGCAAAAACGCCATAGGCCGCCGTGTGTTCAAGCAGTGTGACTTCACCGCCGCCAAGCACCAGCGACAAACCAAAGCGCGAGCGGTCGGACCAGGTTGTGTAGCCAAACTTTTCGGCCATATTAAAAACATTATCAATGCCTGTTAGGTAAAGCATTTTCACGGCCGGCGTATTTAGCGAGCCGGCGATTGCTTGGCGCACGGTCACGGGGCCGTTTTCACTTAACTTATAATCTTTAGGCGCGTAGGGTCCTTGGGGCGTTGGGAAAATCGTGTCGGCATCCATAAGCACCGTGTTTGGCGTGTATCCTTTTACAAACGACGTCAGATAAACAAGTGGCTTAATGGACGAGCCGGGTTGGCGCGGTTGAAGCGCGACGTTTACGGCGCCGTCATTTTTGGCGTCAAAATAATCGCGCGATCCGACCATTGCCAAAATTTGTCCGGTTTTGGGGTCAATGGAAACAAGCGAAGCGTTTGAGCCGCCGAATTTTTCAATATCTTTAATGTGATCGGCAACGGCTTTTTCCGCGGCCAACTGTTTGTCGTAGTCTATGGTGGTAATAATTTTCATGCCGCCAGTTTCCACCGT
The DNA here is from genome assembly GCA_963708045.1 of uncultured bacterium. Classification (GTDB taxonomy): domain Bacteria; phylum Patescibacteriota; class Patescibacteriia; order CAIQCM01; family CAIQCM01; genus CAIQCM01. The sequence goes on along the minus strand of OY970181.1, from coordinate 237,578 downwards.
TTGTTCGCCGTATTTTTCGGCCAGCTGTTCCTGAACGTAAAAAATAAAATGCGGCGCCACGATTGCTTCGCGTTTCGGCACGATCGTTTTTAAAATATCAGCGCTTTCGGCGGCGGCGATTTGTTCTTTGGTCGCATAACCCTGTTCAACCATCATATCCAAAATCATTTTCCAGCGATTAAGCAAAGCTTCGCGGTGCGAACCCCACGGTGAATAATATGTCGGGCTTTGCGGGAGCGCGGCCAAGAGGGCGGCTTCGCCAAGATTTAAATCTTTGGCTTTTTTGCCGAAAAAATTTTGCGCCGCGGCTTCTATTCCGTAAATGTTTGAGCCGTAAGGAATTTCGTTAAAATACATCTTAAGAATGTCGTCCTTGCTAAAACGGCGTTCTATTTCCGAAGCCAAAATAAGTTCGCGGATTTTTCGGCCGATTGATTTTTCGTTGGTGAGAATGGCGTTTTTAACGAGTTGCTGGGTAATTGTTGAGCCGCCTTGCGATTTTTTGCCGGTAACAACATCAATCAGCACTGCGCGAATTAAGCTGGTTATGCGAAAACCGCCGTGTTCGTAAAAATGTTTGTCTTCAACGGCAACGGTGGCGTTTACGGCATCTTTAGCAATATCGGCGAGCGGGACAACAGTGCGGCGCTCGTCGCCGTGAAGTTCATATAAGAGGTGGGTGCCGGTGCGATCGTAAAATTTGGTTGACTGTTCAACTTGGCGCGACGCAATATTGTTAGGGTCGGGAAGGTCACGAATGGTCGTGGCAAAGAAAATTGTCGCGCCAACGGCGATAATTCCAGCCAAAAGAAAGCCGGCGGCGAGGACACCCATGATTATTTTTTTAACGCGCCCCTTTTTTGGACGTTTTTCACTGCGATCAACCCAACGCACGTATAAATCTTTTCTAAAAGGCATATTTTTGTATTCTCATTATATCCTGTTTCCGACCATTGACAAAAACAGCGAAATATGATATATTCCCGCAGTCGCCAATGGATTTTGGCGACTTTGATTTATGAAGCAATATTCAATAAAAATCGCGTTAAGTTTAATGGTTTTGCTCTTTCTCGTCAATCCAGCGACAGCTAAAGCCATGGGTATGACCGGTTTGCTTAATGCCCCGGAAATTCCAGTTTTGCTCGCGGATGGCATTATCTTTAGTGCTGATCGTGACGCGGAAAGCAACGAATCGCGCCTTATTCCGGCTCGTCAAACGCAAGCGGAAGAACGTTATACGACGATTCGGACGGTAACGGCTTATTCTTCTACCGTTGACCAGTGCGACGATACGCCGTTTATTACGGCAAACGGCACGCATGTTCGCGACGGTATTGTTGCAGCTAATTGGTTAAGGTTTGGTACCCGCGTTCGGATTCCGGAAATGTTCGGCGACAAAGTGTTCGTCGTAACCGACCGGATGAATACGCGCTTTGACGACCGCTTAGACATCTGGATGGAAGAACGCGGCGACGCCGTCGCCTTTGGTCTCCGCCATTTGACGATTGAAGTTTTGTAAAGAATTTTAAAAACACCCTGCCTTATATTAGGTGGGGTGTTTTTGGTTAGTTGTCATCCCAGCGGTAAGCTGGGACCCAGCGTAATGATTATTCTGGTCTCCTGCTTACTGCAGGAATGATATTAATTTTCAAATTGGTATCAAAAAACGCCCAAACAAGAAGGTTGTGGACGTTTTTTGGAGGCCGCGATCGGAATTGAACCGATGTACAGGGTTTTGCAGACCCTTGTGTAACCACTCCACCACGCGGCCGAAATTATCTGTTTTTAATAAATTTTTGGAATATTTTTCTTTTCCGTTCCAAGTATAGACCAGATTTTGTATTTTTGTAAATACTACGAAGTATAGTAATGGCGTCGTTTTGTGTGTATCGCAATTGGTAGCTTCGGTGGCTGTTTAATATATTTTTAATACTAACACCGCTCATTAATGTAATCATTTTCGCAAGACCGACAAGAAAACCTGAGCTTCCAGAAGTAAATATCAGCCTAAGTGTATTGCTCTGTTTCTCAATATATATACAACCATCGCCATCGCAGTATCCACGAACAAAATCGTTGATATATTGTTTGGGAACCGACGGCGGTGCAATGTCCAATGATTTATTTGGCGTTAAATCAAGAACTATCAGACTTGAATAAATAGTTTTGTTTCCAATACTCAATACGTATTTAGCCTTACGGTTTGCTGTAGCCTTGGTTGTATATATGTTGTGCTCGGAGTTAAGTGCCTCCTTAATTTTTATCAGAATATTTTTATCTGTATTAATAAAACGAACGTATTTGCCACGGCTTATCTTGTCATCAATCATTGTGCCGTCGGCACAAAAGAAACCCAAGACATAAGCCATATTAGATGACCATTTGGTAAAAAACGTCTCGTTGATACTATATTTAATTCCCACATCAGTATTCTATATTACCATATAATTATTGCCTAAAAAACTCCGACAAGATACGGAGTTTTTTGTTTGGCGAGATATTTTAATTGTGTTAGGGTAAAAACGTGCTTGGCGGACGACGACGTCGTCTGCTCCGCTCGAGGCGCGGGGCGGCAGGAGATTATTCTCCTGGATCCATCGGATGGCTGGCTGGAGCGTTTCTCCGGTTTGCGCTCATTTGTCGGTAATCCGACGAAACCAAAAACGGTATCAGGTTCGCCAAGCACGTTATTTTTTGTTCTTTAGTAAATTCAGCGATCCTCACACAAATGCGCTTCCTCGCTGGGAAGCGTATTTTGATATTATAATGATTGACAAAATCGCTATTTCGTGCTATATTATTATTTAGTTTGTTCTCTAGAAATGCGTGTTTTAAGACTCTTTTTGCAAGACATTTGTTTCTTGGGAACAAAATGTTCTCTTACAAACTTCGGATCGTTAAAACCCAGAGGAAGGATTGTTTCATGAAAACAGTTACCATTGCTCTTGTTCTCGGTTTGCTCGGTTTGTCCGGGTGCGATGTTCGCCTGCTTCACCTGTTGGATAGGTGCGGCGCGGAAAATCCTGATCCAATACACCCGCGCGACGCGTCGGTGCCGCCAGATACGCTGCCGGCGGACACCCAGATAGCGGTTGACGTTCGTCAGTTGCCCGACACCGCGTCCGTGATTGCGGACACTATGATTGCAAGTGATTCGGTTTCTCTCCCTGATAGTCAGGCAACAACCGATTCGTTTGTTGCAAATAGCGACACGGTCATTGATCTGATTCACCCAATGGTCGCAACCATTGCCACCTCCGGCCAGTATATAAACGGAGAACAAACGTTCTACAAATTCTCCGTCAGCGCTCCTTCTTCTGGAGATATTGCCTTGAAGCGGTTCACGGTGACGTCTATGTTCTGGGAAGTAGGTAGTATTGGCAACGCACGACTTTTTGTGAACGGATCGCCAACGTACCCTGTATCAATCGGTGTGCCGGGCGGAACGTGGGGTGTTGACCTTGAGACGGGCGCGATTAAGAATCCTGCAGGATCTTTGGATATTGTCGTAACCGCCGACAACATGATTATAATCTCGGCTGGTACCACAAAGGTGTTTGATCTTAGGGCAACGTTTTCTGGCGGTCATCCGGGGTCAACAGTCACTAGCAATATCCAAGCTGACCCATTTGACTCTACAAGAGGAATGATTGATTCACACCCGTTCAATTACTTCTTGTGGTCGGACTGCTCCGATCTGTGTTCTCTGATTTCCGGTGATTGGATTGGCGGATCCTCTTTACGGTATTTTCCAACTACACCCGCCACGATTTCACAATAGTAAGTACCTTTCTTCGCGTAACCCCCCTTGCGACACGACATCGCTTGGGGGTTTTGCTTTTTTAGGAATAGTGTTATGGTGGTTATGGCGTCTGACGATTTGGAGCGAAAAATGGTACCACCGTTCGGTCACTGTTCAGAGGGGCGTTTCCCTACCTTTCCCTCCCCTCACCTCCTATGTCGCTCTTACCGTCAGACGCCTCCAATCCTTCTTTGTTCTTTTTTAAAAGCGCACTCCTACCCACCTAATCTATACGAGTGCCGCTCGCTCTCCTCGAAAAACACGGTCAGATGTGCTCTGGCCGTTTTTTCTATTCCGCTAATTTTTTTAAAGTTAAAAACCCGTTGCGACGCGGTGGGTCATAAACCAAAAAACGGCGACCGGCACCGCGGCTTGTAGCATAAAACTAACGGCCATATTGCCCTCGCTACCTTCAATTACTTCGTGGAAAAACAGTAAAAAAAGAATCAGAATGGTGAGCATCCAGGCAAAAGCGGCAATGGCGATAGCGGTAATGGTAGCCATATATTTATGTTTAAGTGTTTATTAAAACAACTTAGTATATTATTAAAGTTTTTTCAAGGGGTGGCTCGCAATGCCGGGCGGGATAATGTAAGCTTTAAATATGACTGACAAACAACAAAAAACCGAAGTTTTTTTAATCGTTGACGCGCTCGCGCTTATTCATCGCGCTTTTCATGCCGTGCCGCCGCTCCAGACCAAAGACGGCCGCGTGGTTAATGCTGTCTACGGATTTATTTCCATATTATTAAAAGCGATTAAAGACACACACCCAGAATATATTGCCGTGGCTTTTGACCGCAAAGAACAAACTTTTCGCCACAAAGCGTTTGCCAAATACAAAGCGCAGCGCGAAAAAAAACCAGACGATCTCTATACGCAAATTCCGATCGTGCAAGATATTCTAAAAGTTTTAAAAATTCCGACTTTATCAAAAGCTGGTTTTGAGGCTGACGACATTATTGCCACGCTGTGCGTTAAAACAAAAAATAAAAAAAATTTATCGCGCGTTATTCTTACGGGCGACAAAGACACGTTTCAACTGATTGACGAAACAACCTCGGTGCTCACGCCGGGAAAAGGGATTAAAGACACGCTCATGTACGACCCGGCGGCAGTGATCGCGCGCTTTGGTTTAAAGCCCGAGCAAATGATTGACTATAAAGCTTTGCGCGGCGACCCAAGTGACAATATCCCTGGCGTGCGCGGCATTGGCGAAGTTGGCGCGGCTACCTTGCTTGGGGCTTATGGCACCTTGGAAAATTTGTATAAAGAAATTGAAAACGATTCCGAAAAAGCAAAAACGATTCCCAAAAAACAAAAAGCGAATTTAATAGAATTTAAAAATGACGCGCTTGAAGCAAAGAGTTTGGTAAAACTTGTTTCCGACGTGGACGTTGACTTTGATTTAGACGCGGCGCGTTTGGTTGAACCGGATCATTTGGATCTTATTGCCGCGCTCGCGGATTTGGATTTTAAAAGCTTGATGCCGCGGGTGGTTGAAACGTTCCCAAAGGCGGCTGGCGTTATTTTGAATGGAAGTGAGGAAGCTCAAAGTGACAATGGCGCATTGAAAACTGCTTTAAAGAAAAAAGCGGCGCTCATAACCCACCCTCCCCTCCCTTACCTTAAGGGAGGGAAAAAAGGCGGCGGTTATTCTATAGTCACCACAGACAACGAAATGGTGGAGCTGGTTAAAGAATTAAAGGAACAGGAAAAAGTGGCGATGCGGACTTTTTATAATGGCTACTTTTTGGATGGAAAACTGGAAACGATTGTTTTTGCTTGGACCGATTTGGTTTACATTGTGCCGGCGACAAAAGAAAATCTAAAAAAATTAGCAAGCTGGCTGGCTTCGGACGAAACAAAAAAGATTTGCCATAACGCCAAAACGGACATAGAAATTTTTGGCACGCTCGGAATGGACGTGCGCGGCATTGTTTTTGACACGATGCTTGCGTCGTATGTTTTAAATCCGGGAACGCGAGCGCACGAAATAGAAGCGCTCGCGTTTTCCGAACTTAGCCGCGAACTCCCTAAGGTGCAGGCTTCGCTCCTCCCAATGCCGTCGGACAGTTATGCCCACGATGCGGCCGAAGCGCAAGCGATTTGGGACGTGGCGCCAAAGCTAGCTGAACGTTTGCAAAAAGAAAATTTGATCCATATTTTAGAAAAGTTTGAATTGCCGCTCGCGCCAGTCCTTGCTGGAATGGAGCGACACGGGGTAGATCTGGATTCAAAATTTTTGGAAACACTAAGTGTTAAACTCACGGCGCGGATTGGCGAGCTTGAACTTGAGATAAAAAAATACGCCGGCGACGAAGTCAACGTAAATTCGCCCAAACAGCTGGCCGAAGTTTTGTTTGAAAAATTACAAATTCAGCAAAACGCCCGGGTGCGCAAAACCGCTGGCGGCTCGCGCTATTCAACCTCGGCCGATGAATTGGAAAAACTAAAAGACGCCCACCCAATTGTGCCGCTTATTTTGGAACATCGCGAACTCGCGAAATTGGTTTCTACCTATGTAGACGCTTTGCCAAAGTTGGTGCGGCAAGACACGCATCGCGTGCACACGACTTTTAACCAAACGGTTACGGCCACCGGTCGCTTGTCGTCGTCTGACCCGAATTTGCAGAATATTCCTATTAGAACCGAGCTTGGTCGCGAAATACGAAAGGCTTTTGTTGCGCCCGCCGGGAGCGAGTTAATTGTTGCCGACTATTCGCAAATAGAATTGCGCATCCTCGCGCACCTTTCGGAAGATCCGGCGCTGACTGCCGCTTTTCAAAATGGCGAAGATATTCATCGGCGCACGGCGTCCGAAGTCTGGGGCGTGCCACTCCCTAAAGTTACTAAGGAGCAACGCTCGGCGGCTAAGGCGATCAACTTTGGCATTGCCTATGGTATGGGCGAAAACGCGCTTGCGGAATCGGCCGGCATTCCCCGCACCGAGGCGCGCGCCTTTATTGAAAAATATTTTTTAACCTTTCCCAAAGTGCGCGAATATTTGGACAACACCAAAACGCTCGCTTACGCGCAAGGGTACATTGAAACAATTTTTGGCCGCCGCCGTTATTTGCCGGAATTAAAATCAAACATCCCCTACCTTCGTGCCGCGGGCGAACGGATGGCGGTAAACGCGCCAATTCAAGGAACCAACGCTGACGCAATTAAGCTCGCGATGATTGAACTTAATAAAATTATCGCCGAGCGCTGGGGGCTTCAACCTGATGCTGGCGCGAAAATGATTTTACAAGTTCACGACGAATTAGTTTTTGAAGTAAAGCACGGGATGGCGGCAATTATTCTTCCGCTTATTCGTGAAAAAATGGAAAGCGCGATTAAATTACGCGTGCCGGTTAAAGTTGATATTCGCGTTGGCCGGAGTTGGGGAGAGTTGGAGAATGCGGAGGAGAAACATGATGAACCGAATATCTAATGTCTAATCCTCGGGCGTCATCCCGAAGAGCGGGAGCGATGAGGGAACTCAACGTCTCTAAGTCGCCTGCGAGATCCCTCGCCTTGGCCAGACCGACCTCATGGGCTCGGAATGACGGCTTTAAAATAAAAGAAAAACCCGCGCTTGGCGCGGGTTTTTGATGATTGACAAAATTGGCAAAAAATGATATATTTATTGGTCAAAATCGTTCATTAAATATTTGTCTCGGCGGCGACTTGGTAAGAATTTTTTCTTGCTAAATCGCCACCGAGACGGTAGCTGTTTGGAGAAAACTCCAAGCAAATCCCTTGACGGGAGGATGACGATGAAGTGTCAAAGGACGAAAAAGGAGATCAGGGTTTCTCAAGGCAAAGCAGTTTGTTTCGCAACCGAAGTCGTGCGGGCGTGCCTCTGTCAACCGACGACGAACGTCCGCCTTTGTGGATTGTGGGCGCAGATGGACATGGTTATCAAGAATCCTATTGAGCGCGGGCTTATGTTTGAGCGCATGATCGTGTTTCGGATCCTCATCGCGTCGGGGAACTATGTCCGCGTCAACTGCGCAGTGAGTTGCATGAGTGGTGGCGGCGAGTGGAAGTCTGCCAACGTTGAGGTTGTTCTTTTGGACAAAACCGGTCGCCGTATCAACGCAGACTCACCGCACTGGAACTTTCGTTGTTTTTTGGATGATGAAGGCCGGGTGGCTATCTCCACAACTCAAACGTTTATAGAGTAAACGACCCAGGAAACCGCGCAAACCCACCATGTCTAACGACCGCTGGTGGGTTTTGAAATTTTTATTATCTTGATATTTAAAAAGAGCCGCGCACCTGAAGTGTTTGGCTCTTTGTTTTGCTCAGGCGAACCCTGGGCAAATTCGGCGCTCGTTAGCCCCGGTTAATGGCTTCGTCGATCATAGCTTCCCGGTGATCGTATTCGCTGAATAGGGACTTGAGTCGGTCGGTGATAGAGTCAATGATTCTGTCAAACCATCGTGTTGCAAGTAGTTTATGGAGATTCGCCACTGCAACAACGCCGAGTGTAAGCGTGCCCACAAAGATGTGAGTATCGCAGGCCGCGATCGCCTCGGAGTTGCGGAAGACGATTAGCCCCGCAAGGACGACAAGGTAGGCGACGATTTGCTTGAGGTAGTGACGAGCGAACTCTGAAAAAGAACGGTCATACATCTGGATACTCCTGGGTTTCTGGGTTACTCGGACGACTAAATATAGCATAAAATTGGCAAAATGTCAATATTGTTGCGTAATCGCGTTAGACTGTTTAAAATACACACACCTATGATCATCTTCCTTTATGGTAAGGACGCGTTTCGGTCGCGGAAAAAATTAAATGAAATTGTTGATAATTTTAGAAATCGCGAAGATAAGACGGGTTTTAACACCGCTATTCTTGAGGCAGGCAAAACATCGCTTGAAGAAATAAGCCGGGCAATGCTTTCGTCGGCGTTTTTGGGAAACAAACGAATGGTTGTCATAAGCGGAATGCTCGGTCGCGGCAAAGACGAGCAAGAACAGATGGTTTATATTCTTGGAAAAATGCCGTCGTCAACAACCGCGGTTTTTTATGAAACAATTGACGCGGCGGCCTGCAAAAAAAGTCTGCTCTATCCCCTGCTTATTACCGACAAATATCATTGGGAATTTTCGCCGCTTACCGAATTGGAAACATCCGCCTTTATTTTGTCCGAAGCCAAGCGTTTGAACGCAGACTTTTCCGCGCCAGCGGTCGCCGCGCTCGCGCAGATTGTTAAAAACGATTCAGCGCGAACGTATAACGAAGTCGCCAAACTTGCGGCGTATGCAACAGGACGGCGGATTGAGGCGAACGATGTTTATGAAATGGTGCTCGGCGAACCCGAAGAAGATATGTTTGGATTTTTGGACGCGGTCGCGACAAAAAACAGTTCTTGCGCCGCCGAGCTTTTGGAAAATCAAATCAACGCCGGCGTGGAGCCGATGCAGATTTTAGCGATGCTCGCGCGTTCGGTACGTTTGCTTATTCAGGCGAAAGATTGTTTGGAACGCGGTTTGGGAACAGACGCCGCAACTAACGAAATCGGCGCGCATCCGTTTGCTGTAAAAAAATCGCTGGCGCAAGCACGCGGTTTTGAAATGAGTATTTTAAAAAATTTGCACTTTGCGCTTTTGGATGCTGACCGAAAAATAAAATCCGGCCTTGTTCCAACACCGCGCGTTGCTCTTGATCTCATTGTCGCGCGCGCCGTCCTTGCGGGACGATAAATAACTCTTTCCCAAAAATGGGTGAGGGTGGCCGAAGGCCGGCTTGCCCAGCGGAGCTTAAGCGGAGTTGGGGTGAGGGTTTTGGTGAAATTAAAAAACACTCCGAGAAATACTCGGAGTGTTTTTATTTATAGAAATTATTTCTTTGCAATTTTATTCAACGCCTTCATGAGCCGTGATTTTAATCGGGCGGCGGTGTTTTTTGCAATTACGCCTTTTCGGGACGATTTGTCCAAAGATTTGACGGCGGCGGCGACGGCTTTTTTGGCGTCGGCAGAACCGGCAGTAATGAGCTTGCGTGCTTCCTTAACTAGTTTTTTAAATTCCGATCGCGTCTTAATGTTAAAGGCGTGATTTTTTGCCGACTTGCGGATCGCCTTTGCGGCGGCGTGTTTGATAGCCATGTTTTTATAATTAATATCTAATGTTTAATGACTAGTATCTAATGAATTGAGAGCGAATCAATAGATATCAGTTAGAAGTGAAGATTACAATATCGGCTTAGTTGTGTCAATTTCTTTTACTCAAGAACTTTGTCTACCAAGCACTTGTTACACCTAGATTGTTCGTAATTTGCCAAGTGTAGGTTGGTCTTGGTGGATCATAGAATGGGTCGGAGGCGCTAAGCGTCCCTTCGGGTGTACAAACGGCAAGTAGTTTGTAGTCGGTCCCGTTTGAATGATAACGAAAACAATTACTTGCGGGTGTTGTTTGGCAAGAGAGAGAAGCGCTATTAGGGTTACTTTTTTCGGTATTTGGGTCGCGAGGAAGTTTGGTTATATAACCACAGGACACAAGTCCGGGAATCCACGAAGGCGTAAGTATATCATTGCAATTTGTTGGGCTGGCGTTAAGAGTGTCAACATCGGGTTGAACCGCCGGCGCCGGTACAGTTTCCGTACATTGCACCGCTTGTATCTGGATATTTTCCAAAATCAGAATAATATAGTTCTAGTGATTTTGAAACTTGAACAAGATTTGCTTTGCGCTGCGTGTTGCGCGCGTTCATTCTTGTTGTGCTCAAACTAACTACCGCGATCGTGCTAAGTAGTCCAATGATCGCAATCACGACAAGAAGTTCAATAAGCGTGAAGGCATTTCTTTGCATAAATTACCAACCGCTTGTGACGGTAGGGTTGTTCGTGATTTGCCAAGCCCATGTGGGGCGAAGGGGGTCGTAAAAAGGATCAGTCGTGCTTAAAGGGCCCTCGGGCGTACAGTGGGCCAAAAGTTTATAGTCGATTCCATTTGATTGATAAATATAGCAATTGAATGACCCCACCGTTTGACACGTGCCATTGCCGCTACTCGGATTGGTTTGATTCGTGTTTGGATCGTGCGGCAATTGTGTCATGTAATTAGAAAAGTTAGGAATCCACGCACCAGAACCTGTATCCGGGCGGGAACCAGTAGCATAGTTACAAACGCCATGTCCTACACCACCTGAATCAGGATATGAGCCGTTGTCGGCATAATACAATTCCAATGCTTTTGAAATTTGCACGAGGTTGGCTTTGCGCTGCGTATTGCGCGCATTTACTCGCGTTGAACTCAATGACACAACCGCGATCGTGCTAAGAAGGCCAATAATCGCAATGACAACCAGGAGTTCAATTAAAGTAAAAGCGCGACGAGACATTAATGCTTGTGTTTATAACCACGTTTTTTAAAGATATATTTTATGGGCAAGTTTCAGGATTTGGTGTTGGAGGGTTTTGGTCAATTCCGCCCCACTCAACTCGTATTGGGTCGGTGCCTGTAGTCTGACGAACCATGCCCGTGCCCAACGAATTGTCGTCTATCAGTTTGTCTAAGGCTTGCGCATCGCGAAGCGGAATATTTTCTAAACTGATTGAGTATGTGAAGGGGTCTGTTGCCCAACCAACTTTATCTTCAAAATGATAATGAGAATTATAGGGAGTTTTTGGCCATTTAATATTTGGCGCTGACCATGTTGATTCCCAAGTGTCGCTCCACAAATGATCAAAACACGGATAAGTATCATTAGTATTTAAATATATATCTAAAGCTACCTTAATCGCGTGAAGATCGCCCGCCATTTTGGCGGCGTTGCCCCGAGAACGAGCCGAACTCAAACTAACAACCGCGATCGTTGACAATAAGCCAATGATTGCAATCACGACAAGGAGTTCAATTAAGGTAAAAGCGCGACGAGAGTTTGGCATGTAGTTTGTGGCAAATGGCTTATGGGAAAAACAACGAATGACTAATGTCTAATCCTGACGGGTTTGTACGTTAGTCATTCTATCATTTTTTACCACAAGAGGTTATTAAAAAAGCCGTCATTCCGAGCCCGTGAGGTTGATCTGGCTAGGGCTCGGCCGAGCTCAGCTCGGCGAGGAATCTCGCAGACGATTTAGAGACGTTGAGTTCCCTCATCGCTACCGCTCTTCGGGATGACGCCGGGGACTAGAAGTTCCGCCATTTTTATTATTCCAAAAGCGGCTTTATGACAACTTCGGTATCCAAGACTTCGCCGGTTTCGCCGGAATAAATTTTTGAAACATCTTTGCCAACCTTGCGCAGTTCGCCAGACGCTAAATTAAATTGATTAACGACCGTGCCCAAATTCATTCCCAATTTTTTATGATAGTCGGAATAAACCGCAAAGTGTTTTCCAAGTTCTCCCACCTTTTTAATAATTTCGGTTGTTGATTTTTCCAATTGTAGTTCGCGCAGTCCGAGCAAAACCGTTTGCAGGTAAGCATAAAACGAAGTCGGCGAAACAATCATCACGTGTTTGTCGGCGGAATATTTTACCAAGTCGCGGCTGCTAATTCCCGAACCAACCTCGGCATTCAAAAGGTTGTAATAAACTCCTTCGGCAGGAATAAACATAAAGGCAAAATTGGCTGTCCCCTTTTCCGGGCGGATGTATTTTGAAGTTTCATCAATGCGAATTTTAACGTCGGCCTTAAATTGTTTTTCCAACTCTTCGTGTTTGGCAAGATCGTTTTCTGCCGCCATCCGGTTATAGTTTTCCAAACTAAATTTTGCGTCAATCGGAATAATTAAATCGCGAATAAAAATAACCGCGTCGGCAATTAGCGCCTTACCGGTTTTTTCATCCTCGCCCATTGCGTATTGCATTTTGTATCCGTCTTTTGGCAAAACGTTTGCGAGCAGTGTTTCCAACCAGTACTCACCAAGTACCCCGCGCTGTTTTGGATTTTTTAAAATGTTTTGCAAATTTTGCAACTGTGAAGAAAAATCCAAAACCTGTTTATTGGTATTGTCCAAGGTAACTAATTTTTCCGTGACGTCGGAAATAATTTTTGAAGTCTGTTTAAAGTTTTCCTGAATCGTTGAATGCGAGTGTTGAAGTTTTTTGTCCAACTGGTCGTCAATCCGATCCATTCTTTCTTGAAGTTCTTTTCTAACGTCGCCAAGTTTGCTCGCGATCTCGTCGCCATTTTCGGATTTACGACTGCGCAAACTCAAAAAAATAATTACGCCGACGAGAACGCAGATGATTATAAGTAAGCTGGTGTCCATATTTTTTTCTAAGTGCCCCCACCATGAATCGAACATGGATCTAGAGCTTAGGAGTCTCTCGTTCTATCCATTGAACTATGGGAGCGTAAGATCAATCATACGATTTATGATTGAAAATATCAATTTGTGCAGTTTGGAAGCTTTACGAACTCGAACCCGGCACATACCATAAGGTAATTTACCGTTCTTCTTTCCCTTTAATAAATTTATATGAACCTTTCCCTCCAAAGGGAATCCGACAATTTTAGACCAAAAAATTATTGCTATTTTTTCATCTAAATCTTCGTATAATCTAATACTAATCGTTAATTCGTCATCTTTGACATTAAAGTTTCTTCGTAACGAATTGATAAACAACCTAACCATTTCTGGGTCGGTGTTTGCAAAAGAAAAATCTTTTTTTGCTCCCTCAGCCCAATACAACGAAGCTGTTATAAGAAGTAATTCATTTTTTGATATGCTCGTTATTAGATCGTTTGCGTGGCGGTTGGATTCGTTGACTAATCTGTTTTTTCTAACGGTAGAAGCGCGGCGCCGATCATTTAATCGTCCTTGAAAGTCTTTATCTATATCCACGCCTTGGATATATCTAAAAACAGAAGATTTTGGTAAACTGGTCACAGTGCTTATTTCTGGAATACTGTGACCGGTTCTACGGAGTTCCTTTATAAGCGCGATTTTTTGTTCTGGTATTAATTTTGGCATATGAAATATAAATTCGTTCTAGTACGGTACTATATTTCATTTGCAAATATTTGTCAACTTGTGTATAAATATACAGTCAAACGTTAGTATTCAATCAAATAGTCGTGGAGTACCAATATCCATACGTAGGCTCTGAAAATCGCTCTTAAAGACAGTAGTCGCGATTTTAGAGCCCTCGCTCGGCAAAAGTCCAAAATATTATTTTGTACTTTGCGCCTCGCTCGGGCTCTTCGTACAGTGGTAGTACGCCGCATTCGCATTGCGGAGACAGGAGTCCGATTCTCCTAGAGTCCAATAAAATACACCCCGTTATAAACGGGGTGTATTTTAGTTATAAACATTGTGTCCCCAAATTATTCCCCTACTATTAGCCGTTAAATCCAAATATGTGTATAGATTATTGTTCCATACGGAATAACTACTCTTCTTTGGGCTCGTCATCAATTTGGATATTTTTAGTATTTTTTATTTCCCTATAGTTCCACGTGGAACAATTTTTTAGAAACTCATCTCTCCACACAAAAAATTTAGTTTTTTTCTCGCCCTCAATCCGATCGTTTAAAAGTGGTATCAGGGTTTCTAAAATCGTTTGCCGGTCTCTGATAATCAAGATTGAATAAGTTTGTTTACCATGTTTGTATTTATGAACACAGTTAAAGGCATTTAACGACTTGGCAATTTTAAGCAGTAAACCATAATTATCAACCGACGATTTAATTTGAAAAACGGGGTAGTGAGTATTTCTAACCCTGATATTCATAAACGTGCCTTGACCAGATATATATCCCGCGAGAAAATCTTCAGATAACATAGTTCCACGTGGAACAATATATCAGACAAGTTAATTACTTGTCAAGCTAAAAGAAACTACGAATAAGGTTAAACACAGAGGGTGGATAAGGTATTTGTGTACGCTAGTGTATACAAATACACAATCTATACACAGAGTTGTCCACTTTTGGGGGTTGAAAATTTTGTAAAAAAATGGTATTATAAAAACACGGTAAGTTAGGGGTGAAAATGGTTCTTAAAAATTTGCTTAGTTTTACGCAAATAATTGCAGAAAATTACTTTCGGCAAATATTTACGTCAAATTACGTAAATGTTGTTAAGCGTTAGGGGTTTGACCTATAGCTCTTTATAAAGTCCATCTTTTGATGGATACATCGCTAAGCATAAAATTACTGGATGTGAAAAATCACTAGCCAGAGTTTTCTGCAAAAATTCCATTGCGTCATCGGCGTGCCGTAAGCGGAATCATGCAGGGATCGTATTATCAACCAAAATTAGTATTCTGCAATTAGGAAGTTGGTAGGAAGGAAGACAGATACAATTCGGGGTTGGCATTACCATCCCTGCTATTTTTTTATTGTTTTTAAATAAAAAATTTGTGGATATATATATTTCTTAAACGTCCGGCGAGGTGTATAATATATATGAGGAGAAAGAGTCTTGGTTGTTATAAACCGACCAGAGAAATTATTTGTTCTGTTGTTTATAAAAAAACAGACAAATTCAATGAATTTTAAAAATACATTGAAACATTTTTTGCCAAGTGCGCGCCGCGCGGCTTGGTCTGGTTTTGTTTTGTCGTTTTTAATTTTTTCTTCACTATTTTTTGGAATTGCTAAGCCGGCCTTTGGTGCAAGTGGTGTTGTTAGACTTTTAAATTACCAAGGACGGTTGACTGATACAGCTGGAAGCAATGTTGCAAATGGAACTTACAATATGCAGATCGCTATTTACGATTCTGCTTCGGGCGGCACCTGTGTTTGGTCAGCGGCTGATACTGATGCAAACGCAAATACGACTGATTGCGGGTTGCTTGGGACGGTATCGGTCGGTGTTACTAATGGATTATTTTCTGTACTTTTAGGCGACTCAACTTCGGGCGGACAAAATAATTTGCCAGACGCGATATTTTCCGACGACAGTCGTTACTTGGGTTTAAAAATTAATACCGATGCCGAAATGACACCGCGCACGCGGATGTCGGCGGTATATCAATCGTTAAATAGTTTGAAATTAAATTCATTTGGCACGTCGGCTGTCGGCGGCGCCTCGGCGTTTGTGCCGGTTACCGACGCCTCGGGAAATTTAACGCTAACGCAAAATGTAAATTTGGGTAGCGCGGGAATGCTCACGACAATCGGCGGCGGTTTAATTTTGGGCTCGGCTGTCGCTGATCCGTCGGGTGTTAATGGTCAGACATATTACAATACGCTAACAAATAAATTTCGTTGTTTTGTAAATGGTTCGTGGGCTGACTGTGACACAACTGGCGGTACTTCAACCCTGCAATCGGTTTATAATAATGGCCAAACAATTAATACGAGTGGGGGAGATGCGATTTTATTTAATTTGGCAAACGGAAATTTTAATGCGACTGGCGCGGGAGCGATAAATTTAACGCCGACCAGCGCGTCGCAATTTACTTCGTCCGGCGCCCTTACGCTTACGGCTGGCGCGGCTTCGGTGTGGTCAACTTCGGCCGGCGCACTTACGTTGGATTCGGCAACAACCCTTAACCTCGGTACTTTAAATGCAATGGCGATTACCCTTGGAAAAACCGGCATCACAACTACGGTTCAAAGTGATTTAACAACGGCGGCGACGTTAACGGCAAACGGGGGAATTGTCTTTTCTTCAGGAAATATTCTCGGCGCTTCGCCGCTTGTTTTTGACGGAGCAACGGCAAACGCCAACAAAACAACTTTTGCAATTACCGATCCAACTTCGTCGCGAACAATTACTTTTAAAAATGAATCCGGTACCGTCGCCTATCTTTCTGATTTAAGTACGGCTGGCGTACCTACAGCCGACGAAACGCAATTTACCGTAACAGGATTTTCAACACAGACCGCGCCGCTTGTTCGGTTTGAAACTTTCGGCGGCGCTGATTTAATTTCTTTCTCCGGTACTGGAAGCGTAAGCGTGGCGCCTGGCCAATCATACACTGGCACAGGCGCGGTAAACTTGTCTTCGGGTACAGGCGCGCTAACAATTACTGGCGCGGGTGCTTCTACTTGGAGCACGACCGCTGGCAACTTAACTCTGCAGGCCGGGTCGGGAATTATTTCTTTGGGAACCACTACCAACCTTAATGCAACAGGCGCGCTAGAAATTGCCTCGGGCGGCGCAAACGACCTTTCTTTGACCGCTGGTTCTGGATTTTTACATTTGGGCGCGGGAACAAATACGATTATTAATACCGACCTCGGCACTAATCTTGTGCTTGATGCCGAGGGCGATATAAAAATTGCCGATGCTGACACTTTAATTTTGGGCTCACAAGCAACCGATCCAACTGGCGTTAATGGCGCAATGTATTACGATACAGCAACGGATAAGTTTCGCTGTTTTGCTGGTGGCGGGTGGATGGATTGCATTACGGGCGGCACGGTAACCGGTATTGGTTCTGCTGGTCAGGTTGCTTTTTGGAATGGGACAAATTCGCAAACCGGCGATAGCGGATTGTTTTGGGATAACACGACCAAACATTTAGGCATTGGAACAAACACGACAACGGCACCGCTTTCTGTTTCCGTCAACGACACGGCAAATAATACTTATACCGACGTTGGCGCTTTTGTTCATTCAACGACAGGAGCGGCGGCAAACGGAATTGGCAACGGTTTGGTTTTTCTCGCGGAAAACAGTGTTGGTACTCCAAGTTTAAGCGGTCGCATAACTTCAATTCTTACCGATGTGACTTCGGGCGCGCAAGATAGCGCTTTTACTTTTCAAACACGCACGGCTGGCGGTCCGCTCACCGAGCGCTTGCGTATAGATGATCAGGGTTTTCTTATTCCTGGCGCGAGCGACAATGGTCAGGATATTGGTTCGGCGGTAAATCGCTGGCGCACGGGTTATTTTGGAACGAGCGTCGTAATCGGTTCAGCAACTTATGCCGGCAGCTCTGTAACTTCAACTGGTTCGTTTACGGTCAATGCGACTGGTGGGCTAAGCCTTGCTTCCAGCTCGGGTACGGTTTCTTTGGGTGCCGGATCAAATTCTTTGTCAAACACCGACGTTGGCACCGACCTTATTATCGGCAGTCAGCGCAACGTGAAGATCGCCGATTCGTCGCTTGTTGTGATGTCATCAAAAGCAGCTGACCCAGCTTCGCCGCCCGCGACAAACGGCGCGATGTACTACAACACCGCGACAAATCAAATGCGCTGTTATTTAAACGGAGTCTGGGGCGGCTGCGCAGTTGGCGCTTTTATAAGCGCGAGCGGCGTTACGCGGCTTACCACTATTTCTGATCAGGTTGGTATTGGTACGGCGTCGCCAGTTGCAGACACCAAACTACAGATCGTTTCCGACGACGCGACGGCTAACGATATTTCAAATGTCGTGACGATTGATCATACGACTAGCGGAACGGCGGCGGCGGGGATTGGATTGGGAATAAATTTTAGGAGCGAAAATGACGCCGGTTCCATAACCAACGTCGGGCACATTAATGCCCTTCTTACCAACGCGGCCTCGGGCGCTGAAGCCTCGGCAATAAGTTTTGAAACTAGAACCGGCGGCGGGGCCGCGACCGAACGCCTGCGTATAACAGCCGCTGGCTTGTTGCCAGCTTTGACCAGCAACGCCGAAGACATCGGCGCAACGGGAAATGTTTGGCGTACAGCATATCTTGGCACAAGCGCGATTGTGAACGCAAACACGACCCTGGCTGATGGTTCGCTTGCCACGGCAACGGGTAATCTAGTTTTTCAGCCAGCCGGAAGCGGGACAACTGCGAATATTCAAATCGGTTCTGGCGCTGGATCAGTCACGCCCGATCTTTTGGTTGTTGATTTAAAATCAAATGCCGGCGATCCAACGGGATCGGTTGGCGCAATGTACTATAATGTTAACCTTAATAAATTCCGTTGCTATGAAAATATCAGTTGGAAAGATTGCGATACTTCAGGCGCGACTACTTTGCAAAGTGCGTACGATAACGGCAGTTCAATTACGACCTCGTCATCGACGCCGATTCTTTTCACTTTAACCTCGGGCGACTTTAATGCGACCGGCACCGGCGCTGTTAATCTCACGCCAACCGCCGCCTCGCAATTTACTTCGGCTGGTGCACTCACCTTTACCGCCGGCGCGGCCTCAACTTGGGGAACGACGAGTGGCGACCTTTCGCTTGATTCGGGTTCGGGAATTTTGAAACTCGCCGCTGGTACTAATACGATATCTAACACCAACGCAACGACGGATATAATTTTGAAAGCAACGGCTAACACAAAAATAGATGATTCAAATTTGTTGGTTTTGGGAAGTCAGCTTGCTGATCCGTCTGGCGTGGATGGCGCTATTTACTACAGCTCAGCTACAAATAAATTTCGTTGTTATTTAAACGGTTCGTGGTCCGACTGTGACACAACAGGCGGCACGGTTAATTTACAAACGGCATATAATAATGGAAACGCGATTATTACCGGTTCATCAACGCCGATTCTTTTCACCTTAACTTCGGGCGACTTTAACGCCACTGGCACCGGCGCGGTTAACCTTACGCCGACAGCCGCCTCGCAATTTACTTCGGCCGGTGCGCTCACTTTTACCGCCGGCGCGGCTTCAACTTGGGGAACGTCGGCTGGAAATCTTTCTTTGCAGGCGGCTGGAACTGGAGTGACGGCCGATGTTCAAATCGGCGCCGGAGGATCAACAACGCCTGATTTATTGGTTGTTGATTTGAAATCAAACGCTGGCGATCCTGCGGGGGGCGCGAACGGCGCCATGTATTACAATTCCATAGCCGCAAAATTTCGCTGTTACGAAGGTGGAGGGTGGAAAGACTGTGATACGACGGGCGGCACGACAACGCTTCAGACGGCTTATAACGCTGGCGCTTCGGTAACAACCTCGTCATCAACGCCGATTCTTTTCACCTTAACTTCGGGCGACTTTAACGCGACCGGCACGGGCGCTGTTAACCTTACGCCAACCGCCGCGTCGCAATTCACTTCCGCCGGTGCGCTGACATTCACCGCCGGTGCAACTTCTACCTGGTCAACTTCCGCCGGCGCGCTTACGTTAACTTCGGCTTCGGCCGCCACTTGGGGAACTTTGGCAGGTAACCTTTCGTTCATTGCTGCCGGTTCCGGAACGGGAAATATCCAGATTGGAACGGGTGCGCCATCGGCAACGCCTGATCTATTGGTTATGGACGCCAAATCAACTTCCGGCGATCCAAGTGGTGTTAACGGCGCGATGTATTACAATTCTGCTGATGATAAATTCCGTTGCTATAAAGCCGGTGTTTGGCAAGATTGTTTGGGAACGTGGACCGAAGTCGGGCTCATTAATCAAATGAAAAATTTCGCCGATCAGTTGCAAATTGGCGCCACTGCACCGCCCGCCGGAACCAAGGCCGATATTTCGTTGGATGACGCGGTTAATAATAATTCATCAACCGTTCTTGTGCTTGATCACACCACGACCGCCGTGGCCGGAAACGGTATTGGTTCAAATCTTTTATTTAGAAATGAAAATGATGCTGGCGCGCTCGCCGATAGCGGTGGTATTTCTGCAGTCTTAACCAACACCGCAAATGGCACCGAAGATTCAATGCTTGGTTTCTTTACGCGCGTGGGCGGCGGCGTTCTGACCGAACAATTGCGCATCACCGAAGTGGGCACGCTTCAACCTGGTACAACCGATAATGCTTTGGATGTTGGCGCGAGTGGAAATCGCTGGCGCACGGGTTATTTTGGCACAAGTCTAGTTACTGGCGCGACAACACTCTCGGGTAGTTCGCTTGCAAGTACTGGGGCACTCGCGGTTTCGTCTGGCGGCGGCGCGGCGCTTTCACTTTCTTCTTCATCAGGCACGCTTACGTTTGCTGCTGGAACAAACACAATTACAAACTCTGACGCAACAACCGACCTTAATCTTTCGGCGACAAGAAATATTAAAATTGCCAACTCGTCGCTTTTAATTTTTTCAAACAAAGCCTCCGACCCCGCCACCCCGCCGTCAACCAACGGCGCCACCTATTATAATACGGTTACTAAAACTTTTCGCTGCTACATTGATAATGCTTGGATTGACTGCGCTGGCGGCGCGAGTGTGTCGGGTACAGGTACGTCCGGACAAGTTTCTTTTTGGAACGGATCAAATACGCAAACGGGCGATAATGAATTTTACTGGGACAACGCGAGTAAACAGCTTAGCCTTGGAACTAGTACGCCGCATACTGGTACTAAGCTTTATGTGGAACAAGAAGACGCGATCAATAACGACATTTCCGACGTTCTTGTTTTGGAACATGCAACCTCGGGCACGCCGGCTGCCGGTCTTGGCGTGGGAATGCTTTTGCGCGCGCAAAATAATATTGGCACCGAAGTCCCGGCCGCGCGGCTTTCTGGAATTCTTACCAACGTGACGCCAGGCGCCGAAACCGGCGCGATCCGTTTTGAAACGCTTAATGTCGGTTCGCCGGTTGAACGCGCGCGGATTGATAATCTGGGCAACCTAACTTTTGCCCAAACGACAACGATTTCTTCGGGAAGCACCGGCACCCTTACATTAAAAACTTTAAATCAAACCGCCGGCTCTACCAATTCCGCCGCCGTGTCGCTTGTTACGGGAAATGCTGGTGGGGCAACATCAAATTCTGGTAACGTCACGATTGACGCGGGAACGGCGACGGGTACGGCGGGAACGGTGAACGTTGGCACGACGAATGCCTCGGCAATTTCCATTTCGCGAAGCGGAATAACCACAACAATAAACGGCGCCTTAACCGCGAGTCAACTGCTTACTGGCTCGCTTGGTTTGAATGTTACGGGCGCGGCGGTTAATTTAAACTCTTCGTCAAATTTTAATACAAATATTAATAATGGAACGTCCACGGGAACGGTGACAATTGGGAGTGGGGCGGCTGGCGCGATTGGTGTTGTCTCGGGCGCGGCCATTACCGTTACCGCTGGCGTGGCTTCAACCTGGTCAACTTCAGCCGGAAATTTAACGCTCCAAGCTGGTTCGGGCACGGTTTCACTTGGTACATCAACAATTTTGACTGCTGCGGGCTCAATGAATATTACTTCGGCCGGCGCGGCAACTTGGCAATCATCATCCGGTGCCTTAACGCTTACTTCTGCCGCCGCCGCTACCTGGGGCACGAGCGCGGGAAATCTTTCACTGCAAGTTGCGGGCGCGGGGCAGACTGCAAATGTTCAAATCGGTTCTGGTGCCGGCGTGACCACACCTGACCTTTTGGTTACCGACATAAAATCTAGCGCCGGCGACCCCACGGGATCAGTTGGCGCGATGTACTATAACGCTAACGCGAATAAATTCCGTTGTTTTGAAAATATTGCTTGGAAAGATTGCGATACCGCGGGCGCGACAACGCTTCAAGAAGCTTATGATAACGGAGCGACAATCACGACCTCGGGCGCGAATATCGCCTACACCTTAACCTCGGGAAATTTTAATGCGACCGGCGCTGGTGCTGTTAATCTTACGCCGACCAGTGCGTCACAGTTTACTTCTGGTGGCGCACTTACACTCACAGCTGGTGCGGCTTCAACTTGGTCAACTTCGTCCGGCGCCTTAACACTCACAGCTGGCGCTGCTTCCACTTGGAGTACTTTGGTGGGCGCGCTTACGGTTGATTCCGCCTCCGCCCTCAACCTTGGCACGTCCGGCGCAACCTCGGTTTCCTTGGGCAAGACGGGGATTACGACAACGAATAATGGCGCGCTTACCGTCACTCAAACCCTTACCGCGAACGGAAACATTACGCTTTCTTCGGGCAACGTGACCGGCGCCTCGCCACTTTCCTTTGACGGTGCGACCGCCGATGCCGTGAAAACAATTTTTGCGATTACCGATCCGACGGTTACTTCTAAAACAATTACTTTCCCGAACGCAACCATCACCGTGAACGCGGCCGCTGATATTTCCGGCACGACACTGGCTTCGGGCGTGGTCACTTCTTCTTTAACAACGGTTGGCATTCTTACTTCTGGATCCATCGCCTCCGGCTTTGGCACGATTGCGACCGCGAACACGATTTCAACGTCAAACAACATTTCAACAACGGGAAGCGGTACAATCACCTCAGCGGGTTTGCTTACTGGTAATCTCGGCCTCACCGTTTCCGGTGCGGCGGTGAGTTTGAATGATAACTCCAACTTTAACACCTCAATTAACGCTGGCACCTCAACCGGCACGGTCATAATCGGTAACTCTTCCTTAGCCTCTATCGGCTTTACTTCCGGCACGGGCGCACAAACTTTTACTTCGTCAAATGCGACCGGTGTGACGACGGCTTCGTCCTTTGTCTTTAACGATACCTCGCTTACCTCCGGAACTTTGTTGCGGCTTAACTCAACTTCGACTTCCGGAAAAATCGTGGACATTAATTTTACCAACACCACCGGCACGATCATGAACGGCGCTTACGGCGCAGCGACGAATCAAGGCGCAGGCGCTTTGATCGGGCTTGCTTTTGATATGAACGCCAACTTGACCGCGCCATCCGCCGGACAAAATATCACCGGTTTTGATTTGAAACTGCCGACCGCCTCAACAACTTCTAACGCAACCATTTATAACGGCTACAATTTGACAACGGCTGGCGCGATCACGAACGGGACAGCTGGATCATTCCTCTGGCACGGCGTCAATGTCACCCTGCCGGGAATCACGCAATCCGCCGGCGGCGCAGTCACGGCAAGTGGCGTCATGGTAAACACTGGTACGATCACGACCAACGGAACAGCAAACGGCGTTGAGATTGCCGCCGCGGGCATCGGCGCCGGATCATTGAACGGTTTGGGTATCTCTAATATCACCGGCGGCGCCGGAACAGAAACGGCGATCAACATTGGTGCCGGATGGGATCAAGGTTTAACAATCGGCGTGACCCCGAGCGCTACGACTGGCCGCACTATTGATGTCGCCGGCAACTGGGGCGGCAACAGCTTGAACAACGTCCACCTAACCACAGCCAACGACACGGTAACGGTCTCAACCAAAGCGCTTGTTTATTTTTTGAGCCTTTGCAATGTGACAACTACTTGTTCAACAGGAAATGGCACGCAAGGCGCGGCGCCAACCACCACCTTTAATATTACTGGATTACCAAACACCGACGGTACGTTTGCTTTCATTGAAACTCAGGTTCAACGCATTGGCGTTGGTGGTGGCGCCAATGAAAACGCGACGATCATTGTTCAGGTAAACGGTACGCAGGTTAGTACGGTTACTGCCGGTGCCGCCAATACCAACTCGGTGGTAATCATTGAAAACTACACCATTGTCCGCGCAAACGGCGCTTGGCGCGTCGTCGGCACGCCGGGAACGGCCGACTCGGCCGACTTGGCGGAATGGATCCCTTATTCCGGCGACGAACCGGTTGCCGGCGAGTTGGTCAGTCTGGACACTAATAATCCCGTAACCGTTGTCCGTTCGTCGGGAACAGATAATAAAAAATTAATTGGCGTTGTTTCTACTCTCCCACATACCACGCTTGGTAAAGACGATGGTCATTCGGTTCGCCTCGCTCTTGCTGGTCGTGTTCCAGTTAAGGTCTCCGACGAAAACGGCGCAATTGGAGCTGGAGATTATTTGACCTTGTCGTCGGTGCCGGGAGTTGCGATGAAAGCAACTTCGCCTGGTTTCGTCATTGGTCAGGTTCTTTCGTCTGCAAATGGCGATGACGCGAGCGAAGCGATTATGTTGATAAAAAATACTTATTATCCTGGTGACGAACCGGCACTGTCACTTGTTATGGGTCGCTTGATTGATTCCAAGGATTTGCCGAACGGCATTACATCTTTTGCTCTAGACATTCAAGCCGAAACACCACACGACCCGATCGCTGCTCTTATTGACCGAATAAACGCCGGTGCTAAGATTGCTGCCGACTTTGTCGCCGCACGGGTAACTGCGATCCGTGGCTACTTTGATGAAACGCACCAGCGCAAACTTTGTGTGGGTGATGCTAAAACCGGAAACGAAACGTGCATTACCAAAGATCAACTAGACCAATTGCTTAATAGTCAACAAAACGTGAACGCGCCGTCCGCTCCGCCCGCTCCCGTTCCGGTCGTTAACGAACCTGTTACAAATACGCCAACGCCACCCGTTGAACCCGTTACAACAACGCCGTCAACCGAAGAACCCGTGGTGAATGAACCAGCAACCGACCCCGATACCATAAATGAACCCGCGGCCGAAAGCGCGCCGCCGACGGACGAACCAATGCCCGAGCCCACAGTTTCCGAACCGTCCGCCGAAATTAGTCCGGCGCCTCAAGCTGAACCAACACCGACAGAAACAATTCCCGTGTCGCAGGAATAATAAAATGCCCGTAAAAATTTAAATCAAAGATTTTATTTTGGTTTTAATACGCAAATGTTCCGAAACAAGTTTTGCTATAAAATTATTGTCGTTATTGTTTTTGGCGTATTTATATTTCCAAACTTATCGTTTGCCGCGATGTCGTCGTCAAACTATAGTGTGGTCTCGGACAGTTTAAACGACGGCGGTATTTCTTCATCATCGGCGAATTTTCAAGTCGGTGGCGTGCTTGGCTCAGCGGTTTCGGGCACCGCCTCGTCTACAAATTTTCGCGCAAGCGACGGTTTTGCGGCGACGCTCTTATCAAATACGCCAGTGCCGAGCGGGGGAACGAGTGGTAGTGGCGGCGGTAGTATTTATTTTCCATCGGTGGTTTTTTCCGGCCTAACCTCGCCCAAGGCACTTGTGCAAATATATATTGATAACGTTCTCGTTGGCTCGTCGTATGCCAACTCATCCGGAAGCTTTGCGATTTCAGTTAGCCGTGACGGAGCGTATACGGCAACAATTTTATCAACTGACACAAACGGCCGAACGGTATCGGTTATTCGCGATAAAAATCTTTCAGCGTCGGCCGTAGTTTCTGGTATTTTATTTTCGCCGTCAATTTCTTCTACGCCGGTAGTAGTTACGGTCGGCGACAAAATTATTGTGACCGGTAGCGCCATGCCCGGTTCAATCCTCTCGGTCGTTTTAAAGCCGCCGAGTTCGGGCAGATCGATTCTTCACGTCGTTGTTCCGGGAATAGACGGAGCGTGGCAAACGGTTTTTGACACGGCCGGGTTTGCCGAAGGCGTTTTTAGTATTGAAGCGACGGCTAGCTTTTTGGGCGCAAGCGCCACCTCAACCCTAAGCGATTCAATAACCAAGGCGGCGCCTGCGCCCGTGAAAAGCTGTTCGCTTAAAGGCGATTTTAATTGCGATGGCAAAGTAAATTTGCAGGACGTTTCCATTCTGATCGCTTTCTTTAAAAAGAAAACTTTTCCGATTAATTACGACCTAAACGCCGACGGGAAAATAAATTTGGTTGATTTCTCCATCCTTCTTTATTATTGGAAAAAATAAATATGAAATTAATTCTGTCAAAAAATATCGGAATCGGATTATTTTTGGCGCTCATAATATTTTCTGCTCCCAGTGAAAATTTTGCCAAAGCTGCTTCGGGCACGCTCTTTTTTGACGTTAATCCAACGACAGTTAAAGAAGGTCAAACGTTTGTTGTTAATGTTCTTGCTTCAAGCGACGTTGCAGTTAACGCGATTGGCGCGGAAATTTTATATCCAACCGATATGCTGGAAGTTAAAAACGTTACCGATCGTTCGGTTATAACTCTTTATGTCACAAAGGGGACAATTTCCAATGGGTTAATAACAATAGAGGGTGGAATTGAGCCGGCCAAGATTTTAAAAAACGATAGCGTCGGCGAAATAACGTTTTACGCAAAAAAAACCGGGCAAGCGATGATTGATATTTCTGAGGCGTCCGGACTTTATGCAAATGACGGACTTGGCACAAACGTTATTTCGTCGCGCGGAACATTTTCGTTAAATATTGGTGGTTCGGAAAGCGAAGGGAATGTTAACACTAATCAGCCAGTTCACATGGTCGTGCCAATAGTTAGTAATAACGCCGAGATATGGTGGCACGCGCTTTTAGCGGCGGCAGCTGGCGGTGTGCTCTCGGCGATAATGATAATTTTCTACGCGCGAATTTTTGGAAAAAGAAAAAAATAAATAAAACCATCATTTAACAAAGTAGGTTTATCACGCGTCCCCATTTTTTGTTGCCGCCAAATATGTTATAATCATACAAGCTTTAATTTATTAAATATAATATGGCCAAACAATTTATTTCCTCGGCCGGCGTTTCCGCGGCAAACGAGCCTAAGCTCGCGTCACCGAACAAGTTCGGTGCCTTCCTTATAAAAATAAACGAGTGGGTCGTGCTAGTCGCCGCGGCGCTCATCCCGCTTTTTTTCTTGCCGTTTACAAGCCAGGCACTAGAACTTCCTAAACAAGTCGCCCTGCTTGTTCTCGTGACAATCATTTTTCTTTCATGGGTCGGTTCAATGCTTATTGAAAAAGCGATTGTTTTGCGCCGCACCATTGCCAATCTTGGCGCGCTCATTTTTTTGGGCGTGATGATTGTTGCGACGCTGTTTTCCAATGCAAAATATATTTCCGGCATCGGCGACGGGGGCGAGGAGTATGTCTCGCTCGCAACAACAGCGCTTTTTGTTTTTTTGTTTTTTGCCATTGTTAACTTGCCTGCCCGCGTCAAGATTGCGAATAAAGTTATTCTGGTTTTTATTGTCGTAACCGGTCTCGCCGCGCTTCAAGCATTTTTGTCATACGCTGGCCTTAATGTTTTGCCGTTTATCAAAAATCAATCATTTAATTTTGTCGGTTCAACCGTTACGCTGGGTTTGCTTTCGGCGGTGGCGGTGGTTGCGACCGCTACTTATTTTCTTGTTGCTGATCTTGGAAAAAACACGCTTGCGAAAAGGATTGTTGCTGGAGTTTTTGGGTTTTTTTCCCTGCTCATAGTTTTGGTCATAAATTTTTGGCCAATCTGGGTCGCGGTGATCGTCGGTTTGGTCGCTCTGCTGGCTTATGCGCTGGTTCGTCCTCGCTCCATTAGCCGACTTACTTGGCTCGCCGTTCCAATGGGCGTGTTGGTTTTAGCAGCGTTGTTTCTTTTTGTGAATGTGCCGCTTCCTGTTCGCGCGCCGGTTGAAATTTTCCCTTCAACCCAGCAGTCGTTTAAAATTACGGGCGAAGCGCTAAAAAGCAGTCCGATCTTAGGAAGCGGCCCTGGCACTTTTGCCGATGATTTTTCGCGCTTCCGCGACACGCTCATTAACAAAAGCTCGGTCTGGTACGTGCGTTTTGATCGCGCTAATTCATTTTTGCTCACCCTTGCCGCAACGACGGGCTTTGCCGGTTTAATCGCTTGGCTTTTTCTCGTGGTTATCGGTCTTTGGAAATCGGCCGCTTATCTTATTTTTGGCAAAGAGCGCGATGATGCCAACTGGCTTTCCACCCTTGGTCTTACGGCGGCTTTTCTTGCTTCGGTAGCCGGGATGATTTTTTATGGCGCGTCGCTCGCCACCCTCTTTGTCTTTTGGGTGGTTTTTGCCCTGCTGATGCGCGCCGTTTCCAAAGATTCGGTCACGATTCGTTTTAGCGATTCGCCGCGGGCGGCTTTGGGAATGACTTTTTTCTTTGTGTTAACGGTCATTTTGTTCACGGTCGGTTGGTTTGTTACCGGAACAAAACTTTATGCTGACACGCTTTCCGCCAAGGCTGGCTCGCGTGACGCATCTAAGCAAATTGATCTGGCTCTGGGTGAATTTGAAAAAGCCGCTTCGGCAAACGGACAGTCTGATCTTGTTCTTCGCAATCTAGCCCAGGCTTACTTAATCAAAATCCAAGCGCTTTTATACGACCAGACAATGGACGCCACGGCGCGCGGCAAAAAAATAAATGACCTTACGATGGCAGCGATTAATACCGCCAAGCAAGCGACGGTTATTTCGTCAAAAAATGTACAAAATTGGTCGCTTCTTGGTGCGGTTTATGAAACCATTTCGGCCTACGTCTCGGATGCTCCGGAAAATGCCATTGCCGCCTACAATCAAGCGGTGTTGCTTGAGCCGGCTTCGCCCGTTCAACATCTTGGTCTTGGTCGCGTTCATATGATTCTCGCAAACCGCGCATCTACAAGCGCAACCTCGGCCAAGGACGATGCTGCCAAAGCGGCGGCGCAAAAAGTAAAAACTGACGAACTCGCGGCGGCGGAAGCTGAATTTGGAAAAGCGCTTGAATTAAAATCCGACTACGCGCAAGCAAGTTATCAACTAGCCGTTGTTTATGAGCGACAAGGAAAAGCTAATGAGGCGATTAAAAAACTTGAAGAGGTCGCCACTCAAAACCCGAATGACGCCGGCGTCGTTTATAGCCTCGGGTTAATGTATTATCTCACTGGCACCAAAGACAAAGCCGAGGCCGCACTCACACGCGCCATTGCGATTGACGAGACTTATGCCGACGCGCGCTGGCTTCTTGCCACGGTTTACGAAGACGCGAAAAAATATTCCGAAGCGCTTACCCAGCTAAATGCCATTCTTAAAACTGATCCGGAAAATGCGACGGTAAAAACTCGTGTTGACGCTGTCACCGCCGAAATGAACGGTAAAGCCCCAACCACGCCAGACAAAGGAACACCCACACCGCTTCCGGAAAAAAGCCGACTGTAATTTAATAAACGGACACAAAGAAACCGCGACGCTGATGCGTCGCGGTTTCGCGTTCCAAGGGTCGTTTCCCTTAGAACAGAGGGCCGGTTTCGTTGAAGTCCGGCACGCAGCAACCCTTGGGGCGCTGCTCAATTGGCGCTTCCTTGATCTCGGGTCGCTTAGAGACTTCACTTATCGGCACTTTGTGTAGGCGGTTTTTTATGTTATCAAGCATCGCCATGTCGATGTAGCTTTCTTTGTCGTCGGCGGCGTAATCGCGTGTCCAGTCGTTGGTTTTGCCTATGCTATAGTCCACGAATCTCAGATAAGTGGACTCGGAGATCGGATATAGGATACCGCGGTTGCTCGCCTCGTAGCGATCGTTCAGCCGCATGACGTAGAAGAAAGAGTCTTTTTCAAGGTGCCGATTCGACGGGTCATGGAGGACGGTGATCTCACCGGCGACAAGCGCCACCTCTCCTTGCTCTTCTTTTACCCAGACGCCGTCATAGACCCAGACCGGCAAGCGACAGGCCTTGTTTTCGTCGCACTTCACCCAAGCCGTGTATTGATACTTGCGATAAGGGCGGCGCTCGCTTTCAATGCGGCCAGGAATGTTATCGGAAGATTGATAATATTTCCGCCACATTGAGTTGCGCAGGACGGCTTCGGTGAAGATGAGTTGGATCGGGTCGGCTACCGCGGAGGCGTAGAAACGGAATTCATTCAAGATGAGGTCGCTTACGCGCGTTTCATTTCGCAGGGTGCGGGTGACCTGAGTCGGGACGAGGGTCCACGTGTCCTTGTCCTTATGAAACACGAGAGTTTCCGAGTTCTCGCGCATCCGCTGGCCGTCGGCGCCGAGCTCTATACGTGTTGCCTTGACACTAGACTCTTCTGGCCGACTTATCACGTATTCATTTCCGATTTTCTTCCGGAGGTCATTCACGAGGTCGTCTGCCACGTATTTGTCCAGGTACTGCACAGGGAGTGTGGCCACCGAATCGTCAGAAGCAACGGCATCCGTTGGAACTGTTTCATGTATGGTCGCAGATCTGCCTCCGCAGGCGGTTGATATGATGGTGTAAAAGAACATAGCCGTGAACATTTTTCGTTTCATCTGGTCTCCTTCTTTCTACTGTATCGGTCGTTCTGAATTTCTGAGAATTCACAGCTTGTAGTATCATTTTTTTCTAAAATTGTCAATGGTTTAAGCGTTGGGGTTATCAAACCGTATGTATAAATGGTTTTATTGACATGATGCGTTTGGCTGTGTAAGCTGGCGTGTCGGTGCTCTGAAAGACAACAAACATCCAAGAAAGGACCTTGGTCAAATGAGAGTATTACTGACGCTTTGTGTTGATAGACCTGAGACCAATGCGCTGATGCACTCAATGCCGGCAGGTTGGAAATCCGAGTTTGCCGATGGCACGATTGCGGCCGGTGATGCTCTGAAAAGCAGTCACGAGAACGGTGACCCGTTCAACATTTTCATTATCAGGCGACCCGATAATCACACGATCGTTTCTGAGCTCATAAGGATTGCAACCGCGGCGGCTCATAGCGGCACCAACCTGGTCATCGTTCTCTCCAGTAGAGATATGATCAGGCAACACCCACTTTCGGACGCTAACGCCACCGACCGGGTAACGGTAATTGAGTTTGATAGGGAGACGTGGACCCGCAGATCCGGCGTGTGGGAATGGGAAATGATGTACGAGCACCTTCTAACGCAGCAAAAAGCGCCAATCTAAAAATTGGCGCGACAAAGATTTGTCCCGCCCCGCGTCATTTCCAAAAGTTATGACGCGGGTTTTAAATTTACCAACCGGATAAAACAAAAAATCATACCCAAATAGGTATGATTTTTTGGTGGACCCATCGGGAATCGAACCCGAACCTGTCCGATGGACATCGGACCGTAATGCCAAATAAAAAACATCCTCTTGATTGGAGGATATTTTTTATGGACCCATCGGGAATCGAACCCGAACCTGTCCGATGTCCATCGGACCGTAATGCCAAATAAAAAACATCCTCTTGATTGGAGGATATTTTTTATGGACCCATCGGGAATCGAACCCGAACCTGTCCGATGGACATCGGACCGTAATGCCAAATAAAAAACATCCTCTTGATTGGAGGATATTTTTTATGGACCCATCGGGAATCGAACCCGAACCTGTCCGATGGACATCGGACCGTAATGCCAAATAAAAAACATCCTCTTGATTGGAGGATATTTTTTATGGACCCATCGGGAATCGAACCCGAACCTGTCCGATGTCCATCGGACCGTAATGCCAAATAAAAAACATCCTCTTGATTGGAGGATATTTTTTATGGACCCATCGGGAATCGAACCCGAACCTGTCCGATGGACATCGGACCGTAATGCCAAATAAAAAACATCCTCTTGATTGGAGGATATTTTTTATGGACCCATCGGGAATTCGAACCCGAACCTGTCCGATGGACATCGGACCGTAATGCCAAATAAAAAACATCCTCTTGATTGGAGGATATTTTTTATGGACCCATCGGGAATCGAACCCGAACCTGTCCGATGGACATCGGACCGTAATGCCAAATAAAAAACATCCTCTTGATTGGAGGATATTTTTTATGGACCCATCGGGAATCGAACCCGAACCTGTCCGATGGACATCGGACCGTAATGCCAAATAAAAAACATCCTCTTGATTGGAGGATATTTTTTATGGACCCATCGGGAATCGAACCCGAACCTGTCCGATGGACATCGGACCGTAATGCCAAATAAAAAACATCCTCTTGATTGGAGGATATTTTTTATGGACCCATCGGGAATCGAACCCGAACCTGTCCGATGGACATCGGACCGTAATGCCAAATAAAAAACATCCTCTTGATTGGAGGATATTTTTTATGGACCCATCGGGAATTGAACCCGAACCTGTCCGATGGACATCGGACCGTAATGCCAAATAAAAAACATCCTCTTGATTGGAGGATATTTTTTATGGACCCATCGGGAATCGAACCCGAACCTCTTCCATGCCATGGAAGCGTAATGCCACTTTACTATGGGCCCAAGAACTTGATCTGTCCTTCTTGGACTATTTTCTCAATGATGATTCTACTCTTTTTTTGTTTAAGCCGATACTCAACTCGTCTCGCCGTCAATTCATCTTCAAACGCTTGTTTAAAGACAAGTTTTACTGGTAAGACATTGGCTAGCGATTTTGTTTTGCCAGCGTTGTGCTCGTCAATTCTTCTCGCCACGTCAATACTGCTTCCGATATAGTATTGGCCATTAGAACAAACTGTAATATACACAAAGCATCTCATATTTTTCACGAACCTGTCCGATGTCCATCGGACCGTAATGCCACTTTACTATGGGCCCAAACGCGGCGCTTGCCGAGTTATGAATATATCAAATACTAAAAAACTTGTTGAGATGCTTTGGGGTTGTTTTGGTTGAGGTTTCGCCTCGACCAAACTTGTCCTATTTCTTCCTACTTTTACCGATCGGTAAAAGTAGGAAGAAATAGTTGTTAAGAAAATTTGTTGATCGTGGACTGCTTTGGGTTGTGTTGTGCGGACTTGCCAAGAAAAGTATTTTTGGTATATTTGTATTGCCAAGTACGAACGGTGCAGCTGTGGCCGTTTGTGCTAAAGCATAACCCAAGGAGGATACCGATGACGAAGTCCCGAGGACGACCGACGAGTATGACGATTGACCACGACGGCCAAATCTGTCAACGCGTATTCGCAGTGTGTGTCACGCTCATTGACGCCAGCGAAGCACGCATCACCCCAAGCCGCAACAGGAGCTGAACGGTGTGTCCAGCGAGCACGGACGAGTCCGTGCAGAAAGCGCGCTTTCGCGGTAGTTAAGCGAAACAAACAACAGACTGTCTAAACGGACGGTCAGAGAAAGCCGGACGGATCAAACGTGGGCTACGCCACTATGATCCGCTCCGGTTTTTAAATTGTGGATAGATGCTATTTCGCTCCAAAGCATTATTTGTTATATTGATTTTGGACAAACGATCTGCACAGAGTTGTAGGTAACGATTTGTCCGAAGGAGACCAATCATGAGACACGGCCACATACGCGGTTCCACAATGACGACGAACACGACCACCACCAGCGCAAGTCATCGCTCCACGTCCACGAGCTAGCCAAAGCCATTTCGGGCAAGAGCTCGGACCGGAGGTTATCAAGGTGAACGCACTTTGAAAATAACCTCCGGTTTTCTATATAAAATAAAATCCCCGCCCTAATGTAAATCAGGGCGGGGATTTTGATAGCTATTTAATTTTCTTTTTCAAATCTTTATATCGCGCGAGCAAATCTTTTTTAAGCGCGACAATCTCTTTTTCGGTCATCTTTTTTTGTTTAGCAAACATTATCGCTTCGTCAACCAGTTTTACATAGGCTTCCTCGGAAAGTTTTTTAAGTTCGGCAGCTTTGGTCGCGACCATTCCTTTTATTTCGTGAGCTTTGCTTTTTAAAATTTTTTGCGTTTGCTTGCCAGTTTTTGGGGCAAACAAAATTCCAGCAATGGCGCCCAAGGCTGCGCCCATAGCAAAACCTTTAACAACGCGTTTTACGGACATATTTATAGGGGTTAAAAATTAGAGTTTAGAGATTAGTATTTAAGACTACCATATTTACAGCATCGACTAAACCCTATACCCTAGACCCTAAATTTATGTCTCTACAAATCGGGACATCGCATGCCATTTAATTTCGTGATTGTTCTTCCTCTACCCCGCCATGATTGTATGATCATAGATAGAGATGAAGGTGGAAAGATTATCATTTGATACCGAGGAAGGAACAAGCGGCTTGATAATCTTGACAAATATGCGATTTTGGGGTACTTTGCCCCATCGCTCTCTGACATTTCATAAGTCGCCACAAACAAGAAAAGGGGATCATCATCATGAAACCATTGTCGTTCGTAGCATCCATCGTTTTTGTTCTTTTATTCGTAAGTTCGGCCTCGGCCGCGCTCAACCACAACCGCAACCTCCGGGTGAGCCAAACCGACTTCGTCTCCTGCGCGGTGCTTCAGGACGGCAGGGTGAAGTGCTGGGGTCGCCTTGATCACGAATGCCGTGACTGCTGGATTGATCGTTCAAATGCCGTGACGGTTAATGGCGTGAATCATGCCTACGACATCCATGTTGGGCGTGATATGGTTTGCGCTCAAGAACGTTTAAGTTGGGAGGCGGGAGCAGATTCTTGGGTCAGCTGTTGGTCGTATGCGGGCGGTGTTGGCACCTGGGTAGACGACGAACTTTTTGGCATGTCGTATCAGAGCGAACCTTTTCGTGTATCTGAACTCAACGGTACGCTCCAGCTCGCCTTCGGCGACAAGACGTACTGTGCACTTTCTGAGGAAGGCGATGTTCGCTGCTGGGGATTCATGTTTGACCATCCGCATGATTGGTATCGGTTGACACCGAAGATTGTTCCGGGAATCGTCGGCGCGGAGAAGATTGCAGTTAATAACGGCGCAGTCTGCGCGCTGCTCGGAAACGGACAGGTCACGTGCGCTCGGGCGGTTGAGTGGACGCCGGATCTTGATCCGGATTGCGACCCTGCTGTTTGCGAAAAGCCGTATTTGGGTCCGGACAAGCCATACGCCTATCCGCCGATTACGGTTCCAGGTATCGGGCCTGTAAGAGACATAAGTGCTGACGCCGCTATCTTCAATGCTGTCTTGCGCGATGGGACGGTGTGGCGCTGGACAACGCGGAGATTCTTCTCCGAGCGATCAGCCGATGACGATTTGTACTGGTCGTCATGTGAGCCCTTGGTTGAGACGGTCAATGGGATAACTGAGGCGGAAATTATCGTCGGCGGATCAGGTACAACGACTTGCGTCATAGAGCGCGGGGGCAAGGGGAGTTGCTGGGGCTGGACTTTCGTTCCGACTATGTGCGGTTCCGAGTATGTCTTTGATGCCCCGATCTATCTACAGAACGCCGGCCCGGTCAGGTGGATTTCTGGGATGGACACGAGCGAGGAACGGATACGCGCCGGGATAGACCCCGATGATTCAACACGCTTCATCGAGATGAACAACCTCTGCGCCGAGGATCAGCGGCACAACTTGTTGGTCTATGAGCCGACGAGCGGTGACTGGCGTCCGCTTTTTGACGACGATCTGGCAAGACGGTAGCGTACCAGCTTCGGCGGGCCACGGCGCGACACATCATGTGTCCGCTCCGTGGCCCGTTTTTTCTTTTGTTTACAAAATCATTCAAACCCCTTATTCTTACCTCAACGTCTAATCTTTAACTTTCAAACAAAGTGTCTCTTCAAATCGGCATCGTCGGACTTCCGAACGTCGGTAAGTCAACTTTATTCACGGCACTCACCCGCAAACAAGTTTTGGCGGCTAATTATCCGTTTGCGACAATTGACCCGAACGTCGGCGTGGTTGAAGTGCCGGACGAGCGGTTGGAACTGCTTGCGGAAAAATCGCACTCAAAAAAGATCATCCATGCGACGGTTGAATTTTTGGATATCGCCGGCCTCGTCGCCGGCGCAAGCAAAGGTGAAGGCTTGGGAAACAAGTTTCTTGCAAACATAAGGGAAACTGACGCAATTGCGATGGTTGTGCGCGCATTTAAAGATCCAAACATTATTCACGTTGCCAATCGCGTTGACCCGCACGACGACGTTGAAGTCATTATGACCGAACTGGCCATCGCTGATCTGGAATCGGTCGGCCGCAAATTGGATTCACTCAAAAGCAAATTGCGCGCCGGCACTAATCGCGACTTAGAAATTGAAATTCCGCTTTTAGAAAAATTACACACCGCTCTTTCTGCTGGCAAACCCGCGCGAAGTGTTGAAGTAACCGAAGACGAAGCGCCGTTTTTAAAAGCCGCCCAACTGCTTACGGCCAAGCCGATGCTTTATGTCGTTAACTGCGACGAAGAGCAAATAAAAGACGGTTCGTGGAACGACGGCATTACCGATCTTTCGCCGCGTCTTCCGGTTTGCGCCAAACTAGAAGCCGAACTTTCCGAACTTTCAGCTGACGAATCAAAAACAATGCTCACCGATCTTGGTCTTAAAGAAAGCGGACTAGACCAACTCATTCGCGTTGGCTATGACACGCTCGGGCTAATGACATTTTTAACAACCGGCGAAGACGAAACACGCGCTTGGACGATTAAGAAGGGGAGCAAGGCACCGCAAGCCGCCGGCGTCATTCACACTGATTTTGAAAAAGCGTTTATTCGCGCCGAGGTTATTAATTGGAAAGATTTTTTAGCATACGGCGAATCCGGCTGCCGCGACAAAGGCCTAATGCGCACCGAAGGCAAGGATTACATTATGCAAGAAGGCGACGTGTGCAATTTTAGAGTTGGGGTTTAATTGGCGCGTGGCGCTTGGTATATGGCAAATAGAAAACACCGTCTCCAGTTTTCGGAGACGGTGTTTTCTTTAAAAGATGGTAGTTCTGAGTCCTCTTTTTTTAGTCCGAAATAATCACTTCGCCGATAACCCACCCTACCCTCCCTTACTTTAAGGGAGGGAAAGAATCTTTTCCTCCCCTTAGGGTAAGGGGAGGTAGGAGGGGTTACGAGTTTTTTAAACATTTTTATCAAAATAATTTCTCTATCCACTATTTGGTCGCTCGCAATGACGACGTGTGATGATATTCTTGACTTATTCCCGTTATTTATATACATTCTAGTGTTGCCACCGATTGGGCAACTTTACGAAAGTGGAATTGTTTGGGTAGTAGTCCGCTGACAATCAGGTTAGAAGAAGGAGGACACCATGTTCACAAGGTTGTATCAAATGTTTGTTAACAATTTTTCCGACGAAAAGTCGGGTGTCTCCGGCGGAGAATTGTATAATTTTGCCGAGACAGCGCTTTTTGCAGGGGTACTCAGCATTGTCGCTGGATTTTTATTGTTCATGTTTGGAACAAGGTATGCGAACAATAACTTTCTTTCTTTGGACAATTATGCCGAGGTCGTGCGATCTGCTAAATTCGTGGGAAGATTGTTGTGCTACGGGGGGATTACTTGCGTCGCGGGTTGTTTCTTGATCATCCGTTTCCAATTGGGCTTTGGAAAATTCGCTAGCTTGTATCCTCGGTATGCTTCGCGCAACTCGCGAAACGACGAAGATGTAGACTTGAAAAAGGCATTGATAAGAGGTTTGGGCGCGGCATTCTGGCTGGTTCTTGGAATGGGCGCTTCTTTGGCGCTTGAGATGGAATATCCGCTCGGTGTCACAAACGATCTCGTCTTGCTTCTGTCGTTCGTATTGTTTTGCGGTACGATCAGCTTG
The DNA here is from genome assembly GCA_963708045.1 of uncultured bacterium. Lineage (GTDB taxonomy): Bacteria > Patescibacteriota > Patescibacteriia > CAIQCM01 > CAIQCM01 > CAIQCM01. Next base: position 199,979 of record OY970181.1, on the reverse strand, counting down.
GCATCAAACTATGCCATCGCCATTGCTGTCGGCAAAATGTTCTATATATCCGTCATTGTTGTCGTTGCTATGGCTAGATCCCATTATGGCAGCAATATGTCCATTGTTGATCTTTTGAAGAGCGACTACAGTATTGCGCAAGACAAAGAAGCCGCCGTGGCGCGAGTGATTGAAGGTAAAGAATACAAAGGAGACAGAAAGTTTCTGGGTCGGATTCACAGCGACGCTGAAAGGATCAGGCTCATTCTTTCCAAAGACACGGTTAGCGAGTGTGGAAAAACGAAAGTGGAAGCGTTAAAAGAGCGGATCAAAAACGCGATAGAAAAAAAGCCCACCCCCGTTTCCATTCCCGGATGCGACACTACTTCGGACTACTGGGTTCAAAAGAGGGAAGCGGCGGTTGCTGGTGTTCTGGCGGGTAATCGGTACATTGCAGATGAAAACACTCTCGGAAGGTATTTGCCAGATGTGGTTGAAGTTGGGCGACTGCGCACGATGGTGAGAAATGGTGAACACCTCAGTAAGTGTGAATCAAGAAGGCGACCGATTGTAGAAGAAAGGGTTAGTCAGTTTATAGCGAGTGGAAAGTATGACGCGCAAGCGCTTAGGTTGGTGAACTGCCCGTCTGCCCCACCACCGCCACCGTCGGTTGAGGATGAGTCTCCAGTTGAGATAATGCAAGATGATACCGTAACTGAGGCAGAGAATCTTCACGGAGACTGACAGTGTAAGAACGTTACAAAAGAGCCGTGCACAGAATATGTGGCGGCTCTCTTTTTATAGGCGTCATTCCGAGCTCGTACGGTCGTTTTGTCCAGAGCGAGGAATCTCGTAGCTGGTTTAGAGACTTTGAGTTCCCTCATCGCTTCGGCTCCTCGGGATGACGCCAACGGATTTCCGCTCATCCCACCCATCGCTACCGCGTGGGCGGTTGAGCGGATCCGCCCAATCCCGCCGGAGCGGGAGATGGGCGGAAGAAATTAGACATTAGATATTAGGTATTCGTTTAAATCTTCTTTAATAAAACAATCTCGCGGCCAAGTAGTTGGTTGGGGCGTTCGTAAAGACAGCCGTTGTTTGGCGTAAGAAAGAGGCCGTCCTTTTCAAGCATTTGCGGAATAAGCGGGACAACTTCAAATCCCGCCGAAATTTTTTCTAGTGGCACAAAAATTCGGTTTTGGTTTTTGCCAAAAACTGGAAAAGCAAAAACTGCGGTTCCGTCCACGGCTAAAATTTTTTGAGTCGCGGCGAGGGCACCGGCATAAAGCGGCACTAGTTCGTTTGTCATCATTTTAAAAAGTTGATCGTGTGTCTCGCTGCCTTTTTGCGGCGGGCCTAAAAACGGTTCAGCAACAACGGCATTAAATTTTTCATCAGAAAAAACTTTGTCAGCCAGTCGCGCGTCGGCCGTGGTAACGCGCCAGCGTCCGCGAAACTCATTATGTTTTTCTTCCAGCCATTTTAAATAGGCGACCGAGTCGTGCGCCGCTTCTTCGCTTAGGTCGGCACCGACTACTTTTCTAAAACCCATTAGCAAAGCTTCGCCCAAGACCGTGCCCGAGCCGCAAAACGGATCCAAAAGCGATTCGTTGTTTGCGCTGGCAATATTGATCATCATTTGCGCGAGCTTTGGCGGCAACATTCCGCGGCGCGCCGAGCGGCCGGGTCGGTCAAAGTCGCGTTCGCCGTAGGCTTCAAATTCTTGAATCGCGATCGTTCGTCCAAGCGTAACTTTTTGTTTATTTTTTACGATGATAAATTCCGCACCCTCTTCAATTAATTTATTTTTTGTAACCACAACCGAAGACAACTGAGTTTCGCGCGAAACAACGAGCCGGCACCGTCGCCCCTCGGCCTTAATTAATTTTTTTAAGGCCAGTCCAGCCATATACATGGCCCGTCGTTCCATTCCCGAAAAATGTCCGTACGCCGAAAGGCCAAAAATAATTCGGCCATCGCGCGGCGGAATCGCGGCGCGTAAAATTTCTTCGTTAAGCGCGGCCGCATCGTTAAATTCTGAAACGACCTCGGCAATTTTTATCGTGCCGCCGAGCATATTTAAAAATCCCGGCGTCAGCGGCTCGCACTCCAAAACCGCGGTTTCGGTTGAAACGTTTATTATTTCCACGTTTGGCACAGCGCGCATTATTTCCGCAATTGAGAGCGCCGGCTCACGACCTAAGATGAAGATGTATTTCATATAATGACTAATGTCTAATGTTGAATGACTAATATCTAATGTCTAATACCTAATATCTAATCCGATTTCTGCGATGTTCTTATGCTGGCGATGAATATTCGTCTTAACTCGTCCGCCTCTTTCCAAAGTATCACAGCTTGGGGTTTTAAGCTCGGCATGGCTCGAACCAGAATTCTTAACCAATATTGTGTCTCGCTAGCTTCTTTTTTACAAATACCTAATTTGTGTTCAAAATCTTTATGTGTCTCGGCGTGGTCGGCTTCGCAGTAATTAGCGCCAACACTTGTTCCTGATCTTATAAATTGATTAATCAAAGGAAAAGTAACGGCCGTTTTTGGAATCGTTTGCGCAAAATCAATAATTTTTTCGCCAAAAATAGCTGTTCTTTCATTCAGATTGAATTTATCCGGATTAGACATTAGACATTAGATATTAGGTATTCGGAACGATGCTATTTGCTCGGACTTGCAATGTTGATAAGGGTATGATACTTTATGCGGACAATATGGCCAAATACGAACTACTCTATACCTTACCCGCGAAACAGACCGACGAAGAAACGTCGGCTCTTAAAGACGTGATTTCCGCCGAACTCACTGCCCTTGGCCTCAAGCTTGGGCGCAATGAAGATGTCGGAAAAATCAAACTTGCTTATCCAATGCAGCACATCCGTCACGGGCATTATATTTTTGTTGAATTTGATGCCGAACCGACGATTTTGGAAAAAGTAAATCGCTTCTTTAGCTTGCGAAATGATGTTCTGCGCTTTCAAATTACCAAACCCGACGTCGGTGCCAAGCCTTTTGGCAAACTGGCTGATCCTGAAGCGCGCTATGAGCGCCGCGAACCAGTGGCTGTTTCCGTTTCTTCCAAGCCGACCGTTTCCGCGCCAGCTTTGACTCAAGAAGAAATAGACAAAAAGCTTTCTGCGCTTGAAGAAGATATTACTAAAGAATTGTAAATAAAGATAAAGAGATTAGAGATTTGATGTTAGAAGACGGACGACCAACTTCTTCATTCTAATCTCAAATCTCAAATCTCTAATCAAGTATGAATCTCAATCGCGCCACGATTATTGGAAACTTGACCCGCGACCCAGAAACTCGCACCACACCGAACGGTCAAACGGTTGCCAATTTTAGCGTCGCGACGTCGCATTTTTGGAAAGACGCCGCTGGCGTTCGCCAAGAAAAGACCGAGTATCACAACATTGTCGCTTGGGGCAAGCTCGCCGAAATTTGCCAGCAATACTTAGGAAAAGGACGCAAGGTTTACGCCGAAGGCCGTTTGCAAACGCGTGATTGGGAAGGGCAGGACGGCGTTAAGCGATACCGCACCGAAATTGTTGCCGAGAATGTGATCATGCTTGACCGCGCACCCGAAGGCACTAATAACTTTACGCCGCGCACTGGGCCTGCTGTATCAGCTGAGGATGAACAGCACAACCAACCACCAAAAACCAATTCACCGGACGACGAAATAAAAGTTGAAGACATTCCTTTCTAAACTAAACTCTATACCCTAAACGCTAACCCCTAAAAAGATGGCCGAAAGAAAACCAAAATTTGATATTTGTCCGTTCTGCGCCAATAACCAGAACGCGATTGACTACAAAGAAACGCCGACGCTGCGCCGGTTTGTTTCGTCGTACGGCAAAATTATGCCACGCCGCCGCTCTGGCGTCTGCGCTTGGCACCAGCGTAAACTCGCGACCGCCATTAAGCGCGCGCGCGTTACTGGTCTCATGCCGTTTGTGGTTAATCAATAAACTTTTAACTGTGAACTTTTAACTTTTAGGCCTACGTCACTTAATAGTTAACAGTTAAAAGTTAAAACCCCGTTGTGAATACCTGGCAGCGCTATAAAACCGACGAAGTATATCGTCGCAACATAGAAATTAGAAAAAAGATCATGGAAACAATCCGTGATTTTTTTGCTTTGGAAGGATTTACCGAAATAGAAGCGCCGCTTATGGTGCGTTCACCCGACCTTTCGCCAAGCCTCGCGTCATTTAAAACCGAGCTTGTGAACGCGGATGGGAAAAAACAACCAGCATATTTAATTACCTCGCCCGAATTTTCTTGCAAAAAAATGTTGGCCGCCGGAATGGACAAAATTTTTTCACTGGGAAAAGTTTTTAGAAACGAAGAACCGTTTGGCAAACGCTTTGGCGACCGCGCGACGCATAACCCAGAGTTTACAATGCTAGAGTGGTATCGTGTTGATGCTGACTACAATAAAATGATGGATGATACAGAGCGATTAGTTAAATATTGCGCACAAGCGGTTAATGGTTCATGGTTCATGTTTCATGGTTCATGGAAACGTCTTTCGGTAAAAGATGCTTTTGCTAAAATCGGGCTAAATCTTGACCAAATATTAACCCGTGATAATATGGCTGCGTCGGCAACCGAACGCGGATATGCCGTTTCGCCGAACGACTCGTTTGACGATTGTTTTTTTAAGATTTTTCTAACCGAAATTGAGTCTAAACTTGGAAAGGACGAGCCGGTAATTCTCTACGATTATCCAATTCAAATGGCGGCGCTCGCTCGGGCAAAAACAGATGACCCGCGCTATGCCGAACGGTTTGAAGCGTACGCTGGCGGAATGGAATTATGCAACGCGTTTTCCGAATTGGTTAATCCGGCAGAGCAACGCCGTCGCTTTGAAGAAGAAACAAAAGAACGCGCAGGGCTCGGCAAAGACGTTCCGCCGCTTGACGAAGATTTGCTCGCCGCACTCGGCGAAATAAAATCCGCCGCCGGAAACGCGCTTGGCGTGGACAGGCTCGTGATGTTGCTTACCGGCGCAAAAAATATTGACGACGTTCTCCTCTTTCCAGCATCGGAAATATTTAGCTGACGAACTGTTAACTTTTAACTTTTAACTTTTAGGACGGACGGAGCCTAACAGTTAAAAGTTAACAGTTAAAAGTTAATTATGAAAACCACTGCCGACATCGCAAAAGACGTAGTCATTCGCTGGAAAAACGACCTTTATGCGGTCGTGGAATTTCAGCATGTTAACCCGGGCAAGGGCTCGGCCTTTGTGCGCACGCGCCTTAAGAATGTTCGCTTGGGCAAAGTTGTAGAAAATACTTTTAAGTCCGGTGAAGAATTGGACGTTGTGGACGTGGAAAAAAAGAAGATGCAATATCTTTTCTCGGATGCCACAACTTCCACGTTTATGGATCAAAAAAGCTATGAACAAGTTGCGGTACCCAAGGAAATGATCGGCGACCGAATGTCGTATTTAAAAGAAGGACTGGATTGTATGATTGTCCTTTTTGAAGGCAATCCGGTGAACATTGAACTCCCTAAGAAAATTTCTTACGTGGTGACGCAAGCATCGGACGCCGTACGCGGCGACACGTCTAACCGCGCGAGCAAAGAAATAGAATTAGAAACGGGTTTAAAAATCAACGCGCCGATATTTATCAAACAAGGCGAAAAAGTCGTTGTCTCTACCGAAACCGGCGAGTACGTGGAACGAACCACGGAATAAATTTTAAACAAACAAAAAACCTCCCTCGCTTGCCGCGGGGAGGTTTTTATTTTATTATTCCTTCCCCCAAAAATGGGGGAAGGTGCCCGAAAGGGCGGATGAGGGTTTTTGATCTATGACCTTAAAAACTTATTTCGTCCCAACGCTCGTAAAAGTTATTTCCGTTGCGTTTATCGTGTTGGCATTTTTAATATTTTCGTTCGCGGTTACGGTTATCGTTGTTCCGACGCTAAGAGCGGAAATTTTAACAGCAGTTTCTTTAAAAGGACTTGGTGGTGGCAGTGGCTTCCCCGCTTTTGTGCTTTTTTGCAGTTCCTTAAACTCGGCCGCTGTCTCGGCAGTAGTTTTTGAGGTTCTGGAAATAATTTTTGTTTGCTCAGAAACCAAAACAACACGCTCGTTTAATTCTTGAGTATTAAGAGAGTCGGTCGGTGCGTCCCCAAGAACGGTCATTACTAACATGTCCCCGCTAATAGATTTGATTGTTCCCGAAAGAGAAGTAATTTCTGGAGAAATTGAAGGAATAATTATTCCGCTCGCGGCGAGTAGTTTTTTGGCATCGTTGGTGCCGGCTGAATAGCCATACATATAATCGGTCCCCAGCTTGTTCGTCTTCTGTGGCTTGCTATAGAGATGGGCGACAATCGCAAAGCTGGTTAAAAAAGAACTAGAAATAATAATGATGACAATAAGCGCAAAAGGAAATTTCCTGTGCATATATACAAAAGGTTTGTTAATTAACCCTGCTTAATACTACCATTATCTGTCTTTTCATAAAATGTACAAAAATATTCGCCCCCTCTTTGCGCAATGATGTGCTTATGATCTGTAACCAGTCTTAGCCCACTCTTTGCAAAAGAGGGGGTAGGGGGAGTTCGTTTCGTTCTAACGTAATAAAACAGAACTCTCCCTACCCTCCCTTTTACCAAAGGGAGGACTAAGATTTTTCGCGCCTTTTATCGTCTCTCTTTGTATAATCGCAGACTTATGATCTGTAGTCAGTCTTAGCCCACTCTTTGCAAAAGAGGGGGTAGGGGGAGTTCGTTTCTCGGTACACTCCTTCTCGTTTTACATAAAATATCGCTTGTTCTATAATAGAATACAAACTAGGTATAAATTAGTCATTTTAAATATATGGTAAATTTTAAAAAAGCGGAAAAGCGATTCAAGTATTTCCGTTTTCGCGCCGGTGTCGGCTTATTTTGTCTTTTAATAATCGCCGGTCTAGGAATTTTTGGCAGTAAAGTTTTGGCGCAAACTTGGTCAGAGCCATCAGCATCGCCGCCGAACAATAATATTGCCCCACCGATTTGGAACCAAAACACAGCCGCGCAAACGGGAAGTTTTTGGCTTAGCGGCGGCGGAATTTTTGGCGGGAGTGTCGGTATTGGAACGACGACGCCTACATACAAATTAGAAGTTAAATCTGGTACGGCTGGGTTTGCTTTTGATGCAATTAATCAACGTTGGGGAACTTTGTTTGGAACGGGTGGAGGGCTTGAGCTTTATGGAGAAGCTCCTGGCTCAGCTACAGGAGGTTCTATATTTATGTCTGGTTCTGCTAGGGGCGATGATGGAAGGTCTGCAATTAGATTCTCGTCAAATGGAGTTGAAAGAATGAGAATAGATGGTGATTACTCTGGTCATACTATCGGCAACATCGGTATTGGTAACACTAATCCAGCATATAAATTGGATATCACGGGTACGCTAAATGCTAGCGGTGATATTACGCAAAACGGCGTCAAGGTCTGTCTTGCTGATGGGACAAATTGTACCGGTGGCAGTGGTTCAACTTCAAGCACATGGGGAGATTGGGAATTTGGCGACGATCTTCCCAGTGGTCCATATACCAATGATGGTGATGATAGATGGACTAGCGTATCATACGGCAATGGAGTATATGTCGCCGTTGGCACAGACAATGCAACCATAGGTACTAAACGATATAAAATAGCTACCTCTATTGGTGGGGTTAGTTGGACTATGCGTACGGTTAGCGGCGACTCAAATCAATACAGCGGTTTGTATTCAATAGCGTTTGGCAATAGCACCTTTGTTGCGGTTGGAGATCAAGTTAATTCCACGTCTGCCTTTCTCGCCCTTACCTCAAGCGATGGTGTAAATTGGACAAAAAGAACGTCTGGTTCTTGGAATAATCAATTTTGGCGTGGGGTTACATATGGCAATGGTCTTTTTGTTACCGTTGGCAAAGGTAATGCCGCCTATCCAACAGCCGAACAAGTTATGACTTCGCCCGATGGTGTTACTTGGACCAGTCGCGCACCGGCAAATACTAATATTTGGAGTTCGGTTGCCTATGGCAATGGAACTTTTGTGGCGGTTGCACAGGATCAGGGTAGTTCGGCTAATCAAGTAATGACTTCACCAGATGGTATTACTTGGACAGCGCGAAGTAGTCCTGTTGCTGGTTGGATCTCAGTTGCTTATGGTAATGGTCTTTTTGTTGCAGTTAGCGCGGGCACGCAAATCATGACTTCGCCTAATGGTATTACTTGGACTTCACGAACAAGCGCCACAGCCGCTTCTGGGTATAATGTAACTTATGGAAATGGAAAGTTTGTGATAGTTGCCGCATATAACGCGCCGGCAATAATTGAATCAACCGATGGTATAACTTGGAGAATCGCTACGTCGCCGGATAATCCAAATTCGGGACAAGTTTATTGGATGTCGGTCGTCGCTGGACAAGATGAATTTGTTACTGTTAGTTATGCAGCTCATTCGGCACACTCTTATAATGGCACTAATCCAAGCGGTGGGTCGGGCAGTGGTTCCGCGCCAATTTCAATCATCTACTCGGGAACAAGTAGTTGTCCTGCTGGTTATACCGCCGGAAGACCAACTGATGGTAAAGCGTATTGGTCAAGTCCGAGCGGGTCGTTTATTCACGACGGTAATTCGTATACTTTGGCGACGGATGGTACCTGGACCACCGCCGGTACCGGTACTGCTGGCCGTGTGTGTTTGTCAAATAGCGCTCCGATTGTATATTCCAACACCAGCAGTTGTTCAACTGGTTATACAGCTGGAAGATCGGTTGATGGTAAAGCATATTGGTCAAGTCCGAGCGGGTCGTTTATTCACGACGGCTATATATATACTTTGGCAACAAGCGGTGCTTGGACCACCAGTAGTTATTCCGCCAGCAATATTGGGCGCGTATGTTTATTTGCTAGCGGAAGCGGTGGCAGTATTTCTGGCTCGGGAACGCTTAATTATTTGCCAAAGTTTACGCCCGACGGTGCGACGCTTGGCGATTCGCAGGTTGCTGATGACGGAACGAACGTCGGCATTGGAACCTCGGCGCCGGCCAGCAAACTCCATGTCTATACAACCACGATTGCTGACGGTATGAGTATTGATGGGCCAAACGCGCCAGCGCTAAATATAAAAAATGCCGGCGTTGCTAAAGTTTTTCTTGGTTTGGCAACGAGTGTTGGCCAATATGTAACGGGGTCGCTTGCAAACGACCTTATCTTACGCACCGAAGACACGACCAACGGCAATATGTTCTTTGTTCGTGGTACAACGATGATAATGAAATTAGCGACAAATGGATATGTCGGCATTGGGACAACCGTCCCAAACAGCTTACTTGACGTAGCGGCGTCCGACGCAACAACCTATACCGCGACCACTGTTCCTAATCCCGCTATTAGAATTACTAATCCCAACGCCACCGTTAACAATGGCGCCTCTCTGCGTTTTTCCACCGGTGATACTGCGGGTAGTATAGTAGGAACATCTTTCATCTCCGCAGTTTTTACCAGTCATACCGTAGGATCAACTGCTGGTGACTTAGTCTTTCAAATGAGAAATGCTGGTGTGGTTGGAGAAGTTATGCGTCTTACCTCCATCGGCCGCTTGGGCATTGGTACGGCCACGCCAAGCTATTTGCTTGATGTGAACGGCGAAGTAAATGGCACAAGTTTGTGTATTGCCGGTAACTGTAAAACTTCGTGGCCGGCTGCTGGTGGCACAAACTATTGGACTGCGTCAGGAAACAATATATATAGTAACAATACCGGCAACGTTGGTATTGGAACAACGTCGCCAGGAAGTAAACTATCTATTGTTGAAGGGGCGGGGGCTCCAGGAAAAAGTTTTGAGTTGTATTTTGGTTCAGGGGCAAATCGCCCACTTACGATGGGCGTAAGTCGTTCTAATGGTGATGCTTGGATGGGTTGGAACGCTTATCAGGGTACCGGTGATACTCAAACCTACGCAGTAAGCAATTATGCGGCGATGATCAAATCTAGTGATGGATTAATTTTTCTCGTTGCGCCCAGTGGAACGGCTGGAAATACTATTTCTTGGACAAACGCTATGTCCATATTATCCAACGGCAATGTTGGTATTGGGACGTCGAGTCCGGGGGCGAAGCTAGAAACGGTTTCGGGAACAAGTACACAATATGCAGTTGGTCAACAAATTGTTCAACGATTAGGAAGGCCAAATATAGATGGTCTTGTATGGCCTGAAATAGTTGATTTTACGATTGGAAGATATTCGGCTGGTGTTGCTACCGCTCCTAAAACTAGGTTTGACATAAATTTAAAAAATGCCGACAGCGCTGCCCAACTCGCCGATGTGACCGTAATGACAATGCAGTCAGATGGTAATGTTGGCATTGGGACGACGACGCCGAATGAAAAGCTGGTTGTTGGTTCTGATCTAGGCGCTTTAACGGCTAATACGGCAATCGTGGTTGGCGATACGGCTGCTGATAGTGCTATTTACGTCGGCCAGGGCGGTGGCGGTGTCGGTTCTATAAAATGGGTATACAACGGCACCGTGGTTAACGCCGCTATGCAAATTGTAACCGCCGGCTATTCTAATCCGGTCAAAATTGACGGCTCATCGGTATTGTTACAGTCAGGATCAAGCGGCAACGTTGGCATTGGGACGGCGACGCCAGGAACCAAAGGAGAAGTTTATCGTTTGGAAACCGGAGTTAGAACGAGTTATTCCGACATTCTGACAATTTCAGCCGCGGCCAATACTTTGCCTTATGGAGGTCATGGTGGAGGCATTTTATTTAGAGCCACAAACTATCTAAGTGGTGCTGGCAATGCTACAACCTTAGTTAATAGCGCCAGAATTGGCAGTACTATTACAGATAATTCAGTCACCCACACAGGAGCAAGTTTATTCTTTGATACTACTCCTTTAGAAGATGGAGTGCTCGCAAGAGCAATGACTATTTTGTACAATGGTAATGTCGGCATTGGAACAGCGGTACCGACTAGTAAATTGCAGGTCATCGGTCTTCCTGTTTACGCGAACAACGCGGCTGCAATAACTGGCGGATTGTCCGCTGGAGCCTTTTATAGAACCGGCGCAGATCCAGACATTGTTTGCGTCGTTCACTAAAAATTATCTAAAACAAAAATCACCCCGATAGTCATCGGGGTGATTTTTGTTTGGTCGGAAAACCCTCGCCCAAGTGTGGGAGAGGGTGGCCGAAGGCCGGGTGAGGGGTGTTATGCCTCCTTATTTTCTTCGCTCGCTGGCGCTTCGGCAACCGACGAACCGCCGACGTTGTTGTTTTCAACTTCTTTGGCGGCGACGGCGGCGAAGAGGTCTTTTCTAATGTCTTCAAAAACTTCTGGATGTTCTCTTAGGAAAAGTTTGCTGGCTTCGCGGCCAACGCCGAGTCTAACTTCGCCGTAGGAATACGAGTTACCACTTTTTTTGACGATTTCCCAAAGCGTGGCTGTGTCAACAAGGTCGCCGGTCACGGAAATGCCTTCGTTGTACATAATATCAAACTCCGTGTTGCGGAAAGGTGGCGCGACTTTGTTTTTGACGATCTTAACTTTTACACGGTTGCCGATAACGCGCTCATCCTTCTTAAGTTGCGCGGCGCGGCGAATTTCTATGCGCACCGAAGCGTAAAACTTTAGGGCATTGCCGCCGGTCGTTGTTTCGGGGTTGCCAAAGAAGACGCCGATCTTCATTCGCGTTTGGTTAATGAAAATAAGGCAGGTGTGCGATGAAGAAATAACCGGCGTTAGTTTGCGAAGCGCTTGTGACATCAGTCGCGCTTGCAAGCCCATATGCTGATCGCCCATATCGCCTTCAATTTCCGCTTTGGGGACGAGCGCCGCGACCGAGTCAACAACAATCACGTCAACAGCATTGGAGCGGACAAGTGTTTCCACAATGTCCAAAGCTTGTTCACCATTGTCTGGTTGCGAAATAAGCAGCTCGTCAACTTTAACGCCAATTTTGCGGGCATACTCGGGGTCAAGAGCGTGTTCGGCGTCAACGAAAGCGGCAATGCCGCCTTGGCGCTGAATTTCGGCAACCACGTGTTGAGCAAGAGTGGTTTTTCCCGAAGCTTCCGGTCCAAAGACTTCAACCACGCGGCCGCGCGGAAAACCGCCGCAACCAAGGGCAATGTCTAAGGACGCGCAACCCGAGGGAATGCTGTCCACCTTCATATGTCCGGCTTCGCCAAACTTCATTATGGAGCCTTCGCCGAATTTTTCCTTAATTTGCTTCATCGCCTCCATCGCGGCGGCAAAGCGAGGATTCACATCTTTTTTGGCCATACGTTTTTTGTTAACTTTTAGGTTTTAACTTTTAACTTTTAACTTCTTAGACCATTGATTTTACCAGAAAAGTTAAAAGTTAACAGTTAAAAGTTATTTCGCCACCACCACCCTCCTATATATAACATTCGGTTTGGCAAAGCGTTTGGACGCACTAATAGTAATGACATTTAGTCCGGTGCGCAAGTCCAAAGTTTCGTTAAAGTTTCCCGAAAGATCGGTCGCGGTAAATTCGTCGTTAATGACAACGGTTGAATTGGGCGCGGCGCGGCCGGAAACGACAATCGTCGCTTGGTTGGACAACAGATTGTCCGGCGGATTGTTGATAATAAGCAGCGGCGGCGCGGTCACGCGGATTATTTCCCAAACAATTATCGCCACGACCAAAATAAAAAAACCAACGATATAAACAACACTCTTCGCTCGGTGTGAGGCGAAGAGTTGGTTGTTTTTAATGGGCTGTGGCGGGAAGGAGTGGGACATTTATGAATATCTAATACCTAATCCGTTTTGGCGTCATCCCGAAGAGCCGAAGCGATGAGGGAACCCAAAGTCTCTAGCAAGCTTCGTGATTCCTCGCCGAGCTGAGCTCGGCCGAGCCTTGGACAGAGCGACCGGACAGGCTCGGAATGACGCCGTGAGTAGATATTAGGTATTTGGTTAAATATTCTCTTTGTCATCATCGTCGCTCGGTTCTGATATTTCATCCGCGAAAATTGTTACAGATCCGGCGGATTCATCTCCGGGTGTTGGGATTCCAGCCGTGGAACGTTTTACAAGAATCGCGCGCGGTTTGGCGCCGTCGCCTGGACCGATTACGCCCTGTGTTTCCATTAAGTCTAGCAAGCGGGCGGCGCGCGCGTAACCGACTTTTAGTCGGCGTTGCAAAAGCGAAGCCGAGGCTTTGCCAGCGGCAACGACCAAGTCGCGCGCTTCTGGCAAAAGATCGTCTTCGGAATCATCGTAAGATTCGCCGGACGGCCCCATTGCTTTTGGCCGATCAACAATGTCGGTGCGGTACTCGGGTTCGCCGTCGGCGTGCGACTTAAGATATTCAACCACGCGGCGAATTTCTTCGTCGTTTACATAAGCGCCCTGAATGCGTTTTGGTTTGGAAAGTTCGGCGGTGGTGTAAAGCATGTCGCCGCGGCCGAGTAATTTTTCCGCGCCCGAGGTGTCAATAATCGTGCGTGAGTCGGTGGAAGTGGCAACGGCAAAGGCAATGCGCGTCGTGATGTTGGCTTTAATTAAACCGGTGATAACGTCAACCGATGGGCGCTGAGTTGCAACGATGAGGTGAATGCCAATGGCGCGGGCAAGCTGAGCCAAACGAACAATTGAACCTTCAACTTCTTGGGACGAAGTCGCCATCAGGTCGGCAAGTTCGTCAATGACGACAACGATGTATGGCAAGCGCGAAAGCGGGGACTCGGGATTTTTTTTGATCGTTTCATCAACCTCTTTGTTGTACGAAGCAATGTCGCGTCGGCCAAGTTTGGCAAGCAAATCAAAGCGGCGTTCCATTTCCGTAATGCACCACTTGAGCGAATTAACGATTTTGGGAACTTCGGTAATAACCGGCGTGAGCAAGTGGGGGATGCCGTTGTAGCACGGCAGTTCCACGCGCTTCGGGTCAATCATAATAAACTTTAGGTCGTCGGGTCCAAGGCGGAAAAGCAGCGACACAATAATCGTGTTCAGACAAACAGTTTTTCCCGAACCAGTCGCGCCGGCAACGAGCATATGCGGCATTCTGGTAACGTCGGCAACCCACGGTTCGCCAGCCACGTCTTTCCCTAAAACAATTGGCAAAATATGTTTTTCCAAATGGAAATTTGGCGCTTCAACGCCTTCGCGGATTTTAACGATGGCAACGGTTTGGTTAGGTACTTCAATGCCGACGAGTGACTTGCCTGGGATTGGCGCTTCAATACGAATCGGATGCGCCGCGAGCGCGAGCGCGAGGTCGTTTGAAAGATTAATAATTTTAGAAAGTTTGACGCCCTCGGATGGCTTTAGCGTATATTGCGTGACGGTTGGGCCAACCGAAACGTCGCCCATTTCAACGGGAATATTAAATTGCTCCAATGTCCGACGAATGACTTCTTGGTTGGCGCGAATGTCGCCGGCCGAAGCTTTACCGCTTTTTGTTTCAAGCAAATCAAGCGGAATTTCAATTCGGCGATGGATGCGGCGTGGAAGTGGGGCAACGGTAAAGACCGGCTCGGGGACGGCGGCGGTTTTTGTTTTCAAATTTTCTTTTTCTTCTTCTTGTTCCTCTTCCTCCTCGTCTTCTTCCGGTTTTTCCTCGGGCTCTTCAACAGGCGAGTCGTCTATGCCCTTAATCGTGGTTGGTTTTTGTTTGGGTAAAGTTGAAGCGGCCGGTGCAAAAAGTTTTCTAAAAGGAATAGTAATAAATTTTAGCGCTTCGCCAAAAGAGGCAAGCGAAGCGTCAAAAATAAGCACTAGTCCAGCGATAAGGATGGCGCATAAAATAACCACCGCGCCGGAAAGAGAAAGCATTTTAACAAGCGGATTCGCCAAAAACAGTCCAAGGGCGCCGCCGCCCGCGCTCATCGGCATTGTCGCACCCGCGGGAATAGTAATTATTTGGACAAGGGCGTTTAAGGAAAGCAGTGAAAAAAATGCGCCTAGCAAAACCGTGGCACGCAGGTGGCCGCGAAAAAGTAGGGTTAAGCCAAGGCCAATGAAAACAATAGAAACAATAAAGCGATCAAGGCCAAAAACAAAGCCCAGTCCGGCGTCCAAGTAGCGCCCAACCACGCCGGCCGAACCAAAATAAGCCATTCCAAAAAGCACACCCAAAGCAATCAGCACAACCGCGGAAATAGAGCGTTCTACCTCCGGCGAAACTTCCCAATGCCAACGAACAAGTTTGTTTGATTTTTTGCGGGACATATTTAAGAAATATAGCAGGAAATACGGTTATGATAAAGAGGGAAGAACGCCTCAATGTCGCACGATGGAATATTTTTAATAAGAAACAACTCTTCCTCCATACACTCATAACCCACTTTCCCCTCCCTTACCTTAAGGGAGGGGAAAGATGCTTTAATGTTTGAATGAAATTTCATCTAAAATACGTAGCCATGAGATCTTTTGCCCTTACGCAAAAGGTGTCATACCCGAGGGTAGATCCGCCTTTGGCGGAGATCAGTCTCGAGCCGAAAGAGAAGGTTAAAACTATGGGTATAGAAAAAATCTGATAAAACGTACAACAAATCTTTTCCTCCCCTTAGGTCCGATGTTGATCGGACTCCGACCTCCAAATTATTTTAAGAGGTCAAAACGTCGGAGGTAAGGGGAGGTAGGAGGGGTTACGAACGCCGCATCAATTTTTGCACAGTTTTAAAGATCGTTTGCAAAACTCCATCGGTATTTTTAAAACATTATCGTCATAGATACGTTAAGAACTCTCCCTACCCTCCCTTTTACCAAAGGGAGGACTAAGATTTTTTCGCGATTTTATCCCCCTCTTTTTATAATGGTGCCTTGTGAGATTTAACCAGTCTTTGCCCACTCTTTGCAAAAGAGGGGGTAGGGGGAGTTCGTTCGCTCTATCCTATTAATTCAAAACCCTCCGATAATCATCGGAGGGTTTTGCCTCGTGGCGAAACATAGGCTGCGGATTGGCGAAATGCAATGCCGAGTCGAAGTCAAAAAGCGAAGAGGAGAGAGATTTGTTTCAACGTTAAGTTGAAACGTCGCTTTAATGTTTCTATTCGGCGGCAGTGCCGCACCGCAGCCGATGTTCGGCCGCGAATTTTGCATAAATTAAATTGTAGTCGCAAAAAACGGTTTTGTCAAGATAGTTGTTTTATCAGTTTTAAGTCCGCAATCGTTTTTTGATTATGAACTTAAATCTGATGCGCCGGACTTAAGAGTTGAGCTTATCAACTTGCTTAAGTCCGGCGCGAAGGCGTGTGAAGAGATTCAGGCTAGGAACGCGTGCCCCGTCGCCTGTCCTCTAGGCTGCCGACAACCCTGAGATCAGCCGGCCCCTTCTTTTTTGGCGTCGGCGCGGGGGTGATGGGCGTAATGTCTGATGTGCGCGGAAAACAATCGAACATAAACACAAATCGTTCGTCTCGCTGTTTGAGCTCTTGCTCTCGTTTTTCTTCTGCGACTTTTCTTGCCGCTTCATCTGCTTGACGTTGGGTCTCTTCCTTTCTTAGTTTCTCCTCTGCTGCTATTTGTGCGGCATTGGGGTTTGTACGTTTTGCCAACTTGTCCTGTTGACGCTGCTGATTTTTTCTTGCAGCGATGAATACATCAGCGATAGGGCCAGGAAATAGACGCATGTCCGTGTGTTTTATGGCAGCTATCATAGATGCGTGCTTACATCTGTGGCAGATTGGGAATGCTTCTCCTTGGAATTGGATTGCTTGTATGCCGATATGTGGCAGACTGTTTGCGCATTCTTTACGCGAACATAATCCTTGGCGAAGATTCATCCCTTCTCCATTCCCCAAACTGATCGCATGAAACTTTTCAACAAGGGCAATCTCGGTGTATACAGCGACCAGCTCTAAAGAACTACCCCTAGACGAGTGAGCATCTTTCATGGTCGCCAAGCAATGATTGCAAATTGCCTCGACCATTTCTGGTTTGTACTGTTTAGATTCAGATTGTCCTCTCCGCGGCATGATCAATTGCTGTACATCCGCTTTGCCAGAACAGATTGGCAAGGAATGGCCTGGAAGAGTAATTCCTAAAAACTTACAATGTTCCATGATGTTGTCTCCGTATTCGGGAATTGATGTGAAGGTTCTTTGGACTAAACATTTCCCGAAAAATGTTTTTGTCCGTATACGAAATTTTTTGCTCGTTTCTGGTCGCTGTTTATTTTCTTCCGACTTTATCCGATCGGTAAAAGTTGGAAGAAATTATTGGACAGCGGACAAGGAGCAATTTAAAAAATCTTTTAAGCAACCAAGGTCGTCTAAGCTAACAGTAATAGATTAAACCCTCGCATCACATTAAATCGCGATCGCGATTTAATGTGATGCTGTGTAATTATTAACGATTAACTTTTGATGACGAGAAAAATTTTTTAAATTGATCCTCGTTTATGTATTTTACACCTTAGAATATGGGCAAGTAATAAGGAATCTGGTTTCGCTCATAAAGTTGAGACGCGGAACAGACAGGGTTGTCTGTTCCGCGCCAGCGTTCGGCGTTAGCTCGCTGCCTGCGCGTCAAAATCGCCGATCGCGCGAAGTACCTTTGAATCCACGTTCCAACCCTCGTCTTCAACCAGTTGGACTTCGTCGTCGGGCATAAACTCAATGCCGTCATCCGAGGTTAGGTTGAGATATTGGAGTAGCAAGCAAATTGCCTGCGTTATGCCATTTGGCGTGTCGTTGTGAAGCACAACATCAAATTTGTGTGCCTCATCAACGTCCATTGACTCGCCACCAAATGCGGCAAAGTGTCCACCAAAGCCACTTGATCGAAGCAGGCTAATCGCAAAGGGGTTGTCGCCCTGAACGAAAATTGCGTCAATCATTTCTTCTCCAAGTAGGAGAATGTCGTGCGCGTCTCCGACGTCTCCGACTGAAAGTATTTGTAAATCGGCAACGCCAAGGCGGCTACTAACGTTGAATCGCTGTTCAACCATCTTGGAAAAATTATTATTGCCGACCACTAAAACGGATACTTTTTTACTCATCTGGAATCTCCTCTGGTTTTCTGGGTTGTGATACAAAAACGGACTGATGTTGGGGTTGGTAAATTGGCCTATGGCGAACAAAAAAGATGTTCAATAATTATAGGGCCCCTCCAACCCCCAAATCAGTCCGTTTTGATTCAAGGTGCATTTGATTCAGTTGTTACTGAACCGATCAAAAGAATTTTCACGTGAACATTCCTTAGATCGGTAGCGGTGGCGGCGAAGTGAAAATCGTTTCACCTTCGCCGCCACCGTGTGACACGCCCAAGTCCGTGCGGAGACTTGACCATTAGCCGCGTTGGCGTAGCCAGAATGGGTTTTGTTTTGCATGTTGCCTTTGTCTTGTCATCTTTATCGGTATGGCAAAGACCATCAAAGGACGCTTATGCATTTTCAGGCGCTCGTTTGGGGAAGTAGTTGTTGTTGAGCAAGCTCGACATAAGAGCGGCGTTTCTGGTTGGGCCGAATCAGACAAGTCCGATTCTCCTAACCTTGGCACCAGTGCTACGATTGCCCTTCGGGATCGCAGACACCCTCCTCCCCCAAACGAACGCTGAAATATTTCGCCGTCATTCCGAGCCCGTAAGGACGTTTTGTCCAGGGCGAGGAAGCTCTAAGTTTTCTTTGAGACTTTGAGTTCCCTCGTATCCTCGGGATGACGCCGTGTGTTGGTTGTTTCTCAGAGAGCCAGCAAAGATATTTTCTTTGTGAGCTCTGTTGAGAGGCGCACGGGGTGGTTGTTATCCACCAAAGTGCGCTCGCGTTGAGGTTGTTGTTAGTGCCAAACGATGACGCTGGCGACTACTGGAATTAGAATCAGCAAGCAGATTGCAGCAAGGACGATTTTGTTCCACAAGGTCATTGTGAAAGCTGTATCTTTCTTCTCTTTCTTCACGACGAAGCCTTTCTTGCCCATCACTAGGCAAATGTGTGGCCGTTAGGCCGGTTGTTGTGTACTTGTGTCGTGTTACGAAATTCGTTTTATGAATCGTTCAATCCAACAACACAGCAAGATGGCAGCTACCGCCACAAGAGCCAAAGAAGCGCATGCAACGGTAATCTTTTCAGATACAAGATTGTCCGTGACCAGATGGTGGATCGCAAATACGATCGCCACGAAGGTCGTTATAAAACCGAAGAAAAAAAGGTAGTTGGTTATGGCGTCAATCTTTTTCCCCTTCATCGTATGTCTCCCGCCCGTTACGCTGGACTGCGTGACTCGTTTTACGAGCCAGATGTTGTGATGAACTTTCTGTTTCTTCCCAATGAAATTCACGACCCTCATGAACTTTATTGGAAAGAATAATAGATCTTAGAGATTTGAGCTTTGAATGTAGAAGTTTGTCCTCCGTCTTCTAAAATCTAATCTCTAACATCTAATCTCTTTTTCTCGCCGTCATTCCGAGCCCGTAAGGACGTTTTGTCCAGGGCGAGGAAGCTCTAAGTTTTCTTTGAGACTTTGAGTTCCCTCGTATCCTCGGGATGACGCCGTTACATAAGAGTAATAAACAAAGAAGCATCTCCTGCTGAACAAGAATGCCTTTTTGACTCTCTCCAGAGTCTGGAATCAGCCTTTTCTCTCCCAAGAAAGGCTAAAGCGTTTGTCAGATAACTCTCTCCTCAGAGAATCATTAACAAAGTACTATAGCACGTTGTGGATAAAATGTCAACCGTTGAGGTGTTAACTTTTAACTGTTAACTTTTAGTGAAGAAAAAAGTATAAAATTAGCCATTTTTTGAAAAGTTAAAAGTTAAAAGTTAAAAGTTCGTAAAGAGTGTTGACAAAACCTCCGTCCGGAGGTAGCTTTAAAGCAAGAAATACAGATTTAGAACCGCTCGGGCTATCCGGAGCGGTTTTATCCGCTGTACAACCACGCTCGCTTGCTTTACTGCTTGCCGTAAGCGGCAGATAAGGCCTGCGATCCGCGCGCATGCCTAAACTTCTCCCCAATTAAAATCTTACCCTGTCCCAATGCTTCACGGCCCGATTGAACGACGGCTGGAGGCGTGGGCGGTTTTTTGTATTCTAAAAAAATTGAGATTAGAGATTTGAGACTAGATGTTAGAAGACGGACGACGAACTTCTTCACTCTAATTTCAAACCTCTAATCTCCAGCGTCTAATAATTAAACAGATCAAACCACCATGATCTTCAAACGCCAAAAGCCAACGGAAAAAGAACGGCGAAATTTCGGACTCACCACCGAATTTCTTCCGCTCCCGAATTTAATAGAAATTCAAAAAGATTCCTACAAATGGTTTCTTGAAAAAGGTGTGCGCGAACTTTTTGACGAAATTAGTCCGATCAAAGATTTTATCGGCCGCGACCTAGAGCTCCGGTTTACGGATTATTATTTGGACGAGCCAAAGTTTGACGAGCGCACGTCCCAAGAAAAAAATATTAATTTTGAAGCGCCGCTTCGGGTGAGAGCAGTGCTTACCAACAATCGCACCAAAGATGTTAAGGAACAAGAAATTTATTTGGGCGACGTGCCGGTGATGACCGAGCGCGGCACCTTTGTGATTAACGGCATTGAGCGCGTGGTGGTCTCGCAGCTCGTCCGTTCTTCGGGTGTCTTTTTTACGACCGAACCTTTCCGCGGCCGTCATTATTACGGCGCCAAAATTATTCCTAACCGCGGCGCGTGGTTGGAAATGGAAACCGACGCCTCCAATGTTATCTGGGTCAAAATTGACCGCAAGCGCAAAGCGCCGGTCACGGCTTTGCTCCGCGCTTTTGGCATTGGCACGAACGAAGAAATTTTGAAAACTTTTGAAAGCGCCGACATTCATCCTTCTATTCGTTACATTCAAAATACGATTGACAAGGATCCTTCCACAAACGAAGACGAAGGTATGATTGAAGTTTACAAGCGCATTCGCCCGGGCGATCTCGCGACCGTGGACAACGCGCGCTCGCTTGTCTCTTCAATGTTCTGGAACACCGCGCGCTACGACCTTGGTAAAGTTGGTCGCTACAAATTTATCCAGCGCTTTGCTGCAAAAAATTGGACCGACGCCGACCTAGACGATCCAACCAAGCGCATGCTAACGAAGGACGATGTCATTACCATCATTAAAGAGATTATTCACTTGAACATCACGCAAGAAGAAGCTGACGATGTTGACCATCTTGGAAACCGCCGCGTCCGCGCGGTCGGCGAGCTGGTGCAAAATCGTTTCCGCGTCGGCTTGGCTCGTATGGAGCGCATTGTAAAAGACAGAATGTCCACGATGGATATGTCGCTTCTTACGCCAGGCAAACTTGTAAACGCGCGACCGGTGATTGGCGCGATCCGCGAGTTCTTTATGTCATCCCAGCTTTCGCAGTTTATGGATCAGCACAATCCGCTGGCCGAGCTTGAACACAAGCGCCGTCTTTCGGCGATGGGTCCAGGCGGACTTTCGCGCGAACGCGCCGGCTTTGACGTCCGCGACGTGCACCCAACTCACTACGGCCGCATTTGTCCGATCGCGACGCCAGAAGGTCCGAACATTGGTTTGGTCGGCCACTTGGCATCATTCGCCCGCGTCAATGAATACGGATTTATTGAAACTCCTTACCGCAAAGTCGTTAAAGACAAAACTGGAAAAATGAAAGTCACGGACGAGATTGTCTACTTAAACGCTTTTGCCGAAGAAAAAGCCATCACCCTTCCAGCCACAACGCCGACCGACAAAGACGGCCATTTTGTGCAGGACAAAGTTGCCGTGCGTCGTTTGGGCGAACCAGGCGTGGCCGATGTTTCCGAAGTCCAGTATATGGACGTTTCCTCAAAACAAATTGTTTCTATTGCGACCTCGCTTATTCCTTTCTTGGAACACGACGACGGCAACCGCGCGCTTATGGGTACGAACATGCAACGCCAAGCCGTTCCAACCATTAAGCCCGACGCGCCGATTATCGGCACGGGTGTTGAAGGCCGCGCCGCGCGCGACTCCGGCCAAGTGGTTGTATCTGACGTTGACGGCGAAGTTGTTGAAATAGATGGCGCGCACGTGACGGTCAAGGACAGTGAAGGCGGACTTAAGACCTACCGCGTAAACAAGTTTATGCGCACGAACTCGTCAACTTGTCTTAACCAGCGCCCATCGGTAAATCGCGGCGACAAGGTTAAGGTTGGTTCGGGTCTAATTGACGGCGGCGCCGTTGACCAGGGCGAACTCGCGCTCGGACAAAACGTTCTCGTTGCTTATCTTTCTTGGGACGGTTACAACTACGAAGACGCGGTTATCGTTTCCGAGCGAATGGTAGAAGACGACCGCTTTACTTCCATTCATATTGAAAACTGGACGGTGGAAGTTCGCGACACCAAACTCGGACCGGAACAAATTACTTCCGACATCCCGAACGTGTCCGAAGAAAAATTAAAAAATTTGGACGAACAAGGAATCATCCGCATTGGCGCCGAAGTTACTTCCGGCGACATCCTGGTTGGAAAAATTACGCCCAAGGGTGAAACCGAACTTTCGGCCGAAGAAAAACTTTTACGCGCCATCTTTGGTGAAAAAGCTCGCGACGTGCGCGACTC
This sequence comes from uncultured bacterium, assembly GCA_963708045.1. Taxonomy (GTDB): domain Bacteria; phylum Patescibacteriota; class Patescibacteriia; order CAIQCM01; family CAIQCM01; genus CAIQCM01. The sequence continues at coordinate 177,467 of OY970181.1, read as the reverse complement.
ATCGCTTTACCTGGAACAAGGCAAGCACGGCAAAGTTGTTGACATAAAAGTTTTCTCGCGCGACGCGGGCGACAAATTGCCGCCGGGCGTTATTCAGTCTATTCAGGTGGCCGTTGCCGACCTCCGCAAAATTCAAGTCGGCGACAAAGTCGCCGGCCGTCACGGTAACAAAGGTGTTATCTCGCGCATCGTGCCGATTCAGGATATGCCATTCCTTGCCGACGGCACGCCGATTGACATTATCTTGTCGCCGCTTGGCGTTGTCTCGCGTATGAACCTTGGACAGATTTTGGAAACGCACTTGGGTCTCGCGGCCAACGCTTTGGGTTATAACGTGGCTTCGGCGGTTTTGGACGGCTGCAACGAAACCAACATTAAAAACGAACTTGAAGCCGCCGGCTTCCCACGAGACGGTCAGATTGGTCTCTTTGACGGCCGCACTGGCGAACCGTACGACAACAAAGCGACGGTTGGTTACAACTACATTCTCAAACTTGACCACATGGTGGAAGATAAAATCCACCAGCGCTCCATTGGTCCGTACTCGCTTATCACGCAACAGCCTTTGGGCGGTAAGGCGCAATTCGGAGGTCAGCGTTTCGGCGAAATGGAAGTCTGGGCCTTGGAGGCATACGGCGCGGCACACACCCTTCAGGAAATTCTTACCATCAAATCCGACGATGTCGCCGGCCGCTCCAAAGCCTACGAATCAATTATCAAAGGCGAGCCGATCAAAAAATTAAACGTTCCAGAATCATTCAACGTCCTTATTCGTGAACTTAAAGGATTGGGCTTGGACGTGGAACTTCTCAAAAACAATGTTCGCGTGGATATGTCCACAAAAGAAAAGGTCGCGCCACCAGAAAATGAGGGTCGTCATAACTAAACCCTAAACACTAAACCCTAAACCCTCGTTAATTATGAATCCTTTTGAAAATCGTGAACAACTAAAAATCGCCGACTTTGACTCCATTCGTTTGCGCTTGGCTTCACCCGAAGTCATTCGCGCTTGGTCGCACGGCGAAGTCACTAAACCCGAAACCATCAACTACCGCACGCAAAAACCGGAAAAGAGTGGTCTCTTTGCCGAAGAAATTTTCGGGCCGTCCAAAGACTGGGAGTGCTACTGCGGAAAATATAAAAAGATTCGCTACAAGGGAATCGTCTGCGACAAGTGCGGCGTGGAAGTAACCACTTCGCTCGTTCGCCGCGAACGAATGGGACACATTGAACTTGTCGCGCCGGTGTCGCACATTTGGTACCTCCGTGGCGTGCCCTCAAAAATCGGTCTCGTGCTTGATCTTTCCGTGATCAATTTGGAAAAGATCATCTACTTTGCTTCCTTTATCATCACCAAAGTTGATGAAAAATTAAAAGAGGAAACCTTGGAGCAAATCAAGAACGAATACAAGGGCAAGAAAAAACAAATTGAAAACGAATACGAGCAAGCCCTTACGCGAATAAATTCGGAAAATATTGAAGGCGAAAAGGCCAGCAAAAAAACTTCGCGCTTGGATGAAGCGCTCAAAAACAAAGATCGCAAACTTGGCGAACTTGAAGAAGATTTCAAAATCGCCGAAAGCGACCTTAAAGAAATTTTCCCGCTTAACATTATTTCCGAAGCAACGTATCACGAATTCTCGCTTAAATACGGTCATCTTTTTGAAGCGGGGATCGGTGCCGAAGCGATTCGCGAACTGTTGCGGAAAATTGATTTGGAAAAAACGATTGAAGCGCTTAAAGTGCAGATCAGCGAATCAACCGGCGCCAAAGTTGAACGCATGGTGCGCCGAATGAAGCTCTTGCACTCAATGAAGGTCAACAAGATTCGTCCCGAGTGGATGATTATGGTAAACATTCCGATCATCCCGCCCGACCTTCGCCCAATGGTGCCGCTTGATGGCGGACGTTTTGCCACTTCCGACTTGAACGATCTCTATCGCCGCGTTATTAACCGCAACAACCGCTTAAAGCGTTTGTTGGAATTAAATGCGCCCGAAGTCATTACCAGAAATGAAAAGCGCATGCTTCAGGAAGCGGTTGACGCCTTTATTGACAACTCGGCGCGTCAATCCAAAACCGTCGTTGCTTCAAGCGGCCACAAGCGTCAGCTTAAGTCGCTTGCCGATGTGCTTAAAGGAAAGCAAGGACGCTTCCGCCAAAACTTGCTTGGCAAACGCATTGACTACTCTGGCCGCTCAGTTATCGTTGTCGGTCCTAATTTGCTTTTGCACCAATGCGGTATTCCAAAACGAATGGCCTTGGAACTTTTTAAACCGTTCGTTATCTCCAAGCTTATCAACCGCGGCTTTGTTCACAACATCCGCTCGGCCAACCGTTTTATTGAAGCCAACCACGCCGAAGTTTGGGACTTTCTTGAAGAAATAACCAAGGACGCGCTCGTGCTTCTTAACCGCGCTCCAACCTTGCACCGCCTCGGTATTCAGGCTTTCCAGCCGGTGCTTATCGAAGGTAAGGCGATCCAAATTCATCCGCTCGTTTGTACTGCCTTTAACGCCGACTTTGACGGCGACCAAATGGCTGTTCACGTGCCCTTGACTGAAGAAGCAAAAACCGAAGCGCGCGAATTAATGTTGTCTACCAAAAACTTACTCAAGCCCGCGCACGGTTCGCCAATTTGTACGCCTAACCGCGACATTGTTTGGGGTTGTTATTATATGACCGCGAGCGCGCCAGTTCCGGAAAAGATGAAGGCTTTTGGTTCGGAAGGCGAAGCGATTCAAGCGTTTGAAATGGGTAAAGTTAAATTGCAAGAACCTTGCCGCATCCGCCGCGGCACGGGGAAGACAATGGAAATTGTTCAGACTTCGGTTGGACGCGTTATTCTTAACCGCGTGCTCCCAGAAACAATCGGCTTTGTAAACGATCACCTTGACGCCAAAAAGATTGGTGAGATCGTAAAGCGCTCCATTGTTAACGAAGGCCTAGATCGCACGGCGAAATTTTTGGACGATCTTAAAACAATCGGCTTTAAGTACATCACCAAGTCCGGCTTTTCTTGGGGTATGGATTACCTGCCTGACCTTAAAGGCAAAGCCGAAGAAATTAATGCTGGCGACAAGCGCGTACAAGAAATTGAAGAACAGTACAACGAAGGTTTGCTCACCGTTTCCGAACGCCACAGTAAAATTGTTGAAGTGTGGATGGATGTTAAGGACAAGATTGTTAAGCTTTCCAAGGAACAGATGAACAAGTCGGGTCCGGTCTTCTCAATGGTAGAGTCCGGCGCTCGCGGTTCTTGGTCACAGCTCACACAGATGGTTGGTATGAAAGGTCCAGTGTCCAACCCAGCCGGTGAAATTATTGAACTCCCGGTCAAAAAATCATTTAAAGAAGGTATTGACGTGCTTGAGTACTTTATTAGTACGCACGGTTCGCGTAAAGGTTTGGCCGACACCGCCCTTCGTACGGCGAACGCCGGTTATCTTACGCGCCGCTTGGTTGACGTGGCTCAAGACACGATTGTTCGAATGGAAGACTGCGGCGACGAAGACGGTTACTTGGTTATTGGAAAAGAATCCGAAGCAATGGGACAGACTTTGGCCGCTCGCGTTCTTTCCCGCAATATCGCGGAAGACGTGGTTAATCCGAAAACCAAAAAGGTTATCGTGGCCAAGGGCGAATATGTTACCGACGAATTGTCACGCGAGATTGGCAAGGCTGGCGTTACCGAAGTCAAAATTCGCTCCGTCCTTACTTGCCGAATGTCCAAAGGCGTTTGTCAGAAATGTTACGGACTTGACCTTGCTTCCAACAATCCAGTTAAGTTTGGTACGGCGGTTGGTATTATCGCCGCGCAGTCCATTGGCGAACCTGGCACCCAGCTTACGATGCGTACTTTCCACTCTGGCGGCGTCGCCGGCTTGGACATTACCCAGGGTTTGCCGCGCGTTGAAGAATTATTTGAAGCGCGCGCGCCAAAGCGCCGGGCGATTACGACCGATGTTGCCGGCAAGGTGACGCTTGAAGAAGTTGAACGCAAAGTTATTGAATCAGCAAGCGGCAAGAAAGTTTTGGAAACCTTCCCAGGTCAAAAAATTATCCGCATTACATATAAAGAGAATGCCGAAGAAATTGTGAAGATCGGCAAGGGCGATAAGGTGGAAGTAAAAACCAAAGCCGAAGTTATTCCGGGGCAAGTGATTGTCATTAAGAAAAATGGCACCGAACTGACTTGTGAAAACGGCGGCATTGTGGAAGTCGGCGAAAAAACAGTGAAGATTGTTCGCGAGGTAAATGGTTCAAAAGAATTTATCATTCCGCCAGGTTATGTTCTCTATGTTAAAGATGGCGATATGGTTACGCCTGGCGACCAACTTACCGAAGGCGACTTAGACTTGCACGAACTCTTTACCTTTAAAGGCCGCGACGCCGTTCAGCGTTATCTCCTTAAGGACATTCAGACGATTTACTCGTCACAAGGACAGCGCCTTAACGACAAACATATTGAAACAATTATTCGCCAGATGTTCGGCCGCATTACTGTGACCGAGTCGGGCGACACGGATTTGCTTCCGGGCGAAGTTGTGGAACGCGCCGAATTTGACGACGCGAACGCAACCGTCAAAAAGGCTAAGGGCAAGATTGCCGAGGGTAGTGTGATGTTTATGGGTATTACCAAAATCTCGCTTTCCACTCGTTCTTGGCTCTCAGCTGCGTCCTTCCAAGAAACCGCCAAAGTGCTCATCAACGCTTCGCTTACGGGCAAGCTTGATCCGTTGGACGGCCTCAAGGAAAACGTCATCATCGGCCGCTTGATTCCTGCCGGTACCGGCTACAACGTCCCGCGCGATTAGTTGGCGCGTGGCTTGTGGCACGTAGCACGTGGCTCGTGGCAAATGGCTAAATAGCAAATAGAAACAAAAACTCCCTCAATAAAACGGGGGAGTTTTTGCATATCCTTGAACTTGGCCGGAAAGAGGTATATGTTATCTGTATATGGAAGACGCTTCTAAAAATGAAATTCTTGAAGCCATTGGTGAGTTTTCAAACCGAGTGGATCAAGATCTGGCCTCTATAAAAGGCGAAATTACGCAGATTAAATCTATCATGGTCACCAAGGATTATCTTGATGACAAGCTTTTGGATATGAAAGGCGATATGGTTGTGATGATGCGCAAAGAAGACGAAAAAGTTAAACTTCTCGTCAATCTTTTGAACAAGAAAAATGTTTTAAACGACACTGAGGCTAAATCCATTTTTGCTCTGGAACCTTTTCCGAATCGGTAAGACGGATAATGGGGTTTGCAGCTTGTGGCAAATGGCTAAATAGCTAAACCAAAAACTCCCTCAATAAAACGGGGGAGTTTTTGTTATAGTGGTATAATGTATTCGTAATTTTCTACAAGCCATTTGCCACAAGCCCCATGCTTAACACTCATCGCGCTTTCACCTTAATTGAACTTCTGGTCGTCATCGCGATTATCGGCCTCCTTGGCACGATTGCGGTGATGAGTTTGAGTACAGCGCGAAGCCGATCTCTAAACGCCAAACGAATTGCCGATGTAAAACAACTAGTGACTGCTTTTAACCTAGGGTTTGATGCCAATGGCGCGTATCCAGATACGGGCGGTAATTTTTGGAAATGTATAAGTTCCTCATGCACGGGCGGTTTTTCTATATATCCTGTAAGCGGAACAGTGGATGCTTTCTTTACTCCTTTCATAAACAAACCCACCGATCCTGATGATAAAAATTCACGCGGCTATGGCGGTTATATTTACAACGGCTCTCCATCAGCATCTTACGGTGGTCAACCTGCCATAGATTATTTACTTACCCCCCCGGCAACTTGTGGAATGGGAACGGTTCGCACAGTGAACGCTAACTTTATTGAATGTATAGTGAATTTAAATTAACACATTCGTTAAAGAAAGTGGTGAAAATAAAATCGCACTAAAAACAATAAACAAATTATCACTCACTAGTCGGATTAGAAATTAGACATTAGATATTCCGTCATGTCCCATCGCGCTTTCACTTTAATTGAGCTTCTTGTCGTCATCGCTATTATCGGCCTCCTTGGTACGATCGCGGTGGTGTCTTTAAGTGCGACAAGAATGAATTCAAGGAACGCTCAGCGTAAGGCAAACCTAGTACAAGTTTCAAAAGCGTTAGAATTATATTATGCCGATAATAATGGATATCCGCCTACACTGGTGCCACCAGTTACGGGTGTGCTTTCATGGTTTGGTAATTGTGCAAGCGTTAATTCATATCCCGACTCTGGTGCTGGCGCGTGGATACCAAATTTTTCTTCTTATATGGCGCAACTGCCGCATGACCCAAATAGCGGCAAGGGAAATACCAGTAGTGCAAACGCCGGCTGTCTAACGTCGCCGAGTTCTAATTGTTATTATTACAGGTCAAACGGGACAGATTATAAATTATTAGCCCACTGTACTCCCGAAGGTATAATGAGTGCGACTGATCCATTCGTTGATCCGGTGAGACTAACTTGGGCTTGGCAGGTTTCTACTCCCGACGCACGAAGCTGGTAATTATGAAACGCCGTGCCTTCACTTTAATTGAACTTCTTGTCGTCGTTGCGATTATTGGTTTGCTTTCCACAATCGCGGTAGTCTCGTTAAGTAGCACGAGAGCAAAAGCCCGTGACGTTAGAAGAAAGACAGATATGAGAGCGTTAACGAAGGCTTTAGAAATGTATTACGCCGACAATAGTGCCTATCCAGGAAGCGTCGGCGCCTGTGCTAGTGATTGGGCGTGTTGGGTATCTACCGGCTATCTTGCGGCGGCGCTTGCTCCATATCTTAACCCTTTGCCCCAAGATCCTGATTTTGAAAAGCGCGGATCGCGAACCGTAACCTGTGGAAATTGGCCAGTCTATGTTTATCAAAAAAATAGCAACGAACAATATTGTTTAGCGATGACTATTGAAGGAACAAATGACCCAGACAAAATGAGTTGTTCTTCTAGTTGTCACAATGTTTGGCCAAATTATTATATTTTATATCCATGAACCGTCGTGCCTTTACCCTAATTGAACTTCTTGTCGTCATTGCCGTGATTGGTCTGCTTTCTAGTATCGCGGTGGTGTCGCTTGGTGGTGCGCGCGAAAAGGCGAGGGTTGCGTCTGGTAAACAGTTTGCCACCACAGTTGACCGTGCAGTCGGTGACCAGACCGTTGGGTATTGGAATTTTGACGAATGCTCGGGCACGACCGCAAACGATTCGTCGGGTAATAATAACGGCACTTTCGTCGGCTCTCCAACATGGTCAACAAATACACCCTCCGGCTCGGGTTGTTCTTTGAATTTTACTGCCGCCGCTAATTATATAAACATTCCTGATTCAAGTAGTTTGGATCTCTCCAACAACTTCACAATATCTTTTTGGGTTTACCAGAACAATGTGAATACATCCATATTTATGCTTAAGGGCAGTGACTCATTGGGTGGGCTTGCTCCAGCGTATGGTTTTGGTGGTAATGGTTTTATGTTGGCTACATACAATGTCAGTCTTGATCCTTATGCACCTAGGCGCGGAAGTGATACGGGTGTTTGGCATCAATTTGTCGGTACTGTCAATGGTTCAAATGTACGAAGTTTTTATTTAGACGGTCATTTTGCCGGCACGGCGACGGGAGCGGGGACGAGTTGGAATAATAGCATTGATCTTTTAATTGGCGGGAACACGCTATATTCCGCAAACGCCCTTTTGGATGAGATTCATGTGTATTCCGGAGCGTTAACCGCCATGCAGGTTCATAAATTGTACGCTGAAGAAAGTGATGAAAATAAAATCGCACTGGAAACAATAAACAAATCGTCGCTCACTAGCCGGATTAGTCATTAGATATTCCGTCATGTCCCATCGCGCCTTCACTTTAATTGAACTTCTTGTCGTCATTGCCGTGATTGGTCTGCTTTCTAGTATCGCGGTGGTGTCGCTCGGCGGTGCGCGCGAAAAGGCGAGGGTTGCATCTGGCAAACAGTTTGCCGCTAGTGTTGATCGCGCCGTCGGTGATCAGACTGCTGGATACTGGAATTTTGACGAATGCTCGGGCACAACCGTAAGTGATTCGTCGGGTAATAATAATAACGGTACTTTTGTTGGTTCTCCAATATGGTCAACAAGCACGCCCTCCGGATCAGGGTGCTCTTTAAATTTTAATGCCGTTGGAAAATATATAAGCGTTCCCGATTCAAGCAGTTTGGATCTCGCGGATAATTTCACGGTATCTTTTTGGGTTTATCAGAATGTCTCCACCCCTTCCGTTTATATACTTAAAGGCGATAGTGCAGTATTTGGTCTTTCTTCGGCATATGGTTTTAATAATAATGGGTTTTTGTTGGCCGCTTCCAGTGTCTCTAACACTCCTTTTGTCTCTAAGCGCGGAGATGATTTAGGAAAGTGGCATCAAATTGTCGGAACAGTTAACGGTGCTAATACGCGCAACCTTTACATTGACGGGCATTTTGCAGGAACCGCGACGACGGTTGGAAATAGTTGGAATAACAGCGTTGATCTTAAAATAGGTGGAATTGTTTCTTATGCCGCCAATGCTTTTATGGATGAAATTCACGTTTATGCGGGGGCACTCACCGCTATGCAAGTACATAAATTATACGCCGAAGAAAAAAGAAAAAATCAGGTCGCGATGGGAAATTAACATTTTTAGTGACACAACCCTCCCCGCCATATGGCGGGGATTTGCGTTTGATTAAAATAGTGTTTTTTGGGAAGATGCAGGTATGGATCAAATAATGCCTAAACAAAAAATCTACGCCTTTATTGATAGTCAGAACCTTAACCTTGGTATAAAGGGTTGCGGCTGGACGTTGGATTTCCAAAGATTTTTCGTTTACTTAAAAGATAAATACAAAATAGACAAAGCCTTTGTTTTTATTGGTTATGTTCGTGGAAACGAATCGCTTTATACTTTGCTTCAGAAGGCCGGTTATATAGTTGTTTTTAAACCAACCCTGGAATACAAAAAAGACGGTAAGGTTTTTATAAAGGGAAATGTTGATGCTGAACTGGTATTACACGCAATGATTGAGTATGAAAATTATGATAAGTCAATTATTATTTCTGGTGACGGAGACTTCCATTGCTTGATTGAATATTTAGAAGATTGTAAAAAACTGCTTCACATAATAATTCCTAATCCTAATAAGTATTCAGCATTGCTCAGGAAATTTAGGACTTATTTTGTATATATAAATAATCTGGCCAACAAGTTGGCCAGAAATCAAAAAGAGGGGGAGTAACCTTCGGACGAGCCTTAGGTGTGCCCCCTCATCGTGATAAGACAATAATACTCTATATATGTTTGAAAGTCAATATGTCAAAGCATAGCCATTGGGCAAAAGTAAAACGCGCCAAAGGATCGGCCGATCGTGCCAAAGCGATTGTCGGCAGTAAAATGTTAAAGCTAATCTCAACGGCGGCAAAAAACGGCGGCGGGGATCCCGCGATGAATTTTAAATTGCGTTTAGTAATGGATACGGCCAAACAAGCCGGGGTTACCAAAGACGCCATTGATCGCGCCATTGCCAAAGCGGTTGGTGCGGGCGCGGAAGCGGAACAGTTGGAAACTTTGCTTTATGAAGCCTATGGTCCGGGCGGCGTCGCCATTCTTATTGAATGCTTGGCATCAAATAGGAACAAGGCCGTTGCCGAAACAAAACACGCGCTCGCCGTTCACACCGGCTCGCTCGCCGGCGCCGGCAGTGTTCAATGGATGTTTCAGCATCGTGGAGTTTTGCGATTTGGAAAAGCGCAAAATGATGAGTTTGAATTAAAAGCAATTGACGCTGGTGCTGACGATGTTATTTATGAAGACGATGGCTATACGGTCTACACACACTTGGATAATTTAGAAAAAGTAAAAAACAACATAGCCGAAGAAGTAGAATTCGCCGGCTGGCAATGGATCCCCAAAGACCGCATCCCCGTTCCCGATGCGGAACAGGGGAATCTCGACGCGCTTTTGGAAGCGCTTGATGAGCTCGAGGATGTGAACGAAGTTTATACGAATGCGGAGTAAGCCGAACTTTTAACTGTTAACTTTTAACTTTTAACTTTTGTTGCCGGCTTCGTATGTATGTAAAGTCATTTCGGGAGCTAACTTTTTGGTCTAAATCAATGGATTTGGCAAAAGAAATTTATCGGATAACCGATAGCTTTCCCAAGCAAGAAACATACGGATTGTCTTCCCAAATGAGACGAGCGGCTGTTTCAATTCCTTCAAATATCGCCGAAGGAAAACAAAGACATAATTTAAAAGAATACATTCAGTTTCTATATATTGCGTATGGATCCTCGGCGGAATTAGAAACGCAAATGCTTTTGGCGATTGAGATATATGGTAATAAAGATCAATACGAAAAATCATTTGAAGTATTGCACGAAGTCCAAAGAATATTGAACGCCGTAATCGGCAAGTTAAAAGTTAACAGTTAATAGTTAAAAGTTATGGTAATTCTCGGCATCGACCCCGGCATTGGCCGCGTTGGCTATGGGGTTGTCGAAAAACTTAGCAGCAAAATACAAGCCGTAGCATACGGCTGCATTGAAACACCCAAAACTGACGATCATGGTTTGCGCTTGCAGATGATTAAAACCGACCTGGGCAAGATCATCCGTGAATACAAACCTGAAGTTATTGGTGTGGAAAAACTTTTTTTCCAAAAAAATGTAAAAACCGCGACCGCGGTCGGGGAGGCACGCGGGGTTATTTTACTTTTGTGTTCCGAGTCCGGCGCTAAAGTTGTTGAGGTCGGTCCGGGACAAGTGAAACAATCCTTAACCGGCTACGGCAGTGCCGACAAAAAACAAATGCAGCAGATGGTAAAAATTATTTTTAAATTGGACAAGATACCCAAGCCCGACGACGCCGCCGACGCCCTCGCGATCGCATATGCAGCGGCCGTCTTAACACCCTCGCCCAAAAATGGGAGAGGGTAGGATGAGAAATCTCCTGGCCTCGTATTTTAGATAAAGTTTCATTTAGCATCAAAGCATCTTAGCCCTCCCTTTGGTAAAAGGGAGGGTAGGGAGAGTTCTGAATATGTCTATGACGATGATGTTTTAAAAATACCAATGGAGTTTTGAAAACTATATTTTATACCGCACAAACATTGATGCGGCGTTCGTAACCCCTCCTACCTCCCCTTACCCTAAGGGGAGGGCAAGTTGTTAATCATTTTAAAATATATTACTGTGCGATATTGAAGTGTTTTTCTCCTCTCACAAACCAATAGAAGGTAGGTTTCTGCCGAGCGAAATTTAGTTGGGGTTGGAAGTAATTTTTTCCCCTTCTTCATCCGACCAACCGTTACAATCTTTTTACGATTGAGAAAAGATTGTAATTATGATCGTCTCAAGTTGGGGGAGGTCTGATGTGCGGTCAGACCTCCGATTTATGATGTACGAACGTCACTACTCGTTGTCGCGATCTAGACAGCTTTTTCGCTTTCCTTTCGGACGGCAAGGAACCTAACATATTTACCGTTCCATTCATTACGCCGTCGGCCGAATCCTCTGTAATACGATTTGATATGGTGACAACCATCCTCATCCCTGCAAATACAGGTGTAGTTGTCGTTTTTTACGTCATCTTGTGACACGCCAAGAGCGACAATTGGATCGTATTCTGGGTGTGATACAGCATATGGATTGACTTCATCAAAAGTCATCAACTCTCTAAAGTTTGCCGGGCGAAGGCCGCACTTTTCCATCTCGTTAAGCACCTCCTCTGTGGTGACGGTGCGCAGAATGGTTACATACTGCATCTCGATCTCAACCCTTTCTGATTTACCAGTACTGGCAAGCCAGAATCTTTCCATATCAACGCAATCATAGCCGCCAAACTCTGTAAGGTAGTGGCAATTACTAAAAGGTTTGGTGTAGTCAACGACCATCTTAAATATCGTTTCAGTTCTCTTGCATTGAGCCGCAATCATTTGTATGAATAATTCACTAACGGTGGTCATGTTCATCCCTCTCAAAAATTGTTTTTAAAAGAGCGACTCCTTCACATAGAGAGAGTCGCCAGACTTCCTTGTTTCATTGAGCTTAGGTCTCTCTCCAAACCCTTGCTCATCGTTTTCTGATAGTACTTTATCAGACTTATGCACTTTTGTCAAGATTGTATGATGATAAAAAGTATGATATTATATACATATAAACATTGGGAAAATTATGAATTCATCAAAAAATCTTGATAACGCTAAAGTGATAGCTGACTTAGAACGTCTGGGTTTAACTCCAAACGAGGCAATGGTATATGTGGCAATGCTTGAATTGGGCGAAGTGGGAAGTTCAAAAATTATCGTAAAAACGGCTTTGCACGGGCAGTACGTATATCGGGCGTTAGAAAAGTTAGAAGAAAAAGGGTTGGCTCAGCATGTCATAAGAAACGGGCGGAAAAAATTTAGCGCCAAAAACCCAAGTGTCCTTTCTCGTCTCATAGAACAGCAAAAACGGTTAGCGGACGAGGTTGCCGAAAAGTTAAGATCCATGATCGTGCTCCCGCAGGAACAGCAGTTTGAAGTATTCCAAGGTGTTGATTCGTATGTGGCTCACGAATTTGATTTGCTAGATCGCGCGGCACCCGGCACAACCTTACTAGTGATTGGTGGCTCGGGCGATAAATTTATTGAAACAATGGGAATGCGCATAGGGGAATACGACCGGTTGCGTCAAAAGAAAAAGATCGGCGTTCGTTATATCGGTAGCGAGGGTCAAAGCGAAACGCTTAAAAAAACGCACGGTCTTCGTCAAGCGTTTGAATTTCGTTTACTGCCAGGTTTGTTTACTGGTCTCGTTAACACCAATGTTTGGCCAAATTCAGTCGGCTTTAACATTTTTGGCGAACCGGTTTCGCGCGTAACGATTTCTAGTAAAATAATCGCGGAAAGTTATGCGCAGTTTTTTGAAACGCTTTGGAAGTTGGGAAAGCCGCTGCGAGCAGGGTAGTAATCTTGTCTGCTTATAAATAAACAGACAAGATGAGTTGTTGGGAATAGAGTATACTATAAATATATGACCCCCGAACTTAGGAAAGATTATTTGCAAGATAAATACGCGCTGATTGCGCCGGTGCGCGCAAAACGATTTGGAAAGAAAATATCGTGCCCTTTTTGCAGACTTAAGACACGCGTTCTGCCGAACAAGTATCCGGCTTTTTCGCCGTCGTATCCAAAAGTTTATGGACGGCAAGAGGTTGTAATAGATACGCCAAAACACGATGCCTTGCTTGCCGATCTTTCGGTAAGCGAAATATCAACGCTAATCGGGATTTACGGCGAACGCTTAAAAGAAATGAAAAAGGACAAGCGCATTAAGCAAGTGATGGTTTTTAAAAATCACGGCGCCGAGGCGGGAGCGTCAAAAACTCACGAACATTCGCAAGTTATTGGAATGGAATTTATTCCGCCGCACCTTCAGGATAAGATGCACTGGGAACATATCTATGAAGCTAAAACTGGGCGATGTCCTTATTGCGATATTATTATAAAAGAAGAGAAAAGCCCGCGCAAAATTTATTCCGATAAAAATGTTTTTGTTTTTGCGCCGTTTGCTTCGCAATACGCTTATGAAGCACGAATTTATCCGCGCCGTCATTTGGACAACGTTTCCAATCTAACTTTAAACGAGCGCAAATCAATAGCTATCGCTCTAAAAGGAATTTTACTCGGCATAAAAAAACTTGACGTGCCATATAATTTTTATATGCACGAGCGAGTTATGGACAAGGATCAGCATTTTTATATAAAAGTTACGCCGCGCGGCGCGCATTTGGGACCGATTGAAATTGGAATGGGTTTTAACATTAACCCCGTCGCACCAGAAGACGCGGCGAAGTTTTATAGGAAGATGTTTTAAAAATCACGCCCCCGATGACCATCGGGGGAAGATACTTTATTGATTTAAATAGAATTTATATATTATAAACTCCGGGCAGCACACCTAGCGAGTTGTCTCCTTTTGCTTTTTCTAGACGCATCTTAAAATCGTTGTTCAGCTCACTTAGGCGAAGTGTTTTGTCGTCAATCAAAATTTTTGGGTCAACGTGACGAAATTTTTGCACCACGGTTTCTGTTCCTTTAGGTAAGTAACGCAAGTCTTTTTTTTCTAATAATTTTAAAATATCTAAGTACTCTTTCTTATTGGTTCTAATTATTTTGTTAATGATAAAATCATCCGTTTGCCAGAAGTCATTGATTGACAGATCCTCGCTTTTTATGGCTTTTTTTAATATTCCCGAAAGTAATATGATCCTGGTGCACGCTTCGTAACCAGCCCATTCCGTAACCTGCAGTCTTAGGTAATTGTCGGCGAAAATCAAGGCACTTTGTTCGTCAGAAAAAATAAATTCCTTTTGAAAAATAATAATTTTTGGCAAACACGCTTCAACCATCGTGCGGGTAAATTGACGCAGGGTATAGTCAATTCTATCGGCGCAAAGGTTGGGTATCTCGCTTTCAAGAAGTTTAAAACGGTGATGATTAGCGATGCCTTCGGCCGTATAACCGCAGCGTTTTAAAATACTAGATATTTCAGGTTGTTTTAAAACAGATAAATGCGCCTTGTCTTGGAAATCTTCTTTTTGTTTATTGCCCCCTTCAACAACCCAATCAATTAAATGTGAAAAAGCAGTATGTGAGATATCGTGCAAGAGGCCGGCAACTTGTTCTTCCTCGGATGCACCATATCGGTTTAACAAAATATATACACCAACAGAATGATCAAAGCGGGAATATCCCTTGTTGCTGCAATATTTATCTGGAATGCCGAATTGGCAAACGCCCTTGAGTCGTTCAAAAGCCGCCGTCCCCATCAATTCTACAATAATCGGATCGGTTATCTTAAAATCGCCGTAGATTTTATCCTGGATCAACATTTAATTAAAAACTCATATCCAATGAGCGGGTAGAGAGAGTCGAACTCTCATAACGAGTTTGGAAAACTCGTGTAATAGCCGCTATACTATACCCGCTCGCTAGATACGAACTTGTTTAATATTCAAATAACTAAGAAGAGATATTACTATTTATATTTCTTTTTGCCAAGACCAGAAGAGGTTTTGGGATCGGCGTCACTAAACCCTAGACCCTAACCCCTAAACCCTAAGTAAGGCGATCGGCCACGGACGAAGCGGCGCAAGATTCGGGTTTAATGTAAACGGCAAAACCATTGCCGCGGACATAGCCGGTGATTTCTTGAATCAACATTCTCGTTGGTCCGTGTTCGCCAATGTCAACGTGAATTTGAACATTATTATTTTCTATTTCCCGCTTGGCGAGTTCTTCAACAATAGACTTGGCAATGGAAATGGAAAAAATCGCTTCTTGCCAAATGCGATCGCGGAGCGTTGGAAACCGTGGCTTTATCATCTTTGCCCAGTAGTATCGGCCACCTTTGCCGTGGCGATGAATAACAACAGCGGTGATAAACGAAGTTTCGTCGGACATTTCGGAGTCCGTCCCAACCATCAGCGAATAGCCGTCTTTAGACTCTTCGCTCGCGAACGAAACAATGCCGTCAATCATCTGATTGAAAGTTTGCTCGCCGTCAGTTGGATTATGAAAAGTAATCATCGGTGTTTTTTGTTGAGGTTTCGCCTCGACCATCGAGGCGAAACCTTCGACAAATTAGTCGCTTTTTTAAATCTTATTGCCAGGCTCTAAATTCTTTTTTGGATGATCTCGCTTAATGTCGCGGATCATATCAAAAAGCGAAACAATCATCCAAACAGTATTTAAAATAAGAAACGGCCAGGACATTATCCAGGTCGCGTAAATGACCAAAAGCAAACTGCCAAAAAAATTAGCCGCGTCGTAAGCAAAGTCGTCGGCTTTCCAACGATTTACCTGAGCTAAATAAAATGCGCCAATCAGCAAAACGGCGCCAGCAATTCCGACGGCGAAAAATAATATTGAAATTATTGTATTTGTCATATTTATTAAAAATTTCTTCCGTATCGGGCTGGTGGGGGTCGAACCCACGGCCTCCTGTTCCCAAAACAGGCGCGATACCACTTCGCTACAGCCCGACGCGGAAGAAATTTGTAAAACCTTGGCGCTTTTGTCTCTACCAAAACTTATCATTTTTTGGTTTAAATATCAATAGTCTGTGGTATAATTGATTTAATGCAAAAAAGTTCTAAAAAAATTAGCAGAGTACCGGCGTTTCCGGTTTTTGTGAAAGCTTTGTTCCCAGGCTTTATGCTTGGGTGTTTGCATTTAATTTTTTCCTACTCTGGTTTTTACCTGAATAGCGGTTGGGACTGGATAGACATTCCACTTCACCTAATTGGTGGCGCGTGTGTTGCCTTTGCGATTATTACGTTTATTGCTGACGCGATAAAAACTAAAAAATTATCGCCGCTTCCTTGGTACTTTTTTATTTTGTGCGTTATTGGGTGCGTGGCTTTGGTTGGTATTGTTTGGGAGTTTTATGAATTTGCTTTTGATATAATTTTTCCGTCAATTCTGCGCCAACCGTCTAACGCCGACACAATGAAAGACCTGGCCAATGATCTAAATGGCGGGTTTATTATGGTCTTGATCTTAAAACGACAATTTGGTAATATTTTAGCTCGCAATCGTAACCAATAACTAATTTGCCGAGGTAGCTCAGCGGTAGAGCGCAGCCCTGAAGAGGCTGGCGTGGCGAGTCCGACTCTCGCCCTCGGCACCAAAACAGTCACCCTAATAGGTGGCTTTTTTGTATATAAGCAAAACCGTCCCGATTGTTATCAGGACGGCTGGTTAGGTGTGGCGTTGGTGGTTTGATCACCTTGT
This sequence comes from uncultured bacterium, assembly GCA_963708045.1. Classification (GTDB taxonomy): domain Bacteria; phylum Patescibacteriota; class Patescibacteriia; order CAIQCM01; family CAIQCM01; genus CAIQCM01. The sequence continues at coordinate 160,671 of OY970181.1, read as the reverse complement.
CTTTTTCTCAAGGAACGAGAAACGTCGTGTTGATCGCGTAAAGACAAGAACGCGTTCAGCAGTGATCGGCAGGGGTAGGGGCAATAAGGCGCCGTTCCGACGGAGATTTCGCGAAAGGCGCCAGCCGAAAAAACTATGGATATACTCGGGCGACGCCAGAACAACAACTAATTTTCTTTTTGACGCCCGCGCTACCTTCCAGATAGATGCAAAATCGTCCGGAGTTTGATTTAGAAGCGCCGAAGTAGAGCAAAGTTGGTCTGGCTGAATCGCGGCCGTGCTAGAAATACCGGCGAGGATTGTTTGTGCCGCTCTAAATGTATCGGCGTCCGGCGGACGAAGCAAGAGAATGTCTTCCTGATTGGTGAAAAGTCCGCTCAGTGCTGCACCTATATCAAGAAGATCTTTTGGCTGCGTCAATATTTTTGGCAGGGGAATGAATGCTAGACGTTTCATTGTGTTCTCCTGACTCGGTCAAGTTGTAAAACTGCAAAGTGTTTATTTGCCGTGCCTTTTGGCGCGGATGGTATTTGTTTCCATTGTCTCGGTATTAACCAAGATGATCCTAGGAACAATTTCAAAGAGCTTTGGCACAAAGGTCGGCTTCTTGTGCAATGGTTTCCCGGATATTTTCATCAGCGATTTTAAAAACGGGGTTGTCCGTTTTCGGTGCGTGACGATAATAACCAGCCGCGTCTTCTTAAGTAATGAACAGATAAGTTCGTCCATTTCCTCGGGGCGGCCATTTTCTGAAAGAGCGCGGTTGACGACAAAGGTCGTCTTAAACATTACGGCGACGAGGTTGGCAGTTTCTTTTGCCTCGCGTTCCTCAGCGCAAATAATGAGCGGCTCTTGGTTAAAAATTTCTGCAATCGCTTCCGTAAGCGCGATTGTTTGTCGGCAGCTTCCAGAAGTTAGGCCGCGGTAGGGGAGGTCTAAAGCCACCCCATGACGCATAATTGCAATTGTGGGCATGGTTTTCTCCTCTCGGCCGCTACCTTAACACAGTTGCTAATAATAGTTAAGAATTTTAAATTTCTTTTTTGGTTGCTTGACATCCTTAAGGTGCGGGTCTATGTTTAAGCCGTGAAAGACGTGTTTTTGATTTGGCTAAAAATAGCCAAATAAATGTTCTCTGACAAAGAAAGAGGTAGTAGCATGAGGCAAAGAATTATCTGTTCGTTTTTCGTTAGTAGCGCGGCTTGCCTAATCTTGGGCGGGGCGTGCGGAGGTAGTGGAAAAGCAAAGCTAACTGACGCGGCCGTCGCAACACCGGTTGTGCCAAAAGACGCGCTATCCGATGCCAAAGTTTGTGTTTTGACCAACGTTAATAATGGTTCAACGAGCACCTATGGTTCGGGCGCAACCTTCGTCATCAACTGCACGAGGTATACCTGCGTGAACGGGATTTTCAGTCTAAGCGGTTTGTCTTGCAACACCGACGCGGCTATCATCCCCGACGCTTCCGTGGCTCAAAATGATGCAGCAACAAAAGACGCCGGCATCGTGAGTGACTCACCGGTCGCAATGATGCCTGAAGCGGGAAGAGAAACACCACTTGCTCGCGACGCGGTGTTGTCGGAAGACGTAAAAATAGTGATTGATGTCGTTACCGACGGCGCGTCGGCAATTGCCGATGTTGTTTTGTCTCGTGACACGGTGCTGATTTCCCAAACCGAGGTCGGCATTATTCAACCAAAAGACACGGCACCCGAAGTCGCAATTTTAGTTCCTGACGCGCAAATCGTCGCTCCTCCCGATGCTCAGTTCGTGGCCGTAGATGCCTCTATCGATGTATCTATTTTACCCGACGCGCCGTCTTGTCCGGGAAGTTTGTTGCTTTGTTCGGAAGCGTGCATTGATGTGCGCTTTAATCCGGCGCACTGCGGCTCCTGTGGCCGCACTTGCGCTCTAAACGAATACTGCTCGGCGGGGGTTTGCGAGTCGCTTCCAGGCGACGGCATAATTCTCTGCGATGGCAATTATCGTGACACAAAAAACGATCCGCGTTTTTGCGGGGGGTGTAGTACCTCTTGCCGCGCGGACGAAGATTGTGTCGCAGGCGTTTGCGGCTGCGCAAACGGCCTCGTTGACTGTGGCGGCGCCTGCGTTAATACGCAGACTAGCAACACGCATTGTGGGACTTGCGGAAACGCTTGTCTCGCCGCGCAATCATGCACGGCCGGCACATGTCAATGTCCGATTGCAAGGATGCTGTGCGGAAATGCGTGCGTGGACTACCTTCACGACCCCGCAAACTGCGGGGAGTGCGGAAAAACGTGCGCTCCGGGAAAGACCTGTGTCTACGACCCAAATCACCCAATGTCCGGTATCTCGTGTCAAACCGTTTGTGGACCCGGAACGACGAAGTGTAGCGATGAGCAGTGTCACAACCTGCAAGCCGAAAGCGCCAACTGTGGCGTTTGTGGCAAGATATGTCGCACAGATCAAGCTTGTGTTTCCGGCAGTTGCGAGTGCATCGGTGGCCTCACTGATTGCGGCGTCTGCGCGGACACTAAAAATAGCACCGCCCACTGCGGCGGCTGCAACAAACCGTGTCCAAACGGGACAATCTGCTCAAACAGCCTTTGTGGAATTGTCTGCGAAGGTGGAACAACAAAGTGCAACGATAATCAATGCCACGATACGAAAGTTGATACCGCCAACTGTGGCGGCTGTGGCAAGCCGTGCCGAGGAGACCAAGCCTGCGTTTCTGGCAGCTGCAAGTGTATCGGTGGCCTCACCGATTGCGGTGTCTGCACGGACACAAAGAGCAGTAATAGCAATTGTGGGTCGTGCGGGAACGCCTGCCCGGCCGGTAGCAACTGCATCACTTCTGGGACAACGACAAGTTGTATCTGTGCAGATCCGACGCAAACCGCTTGCACAAACGGTTGTAAGAGCTTAATGACCGATCCGGCCAGTTGCGGTGCCTGCAATTCGGCGTGCAATAACAACGGCACGTGTTCAGGCGGAAATTGTTTCGGTTCATACACGATCTGCGATGCAACACCTGGCACTTACGGTTGTCCAAGTCTGATCGGCGCTCGTCCGAAAGATCCGCGGATGCAAGCTTCTTCGGTGACTGGAACGGAATTGCTTGATAGTCTGCAAGTCGTGTTTCTTACCCGTGCATGGTTGATGGTATGGTTTGACTACGCCACCTCGTCAATCACTTGCTATAATCAACCTTATCTGGAGATCACCGCAGGAACAGAGATGGCGTACTATCCAATCTCTTGTAATAGTAGTGGCAGTGAATATCTCTCGGTCATGGTCAATAGTGGTATGACGCCTGACCGGATTAATTTGGTGGTTGGAGGAGGGGATTGGCAGGCAGCGGTTAGATTCACGGCAGCAACATTCATTAGCGTACCCGGTTACTGATAGTGTTTGGTTGGCGTTTTGTAATCTAAAGAGGTTCTCTCGGGGCGGTGGCTTAGGCCATCGCCCCTTTTTAAAAATTTGACCGCCGGGCATGAAGCCTGGCGGTCGGAGGGTTGCGGACTAACAAGTGACGCAACCGCTTGTGCCAAAACGTTGATTTGCTTCGGCAACGTGTGACGCGACCATTTTTGAAAAAGTCGCAAAGTCTGTTTCCACGGGAAAGGTGGCGAGAAAGAACCGGTACGTTGCCCAAACATGTTTTGTGGCGGCATCTGAATCGGGCGCGTAGCGCAGACAGTGAATAGCCGCTTTTAAAATTGCTCTAGCCAGGGCGCGACGCAAGCCGTTAGCCGTATAAACTTTTATCTTCATTGATCCCTCCCAAGTCTTTGTTAAGTATTTTTTATCACAAAAGTTAATGATTATCAAGTTTTTAAAATTAAAAATACCACTTTATATAAGGTGGTATTTTTAATAAGATTTTTTAAACTTTTGGTGGGCGCACCTGGATTCGAACCAGGGACCTTTACATTATCAGTGTAACGCTCTAACCAACTGAGCTATGCGCCCACCAAAAGTTCAATTTTATGAATCACGCGCCTTGCGCCGGAAATTCAACAAGGGACAGACGCGCCCCTTTGCTATAGTTTATATCAAATAAAGTATTTTCTTTCAAGTGCCGCAAGATGGCCAGTTGGGGGTGGAGAAGATGAGATACATCGGTAACACTCCTCGAATGGGGTTAAAATGAGACTGTTACCCATCTAACTCATCTTTCTATGAGCAATCATACGCTTCGTTGGTTCCACACCGGCGGGTATTTCAAACCCGGTATCGTTTTAACTAAATCGCGTCGGGCGCGCCTTCGCGCCGTCGCCGACCTGATCGGCATCTCCGTTCCCGCTAGACGTTGACTAGATTGGTTCCTTTGGCACGAGGAGCACGGCGGCAACGCTCTTTTGACGGCTCGTCATTTTGGCATCGCCCCCAAGACCTTTTGGAAATGGAAGAAACGCTTTAACGATGCCAACCTCCGCACCCTTGAAGAACTTGATCGTACCCCCAAGAAACGCAAAGAGCGGGCCATTACCCCGCTCCAAGCTGAACGAATCATTTCGTTGAAGAGGACGCATATCCGCTATGGAAAAGCGAAGATCGCCACTCTCTATAACACAGAATATCACGAGATCATTTCTGAGTGGAAGGTGCAGAAGACTATTGAGAAGTACCGTCTCTATTACCACCCAATAAAACAAGCCAGGATCAACAAAAAACGAAAGAATAGTGTTAAACGCAAGAAGATCACCGACCTCAAGACCAAGAAACGATCGGGGTTTCTACTCTGCCTCGATACCGTCGTTATTTATTGGAAAAGCAAGAAGCGTTTCATCTTCACCGCCATTGACAAACACTCTAAACTAGCTTTTGCCCGGATGTATACGTCAAAGAGTTCATCAAATTCTCGCGATTTTCTTTATCGCCTCCATCATCTCGTTGATGGGAAGATAGAGAACGTTGGGCATGACAACGGCAGCGAGTTCAAGGGACGGTTTGCTGACGCGTGTCTTGCTCTAAATATTCCCCAATATCATTCGCGGATCAAAACACCCAAGGACAACGCGACGAACGAACGGTTCAACCGAACCCTACAAGAGGAGTTTGTTCAGCTCGGGAACATGACCGACGACTGCGCCGAATTCAACCGACGGCTCACTGAGTGGCTGATCGAATACAACTTCCGTCGGCCGCACCAAACCCTGGGGTATATGTCACCGATCAATTTCATCTACAAGCACGAGCACTTGTTACCGATGTACCCGTCTAGTACAGGGGGTAGCGCAGGTAGACAAAAAATGCTAAAAATGCTAAGAATATTTAGATCTGGACGAGAAAGGAGGTGAACGATGAAGCTCTTTGAAAATAAGTTTTATGGCCGTAGTTGGATTGAAAGTTGTCGGGGTTGGCGAACGCCGGGTTGGATTGAAAAACTATATTGTTCGCTTGAGGGCGAAGACCTAGCGCTTTTCCGTCGTATTTCGGCGAGTCTTCCTTGTCCGCGCGAGTTTATGATTGAACACGCCGCGGACTTTGGCTGGGACGACGAGTTAATTGCAAAGGCAAGAATATTTTCGCCTCGGCCGTTGCCAAATCCTGTGCCTTACTTCCAAAAGTCGTGGCATTGTTACGAAAACAGCTACCTAAAAGCGCAAGCGGAAGGAATTTTTTACGTTGAGGGGTTGATGATTGGTCCGGCCGCGCCAATCATTCACGCTTGGAATAGCACGGACGGGAAAAACGTCATTGACCTTGGTCAGCCGTTTCAACACCTAAACAAATATTTTGGAATCGTCATTGATTCGCGTCCGCCGCTCGGTGACCCTGATTGTTGCGCCGGCGTCCTCGGATGGACTCAATATTATATGCAACAAGAGTTGATGAAAAAGAAGCCGCCGCAACAAAACCCATAACCGCCGTTATTGTCCACGAGGACGAGGACAAAACGGCGGTTTTATATTTTTAAAAAATATATTCTACCTGTCGAGGTTTCGCCTCGACATATCTAATACAATCTTTGCTCGATCGCAAAAAGATTGTCGTGATAAAAAAGAAACCCCCTTTGGAATGTTCGGTTCCATAGGGGGTTGGCCTATTTTGGTCGAGGCGAAACCTTCAACAAAAGATGTGTCTCGGCGGTTTTGGTGGAAATAGTGATATAATAATTATTCGCTGGAATGAGTATTTTGCAAACTAGAAATTAAAAATTTAATCCTAGTTATTCATAAAAATGAAGCGCGCTTTTACCTTAATTGAACTCTTAGTCGTGATCGCGATCATCGGCCTCCTTTCAACGATTGCGGTTGTTGTAATGGATAAAAGCAGGATAGCGGCACGTGATGTGAAAAGGAAGTCTGATTTACGGCAAATAAAACTCGCTCTGGATCTTTATTATGACGACAATGGTCATTTTCCCGTTGTAGCATCTCCTTGGGCCTGCAGCGCCACGACCGATTTGGACACCTGCTCTAATGCGCGGTGGTTAAGTTTGCAAACAATGCTTCAAACCTATATTACTGTTCTGCCCGCTGACCCGATAAATAAGAATATTACGGATCCGACATTTCAAGGAAATTTTACTTATGCTTACTATAGTAATGCATCCGGTAGTAAGTATGATTTGATCGCTAATTTGGAAAACACATCTGATCCGGACCGATGCGCATCGCGCGGTTATAGGGATAATGTTTATTTAGACGGCAGTTATTATTTTTGCGACCCGTTTAGTCCGACCGTCCCGCCCGCGAGGAGTCCAATGCTCTACGTTGATCATCAGGGAAATTAACAGATTTTTGTCGAGGCGAAACCTCAACAAAATGAGGAGATTTTTTTGAGTTTTATTGCGGGGATAGTGATATAATAAAATCAATCTGCACGACTGGTGTATTTAATATTTATAAAATGAAACAGGCTTTTACCCTAATTGAACTTCTGGTCGTAATCGCGATTATCGGACTGCTTTCAACAATCGCGGTCGTATCTTTGAGTGCTTCGCGAGTAAAAGCTCGCGATGCCAAGCGAATGGCCGACCTGCGGCAAATTTCGCAGGCGATTGAGTTATTTGCCGATGTCAACAGTTATTTGCCCCGCAACTCCGCCGGCTGGTGCACGTTCATTTCCAACCCCGCGGGCGGTCTCGGGGCGGGTTTTCAGTCGGACATTGTATCGTTTTTGGCTCGTACTCCGTTAGACCCGACTCAACATAACCAAATTGGTGATTATTTATACCAGAATATAGATAATAAAACGCGCTATATTCTATGTGCAAATATGGAAAAAGCAACCGGAAACGCCTATGATTATTCTGGTTGCTCAGGCGGTGCGGTTTATAATTATTGTATTTCCCCGAACGGGACGTAATATATTACAGTTAGTTTTAAAAAAATTTTTAGACACTAAAAATTTGATTGTGATTTTACGCTGAATCTCTTCAAATAACTCTATTAAAATCGAAGAGCGCCAATTTTATATACCATAACAAAAATGATACTGTATCAATATGAACCGTCGCGCCTTTACCCTAATTGAACTCCTTGTCGTAATCGCAGTTATCGGATTGCTTTCAACAATCGCGGTTGTTTCGCTAACAACGGCTAGGGAAAAGGCGCGGCTTGCGGCGGCAAAACAATTTGCTGCGCAAATTGATCGCGCCGAGGGGGATTCATTGGTTGGGCAATGGGACTTGGACGAAGGGTCGGGCACGGCCACTGTTGATTCTTCTAATTACGGGAACAGCGGCACTTTGGTTGGTGGACCAACTTGGTCAACGGATACTCCGAGCGGAAGTGGAACGTCGCTTGCTTCAACCGCCACGGGCTATGTCAGAATTTCAGATAACGACAGTTTGGATGTCCGCACCGGCAACGCGACCAGAACTTTTTGGTTTAAAACTTCACAAACTGATCGTGGAGTAATGTTGCGAAAATCCGACGCCGGTAACGCCAATGGAATGATGTGTGAAATTGGAAGTATATCATCTGGTACAGTGGACTGCGTATTGCATAATACGGGCATTGTTGCTTATGCATCTGGAAAATATAATGATGGCGTATGGCATTTTTTGGCATTGTCTATAGACAGAAGCGCTAACATAATGAATGTTTATTTGGATAGCAAACTGCGCGGTTCCGCGGATATAAGCGCCTTAAGTGCCAACGATTTAAATGCTAGTGGGTTTGTGGCGATAGGCTATCTTAGCCAAGGGCTTGTCGGGTTTATTGACTCTGTTCATTTTTTTGGTAACGCATTGACTGCAATGGATGTTAGGCAAATGTATTTGGCCGAACTTCCGGGCAAGTTAACAGCGGTTAATAAATAATTTTTTTTAAAAAAGTTAATGAAACGTGCTTTTACCCTAATTGAACTTCTTGTTGTGATCGCGATTATTGGGCTACTCTCTTCAATCGCGGTTGTTTCGCTAACAACGGCTAGGGAAAAGGCGCGGCTTGCGAAAGGTATCTCTTATGAGCAATCGGTTCAACACGTTGTAGGTGATGATATTTTCGCGCAATGGGATTTTGATGAATGTTCCGGTACGACGGCAAATGATACCAGTGGGAATGGGTTGAATGGAACCTTGGTCGGCGGAGCAGCAGTGTGGTCAACCGATACTCCGAGCGGCAAGGGCTGTTCGCTGTCGTTCAATGGTTCAACGGCTTATGTGAGCATACCGTATGTGAACACAACCGCGTCGTCGCTCGTGTATTCTCTTTGGTTCAAGCCCGCAGACGCCGCAACTCGTCCTATATTTTCGTACAGGTCGACGCTGATACGCGTGAGCAATATCGCGATTTCGTGGTACCCGGACATTAATCTTTCGGTGGGGACGGTTTCTAGGAGCGTAAGCACAAATGCTTGGCACCAGCTGGTCATTGACCAAAGTGGAACTTCTTATTCAGTATATTTGGACGGAGGTTTAGCAGGGTCGGGGACTGTGTCCGCTCTGAATAATGCCAATTATTCTGGCGCCGGCATAGGAATATATGCCGGAGCTACATTTTTTAGCGGCCTTATAGATAGCGTTAGAATCTTTAACCGCTCACTAACTGCTTCTGAAATTAAAAAAATCTACGCCGAAGAATCGTCTTCGTATTCGCAAATTCTTGCTTCGTCGTCGACATTAGACACGCAACATTAGTCATTTGATGTTATCCGTCATGCCCCGTCGCGCCTTTACTCTAGTTGAACTCCTTGTCGTGATCGCGATTATTGGACTGCTTTCTATGATTGCGGTTGTGTCTTTGAGTTCGGTAAGAATGAACGCGCGAAATACTCAGCGCAAGGCTAATCTTATACAAATTGCTAAGGCATTGGAGTTATATTATGCGGATCATGCTGGGTACCCATTGACGGGCTCGGCTTTTTGGGGAATATGCAACGAAGGAGGAAACTGGACGGCAAAAAGTGACACTGGTTCGGGTGGTTGGATTCCCGATCTGGCGCCAACTTATTTGGCTGTTCTTCCGCACGATCCAAATGAAAATAAAGTTAATCCAACATCGGCTCGTGGCGAATGCACCAGTGCGCCATCGTGGAGTTGTTACGCGTACAAATCTGATGGCATTGATTATAAAATAGTTGCCGCCTGTACGCCAGAAGGAACGCTGTCGCTTACCGATCCTTTTGCCGATCCTGCGCCGTGGGGTGCCACAATTCGTGGCGCTTATCGCTGGGCGGTTTGGACGCCGGGCGGAGCAAGTTGGCAAAATTAAAGATGGTGCATTTTTGTTTTCATAAAAGCTTTAAAAAATCTATCCCCATATTTTTTTAATGTTTTGTGATACTGTTGTATAATATTATCTAACTATAATCACATATTCACATTAACAAAATTTTTATGAAAAAAGATAATTGGGCAAAGATCGCCCTTGTCGCCGTCTTTGTCGCGGCCAATGCCTTGGGTAGCGGGGCAAACGTTTTAGCTTCCGCCACCTCAAGTTTTACGCAGACAATTAATGCCGGCAGTTTGTCGGTTGATATTGTTGACGCCGCTTATGCGCCGGTTGCGAGTCCGTCGGTCGCGATGGCCGCGAAAACGTTTAGTTTTTCTTGCCAAAGCTCAACCGGAACTTTGGGAACTACAACTCAGCAGATTTACGTAAAAAATCCAGATGCCGCCGACAGTGGTTGGTCGGTGACTTTGGCTGCTTCGGCACCAACGGCTTTTTGGGATAGCGCCGGCACTGATTTTGATTTTAACGATCCGACGGGTGCTGGTTGTACCGATGGCGCCGATACCGACACCCTCAAAGGACAGATGAGCATTGATCCTTCGGTTGGTACGTTGGCGGTTGGTCAATGTGCTTCTTGTGCGATAACGAGCGTGACCAAAGGATCGGCCTCGGCTTTTGTTGAAACAACCACGAATAGTATCACTATTCTCTCTGGCGCCGCGGCTTCTAATGATATTGGCGACTGGAAGCTTTCTGGCGTCACGGTTAGCCAAACTATTCCCGCTGAACAGCCGGCGGCTAGCGATTACAATCTCAACTTGACTCTTTCCGTCACCGCCAGCTAAAGTTATATCTATGAAATTTTTAGGAATCGCAAGACTAATTACAGTCGTTGTATTTTTATCGTCAGTCGTGATTCCGTTGTCCGCGGCCAAAGCCATTGAATATGGTGGTTTTGGCGGGCGTCCGGCATATCCGCGGACTGATAATCCGCGAACCGAATCAATTTTTATCCAAACTCTGGAACCGGGCGCTAAGGTTAGCGAAGGAGTGGTTGTTGTTAATAATTCGGCCGAAACAAAGACCTTAATGGTTTATGCGACCGACTCTACGCCTTCAACCGGCGGCGCTTTTGCTTGTAAGCAATTTTCCGAAGACAAACTGGACATTGGCGCCTGGATCAATTTGGCAAAGAGCGAAGTAATGCTAGAGCCGGGTACGAGCGAAGTCGTGCCTTTTACAATCAGCGCGCCCAAAAGCGCGGCGGTTGGCGAGCACGATGGTTGTATAAATATTCAAGAGAAAAAAGTAAAACAAGCGGGACAAGTTGGTGCGCTTCTTTCGGTACGAACGGGTTTGCGCGTGGCCGTTACAATCCCAGGCGAAATTGTTCGCAAGCTTGAATTGGCTGGCTTTACATTAACTTTAGAAAAAGGCGTTCCTGTCCTTCATCCGCAAGTTAAGAACACTGGCAATGTTTCCATTGACGCCAATATCAAAGTCGCTGTTTCGTATTTTTTCGGCTTGCCGTATAAACAGTACGGCGGTCAGTTTCCAATAATGCGCGGCGAAACGTCTGATTGGAACTTTGAGATAAAAAAACCATTCTTTGGTGGATGGTATCGCTCGGCTTTTGTTGTTGACTACGACAAAAATTCAGAAGCTAGCGTTGGTGTGCAAAGCGGCAAAGATTTAACAACGCTTACTGGCCCGACAATTTGGTTTTGGAGCGCGCCAACCCCGGGCGGCCTGGCAACAGAAATCGCGGTCGTCTTGCTTTTGGTTGCCGTCGTCATTCTCTGCGTTAAAAATCGTCGCAATAAAAAATGGATTCAGGAAAAATGGGTAGAGCAGGTGGTTGGGGCAGGAGATGATATTAATTCCCTGGCAAAGCGATTCGCTATTTCTTGGAAACTGCTTGCTAAGGTGAACGGATTAAAACCTCCCTATGTTGTCAAACCTGGTGAAAAAATTAAAACTCCGCCTTTGCGATAGTGGTCTTAAGAAATTTTTCTCAACTTTTTTGTTCCGCAAAAACCCGGATTTTTTTCGGGTTTTTGCTTTTTGTCAGTCGCTAACAAAAATATGAATTGGAAGCAAAAAATTCAAAATAGAAAAAACGTAGACGTAAAATGGGTTTATATATCAACGCTTGCGGCGGTTTTAATTACCTCGCTCCTAGCGCCTGTTTTTTTAAGTGTCGTCGGAAAAAATGGTCGCGTCGCGGATATCGTTGGGGAATATAAATTGCTTAATCCCGCCCGGAAACTTATCAATCAAGATGATCTTATAATCAATATCCAACCGCTCAGGGACGAACTAAACAAGTTAGAGGGAAAAGATGGAGTGTCTGTTTATTTTGAATATCTGAATACCGGCGCCAATATTTCAATCAATAATGATATGAAATTTTGGCCGGCTAGTCTCCTTAAAGTGCCCGTGACTATGGCAGTCACAAAAAAAATAGAACGCGGGGAGTGGAAATGGGATAATCGCTTAGTGCTGACAGCCAACGACAAAGATGAAAAGTTTGGGAATTTATACAAAGAACCAATTGGCTCAACGTTTACCATTGAAGATCTAGTTAAGTTAGATTTGACGGAGTCCGACAATACGGCAAATTTTATTTTGACCAGAAATCTTGAAGTTAAAGATATTGAAGATGTTTACACACACATTGGACTCAAGGATTTTATTTCCAATACCGGAGAAATTGGTACAAAAAGATATTCTGCTATATTTAGAGCGCTTTATAATTCAACATATTTGTCGGAAGAAAACTCGCAAAAATTATTGGGATATCTTTCGGAAACCGAATTCGGCCAATATATCAAAAGTGGGATGCTAAATGATATTTTATTCTCGCATAAAATCGGAATTGATACTGACAAGGGAATATATTTAGACTCGGGCATTGTTTACTTGCCAAAAAGGCCGTATATTTTGACGGTTATGGTCAAAGGTTATAGCCAAGAACGAGCAGAAGAAGTAATGAAAAAAATATCTAAACAGGCTCTTGATTATATAAGCGAATATCGCGAAAAATAATTAAGCGTGAAAACAAGAAATGAAAACAAGAATTCTTAAATTTTTAGTGGTGTCGCTGGTCATTTTCGGGGTCATTTTTTCCAATGTTCCTTATTATTTGTTTTCTTCGGCGATAGATTCCTACATTAACACACGTAACATCGTTGATAAATTATGGCTTGCTCAAAATGAAAATGATCCGAACGTTGTTGATAATTTTTCTTCTTTGCGCAACTTGCCGGAAGAATTAAGAATTCATGAGGCTATGGCGGCAACCTCTTTTATAAACGTTGCTCACTATAATGCCGCATCCCAAACCACCCCGTTCAACGCCGTGGTTAACAAACCGACCAATACGGCGAACAACGATATCATGTTTACTTTGATTATGCGCAACAATAACGGAGCGGTTGATTCGGTTCCAACCGGGTGGACTTTGTTGGCCCAGCACCAGTATTCTACAACCTATCATCAAATGCTTTATTGGAAATTGGCTTCGGGAGAAGGGGCTTCTTACACTTGGAGTTTTGCTTCTTCTGGAAGTACGGCCATAACCGTTGCAACTTTCCGTGGGGGTTTTAACACCGCAAACCCCATAGATACTTATTCAAATACCGAATATATTACCAGTAATACAACGGTTAGGGCGGCCAGTATGAACGTATCGGCCGCTGGTTCGGTGCTTTTAAATTTCGCTAGCTTCTATTCAAGTAATACAACTCGTAACTTTACAAAACCATCAGTTCCTACCACTGATTGGGTTGAGCATAACGATTACTGGATAACTGCTTCCGATTTTGCAAGGACGATTGATAGTATGACGTGGACTGGTTCGGGTGCGACCGGAAATATTGATACGACCTGCTCAACGACCGGTACCACAGTCAAGCATGCTTTTGCCGTTGCTCTAAATCCGGCTCCCGTGGTACCCGGCATCGCCAGTTCTTTGGGCAAAACGACCGACGGATGGGCGGGGGCGGTTCCAGTTTACGGCACACTAACCGGCGGTTTGACCTATGCTAATTATCCTTACGCCCGCGCCCAAGTCACCACGATCGCTGGGCAAGGATTTTCTACTCCGATGACATGGAACGCCGGCAATAGTCGTTTTGAAGGGGTTATTTATCCCGGTTCCAATATTTGTATGGGTTGTGATGACCCAAAGACTTATAACGGTTCCTTTAGTGTTGTTGTGCAGTTGGATAATAACGCTGGTTTTCCTTCTATAGATTATACGAGCAGCGCAAGTACCTTTACTATTGTGATGACTGTTAAAAGAACTTCAATGGACGCGGTTCAAAACCCGGCTAATTATACGGATTTTAATTCTATCTGGTCAACTGACCACTGGCATACAACCATAAGCGATTTCGGGTTTGGAATGAAAAGCGGAACAGGTACGAATATTGCCGTGGCGGTTCCAATTCATCCGATCACTTCTTCTCCGACTAATTTTGCTATAACCGTAAACGGGGCATCTGTCTCTCCGGGGTCGGCTCAGTCCACTGGCGTCAACGCATGGTGGTGGGAGACTTCCTCGCATACGCTTTACATTCAATTCGCTTCACTCCCGCAGATGGCTACTACAGGAACGGTTTCAACGGATGTTGATATCGCTTTTGATACCGATACCGACCTTTTTGCGACAAGATATAACTGGACTCAAACGTTTGACATGGGCCAGCGCTGGGGTTCAAATGGTTTGTATATTGCTAATCAGTATTTATCTACATTTATTTATCCAAAACCAACTTCAACAACCGATAACAATTTAGCTTGTTCTTCAATAAATGAATGTGAGCAAGCTGGTTTACAAGCCGAATCTCGGGCTCACCCAGTTGGCGGAGGAGCCGACCAGTCTACCGACTGTATGGAAAGAGTCGCTGTTCATGTTGATGACATAATAAGAGCTGATACTTCGGGCTCAGCTAATCCATATCAACATGATATAAAGTGGAGTCCGAATGAAAATGCTAGTTGGATAACGGCCGAAAGCAATACCGGTTTTACGATTGTTCAGCACTCCGATAATACGGCAGTTAGTGGAGTTGTTGGAGGTTGGGCTCAGCAGTTGGACAATGGTATCACAGCGACAAGAACACAGAATTATTATTCTGGCAAAAGATATATAAAGAATACATATGATTTTTATAATGGTGGCAGCTCTACTCATAAATATCCGATGGTCTGGGAACGTGAACAGTGGCACGGAACAGACAGGGCAGCAAATGATGCTGGTAGATTTGCCAACGACCCTTCTAACGACGTCATCATGGAGCAAAGGGTTTCTCCTTCTGGCTGGTCAAAATTTTGGCAAACGGCTTACGATAAGGTGACATTCATCAATATGGGAATGATTTGGGATAAGAACAATCTCCCCGATTACCAAATATTTGCCGTCGAGGCGTTTTTGGGTAGGACAACCGCTCCTTATGCTGAGTGGCCAATTCAAATAACGGCTTCTCACGGAACTCAGACAGCCGACCAGACCGGATTTGAAAAAACCTGGTCTTCGGTCGCTCCGGGTCAAACGGTTAGCTTCACATTTTGGCACGTTCATAATGCTGAAACATCCTGGGCGAATATTGAGTCAGCGATGAACGCGGACAATGACGAATTAAATCCGTCGGGCGGCTCTTTAACCGCCGACATTGTTAATGCAAGCTATGCGCCGGTCGCTAATCCGAGTATGGCGATGAGCTCAACAAATTTTAATTTTTCTTGTCAAAATGTTACCGGCAGTTTTGGTTCATCATCAGAGCAGATCTATGTAAACAACACTGGTGTTGCCGGCGGTTGGACATTAACGCTTGCGGCGCAAGCGCCAACGGACTATTGGAATGGTGGAACAGTAAATTATGATTTCAACGATTCAACGAGTGCGGGGTGTGCCGACGGCGGGGATACTGATTCGCTCGGTGGCCAGATGACGATTGATCCTTCGGTCGCGACTTTGGCTGTTGGTGGGTGCAGTGGTTGCACGACGGCAAATATTTCTAAGGGTGGGGCGGCGGCATTTAGTGAAGGCGTGACCAATAATATTACTTTACTTTCGGCATCCGCTGCCGCAAATAATGTTGGCGACTGGACACTCAGGGACGTAGCTATTAGCCAGAAAATTCCGGCTGAACAGCCAGTGGGTAGCTATTCCGTTAATATGGTGCTTTCAATTACAGCTAATTAAATCGGTGTCGTCATTTAGTTTAATGAACGAGCAAACTAGATTACAAAAGGGGTTTACGAAAATGTTTGCCGCCACAACCGTGGCGGCGCTAGTTTTTGGCGCGGTATTGTTTTTAGTTCAGCCGCTCACAACAAAAGCGGCTGGTTCGGCAAATTTTCAAATTCAAATTCTTAATCTTTGTGGTAATGGAATAAAAGAAATTAACGAACAGTGTGATGGAACTGATTTGTTCGGTGCGACCTGCGGTTCGCGCGGTTTTGGCGGCGGCGGCACGTTGGCCTGCAAAGCCGATTGTACTTTTGATACCTTAAGTTGTGTTGCAAGCAGTGGTGGTGGAGGAGGGGGAGGCGGCGGTGGTGGCGGAGGCGGTAGCGCAACGTATCCTTTAACAATCGTTACGACCGGCGTGATTGTTTCTGGCCGCGCCTATCCGCTAAGCAAAGTTAGTTTACTTAAGGATGGAATATTAGCCGCAACAACCATTGCCGGGTCGGATGCAAAATTTTCAATTACATATACCGGTCTTTCGTCGGGTAATTACACTTTTTCCGTTTACGGCGAAGACAAACAAGGGGCGCGTTCAACATTATTCACTTTTCCTATTTATACAACCGCCGGGTCAATGACGCAGATTAGTGGCATTTTTTTGCCGCCGACCGTGAGCACGGACAAGTCCGAGGTTAAGCAAGGAGAAAATATTATTATTTTTGGCCAAGCCGCAGTGAGCGCCGAAGTGGAAATCACGGTTAATTCTGATAATCCGTTCGTTACTAAAGTTAAAGCAAGCGCCGACGGCGTTTATCTTTACAAGATGGCTACCGATGCGCTTTTAAAGGGTGATCACACTGTGCAGACCAAAGCTCTTTCCGGCGGTGACATTAGTGTTCTAAGCGATCCACATACATTCAAAGTAAGCGATAAAAGTATTGTTACAAAACCGTCAGCCATTCTTAAAGACAAAGGCGATTTTAATGCCGACCTGCGGATTAATTTGGTTGACTTCTCGGTTATTGCGTTTTGGTACGGACGCCCAAACCCGCCAACTGGGCCCGATCTTAACGCCGACGGCAAAGTTGATTTATTAGATTTAAGTATTATGGCCTTTTATTGGACAGGCTAATTTATGAAAAAAATATTTTACATTATTGTAATCGTTTGTTCTGCCCTGCTCTTACCACTCTCTGCGGTTAGAGCAGCGTCTTTTTCTTTTCAGACAAGAGACAGAATAGAAAAAGGCCGTCCGTTTACTTTGTCGTTTGAACTTAATGCTGACGGCAATGTTTTAAACGCTGTTTCCGGCGCTGTCGTGTGGCCGGATGATTTACTAGAAGCTAAGTTTCTGAATGACAGCAACTCACTTGTTAATTTCTGGGCTAAAATACCAAAGATTGAAAATAACCGCATTGATTTTGCCGGCATTGTTCCAGGTGGGTTTAAAGGTAGTCGCGGTCAGATTTTTTCAATCGTTTTTTTGCCAAAAGCAACAGGCTCGGGAAAGGTAACGCTTGAACAACCGGTCGCGCTTCTAAGCGATGGAAAAGCAACTGTGGCCAAAACCAAAGTTGCGGAATGGTCTTTTATATCTTTTGGTTCGGACGTAAACCAGTTGCCCGATTCAACAAAAGCGGATTCTGTTACGCCAGAAGAATTTAAACCCGTTATTTCTTCATCGCCGGATCTTTTTAATGGCGCATATTTTTTAGTTTTTAGCACTCAAGACAAAGATTCGGGCATTGATTATTACGAAGTTCAAGAGACGCGTGACGGAGTAACCAAGGCCGACGCGTGGCTTACTGCGACGAGCCCATATCGACTTAAAGATCAAAAATTATCAAACCATGTTTGGGTTAAGGCCGTGGACAATGCCGGTAATATTAGAGTTGAAAAGTTATCGCCGCAACTACCAACCGATCCTTACGCCAAGTGGCCAATGAGAAGCCTGCTTGTTTTCTTACCCTTTATCGGTCTTTTGTCCGCAGCAAAATTATTTATCGTTCGTCGTAAAAAATCGCATCTATAAAAATGACTCGCCTCGTCCTCCCTCGCCCCAAAAGGGGAGAGGGAGTGGAGTGAGGGGAATATGGTAAATATAAAGACGCCAAAAACCCAACCCGTCGTCCATTACTTGTGCTCAGGAGCTGGCGGGTCGTGATGAATAAAGCAAGATCCACCATTTCTGGTGGATCTAACGACGGTCAGTTTGGGAGCCCAATTTACTTGCTCAGTGGATCAGTCTCGGTCTCAAACGGATTGAAAATTGATATCCCGCTTCTTGAGCAGACGTTGTCCGCATAGCGTAGCTCGCAAAATTTCTTGAAGGAAAGGTGGGCTAGTTTGGGCTGAGCGGCGATGAGTTTGATCAGGGGTAAGACATTGTCATCGTCGGTGATAACCTTCTGCGATTCTGAAGTTGCATGCGTGGGAAGTTGTACGTAAAGGACTTCGTTTGCATTTAGTACTTCGGCAAGATACCGCCGCACCCCCACATTAAGTTCGCGAACTAGTGTGCCTGATTCAAGCTTGGCCACCCAGCTCCTATTGAAATTATAGGGTTGGTGGGTAAAAGGATTCTGCGGGCGATTGGGTTTCGCATTCAATTCGTCGGCCAACTCGCCTTGCGTCATTCCTTGGCGTTTGCGGTCAGAACGTAGTTGTTCCCCTAAATATCTCGGCGTTTTTATGTGCATTTATCCCTCGGTTGTTGAAAGAAACAAAAGACCGAATTTATATACGACCTTAGCAATCAGGAGTTACTCTGTCAAGATAAGGGGATGAAAACAAATACAAAGACACTCCGCAGTTAGGCGGAGTGTCTTTTAAATGACACTGAAAACTCAATCGTGAATTCGGATAATATGCATTCGACTGTAGGTACCTAACAGTCGAACGACCGACCTGCAACAAATTCTTCTAGTGAAGAAATGTTGTAGAAAGGAGGTGATCCAAGAGCAGCTTCCGCTACCCTTGCCTTGTTACGACTTAGCCCCTCTTATCGAACTTACCTTAGTTGTCCTTACGGACAGTTTTAGGTATTCCCGACTCGCTTGGCTTGACGGGCGGTGAGTACAAGACCCGAGAACGTATTCAACGCGGCGTAGCTGATACGCGATTACTAGCGATTCCGGCTTCATGAAGGCGAGTTGCAGCCTTCAATCCGAACTGAGGCCGGTTTTGATGGGATTTGCTCCGTCTCGCGACTTCGCTTCCCTTTGTACCGGCCATTGTAACATGTGTGTAGCCCAGGGCGTAAGGGCCATGCTGACTTGACGTCATCCCCGCCTTCCTCCGTCTTAAGGACCGCAGTTTCTTTTGGTTATTAAACAAACGATGGAGGTTGCGCTCGTTACCCCACTTAAGGGTACACTTCACAGCACGAGCTGACGACAGCCATGCAGCACCTGTGCAGCACCCTCGAAGGTCACACGTTTCCGTGCGCTTGCAGCTGCATGTCAAGCCCTGGTAAGGTTTCTCGTTTATTGTCGAATTGAACCACATGTTCCACCGCTTGTGCGGGTCCCCGTCTATTCCTTTGAGTTTTAGCCTTGCGGCCGTACTTCCCAGGCGGAGTGCTTAACGCGTTAGCTTTAACGACTCGGAAAGGGTCGATACTTCCCAATATCTAGCGCTCATCGTTTAGGGCGTGGACTACACGGGTATCTAATCCGTTTTGCTCCCCACGCTTTCGTCCTTGAGTGTCAGGAATGTCCTAGCAAGGTGCCTTCGCCTTTGGTGTTCCTGCTGATATTAACGCATTTTACCACTACACCAGCAGTTCCCCTTGCCTCTTCCATCCTCTAGTTTGACAGTATCACCCGCAGTCCCGATGTTGAGCACCGGGATTTGACAGATGACTTACCAAACCAGCCTACGGACGCTTTACGCCCAGTAAATCCGGATAACGCTTGAGGTCTCTGTATTACCGCTGCTGCTGGCACAGAGTTAGCAACCTCTTATTCGTCACGGTACCGTCAGCTTGCGCTTCGTCCCGTGCAAAAGGTGTTTACAACCCGAAGACCTTCATCCACCACGCGGTGTCGCTCCATCAGGCTTTCGCCCATTGTGGAATATTCTCGACTGCAGCCTCCCGTAGGAGTATGGGCAGTGTCTCAGTCCCACTGAGGCAGGTCGCGCTCTCACGCCTGCTACCCGTCGTAGCCTTGGTGAGCCATTACCTCACCAACTAGCTGATAGGCCATAGGTCCCTCTCCAAGCGCCTTTTGGGCAGTTACTCTTTCGGAATCACACCGAAGAGACTATCGGGAATTAGCATCGCTTTCGCAATGTTGTGCCCGTCTTGGAGGCAGGTTACCAATGTGTTACTCACCCGTTTGCCGCTAAACATTTTCAAGTATTGCTACAAGAAAACATTTCGTTCGACTTGCATGCCTTAGACACACCGCCAGCGTTCATCCTGAGCCAGGATCAAACTCTCAGAAGAAATCCCTATCTCCCTAAGGAGAAGTGGACTCAACCAGAGTCATCAGACTTATGTGTTTAATGACTATATTGTTTTTGAATGTTTATTATCCGGGGATCTCTCTCTTCTTTCAAAGAAAGAAATTTTTGGTTCACGATTGAGTTGTCAATGTCCCTTCCCAAAACGTTTCAGGAAGAAAAAAGAGTGGAACCAAGCGATTTTAGGTTCAACTCTTTTTTCTTCTAAAAACAAGCGAAAAGAAGTTGTGATTAGTATGTGGCAATAATAAACGATTTAGAATAATCCGTCAATAGCCATAAGGGGTGGGGAGGTACTGTGGATAAATTGAAAAAACAGGCGTTTGGTGTTACTATCATTTAGGATGGTAAAAATAGCTGATTTTATGAAAAAAACATACAAAATAATCGGTTTAATCGCGATCGTCGTTCTTATTTCAGTGGGAACAATGGCCGCCGCCAAGTCGGTGAATCCACTCGCGCAAATTAAGAACAAAATTAGTGCTTTTGTGTTTGGTGACAAAAATGCGGATGCAAAAAATAAATTATGTCTAAAGTCGGCTTTGGCAACCTATCGGGCGTCATTAAAAGATGGTCGTGATAAATATGTTTCATTATCAAGCGAATCGCGTTCTGGTTATAAGACAGCGGTAAAAGATGCACTCACAAATTTGCGCAATGTAAATTCTTCGGACAAAGATTTAAAAAAAGAAAAGAAAAAAGAGCTTTCTAAAACGCGCGGCTCGGCCGTAAAAGCGTGGAGTGATAAGTTGACGGCTGCGCGCTTAGAATGGAACAAGATGCAAGAAGACGCGATTAAAATTTATCGAGCCAGCCGCGCAAAATGTTCAGCTCCATCCGTTAGCGAAGACATTATCGCAAATCCGAATTTATAAATTATTAAAAACTTCCCCAATATTATTGGGGAAGTTTTTTTTGCCGTCATTCCGAGCTCGTATGGTCGTTTTGTCTAGAGCGAGGAACCGCAGAGGTGGATTTGAGACGTTGAGTTCCCTCATCGCTCCCGCTCTTCGGGATGACGCCAACGGATTAGATATTAGACATTAGATATTAGGTATTCGTTGCCCCATCTTTTTCTTTCTCCACGCGGCTATCTTCGCATGATCGCCTGAAAGCAAAACCGCAGGCACTCTTTGTTTGCCAAAAACTTCCGGCCGCGTGTATTGCGGATATTCAGTAACACCTTCTATTGTATGCGATTCTTCGGTGAGCGATTCGGCTTTGCCAAGGACGCCGGGAATATGACGCACGACTGCGTCAGCCACGACCATGGCGGGGAGTTCGCCGCCGGTTAAAACATAGTCGCCAATAGAAATTTTTTCATCAACAAATTTTTCCACGCGCGCATCCACGCCTTCGTAGCGCGGGCAGAGGAAGATTAAGTGTTTGTACTTGGCAAGCCGTACTGCATCTTTATGAGTGAAGGTTTTTCCCGAAGCAGACATTAGGATAACACGAACTTTTAACTTTAAACTTTTAACTTTTAGCTCTTTAACCGCTTTCGCAAACGGCTCCGCCATCATCACCATTCCGGGGCCGCCACCAAATGGGCGATCGTCTACTTTGTGGTGCTTGCCCGATGCCCACTTACGCAAATCGTGCGCCTTAACTTTAATCAGACGCTTTTCCGCCGCGCGTTTCATAATGGACTCATTAAAATAAGTCCCAAACATTTCCGGAAAAATTGAAACAAAGTCTATCTTCATAATCGTGATATAATATTAGCATATTCGTCGCATCCCGCCAGCGTCTATTGTTAGGCGTCATCCCGAGCGCGAGCGAGGGATCTCAAAGTCTTTAAATTGGCTACGAGATTCCTCGCCTTGGACAAATCTACTAGACAGGCTCGGAATGACGGCGGATTAGACATTAGATATTTAAACAAATGACCCGTCGCGCCTTCACCTTAATTGAACTTCTCGTCGTCATTGCCATCGTCGGCCTTCTTTCGTCAATCGCGGTGGTGTCGCTTGGCAGTGCGCGGGATAAAGCAAAAATTGCGGCCGGGCAATCTTTTGAAAGAAGTGTTCTTGATGGAGCTGGAGATGAAATTTTAGGCCAGTGGGATTTTGACGATTGCACAGGCGTCGGCATTCCCGCCACAACCGTCGCTGATTCTTCGGGGGGTGGAAATATTGGAACCCCCGTCGGTTCTCCGCAATGGTCGTCTGATTCGCCATCGGGGAAAGGGTGTTCACTTAGCCTGAACGGCGCAAGCCAATATGCCTCCACCGCGCGAACGATCACCGAGTTTGCCTCAAACTCGTTCACGGTTTCCTTTTGGGCGAAACGCAACGCAATAAATAGATTGGATATCGCCTTTTCGCTGGGAAGTGTAGGTGCCAGCACTATGATGGTCGTCGGTTTCAGGCAGACGAATGCTTTTACCTGCGCCTTTTACTCAAACGATCTGGACACGGTTGCCTATACGGACACGAATTGGCATCATTGGGCTTGTACTTACAACCGATCAACTAACAAGCGCAGCATTTACCGTGATGGCGCGCTCGTCGCGAACGATTCTCCGTCAAGTCCGTTCTTGGGGACGGGGGCGCCGGAGATCGGTCGTTATGTGGCAACAAATTATTTTTGGGGTAATTTTGATAATGTCCGGATCTATGCCAAAGCACTAACCGCGCAAGCGATACAAAAAGATTATGCCGCCAGCGTTTTGTCGCACCCCAAAATTCTCATTTCATCGTCAACAAATAGACAGATCTCTTTTCCATAGATCGGATTAGATATTAAGTATTAGAAATTAGATATTCATTCATGCGTCGCTCTGCTTTTACCTTAATTGAACTTCTCGTCGTTATTGCCATCGTCGGTCTTCTTTCATCAATCGCCGTGGTGTCCTTAGTAACCGCTCGGGATAAGGCGAAAATTGCAGCGGGAATGGCGTTTGCATCGCATCTTGATCGCACGGCTGGCGAGCCTGCTGGCATATGGTTATTTAACGAAGGCTCGGGAGGAGTGGCGAGTGATGCTTCGGGTAGCGGACACACTGGCAGTCTCTTAAACGGTCCAACTTGGTCAACCGATACGCCAAGCGGTAGCGGTTATTCAATTTATCTTGATGGATCAAATGATTATGTGCAGGCTTATGATTATTCGGGTTTTAAATATCGCGGCGGGAATATGTCATTAGGTATTTGGATTAAGCCCGATGTCGCAGAAAATAACGGTGCTGTTTTAATAAGCAAACCGTGGAACGGAAATGGTGGGTATAATTATACTTTAAGTTATGGCGCGGACAGAAAAATATATGTTGGGCTGGGAGGGGTGTCGGGTTATAATACACCCGCTACAAACGCCACTGTGCCAAGCGGTAAGTGGACATTTGTTGCCGCAACCGTTGATTCTGCAAAAACTGTCTCTATATACATAGACGGCTCGCTCAAACTTACAGCCACACACAACATCTCTTCGTGGGCAACAACAGATAACAGTATACCTTTGGCTATTGGTACGCTTTATCCTTATGGCGGTGCATGGGGAGGGAATGCTGGTTTTTCTTTTGGCGGATTTATAGATGAGCCGCGGATATTTAATGATGCTTTGTCCGCGGCGCAGATACATAGACTTTATGTAGAGGGCATTAAAAAACATCCAACCGTTTTAGCCACGAATAAATTTTAATTAAAAAAATCCTCTCCGCCAGAGGCGGAGAGGATTTTTTATACTAGATTTTTAAATCCATTGGATTCTCGTCCTCGCTCGGTGCTTCGGCAGCGGCCGACATATGAGCGCGGCGGGATTCCTCGGGTTCGTAGATTTTGAGATTGACGCGAGCGTTGGTCTTTGCTCCGACGATGCGGAGAAGTGTCCTAATTGAACGCGCGGTCTGGCCTTGGCGACCGATCACATAACCCATATCCGCCGGATTGATGAAGAGGGTGATGAGCACTCCGCGCTCGTCTACCGTTCTTTCTGTCCTGACGTCATTAGGGTTATTAACGATCCCCTTGACCACATACTCTACGAACTGCTGGTCCATTTCCATTTCCATAGCAGCTATAGTTAATGACAAGTACTTGACCAGTTCCGGTTCGACTACTGCCAGCACTGGTTACTATTAGTATAGCAAATTTTTAGAAATATATCAATGGGCGTTAAATCACAAAACCCAGGTTGCGTGTAGCAGACCTGGGTTGCGAAAAGTTTGGGCGTTCCCAAACAGCGGAGAAATTGTGAAGCAGACAGGAGTCGGACCTGTAACCTCCGGCATTAAAACAAACCTTGAACCCACTATCTCGTGACCAACGTTACAAAAGTTTGGTTTAATGTGACATTCCGGCGCTCTACCAAATTGAGCTACTGCCTCTAAAAAGAACCAACCGTTCTGAGTCCCCAACAGGAATCGAACCTGTGACCCTGACCTTACCAAGGTCATGCTCTTCCATCTGAGCTATGGGGACGACGAATAAACAATCGTCATGTTTTGCGAAGCCGATAGGAGTTGAACCTACAACCTTCACGAATCAGATCAATAACTTTTGGTTACTGACCTTGGAAGCATACGCCTCCAGAAACGTGTTGCTCCACCATTGAGCTACGGCTTCTATAAGAAGGTACTAACTAGTCCGCCCGACAGGAGTTGAACCTGCATTTTCTGGCGTTAGTCTCAACAAGCCTAGCAAGATTGTTGAAATTTTGGCCAGCGCCATGTCATTCAGCCACAGGCGGAAAATCTAACATAGAATTGTTCGGGAGGTGGGACTTGAACCCACAACGGCCACTTATCAAAAGTGGTGCTCTACCAATTGAACTACCCCCGAAAAAGAACAGACTCGGTTTTATAGATACGCGCGGCTGAAAGTTGTTGGTACAACTGACAGCCACGCGCTGGCGCTTACGGTTTTTTTCCCTCGTGCCTTACGCTCGTTTCCTTCTCAAGTGTTTTGAGGGGTAATGTGACCGCCGCCAAACAATCCGTTGTTAAAATTAGATTATCTCTTTTGCTCCCTCCTTTTATCTCGGCAGGTTGCTTCCTTCTCTCTCAGAGAGAGATTTTGGCCGAGGATGCAAATATAGCAAACCATCTTTTTTAAAGCAAGAGCCCGGCGCGCCCCGCCGTCATTCCGAGCCCGTGCGGTCGTTTTGTTTAGGGCTCGGCCGAGCTCAGCTCGGCGAGGAATCTCATAGCTTGTTTAGTGACTTTGCAACCCTTCGTATGCTCGGGAACGAATTACACAAAAACCTCCGCAGAACGGAGGTTTTTAAAAAAGTTAAAAGTTAACAGTTAAAAGTTATTTCGCCGCTTCAACCTTATGTCCCGTGTGCGCCTTGCGTTTGGAACCAACAACGATTTTTTGGTCAACCAACATATTCCAAACTGGGTTAGTGGGCTGAGCGCCTTTGGAAATCCAGTATTTAATGCGGTCGGCGTTCAATTTGTATGATTTTTCTTTGCCACGGCGATTCACGGTGCCGAGGTTTTCCAGGTAGTCGCCCCATGGGTCTTTTCGTTTATCTAAAACAATAAGCCGGTATGAAGGCTCTTTGGTTTTTCCGACGCGGGTTAATCTAATGCTAAGCATAGTGTTTTATGAGGATAATAATACAGAATTTCATTTATAGCGTCAAGTGGCTGGGCAAAAAATAATACTGGACCTGTCTCAAGCGCTGTGAGATAGGTCCAGGGTGGCAGGTTTTAGTACCTTGCGGGTCTTCCAAGAAAATACACGGAAAACCAGTTTTTGGCGTAGTTTAGTTGGGTTCTAAAGGTGCCTTCTTTTCTAAATCTACGCGCGGATGAGCGAACGGCAAGCGACGCGTCCCAGCGGACGGTTCCGTATTTAGCCAAACGACAAGCGGTATCGGTGTCATCTCCCCAAAAGGCAATACTGGTATCAATGCCAGCACAGCTTAGGATTTCTCGCCGCGCTGCCCAGTTTCCGCCTTTCAAAAACGCGGCCGATTTTCTGAACAACACTGTTAGGCCGTGAATAAACAGGGGAATTAGCCAGCGTTGGAAAAAAACGAAAAAGCAGCGCATTGCTTGCGAGTCAAAATCCAGATCATAAGTGCCGCCGAGCGCAACGATGTGCGGCTGCGTTTTAAACGCCAGCAAAATTCGCTCTAGCCAGTCCGGTGGCGCAGAACAGTCGGCGTCCAGAAACGCGACAATCGGCGCTTGCGCAACGCTCAGACCGCGCGCTCGCGCAGAATTAGTTCCTTTGATCGGCTCAGCGACAACAAGGTCGGCGCCGGCATCGCGTGCCAAGTTGGCTGTATCGTCGGTTGAACAATTGTCTACGACGATGATCTCAAATTCGTTTCTCGGCAAAGTCTGTGCTACGAGCGATTCAACTGCGCGAACAATAAAGTGACGTTCGTTGTGTGCGGGAATTACGACCGAAATTTTCATTGCGTACCTCCCGGTATGCTGTTTCAATTCATTGACTACAATAAGTTAAGGTGCAAAACATTCTTTTATACTCCAAAAAATACTATTGGTCAAGATACCGCCGAACTAATTGCAATTTTATAAACAGAAAGCGGCTTGATTGCGTCAAGCCGCTTCGTCGTTATTTGCGCGGAAGGGTTGGTCACGACCGGATGATCCTGCGGATTTCGGCAACAATTAAATTCACCGACCGCCGGAATTCGGGCGAGGAGAATGACAACTGTCGTCCGAAGTTTCTTGTTCTCCGATAAAGCTTCTGTCCTGGCATAATCGGACTTTCAGCCATGAGCAGGAGTGGGCCAGGAAAAGTCAGGATCGGATATGTATCAATGACCCAGGCCGCAGGAGGATTTGATGTGAAGAACTCAATCCACGAGTGCGACGTGTTGGCGTATCGTCCGTCTACAACCTTGAGACAGAATGTCCGTCCGATTGCCCTCGCGACCATATGGCAGTCCAGAAAAATCTGTTCACCGTCGCTTTTGGTTCCGAGGTTTAAGTCGGGAAGCGCCGCAAGGATTCGTTTGATGTTTTGGAAGAGCTCCATGAGGCTTGGTGGAATTTGTGTGCGAATGTACGGCGTCATCTAGCGCCTCCTTTCCTAATTGTCTTACTTAATAAAATTCCCCGCGTCAAGTGGTGTTTTATGAAGATTAGAGATAATATTTAAGGTACCTAAAAGTTAACAGTTAATAGTTAAAAGTTGACATATGGACTACGGACAAAAATCAATGGAGCTTCATAAAAAATATAAAGGCAAACTGGAGGTAAAGCCGGTTGTTTCGGCGACCGATCGGGAAATGCTTTCCACCGTTTACACGCCCGGCGTTGCCAAACCATGTTTGGAAATTGCGGAAAATCCGGCGCTTGCCTACGACCTTACGATTAAAGGCCGGACGATCGCGGTTGTGACCGATGGGAGCGCCGTGCTTGGCCTTGGCAATATCGGGCCGCTTGCCTCTATTCCAGTAATGGAAGGAAAGTGTTTACTCTTTAAAGAATTTGGCGGGCTAGATGCTTTTCCGATTGCGCTTGATACACAAAACGTTGATGAGATTGTGGAAACGGTAAAAAGAATCGCGCCGGTTTTTGGCGGAATAAATTTGGAAGATATTTCCGCGCCGCGCTGTTTTGAAGTAGAAGAGCGGCTGATTAAGGAATTGGACATTCCGGTTTTTCACGATGACCAACACGGCACGGCGATTGTAATTTTGGCCGGCCTCATTAACGCTTGCGCCGTCACCGGTCGTGATTTAAAAAAGAGCCGGATTGTTTTTTCCGGCGCTGGCGCGGCGGGCACGGCCTCGGCAAAACTTTTGCGCGCTTATGGCGCAGAAAATTTAATTCTTTGCGACTCACAGGGAATTATTTCCAACGACCGCGCGGATTTAAATCCGGCTAAACGGGCGATGCTTGCTTGGTCAAATCTAAAAAATGAAAGCGGTAATTTTTCCGAGGCAATGAAGAGTGCTGATATTTTTATTGGCGTTTCTAAAGCCGGACTGGTTACGGCCGAACACATAAAATCAATGAACGCGAAACCGATTATTTTTGCGATGGCCAACCCAACGCCCGAAATAATGCCCGACGCCGCCAAAGCCGCCGGCGCCGCCGTCGTCGCAACCGGCCGCTCCGACTTTGCCAACCAGGTTAATAATCTTTTGGTTTTTCCAGGACTGTTTCGCGGTGTAATGGACGCAGGAATTAAAAAAATTACCGTGGAAATGAAACTCGCCGCCGCGATGGCGCTCGCGGGCTACGTCGGCACGCCAACCGCCGACCGCATCATTCCCGACCCTTTAGACAAAAAAGTCGCCCGCGTCGTTGCCGAGGCAGTGAAGTCGGCACGTGGCGCGTAGCACGTGGCAAATAGCCTCATCAACTCGCGTCATTGCGAGCGGTAGCGCGGCAATCTCCATCTAAGTCAGCAATCAAGGTGATACTGCAATGAGATTGCCGCGTCGTTCGCTATCGCTTCCTCCTCGCAATGACAGATTTTATTGTTGCTCTGATAATTTGATGGAGAAGATTGTCGGCCTCAGTTTTTGATTTATTCAGTTGCCAGATCCATTGCTTCAATTTTTAGAATACACATTTTCACGGTGTCCTCGGCGGGCATATCCAAGAATTCTTTAAATGTCGTTTTGGCTCCTTGCATTGCTTCGTCTGAGTTTTCTGATAATTTTACTTGCTCGGATATCAGTTTTAGAATGGGTTTTTGGGCGGCGAAGAGTGCTAACGCTTTTTCATCCAAACCGAGCTCCGCTCTATTGTCTTGCAGTACCCGGAATACCCACTTACTGTCTGGTTTTTGGGGCTTGTCACGGAAAGACACCTCAAAAATTTTATTGAGGAGCTGTGCTCGTTTTTCTAACTTAATCTTTTCTTTTTCTAAGATTTTCGCAAGATTAATTTCGTATTTATGAGCTACACCTGGATCTCTTTTAAATAAATCTATGATTTTAGCCGTGGCCACGTCAAAGGGTAATTCTGGTAGCGAGTCATTAAGGGCTTGTCTAAAGTTTGTTTTTAAAAAAGCTAGCTCTGGATCGCTGGATAGTTGCCTTGGGTCAGCCGCTTCTTTTAGCTTAGCGCTTAAAAGTTCGGACTCGCTGTCTGTTAATAAATGCTTTCCGTTGATAGAAAAAATTTCGCTGATTTCTTGGGGAGAAATTTGCTTTGCTTTTTCTGTGGCAAAAATTTCTTCCATGCTTACTTTAATTTCTCTTTCGCGCAAAGATATTTCGGGATTTTTGACCATCAAGGCGCCATGCTTTCGGAGGTTCTCAGCAAAACGTATATTGCTTTGTCCTTGCCCCGAGTCCTTTGCTGTTCGGGCAGAGAAACGAAAGGCTGGCATTGTGATGATATCTTCAACTCTTACGATTTTTCCAACCGTCTCAAGACGTTTTCCGAACGCCGGATCTTCACCGCCGCTGATTTTTGGAACGCCGCCAACGATTGCTGTTTCAAAAGCACGGCTGGCCATATTGGCACCACTAAAAAACACGTCCGACTCGCTCTTCTTTTCCTCTGGTGCCATTGATAATTTTTTTAGGAGCCCCTTGTATTCATACAAGGCCTCGTCGTATTTATACAGAATCAATCCCAACTCTTTGTTGCCTTCCAATTCCTCAAACTGGGAGTTGCCTGTTAAGCCGACGATTTCGGGACGTTCCTGAAAAGTTCTGATCAGGTTCTCTATATAATGTTCATCAAATTTGGTGTCAGCATCGGATTGGGCGATGATGCCGTTTCTCCCTGCCTCGTAGAAACGAGCGCATGCCTCGGCAACGCCGCGGTTTCTAGCGCCGCCGACATTGGCTTCGCTCGGTGGAAGTGTTTTTCCGTGACTAGCTTTGTCTATGGCGTAGACTTTTAGACCAGAGAGACGGATTTTTTTTATTATTTCCATTTCCTCGGCGTTTACGGCGACGTCGGTTGATTCATCATTTAGCAAGCGGATGAGCTTGAGTGTTTCCTGATTTTCCATGAGCGACTTGCGGTACTGTTCCATTTTACGACGATAGTCATCGTCTGTTTCGTCGGGCGTACGGGCGGGCGTATCATCCGGATTGTTGACGACGACGATGACCTCAAATTGATCGGTTGAGACATTTCTTTGTTCCGCCAAAGATTCTAACGGTCGCAAAATAAAATCACGCTCGCTATAAGCGGGGATGACGACTGCTACTTCAGAGTGCGGGTCCATTTTTTTACCGATACGTTCTTCGGTTTCTGGTAAACTCTCTATAAGAAAAGACAAAATTTTTTCTTCACGCGCAAGTTCATCCTTGCGCCTATTTTCCAAATCAACCAAGAAGCGCGCTTCTTGGTCTGTCTTCTCTTGGGCTTGTCCGATCGCAGCGGGTACTTCCGAACCGAGTTCTTGGCGGATTGCTTGCAAATCGGCAGACGTGTCCACTGGATGATTTTTTGGTGTGGTGGCTAGTCTGTTTAATTCAGCACGAATCTCGTCCAATTTTTCTCGGCGTTCTGTATTTTGGGATGGAGAATATTGGTCAGGTAGAGGATAATCCGCTTTTATCGGCTCGTTAAATTTGGGGTTATCCATAGGCTTCATATTACTTCGTACTCCCAACCACTGCCTCCTCAAATTTGATAGACAAAATTTTAGAGACGGCGTCGTCGCCCATCGTGACGCCGTAGATAAGGCCGGCGCGCTCCATCGTGTAGCGGTTGTGGGTGACGACGATAAATTGCGTTTTGTTAGTCAGTTCAAAAATAATGTCGGCAAAGCGGACGGAGTTGGCTTCGTCCAAGGCGGCGTCAACTTCGTCCAAAACAACAAAGGGGGAGGGGTTTACGGCGATGATCGCGGAAATAAGGGCGATCGCCGTAAGTGCGCGTTCGCCGCCCGAAAGAATGCTCATTGACTTAACGCGTTTTCCTGGCGGTTGGGCGATAATTTCTACGCCCGGCTTGGTGCGAACGGGTTTTGCGGCTTCGGTTGTTTCGCCTTCGGCAGAATTTTCTTCGGGCAACACTTCTTCCGGTTCAAGATAAACCAATTTCGCACTACCGCCGTTAAAAAGAATTTTGAAGAATTTTTCAAACTCAACGCTGATTTTTTTAAACGCTTCGTGAAAAGATTTACCGATTGTTTCGTCCAATTCTTTTCCGAGCTCCAACAATTTTCCTTCGGCGGAGATAAGGTCGTCGTATTGCGTTTTTAGGGTTTCGTAACGAGTCGCGGTTTCGGCATGTTCGCGAACAACTTCGGGGTCAATGCCGCCGATCGCCGCCACTTGTTGTTTAAGCCGTTGAATATGGCGATACGCTTCTTCGGGGCTATCAAGATTGTTCCCTAAAATTTCGTTAGCCGGTTCGGCCGCACCCTTAAGCACGTCGGCAATATTTTCTATCTGCATTTCGGCTTTTATTTCCGATTCCAAATCTTCCAAGCGCTGTTCCAGCTTGGCCAAAGTAACGCGGCGCTCGCCAAGTTCTTGCCGCGCAAAGGTAGCGGCTTCAAGCAGGGTTTGGTATTCGCGCTGAATGTCAAAGAAGGCCGACTTTTGCTCTTGTTCGTTTTTTGAAGACGCGGCGATCTTGGCCTGAACGGCGTTAATTTTGGCGTTGACGTTGTTAATACCAGCTTCAACCTCGGCCAGATTTTTTTCGTTTTCTTTATTGCGCGTTTCGCCGCGAAGCGTACCAAGGAATTTGGTAACGCGCGCATCCAAGTTTTGCGCGGCGATTTTTAAGGCGTCCAAGTCTTCTAGCGTCGTTGCGGCTTGAATTTTGCCAAGCAACGTTTGTTCTTCGGCCTGAAGCGTTTCCACGCCGGCGATAATCGCGGCCATTGGCAGTTGGGTGTTTTTTGTGCGCTCGGCCGTAACGCGAATTTCAAAAGCGCGATCGCGCAAGCGTTGGCGCTCGGCGTGCAAAGGCTCAAGTTCTTTTTGAAAGTCTAAAAGTTTTGAAGACGAGGTCTCGGCTTTTTCTAGAGAATTTAATTTTTCTTGGACAACGCGAATGGCGCTTTCTTTTTCGGCGACGATTTTTTCTTTAACGCTCATCCCAGCGCGAACGGTCACGACTTCTTTTAGTAGCGAATTATAAAGCGAACCGTAGTGGCGCGCTTGGAGCGATTTTAATTCTTTTTCCATTTCTTCGCGTTCGCTAAGGCGCTTCACCATTCGGCCGAGCGAACGCAAGCGCGGTTCAATTTCGCCGAGCAAAACTTCAGCTTCACGCAGATTTTCGCGAGTCGCCGCGAGTTTGCGTTCGGCCTCGTTCTTTTTTATTTGCAGGTGGCGGATGCCGGCGGCTTCGTCAATCGCTTCTTTGCGCTCTTCGGGCGAAAGAAAAAGAAACTGGTCAATCATTCCTTGGCCAATAATCGTAAAGCCGCGTTCGCCGATCGCGGCTTTGGCGAGCAGCATATTAATATCGGAAAGCCGCGCTCGGGCGCCGTTAAGGAGGTACTCCGAAGTGCCGTCGCGGAAAAGGCGGCGGGTAATTACAATTTCGGGCGCATTAAGAATTGTGTCCACGGAATCGTCTTCAGCCGAGCCGGCAACGCCGTGTTCATTTTTTAAAAATAACGAAACCTCGGCCATACCCATTTTTGCCCGTTTGTCCGAGCCGGAAAAAATAACGTCTTCGCTCTTTTTTCCGCGTAGCTGTTTTAATGATTGTTCGCCCATAACCCAACGCATCGCGTCAGCGATGTTGGATTTGCCCGAACCGTTTGGTCCGACAATGGCGGTAAGGCCGCGGCGGCCATCGTCGCCGGCCGCGGAAAATAAAATCGTCGTCTTTGAGGCGAACGACTTAAAGCCCTGAATTTCTAAGCGTTGGAGATACATATAAGGTATGAAGCATGAAACATGAAGCATAAAACACATTAACCCCGCGAAGCGGGATGGTGATGTTTCATGTTGCGTGCTTCATGTTTCATTTTACGGCCAAAGGCCGCCCATTGACAAGGCAAAAATATGGCCGTATTGTGTCTGGATGACTTCAAACACGATTCAATTTAACGCGGTCGTTTCGGCGCTTAACAAAGCCAACCGAATTGTTACGGTTTCACATCGTCGGCCTGATGCGGACACGCTTGGCGCGGCGCTGGCGCTCGCCGACCTTTTAGAAAAACGAGGCAAAACTGTGGCTTGTTTTTCGTCCGATCCGGTTCCATTGTCGCTTGTGGAATTGCCAAATTCCAAAAAGTTTACCGCCGACCTTGGCGTCTTTTCTAACGCTGACGCTATCGTGGTTTTGGACGCGAGCGATTTAAAGTTCGCCGGTATGGATAAGGTGATTCCTTCGCTTTCACCGCGTCCGTTTATTGTTAATATTGACCATCACGGCGCTAACGAATTTTTTGGCGATGTGAATTTGGTAATTCCGACGGCCGCTTCTACGACCGAAATTATTTTTGGCGTCTACGAATGTTTTGGTCATACCGCTTCCGAGGACGCGGCAACAAATATGCTCGCCGGCGTTATTCACGATACGATGATGTTTTTTAATCCGGCGACAACTGCCGAATCGCTCGCCGTCGCGTCGCGCCTAGAAGCGCTCGGCGCCGACCGCCATTTTGTTTCCCGTCTGGTTGTTAGAAATAAATCCATAGAATCACTCTCGCTTTGGGGTAAAGCGCTAGAGCGATTAAAGTACAACACCGATCTTGGTCGCGCCTCCACCGTTCTTTACGCCGAAGAAACGGCTTTGCTTTGCATAGACGAAGACGCCCTTGGTGGTCTTTCTAATTTTTTAAACAGTGTCCTCCCAGCGCGAACGGTTTTGGTTTTGCGCGAAAACGACGACGGAACGATAAAGGGGAGCTTGCGCACAGCACGCGAAGACATTGACGTCGCAGCCGAAGCACTCCGCTGGGGCGGCGGTGGCCACCGCAAAGCCGCAGGGTTTGTTGTTAAAGGAAAGATTGTTGAGATGGAAAATGAGTGGAGTGTTTCCGTAGACTAAATCATTTTTTGGTGCTAGTTTTTATATACGAGTGATTATGAATACCTAATATCTAATCCTCTGGCGTCATCCCGAAGAGTGGGAGCGATGAGGGAACCCAACGTCTCTAAGTCGTCTGCGAGATCCCTCGCCGAGCTGAGCTCGGCCGAGCCCTGGACAAAACGACCTTACGGGCTCGGAATGACGGCGTAAAATTAGATATTTTCAACAAGAAAATATTAACGCTGGTTTAAAGATTAAATTATTAGAAAATATGAAACCATCAAACTACACCCTCATCCCCACTGTCATAGAAAAATCGCAATTTGGCGAGCGGGCCTACGATATCTATTCGCGTCTGCTTAAAGACCGGATTATTTTTCTTGGCGACACGATTGACGACGACGTGGCGAATGCCGTGATCGCGCAAATTTTGTTTTTGGAGTCACAAGACAAGACCAAAGACATCAAACTTTATATCAATTCGCCGGGCGGATCGGTGACGTCGGGAATGGCGATTTACGACACAATGCAATACGTAAAGTCGGACATTTCCACAATCTGTATTGGAATGGCCGCTTCAATGGCCTCGGTGCTTCTCGCCGCTGGCACCAAAGGCAAACGTTTTGTTTTGCCTAATTCCGAAGTAATGATTCACCAAGTAATGGGCGGAGCGCAGGGTCAGGCCTCGGACATAGAAATTTCGGCGCGTCGGATTATAAAACTTAAAAAGCGTCTTAATGAAATTTTGGCCGGTCACACCGGACAGTCGTTTTCCAAAGTTGAAAAAGACGCCGATCGTGATTACTTTATGACCGCCGAAGAAGCCGTCGCCTACGGCTTGGCTGATAAAGTGTTGAAAAATAGGGCATAAAATAGATTTTAAAAGCCGCCCAAACGGGCGGCTTTTGCGTATAAATATACGGGACTTGACAGTTCGGCATAGTTATGGTATTTTTAGTTGTTGCTCGCACGGCTGCTAAGCGAACTAAATTCGCAAATAGCGGTCGCGCCCACGACAAGCATGGGGTTTGGTTTTTAGGATTGCGTGGGCTCCGGCTCAACATTCCCTTGTACCAAACTTCTTGGGCGCGACCCCCTGTATGTGATAAAAAACACCTCCACTTAATAAAGTGGAGGTGTTTTT
Source organism: uncultured bacterium (assembly GCA_963708045.1). Lineage (GTDB taxonomy): Bacteria > Patescibacteriota > Patescibacteriia > CAIQCM01 > CAIQCM01 > CAIQCM01. The sequence continues at coordinate 125,401 of OY970181.1, read as the reverse complement.
GTTATCTAGAACGCTGCGTCCTTCGGACGGCAGCGTTAAGGTTTTTGCGGGAGGAAGGGTACTCGGACATACATTTATCTTGACAATCTAGATAAAATATTGTAGAATAATACAATAATAATTAATTATTTTTTATGAACGAAAGACATGGCTCTCCAGAACAACCAGGATCTGAAACTGGCGTCCAAGAAAGTAAAATGAGCTTTGAGCATGCTCTAACAGTTGACGAGGATCACGCTCTAACAGATGCCGAGTTGGAAATCGGTCTGATAAGACCAACTCTTCAAGACGGCGAGTCGTTTCCAGGAAGTAAGGCTTTCATGGTATTGCTACATGCCGAGGCGCTTAATTCGCGGGTGCCGGACGAAAAATGGCAGGATCTTGCACTTAAGTTCGGTGAATTAAAAGAGGCATATGTTGCAGCGGACGATAAACAAAAGTTCGTCGCAAATCTTCAAGCAGACTTGCGATCACGAATAAATGCTATTCGTAATCCAGTAATACCAGAAAAACTCCCAGATTATAGTTTATAGTCTGTTTAATTTATTTAAGGAATAATTAAATTAGTTGTTGTTTGCGACGGTATAAATATACTTAATACTTACTAACAAAAACCGCTCCGATATTTATCGGAGCGGTTTTTGTTAGATGCGGCTTCGTATTTTTAAAACCCTCCCCCAAAAATGGGGGAGGGTGGTCCGCAGGCCAGCTCAGCTGGCCGAAGGCCGGGAGAGGGTTTTTGCGTGTTAATTTTCCATTAACTTTTTCCCAGGTCCCAATGGATCAAAACCGTTCATAACCTCATTGCCATCGGTAAAACCATCGCCATCAGTATCGGGATTGTTCCGATCAGTGCCAAGCGCTTTTTCGCGTAGGTCAGACAAACCATCGTGGTCAGTGTCGGTATTCGCGTCGGCGGAATTTTGTTCGGGCAGAGGGGCACCCACTTCTGCATCTGGTGAACTCACGATGGCGTTTTCGTGAAGTAAGTTTCTAGCAAACAAAAGGTCGCTTGCGCTAGCAATGCTTGCAAGTTCGTTTTCTATTGTTGTCTGTTTGTCGCTCGTCGTTGTGCCGCGGAAATTCGTGATTTTAAAAGTGCGCAAAGAAACATTGTTGTCAGCAAGTGTATTGCCATCGTAATAACTGGCGCGGCCAAGACATTTGTTTATCGCCGCGTTCGCGTGCGCGGAAGAAAATAAACTAGTGCCAAGAAAGGTCGGCGGAAGGGTTTCTTTGCCGCTTGTGAGGTAATCGTAAATCGTCGGCGCGATATCAAGATGGCTCGCAATTTTTGGCCAAGCGATTTTTTCAGCATTCGGCATCGCGATTACCATTGGAATACGGTTATAAAGAAGAAAATCTTTTTCCGCGTTGCCAGAGCTGGCTTGGTAGTAGCGATGGTCGCCATAAATTATAACCACGGTTTCGTCTAGTAATCCTTCTTGGGTTAGGCGGTCAAAAAGATGCTTAAGGCCGTTGTCGGTCGCTTTAAGAAAGCCCAAGTAAAGGCGCAGTGTTGGCTCGTCTATGTTCATTGCTTGCGACGACAAATTTAATTCGCCGGCGTATGGCTGGACGTCTAAATGATAACTATCGTTATAAAATCTTTGAAAATGTTCGTCGTGCGGCGCGTGGCCGGTCATCCCGATTACATATTGCATTGTCGGTTCGTTTGCGGCTTTAAGGTCGGAGACAACGCGATCAAAAATCGCGCTGTCCGGTTCGCGGTTTTTAAAAACTGGTTCAAAATTTAAATTGTCAAAACCCCAAGCTGGCGCGAGTGTCGCGCGTGCCCAAAAAGAACTGTCGTTCGCGTGATAAATAGACGTGCGATACCCTTTGTCTTTGAGGATTGATGGTAAGCAGTTATAAGAATTTTTTGAATACAAGTCGCTAACGGGGCCGTAGGTTTCGGGCAAGAAGCCGCAGTTTATAGAAAACTCGGCGTCCACGGTGGTACAGCCGTTCGCAAAATAATCATTTACTGTTCCGTATTTTTCCATAAGCGACGCGAGAAAAGGCATTGGCGTCGGGTTTTGGTAAAGCGGCCAGCTATCCGCGGACTCCATTTGGTAAAAAATTAAGTGCGGCGTTTTTGGCGGAACCGGCCGTTTAAGATTGGCAGATTTTTCGGCATCGGAATTTAGCTTGGCAAGCGACTCGCGGAGCGAGGCAATGTTTCCTTTGGCGCCCGAGAGCGAGGAAAAATTATTTTCTTTTGGTCGGGCGACGCCGTTTTCGGATTGTGGGCCCGGGTCGGCGCCGCTCGCAAGCGCAAAACCAATCAGGCCGATTTTAGAGAGAACAGTGGTCGGGTCGGTGGCGCGCGCGTCGCGCCTAATGTCGGTGATCGTCGCGGACATAAGCAAGAAAACGCCAAGCTGAGTCGCAACGCCAATGGTGATAAAAGTTTTTTTAAATTTTTTTCTAAAACTGATTGAGGTGATTTGGTTTTCCGCCGACGCAAAAAGAACGGTCATCTCGTCTTCTTTGGGAATTTTTAGTAAGCGCCCGATTGCAAAATAATAAATAACTAGCCCGAGCGCCGCGAGCGAAAGCGGTAGGGGAACAGTGTAGGCAAAGTCGTGAACGAGGCGTAGCATCGGCAAATTGAGCGACATCAGTCGGCTTGAGGTAAGCGGCAAAAAAGTTCCAAAAATTTTAAAATATGCAAAGTTGACGAGTGTCCAGGCAAGGATTATGGCAACGGTTCCGCTTAAAAAAAACCGAACGGCGAGGCGTGGCACAAAATAAGCGATTGAAAAAAACCAAGCGCTCGCGATAATAATAACTATAGCCGAAGGCAAAGAAAAACTCAGACCAATCAGCTGGTGATACCAATAAAAAAATAACAGGTTGGCTGCTATCCAAACGATTAACGCGGCAACAATCGCGATCCTTCTTAGCATAGAAAATTATGCTTACAGTATAACAAAATTTTATACTAAACGACACCGTTAAGGTTGACACTTTTTAGGTGTGGGTTTAGGGTTTAAAGCTAGCTCTTTAACTTATTGAATTATAACTCCGTCAAAATGCTCGCAAGGCATTAGAAAGGGATGTGTCATGTCACGAATTGGCAATAAGGCGTTGTTTGTTATAGTTGTTATTTTTGTTTCGGGCTGCTACACGCTTAAGCTTGGCCAAAACACCTCGCTCACGCACAGCGGATCCATTGTCGCGGCGTGGTCGTCAAGTGAAGAATATAAGAAACCGCCAGTAGTTGACCCGAATGATTTTTTGCCGGCAGGTGGAGAGATGATTACTGATACGGACAATAAAACAACGACGGGTTTGTTGGAATTTGCCATTGATTTTCGCGAGCGCCTTGACGATCGGTTTTATCTTGGGTTGACCAGCACCTATGTTTCTTTCGGTTTGAACGGTATGAATGCTGGTAACAAATACAACCGACAGATAATTCGTTCAACAACAATGCATTGGTGGAATTTGGTTCCAGCCGAAGACGTTGGTATTATCCGCGGGCCGTCCATTGGTTTTACTATTGGATTCATGAACGATACCACACTTGGTATCAAGCAGATGATTCAGTATTCACTCTCGGTGCGGAGATACGAACTTGACGTTAAAACCTACCGAGGTGTTGATTGTCGCGACTGTCCAAACGGTTCGGAACTTAAGAATCGTGTCTCAATTTCTAGTGGCGCGGCTTGGCGGAATAGTATTGAGATTGGATACGAAATTCTTCATTTGGTAATTTGGTTTGAGCTTGATGGTTCAAAACAAGCCACCGGCGGACTCGGGTTCGCTATTTCGGACTTTCTTTTCAAAAAGTAAAAGGAGGCTTACAACAAGGCCGCTCCCGACAAGGGAACGGCCTGTTTTATTCCTCGTAATAACGAAGGTGAGCTAGTTTCCAACCGCCGCTTCGGGTGGAAGAATTGGTTCGGTTGGTGCGGGCGCCGCAGCGTCCGATGGGGGAATGGCAATTTCCGGTGCGGCCTTGCCAACCATACAAATTTTCTGGAGCGGTTTGTAGTGTGAGACAAAGGTTTTTTCTTTTTTAGTGCCGTCGGCAAATTCTATCGTGTAAACGAACGAAGCGTTGGCGCCGCGGAAAGGATTTTGACAGGTAGTTTTTCCTGGAGCAAGCGTATCGGTTTCAATATTTTTTATTTCGGGCGGATAATTTATCCATTCGCTGACTTTGGGCGCGGAATATGAGCCACGCCGTCCGTCGGGTGTTCCCCAAAAACTAAAGGCCAAGTCGCCGGTTTTGGTATTCATATCGGCGGTGAAAAGAAGCCAGTGTCCGGTATCGTTTTTAAATTTTAAGTCAGGTGCAGGGTCGTAAATAGTCGCGTCCGTTCCAGGTTGGTTGTTTTGTGGATCTAAATAGTGACTAATAACGAGCGAATGATTTTGTCGTTCCAAAATCGGCAAACCGGAATTCATTGCCGCGCGAAAGGTAGTCGTGCCAATTTGGCAAAGGCCGCCGCCGATTTCTGGTTTAAGCGAATCGCCAAGAATAACCAACTCGGGAACATAGCCGCCTTCAATGGTAAAAGGCGAAAGCGCACCGATCATTGAAAAAACTTCATCGGGCGCGATCAGACGTCCGTTAAGTTTGGCGACGCCGTTTGCAATATTTTTTATCCGGTTAGCCGACGAAACTTTGTAGTTAGAGCGGCCGGTGCCAAGAACTTCTTTTATGCCGAGCGCGGCCGCGGAATCGGAAATGACTTGCGATTTTGCCGTTTCGGTTACAGCACTAATGTTTTTTGCGGAGGTGTTTCCCGCGAGCGCTGTTTTAAAAGTATCGTTTAGTGCGGCAAAAGTTTTTTCGGCGTTGACGCGGCGTCCGTCGCGGCCGGCTTTTAAGCTGGTCATGCGGTTGGTTGCCGGGTCAATTTCTAAATACGTGTCCTTGGCCGGAATATCATAGGCGTCAGAAAGATTTTTTAAAAAAGTTTGCGTTGCTGATTCGTCCAAGACGAGTGCTACCGAACCATTGTTTTTATTAACGGTCAAAAGTTTCGCCAGCTTGCTGGCTGTTAAAATTATTTTTTTATCTTCGGCTTGAATGGTTAAGGGAGCAAGACGAATGGCGTTTGGCACAAGCGTTGTAAAGAGGGCGACATCGTTTTGGCTAAGCGTTGGCGGGATGGTGATTTCTTTTATCTTTACCGTTTCTATTTCCATAGAAAAAAGCATTTTCTGAACTCTTGCCTCGGCATCCGCGTAATCGTAGGCTAAGCCGGATTTTTCTGGAACAATTTCGGCCGAAACAAAGTTTTCGCCGTTCATATTAACGACGAGTTTTGCGTCAATCGCTTTTCGTTCGTTGCCAGAAAAATTGTCTTTTAAAATTTTATCCATCTGCGTCGGCTCTAACGATCCGGAGATTGGAATATGGATGTTGGAAAAAACAGCGCTCGTGGCGGCACGGAGTCGGCTTGGCAAACTTCCGGCGCGGCCGAGTTCATAAGCTTGGTGCAGAGCGTCTTCAGCGTTAAATTCGGTTTTGTCTTCCAAGCGAATGGTTTTAACGCCATTTGTAACGAAAATTCCGTGAAGTTTTATTTTATCAATTGTCTGAATTATTTTTGTTCGTGCTTCGTTTTGGGTGAGACCGCTAAGATTAGCGCCGGCGACATAAACGCCAGGGATAATTCGTTCATGATAAAAAATGGCATAAGCGATCGGTGGTGCCGCAATGAGGATAATAAAAAGAACGCCGGCTACAGCAAGGAGTCGGCGAGTCCTTTGTGGTTTTTGTGTTTCGGTTTCCATTTTTTATTCAGCGGCAAAAAGCGCGGCCAGTTCGTCTTCCATCCGGGTAAGGTCGGCAAGATTTTCAGCAGACTCCAAGTACACTTGAAATTGGCCGATTAAGTCCGTGAGCGCGTCGCCGTTTAATTTAATTCCAGCGTCAACAACCTCCGCGCTTTGCAAAGCGTTAAGAATGGCGGCGTTAGCTTTTTTTTCGGTGTTTGGTCCGTATTCAACTTCTTCGGAGCTGGGGAGATTGTCCCATTCCTCGGAAATGGCTTTGGCTAAAATTTGTGCTTGGATTGCAGTAAGGTTTTCCATTTTTTTTGTTGAGATAAGAGATTTGAGATTTGAATGTTGAAGCCGTCCGTTCGTCTTCTAAAATCTAATTTCAAATCTCTAATCTCTATTGTCTCAATTAACTATTCTACTTCTTCCACCGGAATGGTGCGGCGGTTTCGTTTGGGGAGATTAACAGTTAGAACGCCAGCGCGCAAGATCGCGGTCGCTTCGTCGCCCTTGATTTCGGAAGGAAGAATAATTGAGCGGGAAAACGGACCCCAATAACATTCGCCCCAAAGCAGTTTGCCGGTCACGGGAATTTCGTGGCGTCGCGTGCCGCGAATCGTGAACATATCGTTGTGAAGCGACAGTTCAAGATCTTCAATGCGCGCGCCAGCGATGGTGGATTGCACAATAAGCGCGTCTTCGGTTTCAAAAACATCAACCGAAAGTTCGCCTTCGTCGGGCGCGTCAATCGGATGAATAGCGGCGATTTTTTCCGGAGCGTAAAAGAAGAACTCGCCATTTTCGTCAGTGCGGATTTCTGGTTGCTCTAACATATTCTTATATTCTATAACGGATCATTGTCGTGAACAATAGTCACCCGATGAATACCTAATATCTAATACCTAATGTCTAATCCGTTCGCCGTCATTCCGAGCCTGTAAGGTCGGTTTGTCCAAGGCGAGGGATCTCGCAGACGACTTAGAGACGTTGAGTTCCCTCATCGCTTCGGCTCTTCGGGATGACGTCAAACACCCCGCCGTCATTCCGAGCCTGTGAGGTCGGTTTGTCCAGGGCGAGGAATCACGGAGCTTGCCTAGAGACTTTGAGTTCCCTCGCTTCGCTCGGGATGACGCCGAAAAAGCTGACAATCTTTGATGATGATGTTTCGTCGGATTAGATATTAGATATTTTTAAAATTTAAAATCTATCTTTTCTGTATCAAAACCTCGGGATACTTGGCACGCAGATTTTTAATTAGCTCGTCAAGATCAAAACCATATTCGTGAGAAATGGTTGAATCAAGGGTAACGGTAAAACGCGTGTCTTGGATAAAATATTTTTCACCCGGCCTAAGGTAGCTCACGATTTTCATAAAATTTTCCGGCGTATGCACGGCGGGAAGAATCGTTGTCCGAAATTCGTGGGCAACCATAGAATCTTGGATAATCTTAAGAGTTTCTTTTGGGCGTTCAAAAACCGTGGGCGAGCCGGTGTTTGTTATGGCATCATAATTTTCCCAATCGTTTTTTATGTCCATTGCGAGGTAGTCCAAAAGTCCGTCGCGAATAAGTTTTTCCACCATTTCTGGGTTGGTACCATTCGTATCTAACTTAACCTTATAGCCTTCGTCTTTAAGGCGTTTGATAAATTTAGGAAGGTCAGGGTGAAGCGTTGGCTCGCCGCCCGTAATCGTGACGGCACTAACCATTTTTTTGTGCGCATTTAGTTTGGCGATGAGTTCGTCCTCATTAACGCTATTTGGCGCCGTCGCTGGAATAAGATCGGGGTTATGGCAAAAGCGACAACGAAACGAACAACCCTGCGTGAAAACAATCGCGCAGGGTGTTTTTGGATAATCCAGCAAACTAATTTTTTGGAAGCCAGCAATTTTCATTTTGAACTGTTAACTTTTAACTTTATAACTGTTAGGGTCTGCTTTTAGCCGCTTAGCAGGACTAAAAGTTAACAGTTAATAGTTAAAAGTTTTTTGAACGAGTTATATGTTGCTTTGTGTCGGAACGCTGACAGATTCGGAAGAAACAACGGAAGCGACAGGAGCAGTTTCGCATTCATAAGCGATTGCGGCGGGAATGGTGTATTCAACGCGTTCGGCGTACTCGCTCTTTTTTGCGTGATTCCATTCCTCGGTCGGGCGGTAGTAGCCGACAATACGCGACCAAATTTCGTTCTTCGTTCCGCATACGCCACAGACAGGAACCTCGCCGTTTTGATAACCATGCGTCGGACAAATGCTAAAGGTTGGAGTAATGGTGAAATAGGGGAGGCGGTAATTTTCGGCAACGCGTTTTACAAAGTCGCGGCAGGTTTCCCAGTCAGTCACGCGTTCGCCCATAAAGAGGTGGAGCACGGTGCCGCCAGTGTATTTAGTTTGCAGTTCGTCTTGGTGATCCAATGCTGCAAGCGGGTCGCTCGTGTGATCAACTGGTAGGTGAGTGGAATTGGTGTAGTAAGGCGCGTCATGAACGCCGCCCTGAATAATACCCGGGAAACGAACTTTATCCTCTTTGGCAAAACGGTGGGTAATTCCTTCGCCCGGCGTTGCTTCCAGATTATAGAAGTGGGTGGTTTTTTCTTGGAAGTCGGTCAGGCGATTACGCATAAACTCCATAACGCGTAAGGCGAATTCTTTACCTTCTGACGTTGAAATGTCTTTGCCAAGGAAGTTTAAACAAGCTTCGTTCATTCCATTTATCCCGATTGTTGAAAAATGGTTGTGCAGGGATGGTAAATAGCGCTTGGTAAATGGTAATAGCCCGCGTTCAATGCTGTCGGTTACAACGTTGCGCTTTATTTCCAACGATTCTTTGGCAATCTCCATAAGCCGTCCGAGACGTTCAAAGAATTCCGCTTCCGTGCGCGAAAGGTAGCCGATGCGTGGCATATTAATAGTAACAACGCCGACCGAGCCGGTCATTTCGCCAGAACCGAACAGGCCACCACCCTTGGCGCGGAGTTGTCTCAGGTCTAACTGCAGGCGACAGCACATAGAACGCACATCCGAGGGGTTTAAATTTGAATTGATGAAGTTTTGGAAGTAGGGCGTGCCAAACTTGGCAGTCATTTCAAACAATGGCTTAACTTTTTCATCGTCCCAATTAAAATCTTTTGTGATGTTGTAGGTTGGAATAGGAAAGGTAAAAATGCGGCCGCGATAATCGCCAGCAGTCATAACCTCAATATATGCCTTGTTCAGCATATCCATTTCTTTTTGGCAGTCGCTGTAGGTGAAAGGCATTTCAACACCACCAATTTTGGGATGTTGCGGCTTTAGGTCGTCGGGACAGACCCAATCAAGCGTAATATTGGTAAATGGCGTCTGAGTGCCCCAGCGGGACGGAACATTAAGGTTAAAGACAAATTGTTGAACCGACTGCTTAACGCGGTCATAATCCAAATTATCTTTTTTAATAAGCGGCGCGAGGAGCGTGTCAAAAGATGAGAAAGCTTGCGCGCCAGCCCATTCGTTTTGCAAAGTGCCAAGGAAGTTGACCATTTGGGCGACAGCTGTTTCTAAGTGTTTTGGCGGAGCGGATTCAACTTTGCCCGGAACGCCGTTAAAGCCTTCCTCTAAGAGTTGTCGCAGTGACCAGCCAGCGCAATAGCCGGAGAACATAGAAAGATCATGGATGTGAAAATCACCCTCAAGATGTGCTTCGCGGACTTCGCGCGGATAAACGTGATGTAACCAGTAATTAGCGGTCAGCTTGCCAGAAGTATTAAGAATCATGCCGCCCAAGGAATAGCTTTGGTTGGCGTTTTCATGGACGCGCCAGTCGGATTGTTGCAAATATTCATTAATCGTCTTTTCAACTTCAACCGCCACGGCGCCGGCGGCGCGGGATTGGGCGCGGTGTTCGCGGTAAACAATGTAAGCGCGGGCGGTTTTAAAGTGCCCAGAGCTCATTATAGTAAATTCAACAATGTCCTGGATTTCTTCAACAGCAATCGTTTCGGCCATTTTTTTAGATTTAGCAATAAAATGGGCGGCCATCTCGGCAATCTTACGCGCTTCGGTCGGTCCAAACTCGTTTGTTGCTTCGGCGGCTTTGGTAACGGCGCTCACGATAAATTCTTTATCAAACGGAATTTTTTCGCCGTCTCGTTTTACTACTAAAAGTTCGGTCATATGTATTTGGCATGAAGCATGAACCATGAAGCATCCGGACGTCCCGCGGGGACGCAAGAGTGCTTCGTGTTTTATGCTTTATGTTTCATTTAAAAATTATGTCGCCCTCTAAATATAACCCCGCGCGCGAACGCACGCAAACATTTCAAAACCCCAATATATAGCGTTGTCTTTTTGACTTATACACAAGATGTTGTGCCAAAGGGGAATGGTGGGTAACCTGTTCATAAGTATTTTAAAAGTCTTTAAAAAGAAATTTTTTTAGCCAACCAATTGACAAAAGGCCAAAAAAATGGTAGTATATATTCACAAAAGTCCACCTAAGGACGCTAATAATTAAGGAAACTAATTATATGTTTGGATTTGGAAGAAAGACAATAGAAGCGGCCGCCGTTGCCGCAACCCTCGCTGGCGGTGCTGTCGGCGTGGAAAACAACGCACAAGCTGCTCCAGAGCACGTAGAAAAATATACCAATCCTAAAACGGTTTTAGAAGGCGCACAAAAGTCAGTTTTAAACGAATTAAATGGCTCAACCTTTAACGAAACTAGCGGAACAACTCTTCCTGGTAAAAACTGGTCGGCAAAAGTTAGAGAAGAACCAGGGGTTGGTATTGTTATGGAAATAACAATTGATATTGATGGTAATACCGACACAAAGAGATATGCGCTTACCAAAACCGACAAAGGCGACGAGGGAATGCACTATGATTTTGCTGACAAAATGAAACGGGATCTTGATGAAGTAAGAATATTTAATGAATCTCAGTTGGTTGTAGACAGGGCAATGGGTAAAACCCCGCTCGCTTCAAACGAAACAGAAAAATAATTTAAAATTTAAAAAACATCCCTCACTTTATACAAGTGAGGGATGTTTTTGTTTAAGTATTTTGGAATTGTCTTACCCCCCCCGATGTCCATCGGGGGGTAGGGGCTTGTCCGCCAACGAGGCGGGGAGTTTGTTTCGTCCTAACGTAACAAAACAGAACCCTCCCGCCCTTTCGGGCACCCTCCCTTTTACCAAAGGGAGGGGCTAGTCAATTTTTTTTATCAATAATGAAAATTTGGTTCAAAGTGTTATGATATGTAAATATGCCGCAAAAGATAAAAAATAATTCGTCAAAAGCTGGATCGTTAAACCTTCGGGAATTTTCTAGCCTAGCGGCGAATGAAGCATTAAGCCGTTTGCGCTCTCGCGATTCCGGCTTAACGCATTCAGAAGTATTAAAACGTCGGCTTGAATTCGGCTTTAATGAAATTAAAACGGAAAAGCGTGACAACTGGCTTTGGGCACTGATTTTAAATTTAAAAAACCCGCTCGTTATTTTGCTTGCCGTTTTGGCCGCGCTTTCGTATCTTACCGGCGACCAAAAAACTTCCATTCTAATTGTTTTGATGATTGTTATAAGCGTCGGCTTGCGATTTTTTCAGGAAAACCGCGCCGACTTGGCCGCGAAAAAACTTAAGCGAATGGTCCATACGACCGCGACTGTGCTCCGAAACGGAACTAAAAAAGAAATTCCCTTGCGTCAGATCGTCCCTGGCGACATTGTTGAACTTACGGCCGGCGATATGATCCCGGCCGACGTCCGGCTTATTTCGTCTCATAATTTGTACGTTAACCAAGCTACCTTAACCGGCGAATCGTTTGCCGCGGAAAAAATTGTGGAAGCGCCACTGCTTAAAAAAACAATGAGCGGGGTCGCGGAAACCGATTTTCCAAATATTTGTTTTATGGGTACGAGCGTGGAAAACGGAATGGCCACCGCGGTCGTAATTGCGACGGCTGGCGCGACCAAGTTTGGTGCGCTTGGAAATCGTTTAACCGAACTGCGCGAAGTCACGAGTTTTGACAAGGGGATCAAGCATTTCACCTGGCTAATGATCAAGCTAATGCTGTTTTTAACGCCGACGGTTTTTATTGCGAACGGCTTAAGCAAAGGCGATTGGGGTGAGGCATTTTTCTTTGCCTTGGCCGTGGCCGTTGGCCTAACTCCGGAGCTCCTGCCGATGATCGTGACGGTAAACCTTTCCAAGGGCGCGATCAAAATGTCGTCGTATAAAGTTATTGTTAAACGGTTAAACGCCATTCAAAATTTTGGCGCAATGGATATTTTGTGCACCGACAAAACCGGTACGCTCACCGACGGCCGCGTCGCGCTTATTAAATATATGGATATTTGTGGCAAAGAAGAAAAATCGGTGCTTGAACTTGCGACGGTCAATAGTTTTTTCCAAACCGGTTTAAAAAATATGCTGGACGAGGCGGTGCTGCGTTTTGATCCATCGGAACGCGCAATTGCCAAAAGTTATACTAAGCTTAATGAAATGCCTTTTGATTTTATTCGCCGACGAATGTCGGTCGTCGTAAAATCACAGGCCGGGAAAACGCTAATTATTACAAAAGGAGCGGTGGAAGAAGTGCTTGCGGTTTGCAGTAAGGTAAAAGACGGCAAGACGGTAAGCTTGATTAAAAAAGCACATCACGAATTTAAAAATAAAATTTTGGCAAAAATGAATAACGACGGGTTTAGGATGATCGCGGTTGCCGTGCGCGAACTTGAACGCGAGGAAAAAGAATATTCCGTTGCCGACGAAAAGGGGATGACGCTTGTTGGCTTTTTGGCGTTTTTGGATCCGCCCAAGCCGTCTTCTGGTGCCGCCCTTCGTAAATTGGAGGAGCTTGGCGTGGCCGTAAAAATTTTGACCGGCGACAACGAGCTGGTTACCGATAAAATTTGCCGCGAAGTTAATTTGCCGGTAACGGGCGCGCTTTCGGGCGAGCAAATTGAAAAAATGAGCGAAAAAGAATTGGCCGCCGCCGCGACCGTGGCCAATGTTTTTTACAAACTGACGCCGCCCGACAAAGAACGAATCATTCGCGCGCTCAAATCCGCTGGGCACACGGTTGGTTATTTGGGCGACGGCATCAACGACGCGCCGGCTTTGCGCGCGGCTGATGTTGGTATTTCCGTTGACGACGCCGTGGACATTGCCAAAGAATCGTCGGACATTATTCTTTTGGAAAAAAGTTTGTCCGTGCTTGCAAACGGCGTGCGTGAAGGTCGCAAAGTTTTTGGCAACATCGTGAAATATTTAAAAATGGCCGCGAGCTCAAATTTTGGCAATATGTTTAGTGTCATTGGCGCAAGTATTTTCTTGCCGTTTTTGCCGATGTTACCGCTTCAGATTATTGTCAATAATTTGCTCTATGACTTTTCGCAAATTGGAATCCCCACCGACGCCGTTGATGAAGAATATATTAAAAAGCCGCGCCAGTGGAACATTAAAGCTATTGAAAAATTTATTTATCGCATTGGACCCGTTAGCTCGCTTTTTGACTACCTTACCTTCGGGTTAATGATTTTTGTTTTTAACGCTTGGGCCAACCCTGCGCTTTTTCATACCGGCTGGTTTGTGGAATCTATCGTGAGCCAGACGCTTATTATTCACGTTCTTCGCACTGGCAAATTGCCGTTCTTCCAAAGTCGCGCCAGCAAAGCGCTGACCTTTACGACTACGGGTGCGGTGATCATCGGAATTTTATTGCCCTATTCGCCACTCGCCGCAACGCTAGGCTTTGTTCCGCTACCGTTTTTGTACTGGATTGCCTTAGCAATAATGATTGTCTTGTATTTCCTCTTGGCCCAGTTTATTAAAACCCGCTTTTCGCCAGAAGAGGCGTAAAAAGCAAATTATTTCATTAAATATCATTGGCGCGGATCACCTCTTGAAATATCTTTTAGTTTATGTAAGAATACCCTTCGTTGGCTAATAGCACATAGCATATAGCACATGGCACGTAGCAAAACCGGCAGAGAACGTACGGTATAAGGCGGAGTCCATTTGCCAAAAGCCACGAGCCACGTGCCACGTGCCAATAAGGCCCCATCGTCTAGTCCGGCCTAGGACACCAGATTTTCATTCTGGGTACACCGGTTCGAATCCGGTTGGGGCTACCCGAGCTCAGCTCGGTTCTAAGAGTGACGGCGAAGCTCAACTTCGCTTGCCTACTTGAACCGAGGTCGGCTCAGCAAAAAAGATCACCCTTTAATCGGGGTGGTCTTTTGTTATTAGTCTCTTTTGTGTTATCTGCTTGTGTTTTTTGATTACTAAACGTATTTGCAATATCTTTAAAGACAATGATCTGGGCACCGACTCAGTATGTGCAAAATTTGCACATACTGGATCTGATAGCAAGGTTTATCAAGTGCAATTGGTTGACATTTTTACGACAAATTGTTTAGATGCGGTCGGAAACCCTTACCTTAGTTCAGATCGGGTGATCTGAACTAAGACGGGTAAAACAGTAGGAGGCACCATGTCCGTTCTTTGGCATTTAATTCGTTCTCGTTTGTTCTTGGTTGTGGCGTTCGCTGCACTGCTCTTGCCACAAATGGCATTGGCGGAAGAATGCCCAGCCGATCGCGACCTAAACAAGGCCGGTGCGCCGAGTTTTTGCCGCGCTGGTTGGCGGCCGTACTTTAGCATTGGTCCGGCGCTTTCGGCTCTGTCCATCAATATGGAGACGGCCAGGATCGGCCTGCTTGATAAGGCGGCGGCGCTTGAACTGCACAGTTCAAATCTGCAATACCTAAAAAGGACTAGCTATCGCGGCGCTGATGGCAAAAACGAAGTCGTGAGCATTTCCTTTTGGGAATGGGGCGCCGGTTTTCAAGTGCAAAAACCGCAGACCTCGGCCGACATCGTTCTTGGTGTTTACGTCGTGCCCTACGGCATCAGGGTCAACAACTTCGCAATCGGCATTGGTCTGCTTTACAACGCGGTCGGCGAAATGTCCTGGAAACGGGAAAACTTCAGTTTGATCGTGCCGCTCACCTACCAACTCAATACGTAGCGCAAGCGGAATCTCATCAAACGGCCGCCCCGATAATCATCGGAGCGGCCGTTTTTCGTTAATATTATTCTTGATAATTTTATTAAAATATTTTCTTCCAACTTTTACCGATCGGTAAAAGTTGGAAGAAAAAATAAATATTCCCGATTTTGTTTATATAAGAAAGCGCCCGTCACCGAAGTGGCAGGCGCTCTAGATGTCGGCGTGGCACGCTAGTTGGATTATTTCTTGTCCTTGTAGGTAATTACGCTAGTGATTCCAAAATCGTTCCAGCTGATTCCAATAATCGCAATTTCGTATGCCGTTGTATATGTCGGCCGGAAACGACGCAGGGAACTTATTCTCGATCCTTTTTCGTCCTGACTCGGCTTGCGAAGCTTGCTAAATGGAACCCTCAAAGTGACAGAATGCTTCTCATAGAGAACTGACTTTGGTAGGTCAAAAATCCATTGGTTGTCAAAGTTGTTATTTCTACGACCGGTGAGCGTTTTATCACGATCGCAGAGTACGACACGCAAGTGCGTCCTACATTTTCCATCCCTCTTTACATTGACTTTTAGAGGTTTTTCAACATTGATAGTTACTTCAATGCCGTCGGCCTGACTCAGGTCAATGATTTGGTCAAATTGTCGGCGTAAAACATGCCAATATAAGCAAAATAATAGACAATAATCTTCTCGGCATGACCAGGGACTAAATGAAACACTACCGTTGTCGTCAACTTTGACGATCTCCTTGGATATACCAAAAGTTGAATAGATACCGTAACCATCAATGTTGACCGGACGAGCGTCGTGCCTGAATGTTGGGTAGACAGTGATTGATGGCTCTGTATTCAAAGAGGTTTCAACAAAATCGGTGTCGGTTTCAATTGTTGGTTCGTCGGCCTTGATTCCATCGGAGAGAAATATAAGGAATGCGCTTGTCAGGAAAATTTGCGAAAACAAATTTGTTACTTTCATGGCCCCGCTCCTTTTGGTTGTTGAAAGAACGATTGTGTTGATCGTTGACTAGACGATGAACCTCAACGGCAAGGTTGTCAATGATACAAACTTGGCTTACCTATTTTGACTGAGATCGGCTCAGCAAAAAAAGATCAACCTTTAATCGGGGTGGTTTTTTGTTTATCCAAATAAGTGGCTATGCCAGTTTGCCGTTATAGTGGACATTCTTGATAATTTTATTAAAATATTTTTCTTCCAACTTTTCCCGATCGGGAAAAGTTGGAAGAAAAAGGAACGCTCTTGGTTTGATCGGAAAACAAGAAAAAATAAAAACGCCCACCACCGAAGTGGTAGGCGTTTTGGTCGAGAGTGCGAGGTGTGGCTCAGAACGTGTACGTCACAATCGCAGTCAGTTGGACAAAAGATCCGTATGTATTCACTGTTGTGGTTTGGAGCCACTGAATCCCAACGAATTCTTCTTTTTTGAGCGATTTCACGAAGGTGTTGATTCCTTGCTCCAAGTCGCCCAACACCCGTTTTTTATCGTTCTCTTTCTGTTGTTCAAAGGCAGCGTTTGGCGGTATGTGGTCTCGCTCGGGTAGCGGCAATTCAAACTGTACCGAAAAGATCTTTGTCATTGTGTCGTCTCCTTTGCGTTGTCGGTCAAGACGGTCACTGTGTGGGGATAGGGATGAGCCGCGTTGAGTAATCAATGTCTATTAGAATCGGCGCGTCGGTGATCCCCATTCCTTCCATTGTGAGCGGGATATGAACGGTTCGCTTTCTGCAGTGCTCAATAAAACATCCGATGGTCAATTTCGTTTCATTGCCTTGGATGACATTGAATTCAAACATTGCTTTTCCTAAAACGAAATCCTCGGGCACCTCGGCGAGTTCGTTTGCTTGCGCAAGCGTCTTTGGCTGATCATAGGCCGCAATCGCGATAAGGTGGTAGGTTAGGGTGGTTTCCTCAACCCTCCTAACGAACTTGTTGGGGTTGGTGCCGTTCTTTTTGTGCTTCAGTATCTCCGCCTTAATAATGGCGGTGATCTCTTGCATTTTTTTCCAGTCCGCGGCGCTCACGACGGTTTTTTTCGCCGGACGATTGTCTGGCTTTGGCGGTTGGTACTTGGCAAGATAGAGAAACTCCTCCGGCCAGCCGTCGCCTTCCACAACATAGAAGAGAAAGCGCTTGCCGGTGTTGTTTACGCCATAGCTTTGCCACGAAATTTTTCCGCTTGGCATTTCCACGGACGAGCCGAACGCGACCACGGTGAATTTGCCTTTGTATGCCGCCGGCGCTTGCGCCGCGTAGCAAAGCAGCTCGCGGTAATTGGCCGGCATCATTCCGCGCACTTGGAGTTCGCTAAGGATATCTAAATAACTGTTGAACTCTTTCGCAAAGCGAACAAGGATGAGTTTGGTTGGCCCAAACGTCTGCTCCGGCCATTCGGCGGGCGGCGCCGACATCTGAATGATGTCAAAACGCCCTTGACCCTCAAGTTGTTTTAGCGGGTCGTTCGTGACGTTGACGGTATTTACCGCCGCGGCAGGCTGGTTGCGCGTAACTTCGGCGCGAACCTCGTTACCAATGCCGAGAATTAGGAATGCGATGATGGTAGATGAAAAGAGCTTAGTCATTTGTTCCTCCCCCAAAATCGTTACTGGCGATTTTGTTCAGAACAACATAACAGAAAACCCTCTTCTGGTCAACTATCGGTTCCCAAGATTATAAAAATACCGCCCCGATGGCCATCGGGGCGGTATTTTTACTTGCAGACGTAACCAGAGTCGGTTCCTGTTACGAGTACGCCGATCTGGGTATAATCAGACTCTCTAAAATAAACCAAATGCGGTCCAGAAGGATAACAAAAATATCTATAAGAATAACTGCCGGCGGGGGTGCCGTCGCCGGTCATATTGTTGATCGGGTCAACGGGTACCTTGGACATAATTCCAGACGTTTGCAGAAAAGTTAGGAATCCGCCCTGCGAACTATAATCCCACGCGCCCGCGTTCCATTCACTATAACCACCATTCCCCGGACAAGTGGAAAGGTTGGTAATTGGCAAACAGTCGTACTGGTCTTGGTAAAGATTAAGCGCAGTCAATATTTGGCGCATATCAGCGGCGCGTTTGGCGTCCCGAGCTTTGACCCTAGTATTACTAAGCGAGATAACGGCGATTGTTGAAAGCAGGCCGATGATTGCAATTACAACCAATAGCTCAATTAAGGTAAAGCCTTTTTTAAAATTGGCCATCATAGAAATAAATTATATCACAATAGTACTGTTCTTTGGTTTTAAACGATGGTTAATAAAGGTTATTGTCTTGCACCTAAAAAAGTGGTATAATAAATAGTGAATTTATCTGTATTTAGTTATTTAGTTCGCGCCTGAACAATTTTATAAAAATTTCTTCTAAATAATATTTCTTTAAAAAAGAATATGAAAAGAATCATTGCGATTTTAGTTTTGCTCGTCGTTGTCGCGGGCGGTGCTTTCTGGGTCAGTCGGACAATCTTATTAAAAGGATCTGGTGACACCGCCAAAAAAGCGGCGCCGATCATTATTGGTTTTTCTTTAGGCAGTACTTTGGAAGAACGATGGATGACAGATACGGCATTGTTTAAAGAACAAGTTACTGCGCTTGGCGGAGTAGTCAACGAGGTTTCTTCAAACAACGCGGAAGCGCAAATTAATCAAATTAAAAATTTGATCAGCCAAGGAGTCAAAGTAATCGTTGTCGTGCCTGCTGATTCGGAAAAATTAGGTCCAGTTGTAGAAGAAGCCCATGCCGCGGGCGCAAAAGTTATTGCCTACGACCGAATGATTAAAAATAGCGATTTGGATTTGTATGTGTCTTTTGACAATGTTCAGGTCGGTAAATTAGAAGCGCAAAGCGTTTTTGGAAAAGTAGCCAAAGGAAATTTTGCCTACATCGGCGGCTCGCCATCGGACAATAACGCCTACTTGGTTAAACAAGGTTCTATGGCTGTTTTGGACGCAAAAATTAAAAGCGGCGAGATAAAATTGGTGATTGATAAGTTTATGAATAACTGGGATCCAACCGAGGCTTATCAAACCATTAAGAATTATCTGGCCACAGGAAAAACGTTGGACGCTGTTGTTTCGGCCAACGACGGAATGGCTTACGGTGTAATCAAAGCTTTGCAAGAAAAAGGCTTGGCTGGAAAAATTCCGGTTTCTGGACAGGATGCCGATTTGGCCGCTTGCCAAAGAATTATTGCCGGCACACAGACAGCTACGGTTTATAAGCCGATTAAGTCTTTGGCCAACAAGGCGGCGGAAATGGCTGTCGCCTTGGCCAAAGGAGAAACGCCGCAAACAAACAACATTGTGAACAATGGGAAAATTGACGTTCCTTCGTTTTTACTTGACCCGATTATTGTGAATAAAGACAATATAATGGCCACGGTCGTAAAAGACGGCTTCCAAAGCTATAGCGCTATTTTCAACCAACCGTCAAAATAAACTCTCTCTTCGTGCAGATCATGAAAAAGAAAATCATAAAAGCGTTTTTAACCGTAATCTCATTTTTGCTTATCTCCGAGATATTTTTTGTCGTCACCCACTTTATTGTAACCGACAAATATCAGCGGATTACGGATAATATGGTTTCGGAATACCAATTAAGCAAAGACACGACCGATGTGGTTAATTCGTTTTACGATTTAATCCAGTACAGCAACGATCGGGAAAGGGTATTGGCTTTTCAGGGCAACCTAAGTAAACTGCAAACGCTTTTGGGAAAATTGGACAAGAGTTTGGCTGATGGCGCTAGTTGGACGGTTTATTTGGGCGTAAAGAATACAATTAATCTAGTGATTAGCGAAGTAAATAGTGGCGTTGAAAATATTTCCGCCGGTAATTTTTCCGAAGTTACCTCCTACTACTTAAAAGCGGCGCAAGATAATAATTTTGTCAGGGAAAATACCGGCACCTTGCTCCTCAAAGAATTAGAAAGCGTGGAAACCGCGCAAGCCGATATTAAAAAAACAAAATTTTGGAGTGAGATGGTTGGTTTAATTTTGTGCTTAGCGGCGGTTTTGGGAAGCTTTTTATACGCGCGTTTTTGTGCAAATAAAATGGTTGAGCCTATGCAGCGTTTAACCGAATCCATTAAGAAAATCGGTGAAGGTAATTATGACGAAAATATAAAAATAGGCAGCGACGAAATGGCCGACCTTGATAAATCATTAGCCGTAATTGCGTCTTTGCTCAAGGACAATGCAAAAAAAATAAAAACAAAAGAAGCGCAGCTTAATGAATCACAAAAATATATCGCGAGGAATATGCCTAAAAATATTGCCTCAAACGAAGACGACAAAACAAAGATAGGCTGGTAAAAAATAAAATCGCAAACAAATAATAAACAAATCCCACCCCGATATATATCGGGGTGGGATTTGTTTAAAACAAAAAGCGCGCTCGGTGGCAAAGAGCGTGCTCTTTGTCGCGTCTGCGTTAGGCAGACACGAGTGCGCTTGGTTACTAGGACGCCACGACGGAGCTGAAATCAAACAGTCCCATTGCGGAGTCCTTGGGATAGAAGATGCTTGAGTGCGAAGCCGTTTTGACCGTTGTGGACGTTAGTTGAATTAGGAGCCGCCTGCCAGGAATCACGCTCGCGTCGCAAAGGTTGGTGTGAATACAATGAACAAGATTTTGTTCGCGAACCCACTTCCCGTTTTCCATTCGGACGCACTGGCTGAAGATTACTGCGACCAAATCTCCCGTCATATTAACCGCCGCAATTTCGCCGCGCTTGAGTGATTGTCCTCGGTGATCTTGGGCTTCAAGCTGTCCACCGATAAACGGCACAAAGGTTTCATCGTCTAGTTTCATCTGAGTACTCCCTGTCTGGGTTTTGAATCTCTGGTTTAGCCAAGGCCAAGTGCTTCGGTAATCACGGGCATTAGTTCGCATGGCGTCTCAATCTCAAAGCAAGTGCTTTCCCAACTCGCGATCTTGCCGTCTCTAAAATCCCCGGCGGCAGTTGGTATTTGCCCCTCCTTAATAATAGCAAGGCGAATGAGTCTGTCTAGAAGAAACGGATGACTCATGAGTGATTTAGCGCATGAGCCGACGGCGAGGATCGCTTGGCCATTAGACAAAGCCGATGCTGGCCAGTAGAGAAACTTGTTTGCTAAATGCGCGTCGCGATCGGCGTCAAAAGGAACGGCTTTGTAGATGTGGTGATCTGACCCGTCGCGCTCATTTGTTTCATCTATGAACAAAACTTTGGTCGGATGTTCTTCGTGAATCATACCTTCCCCCTTTGCTTGCGGTACCCTGCTCAAACGGATTTTTTTTAAATGATCTCGTTTGACTGTAAAATACGCTTAAATACAATTTTGTCAATACGCGCCGATAATTTTGTCTATAAAAAGTTTAACGCGACACCCCCGAAAAGGTGTCGCGTTTTAGTTCTCATAGCGGTTTTGACCAGGCCCACGTTTTTTTGTTTCTTGACGCGGGCGCGGTGTTGTTTCTTGTCCGTGGGTTTCTTTTTTCCCCCGACGAAGTTCCTCGGCCAATAGTCGGAAGGTTGCGCTAGAACGAAGCGCTGCCTGCGTCACTTCATCGGCTTCAGCGATGCGTTTTTCAGACTCGTTTTTTAGAGCCTGTGCTTCCCGATATGTGGAAAAGGTAATCCACATAAAGTAAGCAACGAATATATTCGGAATGATCGCGCAAACGATTGCCCCAGTAGTATAACTGAACAAGAAAAATAACACAGAAAGAGCGGTGAGCACGGTTGAGAAGAGGACGCATAAGATACGCGTCCGGCGGTGGTATCTCATTGACATCCTCCTTTCTAACTTGCTATCTAACCGCAAAACGGTCTTTTTGTCAAGGTGTTGACTTTTGTCGTTTTTTTTGAGAAGAATAGGGCAGGTCTTTGAATTTTTAAACCAATTTCAACAAGGAGGCTCTAAATGCTTTGGACAAATTCCAAACGCGTCGCGCTTCTTGTTGAAGGCGACGTTTGTCGGGTTCGTGAAAACGCGCTCGTCGTGATTACGCTTGATCAGCGCAACAAACTGCGCGTGGATTATCGCCGCGGACGCTCTGGGCTTTCAGTGATTGCCGTTATTGGTCCGGGAAGTTTTGGCGGTTGTAATTATAACGAAGCAGTTCTGCTTGAGGTTGGCGTAAGCCGTGGGCGTCCTTATGCGGCCGCCAACAAAACCAAGGGCAGTTATCGCGCCGGTGAATCGCGGCAAATACCAAAGCGCCGTAAATGGTTTTGGCCCACATTGGAACAATATACGGCGGTAGCGCCTGAGATTTTTCGGATCATCCGCGAGCTTACCAAAGCACGGATGGCTAACTGGCAATGTGGAACGCCAGAAAACCCAAGAAAAATCTTAACCTCTGTCTCGAGCTTTTCTCATCGGAGAAAAAAAGTGGAAACGCGCCGGGCGTACGTTGAGGTAACGAACGGGATTCGTTTCTCAATCCCGTACACCGACCAGTATTTAATGGCGGACGTGCTTTGGGCCGAATGGGAGCTGTCTCCTCTGGCCAAGGAAAAAATTCCAAAAATGGCTCGTTTCCTCGGCTTGCTAATGTCACGCTATAAGTTGTCGCGGCGTACTAGTCATGGTTTTTGGAAACAACACAATGCCGCGATTGCCAAGGCGTCAATTGACCGGCTGCTCATTCATGAAAGGGTGCGGCTCTTGGCTGAGTTGATGAGGAAAGGTGAGGGTAAAAAGCATCGTCCCGTGCGGTTTTGTTTGGATCGGATTCTTGAAGCGATCGGCGAACCAAGTCCGATTTTTTCAAGAGCCATAGAAAACGTTTTGCCCAATCAAGCCGAGCGCATTGGAGATACTTATTTGCGGATGGTCAGGCACAACGGACGCTACTCAACCATTGAAGTTCATCAGCAACCGATTCAGAAACCAAAACCAACGTCGCGAACTTGGCTTCCCAAAGGGGAGCAGGAAGAAGTTCCATTCTAGCCGCCGCATCTTTGGGAGAAGATGCGGCTTTATTTTTTATAAAATTTAATACGGCCGCTTTCCGGGCGGCCGTATGCGAGGGTTAATTCATTATCTGGTTGGGGACAGCGGAAACAACCTAAGCTGATATTTGTCCCATTTTTCTCCGTGAACCGGAAACGAAACGTTTTTTATGCGGTTGTTCCAACAGGCGCGACAGTCGCCGCAAAAACCAGCGGTGCCCTTTTTTTTGGCGCGCGTGTAGGAGTCGCACTCAAACGAATCGCCGAGACGGTCGGACACCTTAACGCGGTATTGTTTTCCGTGTCCGCGATGCGCCGTGTGCGTTGGGATCATTTCCAGACCTGCGATTTTTTTTGGCGGCTTCCCAATGTAGTCGGCGCTAATACGAAGGCAGAGGTTTTCCGGAAACGCTGGGTGGACACCGTAATGGACGAGCTTGAGATAATCAGCGACCATGTTCGGCTCGTGGGTCGGAAGCCAGTGCCTTACTCGCGGCGTCTCTATGCAGACCTTGACGATGTTTAAGAGGTGCCAAATACCTTGGAGGTCGCCAGAGTCGTGCCAACGGAAATATTTCCCAAACTCGTTTGTGGTCTCGTGCAAAATTAGCGCCACCATGGCCGGCACCCATTCTGGATGCGTAAGCCCGGCAAACCGTCGTTTGTGCGCAATTAGGACCTCGTCTTTGGTCAGATAATAGTTGGTGAGAGCGTAGCAATGGGCGCAGACGGACGTCGGGTCGGCGGCAAGAACTTTTCCGCGTATGCAGTGCGTGGCCGATATGCCGAAAGAGGGACCAGGCATCTTTGTTGGTTCGCCAAGTCGTCCAGTTTCGCTGCCGAGGGCGATTAAACGCGCCCGGCCGATTGGCATCAATTGATGTTCGTCGGGCATGTTAAACCTCCAAAAAGTTGATAAAATGTGCTGCCCGCATCTTATATCAACGTTTTTAAAAAGGCAATTAGGCCGAGTCCTGTCCGTTGACAAAACGTGCGGCTGGAGCTATTATTTTGCGTGACAACCGTACCTTTGGGAAAGGACTAAAAATGCATAGAAGGTTCATTTCTCAGTTTATTATCGGCGTCTTGTACTTGTTCGTGTTTGTTGTGGTCATTTCGGTCATCTACGACTTGGTAAGAATGTGGCGCGAAAAACGTCTTCCCAAATCGCGCGCCGAAAAGATCCTTCTCGCGGCGTCAATTGTGGGGACCTTTGTGTTTCCGATTACCTTGTGTATCGGCACGATCGCTCCAGGCTGGTTTGCGGAGTTTCGTTACCGAATCTCGCACAAAAAGTAGCCGCCGCTTTCGCTCGGCCCGCCCTGCTCATCCTGGGCGGGCCTCGTTTTTTTCTAAGTTTATCCGATCGGATAAACTTAGAAAAAGGGGTGTCTGTCTAAGTGGTTTAATTTTGTGATAGAATATAATAATTATGAGAATTTTGGGGATAGAAACATCGTGTGACGAAACCGCGGTTGCTTTGGTGGAGGGAAATGGCGGGCGCGTTAAAGAAATTGAATCGCTCGTTGCAACCCAGATGAAAATTCACGCGTTAACCGGCGGGGTGGTTCCAGAAATTGCGGCGCGCGAACATGTTGGCGTTATTATTCCGCTTCTTAAAACGCTTCTCGGCGATTTTAAAATAAAACCAAAAGTTGATGTTATTGCCGCGACCGGAGGGCCGGGGCTTTTTTCGTCATTGATGGTTGGTTTGGAAACGGCAAAAACCCTTTCCTACGCTTGGGATATTCCGCTTGTCCGGGTTAATCATATTGAAGGTCATTTATATTCTTCGCTTATTAATGAAAAGGAAGAATTGCAGTTTCCGGCGCTTGGGTTGATTGTTTCGGGCGGACACACCGAGCTTTTACTCCTCCGCGGACACGGAAAATATAAACTTATCGGGCGAACACGCGACGATGCTGCCGGCGAATGCTTTGACAAAACAGCGCAGATGCTTGGCCTTGGTTATCCGGGCGGTCCCGCTATTGCCAAAGCCGCGGAAAAAGGGAATCCGCAAGCGTTTAAATTGCCGCGGCCAATGCTTAGCGAAGATAATTTTGAATTTAGTTTTGCCGGACTTAAAACAGCGGTGCTTTATAGTGTTCGCGACGCAAAATCGGGGATTAAAAATTTAAAAAACGATATGGCCGCGTCGGTGCAAGCGGCGATTGTTGAAGTATTGGTAGAGAAAACGATTCGCGCCGCAAAAAAATTTAAAGTCAAAACGATTATCGTGGGCGGGGGAGTTATTGCCAACGAATTTTTACGAATGTCGCTTGAAGCGCGCGTTAAAGAATTGCCGGGCATTACTTTGCGTTTGCCGCAGCGAAAATATACCACCGACAACGCGGTGATGATCGGGACAGCAGGATATTTTCACGCCGCCAAAAAGGATTTTACTTTATGGAACAAAGCCAAAGCCGATCCTAATTGGGAGCTGGTTTAGCAGCGCGTAGCACGTTGCCTGTTGCACGTAGAAAATAACATGGATAAAAAAATCATCATAAAATCTCCAAAAGAAATGCAAGTTTTTGCGGCGAGGTTTGCGAAGACCTTAAAAGGCGGCGAGGTTTTGGCATTAACCGGCGATCTTGGTTCCGGAAAAACTGCGTTTGTTAAAGGTTTGGCAAAAGCTTTGGGCATTAAACAAGTTGTCCAAAGTCCAACGTTTCTTTTAATGAAATGTTACAATATAAAACCACGTGCGACGAGCCACGTGCTACGTGCTATTTGCCACGTTGACGCTTATCGCATAAAGAACGAACGCGAGCTCATCAATATTGGTCTTGGTGAAAAACTTGAAGACCCAGAAACGGTAACGGTTATTGAGTGGGCTGATTTAGTGAAAAAAATAATTCCCAAACGCGCCGCTTGGATGAATTTTAATCACGGAAAAAATTCTACCGAACGGATCGTGACTTATTAAATTATAAAAAATATGGTGAGACTTGTTGAAGCGCTGCATGGCGCCGGTCTTTCCGAAAAAGAGGCAAAAGTTTATTTGGCCTCGCTGGAGCTTGGCGGCGGTACGGCAGTGCAGATCGCGCGAAAGTCCGGCATTAATCGTGGTACGACCTATTTAATTGCCGAAAGTTTAATGAGTCGCGGGCTTATGAGTGGCGTGGAACGCGCTGGAAGCAAACAGTTTTGCGCTGAGCCGCCGACATTGCTTGTTTCTAAAATAGAAAAAGAAAACGAAACTTTGGTCGCGCGCCGCGAAAAGCTTACCTCGGCGCTTCCTGAACTGGAGGCGATCGTAAAAGGTTCGCCCGCGCGGCCGGCGGTGCGCTATTATGAAGGCGTTGATGGTCTTGCGGTAATGCGCGAAATTCTTTACAAAAATCGTCACGAAGAGATTTTAAACGCTTTGGATATGGACGCTTTCTCTGCCGCCGCCCCGTCGGAAAATATGCGCGAACATTATAAAAATTTAAATCTTTATAATGTTTCTGGCCGCGTTCTTTATACTTGCTCGGACGAGCTTAATAAAAAACTATTGGAGAATTTGGTAAATAAAGTCGGGTGGGAGCGCCGCCGCGTTTCAAAACAAAAATACCCCTTTGAAGGGGAAGTTGTCATTTTTGGAAAAACCGTCGCTTTTCTTTCTTATAATAAAGGAATCGTTGGGGCGATTATTGAACACGAATCTTTTGCGCAAACAATGCGCGGTCTTTTTAATCTGGCTTGGCTGGCGAGTGAATAAGGAAAAGGGGAGTGGCAAGTCGTCGGACTTTTCCTCTCCCCTTGTAGCGCGTAACCTTGGTGCTTAAAGTGCCAATTCAGGCGACACGGCAAGCAGTATTTTTCGGACAGTTTAACAAGCGTCGTTTTGTCGTCTGTCGTCATTGCTTTGTAAACCGGTCTAACCTGTTGGCTAAATTTTTGTTCGGCTGATTGGCCGATTCTCTTGAACGCGGACGCTCTAAGCATTTAGAAAAAATGAATTTTGACAAGCGCGTCAGTCTTCATTTTTTCCAAGTCGTTAATCCATAACACTCTCCTCTCTTGAAATAAAAAGTTGTTGTTGCTCAGAAGCCCCCGCCGCCCATTGTTTTTCTCCTTGTTAGTTGTTGTGGTTTGGTGGGGTGACTAGTGAACTTTTTTTGAAGGTGCAAAACAACCACAACAGCCTATTTATATTATTTCACCTCCAGTAATAAATAAAAGTGGATAATTTTTTTAAATAAAAATCTGCCCCGATATTTATCGGGGCAGATTTTGAAAAAGATTATTTTTCTCGCAAGGCATTTAAGACTGCTTCATAATCCTTACTATTTTGTCCTAAACGAGGTAGTTCATGGATCGGTCGCAAGAGTTTTCTAATCCAACGCGACTTGTCTTTTATAATGCCAGGGAGTTCACTTTTAACGGCGGCGTCAGGATAATGATCAATAATTCGCTGAACGATCGCGTTAATGTCAACGTCTTTTTCACTGCGCCTTAGTGCGCTTACAAGTGATTGAATAAAATCAAGAAGATCGCGTGCTTTTTGTTCGGTAAGCGGAACGTCTTTATTGTAACGGATTTCGGGGTCAACAATTATCGGTTGGCCATCTTTTGCGATAATCATATTAGCAAGAATTGCCTCGCCCCAGGCGATTCCGCCAGTGTGGGTTTTAGCCAGTTCGTCCACAATTTTGTCGGCCAGTTCCAACTTTTCTTCAGTGCCATAGCCTGCGACTTGCGGCATTTCGCCAAAATTTTTTATTTCGTGGTTAAAAGTAAATACATCGTCAGCATTTATATTTTGAATATATGGGACAAGGACAATATTTGGGTCGTCGCATTCAATTATTGGAATTTTGCTTTTTTCCGCAAAGGCTTTTTTCCAATCGCGATGCTTGGCTTTGCGCATTGGCGCGCCGGCTGTCCATTTTCCTAAGGCGTCAAGTTCACGATGTATTCCCGAAAGAGGGTAATTATTGATTACAAAAACTTTTCGTCCATCGGGAAGTTCTAAAATTCTGGTTCTGGTGCTAAAGTTGCGCGCCCGGCTTTCGTATTCGGTCGCAATTTTTCCGCCGATCGCAAGCGATGGGGGAGAAAAACGATCTTCGGTTTTGATTTTTTCTAAAAATTTTTGAACAACCGGCATCTGCTCGGGGGTAAGAGTTATTCCGCCTTCTTCATTAACTTGGTCGGCAAAATCTCCCAGTCGTTCGTTTTTTGACGACGTCGGTTTTTTGGATTTTTTTCTGTGCTTTTCAATTATTTCTTTTGCTTTTTCAATGCCCAGTGCGGTCTCTGTCCTTTCTCTTACAGCATCACGTCTTAACTCGGCTGGTGTTTCAAATGTTTCTTCTGCTGTGTCCTCTTCCCTTATCTCCATTGGTTCTGCACCACGCTCAACTTGTTCAGTTTTTTCCGGTGGTTTTCTTTTGGCCATAGATAAATTTATTATTCAGCCACGCGGAAGACTTCGTCCACGGTGGTAAAGCCGTCTAGGGCTTTAAGCAAGCCGTCTTCGGCCATCGTGATCATCCCGGCTTCTTTGGCGATGTCGCGCATTTGATATTCCGAAACCGCGCCCGAGAGAATGACTTTTTCAATGTCTTGGCTCATCGCGAGGATTTCATAAATGCCAATGCGTCCGAGGTAGCCCAAGTTGTTGCATTCATCACAACCGGCGCCGCGGTAAAAATGTAAATTATTCAAATCAACTTTAACGCCCGACTTTGGCGAAATTTCAGCGAGTGTTTTTTTAACGCGGGCAAGCGTTTCATCGTCCAGCTTGGCTTCGGTTTTGCATTTGTCGTGAATGGTGCGGCATAGGCGCTGGCCGATAATCGCGTTAAGCGCCGGCGCGAGCAAGAATGATTTAACGCCCATAGAAAGAAAACGGGGGATGGCACCCGCGGCATCGTTTGTGTGAATGGTTGAAAGGAGAAGGTGGCCGGTGAGCGCGGCTTGAATCGCTACCTCGGCAGTTTCTAGGTCGCGGATTTCGCCGACCATAATAATGTCGGGGTCTTGGCGGAGAATGGAGCGCAAACCTTTAGCAAACGTATAATCTTTGGTGTGGTCAATTTGCGACTGGTTAATGCCGGCAAGTTCGTATTCAATCGGGTCTTCAAGAGTGATAATTTTTGTGTCCGGCGAATTAAGTTTTTGCAAAACAGCGTAAAGCGTCGTCGTTTTTCCAGAGCCGGTCGGTCCGGTTGTGATGATCATTCCGTTTGGGCGTTCAATTTGCCGATTAAGAAGGGCGTCATACGGCGCGCGCAAGCCCAAGGATTCAAGTTTGATTTGCGCCGAACCGGAACGAAGAATACGCATAACGATTGATTCGCCAAAAGCAGTCGGAATGGTGGAAACGCGAACGTCAATTTTTTCTTTTTCTAGGAAAATGCTAAAGCGTCCGTCTTGCGGTTGGGAAATGACGTTGAGTTTTAATTTGGCAAGCAGTTTGATGCGCGAAATCATTCGTTGCCAGTCTGTTGCTGGCAAAGTCGCGACGCGGACAAGGACGCCGTCAACGCGAAAACGAACAGAGGTTTCTTTTTCTTCGGCTTCCACGTGGATGTCCGACGAGCGGGCGTTAAGGGCGCCCGCAATGATAATCGTGACAACGTCGGTCATGTTGGCGTTTTTAAGCGCCGCTTGAAGTTTGTCAAACGAGCGGACATCGTGAAAACGCTGAATCTCGGCGTCGGAAATATTCACGCCGCGCGTAACTTTGTGAATGACGGGAAGAGTTTCATAAAGCCGATAACCGGCGGCGAGCGAGTGTTCGGAAATAAAATAAACAACGACGTTGGAGTGCGTTCGTTCGGCGATTTGATAACGAATTTCTTCTACACCCGGGTCCGACGGATCAATTGTGCCAAGTCGGATTTCGGCGCCGGTGTTTAAAAAGCAAACCACGAAATGTTTGGCCGCCAGTTCTTGGGGGATGGTGGCAATTGTTTCGGGGCCGATTGCGAAACGAAAAAGATTAACATAAGGCAGGCCGAGCTTGGCCGCCGTTCGTTCGGTCTCGGTTTCTTTTTCTTTTAAGCGAATCGCATCCAATTCCACCCTGATTTTTTCCGCTTGCGTCATCTCCGAATCCAGCTTATCGGTTAAAATCGGCACGTTTCGTTTGAGAATCTCTTCAATTGTTGGTTTGGTTGTTGCCATATTGCTTTCCGCCAGTATAACAAAAAAATCGCCGTCAGGCGATGTGTGAATAAGAAAAACCAGAACCGCATTTTTTCACCTCAAAAATTAGAAAATATATTCTTAAAGCTAAATAAAATGGTTGATTATTTGTTCATCGTCAATTTGTTTCGGTGAAAAAATGCGGTTTCTGGTTTTTCTTTGCAGGTTAATTTCTAAGTTTAAATTCAATCGCCGAAAGGGCGCGAAAGAGTTCTTGCCAAATGGGGACAAGATTATTTTTTTCAAAAAGTTTGGTCGCGTATTGATCTTGAAAGTTGCGGAGACGCATTAGGAGGTTGTCTTTCTTATCGCGCTCAAAGTTTGTTTTGGCTTCAAAGCGGTTATATTCTTGTTCGGCTCTGCCAATATCTAGTTTGAGAATACGCATTGAATTATCAATCGCTTCCTCGCGTTCAACAAGTTTTTGCGAAAGATCGGAAGCGGTTTGAATGCCCAAAAACGCCGGCGCATTTCGGCTGATGATGTCAGTAAGATTGCGTTTAACGGTTTTAAGATCGTTGTTTTTCCAAGCATTAATCGCGCTCGTTGCCATGGGGTCGCGAGCGATACTGCTCTGAAGGCAAAGATAAAGGTCATCACTGCCGGGAAAATTTAAAAGTAAAAAATTTTCGCGCGGCACATTAACGCGCGTGGCATTGCGTTCCAAAATCGCGTTTCCCGAATCAGGTTCGTAACGGATTAGTTTCCAGTTATTTTCTATTTCCGTTCCGTCGGGCGGCAGATAACGAACGCGATCGCCGGGAATTTTTTCTCGCATTTCTGTAGGCACAGGATATTATCTTTTCCTCCCCTTAAGTCCGATGTTGATCGGACTCCGACCTCCAAATTATTTTAAGAGGTCAAAACGTCGGAGGTAAGGGGAGGCAGGGAGGGGTTATGTTATTTTTTAAATTTAGAAAAAAGACGTTCCAGTTTGGCCACGGCGCCATGCGTTCCGAGCCGTTCGTAAAGAAGCGCCCAAGTTGCTTGAGTAAAAACTGAAAGCGCGCTTCCCGCGACGACAATTATGGCAAAACCGACCGCGAGCCCGACATAAGCCAGAATGTTTACCAGGATTGTTGACTTAACAAAGATGGCAACAAAGAGAAGGATCGTAAAGGGTAGGGAAAGAACAATAGTTGTGGCAATAATTGCGATTGCAGCAACAATGGTTGCGGCAAAAAGCATCACCATTGTTTCTAGACAAACGAGCCAGTGCTGTTCTAGCAGGTTAAAAGAAACGGCAACTGCCTGTCGGATGCTTAAATTATCAATCGCAACGCCGGCCGACGCCACCGAAGAAACAAACCAGAGAAAAAGCGAAACCAGGCAAGCGATGATAAAAAGAATAATGAACAAAACCCAAAACAATGGCGACACAAAAATATATCCGGAAAATGCTAGTCCAACAATAAGGAGAAGGGCAATGGCGATAATGCGGCAGGCCAAGATAATCGCAAAAATTCGGGAAAAAGAGCGCGCGCCCGCAAGGGTGTCTTTGCGCAGGTTGGATTTTTGATCAGCTTTGTGTTCGGCGGCGGCGTTTAAAATTGCGCCAACCGAGGTTATGGAAGCAAAGACGGCAATGGCAAAAATAACAACGGTGACAAGCAGGGCGATGGCGGCAGCAATTCTCGTGGCGCTCGCGGGCGATGCGAGTTCGGAAGCAAAAAGACGGATGGTCTCGGTTGTTTTTACAAACGGCACGCCCGAAGAAAATCGCGCCGCCGCGTTCGCGATATAATTTATCGCGCCGCCACCCCAAGCAAACACAGCAAAAAAACCAAAAACCCAAAGTTCTTTGCGCCGCCAGGTAATTTTCCAAGCGTCAGCAATAATATGCCGATAAGTCGTCTGTTCTTTTTTAACAGTCCTCATAAAGATCTATGGTTAGTAAAATTTTTGTTTAAATCATTATATCATAAATAGGTTTTTTGTGGGTTTTTAAATAAAATTTATGAAAAAATTAAAGGACACATTTTTGACAAAATCATGCTCCTATGATGTATTATTAAGTCAAAATCCTTTGGAAGGTGCGCATTTTATTTTGTTTTTACAAAGTAAAATGTGTCCTTTGCAATTTTTGTTAGTTGTCGGCAAGCCCTATGTCTCGGCGTGGTGTCGGGATGAGGGGTGTGCCAAGAGAAAGGCAGAGCAGGGTCATGAGAAGCAAAGAAAAGAATTGGAATTTGCGAACACTCCTCTCGGTAATTGGATTCATCTTTGAGCTCATCCGCGTCGTTGTCCATGGGCTAGAAAAGCGCAACGGCACGATTGGACATCTGAGACGACTTATCAAAGAGCCAAAGCTGGCGGATCGGGTTTTTGACTTGATCATTGAACAACCAGTCCGTGAACAACCAGTCCGTGTTTGGAAGACGTGGAAAACTATCACCCACAGCGTCGGAAGGAAGGACGCCGACGGTTTTCGCATCGTCCTAGTACAAGTCGGCCGTCGGATCAGTGACTGGGCCAACAATCTTCTGAACACCGTTGTTTTTAGCAAGTATATTGCTACAACCACCGTTCCCTTAGTCGTGGTTACGAACGCAGAACTGGGATTCGCGAGTGGGGCGACTTTTCGAGAAACATGCGACAAAGGTCGCGAAATGGGTCTTGACCTGTGTCTTCCAGAAGATGGTCCCGAACTGCGACGTAAGTACATTAACCAACCGAAAGGCGAGTGGCTCATACTAGCCATGGAACCAACTGACACGGGCAGCTATCTCAAGGTCTGGAGCGTTGGGTGCGACGATGACGGACTTTGGTTGAGCAGTGACGATGGCAGCCCCGACTCTCGTCAGAGTGCCGACGT
Organism: uncultured bacterium; assembly: GCA_963708045.1. Taxonomy (GTDB): domain Bacteria; phylum Patescibacteriota; class Patescibacteriia; order CAIQCM01; family CAIQCM01; genus CAIQCM01. The sequence continues at coordinate 92,755 of OY970181.1, read as the reverse complement.
CCGCTTCGTCTTTCGTCGTCGCAAGTAATCAGCTCTTTAGTTAAGTTTCATCGAAGGCCTCATGTTGAGAACATGGGGCTTTTGTTATAACTAGCTTGGCAGTAGTTGAACAGCGGACGTCCACCGCATTTTGGTCGAGGCGAAACCTTCAACCAAAATCGTATCAAAACGATACGATAAAACCCTCTAGATGATACGATAGTAATCAAAACCCCCGCCTTAAAGCGGGGGTTTGTGAGTATGAATTTGTTTTATACCTTGGCTTTGGGGCCGACGATGGCTTCAAAGTCTTCGCGTTCTATTGTTTCTTTCTTAAGCAATGTTTCCACCAGTTTTTTCTAAAACAACGCGTTTGGTTTTGATGATTGATTCGGCTTTTTTCTCGGCGGCGCGGATAAGCGCGCTTACTTCGTTGTCAATTTGCTCGGCGATTTTTTCCGAGTAGTCGCGCTGTTCCGAAATTTCGCGACCGAGGAAAATCATTTCCTCGTGCTCGCCAAAAGTTCTGGGGCCAAGGACGTCGGACATACCAAATTCGGTAACCATTCGGCGGGCGGTGCGCGTCGCGTTTTTAAGGTCGGCCGAAGCGCCGGTTGTAAGCTTGTCGTTGCCAAAAATTTCTCGTTCCGTCACAAAGCCGCCAAGTGATCCGGCTAAGTCGGCGAGGAAATTGCCGCGCGTGCGGAGTCGGCGATCGTCCGTCGGCATTTTAATCGTGTAGCCGCCGGCGTGCCCGCGAGCGATAATGGAAATTTTTTGCACTGGGTCAGCGGCGGGGAGTTCGTGGAAAACCAGCGCGTGTCCAGCTTCGTGGTAGGCGATAATTTTCTTTTCTTCCTCGGTAATGACGCGGCTCTTGCGTTCCGGCCCGAGCATTACTTTTTCAATGGATGTGAGTAGCGAATCCTCGGTTACGGTTTTGGTGTTAAGACGCGCCGTAAGAATTGCGGCTTCGTTCACCACGTTAGCAAGGTCGGCGCCAGAGAATCCGGGCGTGCGCTCGGCAACTTTTCTCGCAGAAACATTTTCGGAAATCGGCTTGCCTTTAAAGTGAACCTTAAGAATCGCCTCGCGTTCGTTTACATCAGGGAGGTCAAGAACGACGCGGCGGTCAAAACGGCCGGGGCGAAGGAGGGCGGGATCAAGAACGTCGGGGCGATTGGTAGCGGCAATAACGATCACGCCCAAGGAGGGGTCAAAGCCGTCCATCTCAACCAAAATTTGGTTAAGCGTCTGTTCGCGTTCGTCGTGCGAGCCGCCAAGACCCGTGCCACGTTGACGACCAACGGCGTCAATTTCATCTATAAAGACAATGCACGGCGCGCTCTTTTTGGCGCGAGCGAAAAGATCGCGGACGCGCGATGCGCCAACGCCGACAAACATTTCCACAAACTCGGAACCAGAAATATGAAGAAAGGGGACATCGGCTTCGCCGGCCACGGCGCGAGCGAGCATTGTTTTTCCCGTGCCCGGCGGCCCCATTAAGAGAACGCCTTTAGGAATTTTGGCGCCAACAGCAACGAATTTTTTTGGCTGGCGTAAAAATTCAACAACTTCGGAAAGTTCTTCTTTAGCTTCTTTGGCGCCGGCAACGTCGGCAAAAGTGATTTTGTTTTTATTGTCTTTCCCAACTTCGCGCGCACCAGACTGGCCAAACGACATCGCGCGCATATTTTGTCCCTGTGCTTGGCGCATCATAAAAAAGAGGAGCACGCCAATAAGAATGACTGGAAGGAAAACTGGTATGAGAAGCGATAGCCAGTTTTCAAAACCGCTCGGGTTGGAAACGGTAAGAGAAATTTTTTGCAGTTTATCGTCGCCGACGCCCAGATTTTTCATGAGGTCGGTAAATGATTCGCTGTCTTCTTTGGTCGCGACCTCTTTTTTGTTGTCGGTCGTCGTGGCTTCAATGCTTGAGCCCTTAATGACCACGGTTGAAATCTGCTCGCTCTTTACTTGCTCGGAAAGTTTTACCAAGTCAACCTTGGTTGGTTTTTCCGCATTCATATTGATGGCGGAAAAAATTACACCGAGAATGACGAGGGCAGCGATAAAAATTATGATGTTTTTTAATTGGGCTTTCATGATATGTGTGTATTAACAAATAGAGCCCCCCACTTTCTTTTAACAAGCGACCCCATATTTTGCGGTTCGCTTAATCAAAAGAAAGTGGGGGGCTACTATATTATAATCGGTATTTTTTTATTTGTCTTCTTTGTCGTCTTCCTTTTTTTCTTCCTTGGTTTCTTCTTCGGTTTCGGAAGTTTTTTCTTTGCCTTCTTTTACAGTTTCTTCAAGCGCTTTAAGGGATAGGCCAAGGCGGTGTTGTTCCGGTTCAATGGAAACGATTTTCCAAGCCATATCATCGCCGATTTTGGCAACCTCGGTCGGATCCTTAATTGGTTTTGAAGAAAGTTCAGAAATGTGGGCTAAGCCGTGGATGTCCGAATCAAGTTCAACGAAAAAGCCGAACGGATTTGCTTTAATGATCTTGCCGCGGACGATCTGTCCGATGTGGTAGCGGTCAACGACATCTTTCCACGGGTCGGCGACCAAGCGTTTAAGCGAAAGGAAGATTTTTGAAGCTTCAATGTTGATGATCTGCGCTTTAACCTTTTGGCCCATCGTGAGAATGTCGCGTGGGTGGTCAATGCGTTGCCAAGCAAGTTCGGAAATGTGAACCAAACCTTCAAGGCCGTCAAAGCGGATAAAGGCGCCAAAGTCGGCCAGAGCGACAACTTCGCCCTCAACCGTATCGCCGACTTTAAAGCGGTTCAAAACTTCTTTTTGGTCTTCTTCCCAAATGGCTTTTTCCGAAACAATCAGCTTACGTTCCTGTTCGTTCGCGTCAATAATGCGAACGGTAAAGTCTTCGCCAACGTAAGTGCGGAGTTTTTCCAAAATCTTGTTCTTTTCGCCGCCGGAAATGCGCGGATAGTGGTCGGGCGAAAGTTGGGAAACCGGAAGGAATCCCTGAATGTGGTTTACCGAGACGAGCATACCGCCTTTGTTGGCTTCCAAAATGCGAACGGTAATTTTCTCGCCGGTCTTTTGGAGTTCGTGAATTGTTTCCCAGGCACGCAAATGTCCGGCAAAGCGGAACGAAAGTTCCATATCGCCGTTTTCGTTTTCTGTGCCAATGACTGTTGCTTCAACCGCGTCGCCAACTTTAATGGCTTCGGTTGAGCCGGATTCATCCTTAAGTTCCGGACCGCGGACAACGCCGCTTCGGAATCCTGGGATGTCAATTTTGACTTCGTTGCGGGCGACGGAAATAACGGCGCCTTTGACGATATCCCCGACCTTGGGGACCTTGAGATAAGTATTATCTTCTAAAAGTGACTCTAGTGTTTGTTTTTTAGCTTCCATAGCTGGAAACTTAACCGATCCGACGTCGGTCGGACAAGTTCCGTTATTCTTTGCTTAACAAAGGAAACGGATGATTAATTAGTGTTGGAAGTATATAGAAACGGGGTATTTTTGTCAAAAGCCCATGTCCGAGCGCGGCTTTGATCAAAAAATGGCGCATTATAACGATCAAAATAGGGCTGGAAGTTTCGTTAAAAATATGCTAAAATACTAAACTATGCAGCCGACAAATCCCGCACGGCCAGTCCGATTAGGCGCTTATGTCAGCAAAAAAACGCTTTTTGACGCGTTTAAAAAAGATTTGCGTCCCGAAAAACGCCACGAAGCTTTTAATGCTCTTAAGAAAGTCGGCATAAGTTCAAAGTCGGTCGGAAAAGTTACTCTTACCGAAGCGAAGAAGATCGTTGGTCAGGTAAAAGACAACGATTATCTTAAGGCACAAATTGAAAATATCGGAACATACCACTCAAGCGATACGCACGTGCTTAAAACGCTGGTGCAACAAGCGGCGGGTGGCGATGGTGGTGGGGTAAAAGAAGCGATTGAACAAGAAAAACAGAATATGATCAAGGCGCGTTTCAAGCGCGCGGAAAATCGGATGGGGAACGAGCGGGCGAGTCGGCAAATGACCATGCACCAGCAAAAAGCGCTTGCTAGCCGCGAGGCAACCAGAAAGAGAAATATTGAAGCGGTAAAAACGGAAGACAGAATTAAGGCGGGGGAGGAAGATCTCTCGGCCTATAGCGGCACGCCAAAGCCGGTCGCGGGGCCGCTTACGCCGTCGTTTGGCCACCTTGCGCCCCAAACATCCAAGCCGGGACAAATGACAGACTCTAAAAATTCAGATAAAGATAAAGATAAAGAAAAGAGCAAACCCAAGTTAATGGATATGAACATTGGATAACAATATGAATAAATTTCAATCAACCATCAATATTGTAAAAAATATCTTAATAGATTTGCCGTTGGTTTTTCCCGCCGAACGGCTTACGGAAATAAATTTAAAAATCGCCGATTTGGAAAAGGGGGCGCTTACGCGCGAGCAAATAGAAGACCAATTGATTGTTGTTGGTGAAGAAACGCTTCCTTATATAGAAGCGTATAAAACGTTTTACAAAATTTATGGCGAGGCGTCGGAGCACCGCCGACTTTTAGACAAATTAAGCAAGCCAGCTGCTGAAGCGTATTTAAAATTTATTGCCGAAGGAAATAGCGTGGAAGACGTTCGCGGCGCCAAAAAGTTTAACGAGTTTTTTAATCCCGACTTTCAAGCCGAAATTGTCGCGGCCGAACTTGACGCTCACGACGGGGTGCGCGAAGAAATGAATCGTCTTATTGAAGGCGAAAAAAAGAATGATTTTGGTGAATTGCTTTTAAAAGAAAAAGCAAATTTTTCCGACCTCGCCGAAAAAATAAACGAGCTTACGCTGCTCGCCGCGCGTTCAGAAAAATGGGCGACGGAAATTTTGGATAAGGCGAGAACTTTTAAATTGGGTTTTTCGGGAATTGAACCACTGCCTTCCGTGATAGACATAAAAAAGGAAATAGAGTACTACGTTGACATAATGGAAATTTAATCGCAGTTGTTCTTTAAATTGTAATCACCAAAACGTTTTTACAAAGGAGTTAGCCATGGTAAGAGCGGCACCAATAATTCGCAACGATATTACTTCGCGAACCTGTCGTTTTTGTGGTCAAGTCTACCCCTTTCCGGCTGGGGCAAGGGAATGTGAGGATAAAAAATTACCGACGGTGCCTAATTTTAACCAGACCGACTGTTTCAGGTTAAGCCCCGAGGTTTTTGCCAAGCATTTTCCAAAACTTCCGGAAGACAGCAATCTTTTTGCCATCGCGGGGCCACTTTTTAAAAACCGCTGGGATCAGGCAGGGAGGTGCTCACTTCCAGAGCGGACGATGAATCTTTTGATAAAGTCCGATCCGAACGGGCATTATCACGAAATCCGCGTTCGTTTGGTTGGCGAAGCGTCTTTGGCAGAAAGGCGGATTATCTACGCAAGAGTCAGTGATCTTCAGATTTTGTCAAAATAGGACGGAGGCGCGAATGACACCCATCGCATAGCGGCTGGAAAACTCGTTTTTCCAGCCGCGTCTCATTTTCGTCTCTATCGGCGACTTCCTCTTTTGTTATTTTTCACCGAAACAATTGCTGATGACAAAATAATCAATTTAGACAATTTGCACAACGGCGGTTTCTTCTGACTTTTGAGGTGAAAAATAACAAAAGAGGAAGTCGCCGATCTTTATCTATAGCCCGACCTTGCGAGTTTTATTATTTCCCGCCGAAACGGTCGTTTGGCATAGATTAACCAGTGACAAAAAATCGCAAGCGGTAATCATATTAAATTTTTGAGGCGGAAAATAATAAAACTCGCAAGGTAATTTATCCATTGCCAGACAAGGTTCGCTGTGATAAATTATAAGCTCAAAAAAGGACGTTTTACGGCGGATAATTATTTTAATAAATTAAAGAATCACTCTTACTAGATATGGCTTCAACCTTAGTTTTTGAATGGCACGGCGTTTCCTGTTTTTCCATAGAAGCGAAGAACGGCGATGCCTCAACAACACTCGTTACTGATCCTTTTCAGGCAGAGACTGGACTTAAATTACCGCGCAATCTATCGGCCGATGTTGTTACGGTTTCTCACGATCATAGCTGGCACAATAATATTGATGCCGTTAAAGTGATGGAAGGGAAGAGCGACGTTTTTAAAATAACTTCGCCGGGCGAATACGAAATTGGTGGACTTTTTGTCTATGGTATTCCTGCACCGCATGATGCCGCCGACGGGAAAAAACGCGGACTCACCACAATTTATCGTTTTGAAATCGGCGATCTTTCTTTTGCGCATTTGGGCGATCTTGGTACGCCGATTGTGGACGCCGAGCGCGAAGCGCTTGAAGACATTGATATTTTGCTTATTCCGGTCGGTGGAAATTCAACGATCAACGCCAAAGAAGCGGTGGCGATTATTTCCGAACTTGAACCGAAAATTGTTATCCCAATGCATTACGCCCTTCCCGGAATGCCCAAAGGCGGCGACGATGTTGAAAAATTTCTAAAAGAAATTGCCGCCACTAAAGCTGAACGCGTGAGCAGACTAAAGATTACTAAAAAAGATTTGCCAACTACCGAAACTAAAATAATCGTTTTGGAAAAAACGTAAATCTAAATCGTTTCACTTGGTATGAAAACCAGTGCCCCAATTATAATTGGCGTTATCGTCTTCGCGGCGATTCTCGTGGGTTGGGTTTATACCTTGCCCCGCGTCCTTGGACACACCGGCGCGAAAACGGACGGCATCTTGACCGAAATATCATCGGACGGAAAAAAAATCTTAAACAGTATTAAAGATGCACAAACGATTTTTGACGATGGTGTTAAAGAAATGAATGCCGCGATTGTCGCGGGCTATGGCAAAGAGGCGACCATTAATAACTTAAAGTCAAAAATTGAAACTAAACAAAAAATTAAAGCCGCGTTGCTTAACGCCTCGGGCGCGAAGCAGCCTCTAAATGAACCAGCAAAACCATGAGTGATAAACAACCAAAAGAATTTCTTATCGGTAAGATAAACGAACGGCAGATTACGACGGAAATGCAGGAGTCGTATCTAGACTACGCAATGTCAGTCATTGTTGCTCGCGCCCTTCCCGACTCCAGAGACGGCATGAAACCAGTGCATCGCCGCATTCTTTATGCGATGTGGGCGATCGGCCTTCGCGCTAACGCTAAATTCAAAAAATCGGCGACTGTGGTCGGCGAAGTGCTTGGTAAATACCATCCGCACGGCGACTCCGCGGTTTACGAATCAATGGTGCGCATGGCGCAGGATTTCTCTATGCGCTATCCGCTCGTGAATGGCCAAGGAAACTTTGGCTCAATGGACGGCGATGGCGCCGCGGCCATGCGTTATACCGAAGCCAAACTTTCGCCGATCGCCGAAGAACTTCTTTTTGATCTTGATAAAGAAACGGTTCCGTTTATTCCGAACTATGATGGTTCGCACAAAGAGCCGTCGGTGTTTCCGGGAAAATTGCCCAACTTGCTTCTTAACGGCACGGTCGGCATTGCCGTCGGCATGGCCACGAACATTCCGCCGCACAACCTGACAGAAATTACTAACGCGATTGTCAAAGTTATTGACGAGCCAGATTCAACGGTTGAAGATTTAACCAATATTGTTCAAGGACCTGATTTTCCGACCGGCGGCATTATTTATAACAAGAAAGAAATTCTCTCGGCTTATGTTACTGGTCGCGGGCCGATTACTTGCGCGCCAAAACGGAAATCGTTGAAGATAGCGCCGGCGCTTTTAAGATCATCGTCAATGAAATTCCTTATCAGGTAAACAAAGCGACGCTTTTGGAAAAAATCGCCGATCTGGTTCGCGACAAAAAAATTGACGGCATCCGCGATATTCGCGACGAGTCCAACAAGGACGGCGTGCGCGTTGTAATTGAACTTAAAAAAGACGCGTACCCAAAGAAAGTTTTAAATCGTTTGTTCCAACAGACGCAGCTGCAGGAAACTTTCCATGTGAATATGCTGTCGCTCGTGGATGGTATCCAGCCGCGCGTGCTTAATTTAAAAACTTTGTTAGAAGAATATATTAAGCATCGCGAAGTCGTTGTCCGAAAGCGCACCGAATTTGACCTTATGCGCGCCAAAGAACGGGCTCATATTTTGGAAGGATTATCCATTGCCATTCTTCATATTGACAAGGTCATTGCGACGATCAAAAAATCTACGGACAAAGACGAAGCCAAGATTAATTTGATCAAGCAGTTTAAGCTTTCGGACGCGCAGACGGTTGCGATTTTGGAAATGCGCTTGCAGCAGCTTGCCAACCTGGAACGAATTAAGGTTGAAACCGAACTTGAAGAAAAGAAAAAGATTATCAAAGAACTGATGGCGATTTTGGCGTCGCCCAAACGCATTTTGCAAATCGTCCGCGACGAGGTCATTGGGCTTCGCGACAAATTTGGCGACGAGCGCCGGACGCAAGTCGTCGCGCATGGGGTTAAAGAATTTTCAATGGAAGACGTTATTCCTGATGAGTCCACGATTGTCATTATTACCGGTGATGGCTATGTAAAACGCGTGCCGCCGGACACGTTCCACGCCCAATCGCGCGGCGGCAAGGGCGTGATCGGCGTTGCGACCAAAGAAGAAGATATGGTTGAACAGTTGTTTACAACGAGCACGCACGCCGATGTTCTCTTCTTTACGTCGCGCGGCCGCGTCTTCCAACTTAAGGCATATGATATTCCGCCGGCCTCGCGAACGGCCAAGGGACAGGCACTGGTTAATTTCCTCCAGCTTGCGCCAAGCGAAAAAGTTACGGCTGTTTTGCCGATTTCGGATATGCCCGACGCTAAGTATCTTGTGATGATTACAAAAGAGGGTGTGATTAAGAAAACCGAGATCGCTGAATTTGCCCAAGTTCGCCGCTCTGGCTTGATCGCGCTTAAACTCCACGAACAGGATTCACTTGAATATGTTCGTCCTTCAACCGGCAAAGACGAAATCGTCATCATTACCGGCAAAGGAATGTCCATCCGCTTTGAAGAAAAAGATGTTCGTTCTATGGGACGTACCGCTTCGGGCGTCCGCGGAATGAAGTTAAAGCGCGGTGACTACATTGTCGGCATGGACGTTGTTTCTTCCGAAGAAGTAAAAAAGAATTTGCTGGAACTTTTGGTCGTCATGGCGCACGGTTTTGGCAAACGCACTAACTTGAAAGAATATCGTTTGCAAGGGCGCGGCGGCTCCGGCATTAAGACGGCCGAAGTCACGGCCAAGACGGGCGAGATCGTAACCGGCTTTGTTGTTTCGGCCAAAGATGAACGCGATATCGTTGCGATCTCCAATCATGGCCAAGTTATTCGTTTGGCTTTGGGCGAGATTCGGACGATCGGCCGCGCCACCCAAGGCGTTCGCATTATGCGCTTTAAGGAAGAAAACGACGCGCTGTCCACGGTCACCATTGTCTAAAATTTATCAATAAAATACTCCGCCAATTGGCGGAGTATTTTTATATCGGATCAATTTTTTGCGGTTTGATATTTGGCTTATAACTGCCGTGGGCCGAAAGCGGGGCGTCGTGGATTAATTTGCAAAAAAGACGATATGGCATAGAAACGATTATGTCCGTATCGCTCCATAATAATCCACCAGCCTGTTTTCCTTGATAATATCTGTCAAAATAATCAATAAAGTTAAGGTGAATGCTGTTCGTGTCAAGCGGCGCGTAAATACTGGCGCAAGTTGAAATTGCCGGAAGAATTTGCGGATAAGAAAATTGACGATACGCGCCCAAGCCCAAAAGCCGCCCGACTTGCGCGGCGTTTACGAGTAAAATTATGATGTCTGGTTTTTTTGTTTCTTTAAAGAGTGGAGAAAACAACACGAAATTTTTTTGCGCCGCTCTTGGAAATTTTGGTAGTTTGTTTATAAACGCGTCGCAACCGGCATTAGTTTTAAAAACTTTTTCGTCCATAACGTATGTTCCGCGCAGCGCATTTTTTTTTGCAGGGATGATGCCTAAAAAATAATTACCACCCGGACAAGACTGGCCAACGCGGCGATCTATATAGGTTAAAATTTTGTTTTTAAAACATCGCGCCAAAATAGTGCAGGCAGTGTCGTTATATTTTTTATAGGCGTCGGTTTTGGTATTGGAAAAACGGACGGAAATAATTTTTTGAATATCAAAAACATTATCCAATATTTTTACCTGGTTTTTATAAATTGAATTTTTTCCCATACGTTTTTTAATTAAAGGAAAATGCGGGAGCTCTAGTATTTACATACTACAGCTCCCGCGCGGCGGCGTCACCGTTTAGGATGACAGGTTGAGTTGCCTTTAAGCGGGCAACCGTCGCAACTTGGCGGAATCATATCGGCGAGATTCAGACGATCGCGCGGAATATGCGGGCAATAGTAGAAGCTTGCCCGGTAACACCCTGACATGTCGTAACTTGATCCGCGGCAGCCGCCCGTGCAAAGCCCAAAGTGTTCGCAAGTATCGCGGCAGTAGCCATAGACCCACGTTGCGGGCGACGCAATCTGCGACCGAAGCGGATGATTTAGTATTTTACTAAGATCGCTCGTTCTAATGTTTCCGTAGCTTAAGGCTGGATGTCCGACACAAGGAACAGCTTCGCCCATCACGCGAAAGTGAATTGACGTTTCTTGCATATGGCAAGTTTTTCCGTATGCTTGTGGCGAAAGCAGACTTGCGCCAGGCAGATTAAATTCTTCGCGATCAATGCGTTGGAACTCCCTAAGCACCTTCATCATTGTTGATGGTTGAATATCCAACGCTCCGCCGCGCTTGAACGAACCGCCTTCTTTGGTAAATTCCATTACCGGCTCATAACCCATTTGCCGTGCGAAGCGAAAGACATCAAAGATGTCGCCGTTTTCAATGACCGGCGCGGTAATACAGCACTGGACACAAACGCGATCAGGCGGAAAAATTGCGGCCACGTTTTCCCAAGCCTGGTTAGAAGTGTGCAGATGGTCGCCGCCAGCAAGCAATTGTTCAAGTCTTAGGCTGTGGGTATTTTTGCCAAGCGTATGCCGTTGTCCGGCGATGACCACCCCTTGGTTTTCCACGGCCGCGCAAAAGTCGCGGTCGGCCAAGCGATCCATGTTCGTTACCAAGATGACAAGGTTGAATTTATTTTTGGAATATTGCAGACATTCCAAAATATCGGGATGCAAGGTTGGCTCACCGCCGAGAATATATAGCTCGGTGAATTTGTTCTGAGCGGCTTCGTCAACGATTTTTTGGTAAATCGCGAGCGACATATTCTGCGGGGTATGTGCCGCAAAACAAGTCGGACAGCGGCGGTTGCAGATTTCGGTTAAGTCAATTCCGATTCCAACCAATCGGCTTTCTGATGCGTCGGTGCGAAATGGCATAACTGCCTCCTTCGGATTTTTTAAGGAACGTTTTTGTCTGAGCAGGGGAATGAACCATTCACAACCCTGTTCCAAATAAAAACGCCCGGGGCAGATCCGGGCGTTTTAAAAAGCTTGTTTAGCATTAAAAACGGATCTTGCCCACGTTGTTGCAAGTCCGCCACCAACCTAATTGTTTGTTTAAAAAATTATTAGACATTGGTATTTTTTAATATTTTCCAAAAGCCGCCGTTTTTATTCATTAGTTCGCGCGACCCTCTGGTAATTTTAGCAATGCTCACGCCTAACCCAGACGAAATTTTTCGTTGTGGCACGTTTTTTGATAATTGTTTGATTATTTGCCAGCGCGAAACAATTTCTTTTAACTCAGCCGGTGTCAGAAGGTCTTCTAGGAAGAGATTCATCAGTTTGGAATCTTTTATGTTCGCAAGCAGATCAACCAACTCCTTACGATATTTTTCATTCATACTATGTACTGGTACATCAGTACATAGAGATTGTAACATATTACTAAAAGCTGTCAACATTATCGGTTTCGTCTTCTGGCTGGTCGTTTCTCGTGCCTTGGGCGAATAAGGCTTTTAAAGCAAAAAACCCCGTTAAACCCTTGCCTTATTACCAAAGATATAGTAAAAGGGGAGAGCAAACTTGCCAAAATCGCAGAAATGCGCTATAATTAAATACTAAATTATAAATTTCTATGGGATTACCCGGCCATCGCCGCACATCATCGCACAAACGTCGTCGCGCTTCGCATTTTGCGCTTAAGCCGACGCAATTAACGATTTGCGCCAAATGCAAAAAGCCCGTTCGCTCGCATTATGCTTGCGCTTTTTGTGGCACTTATCAAGGTCGCGCCGCGGCCAAAGTTAAGGCGGTCAAGAAAACATCTAAATAGGTTTAAGGTTTAAGGTTCAAGGTTCAAGGTTTTAGGTTAGAGGTCATTACAGAACCTAACACCTGAAACCCGAAACCTAATACCCTGCTCTTTATCTATGTCCAACCGACATTTAGGCCGAACTATTGCCATGCAGTCCCTCTATCAGATGGACTTTAGAAATGGCGGCGAGGTCGCCGAAATTATTGATCATTCAATTTCCGAGTTTGCTCCGGCTTACGAGGACAAGGCTTTTATCCAAAGTCTAGTTTCTGGCGTTCGCGACCATCAGGAAGAAATTGACGCCACAATTATTAAGTACGCGCCGGAGTGGCCGATTGAACAAATTACGACAGTTGATCGGAATATTTTGCGCCTCGGCATTTATGAACTTAAGTACGTGGAGAATATACCGTCAAAAGTCGCGATTAACGAAGCGATTGAACTCGCGAAAACTTTTGGCGGCGAATCATCGGGAAGGTTTGTAAACGGCGTCCTTGGCGCAGTTTTCAAAGATATGGCCTTAAACGGGCAAACTAAAGAAGCGGACAAGATCATTTCAAAGAAACTTCCAGACGAACCAGAAACGCAAGAATAAATATTTATTATTAATTTCAATATCTAATGTTTAATTTCTAATCTAAGGACGGCCTCGGCGCGTTCATTAGACGTTAGATATTAGACATTAGATATTTTACCGATATGGCCGACAAAGATGTCTCCGGGTTAGAAGAAACACTCGGTGTCAAGTTTACTAATCCTGATTTTTTAACCCAAGCGCTAGTTCATCGCTCCTACCTTAACGAGCATCCCGATTTTAGGCTTGGTCACAATGAACGATTGGAATTTTTAGGCGACGCGGTCGTTGAACTTGTTGTAACCGAACACCTTCACAATAATTATCCTAACCCCGAAGGCGATCTAACAAATTGGCGCGCCGCGCTTGTAAATGCGGTAATGCTTTCGGGAATCTGCAAAGACTTGGGCGTTGAAGATTATCTTTATCTTTCGCGTGGTGAATCAAAAGATGCGGGAACCAAAGCGCGACAATATATTTTAGCCAACGCTTTTGAAGCGATCGTTGGTGCGATATACTTAGACAAGGGATATGATGCCGTAAAAAAATTCTGCACCGAGCGCGTCCTCGTCAAGTTGCCGTATATTTTGGAACATCGTTTGTATTTGGATCCCAAGAGTCGCTTTCAGGAAGCGGCGCAAGACACGGCTGGCGTTACGCCGTCCTATAAAGTTCTTGAAGAAAAAGGTCCGGATCATAATAAATGGTTTAAAGTTGGCGTGTATTTGGGCGAAGAATTTGTTGCCGACGGCGAAGGTAGTTCTAAACAAGAAGCTCAGGTCAAAGCCGCGGAAAATGGAATTATCAAAAAAGGCTGGTAATAAAAAATAAAAATATGGCCACGATAAGTTTTTCTGACATTTTAAAAAAGGCTTTTGAACGCAAAGCCTCGGACGTGCATTTGGTAATTGATCGTCCGCCAACATTACGCGTTGACGGAATGCTGATCCCGCTTAACGACACGGTGCTTACGGCCAAAGACCTTTCGGCGATCCTAGATAAAATTCTTACGCCCGAACAGCGCCAGCGTTTTGAAGCTCATAAAGACATTGATTTTTCTTACGATGTTAACGGCGCCCGCTACCGCGTGAATATTTGCGTTGAGCGCGGTAATTTATCGCTCGTGGCGCGCGTTATTCCAACCACCGTTCCGACGTTTAAAGAACTTGATCTTCCGGAAGTGGTCGGTCGGCTAACGACGGCGATGAACGGGCTAATCCTCGTCACGGGCCCGACTGGAAGCGGTAAATCAACCACCCTCGCCGCGATGATTCAAAAAATTAACGAAGAACAGCCGGTGAACATCGTGACGCTTGAAGATCCAATTGAATTTTTGTTCTCGCCAGTCAAAGCGCTTATTCGTCAGCGCGAGCTTGGTGGAGATATGACCAGTTTTCCCGAAGGACTTAAGCACGTTCTTCGCCAAGACCCTAACGTGATTATGGTCGGCGAAATGCGCGACCTAGAAACTGTTTCCGCGGCTTTAACTTTGGCCGAAACCGGCCACTTAGTGCTTTCAACTTTGCACACGCCATCGGCGTCGCAGGCAATTGACCGCATTATTGATATGTTCCCGCCGTATCATCAAAACCAAATTCGTTCGCAAATGGCGCTTTCGCTTCGTGCGGTTATTGCCCAGCATTTGGTGCCAAAAGAAGGCGGCGGCCGCGTGGCGGTTCGCGAAATGTTATTAAATTCGCCAGCCATTGGCACGATGATTCGTGAAAATAAAGTTGCGCAAATTCCAAACGTAATGCAGACCTCGCCCGGGATGTTTAATTTTAATCAAAGCGTTCGCGAATTACTAAGCGAAGGCCTAATCTCGCAAGACATCGCCGATATGTTTAAGCGAAGCGCCACGGATTAGTTTTTTAGCGTTTTCCGCCTGAGGTGGATCAGCCTTTGGCTGAAGGGTATAGTTTTAAAAATTAATAAAAACTTCACCTTTTGGTGAAGTTTTTATTAATTTATTTTTTCGCTTCGGATTAATGTTTATTAAAAAATTTTTATGCATCACATTAATTCGCGATCGCGAATTAATGTGATGCTGTATTTTAAATTTTAAAACCTCCCATCTTTCCACGATCGTAGAAAGATGGGAGGTTTTGTTATGAGCTTGATTTATTTTATTTTTATAGACAAAAGAGAACAGCGCGCCGTACTGGACGGGCGCGCTGTCTGCGAGGGGTTTGCTTCGTAAGTCTATGGCTCGGTCGGAGCCTTTGGAAAGCGGTTCACGATGTGAGTGCACGACTTGAAGGTTTTGGGGTCAATCTCTTTGACCGCGATCGCCACGCGATAGTCGCGGCTCATAGCGTTCCAGAGGCTGTCGGTGATGTCGGCAAGATCAGATCCGATGAGTGGAATCAGCCGCGGCTCGCCGACGAACGGAGGTGGCGGATTGCCATCGTGCTCGTAGGTTGAGATGTAGAAACCGAAACCGGATGGAATGTTGTCGTAGCGGAAGTTGTTCGCGACGACACTGTCGTCAAAGAGTGATTTTTTGAGAACAGCGAATTGGGTATGAACGATATTATTCAATCCGATCCAAGAGCGGACGGCGATGCGTGGCGTTGTAGCTGAGTCCTCTTCATACCTCCATCCGGCCTGCATAAGGCCGTCGGCTAGGGCGAGGTTGCGATGCGTTGAGTAAATGATCGCGGTATGTTGGCCGTTACTCGTTATGAACGAGTGGGTATCTTCGGACATCGCCAAGTAGAGAATGTTGGTTGGATCAACGCCGTGGGCGGCAACTGGGTCGGCAAACTCTGTTCCTACTTCGTTGTTAGGGTTCGGCTCGGGCACTGGAACGAGGACGCGATTCTGATTGGGCTTGCTGCGCACGGTGATGATGAGTCCTTGGAGAATCGCGCCCCAAGAGCTCGTGCCAGCGAAAACGATCCGGCCAGGGTATTTGTTGGCGGCTAGTTGCACGAAGTTTTCTGCTGCCAGGTCTGCAAGTGTGGACATTGGTTGGCCTTTCTGCTGATTGTTAATGATGCTTTGACTGAGAAGACTTTAAGTTTATTTTTATAAAAAGTCAATAATCATATGTCTGGTAATGTCTTAGCCCACTCTTTGCAAAAGAGGGGGTAGGGGGAGTTCGTTTCGCCGTAAATAATTTTAACGTAATAAAAAAGAACTCTCCCTACCCTCCCTTTTACCAAAGGGAGGCCTAAGATTTTTCGTGCCTTTGTCACTGTCTTTGTAAAAAAGATTGTATTTTAGAATTTTATCCTCGCCCTCTCTTTGCACATTGGTAGACATGAAATCTGTAACCAGTCTTAGCCCCCCGATGGCCATCGGGGGGGTAGGGGGAGTTCGTTACTGATTTAGTTTTCTTTCGTTCCCACAATCAAATAAATAAAAAATATCCCACACGAAAGTGTGGGATATTTTTTATGGGTCGGGTGGGGATTGAACCCACGACCTAAGGATTAAGAGTCCTCCGCTCTACCGGCTGAGCTACCGACCCGAAGTGAGGAACAAAAAGTAAAAGTGTTTTTACTTTTTTTCCGAACGAGGGCCGGTATCGTATCAACGATACGGACCCCGTTGTGAGTGACTGAAAGTACAAAATGGTGTGCGATCAAAATCACCGCAGTGATTTTACTTTGTTGACGGCTGTTATTAGCCGAATCGTATTCGAGCTAATAACAGACGGCGACAAAGGTTAATTGTGAAACAATTTGATCGCGCACCGTTTTGCACTTTCTCCGAGCTAGGGTTGGTATCAAGCGATAGCGCCGATACCGACCACCATAACTGCGCAGAGGTCAAAGCCGCGATACGGCTCTAGCCTCTGCGCCCTGAGGGATTCGAACCCCCAATAGCAGGTTCGAAGCCTGCCGTGATATCCATTTCACTAAGGGCGCAAAAATAAAAGGCCTTGTTAAGACCTTCATAATGTAGCAGAAACCTGTTTCTCTTTCAAGAGCCATAATTTAGGTGTATAATAAATTCTTAATTAGTTTTTTATGAAACGCACCTTACGAAAACCGACGGCAAAGAAAGCACTTGTGCTTAAAATGCCCGTTAAAAAATTAAAACATTATCACACCGACGCGGAGATTTTATTTTTGTTTGCCGCCGTCTTAACTTTATTTTTTTCCGTTTTGTCGTCGCAGGCGCTCGGTTCTATTTTGCTTTACGATGCCGCGCTTCAGTCTGATGTTACTGAAATAAAAAATTATGTGGACAATGTGGAATTGCGCGTAAGTAACGGAATTGTTTTAGACCAATTAAATTCCCTTAACAAATAAATCAAAAAATATTAATTGTTCATTATGAAAAAAGTAGTTAAAAAAGTAAAACTTTTGGCCAAGGTCAACGAGCCAGCGGCCTTGCCCGCGGCCAAGACCGTTCTTTCGCTTCCAGAAGGGCGCGGCGGCTTTACAATGGGCGCGCTTATTTTGGTTTTAGTGACGCTTGTCTCGCTTGCCGCTTCGGTACTTTTTTATTTTAAAACCACGCAAGCTGTTCGCTATACCGCCTACGCCGGCAATCAGTTGCAAACGGTAAATCATCGGATGAGCGGTTTGCAAAGCAAAATTAATTTGTATGAAAAAAATCGTACCGACGCCGCTGGTAAAATTTCTTCCTGCAACGCGGAAAATATAAGCGGCGACAAGAACGGCGATGCCAAACTTGTCTGTACGACAGCTGATGGGAGCAAAAAGGTTATTCTTGAAAGTATTCGCACCTCTTTTGAAGTTAAAGATAAGGTCTATGCTCCTATTATCGCGGCATATCTCGCAAGTTCGGGGAGCACAGTTTATGTAATTTCTGGGGTAAAAGGGAATGAAACGGCTTTTCACGTTTGGACGTACGATCTAACGACTGGAAAGACAGCCGACCTCGCTACCCGGTAAATAGTTGACATTTGGCTAAAAATAGGTTAATCTATCTTTATGTTCGGAAAAAGTCCCGCCTTGCGGGATTTTTTCTATAAAACTTATTCATTATGGAAATAAGAAACATCGCCATCATCGCTCACGTAGACCATGGAAAGACAACGCTCGTTGACGCGCTTTTAAAGCAGTCAGCTGATTTTAAGATTAAACAAGATGCCGTTTCCGACCTGATTATGGACTCCAACGAATTGGAGCGCGAACGCGGTATTACGATTTTTTCAAAAAACGCGGCTATTCATTATAAAGATTTTAAGATCAATATTGTGGACACGCCTGGTCACGCCGACTTTGGCGGCGAAGTGGAGCGCATTATGCGAATGGTTGACGGCGTGCTTTTGCTCGTGGATGCCAAAGAAGGGCCAATGCCGCAGACTAAATTCGTTTTAAAAAAGGCGATTGCCGCTGGTCACAAAGTTATTGTTGTTATCAATAAAATTGACAAACCCGACGCGCGCGTTGAATGGGTTTTGGATAAAACTTTTGACCTCTTTGTTTCTTTGGGTGCCTCCGACGAACAAACCGATTTTCCGATTATTTATGCTTCGGCCAAACAGGGCAAAGCCGGCTTAGAACCGGATCTATCCAAAATGACCGATGTGGTTCCGGTTTTTGAAACCATTTTAAAATCAATTCCCGCGCCAGTGTTGCCAAATGTTAAGTTACAGTACTTGGCCGTGTCGCTTGCTTACGACAACTACATTGGCAAAATTGCCGTTGGTCGTCTTTATGCCGGATCGCTTAAAAAGGGTCAGGAAGTTTTGCACGTGCGCCGCGATGGTTCTTCGGCCAAAGTTCGTCTTACTTCGGTTATGACTTATGACGGGCTTGGTCGCCTTGAAACCGAAGCCGCCGTCCCAGGGGACATTATTGCCATTGCCGGCATTACCGATATTTCCATTGGCGAATCAATCACTGACATTGAAAGTCCAACCCCACTTCCGCCAATCGCGATTGAAGAGCCGACGGTTAAAATGACTTTCGGTATCAACACTTCGCCGTTCTCGGGCAAAGAAGGAAAATACACGACCTCCCGAAATATTAAAGATCGTTTGGAACGCGAACTTCAGACCGACGTTGCTTTGCGCGTCGCGCCAGGCGACTCCGCCGACCACTTTGTTGTGTCTGGCCGCGGCGAATTACACCTCGCGATCTTGATTGAAAAAATGCGTCGCGAAGGTTTTGAATTGCAAGTCTCGCGCCCGCAAGTGATTTTAAAAGAAATTAACGGTGTCACTTCGGAGCCAGTGGAACAAGTCTTTATTGAAGCACCCGAAGCTTTTTCCGGATCGGTAATTGAAAAAATGGGCAAGCGCCGCGGTGAAATGAAAGATATGAAGGTTGAACGCGGCACGACCTTTTTGGAATTTACGATCCCGACGCGTGGTCTTATTGGTTACCGTAATGAATTTTTAACTGACACCAAAGGACTTGGCATCATTAACTCGCTTTTCTTGGGTTATGAACCATACCGCGGCGACTTTTCTGGCATTGAACACGGCTCGCTCGTTGCTTACGAAGCCGGAACGTCCATTACTTACGGAATGGTGGCGGCGCAAGAACGCGGACAGTTATTTATCGGTCCGGGCGTTGAGGTTTACGGGGGAATGGTCGTCGGACAAAACGCCAAACCCGAAGATATTGAAGTCAACGTTTGCAAAGAAAAACGTTTGTCCAATATGCGCTCCAAGGGCGACGGCGGACAAGAAAAATTGGACACGCCGCGAACAATGGAACTTGAAGATGCCTTGGAATACATTGGCGACGACGAACTCGTTGAAGCCACGCCAAAGTCTATCCGCATTCGTAAGGCAATTTTGGATCACCTTGAGCGCAAGCGGAGCAATAAAGAATAATTTAAGATTTTTTATTTAAAACACACAAACAAAAGCCGATCGCGAAAGCAATCGGCTTTTGTTTACAAAAAACCATAAAAAGGGTAATTTAATGAACTATGAAACATCTAGCCACTCCAATGGATATTGGGGTGGTAATAATGCTTCGTGCTGTGTGTTTCATGTTTCATAAACTAACCCCTAGCCCCTAAACCCTAACCCCTAAAAAATGTTGTACTCAAAACTTTTTGGAAAAACCGTAAAGAACGTTTCTGCTGAATTAGAATCAAAAAATGCCGAGCTTTTAACCAAGGCTGGGTTTGTTGATCAGCTTACGGCTGGTGTGTACAGCTTTTTGCCGCTCGGGCTCCGTGTTCACGACAAAATAAAAAATATTATTCGCGAGGAAATGAACGCGCTTGGCGGTGAAGAAGTTGCTTTGCCGGCTTTGACCCCTAAAGAGCCTTGGAAAATCTCTGGTCGCTGGGATGAGGACGTTTTCTTTCACTTAAAGGGCCACGGCGACAAAGAATACGGGCTTGGTTGGACGCACGAAGAAATTATCACCCCGCTCGTGCAAAAGTTTGTTAAGTCGTACAAAGACCTGCCGCTCGCGGTTTACCAGATTCAAAATAAATTTAGAAATGAAGCGCGCGCCAAGGCGGGTTTGCTTCGCGGTCGCGAATTTTCAATGAAGGATCTTTACAGCTTTCATCGCGACGAAGCCGATCTTGACGCTTTCTACGAACGCGCAATTCTTGCTTACAATAATGTTTACAAGCGCTGCGGTCTTGATGCGTATTTAGTTGAAGCGTCGGGCGGATCATTTGCAAAATATTCGCACGAATTTCAGGTGCTGACCGAGTCGGGCGAGGATTTGATTTTTTACTGCAAGTCGTGCCGTTACGCTCAGAACAAAGAAATTACCGAAGTCGCGGCTGACGACAAATGTCCGAAATGCAAAGACGGCGTCATTGCCGAAGGAAAAGCAATTGAAGTCGGTAATATCTTTAAGTTAAAGACTAAATATACCGAGCCGTTTGGTTTTAAATATCCCGACGAAGCCGGTAAGTTGCAGCCGGTAATGATGGGTTGCTATGGCATTGGTCCGTCACGCGTGATGGGCACGATTGCCGAAATTTATAACGATGCTAATGGTTTGAAGTGGCCGGCTGCGATTACGCCATTTGATTTGCATTTGATTGAAATAAAAAGCAAAGATGAAAAAGTGCGAGAAGAAGCGATGTCGCTTTATGGTGCGTTAATGCAAACCGGCTTGGATGTTCTCTATGACGATCGCGAAGACCGCGGAGCGGGGGAGAAGTTCGCCGACGCCGATCTGATTGGTATTCCCAAGCGCATTATTATTTCCGAAAAAACTCTAAAGGAAGATGCCGTTGAAATAAAAGACCGCGCCTCGGGCGTCGCCAAAATGGTTAAAATAAAAGATTTAGGTAAAGAATTAGAATCATATTTTGGCGGCTGCGATTGTGGGGAAGAACATCATCACTAGCGTTTAGGGTTTAGCGTATAGCGTTTAGTTTTTTTAATGTCATTGCGAGCGGTAGCGCGGCAATCTCATCGGAATATCACCATGGTTGCAATATTCGCGAGATTGCCGCGTCATTCGTTACCACTCACTCCTCGCAATGACAGATTTGATGCGGTGCTCTGTCGTCGGATTAGATATTAGACATTAGATATTAAATATTTTTTAAATATGTCTTACGACACCCTTGCCTCGGAAGAGGCGATCAACAAGACGGCGGCCGCTTTGACCGCGAAGAAATATAACGTCGCGGTCGTCACAAGTCGCGCCGAAGCGCTCGCGAAACTTAAAGAAATAATTCCAACGGGCGCCGACGTAATGACTGGCGGCTCGGTGACGTTGGAAGAAATCGGGTTTTCCGATTTGCTCAAGTCGGGGAAAAACGGTTGGGTTAATTGGAAAGATAAAATTTTTTCGGAAAAAGACCAAGCCAAGCAAATGGATTTGCGCAAACAATCGTCCGCCGCGAGTTATTATCTCGCAAGCGCCCACGCGCTTTCGGAAGACGGTATCCTTTTTCAAGGTTCGTACTCTGGTTCGCAAATTCCCGCCTTTGCAATGCTTTCCCCGCACGCTATTTTTGTTGTCGGTTGCCAAAAGATCGTGCCGGCTTTTGAAGACGGCATCAAGCGCGTGCGCGAATATTCTTTGCCAATGGAAGACAAGCATCAAAAGGCTATGGGGAACGCAGGGAGCGACCTTAAGAAAATGCTGATCACTTTTTCCGACATGACCGACGGCCGGATCACGGTAATTTTGGTGAAAGAGAAGTTGGGGTTTTAGCGCGCGTCACATACCACAACAAAACAAAGCCCACAAAACCCCTTGACCAGCAAGGGGTTTTGTGTTATGTTACGGCGTTGGTTATTTTTTTGGGCACAGCGCCATGCGGCTTTGGTCGTATCGCGCTGTGCCTAACCCAATGCGTAATTATGCGCAACGGCCTAACCGCAGCAAGGAGAAATCATGCATACGATAGAGAATGCGATGGGTATTGAACAGTTCAGCACGTTGTTTGCTACCTTCATGTTGAAGGTTTCGCATAAAGACATTGACCCGTTGAGGGCACAAGAGTTCATTCGTTGTAAGGAAGCCGGCGCTCTTTTTGCGCGGTTCATTAATCAGGGCGTTGATTATCCTTTTAATCCGGCCGAGTTCGTTGGAGACAATTGGGTCATTGATTTGACTGGACTGTTTCTAACGAAGGCTCCGTTCGGGATTGATTTGAGCAAGGTTTCTTTCATGAAGACGCTCCACGGCAAAGAAGAAGGAATCAGCACAAAAGAGCACGTTGCTCGTCTACAGAAAGCGAAGGCTGTTTGTCTGGGTAGTAATCATTTTTACTATTGCTGGACGCACCGTGATCGTCTCTGTGAACAATGGGGAATCAAAGGTCCCCAACCTCGGTACATCCATTTTTATGCCGATCCGCTTCGACGGACTGATCCTGAAAATGAATCCAAAAGCGAGCTCTATTGCCTCTGGCTTTTATGGGATGGTACAGAGTGGAGTTGGCATCACAGCTTTCTTGATAACAAAGTAACTCCTGAGGTTGAGACAGCTGTATATATGCCTGGCTAACTCGCCCCATAACGTATTACAATTCCCGCACGGTCGAGTTCAAACTCTATTGACCGTGCGGGAATTTTCATTTTTATGTATTATTAAGTCTATCGTAATATAAAGCTTCCGTGTAAACCAAAAACCCTCTCGCGAAGGCGAGAGGGTTTTTAAAATTCTATTTGCTATTAGCTAAGTGCCCCGTGCCATTAGACCGTCGGCGCGGCGGCTGGCGCGGCGGCTGGTTTGCGTTCGCCTTTTAAGGCTTCTTTCAAATTCTTTCCGGATTTAAATTTAGGAACGCGGATTGGGGGGATGGTGATTTTTTCCTTGGTGCGTGGGTTAACGCCAATCCGACCCTTGCGTTCTTTGGACGTGAACTGGCCAAAGCCGGCGATCGTTACTTCGCCGCCCTTTTTAAGCTCTTCGGTGATAAACTCGGCAGCCGCTTCCACAATGGAAACGCCCTGTGTTTTTGGGAGACCGAATTTTTCGGCGATCGCATTACCTAAGTCAACTTTATTCATATTCTTAATTAATTTTTAAATTGATTAAGTTATTTGGATTCGTTAATCCAATATATTATAGCTATATTATACCAAATTCTTTCCAAACCTGCAATAGTCGTTACTTGGCGTATTCAACAATGCGTGTTTCGCGGATAATTGTCACGCGAATTTCTCCAGGGTATTGAAGCTCAGCTTCAATTTTTCGCGCCACGTCTTGCGCCAAGCGGACAGCGGCAAAGTCGTCAATTTCCTGCGGTTTTACAAAGACGCGAATTTCGCGGCCAGCCTGGATGGCATACGCTTTTTCTACGCCCGGGAAAGAAGTGGCGGTTTTTTCTAAATCTTCAAGACGCTGAACATATTGTTCAACCGAATCTTTGCGCGCGCCAGGACGAGCGCCGGAAATGGCGTCGGCAGCTTTAACAATTTCCGCTTCCAACGTTTTCGGCTTGTCTTCGTGGTGGCCGAGCGAGTTATAGGCAACCTCTTCGGGCATGCCGAATTTTTTAAGAATGTTGTAGCCGATCTCGGGGTGGCCGCCTTGGACATCGTGGTCAACGGCCTTACCAATGTCGTGAAAGAGACCGCCGCGCTTGGCCACAGAAACATTGGCGCCAAGCTCTTCGGCGAGCATCGTGGAAATAAAAGCGACTTCAATAGAGTGGTTAAGAACGTTTTGTCCGTAGGAGGTGCGGTATTTAAGGCGACCCAAAATTTGGACAAGTTTGGGATCAACGCCAGCAACGCCGACTTGAAAGAGAGCGTCTTCGCCGGACTTTTTAATATCCAACGCCAATTCTTTTTTTGCTTCTTCAACCGCGCCTTCAATGCGCGCTGGTTGAATGCGCCCGTCTTTAAGCAGTTTGTCCAAAGCGCGTTTGGTAATTTGTCGGCGAATCGGGGAGAAGCCGGAAACGGTAATCATTCCCGGTGTGTCGTCAACGACGATTTCGCAGCCAGTCAAATATTCTAAGACTTTAATGTTGCGTCCTTCGCGGCCGATAATGCGTCCCTTTAGGTCGTCCGAGGGGAGTTGGACGTTGGTCGTCGTCGTGTCGGAAACGACCGAGGCGCCCATGCGTTCAATAATCGGCATCAAAATTTCCCGCGCCTTGGTTTCCAAAACTTCACTGTCTTCTTGTTCTAATTTTCGGACGCGCGACATCAGGTCGTTTTGGTAGCGCTCCTCAACGATTTTAAGAAGGCGCTCTTTGGCTTCCTCGGTCGTAAGTTTGGCAACGGCTTCCAATTTTTTCATCTCTTCGCCGGCCATGGCGTCTATTTTTGCTTTGGCTTCGTCAATTTGTTTTTCTTTGTCGGTGATTTTTTGTTGCGCCGTTTGTAGCTCAAGAATTTTTTGGTCAAAAAGCGACTCGCGTTTTTCCAGCTTTTTTTGGTATTCGGAAAGCTCAACGCGGCGCGATTGTTCATCGCGTTTAACCTCGTCTAAAACCTTAATGGCTTTTTCTTTGGCTTCAAGGAGAATTTGTTGTTCCTTGCCTTTGGCCTCGCTTAAAATCTTTTCGGCGTTCGCTTCGGCGGTCGCAGTGCGCTTACCTGCAAGCGTTTGACGGATTAGATAACCGACCAAGGCGCCGGCTAAGAGTCCGATGATCAAAAAAAGTATCCAAGTCATAAGAATTCGGGGACGCCAAATTCCCCGCGACTCGCGGCACTGCATTTTGTTCTATTTTCTCTAAAATTGCAGAATTCACAAGAAGGAAAAATGGGCGTCCATTAGTTACATTATTATATGTTCACCCTAGCACGGAGGTGCCCTCGTGGGCAAGGATAGGGTATAGCGTTTAGGGTTTAGGGTTTAGACGGTCAAAAATTTGGTCGTTCGGTAATAAAAACTCAGTCCAGTTGTCCAAAGTCAGATCATCAAGCCTAACCGACTCTTCAAGAGTAAACGGGCCGATGGCGGTGCGTTTAAGCTCTTCAAGGTAAGCGCCGGTTTTTAATTCCTCCCCAATGTCGCGAGCTAGGGCTCTAATATATGTGCCAGAGGAACAGTGGACATCTAGCCTTAGCTCGTAGCACGTAGCGCGTGGCACGTCGTCTAGAATGCGCAGACCATAGACCTCCACGGGCGACGGGCTACGTGCCACTTGCAAACCCGCGCGCGC
Source organism: uncultured bacterium (assembly GCA_963708045.1). Taxonomy (GTDB): domain Bacteria; phylum Patescibacteriota; class Patescibacteriia; order CAIQCM01; family CAIQCM01; genus CAIQCM01. The sequence goes on along the minus strand of OY970181.1, from coordinate 67,487 downwards.
CAATTCATACATTTTTTTGCCATGAATTTTTTTTGCCGAATACACCGGCGGAAGCTGCATTATTTTGCCAGTGAATTTTTTTAATACGGCACTCATGTTTTCAAGCGTCGGCCATTTGCCATTTGCCATTTGCCCCGCGCTAATAACGCCAGTCCTGTCATCGGTGTCCGAAGTCGCTCCAAGGCGCAAAGTCGCGACATAGTGTTTGTCTAAACCAACCAGGCGTGGAAATTCGCGCGTTGCTTCGCGGCCAACGCCGACAATAAGCAATCCTTCGGCAAAAGGGTCAAGCGTTCCGGCATGGCCAACCGTTTTTACGCCGGTCGCCCTTCTCACGCGGTCAACAATATCATGCGAGGTTGGGCCAATAGGTTTATTTATCAGTAAAAAACCGTTCATAGCTTTGAAAGCGCGGCGATTTGGTTCCAGCGCTTATAAAATGAATAAAAAAATGGTATGCTTTAGACACTATATGCCTCCTCGCGTTAAAAAAGAAATTAAAGAAGTTTCTAAGCCCGCAAAAGAAGAGGCTGTGGTTGACATTAAAGAAGAAAAAACCGAAGTTGCCGAAGTTAAAGAAGAAAAAAAGAAAAAACTGATTTTGCCAAAGAGGTTGGGCTTAAACAAAGTGAACTTGAAAAATTTACCGAAAAAGACGTCTCCATCAACAAATTGGTTGACTATATGATTGAGCAGGCGTATTTGATGCATGCCTCCGACGTGCATATTGACCCGGCGGAAAAACAAGTGGATATTCGTTTTCGCATTGACGGGGTAATGAATAAAGTTTTTTCTTTGCCCAAAGTATTGCTTAACCAAATCATCACGACGATAAAAGTAAATTGCGGCCTCCGAACCGACGAACACCAGGCCGCTCAGGACGGGCGCTTTCGGGTTACGTTTAACGAAACGCCGGTTGACCTGCGCGTTTCAATTATTCCGTCTTATCATGGCGAAGACGCCGTGCTTCGTCTTTTGGTTTCGCAGGTTAAAGCGTTTACGCTTACTGAACTTGGTTTTGCTAAGCGTGACAAAGAATTAATTGAAAAATATATTCATCGTCCGCATGGAATGATTCTCGCGACCGGACCGACCGGATCAGGCAAGACAACAACACTTTATACGCTCATTCAAATGTTGAATACGCCCGAAGTCTCTATCACCACCATTGAAGATCCGATAGAATACTCAATGGATGGCGTGACGCAAATTCAAGTTAACACCGCGACCAATCTAACTTTTGCCAAAGGCCTCCGCTCAATCGTTCGTCAGGATCCAAACGTGATAATGGTCGGCGAAATTCGCGACGACGAAACTGCTTCCATCGCCGTTAATGCCGCGCTCACAGGCCACCTTCTTTTGTCCACAATCCACACAAACGATGCGGCAACGACTCTGCCACGGCTTATTGATATGGGTATTGAGCCGTTTCTCATCGCTTCAACGGTTAACATTGCTATTGGCCAGCGTTTGGTTAGAAAAATTTGTCCGGATTGCAAAAAAGAATATCTTCCGACTGCTGCCGAAACCGAACGCCTCAAATCCGTTATCTCTGAACGTCTCATCGGGATGTATAAAAATTTTTGGATCGGCGGCGGTTGTAAAACTTGCGGCGGAACCGGTTACAAGGGTCGGATTGGTATTTATGAAGTATTAGAAGTTTTTGGAAACATCCGTGATCTCATTGTCAGCAAAGCATCGTCCGAAAATATTTTGGACGCAGCTGTAAAAAACGGGATGACGACAATGCTTGAAGACGGTTTTGCCAAAGCTGGTTCAGGAATGACCTCCATTGCCGAGGTCTTGCGTGTTATTCAAGAATAAATATTTTATGCCTCCAGCGTCCATAAAAAAAATAGAAAAAAAGCCGGCCAAGATAACGGAACAATGTCCAGAAATAAAAGTCTACGGCAATATTCCCACCAAACAAAAGATATTTTTTGCCAAACATCTTTCTATTATGACCAATGCGGGGATTCCACTTCGGGAATCGTTGGACGTGATCAGGGGGCAAACCAAAATTAAGCGCTTTGCTAAAATTCTTGATTACGTAATTTGTGAAGTTGAGAATGGACAATATCTTTCACTCGCGCTCAGTAAATTTCCAAAAATCTTTGATAACCTTTTTGTAAATTTGGTCAGAGTTGGTGAAGAAAGCGGCCAGCTTTCGGAAAATCTAAATTATATTTCTGTGCAAATAGAACGCGCCGATACGCTCAGGAAAAAAGTTCGCGGCGCTCTAATTTATCCGGCGATTATTTTGGCTGGCGTTTTTGGTATCACCGGCTTTCTTTGCTTTGTTACCTTGCCCCAGCTTTTGCCGATCTTTATTTCGCTAAAGGTTTCTTTGCCGCCGACCACGCAATTCCTGTTTGATTTTTCACACTTTGTTTCTTCCAATGTTGTTTATATCGGGTTAATAATTGCCGCTTTAATTATTTCTATTCGTCTATTGCTCCTTAACAAAAAATTTAGATATTTTTTGCACAAAACCGAACTGATGATTCCCGTTTTTGGACCATTGCTTCGCGACGCGCAAATTACTCGTTTGGCACAGGTTTTGGCGACACTGCTTGATGCTGGGGTAGACGTCGTTCGGGCGTTAAATATTACCTCGCAAAGTTTAAGCAACCTTGTTTTTCAACGCGAACTTTTGGCAATCGCAAACGAAGTAAGTCGCCAGGGGGTGAACATTGCCGATTGTTTAAACACAAAATATTTTCCGCCGATTGTTATTCAGATGATTCGCGTTGGCGAAAAAACCGGCAAGCTTGATGATTCGTTTCGGTATATTTCCGATTTCTTAACCAAGGAAATTGACGACACGGTTAATAATATGACAACAATTATTGAGCCGGTGCTCCTACTCATTATGGGTTTGGTTGTTGGTTTTGTCGCGGTTTCGGTTATTACTCCGATCTATAAAATAACGGAAGGTATTCACCGTTAATTTATGCGCCAAAGAAACGGGTTTACGATTATTGAAACCGTTGTTGCGACCTGCGTCGGTTTGATCGTTCTTGGTTTCGCTGTTTACACCACGGTAAATTTTATGAAAAATCGCGAGCTTGAGGCGGTGTCGGGGGCGCTCATGACATATTTACGCGCGGCCGAAACCCGTTCGCTTCAAAGCGAGAGGAACATAAGTCACGGCGTTTCTACGGTGGATGGAAAAATAACTCTCTTTAGTGGAAATTCTTACGCCCTAAAACAAACTGTTTACGATCTGACTCGTCCTTATGGAAATTATTTTCAATTTTCTGGAATTTCCGAAGTGGTTTTTGCCAAACAAACCGGTACGCCTTCGGTAACCGGGACAATAACCGTCACAAATGGAATAAAAACCGTGACGATTGTTATTAATTCAGTTGGGAGAATTTCAAAACAATGAAAAAACGCTGCGGACAATCAATGGTAGAAATACTTATCGCCATCGGCGTAATGACTATTGGCATCACCGCCTCTATTTCCATATTAACAGTTGTTGAATCGGGTGTGTCACAGACGTCTAGGGAAATGGAGGCAGTTTTCTTTGCCGAGGAGGGGATTCAAGCCTCAATTTCTATAAGCGATCGTTCATGGACGGCGCTTGCCGTTGGAACGCATGGTCTTGGAACGCAAGCGTCACCTTTGATGTGGATTTTTAGCGGCACTTCGGACACGTTAAACGGGATGACGCGAGTTGTAACGGTGAGCACAGTTGACGCTGACACAAAAAAGATTGACGTTACGGTGAGTTGGAATCCGGCGCCAAATCGGACGGCAACGGTTAACGAACAACTCCTTATCACTGACTGGCCATTTATATGATGATTCGCCGCAGCTCAACAATGTTGGAAACGATGCTTTACGTTGCCATTCTTGTAATAATTATGGCAACGCTTATGAGTTTTATGGTAAATCTCGTGCGTCGCGAAGCTAAAGTTGCAACCGTGCTTGAAGTTAATCAGAACGCCCGTTTTGCCGTTGAAAAAATGGTTTCAACAATAAGAAATTCAAAAGACGCGACCTCGCCAAGCGATGGAACGAGCGGAAGTTCGCTAACGCTAACGATGCCGAGTGCCGCGGTGTCGCCGACGGTTTTTCAGGTAACAAACGGCGTGTTAACAATGAAGCAGGGGGCTGGCGCGGCTGTGCCGCTGACTTCAGCTGGCGTAAAAGTAGCTAGTTTGACTTTTACCAATTTGGTTGATCCGGTCGCTCACGCGCGGACATCGCCGGGCTGGGTTCCATGTAATGAGAGTGAACATAGTGGCAGCTGGTACTGCATCATTTGCAAAAAGAGCAATCAGACGGATTATTGTTGGGATAAATACCCCGGCTACCTTAGCGGGGGGTGGCTAAGATTACTTCTTGATCTTTTGCTGGGTCAAGCCAAGCTTGGATCGTGTTTGCAGTCCACGGCCGCGAAGTCAGTTATCAGAATTGTTCTAACTGTTTCGGCGCCTCCAACGGGAACCGTGATGAATGATTATTCGTCGTCAATTACATTATATGGTACAGCCACCGTCCCCCGACAAAATTGATTTTTGCGGCAAAACCGCAAAAATCACCCCGAGCGCAACGAGGGGTCTCAACGTTCGTTCCGGCTTTGCCGCGATTACTAGCGTTGTTTTAATTAGCGGCATCGCTCTTATTTCCAGCCTTAGCTTGGCTGCTGATTATTTAATTGAAAGCCGAGAAATAAATAATCGCGCCTCTGCTGTGCAAGCGCGATCCTCAGCTTTTTCGTGCGCCAATATTGCCGTATTGCGTCTAAAGAAGAATACCAGTTATACTGGTAATGAGAATATCTCTGTGGACAAGGTAGTGTGTTCAATTGGTGCCACCGTTATTAATGGAAACGCGCGCACTCTTTACGCCCAAGCAACAGTTAACGGCTTTACTAGTTGAATAAAGGTTGATTTCACCGGAATCAACACGAGTCAGTTTTACCTCAATTCGTGGACGGAAATTCCACCTACATAAAAAATTATTAAAATAGTTCATTAATTAATATGAAACAAAATAAAGCTTTTACACTCATTGAAATTTTAATCGTCATCGGTCTTATCGCCGTTTTGGCTGGCGTCCTCATTGTCGCTCTTAATCCGGCACGTCAGTTCTCGCAAGCTCGGAACGCACAACGCTGGAATAATATTGACACGATTATGAGTGCGACCATCGCTAACCTGACTGATAATCGCGGAACCTTCACTTGCACGGGTGCCGGCGCCATTCCTGCCACTGCTACCAAAATGGCAAATGGTGTTGGGAACTACGACATTGGTCCTTGTTTGTCTCCAACCTATGCCGTCTCTTTGCCGTTTGATCCTTCTGCTTCTGGCGCACACTGGACGACTTCGGCCGATTACGATCTGAACTACACCATTATGCGCGACGCAACAACTGGTCGTATCACAATTGCCGCTCCTGGCGCCGAACTTTCGGAGTCAATTAATATGATTCGCTAAATAAAAAAAGATAATCATCCATTGATTATCTAAAAAACATTTTTCATTGTTTCCTCTGCCGCATAAAGGTCGAAACAGCGGATGTCCCTGCAACTTTAATAAGTTAATGGGCAAAGATGTGGTGATAAATGTATTAAAAAAATTAAGTTCATTAATCAATATGAAACAAAATAAAGCTTTTACACTCATTGAAATCTTGATCGTTATCGGTCTTATCGCCGTTTTGGCTGGCGTCCTCATTGTTGCTCTTAACCCGGCGCGCCAATTCTCGCAAGCCAGAAACGCCCAGCGCTGGAATAATATGGACACGATAATGAGTTCGGTTATTGCCAACACAACCGATAACCGCGGAACCTTTACTTGTGTCGCTGGCGTTATTCCGACAACCGCTACCAATATGGATTCCGATACTGGTTATGATATTGGTCCTTGTTTGGTTCCGACTTACGCCGCCTCCTTGCCGTTTGACCCATCGGCCGCTGGTGCTGGTTGGACAAGCACGACCGAATACAATAGCGGTTACACAATTATGCGCGATGAAACCTCTGGCCGCATTACAATAGCCGCTCCTGGTGCTGAACTTTCCGAAGCGATCAGCATGACTCGCTAGTCAATTAAAATAAAAAACACCCTTAGGGGTGTTTTTTATTTTATAAATTCTTTCTTAATTTTCGGTCAAAATAATTGACACAAAGGCAAATTCCGCATAAAGTAAGGAAACATGAATATAACCGAACTTGCGCGAAAATTACGCACCACCACGGCTGAACTTTTTGTTGTGCTCCCAGAGCATGGACTTGATATTGGCAAACGGGCGATCAAAATTGACGATCAGCTCGCTGCTCGCGTTGTTCGCGAATGGCCGCGCTGGCGCCAAGAGCGCGAGCGAATGACCAAGCTTTCCAAAGAAAAGATTGAAGTTGAAAAAGCTATGGCTGTTTCGGGCGGTTCAATTAAGCTTCCCAAACTCGTGACAGTTAAAGATTTTTCCGGACGCTTAAATTTGCCGGTCACGCGGGTTATTTCGGAATTGATGAAAAATGGAATTCTGGCTTCAATGAATGAACGGATTGATTTTGAAACAGCAACGATCGTCGCCGAAGATCTTGGTTTTAAGACCGAACCGGAAGTTGAGTCGGAAACAGTTGAAAGCGGCAGTGCTTCAATGGAAGAAAAATTGGCAGGAATTTTGGGAAATGACGCGAACGCAACCACCCCGCGTCCGCCGGTTGTCGTTGTGATGGGTCACGTTGACCACGGCAAGACAAAACTTTTGGACGCGATTCGCGCGACAAACGTAATGGGCGGCGAAGCCGGCGGTATTACCCAGCACATTGGCGCTTATCAGGTGGAAAAACGGGATCGTAAAATTACTTTTATTGATACGCCCGGCCACGAAGCTTTTATGACAATGCGCTCGCGCGGCGCGCGAATTGCCGACGTTGCAATTTTGGTTGTTGCGGCCGACGACGGCGTTCAACCACAAACCTTGGAAGCCTTGGGAATTATTGAAGCGGCCAAAATCCCTTTTGTGGTGGCGATGAATAAAATTGACAAGCCGGACGCTGATCCAGAAAAAGTAAAACGCCAGCTTGCCGAGCATAACGTTCAAGCTGAAGATTGGGGCGGAAAAATTCCCTTTGTTCCAGTTTCGGCCAAAGAAGGAAAAAACATTGACGCGCTTTTGGAAATGGTTTTGCTCGTCGCTGATCTTAATAAAGAAAAATTGCTGGCCAATCCGGCTCGTCGCGCTGTGGCAACGGTTGTTGAGTCGCACATAGACAAAAACGAAGGCGTGGTCGCGACGGTACTCATTGCTGGTGGCACGCTTAAGGTAAATGACTATCTCGCGATCGGCAATATGCTTTACGGACGAGTGCGCGCAATGCGCGATTGGAACAATCGCGCGCTTAAAGAGTCGTTGCCGGGAATGCCGGTTAAAATATTGGGATTAAAAGCGGCACCGTCGGTCGGCGATGTTATTATTGTTCCGGAAACCATTAAAGGATTAGAAAAGGACGTGAAAGAAGCTGGTCGCGCAACAATGACCAAAGTTTCAGCCGTGGCCGCGACAAGCGAAGAAAAAGAAACCAAGAAAATGGTTAAGGTGGTTCTTAAGACTGACGTGCTTGGTTCACTTGAAGCGCTTTCTTCATCACTAGAAAAATTCCGCAACCCCGAGGTGGGCGTAGAAATTGTTTCGCGCGGACTCGGGAACGTTAACGAATCCGATATTATCCGCGCCGAAGCATCGGGCGCCGTTGTTTATGGTTTTAACGTTTTGGTGCCGACGCCGGTAGAAAATTTGGCGCGTGACAAAAAGGTGGTTGTTAAAAAAGCCAAAGTCATTTACGATATTTTAGACGATGTCAAAGCCGCGCTTCAAGAATTGCTTCCTGAAGAGGTTATTATAACCGAACTTGGTCGCGGTCAGATTTTGGCAATTTTCCGCACGGAAAAAAGTTCAATGATCGTGGGTGGTGTGGTCAAAGATGGAAAAGTAACCAAGACCGCCTCGGTGCGCGTTTATCGCGAGGGTGCGGAATTGGAAACTGGAGAAATTGTGGAATTGCAATCAATGAAAGCGGCCGTCAAAGAAGTTCGCGCTGGCACCGAGTTTGGTTGTAAAATAAAAATTCGCCCCGTTCTCGCAGTTGGCGACGAACTGGTTTTCTTGAATATTGAAAAGAAGGAGAGGAAGATACAGTTTACGTAAATACCTAATATCTAATACCTAATGTCTAATGACGGTCGTCGTCGGATTAGATATTAGACATTAGAAATTAGATATTTAAACAACGAACAATATGTCCGAGGTTGTATTAAATGATAATAATTTTAATAACGAAGTGATTGAGGCGTCCAAGACAATGCCCGTTCTTACCGACTTTTGGGCGTCGTGGTGTCCGCCCTGTCGCTTAATGGGTCCGATTGTTGAAGAATTGGCACATGAGTACGACGGCAAAGCGATTGTTGGAAAATATAATGTTGAAGAGGGAACTTCTGTTGCTGAAAAAATGGGCGTGCAATCCATTCCTGCTTTTTTCATTTTTAAAAACGGCGTTGTCGTTGACAAATGGGTCGGCGCGCTTGGAAAAGAAGAAGTGGCTAAGAAATTAGAAAAGGTTTTAGGTTAAAGGTTCAAGGTATTAGGTTTCGTTGGAACCTAATACCTAACATCTAACACCTAACACCTAAAACTATGGAAAAAGTCATCATCATCGGCTCGGGTCCGGCTGGATACACGGCGGCAATATATGCGGCGCGCGCGGAACTGGCACCATTGGTTTTTTGCGGCGAGCAAATTGGCGGACAATTAATCACCACGACCGAAATTGAAAATTTTCCCGGTTTCCCCGAAGGAATACTCGGTTCGGATTTGATGTCCGCGATGCGCAAACAAGCGGAAAAATTTGGCACGCGGGTGGTTGAAAAAACGGTGACGGCTGTTGATCTTAAGTCGGAACCGAAAAAAGTTTTTATTGGCGACGAAATTTTTGAAGCCGAATCAGTAATTATTGCGACCGGCGCTTCGGCGCGACGGTTGGATCTTCCGGGTGAAAATAAATATTACGGCAAAGGACTTTCTGCTTGCGCCACCTGCGATGGGTTCTTCTTTAAGAACAAAAAAGTAATCGTCGTCGGCGCGGGGGACGCGGCGCTTGAAGAAGCAAATTTTTTGACTAAATTCGCGAGTGAAGTAATTATTCTGGTTCGCTCCGAAGCGATGCGCGCCTCAAAAATAATGCAGGAGCGCGCCGAAGCTAACCCGAAAATAAAATTTGTTTTTAGTGCTAGCGTTGTCGGTTATCTTGGTGAGGAAAAAATTACCGGCGTTCGCGTAAAAAATAACGTAACTGGTGCTGAAGAGGAAATGCCGATTGACGGAGTTTTTGTAGCAATCGGCCACAGTCCAAATACGAAAATTTTTGAAGGGCAGTTAACAATGGAAAAAGGTTACATCGTCCCCGAGGGTTTTGTGCGAACGGCACTTCCCGGTGTTTTTGTTTGCGGCGACGTTGCCGACTGGCGTTATCGCCAAGCAATTTCCGCCGCCGGCACCGGCTGTATGGCCGCACTGGAAGCCGAGAAATACCTCTCGAAGTGAAACATCGAACATGAAGCATTATAGCCGCCCCGATTACTATCGGGGCGGCTATTTAAAATAATTGACCAAGGCGATTGGCCGAGGCGAAACCTCGGCCAAAGACCAATTTCTAATTCATTTGATGTTTTGTTAAAGCGGGTGTTGGTGATGACTAACACTTGAGACTCTTGGAAATCCCTATTTTGTCGAGGTTTCGCCTCAACAAAATAGGGGTGTTATCCACAACGGACACATTTATTGAGAATTAATTATGTCGAGCCTAGGTTGGATCATAAGTCTTAAGTTTTTAAAAAAATTATGCGTAACCTGGTTTTTACTAATGGTGAATTTTATCACATTTATAATAGGGGGACAGATAAAAGGCGTGTCTTTTTACAAAACAAAGATTATGAGCGGTTCATTCTTGGTATGAAATTATTTAACTCGCTTGAACCAATTAATCATTTTAATCGTCTTTTGGCCGAGGTTTCGCCTCGACCAAATCGGCCAGAGGCTTTGGTTAAAATTGTCGCATATTGTTTAATGCCAAATCATTTTCATTTGATACTGGAGCAGGTACAAGAAAACGGGATATCAAAATATATTCAAAAATTATTAACTGGGTACACTATGTATTTTAATAAGCGTTATGAAAGATCGGGAGTATTGTTCCAAGGAGTTTTTAAAAGCAAACATATCAAAGATAATTCATACTTACTTCATTTAACGCGCTATATTCACTTAAATCCAGTGGAAGCAATTACGCCCAATTGCCACGATATGCAACTATTAAATCGTTTACTCAATAAATTTAAATGGTCTAGTTACTTTGATTACATCGGTATTAGACAAGGAGAGAGTATTGTAGATAATTCAGAAATAGTATTAAATCAATTTAAAAATAAAAAGAAATACCGCGATTTTGTGTTAGGGTTGATTGGGAAAAAGCGCATAGATTCTGATTGGCCGAGGTTTCGCCTCGACAAAAATGAGTAGATACAAGAATACCCGGCGTTTGTTGTCTGGTTTCGGCCAAACGTACACGTCGGGTATTTCGCGTCCGGACTGCTTCGTGCAGATCCGGGGTTGGATGTTAGGGTTGTTGGACTAGGCCGCCTTGGGGGCTGAGTAGCGGAGCCAGGTTGTCCCCTCGGCTGTGATATTGACCCAGAGTCCGTCGCAAGGCTCCAGTTTCGCGTCGAGGACGTTTTCCGAGGCGCCCATTGCGTGGGCGATGAGTTGAATCAGAACCATATGGTTCACGGCCAGCGTATATGGGTTGCTGCGGAGTTTACACTCGGCGAGAATGATTTCTGCCTGTGCCTCGCACATACTTCGGATCTCCATGACTTCCTGGGCAAGCCGTGGGGTTGTCGCTTTATCGAAAAGCGCGAACAACCTGTTGACCTCGTTTTGGTCGAGTGGCATGTACAGGCTACGTATGCTCATGATGTCAACCAGCTTCTGCTGCTTGGCCGCGACGATGGCGCCGGTTTGAACCGTCCGAGATACCCCGGACGTGATCATGAGCCCGAAGCTCTGCGATGCGAGGTCAGTGGCGACCTCTTCGGCGCGGGCAATGCCTTCGCTCGTAAGGACGCGAGCTGGGTCGCCTTGGCTCACAGGAACGGTCTTGTCGAGCGGGGTGGTCGCGCCGTGGCGCAGAAACAGAATAGAAAGGTCGTTCATCGTTCATTCCTCCGTATCAGGTTTTGGATCCAGTTCAGAAGTTCATCAGGAATAGGTTATGCTAACACGTTTTTAATGATTTGTCAAGGGTGGTTGGTTAGTGTACTAGGCACAATCTTGACAAAGGTGAATAGATATTATATAGTGTGCCTAGTACACTATTCATATAATTTTATGATTACAATAAAAATTAAGGAATTAAGCGAAAAATTAGGGAAGACAATTTTGGAAATTGCTGAAGACACGGGTTTGAATCGCAATACGGTGACCGCTCTCTTTCACAATAAAGTGGATGGGATTAAGTTTGAAACGATAGAAAAAATTTGCACGACCTACGATATTCCGCTTGCGCAGTTGATTGAAATGAAAATTGAGCCGAGTAAAAAATCAAACGAAATTAAACCCTATCGTCAAGAAGGGGAAGGTGTGCCGTTTACGCTTTTTTCACCTTTTGTCCGTATTAATTGTGGTCTAGGAAATAAATTTGAAAAACATTTTATCTATTACGCGCAGAAAGGTTACTTTTGGGCATATTGGGATTTTGACGAAATGAACAAATGGTCCAATCAAGTTTATCGCCAATATTCAAAAATGGCGGATTTTGATTTGCTTTATGCTGAATACGAGCGGGCGGCATCAAAAATTGAAAATATTTATTTGGAAAACAGTGGTGAGATTCTCGCGTCTTTAAACGATCACGAGCTTGCGGAATTTTCCGCCAGCATTTTAGTTGCGTATGATCCGTTCTGGGACGCAAGTTTATTTATAGATTCTTTTGACGCCGGTTTTGATCAAGAGGAAATAAAAAGAATTGCGCAAAAAAATAATCTTTCAGTTGAGGACACAGTCGCACTCACGACAACCAACGAGCTTTCTATTGATCGCGAGCGGAAACTGGCTTTGTTAAAAATCGCGCGAACGCTTTTACATAAACGCTGGAGTGGTAGTGCTCGTCTTAAAATGATTAAAGATTTTGTGGAAAAAAGTACTGATATAAAAAATTACGTCAGACATTTTGATTATTATCAATCAAACTACGCGGTTTATCGTTCAATCTCTAACGAAGAAATCGTGGCTGAGCTTGATAAATATTTATCCAACCCCGAAGCTATAAAAATGGAAATTCACGAACTGGAAACGTTTAGCGAAACGCGCGAAGCAATAATCACAAAAATATTGCGACAGCGCGGGCTTAAGGTTAATCCGTTGGCGTTTTTTCAAAAATTAACCGCTTGGCGCGAATCGCGAAAGAAATATAATTTAATGGGCATTGTCGCTTTTTTGCGAGTCTTGCAAGAAATAGAACGGCGCACAGGTATTCCTGTAAATTGCTTATCGTATCTAAATCATAATGAGGTTGCCAGTGTTTTAAAAGGTGTGCTTACCAAGGCGACACTAGAGGATCGTCGTAACAATGGTGCCATCTACATTGCCGAAGGGGTTGACTATCGGGTGCTTTATGGCGACGAGGCGTTGTCTCTTCGCAAAGAGTTAGAGAATAAGATTGGCGGCAAGGAACATGATTCGGTAATCGCGGGCAAAGTCGCGTCGCAGGGGTTTGCTAAAGGAATCGTTTGCGTTGTGCGAACGGTTAATGAATTTTCTAAATTTAAAGAAGGGCAAATTTTGGTAACGGGAATGACGCGGCCGGAATTTGTGCCGCTTATGAAAAAAGCCGCCGGCATTGTGACGAACGAGGGCGGGATAACCTCGCACGCGGCGATTGTTTCCCGCGAGCTAGGTAAACCCTGTATTATCGGCACCAAAAATGCGACCGAACTTCTTCACGACGGCGACCTCGTAGAAGTCCGCGCTTTGCACGGGACGGTTAGGATTTTGGAAAAAGCACCGCGATGAACCATGTACCATGAACCATAAACCACTCATTAATGGATGGTGTGTGGTATGTGGTACATGGTACATGTGTTTCGTATTGCAGTTTCCGGGCGGGTGGGATAATCTGGACTTCTATGAATACCTTTAAAAATGCCATTGATCAATTAACGCGCGCGGCGGCGGTGATTAAATTAGATCCCCGCGTTTTAGAAAAATTAAGCCGGCCGAACGAGATTTTTCAATTTAAAATTTCGGTCGTGATGGATAGCGGGGAAATGCGCGATTTTGACGCCTACCGCGTGCAATGGAACAATTCACGCGGACCGTATAAGGGCGGCATTCGTTTTCATCCGCAGGCTGATTTGGATGAAGTTAAGGCACTCGCGCTTTGGATGACAATGAAAACCGCAGTCTCGGGAATTCCTTTTGGCGGCGGCAAGGGCGGTATTGCCGTTGATCCGAAAAAACTTTCGGCGACCGAATTAGAAGCGCTTTCGCGCGGCTTTGTCCGTGAGTTAAGTTCTGTGATTGGTGAAAGGCGTGATGTGCCGGCGCCGGACGTTGGCACTGGTCCGCGCGAAATGGCGTGGATGGTGGACGAACTTTCCAAAATCACTAAAGAAAATGTTTTCGGTGCCTTTACGGGGAAACCACTCGCGCTCTATGGCTCGGAAGGCCGCGAAGCTGCGACTGGTCAAGGTGGTTTTTATGCCCTACGCGAACTCGCGACAAAATTAAATTTATTACCAAGCGAAACGCGGCTGGCGGTTCAGGGAATCGGGAACGTCGGCTACCACTTTGCCCGCCTTGCGCACGCATCTGGATACAAAATCGTCGCTCTTTCTGATTCCAAAGGCGGAATTTTTAGCGAGTCTGGCCTGGAGCCGATCAGTGTTCATGCGTGGAAAGAGAAACACGGATCGCTTGTTGATTTTCCTGGCGCCAAACAAATTACCAATGCCGAGCTTTTGGAAATTGACTGTGACATTCTTGTGCCAGCGGCGCTGGAAAATGTTTTGACCGTTGAGAACGCGGCAAAAATAAAAACCAAGGCGGTTGTTGAGCTAGCGAACGGTCCAACAACGACCGAAGCGGAAAATATTTTTGAAACGCGCGGCATTCCGGTCGTTCCCGACGTTTTAGCGAATGCCGGCGGGGTTACGGTTTCGTATTTTGAATGGGTGCAAAACTTGGCGCGGGTCTCTTGGAAAGAAGCTGAAGTGCTTGCCAAACTTGAACCAATTATTGTAGAAAATTTTGCCGCGATTTGGAAAATTAAAGACGAATACAAAGTTAATCTGCGCACCGCCGCTTACATTCTTGCCCTCGGTCGGTTGGAGAAGACGATGTTGGCACGAGGAGTTTGAAAATGAATAAAAAAATAACCAAAACAAACCCATGGAAAAGAAATTATTAGATTTGATATTTACCAGGGACTTTTCTCTTTTTACCGCCCAGTTTTGGTGGAAATCGTTACTTGATCAGGAAGTAAAGCAGGTGTGGGGCAAAAGTTTTTCAATTCAAATCTGCAATTTTAACGGACGCGCACTTGAAGCGTATCGCGTTCGCGATGAAGTTGAGGCATTGCGCGCACACATTGCCCAACTCCCCTTTGATCATCAATTATTTTCTGACGAGTTTCGGGAAAAGACCCGCAAAGCAGCAGTTCAATTGCGCGAGCTTATTAAGCAACACTCAGTAGAGTCTTCGGAATATACTATGGTGTACGAACGCTGCCTTGAACTTTGGGCAACAATGTACCCCGGCTATATGTTTTCGGTTTTTCTTCCCGGACCGTTTGCCGAAGCGTTTAAGGAAGCAAAAGGCGAAGCGGCCGAGAAATACCTTAAGGCGCAATATGATAATCGTGTATTTTTGGAAGGTTTGTTTGAGCAGGTTGACGCCTTTGTGCGAGATATGGCCTGTTCCAGACTGGAGACTCTTGGTATCGCGCGCCGTTTTGCACACCTCCTTACTGTTTCTGAACTTAGGGAAATGTTTGTTCGCGGCGTCGCGCCAAAACAGGATATTCTTGATACTAGGACTAGCGGCTATGTTTTGTTTGGAGATGAACTAGTTATTGGTAAGTCTTTTTCGGAATTGTTGGGAAAACGAGGATACCGATATTCATTTCTGGAAACGGAGGAAGTACAATCGTTTAAGGGGTCAATCGCTTTTAAAGCGCCGGCTGTGACTGGATCGGTGCGTCTGGTATTTACACATGATGATATTAAGTTGTTTCCGAAAGATGCGATTCTTGTTACGGCGATGACCTCACCCGATTTCGTGCCCGCAATGAAAACGGCCTCAGCAATCGTTACTGACGAAGGTGGGGTTACTTGTCATGCGGCGATTGTTGCGCGCGAACTTGGCAAACCCTGTATCATTGGTACCAAAATTGCCACCAAAGTTCTTAAAGATGGAGATGAAATAGAAGTTGATGCGGAACAAGGGGTCATCAAGATTATTAAAAAAATTTAAATTGTATATAAAAAACGAGGGGTGGAACCCCTCGTTTTTTGTTACGAGGCGTATTGCGAAAACTTTGATTTTGTGGGAATATTTCAATATTGAATTGTTCGCCGTCCATAATTTATGAATTTTGACCACCGGAAAATTGAGCCAAAGTGGCAAAAGCGTTGGGAAAAGGAAGGTTGGTTTCGTGCTGACGAGAAAAGCGATAAGGAAAAATACTACACGCTCGTAATGTTTCCGTACCCGTCGGCGCAAGGGTTGCACGTTGGGCATCCGCTTTCATATACAGCCGTTGATATTATCGCTCGTAAGCGGCGGATGGAAGGAAAAAACGTACTCCAACCAATGGGTTGGGATGCTTTTGGACTGCCCGCGGAAAATTATGCCATTAAGACAAAGGTTCATCCCGAGGAAACGACAAAAAAAGCCATTGAAAATTTTCGGAAGCAGATTAAGTCAATCGGCCTTTCTTATGACTGGTCGCGCGAAGTGAACACGTCGTCGCCAGAATATTATCGTTGGACGCAGTGGATTTTTTTGCAGCTTTATAAAAAAGGCTTGGCTTATAAAACTTTTGCGCCAGCTAACTGGTGCAACTCTTGTCAGACAGTGCTCGCAAACGAGCAGGTAGTTGGTGGAAAATGCGACCGCTGTGGCAATGATGTCGTGCAAAAAGAGTTAAGCCAATGGTTTTTTAGAATAACCGAATACGCACAAGAATTATTGGACGAGCTTGTTGGTTTGGATTGGCCGGAAAAGATTATTATTTCTCAGCGCAATTGGATCGGCCGCTCCGAGGGTGCAGAAATTATTTTTAGTGGAACCTTTGGCGACAAAGAATTTAATTTGCCGGTATTTACGACGCGGCCGGATACGCTTATGGGCGTCACTTATGTCGTGCTCGCACCCGAGCATCCGCTGGTCGCCGAAATCACAGCGCCAGAAATGCGCGCCGAAGTTGCGGCGTATCAAAAAGCGACGGCGACAAAAAATGAATTAGAACGCACTGGAGAAAAGGGCGACAAGACAGGCGTCTTCATTGGTGCTTATGTCATTCATCCATTTTCCGGGGAGAAAATTCCCGTCTGGATTGCTGATTATGTTTTGCCGCGCTATGGCACGGGCGCAGTAATGGGCGTTCCAGCGCATGATGATCGCGATTTTGCTTTTGCGAAAAAATACGATTGCCAAATTAAATTTGTTGTTGCGCCGCCCGTTGGTATTCCACACGACGACACGCGCGCTTGGACCGACGCTGGCATAATGGTAAATTCGGGCGAATGGAATGGGCTGACCTCGGTTGATGCCAAGCAAAAAATTGTTGACGCGCTTGCTGCGATAAAAAAAGGCAACAAAACTGTTAATTGGCATTTGCGCGACTGGCTTATTTCTCGCCAGCGCTATTGGGGCGCGCCGATTCCAATAATTTATTGCGATGAGTGCGGCGAAGTTCCGGTGCCGGAAAAAGATTTGCCGGTGGTGTTGCCGCATGATGTTGATTTTAAGCCGACCGGTGAAAGTCCGCTCGTTCATTCAAAAACTTTTCATAAAGTAAAATGCCCGCGTTGCGACAAGCCGGCACGGCGCGAATCCGACACAATGGATACTTTTGTTGACTCGTCGTGGTATTACTTGCGCTATGCTGATTCAAAAAACGAAAAGCAATTTGCTTCAGCCGAGGCGTTAAAAAAATGGTGTCCGGTTGATCTTTATGTCGGTGGCGCTGAGCATGCCGTGTTGCACCTTCTTTATGTCCGCTTTTTTGCCAAAGCCTTGCGCGATTTGGGCTATGTAAATTTTAACGAACCGGCGATTTGTTTCCGTTCGCAAGGAATGATTCTTGGCGAGAATAATGAAAAGATGTCCAAGTCAAAAGGCAATGTTGTGAATCCAGACGAAATGGTGGATCGTTTTGGCGCCGATGCTTTACGCACCTACCTTATGTTTATGGGGCCGTTTGAAGACGCCAAACCGTGGTCAACCGATTCCATTGTCGGCGTACGCCGGTTTCTTGATCGCGTTTACGGGCTTTTGGAAAAGATTGATGATAAAGCTGCAACCGACAATAAGCTGACGCGGCTACTCCACCAGACGATTAAAAAAGTGTCTGCCGACGTTGAAGCTTTTAAGTTTAACACGGCGATTTCGTCGCTAATGATTTTGTTAAACGAGTTGGAAAAACGAGAAACACTAAGTCCCGAAACGGTTGTTAGTTTGGTAAAATTAGTTTGTCCGTTTGCGCCGCACCTTGGCGAAGAAATGTGGGAAAAATTAAAACAAAAAGAAGTTTTGTCGTTTTCCGCTTGGCCGAGCTATAAAGAGTCGCTCACGGCCGAAGACGAAGTCACGCTTATTGTTCAGATAAACGGCAAGATGCGCGACCGGCTTGTTGTGCCGGCTGGACTTCCCGATGCTGATCTTGAAAAGCGCGCGCTTGAACTCCCAAAGATTGTTGATTGGCTAGCTGGAAAAAAAGTAATTAAAATTATCGTCGCCGGCGGTAAGCTGGTTAATATTGTTGTTGAATAACAAGGGGACAGACCCCATAATCGGCATTAAATAAGGGGTCTGTCCCCGTTAGCTTTTAAAGATGAAAGGGGGATTTTTAAAAATTATCGCCTCGCCCTCGGCTAATTTTATTTTCGCCGTTGGTTCGTTTGTGGCTGGCATTTGTTTTGGTGCGTTGTTTTTTCCCGAAAAAACATTTCCAAGTCTCGTACCTTTCTGGATTGGCGCATTTGGAACGGGAATAGTAATTTTCTTTTTGCCGATTGGAAAAACGTGGCGATTTATTTTTGCGATGGCGTCTTTTTTTGCTTGCGGTTTTTGTCGTTTTTTGTCGTCCGGCGTGCCTGTAGATTTCGTTCTTTTTCCGCAAATTAAAATAACTTTTATGAACGCGGTTGCTTTGGCGCTTCCCGAACCGCATGCCTCGTTCATTAATGGTCTGCTTGTTGGCGAAGGAAAATTGCCCGCCGATCTTAAGGCAGCGTTTGTCGCGACGGGGACGGTTCACGTGATGGCGCTTTCCGGTTGGAACCTGACGGTTATTTCTGAATTTTTGGACAATATATTTTTGTCACTGCCGTTTGGAAAAATTTTAAGAAAAATTTTAGTTGCCGCGACGCTCCTTATCTTTATAATTCTTACTGGCGCGCCGTCGTCGCTTGTCCGCGCTGGAGTGATGGTAATGGTAATGATGATTGCCATTGCGGTTGGTCGCGAGTCGCAGGCCGGCCGCGCTGTATTTGTCGCCGCCGCGGCAATGCTTTTAATTTCACCGCGCTTAATTGGAACGGATGTCGGTTTTCTTTTGTCGTTTGCCGCCACGTTTGGTCTTATATATTTTAGCCCCGCGTTAACGCCGCTGTTTTCGTTTATAACTAAAAGATGGAAATTGCGCGAAATGGCCGTCGCGACCACCGCCGCCACTTTTGCCACTTTGCCGATAATGCTTTTTGTTTTTGGCCGGTTTTCGTTTGTCGCTTTGCCGACTAATATTTTGCTTTTGCCTTTTATTGGGGTAACGATGTTTTTTGGATTTTTAACGGCAATAGCGTCGTTAATTTTTGTTCCCGCGGGCAGGTTGGTTGGTTTAGTCGCACAAATTTTTACCAATTACGACCTCTCGCTTGTTAAATTGTTTTCTCGCTTACCGTTTGCTGGCGTAAACCAATTATTTTCCGGTTTTGCCGCGGCAATAATAATGACCACTGGCTTAATTGCAGTCGCCGTTTATATAAAAATAAAAGAAAAAGATGTTGCGACGCTTTAGAAAAAATTTTCGTCATTATTTTTTAACAGCCGCGATGGGCGGGGTGCTCCTTTTTGGTGTTCCGTATCTTGAAAGAATAAGTTCGCGCGCGCCAGTGCCGCCTAAACCCGACGAAATGAGTCTTTATGTTTTTGACGTTGGACAAGGTGATTCAATTCTTGCCGAAGTCGGCGACAGGCAAATTTTAATAGACGGCGGCCCGGACGCATCTATTCTTGCCAAACTCGGCGAAGTAATGCCAGCGGGGGACAATACGATTGATCTAATTATTTTAACCCACCCGCATTCAGACCACATTACCGGGCTTGATGCGGTAATTAAAAAATATTCCGTCGGTAAAATTCTTAAAACTGATGCGATTTCAGGAAGTATGATTCAACGCGATTTTGACGCAACGATCAAAGAAAAAAATATTTTGATTGTTAACCCCTCAAATGCTTCACTGGAAGCGGTTGGCGAAATGTCGTTTAAGGTTTTGCATTACGAAAATCAAATTGACGTGGACAAAAAGCACAAGGGAAGCAACGACGGGTTAAACGATTCGTCCATTGTTGGAATGCTGTCATATAAAAATTTAAATTTTCTTTTAATGGGTGACGCGACAACGGTTGTTGAAGACGAGATACTCGCGTCCAGCATTAACCCCAAGGCTGATTTTATAAAAATTGGACACCACGGAAGCGCGTATTCTACCGGTGAAAATTTTTTGGCGGCGGTTGCGCCTGCTTATGCGGCAATGTCTTTGGGCGTGAGAAATATGTATGGCTTTCCTACTTGGCGCGTGCTTGAACTTTTAAAGAAAACCAGTGTCAAATATTTCCGAACCGATCTTGATGGCGATGTGTCTGTCATAACTGATGGTTATTCTTTACAAGTTAGGGGCGAGAAGGTAAAGTAGTTTAATTAACTTTTAAGTTTTAACTTTTAACTTTTAGTTTGACAAGGATCCTAAAAGTTAACAGTTAACAGTTAAAAGTTAAACGAATATGATGGAAAAATCTCTCGTCTTAATTAAACCGGATGGTGTTCAGCGCGGACTCATCGGCGAAATCATCGGCCGCTTTGAGCGCGTTGGTCTTAAGCTCACGGCGATTAAAATGGTTCACGCATCACACGAAGACGTGGACAAGCATTATGCTCTTACCGAAGAGTGGATGATGGGTGTCTATACCAAAGCCAAGACCAAATATGATTCGCTTGGCGAAAAATTTCCTTTTGCTGATCACTTGTCATACGGCAAGTCAATTAAAGACCAATTGGTTAATTTTTTAAAGTCGGCGCCGATCGTCGCGATGGTTTGGGAAGGGGAAGCGGCGGTTTCGCTCATTAGGAAACTTGTCGGCGCGACCGAACCAGCTGGTTCGGCTCCAGGGACGATCCGCGGCGACTTTTCGCATGATAGCTATGCGCTTTCTAATACTCAGAATCGTCCGATTCGCAATTTGATTCACGCTTCGGGTAATGCCAAAGAAGCTGAATACGAAATTCCGATCTGGTTTTCCGACGTTGAGCTTTATGAGTACGAACACGTTAACGATCGCGTGCAGTACGACCCAACGTGGTTTTTGCCGAAACAATAACCAGTTTGTAGGTTGTAGTATTAAATAAACTACCCCGTGAGCTCTGCTTAGGGGTAGTTTATTTTAAAAATATTTTACCCCTCCCATCTTTACGCGGTCGCGTAAAGATGGGAGGGGGTATTAAGTATAAAGAAGCATGGGATGTGGGGGGCGCCGCCTACTGTCTTTACAAAAAAGCATTTAGGGCGTATATATAAAATATGCTTACTTGCCACATTAAAACTAACGGAACGACCGGCGCCAACTTTGTTTGGCAATATTGCTTTACCATCTTCGGGCCGTAGGAGTTTTAGCGTGAATTAATTTTCGTGCCAAAACTCCTCGGATCGCCGAGGATTTTTTGTTCGTGAACAATTCAAAGTTTTGGGGGTGCAACATGGTTAAGGCATTAGTTTATCACTGGGGCGACCGTTTGATCGCCGAGACAATCGCCGCGCTAGAAGATGACACTAGACACGAAAGACATCGGATTAGAAGAATCAGATGGTCGCCGTTTATTGCGAGCGACGGGTGTGCTGGCGGCAGAGTTTCTGGTTTTTCGGTGATTGATTCTAGTAGTTCAAAAGAAGTGTGGAATGGGCGTTTGATTGAAGTCGCAACTGGAGTTAAAAAACGAGCAGCGCTTAGCTCGCTTGATATTGATTTAACAAGAGACGAAGTACTCTACTTGACGCTGGCGTCCGGTCATAGGCAGTGGTTGGAAGTTGCGGACGTGAGAGGTGCGAGGGGGGAATTAACCCACTTCTTTATTCCACCGCAAAGTAATGGGTTTCGGCTGAACGACTTTCCTTATATTTTTCTCGTGAACGACATATCGCGAGGATATATTGATCGTCCTGAAAACCGTTCGCTTTACCACACACAAATCGCGATCGCGCTTTTGGGTGGTTTGGCAAAGGCAAAGAATTGGCCGCAACCAAGAAAACCGTTTGAAAAAGTTATTCCTGCTCCACTTGAACAACAAGGAGGTTCGTTGTGAAAAACGCTGCAAAAAAACTAATGATCGCGTGTCTCGAGTCTGATGTCTGGGCAGTCAGTATCGTTCACCGGATGGCGGAGGTTTTTGCCAAGAAAGCGGGGCAAGAGTATCGGTGGCGCCATAATGAAGCAACCTGCAAAATTGCTCGCATTGAAACCGAAGCGCCGAACCAGTCTCCGGTTTTTGTCCTTGGAGGTGAACTAACTGATTTGGCGAGTTTGGGTGATCGGGAGGGGTGTGGACGTGACGATCGGATTTTGATCGTTTCACGTGATCAGAGCGTTGTTCGTCCGCGCAATTTCTCAGATCTAAATGAGAGGTCGCCGACATATCTATCGGTTGATGAGGCTGTTCTCGGTTTTCAGAGAATCATTTTGATCACGGGCGTTGCCGAGTATCTGGCTATGCCGGGATTCGTCAATCTTACGGGTGGCTACGTCGCTTATAGATTGAGCGAGGCCTGTGCTAGTGATCGGCCCAACATAACCGGCTTGCCCGCACTGTTTCAGCGCGTTGTTTCCTCCGAACCGGTTCGCGAGTCTGTCGCATCAGTGTGAGCGGCTGCCGTTTTCAAAGAGGCAAGGGTGGTTTCGCACCCTTGCCTCTTTTCATTTTTATGGATAATCTGGAGTTACAAAATTAACAGACCAAAAACCAATTTTTTATCGGGGCGTGGTGAACCGGTATCACGCTTGCATGGGGTGCAAGAAACAGCAGGTTCAATTCCTGTCGCCCCGATAAAAAATTGATTATATCGTTAATAATAAATAATTTTTAAAATTTATTTATATGCGCGGCGAACAAATTGCGTATAGCGAACAATTAGAAAAAGAACCTGTGTCAGTCCACGGTCTTGAACCTTACGAGATAAAACAGATTGACGGCGTGTTTGTTGCCTGCCTTCCTATCGCGGGAACCAAAAATACCAAAGGCGAAAGCGCGGCAACGGTATATGGCGAAATTTCGTTTACTTCCGAAGAGGAGGCTTTTCAAGCGGTGGCGGAAGCACGAAAAGATTTGGGCATTGCTGGTCTGAATTAAAATTATTCTACAATTAAAAAAATACCACCCCGATGAAAGGGCGGTATTTTTTAAACGTTTATTTTTTTGAAACTTTTGCGACCTTGGCAACTTTTACTTTCTTGATCTTTTTTCCGGCTTTGATACAAGCGGCACAGACCAAGACTGATTTGCCATCCACGCGGCGCGCTTGAAGATTAACATTTTGGCGGCGCTTGGTGGCAATGTTGGAGTGGCTGCGGCTCACGCTCGCGAGATAGCGGCGATCGCAATTTGAGCATTTTCTGGACATAGATTAGGTGTTAACTTTTAACTTTTAACTTTTAGGTTTGACGACTGTTTTAAGTAGAGCCAAATATATCATATTTTGTAACTTTGTGCAAGTGTCCGCCTATGGTAATCTAAAGATTGGGTTTTAATCAGTCAATTAAAAGTTAAAAGTTAACAGCTAAAAGTTCAATAAACAAATGCCAATAAACCTTCTCTTCACCAATCCAATCTATTTTGTCGCCTGGGTGGCGGCGATTTTAATTGCGCTTACGGTACACGAATTTTCGCATGCCTTGGCTTCGCATTTGCTTGGCGACCAAACGGCCAAGCGAATGGGTCGGCTCACATTAAACCCGCTTGCACATTTAGATCCTTTTGGTTTTATGGCGCTAGTTCTTGTTGGTTTTGGTTGGGGAAAGCCGGTGCCGTACAATCCGTACAACCTTCGTTTCCCAAGGTGGGGGAGCACGATTGTTGCCGCGGCCGGACCGGTTTCAAATATTTTATCGGTGGTTGTTTTTGGAACGGTTCTTAAATTAGTCGCGCCAAATTTCCCCCTTGGAAATATGCTGACTGAATTTCTAATGTTACTGGTCGTCATTAACCTTATTCTTTGTCTTTTTAATTTGATTCCAATCCCGCCGCTTGATGGGTCAAAGTTTCTTCTTTCCGCCCTTGCGAATCCGCGTTATCAAAAATTCCGCTACAACCTAGAAACGCGCGGCCCGCTTATTTTGCTTTTAATTATAGTTTTAGATGGGCTTATGGGTATAAATATCTTCGGGACACTTTTTTCTTCGGCCATTAGTTTTACCCTAAAGTTTTTTTCATAAACAAACCGCGTGAGAGCGCTTATTGACAAAAATACTTTTCACAAGTATATTTTTGCGATAGTTCGTTTACAATTTGCAGTAATTTAAACGTCTTAACCGTCCATTTGGGCGGAGGGGGAAACAATGGGAAACAATCTTGCTGAACTTACCGATCTTGTTTTAGACGACTTGGTGCCTAGCGAGCTTGAGGTTGGTAATGAAGAAATAGATTTTAGTGATGTTGAAAGTGCGGTAGCGCAAATTTGCGGCCCAGATAGAAGCGAGGTGACGGCATTTTTGTCATCGGCGCGCGGTCTCCCAACTTTGGATGATCGCGAAGAACAAGTTCAATTGTTTACGCGAATGCACGCGGCTTCGTCCGAAGTGGAGAAGAGAAGAATCCGCGACACTATCTTGCTTCGGTCAATGAAGCTGGTTGTATACATCGCTAAAAAGTATCCAAATTGCGGCGTTTCGTTTTCTGATTTGCTTCAGGCTGGATTCATTGGACTAATGAGGGCGACAGAAAAGTACGAGTGTGAACGCGGATTCAAGTTTGCCACCTACGCAGTTTGGTGGGTCAGACAAGGGATTACGAGAGCCATAAGAAACACGAGCCAACTTCGTCCGATGCGTTTTCCTGTCCATCTGCAAGATACGCTTTTTACGATTGGAAAAGCGATGGAGGATTATTACAAAGCGTGCGGAGTGCTTCCTGATCCAATGCAGATATGCACGAGAATCAGAGGCTCTGGCGGAAAGATGAATGAGCAGATAACCCTGCGCCAGGTAGCAAGCTGTATGCGTTACATAATCCAACAGTACTGGTCGCTCAATCGGCGGCTGCAGGGCGATGAGGGTGAGGGTGGCGATACTTACGGCGATGTTTTGGGCGATCCGTCAGCTGATCCGGAAACAATTGTTGAAGCCAGTCGCTTGCTTCGGGAAAATCTTTTGGCGCTAGATCGCATTGAGGCGGTGTTTGGGCGGTTGGGTCGGCGAACCCAAGCGATTATGTATTTGCGTTTCGGTCTGGGTGAATGCGAGCAATTAACGTTGGAAGAAATCGGGCATCGTTTTAAAATAACTCGCGAACGGGTTCGCCAAATTGAACTCCAAGCAATCCATGTGGCGTCCAAAGAGTTGGGATTGACATATGACGACATAGACGGAATTGTTGATAGGATTGATCGTCTTGGGAAAGTTGTTGCGTCTGTTTACGCACGTTGATCCTATTTGCCTGGGCGCAGAACGATTGCGCCCGGGTTCAACTTCAAACCAAAGAAAGGAGGCTCCTGTGGAAGGAAATCAAGAACTGGTCACGGTCTATTGTTTATTGGCGGGAGCTTTAATCGGAGTTAACGATTGCGAAAAAGAACAGAGGCCGCGGGCATGCTCAGGTTGTTGCGCCGCGACCCGTCGCTGTAAAAAATGCTCCGTTGTTGGTCATATAACAGACACCAAAGGGTGTCTGTGTGGCAAGTGTTCACCGGACGAACGATCGGTTAGAAAGACAAACAGAACGGCTGAGAGTGTTGGTACTGCGCTTGAAAGGCTATCTTCGCGAATGCGAAAGGCGGGGAGCAGACAGTTGAAAATCGATCCTGACCAAGGCAAGTGGAGACACTCGGCTTCACCGGAAGATGAAATCAAACCCAAGCCGTTGTCCGTTGAACAGTCGTTTGCACTACTCTGTGAGCATGTTGTTGTTTTACCGAACAGACTTAGAAGTATTAGTGCACCACTCACAGTTCTTTCCGCGCGTGCGAGACTTGCTCATTCGGATGGTAGGGTAATTTTGAACGAGCTTAGACAACAGGGGTTGATTGTTGGGAGGGAGCCTTGGGAAATGATTGCTGTTGTTCCCGAAGTGAAATCAAGTCTTTCGGCCACTGAAACAACGGTGGATGATGACGAAGAGCGGGATGACGACAGTGATAAGGAAGAGGTTGATACATCTTTGGATCTGGTGGGGTCAAGAAAGAGAAATCAAAACGCCGCAACTCCTGTTCTGGAAATAGCGCTTACTGACTTAGCTGACAAAGACGGCTGTTTCACTTTTCAGGATGAAGTTGTAGGTACGTTGAAAGCTCTTTCACGGAAAATGGGTGTTTGCTATATAACGCTACGGTTCAGGGCTAATAAACATAACCTTGTTCCGTTTAGAGCAAAAGAAAAAGGAGGAAGATCGCAGTTTTACTATCGTCTCGCCGACGCCGAGCGTGCGTGTATTGGGCTTAAGAAAAAATCAAAAATAGCCTAGCCAAGATCGCAACAACCCCACGACTCTCTGCGGAGAGAGTCGTGGGGTTTTTCATTATAAACGATAAACCGCCAGCGTTTAGCTGGCGAGTGCGTTTAAAAGCGTAGCTCTTGTCCATAAGATAAAATAACCTCCCGAGAAAGGAGGTGATTTTATGTCCAGAAACCATCAACTATGCCAATTAGATCACTGCACATATCACTGCAGCTATCATATAGTCTGGGCTCCAAAGTACCGTGGCAAGGTATTGGCGGACAACTTCATTAAACAAGAGCTGAAGCGAATGTTCAACCAAATAGCCCAATGGAAAGGCTTGAAGATCTATGCTTGGCACATTGGTGATGAGCACATCCATCTCCACATCGGCATCCCGCCCAAATACTCCATCGCGTATGTCATCCAAATTCTGAAAGCGAAAACATCAGGTTGGATAAAAAAGAAAACCAAAAAGTTTCCCAAAGGTGTTCTTTGGGCCAGAGGCTACTTCGTATCCACCGTTGGGGTGAATGAGGAGGCGGTTAAAAAATATGTTCAGAATCAAAGTCATCACCAAATAACACTTGAGCAACCAAGCCTCTTCAGTAAAATCCGGCGTTAAGCCGGTAAGCACGAAACCGCCAGCGTTTAGCTGGCGGTTTTCATTTAATTTTGTTTGGCAAAAACCAGGCTCGGTTTAGAAACAAAAATATTGACGATTATCTGGTCCGGCAAATCTTCGCAAGGAAAAATTTTATGTAATCGCTAGTGTTTTTTTGGGTTTCGTGATAAAAATATACCTTAAAGAATGAGATATTTTTTATGTCTGAAGGTGAGGGAAAATGGCGGCCGGACGTGGAAAACGACGGATCCGATACGGGGCAGCCACAAAAGAGTGATGAATCGGTTTTTAAGATCGGCAAATCAGGTTTTTCAAATACAGAAAATAATGTTGAAGTTGGTGAAAACGAAAAATGGGAAACGACCTATCATCTCTCTCTGTTTTTTAATTCTGATTTCTACACGATCGGAAAATTGGCCAATAAACTCGGAGCTGGACATCCGGAATGGTTCCGTAAAATTGAAACAGGGCGGGGGATTAGAATTGAGTATAGTCCTGAACTGGTTTTATTGATTAAAAATGATTTTCGAAACAAACAAGGTTCCCAAAGACTGGGTTAAACTTATTGATCTGGTGAGCCTCTTGAAAGTAGAGGATTATGTTATTAGGCACATAGCTGAAAAATACAAAAAAGAGCATCCAGAATGGTTAAAGCTTTTTCGGACCGAGGAAGGTAGGTTTTTGGAATATCTACACCCCGATCTGATAGCGATAATTCGTTCTGAGTTAGAGGGACGGGAAAGGGCACCGGAGGGATGGATGAATGCATTTGCTTTAAGTAAAACTGGCATTGGATCCAGGGATACGATTGACAGTATCGCGGCGAGATATCGGGACGATCACCCTGAATGGTTTAAATTTTTTTATCCCGAAACCGGTTCTGCTACCGAATATCTACACCCCGATCTGATAGCGATAATTCGTTCTGAGTTAGAGGGACGGGAAAGGGCACCGGAGGGATGGATGAATGCATTTGCTTTAAGTAAAACTGGCATTGGATCCAGGGATACGATTAATAAACACGCCGAACAGCATCGTGCAGAGCATCCGGAATGGTTCAAGGAGTTTTGGCCTATAAAGGGCCCGAGCGGCGAATATTTGCACCCGAATCTGGTCGAAATCATTAGGCAAGAGTTAAATAAATTCGAATTTGCACCCGATGGCTGGATGAATAGGAGTCAAATTAGTGTTTTAGAAACAGGGGGCGACAAAATAATAAATAGGATCGTTGGGCCATATAGGACAAGTCATCCGGAATGGTTCAAGGAATACAAGACCGTAACAGGATTAAAAATTGAACATTTTCACCCTGAATTAGTCGCTATAATTATTGCGATACTACGAAGCAGGAAAAAACCGCCCACAGGGTGGAAAACGGTTTTTGACGTCGTAAAGACTGGTGTCGGCGGGCAGAATGTGATTACGCCAATAGCAGAAAGGTATCGTGTGTCTAATCCGGAATGGCTCAAGAAATATTGGGCACCTGGCAGTCCTGAATTGGAATATTTTCACCCAGATTTAGTTAAAATTATCAGTGATGAATTGGAGGGGAAGGAGAGGCCGCCGGAGGGGTGGATGCATGTATTTGCTTTAAGCAAAACCGGTATTGGGTCGCGTGGATCCATATGGAAAGCAGCTGAAAAATATCGCGCGGCCCATCCGGAATGGTTCAGGAAGTATTGGCCAGCCGCTGGTGGAAAGGTTGAATATTTTCATCCCGATTTGATTGAGGCGATTCGTTCGGATCTCGGACGGTTTGAGGTAGCACCAGACGATTGGATGAATATTTTCGAGTTGAGTAGAATCGGTTTTGCCAAGAGGGATGCAATCAAAAAAATTGCTGACAGGTATCGGTCCGCACATCAGGAATGGTATAAGAAATTTCGCAGGAACGGCTTTGTCACAGAGTTTTTGAGTCCAGAATTGATAGAGTTGATTAAAGATGAATGTTATAAAAAAAGTGAAAAGAAAAATGCGAGTATTTCTATTGAATCTTTTGTTTCTGATCTTTCGGTTGGTGAATCGGTGGATTCAAAAAAATTTCAAGTTCTCGTCGGTGTACTGGGCGGCTCACACGCCTTAGATATTCTCTATAAATTCCGTCCCGAATACAAAGGCTTACCGCCGGAATATGTCAAAGGAATTTTGGCAGATTACCTCGGCGATTTTTTGGTCAAGTCGCAAAAATTTACCTTAGATAATATCGGAGTTGCTGTTGAATATCTTTCCGACCTGTCTTTGCGCGAAGGATTGTTTGAAGCGCTCAAGGAGCATTGTTTGAGCTATTATTTTGAACAACGGCGCAAAGATCCAAATAGGACGAGTCAAGATATAATTTATGATTATCTGGATGAGATCGTTCGAAAAATTTCATCACCTAAACAACAAAGACCTGGATGATGTTATTCAAGACGTTATTCGCTATTACGATTCCGTCCTTAAAGATTTCCGTAAACCCGAGCGGTTCGTTCAATTCGCTTGATCCGAACAGGGAATTTCCCGATATCAATCAGCGCATCAATATGAAGGAGTTGGCGGAAAAAAGGCGGCTTTTGATCGCCGATGAAATGGGTCTTGGAAAAAGTGCTTCCGTTATCATGGCTAAAGAACAGCTTGGCATCGGTTGTGCTTTGGTTGTTGCGCCAAGCAACGTTGTTTCTACCTGGAGGCGGTATTTGTCCGATCGCGGCGAAGACGGCGGGTATTTTAAGAGCGGCGAAGCACCGAGAGTTTTGGAGGTATCTTCGGTTGAGGATTTAGTCGGAGTAACTGCTGATCAATACGATTATGTGCTTATGTCTCAAGAGCGCATGAATGAACGGTATAGCCAAGCGCTAGCATCATTGGAATACGACATGCTGGTTGTTGATGAGGTTCATAAATTGAAAAATTTGGAAGGACAAAGGACAAACGAGTTGATTGAACTGTCTAAAAAAGTTGAAGGCGAAGGTAAGTATTTAGCCTTGCTCTCCGGTACGCCAGCGCCAAATAAAGTCGAAGATATCGCTATCTCTTTGAAATTACTTTATCCAGAAAAATTCGCGACTTGGGACGATCGTGACCTGGTTCGGCAAATAATCCAAGGCGACCTTGTTGATCTGCGGTCATTGTTATTGCCGCGTATGCAGGCGAAGAAATTGGAAGAGGGGGTGGAGATGCCTGCGTTAAGTGAGGAGAAAGTTGAAACCGAGTTGTCACCAATGGAAACGGATATATATGAAGTTCTCCTTGAAGACGATGAATTAGAGGCGGCACAGAAAATGTCCATGTTGCGGCAGTTCCTAATGAACCCGGACTTATTAGACGCCACGCCGGGAATTCGCAGTGCGAAAATTGAAAGAGTTGGTAATGATTTACGCGAATGCTTTGCAAAAAACAACAAAGCTGTTTTATTCGTGAACGGTTATATTGAAGGCGTTATTCGTGGGAAAGATAATATCATCACAAAATTCGGTCTGCCTCAAGATGTCGAGGTTATGGTTGTTCATGGCGGCAATCGCGGCGAACGTGAAGAAATTCAAAAAAAATTCAGGGAAACGACCGGTAAGATGCTTTTGGTCGTGAGCGGCCAGACAGCCGATGTTGGTGTTGATTTTACTTCCGCCGAAACTGTCTTTACATACAACGAGCCATGGACGGAATATGATCGTCGTCAACAAGTGTCGCGAGTATACCGACCGGGCTTGAAGCACGACCTCGCCGTTCGCACCTTTGTTACTAAAAATACCCTTGAAGAGGGGATCCACGAGTATATCGGACGGAAATACCAGGCAATTGAAAAATTACTTCACGGCATTCCTATTCAAGAACTGGAAAAGCAACTCTTAAGAGAAGACGAACAAAGTGCTAATCCCGATTTAGAGGTTGGCAGGGAGTTAGCAGAGTATTATTTCTCGTCGTGGGATAAACTGATGCGGATCTTTGCGCACGTGAAAGAGATTGGAGAAGAGGGCTTCAGAGAATTTTTGTCAGAGTACGGCAAGGACTATGCCGACTGCTATCTTGATCTTGGAAATCGCAGTTATCAGGCCAACGCTAATCGTGTCGCTGGTACGCTAGTCGGCTCAATGTTAAAAGAGCGCGGCGGTAAGCCCGAAGAAACGCGTATTCTTGACGTAGCTTCCGGCCCCGAAATGTTGCGTCAGCATATCGGCGATGCTTTGCAGAAACGGGTAATTAGCGTTGACGCGAATAAGTATCATTTAAGGGCGAAAGAGGAGCAGGTAGTACAGAGCGCGGTTGCCAGCTGGCGCGAGCTGCCTTTCGCGGACAAGTCGTTTGATTATCTTAATCTGGCCTTGGCGTTGCATTACTCAAGCTTTGTTCCAAGCAGAGGCAAGCTTGAACGTCTTGAAGTGCTTAAAGAAGCCAATCGCGTTTTAAAGCCGGGAGGTCGAGCGGTGATAAGTTTTATCTATAGTCTCGATCTACGTGATGTTTCAAAATTTCATGAATTCGCCGAGGGGTTGGGTTTCAAGATCGTTGATGAATATTCCGGCGAGGTTGCTGAGGGCGACGAATATCGATCGCGCGTAATAACACTGGAAAAAGTCGCCGATTTTAACAATTCACCGGAGAGTGTCCTTGATAAGATCGATGTTAAAGATTATGCCGGTCTAAAATTTAAGAAGACTGAAGCCAAACTCAAAGGTCAGCGCAATATCATTGACCACTTTGGTCTTCGTGGCCGAAAGTTTGAAATAGATTTTAACGCGCTTGATAGTGCTGTGAGAAAGGAAGAGCGGGAGATGCTCGCACAAGGCAACGCCCTGAAGGAAAAATATGGCGGTGTAATTAATATTCCTAAAAGCGAGATTATTAACAATAAATTTGTCAGGATCAAAGTTGGAGAGAAGTATTTGCTTTTTAAAAAACTTGAAAAAGGGTCTGGCGTGATAATTGTTAAATAAACAAGAGTTTTTTGGCTTAAAATCATATTGCCCAATTCAGATAAGTGCGGTATTGACGGGAAAAAGCGGCTATGATAATCTCCATTCAAACGCAACGGTCGTTTATTTTTATTCTAAACTATGCCAACGATTAACCAACTTGTCCGCAAAGGACGAAAAATTGAACCCCATAAGTCAAAGACTCCGGCTTTGCAATTTGTGAACAACACGATTGCTCGCACCAAGACCTACCTTAAAAAGGGAGCGTCTTTTAAGCGCGGCGTTTGCGTTAAGGTAACGACAACGACGCCGAAAAAACCAAACTCAGCGCTCCGAAAAATTGCTCGTGTTCGTTTGAGCAACGGCGTTGAAGTTACGGCTTACATTCCTGGCGAAGGACACAACCTTCAAGAGCACTCCATTGTGATGATCCGCGGCGGCCGCGTTAAAGATCTTCCTGGTGTTCGCTATCACATTGTTCGTGGCATTTACGATACTCAAGGCGTTGCCAACCGCAAGCGCAGCCGTTCAATTTACGGTGCTAAGCGCCCCAAAGGATAATCTTATAAAATATGCGTCATAAAAAAGCTCCAAAACGCGTTATTCAACCTGACCCGAAGTTTTCAAACGAAACGGTGTCAAAGTTTATAAATTACATAATGGAGGGTGGCAAAAAAACCGTCGCAACTCGCGTTGTTTACGACGCTTTTGATATTATGGCCGAAAAGTCCGGCAAACCAGCTGTTGAAATTTTTGAAGAAGCTATTAAAAATGTTTCCCCGACGATTGAAGTTAAGTCTCGTCGTGTCGGCGGCGCCAACTACCAGATCCCGATTCCAGTTCGCGGCGAACGCCGTTTGTCGCTTGCTTTCCGTTGGATGATTGAAGCGGCTAAGTCGCACAAGGGAAAACCAATGGCGCAAAAGATCGCCGAAGAATTGGTTTCTGCCGCCAATAACGAAGGCACAGCCGTTAAAAAGCGCGCCGATGTTCATCGTATGGCTGACGCTAACCGCGCCTTTGCCCACTTTGCTAAATTTTAAATAAAATATAAATATCCAGGGTTAGGGTAGAGGGTATAGGGGTTAGCAAAACGTCTAAACCCTAAACCCTCTACCCTAAACCCTATTTTTTTTATGCCCCGCGAATACCCAGTTGAAAAATATCGTAACTTTGGAGTTATTGCCCACATTGACGCCGGAAAAACCACTTGCTCCGAGCGCATTTTGTATTACACAGGAAAGAAACACAAAATTGGTGAGGTGCACGAAGGTGAAACAACAATGGACTGGATGGAACAGGAGCGCGAACGCGGTATCACGATTACTTCCGCCGCCACCACTTGTTTTTGGAAAGGGCACCGCCTTAACCTGATTGATACACCCGGCCACATTGACTTTACCGTTGAAGTGAAACGCTCACTCCGTGTGCTAGACGGCGCGGCAGTTATTTTTGACGGCGTTGCTGGCGTAGAACCGCAGTCCGAAACTAACTGGCACTATGCCGATGACTATAAAGTTCCGCGCGTTTGTTTTATTAACAAGCTTGACCGCACCGGTGCTGATTTTTATAAAGATCTTAAATCAATCCACGATCGTCTGACCAAGAATGCTTTCCCACTTCAGCTTCCGATTGGAACGGAAGATAAGTTTAAGGGTATTGTTGACTTGCTCAAGATGAAGGCATTTGTTTATTACGACGAAATGGGCAAGGATATTCGCGAAGAAGAAATTCCGGACGACTTGGTTGATTTGGCCAAAGAATGGCGCAATAAGATGGTTGAAAAAATTGTTGAACAGGACGAAACGGCAATGAATAAATTTTTGGCCGGCGAAGAAATTTCGGAAGAAGAATTGAAAAAGTTGATCCGCAAAGGAACGTGTAAATTTGAATTTGTGCCCGTGCTTTGCGGCTCGGCGCTTAAAAACAAAGGCGTGCAGTTTCTCTTGGACGCGATTGTTGACTATTTGCCATCACCCGCCGACATTGGTTCTATTAAAGGAACTGACCCAGATGATCACGAAAAAATAATTGAACGTAAACTTACCGACAGCGAACCGCTTACGGCCATCATGTTCAAGATCGCCGCCGATCCCTTCGTTGGAAAACTTTGTTTTTTCCGCGTCTACTCCGGAATGCTTAAGTCTGGTTCTTATGTCTTGAACACGGCAACTGGCGAGCGCGAGCGCGTTGGTCGCATTGTCCGACTTCATGCCAACACACGCGAAGATATTGAAGAAGTTTTTTCGGGCGACATTGCCGCCGCTGTTGGTTTGAAAAATACTTATACCGGTCACACTCTTTGCGACGAGAATAATCCGATTCTCTTAGAAAAGTTCACCTTCCCTGAACCGGTTATTTCGCTCGCCATTGAACCGAAAACAAAAGTTGACCAAGAAAAAATGGGCATCGCCCTTTCCAAGCTCGCCGAGGAAGATCCGACCTTCCGCGTTAGAAGCGACGAAGAAACCTTGCAGACTATTATTTCCGGCATGGGCGAATTGCACCTAGACATTATCGTTGACCGCATGAAGCGCGAATTTAAAGTTGAATGTAATGTTGGTCAGCCGCAGGTTGCTTATAAAGAGCGCATTAAAAAAGCTGCCGATGGCGAAGGTAAGTACATCAAACAAACTGGCGGCCGCGGTCAATATGGTCACTGCTATGTGCACGTTGAACCGGGTGTGGTTGGTTCTGGTTATGTGTTTGAAGATGAAACCACTGGCGGATCTATTCCGAAAGAATTCATCAAGCCGATTGAAAAAGGCGCCGGTGAAGCGCTTGAACGCGGTATTCTTGCCGGTTACCCCGTGATTGACACCAAGGTTACCGTGACCGATGGTTCGTATCACGACGTTGACTCAAACGAAATGGCTTTCAAAATTGCCGGTTCTATGGCTGTTCAGGATGCCGCAAAAAAGGCGGGCATTGTGATTCTTGAACCGATTATGAAGACCGAAGTTATTACCCCGGAAAACTATATGGGTGAAGTTATTGGCGACCTTAACTCCAAGCGCGCGCTGATTAAAGAAATGCGTGACCGTAGCGGAATGAAGATCGTTGACGCCGACGTCCCACTTTCCGAGCTCTTCGGTTACGCGACCTCCTTGCGTTCAATGACCCAAGGCCGCGCCAGCTACTCCATTGAATTCTCCCACTACGCCGAAGTTCCAAAGAATGTTGAGACGCAGATTGTTGAAGGGAAGAGAAAGTAATTTTAAAAAAACAAAAGACCTCGCCAACCGCGAGGTCTTTTGTTTTTTTTGGACTTCCATTATAGAGTATAGCCATATGGCGAAAATCATCGGGGCGGTATATAGAAAAGCGCTTAAACCCATTCTTTTTCTTTTTGATGCTGAGCAAGTTCATGATTGGTTTACGGCAGTCGGCGTGTTTTTGGGAAAATATAAATTCACGCGCGCAATAACGCGTAGGCTTTTTTCTTATAAAAATCCGCGCTTGGAACAAATGGTCGCGGGAATAAAATTCGTAAATCCAATTGGACTTTCGGCTGGGTTTGATAAAGATGCCAAAATGACGGACATAATGCTGGAGGTTGGTTTTGGTTTCACCGAAGTCGGATCAATTACCGGCGAACCGTGTGAGGGAAATTCTAAGCCGCGACTCTGGCGTTTGCCGCAATTAAAAGCTTTAGTCGTGCACTACGGATTAAAAAATGACGGTTGCGAAAAAATCTCCGTCCGTCTAGCGAATAAAAAATTTAAAATCCCCGTTGGTATTAATATTGCCAAGACTAACAATGTCGCATGTGCGGATACGGAAACGGGCATCGCGGATTATGCGAAAGCGTTTAACGCGTTTAAAGACATCGGTGATTATTTTACGGTGAACATCAGTTGCCCTAATGCTTACGGCGGCGAACCATTTACCGATCCCGTGCGGTTAGATTTATTATTGACGCAGCTTGACGCAATTCCGACAAAAAAGCCCGTCTTTCTTAAGTTATCACCCGATCTTACCCCGCAAAAATTAGATCCACTTCTTGAAGTTTCGTCGCGTCACCGCGTTCATGGTTTTATTTGCACTAATCTCACTAAAGAGAAAAAAGAAGAGAACGATATCCGCTTGAAGGGCGGGCTTTCTGGGAAGATGGTGCAGAAACTTTCTGACGATCAGATTGCGTATATATATAAGAAGGCGCAGGGCAAATATATTATCATTGGGTGTGGCGGTGTTTTTAGCGCCGAGGATGCGTTCCGAAAAATTCAACTCGGCGCGACGCTTGTAGAATTAATCACGGGAATGATTTTTGAAGGCCCACAACTTATCGGCGAAATCAATCGCGGATTGGTTGCGCTTCTAGATAAAAATGGTTACAAGAATATTTCGGAGGCGGTGGGAACTGCTTATAAAAATATCTAATACCTAATTTCTAATCCATCTCGGCGTCATCCCGAGTGGTAACGAGGGAACTCAACGTCTCAAGGCTGGCTCCGTGATTCCTCGCCCTGACCAAAACGACCTTACGGGCTCGGAATGACGGCAGGTTAATTGGTTGTTCAGTAATGGCTGTTGACGCCCTGCATAACTTTTACTAAGGTAAATAAATAATATGGATGCAAACTTACTTCAGCGAATAATGCGATTATCCGAACGAACGGGGGATAGGATGATTGTTGTGAATCCGGAAAGCGGCAAAGCGCACGCGGTGTTGCCTTTTGACGACTATGAAAAAATTTCCGCCGGTCAGGCGTCACTTTTGGATTTAGTTGACGGCGAATGTGACCCCGAAGATGATGAAGATTTTTCGTTCATCTCAGACGATGATGAGGATAAAGTCCTCCGTGAAATTGCTGAGATAGATGAATTGGTTGCGGAAGAAAATAAAAAACCAGTTGCCGAACCAGTTCAAAAGGAAATTAAGGAAAAAGAAGACGTAGAAGTAATCAATAAAAAATTAGCTGAAGAAAGCCAAAAAATTAGTGAAAATCCAGCCCCACCTGACGCTTTAGATGATGAAGTTGGTGACGATCAGTACTACCTAGAGCCTATTGAATAATGCGTAGTTCTTGGTACATGGTTCATGGTGTATGGTTCAAGTGGAGGGGGACTTGCGCGAAATTTTATCCTCTGTTATACTCATTATTGCTTAATTCATTCGTAACCAAGCCAATTTTTTTTTCTTAAAATCATATGGCAGACGCTAAAAAATTTGAACGATCTAAGCCGCACGTTAACGTCGGCACCATTGGTCACGTTGACCATGGAAAAACCACTCTTACCGCCGCAATTCTCCAAGTGCTCAAAGCGCATGGTATGACGGCGCAGGATAAGAGCGTTGACCAAATTGACGCCGCTCCTGAAGAAAAGGCTCGCGGTATTACTATTGCCACCGCTCACGTTGAATACGAATCCGACAAGCGCCACTACGCGCACGTTGATTGTCCTGGCCACGCCGATTATGTCAAAAACATGATCACCGGCGCCGCGCAAATGGACGGCGCGATCCTTGTTGTTTCCGCCGCTGATGGCCCAATGCCTCAGACCCGCGAACACATTCTTTTGGCTTACCAAGTCGGCGTTCCTCACATTGTCGTCTTTTTGAACAAAGTTGACATGGTTGAAGACAAGGAACTTATTGACCTTGTTGAAGAAGAAATTCGCGATTTGCTTAAGAAATATCACTATCCGGGCGACACCACCCCAATCATTCGTGGTTCAGCGCTCAAGGCTTTGGAAAATCCGAAAGATGAAGCCGCTTCCAAGCCGATTCTTGATCTTATCAAGACTTTGGATGAATACATTCCAGAACCGGTTCGCGATATGGACAAGCCGTTTCTTATGCCAGTTGAAGACGTCTTCTCTATTGAAGGACGTGGAACTGTCGCGACTGGTCGTATTGAGCGCGGTGTTATCAATTTGAACGACGAAGTTGAAATCGTTGGTTTGCATGAAACCAAAAAGACGGTTGTAACCGGTATTGAAATGTTTAACAAGCAATTGGATCGCGGACAGGCTGGCGACAACGCTGGTTTGCTTCTTCGTGGTTTGAAAAAGGAAGAAGTTGAACGCGGTATGGTTTTGGCAAAGCCGGGATCGGTTACGCCACATACCGAATTTGATGCCGAAGTCTATGCCCTTACCAAAGAAGAAGGTGGCCGCCATAAGCCTTTCTTCAAAGGCTATAAACCGCAATTTTATCTCCGCACTACCGATGTTACTGGCGAAGTTGAATTGCCGGCTGGCGTGGAAATGGTTATGCCTGGCGATACGGTTAACCTAAAAATCAAACTCATCAACCCGGTTGCTTTGGAAGAGAAACAGCGCTTTGCTATCCGCGAGGGCGGCAAAACAGTCGGCGCCGGCGTTGTTGTGAAGATTATTAAATAAATTTGATACTGACCCCCACCCCGACTACAATCGGGGTGGGGATTCTGAAACTTACATGGCTGAAGAAAAGAAAATCACCACCAAAGAAGAGGAAAGCAAATCGCGAATCCGCATTAAGATTCGCGCGTATGACCATAAGATCATTGATCAATCCACACGGATGATTATTGAAACCGCTGAACGTTCTGGCGCCAAGGTAATTGGTCCAATCCCGCTTCCGACAGAAAAGAAAAAGTACACGGTTAACCGTTCTTCTTTTGTTCACAAAGATAGCCGCGACCAGTTTGAAATGCGCACGCACAAACGGCTTGTGGATATCGTTGAGCCGACTCCAAAAACGATTGATTCACTCATGAGTTTGTCACTTCCAGCCGGGGTTGACGTTGAGATTAAAATGTAGTATAAAACTTTTAACTCTTAACTGTTAACTTTTAGAAAAGACTAAAAGTTAAAACCTAAAAGTTAAAAGTTCAATAAAAGGGTACGCCGAAACAACGAAGAAAGGTCCCAAGCCAAAGGAAGATATTGGGGAAAACCTTCGCGAGTGGAAGCAAACCAAAGAGGTGTTAATTGAATTAATCATAATAATCGCCCTACTCCACAAAGACGAGTGAGGCCTGAGGAAAATTGGCAAATAGCGCGTCGTGCGTCGCACGTGGAAATATCCACATGCGACGAGCAACGTGCGACGTGCCGGGTTTCCTCTGGCCTTTTGCGTTAAAGGCTTCTCAAATAATTGATAAAGTCATAAACAAGATGAAGTTTCTACTTGGAAAAAAAATCGGCATGACCCAAAAGTTCCGTGAAGACGGAACCGTTGTTCCCGTTACGGTTATTTCGGTTCCGCCGAATACTGTTACCGGACTGCGCACGAAAGAAACAGATGGTTACGTCGCGGTGCAAATTGGCGCTGGCGAAAAGAAAAAAATAAACAAGCCAATGGCTGGATATCTTAAAGATATCAAACCAGTTGCGGTGATGCGCGAAATGCGCGATATCACTGGTCTTGAACGCGGCGCCGAGCTCACTGCTTCGCAATTTACCGTTGGCCAGAAAGTTGATGTTGTTGGTACTTCCAAAGGAAAAGGTTTTCAGGGTGTTGTTAAGCGTCACCACTTTAAAGGCGGACCGCGCACACATGGTCACAAAGACAACGCGCGTATGCCTGGTTCCATTGGCGCCGGCGGAAACCAACACGTTCTTAAGGGAACGCGCATGGGCGGACACATGGGTGCCGATCGCGTAACAATAAAAAATTTGGAAATCATGAATATTGATATTGAAAAAGCTGAAATCGCCGTAAAAGGCGCCGTTCCTGGTGCTTTTGGTACGCTGCTTCTTATCAAAGAATCCGGCAAAGACAGCTGGACCAAACCAGTCTAATCTATATGGCTATTAAAGTTTCAATCTACGACACAGAAGGCAAAGTAACCGGTGAGCGCGAACTCAACGCGAAGGTTTTTGGCGTCACAATCAACCCTTCGCTTATTCATGAAGTTGTCACGGCGCAACAAACAAACGCTCGCGAATCTATTGCCCACACCAAAACCCGCGCCGAAGTCCGAGGTGGCGGAAAAAAGCCATGGAAACAAAAGCACACCGGCCGCGCTCGTCATGGTTCAACTCGTTCACCGATCTGGAAAGGTGGCGGCGTAACTTTTGGTCCAAGGAATACGCGCGTTTGGACGGTTAAGGTAAACAAAAAAGCCAAGGCGTCGGCTCTTAGAATGATTCTGACAGACAAGGTTAAAAATAATAATCTCATCATTGTCTCGGATCTAAACTTGCCGGAATACAAGACCAAAGTTGTCGCAAAAATTCTTTCCAAACTTCCTTGCGCTGGCAAAGGAACGCTTATCAGCATGCCTTTAATCGCGGAAACAGCTTGGAAATCAATTGCTAATATTCCGAAAGTTGAAATATCGCGCATTGACAGCTTGAATATTGTTGATGTGATGAAGCGTCCGTTTCTCGTTATGACCGTCGCGGGCGTTGACGCGCTAACCAGTGCCCTCTCAAAATAATATGAGTATTCTTGATCGCCTTAAAAAAGGCCAACCAAAAACTGAAAAAAAAGAAGACGACAAAAAGGCGGCCGCTCCAGCCAAAGTTAGTGTTGCCAAAAAATTGGAAGCCAAAACCTCTCCGAAGACCGAGGAAAAAGCTCCGTCAAAAGTAAAAGTTGAACACGGCGAAAGCGACGCGCACAAAGTTTTGGTTCGTCCGGTGGTTTCGGAAAAATCAGCGCGCTTAGAAGCGATGGGACAATATGTCTTTGAAATCGCTCGCGGATCAAACAAGGTTGAAGTTAAAAAGTCAGTAGAGCGCCATTATCGCGTTCATGTTGCCAAAGTGAATATCGTTCAGGTCGGCGGCAAAATCGTTACCCGTGGCCACGTTACTGGCAAGCGCAAAGATTGGACCAAAGCTTACGTTACCCTTAAAAAGGGCGAAACCCTAGTTTACTAATACAATGGCTATCAAACTTTACAAATCAACGATCAATAGCCGACGTCACGCGTCGGTACTTGACCCCAAGACTTTTACCAACAAAAAACCGGAAAAGTCGCTTTTGGTGATTAAGAAAAAACATGGCGGTCGCAACAATCAAGGCAAAATAATGATTCGCCACCGTGGTGGCGGCGCCAAGCGGTTTTTGCGCGTCATTGATTCGCGCCGTCTTGATTTTGATAAACCAGCGACGGTTACCGCGGTTGAATATGACCCGGGACGTTCGGCACTTATTGTCCTTCTTTCCTACGAAGACGGAAAGAAAGCTTATATCCTCGCCCCGGAAGGCGTTAAGGTTGGCGATGTTCTTATGTCGTCAAAAAATAAAATTGAAGCTAAACCTGGAAACCGCATGCGTTTGGAAAATATTCCGGTTGGCATGTTGGTTCACTGCATTGAATTTTTCCCTGGTCGCGGCGGCGAGTTGGTTCGTTCGGCAGGAATGGGTGCTCAGCTTATGGGTGTTGAAGGGGATTACGCGCAGATTAAGTTGCCTTCGGGAGAATCTCGTTTGGTTTCAAAAAATTGTTCGGCGACGATTGGGATGGTTGGAAACGCTGAACATCGCTTGATCCGTCTTGGAAAAGCTGGCCGAATGCGCAACAAAGGAATTCGCCCACGTGTTCGCGGTAAAGTGATGAACCCAGTTGACCACCCACACGGCGGCGGTGAAGGCAGAAACTCCATTGGTCTTAAGTATCCAAAAACACCTTGGGGCAAGCACGCTCTTGGCGTCGCGACTCGCGACCCTAAGAAGTGGACAGACTCTCTGATTACGGAGCGTCGCAAGAAAAATAAATAATATGAGCAGAAGCACAAAAAAGGGACCGTACATCAATGAACGCCTGGCTCTACGCGTAAGCAAATTACGCTCCGGCGACAAGACGGTTCTTAAAACTTGGGATCGCGCTTCAACTATTACTCCGGAAATGGTTGGTTTTACTTTCGGTGTGCACAATGGGAAAACGCATGTCCCAGTTTATATTATTGAAAATATGGTTGGTCATCGCTTGGGCGAATTTTCGCCGACAACGAAGTTCAGCCGTCATGGTGGTAAAATGCAAAAGGATCTTGAAGTTAAACAGGCGGAAGCCTCTAAGGCCGCAACCGAAGCCGCAAAAACACCGGCGCCGGCTGCTAAAAAATAATTACTATGGACGCCTTTGCCAAAGCAAAATTTATCAGAATGTCGCCGCGTAAAGTAAGATTGGTTACTAATCTTATTGTCGGCAATAGGATTGATGCCGCTCGTACGCAGCTAAGTTTTTTGAACAAGTCAGCCGCCTTGCCAGTTCTTAAGGCGCTTAATTCGGCGGTGGCGAATGCGGTAAATAATTTTAAGCTTGATGAAAAATCTCTTAAGATCAAATCAGCTACGGCTGATCAGGGACCGACGCTAAAACGTTGGCGCGCTCGCGCTATGGGACGCGCGGCACCAATTCGGAAGCGGACGACCCATATCACAATTGTTGTTACTGATGGTTTGTCTGGGACGCCTGTTGCTTCGGAAAAGGATATTAAAAAAGAAACGGTTAAAAATGAAGTTAAGGCGGTAGAACCGAAAAAGAAAATCGTTAAAAAGTCGGTTAAACCGGCCGATAAAACGTCTGTAACAAAAGAAGAAATAGTTAAATAGTATGGGACAGAAAGTACATCCTAAAGCACAT
Organism: uncultured bacterium; assembly: GCA_963708045.1. GTDB lineage: Bacteria > Patescibacteriota > Patescibacteriia > CAIQCM01 > CAIQCM01 > CAIQCM01. The sequence goes on along the minus strand of OY970181.1, from coordinate 25,232 downwards.
CGCCTCGGCATTATCTACACTTGGTCATCCAAGTGGTTTGCGCCGGTAAAAGATCGCAGCTATCAAACTCAGCTGCGGACGGATTTAGAATTGCGCGAGTGGCTTAAAAAAGAGCTTAAAGAAGCGGCGGTGGATAATATTGAAATTGAACGCACACCATCGGCTGTCTCAGTGATTATTCATACCGCTAAGCCCGGTCTTATTATTGGCCGCGCTGGCGCTGGTGCTGAGGATCTTAAGAAAAAGATCGTCGCGCGTCTTTCACCAAATGCAAAAAAATCCGAAAAGACAAATCTTAAGTTGAATATTGTTGAAGTCTCGCGGCCGAATCTTTCAGCCGAGGTTGTGATGCAGGGGATGATCGCCGACCTTGAAAAACGTATGCCTTTCCGCCGCGTTCTTAAAATGGCTGTTGAACGGGTAACCAAAGCCGGAGCGCTCGGTGTTAAGGTGATGGCTTCGGGTCGTTTGAACGGCGCAGAAATTGCTCGTCGTGAAATGCTTTCTTCGGGCAGTGTTCCGCTTCAGAATTTGCGCGCCGACATTGACTACGCTAATAATTTCGCCCGAACCATTTACGGTACCATTGGTGTTAAGGTTTGGATCTATCGCGGTGAAGTTTTTGGAAAAGAAAATAACGCCGCCTCGGGATCTACTAACGCGGCGAATTAAATTGCAAAGATATGTTGATGCCAAAAAAAGTAAAACATAGAAAGTGGCACAAAGGACGCGCTCGCGGTAAGCGGGTTGCGACTGACAAGAACGAGGTTGATTTTGGAACCTATGGCCTTAAGGTTATGGGAACAGCTTGGATCACCGCTCGTCAGATAGAAGCTGCTCGTCGCGCAATGACACGTTTTGTGAAACGCGGTGGAAAAATTTGGATTCGCATTTTCCCCGACAAATCGCGCACCAACCATGGTAATGAATCAGTCATGGGCGGTGGCAAGGGCGCGGTTGACCACTATATCGCTGTTGTTAAGCCTGGTACGGTTGTCTTTGAAATGGACGGAATTGACGAGGCCACGGCTCGCGAAGCGCTTCGCCTTGCGTCGCATAAACTTCCTTGCCGATCAAAGTTTGTAACGAAACATTAGAGATATGGATATCAAAGAATTAAAACAAAAATCTGACAAAGAATTGGTTTCGTTGGATCGCGAACTTCGCGAAAAACTTCGCGTTCTTCGTTTTGAAGATTCGGCTGACGCGGTAAAGAATGTTCGCGAAATTCGCGAGATGAAAAAGACGATCGCGCGGGCGCTTACAGAACTTAAAATGCGCCTTCTCACCACAAAAACGACTGTGGTCAAAAAAGCCAAGGCTTAATCAATTACTATGGAAAATAATAAAGCGAAAGTACAAAAAAGGCAGTTTACCGGAACCGTTGTTTCCGACAAAATGGACAAAACGGTTACAGTTAAGATTGAACGGACGTTGCTTCATCCTAAATACGGCAAGCGCTATTCTGTTTCCGCTAAATACAAGGCGCATGATGAAAAAGATGAATGCAAAACCGGTGATGTCGTTCTTATTGAAGAATGCCGCCCGCTTTCGCGCGATAAGCGCTGGCGCGTTGTTAAAATAGTAGAAAAAGCCATCGCCTTCTAAATATACATATATGGTTCAACACAGAACAATGTTAACTTCAGCTGATAATACCGGTGCCCGCATCATTCAGGTTGTCCGGGTGCTTGGTGGTTATCAGAAACGCTATGGTCGTCTTGGTGACGTCATTACTGGCGTGGTTAAGGCTGCCAATCCGCACGGCATGGTGAAAAAGTCCGATGTTGTCCATGTGGTTATCGTCCGAACGCATAAGGAAGTCCGTCGCAAAGACGGTTCGTATGTGCGCTTTGACGACAACGCCGGTGTTATTGTTGATAAAAAATCGCTTGAACCAAAAGGTACGCGTATTTTTGGGCCGATTGCTCGTGAACTTCGCGCCAAGGGTTTTTCTAAAATTATTTCCCTTGCTCCGGAGGTTGTATAAACATATGAAAATAAAAACAGGGGACAATGTAAAAGCAATCAGCGGCGCCGATCGTGGAAAGACTGGCAAGATTATTCAGGTTTTCCCGAAATTAAATAAAATTGTCGTTGATAAACTAAATATCCGCACTCGTCACTTGCGCGCGACCGGAAAGACCAAGGGACAAAAAGTTGAATACTCGGCTCCGCTTTCGGTAGCCAATGTGATGCTTATTTGCCCGAAGTGTCAGAAGCCAACCCGCGTCGGGCGCGTCGCGCTTGCCGATGGAAAAAAGGTCCGCGTCTGCAAACTCTGCAAGGAACAATTCTCGTAAACTTATGCAAACTGATTTTCGCCACAAATTCAATAAGGAAATTTTGCCAGCTCTGATGAAAGAGCGCGGTATTGTTAACCTTATGGCCGCGCCGCACATCCAAAAGATTACGCTGAACGTCGGCATTTCTGCTTCCAACAAAGATCCGAAATTGAATGAAACGATTGAGTCAACGCTCGCGCGTATTTCCGGACAAAAACCGGTACCGACGCTTGCCAAACAATCCATTGCTTCGTTTAAAACCCGTACTGGTATGGTTGTTGGTATGAAAGTGACTTTGCGCGGGATGCGGATGTATGACTTTTTGGAAAAGTTTGTAAACATCACCCTTCCTCGGGTGCGCGACTTCCGCGGTCTTTCCACTAAATCAATTGACAAGAACGGAAATCTTTCGGTTGGTTTTAAGGAACACATCGCTTTTCCTGAAGTCAGGCCGGACGAAGTTGAACGCCTTCATGGTATTGAAGTGGTTTTTACCGCCAAGGCCAAAGATCGCGAAGAAGGATTGGCGCTTTGGAAAGCTATTGGTTTTCCCTTTCAAGCTAAAGAAGCCGCAAAGAAATAAATCCTATGTCAACGACTTCCCAATACAATAAAACCTTTAAACGCAAACCGAAATTTACGACCCGGATCGTTCGCCGTTGTTGGCGTTGCGGCCGAAAACGCGGATACATGCGCGACTTTGAACTTTGTCGCATTTGCTTCCGTGAATTGGCCAACCGCGGAGAAATCCCTGGAGTCGTTAAAGCTAGCTGGTAAACCATATGATGACCGATCCTATCGCCGACATGTTAACAAGAATTAGGAATGCCGCCGCCGCGAAAAAGCGCGAGGTTGCTTTGCCGAATTCAAAAATTAAATTCACGATTGCGAAAATTCTGGAAAAAGAAGGTTATCTAGAAGATGTTAAGAATGACGGTAAAGAGCTTTCATTTACGATTCGTTTTGTGAATGGACTTGCAGCTGTTACGGACATTAAACGTATTTCCAAGCCTGGACGACGCGTTTATCGCAAGCATGATGAATTGCCAATGGTTCTTTCGGGACGAGGCATTGCGATTATTTCCACTTCACAAGGATTAATGACTAACGTTGAAGCCAAGATGCGGTCGCTTGGTGGCGAGATTGTCTGTGAAATTTACTAAACCTTTATGAGCCGCTTAGGAAAAAAACCAATTAAAATACCAGGAGCCGTTACGGTTAAATATCACGAAGGTGTGGTTAACGTAAAAGGGCCAAAGGGCGAACTTGTTTTTCATGTCCACCCGCACGCCATTATTACTGTTAACGATGCCGAAAAGACCGTGAGCGTTGGCGTTGCCTTTCCAGACACGCTTTTGGATCGCGGGCTTTGGGGGCTTACCCACAAGATTATCCGGAATATGTTTGATGGCGTGACGACTGGTTTTAGCAAATCGTTGGAACTTATTGGCGTTGGTTTTAAAGCCGCGCTTGCCGGAAACAAGTTGAATCTTGAACTCGGTTTTTCTCATCCTGTTGTTTTTGAACTTCCAAAGGGGGTTGAAGCGAAAGTTGAAAAGAACGTCATTACTCTTTCTGGCTCTGACAAACAGCAGGTTGGCGAAGTCGCCGCGAAAATCAGAAAACTTAAAAAGCCGGAACCGTATAAGGGTAAGGGTATTCGTTATGTTGGCGAGGTGGTTAGACAGAAGGCTGGTAAGGCAGCGAAGGCCGCTGGCGCCAAGTAATCTTGCGTGTAGCAAATAGCAAAAAGAATATGGGAATAAAAATAAAAAACAAAGGGAAGCGCAATAATTTTATGAAGGCTCGCCGCATCGCGCGTGTACGCGCGGTTGTTTTTGGCACCGCGGGACGCCCTCGTTTGGTTGTGGAGCGCAGCTTAAAGCATATGCGCGCGCAGATCATTAATGATGAAAATGGACGCACTTTGGTTGCAGCTGGTGATCACGAAATAAAAGAAAAGCTTGAAGGCAAAGTAACAACGGCCGCCGCGGTCGGAAAATTAATCGCGGAAAAGGCAAAGAAAGCCGGCGTTACCACCGTTGTTTTTGATCGCCGCGCCCATCGTTATCACGGTTGAGTTAAGGCTTTGGCCGATGCCGCGCGCGAAGGCGGACTCATTTTTTAGCAAATAGCAAAAAGACCTATGACTGCACAAATGCGAGGAAAAGAAGACCGGGGACCACGACGCGGGGAAGTAATCCGCGAAGAAAAAGAATTTGAACAGAAGATTTTGGATATTGCCCGCGTCACACGCGTAACCAAAGGCGGAAAACGGATGCGTTTTCGCGCGACGGTTGTCGTTGGCGATAAAAAGGGTCACGTCGGTTTTGGTGTTGGCAAAGGTAACGATGTTACTTTTTCGGTTAACAAAGCGGCTCGCGATGCCAAAAAACGGATGATCACGATCACGATCATTAAGGGGACAATTCCGCACGAAACGCGTGCTAAGTTTGGGGCCTCAATGGTTATGCTTAAGCCGGCGCCGCAAGGCTCGGGAATTAAGGCGGGCGGCGCGGTACGCACGGTTTTGGAACTGGGCGGCGTGCCGAACGTTATCGGAAAAATTCTAAACGGAAAGAACAAGATTAACATGCTCAAGGCGACAATGCTCGCCCTCTCTAAATTCAAAAATCGCTAGATATTATGACGATCTCTCTCCACAATTTGCGTCCGGCGGTCGGAGCGAAACAAAAGACCAAGCGACTTGGTCGCGGTAACGCGTCTGGTCGCGGTACAACCGCGGGCAAAGGAACTAAGGGACAGCGCGCTCGCCAAGGTGGACGAAAAAATTTGCGCCAAATTGGTATGAAGCAATCAATCCGGAGCACGCCAAAACTCGGCGGCTTTGCTTCTATTCACAAAAAGTCAATTGCCTTGCCGGTTGACGTTCTTAATGTTTTTAAAAGCGGCGCGACAATTACTCTCGGCACGCTTGCAAAAGAACATTTGCTTGCTGCGACAGCGCGTTCCGCAAAGTTTGTTGATGGCGGAAAAGTAAATGTTAAACTTACGATCAAAGGACTTGGTGTGACAGCAGGCGCAAAGAAAAAAATTGAAGCCGCAGGCGGTTCCATTGTTGGCTAAAAGCCAACGGTCGGCCGTGTTAAAAACCAAACAAATGACCACTCATCTTAAAAAATTAGCAATGATTTGGCGGATAAAAGAAGTGCGTAACAGTATTCTTGTGGTTTTGGGAATTCTTTTTCTTTTCCGTTTGACCTCGCATATTCCGATCCCGGGCGTGGACATTGAAGCGCTTCGTAAATTTTTTGCGTCAAACCAATACCTCGGCTTGCTTAACGTTTTTTCTGGCGGTACGTTCCAAAACTTCTCCGTAACGGCGATGGGTGTTGGTCCGTATATCACCGCTTCTATCATTGTTCAGCTTCTCACAATGGTTATCCCGCGCCTTGAAGAGATTCAAAAAGAAGGGGAGTCGGGACAACGTCGGCTTAACCAGTATATGCGCGTTTTGGCCGTGCCTTTGGCCGCGCTTCAGTCATACGGCGTTATTAAACTTATTAACCAAAGCTCGCGTCAAGCGATTTTAGGTGATCTTTCTATTTACCAGCTCGCGACGGTTATTGTCGCAATGACAGCCGGTTCAATGTTCCTAATGTGGATTGGTGAAATAATTTCTGAAAAAAAGGTTGGAAATGGAATTTCCCTTATCATTTTTGCTGGCATTGTTGCTCGTCTTCCGGCAATGGTTCAACAAGCGGCAACGACTTTTGACGCAACACAGATAATCAATATTGTTTCTTATCTGGTCATCGGCGTTATCACGATTGCGGGTGTTGTCTTTATTACCGAGGCTCAGCGAAATATTCCGGTTACCTACGCGCGTTTTGTTCGCGGACAAGCCACAACGGGCGGATCAACCACACATTTGCCGCTGCGCGTTAATATGGGTGGTGTGATCCCGATTATTTTTGCCATCTCCATAATTTTGTTCCCGCCGCTTATTGCGCAATATCTTTTGGGCGCGAAAACGGCGTGGCTGGCTTCGGCGGCGAGCTGGGTTTATGAGGTTTCAAAGAATCAGCTACTCTACGCGATTGCCTATTTTATTCTTGTTGTTTTCTTCACTTATTTCTACACGGCGGTAATTTTTCGCCCCGAACAAGTTGCTGAAAATCTTCAAAAACAAGGCGGTTATATTCCCGGTATTCGTCCCGGGCTGCCAACGGCACAATATCTGCAATACGTGATTAATCGCGTTTTAATCGTTGGCGCTGTCTTTCTTGCAGCGATTGCCGTTTTGCCGCTCGCTGTATCTCAGTTTACTGGAACGCAAAATTTGGTTATTGGCGGAACCTCGCTTCTTATCGTTGTCTCAGTAATTATTGAAACGGTTCATCAAATAGAAGCGCAAATGATAATGCGCGAGTACGACGCGGCATAATATGCTAAACACTCGCTTCGTTGAACTTACGAGCGAATCGCTTAAAAAGATTACTTTCGGTATTCATTCGCTTCAGCAGTCGCAACGGGAAATGCTTAGAGAAAAACTGCATCCTTATATTGGAAAAAAGTTGTGGGAAGCGGATCTGCGGCATTTGCTTCATGAATTTAAGGAACACCACGCGCTGTCAAATATTGATCTTGATGAAATTAAAGAAACATTTTTTTCACTTGAATAATTCATGATACAATGACTGACGGCACTTTTGCCGCCAGTCGTTTGTTTTTTAACCACTTTCTCCTGTATGCAAAAAACTCATCGCGAAGTAATTGTTCTTATCGGCAAACCCGGGTCGGGCAAGGGAACGCAGGCTGAACCATTAGCCCATGCCTTAGGCATTCCCTTTGTTTCTGTCGGTAAAATGTTTCGCGAAGAGATTAAAAAAGGAACGACGATCGGTAAAAAAGCGGCCGCTGCAGTTGCGACCGGCGCGCTCGTTTCAAACGATATGACTTTTGAACTACTGCGTCGTCGCCTCGGCAAGCCCGACGCGAAAAACGGCATCGTCATTGATGGCAGTCCGCGCGATATTATTCAAGCGCGCATGTTGGAAAAAGTCGCTCATATTACGCACGCCATTTTAATTTCCATTACCGATCACGAAGTCATTGGGCGCATTTCCGGACGAAGAATCTGTTCGGGGTGCGGGCATAATTATCATCTTCAGGCTGATCGGCCAAAGAAAAAAGGAATTTGCGATCGTTGCGGCGGTAAGATTATTCATCGCGACGATGATAAGCCGGCGATTATTAAGGAGCGACTTGCGAGTTACCGCGAAGATACAATTCCGGTTTTGCGTTTCTATCGGCGTCGTCGCGCTTTGCGCCGCGTTGATGGACAGGGAAATATTGAAGAAGTGCGCAAACGGATTATTGATATGATAAATTTTTGCGATAAAGGATTGAAAATTCATGAAGACCGGCATCATTAAAACCGAGGCAGAGATTGCAGCCATCCTTCGCGGCGGACGGTTGCTTAGTCGTGTTCTTTGTAAAGTGGCGGCGCGGGTCGCGCCCGGAGTTTCTACCTCCGACCTAGACGACCTTGCGGAAAAAGAAATATTAAAAGCCGGCGGCAAGCCTGCCTTTAAGGGTTATAAAATTAGCGGCGTAAAAATGGCTTATAACTCTACCGTTTGCACTTCAATAAACGACGAGGTGGTGCACGGGTTGGCGCATCCTGGGAGAATTTTAAAAGACGGCGATATTATTAGTTTGGACATTGGGATGCAGTATCCGGCAGTAGACGGATTTTTTACCGATATGGCAATGACGGTGGCGGTTGGGAAAATAACGCCGCCAGCCGAACGACTAATTAAGGTGACGCGTGAATGTTTGGAACGCGGCGTTTCCACCGTTAAGTCCGGTTCAAGAATTTCCGACATTAGCCGTGCTGTTCAAACGCACGCCGAAAAAAATGGTTACGGCGTTGTCCGTGACTTGACTGGCCACGGCGTTGGTTATGCTGTGCATGAAGAACCAGCCGTGCCAAATTTTGTTGATGCAAATTCGCGAGATATGATTTTAAAAAAGGGGATGGTGCTTGCGATTGAACCAATGATTAACGCCGGCACTTGGCGTGTAAAATTTATGCCCGACGGCTGGACGGTTAAAACCGCCGACCATTCGCTTGCGGCGCATTGGGAAATGACGATTGTCGTAACGGACGATGGCGCGGAAATTTTAACGCCCTTGCCTAATTTATAACTTTTAACTGTTAACTTTTAACTTTTATTTTGTTGAGGCGAAACCTTTACAAATAGGTATTGATGTTGACAAAAATGATAATTTATGGTATGTTTTACAGTTAAAATAACTGGAAAATGCGCTTTTGTTTTTGATTATTTAAAGGCAAAAGTGTTCCTTTCAGTTCACCAATCAACAACAATTTTTTCGGCTTGGCGCCGAAGAAGGGTCGTGTAAGATGCGAACCCCTACTCCTATCCAGCTCCACGAGTTACAGAACATTGCTACTAACGCCGGTACGATCATTAGCAACCTCTTCGTCCCCGGCGGTGGTATTGCGCGTCAGGTGAAGGATGACGCCACGCCATTTACAGAGGCCGATACGAGCGTCAATCGCCTTGTGATTGAGGCTGTTCGCAAGATCTCTACGTACGTGGACATTATCGGCGAGGAAGAAAACGCACGGACAAACAGTCCGTGGCAGATCACTTGCGATCCGATTGACGGCACCTTTCCTTACACCTGGGGAATGCCGGTTTCAACGTTTATGATCGGACTCATATACATTTGTGTGCCAGTGATGGGCGTGATCTACGACCCATTCCAGCATCAGATGTATTCGGCCGAACGGGGCAAGGGGGCATTTGCGAACGGTGTTCCGATACACGTTTCGCAAATCGCCAAACGCAGGGGTAAGGAGATGCCAGTGGTCGGCTATGCTTCCTGGCCAGGATGCTCCTTCAATATTCTGGACGTGTGCAAACGTCTGGAGGCGGCAGGCGTGATGACCGTCAATTTCTGTAGCATTGGCTACCTTGAGGCGGCCGTCGCAACCGGCGAACTCGCTGCTACTATCTTCCCTGGAAAAAAGTATCACGATACAGCTCCGGGTCATCCGATTGTTGAAGAGGCGGGCGGAAAAGTGACCGATATTTTCGGTCGGCCGATCAGCTACGGCGGCAGTAGTGAAATAGAGGGACACATCATGTCGAATGGCAAGATCCACGATCTGATTGTAGAGGCGGTGCTTGCATCGCAGCCACAGAAGTAATCAAGCCAGCGCGGACGGTTTTTGGAGGATAACGCCTCCTAAACCGTTCGCGCTTTTCAGTTTTATGGGTAATTGCTAAGCTGTTTCTATGTCATCTTCGCAAAAACAATTGATTGATTTGTTTAAGCAAGGAAAGGTTTTGGGTGAGCGTAAGCCGCCACGGCATATTGAAACCGTTATTTCCAACGTCTTTGTTTTTGGCGATCTAGTTTATAAACTTTATAAAAATGATAATGATTTTTTTAACAAAGGTTTTCGCGACATTTCTTCCAAGTCGGCGCGCTTTGATTTTACAAAACGCGACTTTGAATGGAATCATTCTTTAAGTCCGTCAATATATTTGGAATTAAAAGGTATTAAAGTAATTAATGGTCATATTGATTTTTGCGAGCCAACGGATAAAGCCGAAGAGTTGGTAATGGTGATGAAACGTTTTGACACCAAAGACGTGCTGTTTGAAAAATTAATGCGCGGCGAAATATCCAAAGACGAGTCGTATGCCATGGGTAAGCAACTTGCAGAAACGCTTAAGCGCGTGCATACGCACAAGATAAAAGGAAAAAGTTTTTACCACACGGTCGGTGGACGTATTAATGATTTGCGCGCGTGGATTAAGTCGGTTGCCGAATATATTGATGAGGCCGAGTCAAAAGAGTATTGTGATTTTTTAGATATTTTTCGCGACAAAAACAGAGAATTGTTTGAAGGAAAATTAAGCGACGCCCTTCGGCACGGCGGCGACGCGCACAGCCATAACGCTGTTTTTACTAATGGCGCGCTTTGTTTAATAGACGCCTTTCCGCCAAAGGAAGAATGGCTCGTGGAACACGAGCTTACGCCGCTTTACCGGATTGGCACCGACATTTGGGTTTTAACCGACAATCGCGACCTTTTTGACGCTTTTATAAACGGATATGAAGACGGTAGCGGCACAAAAATTGATCACGAGCTTGATTCTTTTTTCGTCATTTACGCGGCGGCAATAATGGTTTCGTATTTGTATATGCTTTCGCGAACCGATGCTGGAAAAAAAGAGGCCGCCCGGCGGTTTCATAAGTTTATAAAAAAATATTACAAAGCAACGGCAAAGAAATTTTAATCAGCGCCAGGGTCTTGTCAAAGTGGTATAATAAGGACGGACTTATGTCTCGTCGCGCTTTTACTTTAGTAGAATTACTGGTCGTAATCGCTATCGTCGGCCTGCTTTCAACCATCGCCGTGGTGTCTTTGGGTGTTTCAAGAACCAAAGGGAAAGCGGCGCGCGTTTTGGGTGATTTGCGACAAATTAATACCGCCTTGCAAATGTATGTTGATACTAATGGCGGGTATCCTTGTTTTGACCATGATTTTTCTGATACCTGGGAAACGACGTGGTCGGCGCCGTACATTAAATGGCCAAAACCTCCTTACGGCGGGCATTATCATTTTGAATATGGTGGATTTGGCGCCTTCTCTAATCCTGCGGTTAGATATACTATTTCTATTGAAAATGTTCCGACGGCGGCTGATGGTCAAGCTCTCTCGGTTGTTGCCCCCGGACAATTCCAGGGTACTTCCGGACGGGTTGAATGGTTTGGCGTTGATCAAAATGTTCCAGTTCCAGTTCCTCAAGCTTGTCCATAAAATTTCGACCTCGGTATTGGTGTTTTCTAAAAAGTTAAAAGTTAACAGTTAAAAGTTTAGTAAATGGCTAATTACTTACAAACAAAAGCAATCGTGCTCGGGCATCGCGACCTTGCCGAACACGACCGGTTGTATACGCTCCTTACCGAACGGCGGGGGAAAATTGAGGTACGCGTGCGCGGTGCCAGAAAAACGCTTTCCAAACTTCAACCGCCGCTTTCAGACTATGCCGTCGTCCGAACGCTTATTTATGAAGGGCGTTCGCGACCACTTCTTATTGGTGTAGAAACGGCAGAACGATTTCCGGCGCTTTCACTTTCACTTTGGCGGATGCGCTACGCCGCTTGTTTTATTCGTTTAGTCGATCTGGTGACGCGACCAGAAGCGGTTGACCGAGAAATTTTTGAATTGCTTTCCGAATCGCTCGGTGCGGCGGAAACGATCGCTGTTGAACACGCTGGATCGCTTCGCGATGCGTTTATTTTAAAACTGTTATCGCACGCCGGTTATCGTCCGGAACTGGATGAATGTGTTATTTGCCGTTCGGAAAAAATTTGTGCCGTTTCCGCGGCGCACGGGGGAGCGGTTTGTGTCCATTGTCATCCAACCGACCCAACTGCCATTCGTGCCTCAGAAAATACTTTTAATCTGCTTCGCGCGCACGCGGCTTTGCCAATTCCCGTTGCGCCAATTTGCGCCGGTGCTGATCTTGCGGTTTTTACCGCGCCGCTTTTGCGCTATCGGCTAGAAACGGCGCTGTGGTTTCCGGTGGCGGTTTAAGATAAACCTTGAAAGCCGGAATTTTTTCGCCTCAAAAATTAGAAATAATCATCATTATTTTTTTTTATCTTTATTTTTTGAGATTAAGGGCTTAACCGTTTCGGCGAAAAAATTCCGTCTTTCAAGGTTTTCTTGATAGATTTTTTGGCTTAACAGAGCTAAATTTATTGAGAGGTTAGTTTTCATAATTTTATATTTTTTAAGTAAAAATCCTTGACGGAAATAATGTGTCGTGTTACTGCTACTAATAGATATGAAACATCTTATGAATTACTCCATTACGAATACCGTCGGCGCCGATCGCCCGACTGCTTTCGTATTGCCGAGTCACATAAGATCTGAAAAATAAATATTTAGAAAATATTCAGAACTTATACCGACTCGGGAATATTCCCGAGTCGGTTTGTTATTAACCGGAGGTTACTATGCATCCAACACGCGTTTTCGTTCTTTATAACTTGCTCGTCGGACTCTCAACAAGTATGACGGTGGTTATCTACATACCGCTTCTCATTGCAAACGGGCTTACCCTTTCCGACATTGCCTTGGTAAATGTTATCTTTTGGTTCTGTGTCGTTATCTTTGAAGTTCCGACGGGGATGATTGCCGATGGGCGAAGCAGGCGCTTTTCTATTTGTTGCGGTGCTTTGGCACTTTGTTTTGGGTCGGCATTTTACGCTGGCGTGCGTGGTTTTTGGACGGCGGTTATTGCTGAATGTTTGGTGGCGATCGGTAATGCATTTACTTCGGGCGCACTCCAGGCTTGGCTTACCGATGCTTTGCGTCACCGCAATGAGCAAGAAAAATTACGTCATGCTTTTGCCACAGGGTCAATTGCTTCGTCGCTAGCGATGATTGTGGGTGGTTTTTTCTCGGGTATTTTTCTTGCCCCGAGTTATCCGCGCCTTGGCTGGGCAATGGGCGCACTTTTTGCGGCGGCGGCGCTTATTACCGCGGTTTTCGTGATGAATGACAGCGGCGAACCAGTACACCGTGTCTCCGAATTTCACGCTCTTAAGGAAAGTGTTGGCGCGTTAAAGAAATCGCCTAGTCTAATTTGGGCATCAGCCGCTTCAATGCTCATGGGGTTGGTTATTCCGTTCAATCTGTACTGGACACCGCTTCTAAAAGAAAGGGTTGGAAGCGTAGGAGTGGCTTGGTCGTGGATACCGATTTATGGCGCTGCCGCTCTGGCTGGTTTTTACATAAGACGAAGTAAAAAACCGGTTGGTCGCGAAGCAGGGATGATTGCTATGTCGTTTCTCATTTCCGGCGTTGGTCTTGGCTTTGTTTTTGTGACCAAGTCCGTCTATCCATTGCTTGGGCTGATTGTTTTGCACGAATTGGGACGCGGATTTTTTTCGCCGCTCGTTGATACCTTTACTCAACAACATGTCGGCGAACACTTTCGCGCCACTTATGGATCGCTGCAATCACTTATCGGCCGCGCTGGCTATGCGTTTGTTTTGGTCGGGACAGCGTTGGGCGTAGCAGGAAAGCCGGTCGGTGGTGAGATTATTGTTACGGTCTTTGGCTTTTGCGGCGTCGGACTTATTGTTGCTGCGATTGGTTTATGGTTCTTAAGACCAGATCGCAAGCCTGGTTAGCGGGTTTCAGACCAAGGAGCGTTTAACGCTCCTTGGTCTGATTTATTCCTTGAATTAATACGTTAAATTATATACAATTTACACCTATGAAAAGAACAAATATCATTGATTCAATTAAAGAGGTCGGTCAAGAAATAACCGTTAAAGGCTGGATCAACACGCGCCGCGATATGGGCAAAATCGTGTTTTTGGACGTCCGCGACCGGACGGGGGTTATTCAGGTGGTTGTGCTGCCTGGTAAGTTTACCGACATTGTGCCGCGTTTACGCGACGAATGGGTGGTTTCCATTCACGGCTTGGTAAAGGCTCGTCCAGAAAAAATGGTTAATCCGAATATTCCGACCGGCACGGTGGAGATGGAAGCTTTGAATATTGAAATTCTTAACGAATGCCAAACGCCGCCGTTTTCTATTGCGAGCGATACACGTGAAGTTAACGAAGAAACGCGTCTTAAATACCGTTATCTTGATTTGCGTTCGGAACGGTTGCGGAAAAATATGGAGATGCGCCACAAAATAATTAATTTCTCAAGAAATTATTTGAACAAAGAAGGTTTTTGGGAAATTGAAACGCCGTCTCTGGGAAAGGGGACACCGGAGGGATCGCGTGAATTTATGGTGCCGTCCAGACTTCACCCGGGAACATTTTATACCTTGCCGCAATCGCCGCAGCAGCATAAACAACTCTTAATGGTGGCGGGGATGGAAAAATATTTTCAAGTTGCTCGTTGTTATCGCGACGAAGACCAGCGCGGTGATCGTCAGCCGGAGTTTACGCAGTTGGATATGGAAATGTCGTTTGTTGAAAGCGAAGACGTGATGGCGCTTAACGAAGCGATGCTGATTGCGCTGGTTAAAGAACTGTTTCCCGAAAAACGCATTCAACAAATTCCGTTTCCGCGCGTTCCTTATGCCGAAGCCATGGCGAAATATAATTCTGACAAGCCGGATCTTCGCGAAGACAAGAATGATCCTAATTTGCTTGCCTTTGAATGGGTTGTTGATTTCCCGATGTTTGAAAAAGCCGATGACGGAAATTGGACATTCACTCATAATCCTTTTTCGGCGGCCATGCCCGACGATCGCGAGCGGTTAATGAACAAAGAAAATATCTCCGAAATTAAAGCTGCTCAGTACGACATTATTTTAAATGGCAGCGAGATTGGCGGCGGCAGTATTAGAAATCATCAGCCCGAAGCCCTTAAAAAGGTTTTTGAAATCATGGGACACTCCGAAGAGGCGATTAAGGAAAAATTTGGGCACATGCTGGAAGCGTTTACTTTTGGCGCGCCGCCGCATGGCGGTATTGCTTGGGGGCTGGATCGGGTTATCGCCCTGCTTCTTAACGAACCAAACATTCGTGAGATTATTGCCTTTCCAAAAACTGGCGACGCCCGCGACCCAATGACCGGCGCCCCGTCCGAACTTCCAGCCAAAGCGCTTCGCGAAGCGCATATAAAAATTGCCTAGTGATTTTTTCACTAAACCCTAAACCCTAATCTCTGACCCCTACGTTTATGTCCATCCCAAAAAAAATAATCGCCCATCTAAAAAAGATTAATGTTAAATTTGAAGAGGTGCCGCATAAAACTGTTTACACGGCTTATGATTTGGCACAGACGCTTGGCGAAAAATTGGAAAGCATCGCCAAAACCTTGCTCATTAAAGTTGAGTTGCCAAAGGTTGAGAAAAAAGGAACGCGATATTATGTGGTCGCCGTACCGGCTTCATACCGTATTGATCTTAAAGCTGTTAAAAATCATTTGAAAGCCATTAAGGTTGAATTGGCCAATGAAAAAGATATGGTCAAAGCGGGAATGCTTCCGGGTGCGGCCACGCCATTTGTTTCCATGTATAAAGACGTCGGACTGCTGCTTGATAATTCGCTTGCGCGCGTAACGAAGGGACTTGTCCGCGCCGAAAGCCTGACCGATTCTTTGCGAATAAAAATTAAAGATTTGGTTAAGGCCGAAGACGCCAAAGTCGCCAAGTTTGGAAGCAAGGTAAAAATGCCGAAAGCGGAAAAAGCCAAAAAGGTTACGAAAAAACCGAAGAAAAAATTTGCCACCAAAGCGGCGTTTAAGAAGTCGCTAAAGTCGGCGAAGAAAAGAAAATAATATTTCCATTAATTTTAAAACGGAAAAATTTGAAGGGCCGTTAGATTTGCTTCTTCAGCTAATTGAAGAAAAGGAACTTTCTATTTCCGAAATTTCACTTTCCAAAATCGCCGAAGATTATATGGAAAGTCTGAAGCTGGTTGAAGAAAAAAATCCTGACGATCTCGCTGATTTTTTAGTTGTTGCCGCCAAGCTTTTGCTGATCAAATCGCGCGAGCTCCTGCCGGTTGCTCCTACTCCAGAAGAAGACGGGCCGTCGCTTGAGTTTCAGCTTAAGATGTACAAGATTTTTTATGAAGCATCGCTTAAGCTCGCGGAAAAACTCAAGCAAAATAAACTTATTTTTTTCCGCGATCGTTTGCCGCAACTTCTTACGCCGCGTTTTTCGCCGCCACCCTCGGTTACTACCGAAAAATTGCGCGCTTCGTTTATTGATGTTTTAACGCGTCTCACGCCGGTTATTAAATACCCCGAAGAGCGTCTTAAGCGGAAAATTTCCATCCAAGAAAAAATTGGGAATATTCGGTCGCTAATGGAAAAGGTTGAGACAATGCGATTTCGCGATATAATGACAGACGCGACCGATAGAACCGAAATCGTGGTCAATTTTCTTGCCTTGCTAGAGCTGGTTCGTTCTCGCGATTTATCGGCTGAACAAAGCGAAGAATTTGGAGAAATAATCATAACGCGGCCGCCAAAACGGCCGGAAACACAAAATGCTTAATCTTGAAGCGAAAATAGAAGCGCTACTCGCGGTTTCGCCGCGGCCGCTTAACATAAAAAAAATATCCGAACTAACCGAAGCCACCAAAGAAGACGTGCGGCTCGCGGCCGCCAATCTTGCCGAGCGTCTTAAGGCGTCTGGAAGCGGTTTGGTGCTGGTTCGGGTTGATGACGAATTACGCCTTGGTTCGGTCGCCGAAGCCGGCGAACTTGTGGAAAAATTCGTCAAAGACGAGACAACAAGCGAGCTGACCCGTCCGCAGCTGGAAACACTCACAGTGATCGCGTATCGCGGCCCCGTTGGCAAAGCCGAGCTTGAACAAATCAGGGGCGTTAACTGTACAATTATTTTGCGTAATTTGATGATGCGCGGTCTTATTGATGAAGAAATAGAAAACGGTTTATCAATTTATCGCGTGTCAATGGAATTTATGCGTTTTCTTGGCGTTGGCAGTATTGCTGAGTTGCCTGACTACGAAGCCCTGCGTTCGGACAAGCGCATTGAAGACATTTTAGAATTCGCGTCAAAAGAAGAAAAGCAATGAAGAAGAGACTGCTCGGCACGATTGTCGCGGTTATAATTATTTCGGCAGTGCCGGTTGTTTATGATGCGCCGGCGTTGGTGACGTCTTTTGTTGATGCCGCGCCGGTGCCTGTAAAGACAGTACCCGCAAACAGTTTAACCGTCGCGGCTCTGCGCAAAGCGGCGTCGGTTGCGCCCAAGAAAATTATTGCCGCGAATGGTCGCGAAAGCGTTGGCGTGAAAACGACTGCCGATAAAATTTTTGTTTGCGATCTTCTTACGGGAACAGAATTATATTCTGAGAATGCGAACGAACGAACGCCGATCGCTTCAATTACCAAACTAATGACGGCGCTCGTGGTTTTGGAAAACCATCCTGACTGGAATAAAAAAGTTACTTTGGAAAAGCCGGTTGACGGGGGAGGGTTGCCGTTTTTTGCGCCTGGCGACATCGTGACGGTTCGTGATCTTTGGCAAGCAATGCTTGTTGGTTCATCAAACGCCGCCGCGGTGGCACTGGCTTCGTCGGTTGGTCTTTCGCAAAACGTCTTTGTTTCCGAAATGAACGCTAGGGCGGCGGGACTTGGGCTTTCAAGCACACACTTTGTTGAACCAACCGGCTTAAGTCCGGACAATGTTTCGACAGCGCACGACGTCTATTTACTTCTTAAGGCCGCGATTCAAAAAAAGGAAATTGTCGCCTCAACGCTTTCTTCATCATATGAGTTAAAAAAGATTTTTGGAAAAACCGTAAGAATTTTAACGACCGATAAATTATTAAGTTCTTTTGTTAACAAAAAACCCTATAAAATTTTGGGAGCAAAAACCGGTTTTATTGACGAAAGCGGCCACAATATTGCCGTGTCTTTTTCAAAAGATGGCGCCGGTACAATTGCCGTCATCGTGATTGGGAGCGTTAACGACGACGCGCGTTTTCAAGATGCAAAAAGTCTTGCTTATTGGACTTATGAAAATTATCGCTGGCCAGCCAAACTTAGTGCCGCGAGCAAATAGTTTATTTTAAAGGTTTGATTGTTGCGAGAAAAAAAAGAAAACAAAAAAGAGTAACTTGAATGATCATGCCGTAGCGCGGGCGAATATGCCCGATGCGAATAGAGACGGCATCGTGGATGCGCATATGCGTTTTGGCAAACCAGGCAAGCGGCTTGATTGGAAAAATTTCGGCGAGCGCAACCAAAAAATCGGGGAGGATCGCGCCGATCACGGCCGCGACCATCGTGCCGCGGCTTGGGTAAGGTGCGATCTCAAGCATATAAACTAGAACAATAACCGCGAGGACGGCATCAACAACGGTGTAGACAAGCGATTTGGTGACATTTTTTCCTTCTTTATAATTATAATAAAGATACGAATCGCCGTGAGGGATGGTGTCTAAAATAAAATGAGAGGCAATACCAACCGCCGCCGCGACAAGCGGTGTGGGCACATTTTCTCCGATAAGTCCGCCCATGAGAACGTGGGTTGTGACAAACATAGTTTTTAAATGTAGCAAAAATACGCGTTAAATTCAAGGAGAAAATTAGACAAGATGACAAACAAAAAATCTCCAAATATTTGGAGATTTTTTGGTGCCTGGGGGCAGAATTAAACTGCCGACCTAAGGCTTATGAGTCCTTCGCTCTAACCGACTGAGCTACCCAGGCCTTTTTTATCTATGGACAATGGACAACGTACAATGAACAATTTTTACCAGATCGTTTATTGTATGTTGTTTATTTTTTTATAGCTTGTGCAAGTCTGATAACGAATGTTGATTCATTATCAAGCTTGCGGGGACCGGATTTGAACCGGTGATCTCAAGGTTATGGGCCTTGCGAGATGCCACTTCTCCACCCCGCTATACTGCACGTGGTTTGTAGCTCGTGGCTCGCGGCATATGGGTCACTCCATTTGCTACGTGCTATTTACTAAATTGCCGCCGGTGGGACTTGAACCCACACGACCTTGCGATCAAAGGATTTTGAGTCCTTCGCGTATGCCATTCCGCCACGGCGGCGTAAAAAACTCTATGCCGGTCGCGATCGGCATAGAGGATAATATACTCGCAATTGTTATCCTTGTCAAAGGCGGTTTTCGCTGATAAACTAAATTAACTATGGCCGTTGTCATTGCTGTTGCTAATCAAAAAGGGGGAGTGGGAAAGACCACGACCGCTGTTAACGTTGCTGCCTCGCTTGCCGCGGCTGGCAAATTCGTGCTTTTAATCGATTTGGACTCGCAAGCTAACGCCACTTCGGGACTCGGCGTTGACCATAAGTCACTTGAAGCAAGTATTTACGACGCGATTATCGGCCGCGCCAGTTTGGGATCGGTTATCCAGCCAACTGCTTATACCGGACTTAAAATTGCGCCAGCGCACGGCGCACTCGCCGGCGCGCAGGTTGAACTTGTGGAAATTGATCGCCGCGAACACCGTCTTTTTGACGCGCTTTTGGAAGTGCGAAACGACTACGACGTTGTTATTCTTGACTGTCCGCCGTCTCTCGGGCTCATCACGGTAAACGCGTTTACCGCCGCCGACGTCGTCCTTATTCCGGTTCAGGCCGAATACTATGCGCTTGAAGGTCTTGGCCAGCTTTTGGAAACGATCGCTTTGGTCAAAGAAAATCTTAATCCAAAATTAGAAGTGCTCGGCGCGGCGATTACGATGTTTGACAGCCGCGTTCGTCTCTCGCAATCAATTTTGGAAGAGTTGTATAAATATTTCCCTAATAAAATTTTTCGTTCAGTGATTCCGCGAACGGTGCGGCTCGCCGAGGCGCCAAGTTTTGGCCAAGCGATTTCGTCATACGACCCGGGATCAAAAGCCGCCGCCGCTTACGACCGGTTGACGCGAGAAATAATAGACGCCTTAACCACTCTTTAAAAAATATGCCAGCAAAACCTTTTTCTCTGGGGCGTGGACTTTCTTCGCTCATTCCGCAAAAACATCCTCCCGCGCTTTCTCCAAAAGAAAAAGAAATTTCTGCCGCGCCGGTTAGTAATGACGTGCCGGAGCTTGGTCGGATTCATAATATTTTGATTGGGAAAATCAAGCCTAATTCGCGCCAGCCGCGACATAATTTTGATCATGCCGAATTGGAATCGCTCATTGCTTCTATTCGCGAACACGGAATTGTTCAGCCGCTTGTCGCGCATAAACTACCCGACGGAACCTATGAACTTATTGCCGGCGAACGCCGCTTGCGCGCGTCGCAGGCGCTTGGAATGACGACGGTTCCGGTTATTCTTCGCGAAACAAAAGACGACCGCGAAAAGCTTTTGCTTTCGCTCATTGAAAACATTAATCGCCACGACCTAAACGCGCTTGAAGAGGCCGCGGCGTACGCCGATCTGGCCCATGAATTTAATCTTACCCAAGAAGATATTGGTCGGCGCGTAGGTAAAAGTCGTTCAACGATCGCTAACATGATGCGCTTGCTTTCGCTTCCCGAAGAAATTCGCCAGGCGATTATTTCTGGAATCATTAGCGCGTCGCAAGCCAAAGTTTTGGCCGGCCTTGCCGACGTTGCGGCACAGAAAAAAATGTTTAATACGATGCTGGGCGGGGGAGTTACGGTGCGCGTGGCGGAAGAGGCGGCGCGCGAACGCAAAGAAATCACGGCGCTTCCGAATGCTCAAACGTCGGCCGACGCCGAAGCGCTCCGACGCAAGCTTGGCACCAAGGTTACTATTTCCGGCGCTGGAAAAAATGGTTCAATAAAAATTTCTTATTTTTCCGAAGAAGAGTATCGGGAGCTTGTGGCTAAGTTGGGGATTAGGGGTTAGTAAACTTTTAACTTTTAACTTTCAACTTTTAGGTTTTATTTAAAACATCCCGCAGTTGAGGGATGTTTTAAATAAAAAAGTTAACAGTTAACAGTTAAAAGTTATTTAAATTTTTTCTTCTTCCCCTTAG
Organism: uncultured bacterium; assembly: GCA_963708045.1. GTDB lineage: Bacteria > Patescibacteriota > Patescibacteriia > CAIQCM01 > CAIQCM01 > CAIQCM01. The sequence goes on along the minus strand of OY970181.1, from coordinate 4,452 downwards.
GCACGAGTGATTTGATAAAGTCTTGAAGCGGGGAACGGGCGTAGGCTTTAATTCGTTCGCGAGCCATTCTGGTTTTTACAAATTTGGCCCAGTCGGCGGAAGGGCCTTTGCGGTTTTTATCAATAACAATTTTTACAACATCGCCATTTTGGAGTGGTGTATCTAAGGCGACATTTTTTCCATTAATCGCCGCCGCCGTTGCCGTGTTTCCAATGTCGGTATGAATGGCATAGGCAAAGTCAATCGGCGTTGCCTCTTCGGGCAAATCAACCACATCGCCTTGTGGCGTGTAAACAAAAATGCGGTCGTGGAAAACATCAATCTTTAGGTGTTCCATGGTCGCCATAAATTCTTTGTTGCCTTCCATTTCTTTTTGAATGGCGGCAAGTTCGGTCACCCAGTTGATTTGTTTTTTAGGAAGCGGCGCTTGGATATTTTTAAGTTCGTCATAGCGCCAGTGGGCGGCGATTCCGTATTGCGCCTCGTCGTGCATTTCTTTGGTGCGAATTTGGAATTCAACAAATTCTCCATCATCGGCAAAGACGGTTGTATGAATTGAACGATAACCGTTGGGTTTTGGCTGAGCGATGTAGTCTTTAATCCGCCCTTTGACCGGTTTCCAAAGCGAATGAATAACGCCTAAAGCGGCGTAACAGTCGGGGACGTTGTTCGCGATAATTCTCACCGCAAAGAGATCCCAAATGCGGTTAATGTCCCAGTCGTACTTTAAAAGTTTTCGGTAAATGCTAAAAAAATGTTTGGTGCGCGCTTGAAGCGAAATTACGGATTTAATTCCGGCAGCATCCAATTTGGTCTTTGTTTTTTGTGCGATGCGATCCAAGTAACCATCGCGATCTTTGTATTTTTCGCCGATAAGATCGGTAACTTTGTGGTACTCCTCGGGAAAGGCGTGCTTAAAAGCCATGTCTTCAAGTTCAACGTGAAAATGGGCAATGCCGAGGCGCTTGGCGATAGGCGCGTAGACTTCTAATGTTTCTAGGGCAATGCGCACGCGTTTGGCTGGCGGCAAAACTTCAAGATCGCGTAGGTTTTCCACGCGGTCGGCAAATTTAATAATGATGGCGCGGACGTCTTTGGCAAAAGCAATAAACATTTTGCGCATATTTTCCACATAGCGCTCAATGCCAAAAAGACGATTTTCAATTTTAATCGGGTTTTTAAAATCCAACTTGGTAACGTTCTCCACTAGTTCAACAATGTCGGCGTCAAAATTTTCGCGAAGTTTTTTGCGCGTTTCCTCGGGTGGCTGAACCGAGTCTTCAATGGTGTCGTGAAGAAGGGCGGCAGCGACCATATTGGCCGGCAAACCCATTTCGGCAAGTCGGGTCGCGACGGCTACGGGGTGGACGATATAAGGCGCGCCGGAAATTCGTTTAAATCCGGCGTGAACTTTGTCGGCAAAATCAAAAGCCTTTTCAATAAGGATGATTTCTTCGGCCGTTCGCTTTTCTTCCATGAAAATGCCGATAATTTTGTTTACATCGCTCATATTCCTTAACTATAAGCCGTTGACAAAATAATTGAAAGGAGTATTGTTTTTGGGGTACCAGTAAACAACAAAATGGAGGTGAAACGTGAAAACGAGACGCAATAAAATGGCGTCCCGTTTTCGCGGGACGCAGCCAATTAGAGGACTTTTGTTTGATGCGATTAGTACGCTCTTCGTGTCGCGAGAAGGACTGACGCTTGCCGAATTTTCGCGAAAAGTTGCCGAGGACGTGCTCCAAAGGAAGATTGGGGTTTCGGCGGAGACAATTGAACGTTTTATAAATCGCATTAGAGTGATTGTTGGGGGAATGCGGAAAATTCCGCGTTCGGCTCTGGCAGGTTCACTCTATCGCGGCGCTTTGAATGCCGCGACCTTTACGCATTTTGGCTATCCTTGCAGTTTTGCCGAGGGGGTGGCTATTTCGCAAAGGATTACGCGAGCGATAAAGACGTTCATTGTTCCAAAAGAACGGCGTCGTTTTGTGGAGCGGCTGATTGCCTTTGTGCGCAAACAAAATCCTGGTGTGAAGGTGGCGATCGTGACCAATGCGAGTAGGCGGGTTGTTCTGGGGTTGCTAAAACGCAATCAAATTGATCACTTGTTTGGCCACGTGTATTCGGCAAAAGATCTTGGCGTGACCAAAACCGATCCAAACTTTTTCCGAAGGGTTATGTCGGCGATGGGGACTTGTCCGAAGACGACGCGTCTTATCGGTAACGGCGTCTTCACTGATCTCGTCGCAACGACATTGGGTATTCAGACGGTCTGGCTCAGTCTTTCAAAACCAAAGGTGTCGTGGAGAGCAATTTATTTTCTCTACGGACATTCTTCAAGGAGGTTTATCGTTAAAGCAAACAGTATTCAAGAGGCGGAGAGAATTTTCGCCTGACATATTGGCCAAGCCGAGCTTGGCCAAGACCGACCCTAGCTTTGTGCGAAGGTCGGTTCTTTATTTCTTGTGATGATGTTTTTTTCGTGCTACCGTAATAATGGTAATGTAAGGGTCACGCCGAAACTCGAAAATCAGCAAAAAACCCGTCCGCAAGGATGGGGTTTTTGTATTTACGTCGTCACGGATTAGACATTAGGTATTAGATATTGGGTATTTGTAAACCAGACACTTGTAATAAGCCAAAGATTTGCCAAAATACACGGTTGATAGATTATGATATAATTTAAATGCGGCGCCTCAATTGATCCCTTCATTACCAAATGATTTCGGGGATATCTTTCTTGGCGCCGTATTTAGAAATTTTTCTTACTATGCCTCGCCGTGCTTTTACTTTGATTGAATTACTTGTCGTCATTGCAATAATCGGGTTGCTTTCCACAATCGCGGTTGTGTCTTTGAGCAATGTTCGCTCCAAAGCTCGCGACACAAAATGGCTGGCGGACAAAACGCAAATAATCAAAGCGCTTCAACTTTATTACGACGAGAAAAACGGTTGGCCGAGTTCAAGTAATAACTGGAAATGTTTTGGCGCTCTCACAGCTGAAACATGTTGGAGGGGCGGTTATAGTGGTTTAGACACATTAGTGGATGCAATGTCTCCATATATGACTAATTTTCCAACAACCGGCGCCGCAAGCGGTAGCTATGCTAATAATCGCTACTTGTATTTGAGCAACGGGACAGTCGGAACACAAACCGGGGCATTTTTAGCTTGGCCAAAAGAGAACACAATGGCCCAAAGCGAATGCTCTTCAGCCTCCCTTCCGCAGCATTACAATAAATACTGGTATTGCTACGAATATCTGGGGCCGTAATAGAAAGTAAATGAATATAAATCTATGCACCGCCGCGCTTTTACACTAATTGAGCTCCTTGTAGTTATTGCAATAATCGGGTTGCTTTCCACAATCGCGGTTGTGTCTTTGAGCAATGTTCGCTCCAAAGCTCGTGACACAAAATGGCTGGCAGATAAGACGCAAATAATTAAAGCGCTTCAGCTTTATTATTACACCAACAACGGATGGCCGAGTACGGGTGGCGCATGGAAGTGCTTTGGCGCGCCGACAAGTGAAAACTGCTGGATGAATAATAGTTCGGGTCTAGATTCATTGAGGGATGCGATGTCACTGTATATGTCTAGTTTTCCAACGACCGGAGCCGCAACCGGTAATTATGCCTACAACCGTTTTTTATATGTTAACAATACTGCGCTCAACACGCAGACCGGTGCTTTTTTAATTTGGCCAAAGGAAAATGCGATGACCCAAGCCGAATGTTCGTCGGGTTACGCGGTACAGCATTATGATAAATATTGGTATTGCTATGAATATCTTGGACCGTAGGTAGTTAATTATTTCTTTAAATTTTTTGAAGGTTGAAGACCTAACTCTACAGCATTTTCTTAACATCAACTTTGTTTTTTGTATTTTTTCACTTTTTTCTTCCCCCTCCCATCTTGACGCGGCCGCGCCAAGATGGGAGGGGGAAGTTTTTTGTCGAGGTTTCGCCGAGCTCGGCTCGGTTTTGCCTCGACAATTTTTTTAAAGTCAAGATAAGGTAGAAAAATATCAAAGCTATTAGATACTCATTTATTTTCCCGAGAGATTGAATCTCGAGAAAAATTTTCCTGTCGAGGCTTAGCCTCGAAAACGGGTGGCAATGGAGCGGCAACGTTATTGGTGACGAGTTACTTCTGCTGTAATTCCAACATCCGCGGGTAGGCCATCGCTAACAACTGTGACAGTGGGCATAGGCGGGCGCCACTATCTTGGGGTTGCAGAAAGCTAGTGCCACTATCTTTGAACCTCAGTGCCAATAACTGTGAAGTAAGTGTCTCTTCTGAGCGTGAGCCATAGCCACTATCTTTGACAAACTACTTGCACTACTGGGTGATCTATGAAATTCGGAAAATGGCTCAAAGAGTTGCAACTCAAACAGGGGTTCAACTTGGAAACCCTGGCGGCGAAAACTGGAGTAGAAACAAGCACAA